>CAMCXL010000001.1 GCA_945883505.1 Rhodoluna limnophila
ATCAGCGAACTCACAGCGCTAAATCTCGATGATCTTTTAGATCCAACAATGATTCGGCTTTTTGGAAAAGGATCCAAAGAACGAGTTGTGCCAGTTGGAAGCTTTGCCCAACGAGCCATCAGCACCTATTTGGTTCGTTCGCGACCAGCACTTATAGGGAAAGGAAAAGGGACACCGGCGTTTTTTTTGAACCAACGCGGAACCAGGCTCTCCAGACAATCGGCTTGGCAGATAATTAGCGACGCTGCCGACCAGGCCAAGATTTCGGGGGAGATTTCACCACACACACTGAGGCACTCTTTCGCGACCCATCTTTTGGAAGGCGGGGCCGATGTTCGAGTTGTTCAAGAACTGCTTGGTCACTCCTCGGTTGCCACCACCCAGATTTATACCCTGGTGACGGTTGATGCGTTGCGAGAGGTCTATGCAACTAGCCACCCGAGAGCCAGGAAATAGGGGTAATCTCAGGGCGGGTAGGCTATTAGCTCGGGAGGATTCATGGCACAGCGACCAGTAAAACGGCCAAAGTTTGAAATCCCCGCCCCTTTGTCTTCTCACGGTCCGGCTCGGATTATTGCGATGTGTAATCAAAAGGGTGGGGTGGGTAAAACCACCACAGCCATCAACCTAGCCTCGGCTCTTGCCGGCTACGGTCGCAAGGTCCTAGTTGTTGACTTCGACCCACAGGGGGCGCTGTCCGCAGGACTTGGTGTGATATCTCACGACATAAAGACCATTTACGACCTGATGGTTGAAAAAGACCTAAAGGTACAAGACGTAATTGTTTCATCGAGTGTGAAAAATCTCGACGTAATACCGGCCAATATCGACCTGTCGGCTGCCGAGGTGCAGCTAGTGAACGAGGTGGCCAGGGAGCAGATTCTCGCTCGAATTCTAAAGCCAGTAGTTGATAACTATGACGTTGTAATAATCGACTGCCAGCCATCGCTTGGACTACTAACTGTAAATGCCTTGACTGCGGCTCACGGAGTTTTGATTCCCCTAAACTGTGAGTTCTTTGCCCTCCGCGGGGTTGCACTATTGATTGAAACCATTGACAAGGTTCGTGATCGACTAAATCCCGCAATTAAACTCGATGGAATTTTGGCAACTATGTATGACCCGAGAACTTTGCACGCCAGGGAAGTCGTTGAGAGGCTATACGAGGCCTTCGGTGATCAGGTCTTTGACACCATCGTGAATCGAACCGTGAAGTTCCCAGACGCCACAATCGCAGCTTTACCAATTACCGAGTTTGCCCCAACATCGGATGCAGCCGAGTATTACCGGACCGTAGCCAGAGAGTTAGTAGCCCGTGGCAGCGCCCCATAGCCCCGAGGTGCTGGAGCCTCCCAAGGACTCAGGCTTTGCTCTAACGCTGAGCAATTTCGAGGGTCCTTTTGACCTACTCTTGTCGTTAATTTCTAAGCACGAGTTAGATATCACCGAGATTTCACTATCTCGAGTAACCGATGAGTTCATTCAGTACGTGAAGCAATTGGACGAGCACGAGGAAATGGAACAAGCCAGCGAATTTCTGGTTATCGCCGCAACCCTGCTTGATTTGAAAATTGTCAGCCTGCTTCCAAGAGGCGAGTTGGTTGATGCCGAAGATGTTGCTTTGCTTGAAGCTCGAGACCTATTGTTTGCAAGGCTCTTGCAATACAAGGCTTTCAAGGAAGTATCCGGCTGGTTCGCATCGCGCTTTGAGGTTGAGGCCAAGCGACTAGCCCGCGAAGTTCCTATCGAGAACCGCTTCCGGGAGAGCACCCCGGAGCTGGTCTGGACGATGACCCTGGAGGAATTTCACGCCCTCTCTCAGGATGTTTTCACGCCTCGTGAAATTCCGGGAATCGGACTTACTCACTTGCACGCTCCCGCTGTTAGCATCCGCGAGCAGGCCACCGAGGTAATCCTTCGGCTTCGTAAGGCTGGAAGCCTTACCTTTTTTGATCTGATTCGAGGCGAATCAGACATAGCAGTTGTGGTAGCAAGATTCTTGGCTGTTTTGGAGCTTTATGGTCTCTCGGCAATCTCGATGCACCAAGATGGTCCGCTTTCTGATCTCCTGATCAGTTGGCAGGCCGACCACTTTGATGATGAACAACTAGCAACTCTGGGAGCTAACTATGACTCGTGATGAAAATCAGGGATTTGAAAACACACTGAAGGAAGACAGCATCGAGGGAGCCATAGAGGCGATCTTGATGGTGACCGATGCACCCATCTCACTGGTTTCTTTGGCAACCGCCCTAGAGATTCCGGTGAATCAAGTTAGGGATGCTGTTCTAAAGCTCCGCGAAGACTACGAGGGTAACGCTGGCCAAGGCGCTAGGGGATTCGAGCTTAGGGAAGTTGCCGGAGGCTGGCGAATCTATGTTCGCGAAAACTACGACTGGGCAGTGAAGATGTTTATCGCCAACGAGAACCCGACCAAGCTATCTCAAGCTGCTCTTGAGACACTTTCGGTTATTGCCTACAAGCAGCCAATTGCCAGAGGCCAGATTGCATCCATCCGTGGTGTGAACGTTGACTCGGTAGTTCGAACCCTTACCTCAAGAGGTTTAGTGACTGAGTTGTATACCGACTCAGAGACCGGAGCTATTCACTACGGAACTACCTCATTGCTTCTGGAGCAGCTGGGCA
Organism: Rhodoluna limnophila; assembly: GCA_945883505.1. GTDB lineage: Bacteria > Actinomycetota > Actinomycetes > Actinomycetales > Microbacteriaceae > Rhodoluna > Rhodoluna limnophila_B. The sequence continues at coordinate 2,647 of CAMCXL010000001.1, forward strand.
TCAATTCGCTGGATCAGCTCCCACCGATTAGCCCATATCTTCCAGATGTCACCAGTGACTTCAATGAGCGGTAGTAGCCAAGAGGGAATCAGACTTCAGAAGGTGCTAGCTGCCGCCGGGGTTGCCTCGAGGCGCGTATGCGAAGACATGATTGTTCAAGGTGCCATCAAGGTAAACGGCAAAGTGGTAACCGAGCTTGGCACCAGAATCAATCCTGAGGTCGACAAGGTTATCGTCAAGGGCACCCCAATCCAGCTTGATGTCACGAAGGTTTATCTGATGCTCAATAAGCCCTTTGGCGTTGTTAGCAGCATGCAGGACGAGCACGGTAGACCAGATTTGAGCCAGTACGTCCTTGATTACGATCGGGTCTTCAACGTTGGAAGACTGGATGCAGAGACCACCGGGCTACTACTTTTGACCAACGATGGAGACTTGGCCCATAAGCTCATGCACCCTTCTTTCGAGGTGCCAAAGACTTACCAGGCCAAGATTCACGGCCAGATAACCCAGCCGCTGCTAAACAAGTTGGTTGCCGGCATCGAACTAGAGGATGGTCCGATCAAGGCCGATAAGGCAAGGCTGTTATCGGCCTCGGGAAATCACAGCTTGGTGGAAATCGAGCTACACAGCGGAAAAAACCGCATCGTTCGACGCATGTTTGAATCAATCGGTTTTCCGGTAGTTGCACTAGTTAGGCGCCAATTTGGGCCACTTCATCTTGGGCATTTGAACCTGGGGCATATGCGTCAGCTCAGTAAAATAGAGCTCGGAGCCCTTTTGAAAGCGGCCGACAAGAAGAGGCGATGAGATGGCAGTTCGAGCAATCAGGGGAGCAATCCAGCTAGATACCGACGAGCGCGAGCACCTGCTTAAATCCACCGCAGAGCTTTTGTCAAAAACCCTGCACGCCAACAACGTAGACAACTCGTCGCTGATTTCGATTCTGTTCACTGCAACACCGGATGTGACTTCGGAGTTTCCAGCGCTGGCGGCCAGAGAGCTCGGCCTAGGGGATGTCCCGCTGATGTGTTTTGTTGAGATGGATGTTGCCGGGGCAATGCCAAGGGTCATCAGGCTCTTGATTAATGCAGACCTTGATGTTCCAAGAAGCGAGATTCAGCACGTCTACCTTCGGGGCGCAACTGCTTTGCGCTTGGATTTAGCCCAGTGAGCCAAGCAAGAGTTATTGGCCCAGTCAAGATAGTTGGCACCGGCCTAATTGGCACCTCAATCGGCCTAGCCCTAACCGGACTTGGGGTCCGGGTGCTGCTTCTAGATAGCTCGCCGCAGGTAGCAAAATTGTCGGTGGATTTTGGAGCCGGAGAAAAATTCGAATCAGGTCAAGAGCCCAAGCTGGTTGTTGTTTGTGTGCCGCCCGATGTTGCCGCAAGCGTGATTGCTTCAGAACTTGTGAGTCACCCCGGGGCCTTCGTGACCGATGTTGCAAGCGTGAAGGCAACCATATTGACAGAACTGGAAGCTTCCTTGTCGGATCTGACCAGATACGTTGGATCTCACCCAATGGCCGGACGAGAGCAGGCCGGAGCTCTTGCCGGTAGGTCAGATATCTTTATCGGCCGACCTTGGGTTATTTCAGCCAACAAAGCTTCTTCCAAGCAGGCAATCGATTCGGTTGAGGCACTGGCGCTTGATCTGGGGGCAAGTCTTATACACCTAAGCCCAGCTGAGCACGATCGGGCTGTGGCACTTGTATCTCACACCCCTCAGCTGGTGTCTTCTTTACTTGCAGCAAGGTTGGCCGAATCAGAAGGTGGCGACATCGCGTTGGCCGGCCAGGGACTTAGAGACACCACTCGAATCGCAGCATCGGATCCAAAACTTTGGCTACAGATATTGGCCGCCAATAGTGAACAAGTTGCCAAGGTGGTTAGCTCTTTGAAGATTGATTTGGACGCTGTGCTTTCCTCGCTTGAAAAAGTTGATGAGCCCGGATCACTTGCTGCCCTTGGCAAATTATTGGAGCGAGGAAACCTCGGTGTCGCACGCATTCCTGGCAAGCACGGCCAGCGAGCTACCGAGTACGCAAAAGTCATCGTGATGATTGACGATAAGCCCGGTGAGCTTGCCAGACTCTTGACCGAAATCGGTGAGGTTGGAATAAATCTTGAGGACCTAACCCTAGAGCACGCTACTGGAGCGGCGGTTGGCTTGCCGGAACTATATGTCCTTCCCTCATCTGAAGAAAAGCTAGTAAAAGAGCTATCGGCCCGTGGCTGGAAAATAGTCGGATGAGTCAAATAGTCGTTGCGGTTGATGGTCCAGCTGGATCGGGTAAATCAAGCGTTTCGAAAGCGGCTGCCGCGCAACTTGGCTTTGGATATCTTGACACCGGAGCTGGCTATCGGGCACTAACCCTTACAGCGCTCAAAAATAATCTGGAACTCGACTCAGTGGGGGAGCTCGACCTTGTCCAAATCTTTCCCTATGAGATTTCCACCGATCCAGCGAACTATTTTGTTCGAGTTGGTGATGAAGATCTCACCTTGGGTATTAGATCTAAAGAAGTTGAGCTAAACGTCAGCAGGGTTGCTGCCCAGCCGAAGGTTCGGGCATTTATGCGGGAAATCACTCGCTCGATAGCAAATGGCTGCAAAAGCCCCGGAATCATCGTCGAGGGACGGGACATAACCACGGTTGTGCTACCTGATGCCAAAACTCGGGTGCTGCTAACGGCCAGTGAAGAAGTTAGACTTGGAAGAAGGTCAGTTGATCTGCAGTCAGACGGATCAATCTCGGCGCAAGTTAGCGATCGAGACAAGAAAGACTCTAAAGTGGTTGATTTTCTAAACCCAGCCCCTGGGGTTTTGCTACTAGACACCACTGAACTTTCGTTCGAAGGGTCTGTTTCTGCCCTGGTTGATCTGATCAACCGCTAAACAAGCTAAAGGATTTATGGTGCACGAAGAAAACTTCGACGAGCAAGCACGCGCAGACGTGTTGCGCGGCTCCCTTAGCGACTACGAACTTGACGAGGAAGACTTAGCCCTCCTCGATATTCAGCTAGACGATAACGCCGTCCCAGGCTATCTACCAGCACTTCCAGTGCTGGCAATTGTCGGTCGGCCAAACGTTGGTAAGTCCGCCCTAGTGAACCGAATCATCGGTCGCCGGGAGGCTGTTGTTGAGGATGTTCCAGGCGTCACAAGAGACCGAGTTTCATATAAAGCCGAGTGGAATGGACGAAAGTTCACCCTGGTTGATACCGGTGGCTGGGAACCAAACCCCAAGGGAATTGATGCAGCCGTTGCTGCCCAAGCCGAGGTAGCAGTTGAGCTATCGGATGCAGTTTTGTTTGTTGTAGATGCCATGGTCGGTCCAACCGCGAGCGACGAGCGGGTGGTGAAGATGCTTAGGGCTTCGGGAAAGCCGGTTATTTTGGTGGCCAACAAGATTGATGACGCCAGACAAGAACCCGAAGCCGCAGCGCTTTGGTCGCTGGGACTGGGAGAGCCTTACCCGGTTTCGGCAGTTCACGGACGCGGGGTAGCGGACCTACTGGATGTTGCAATGTCGAAGCTTCCAAGTGTTTCGGCGGTTGCGGTTCAGGAGTTCGGTGGACCAAGAAGAGTTGCCCTGATTGGTCGACCAAACGTAGGTAAGTCCTCGCTATTAAACAAAGCAGCTGGAAGTATTCGCGCTGTGGTCAGTGAAATAGCCGGAACCACAAGGGACCCGGTTGACGAGCAAATTGAACTGGGCGGAAAGATATGGCGCTTTGTTGATACTGCAGGTATCAGAAGGCGCATCAAGTTAGCCCAGGGGGCAGATTTCTATGCCTCGCTTCGAACCGCTGCCGCCTTGGAGCGAACCGAGGTAGCGGTTATCTTGTTTGACGTCACCGAACCAATCAGCGAAGGCGACATTCGAATCGTGGACCTTGCCCTTGAATCAGGCCGTGCCATGGTGCTGGCCTTCAATAAGTGGGATCAGCTGGAAGAGGAAAGAAGAAAGTATCTGGAGCGCGAGATTGAGCAGGACCTAGCTCACGTGGCTTGGGCTCCCAGGGTAAACATCTCAGCTCTTACTGGTCGGCACCTTGAAAAGCTCGTACCTTCTTTAGAGGTAGCCCTACACAGCTGGGACCTTCGAATTCCGACCGGAAAACTCAATACCTTTATACAAGAGCTGTCCATGGAGTTTCCGCACCCGGTCAGGGGAGGCAAACAGCCAAGAATTCTGTTCGCGACCCAGGCCTCGACCAGGCCGCCTAAGTTCATCTTGTTCACAACCGGCTTTTTAGACCCGCAGTACCGAAGGTTTATTGTCAGGCGCCTTCGCGAAAGCTTCGGGTTTGAGGGAACTCCAATCGAGGTATCGATGCGGGTTCGCGAAAAACGCAAGCGCTAGAATTCTTCCAAGAACGGGCTATAGCGCAGCTTGGTAGCGCGCTTGACTGGGGGTCAAGAGGTCGTGGGTTCAAATCCCGCTAGCCCGACGGGGACAAAATCACTCGGGTTAGGTTCATACCAAACCCAATAGAATCAAGGCATGACCTCGGGCAAAGAAGCTGGCTTCCTAAAAGGTGAAGTGCTGAACATCCCAAACTTCTTGAGTTTTTTGCGCATCGCGCTGGTCCCAGTTTTTCTTTGGTTTCTACTTGAGGAAATGTTTGTTTCCGCCATTACCGTTCTGGCGGTAGCCGGTCTAACCGATTTCCTTGATGGCTACCTAGCCAGAAAGCTTAACCAGACCACCAAGCTTGGTAAGTTGCTAGATCCCGTCGCCGACCGGTTATATATTTTTGCTACCCTATTGGCTCTTTCCGCAACCGGCTATGTTCCCTGGTGGCTAGCGGGCCTAGTCATATTGCGTGATTTGCTGATGCTCATCTCTCTTCCGGTCTTGGCCTCGGTTGGTCACCGAACACTGCCGGTTCATTACCTGGGCAAGGCAAGCACCTTTGCACTTCTTTATGCGTTCCCTCTGCTCTTAATGGGAAAGATCTTCACCGAGGCGGCATTTATCATCACCCCGTTGGCCTGGGCCTTTGCTCTTTGGGGGGTGGCTCTGTACTGGTGGTCCGGCTTTGTCTACCTCTGGCAGCTGGTTTTATTGATTAGAGAACAGCGTCAAGAGTCCACTAATGTAAATGTAAGCAAAAAGGGAGTGTGATGGGCGACAACGATAACAAGGACGAGGTCGAGTCGACCCTCCGCTTTAACTCCGAGTGGCTCACCGAGGAAAACCAGGCCCTCAGCCCAGAACACCAGGTGGCAGTTGACGCCCTGCCAGAGGGCCATGCCTTGCTAATCGTCCGCCAGGGCCCAAAATCAGGGGCCCGATTCTTGCTGGATAGCGATGTAACGACCGTGGGAAGACACCCAAACGCCGACATCTTTTTGGATGACGTAACCGTCTCTCGAAGGCATGCCGAATTCCACCGTCATGGGAATTCCTTCCAAGTTCAGGACTTGGCATCTCTGAACGGAACCTATTACGATGGGGTTCGGATTGAGAGCGCGCTTTTAGAAGAGGGTGCCGAAGTTCAAATTGGAAAATTCAGACTCACCTTTTATTCTTCGAGAGCAGTAGGCACCAACTAATGGGTTCAGCGCAGAGCAACGTTAGGGCAATTTCCTCAAGTGGGAAACTGTTCACTATCGGTCAGGTGCTCGGCGTGCTAAATAGAGACTTCCCAGATCTTTCACCTTCAAAGCTTCGCTTCTTAGAAGAGCAAGGTTTGATCGAGCCACAAAGAACTCCAGCTGGTTACCGCAAATTTTCAGAGCAAGATGTTCATCGCACCAGAGTAATTCTTGAGCTTCAAAGAGATCAGTATCTTCCGCTTCGAGTCATCCGCGAATATTTAGAGCAGCTCGATCAGGGTAAGACTCCAAACTTTCCGCAGGCTCAGCCTTCGGTTTCTAAACTTCAGCCAAAGAATCCTCTCAAGTTGACCAAAGTAGCTCTTATGAGCGAAACCGGAATTAGTGCCGGGCTGCTTCAGGAAGCACAGACCTTGTTGCTCATCGCTAAAGAGCCTTTCGAAGTTAGCGATTTGGAAATTGCGCGTGCGCTTGTTCACCTGCAGCGTTTCGGAATTTCTCCGCGTCACCTTAGGGGACTAAAAGCCTCAGCCGATCGAGAGATTGGAATCATCGAAGGTGTTGTTGCACCGGTACTTGGGAAGAACGAACCGGCCAGCAAGTCCAGGGCCTCTCACTATGCCCAGGAGATCGAGAATCAGTTCGCAACTATCCGTGGCGAACTTATGAAATCGGTCATTTCCAAGATCGACCAGTAAATAGCTAGCGAGCTGGGCCTTCGACACGCCGTAAAGCCCGATTAACTGGCCTTGTTACCTCTTACAAGGGACAATTAGACCCTGTCCAAGGCATCTAAAGGAGTGTGAAATGACTGACGACTCGATTCTTGGAGGCGACATGCTCTTTACTGACGGGCTGATCTCCCAAGACCCAAAAGTTGGCTACCGCGGAACTGCGGCAGCTGCCGCAAGCGGCATTAGCTACCGTCAGCTTGATTATTGGGACCGCACCAATCTACTTCAGCCTTCCGTTCGTGGTGCATCAGGTTCTGGTTCACAGCGCCTTTACGCGTTCCGCGACATCTTGGTTCTCAAGCTTGTAAAACGACTTCTCGACACCGGAGTTTCGCTTCAGCAGATTCGAATTGCAGTGGATCAGCTTCGAGCTGCTGGACTAAATGACTTGGCAAGAATCACTTTGATGAGCGATGGGGCCAGGGTTTACCTGTGCACTTCGGAGGACGAGGTTATTGACCTACTCGGCCGCGGTCAGGGAGTATTTGGTATTGCTGTTGGACGAGTTCTGCGTGAAGTTGAGGCTTCGCTGGTAAATATCGCAACCCTCCACCTAGACGACATGGATGAGCTTGCAGCCCGCAGGGCAAACAAGAAAGCCGTTTAGTCTTTTTTACTTTCTCCAAAATCAAGACCTGCTTCAAGTGATGCTCCGCGCCTGATTTTTACTGACTTAGTGGCCTTTTTGTTTCTCTTCAGCGATCTTGAGCTTTGCTCAATCACCGGACCCTCAAAAACTTTGTCCAAAACCTGCTCGAAGTTTTTGGCCATTTGGCTGGCAATTTCCCCCGGCCAACTGTGGATTGGTCGAGCAGCACCCTGAGCTTGCTGCACCGCGGAATGCTCTTCGATTGCCACCGAGATTAATCTGGGGCCAAATAATTGCTGAAGCTCAGCAAAACGAAACTGGTGCTCTTTGGAAGCTGGGATGTATCGATTCACCAATACCCCCAACACTTGCAATCTGCCAGCGGTCTGTTTGCTAATTTCTGCAATGGCGCGTATCGCTCGGTCGGCGGCCAAGACCGAAAATATCGACGGCTCGGCAATCACTAGCACTTTGTCACTAGCCGTCCAGGCCAGCTGGGTAAGCCCATTTAGAGAAGGTGGAGTGTCGATAATTACGATGTCGTATTCGGTCTCCACGCGGCTGAGGGCTTCTTCTAATCGCCATAGGTCACGCTTGGTTGGGGTTGGGCTGTCGAATTCGACTACCTTGGGGCTACCGGGGAGTAGATCCATAATTCCGCCCGACAGCGACTCCCAATCACTGACTACTATTGCCTTATGCACATTGGCGTGCTTGGGAAGTCTTAAGACCTCGGCACAAGTCGCCTTCAATTCTCTGGTGGCACCCAATGCAGTGGTCGCGTCAGACTGTGGATCAAGATCCACTACCAATGTTCGAAGTCCTCTTGAGAGGGCAGCGGATGCTAACCCAAGGGCAACGGTGGTCTTTCCGACCCCGCCTTTGAGAGAGCTCACGCTTAGAACATGCACCCAAATAGGCTACCTTTTTATTTAGAGATAGCTTTGAAGCGAAACTGGCTCATTCAGGTTAGGAACAGATGTTTAGCAAGATTTTGGTTGCAAACCGCGGTGAAATCGCTGTTCGCGCCTTTCGAGCAGCCTTTGAGCTAGGCGCCAAAACGGTAGCGGTCTTTCCTTACGAGGATAGAAACTCAACCCACCGCCAGAAAGCCGATGAGGCTTATCAAATCGGAGAAATCGGTCACCCGGTACGCGCCTATCTAGATGTTTCGGAAATTATCCGAGTTGCCAAAGAATGTGGGGCGGATGCCATATATCCAGGCTACGGATTTCTTTCTGAAAACCCAGAGCTAGCAAAAGCCGCCAGAGAAAACGGCATCGCTTTCATTGGTCCAAACCACGACGTTCTTGAGCTAGCTGGAAATAAGGTAAACGCTATTCAGGCCGCCTCGAAGGCCGGGGTGCCAGTTCTGAAATCCTCCAAGTCATCCGCTGACCCCAAAGAACTTCTGAAAGCTGCCAAGGAAATAGGGTTTCCAATCTTTGTAAAGGCGGTAGCTGGCGGCGGCGGTCGCGGTATGAGACGGGTAGCCGAAGAGTCCGAGTTGGCCGGCGCGATAGCGGACGCCTCCCGCGAGGCGGAAAGTGCCTTTGGTGACCCAAGAGTATTTCTAGAGCAGGCGGTACTTAGACCTAGGCACATAGAAGTTCAGATTCTGGCCGATAGTCAAGGGAACGTGGTGCACCTATTCGAGCGCGATTGCTCGGTGCAAAGACGAAACCAAAAAGTAGTTGAGATTGCTCCGGCTCCAAACATTGACGAGAAACTGCGCCAACGCCTCTACACCGACGCCGTCAACTTTGCCAAGGAACTCGGTTATGAAAATGCCGGAACAGTGGAGTTTTTGGTGGACACCGTTGGCCCCAATGCTGGAAAGCACGTCTTTATTGAGATGAACCCCAGAATCCAGGTCGAGCACACCGTCACCGAAGAAATCACCGACATTGACCTAGTTCAGTCCCAGATGAGAATTGCGGCAGGGGAGTCACTTAAAGATCTGGGTCTAAGCCAAGAAAGCATCTCGATGCACGGCTTCGCGATCCAGTGCCGCATCACAACTGAAGATCCGGCAGCAAACTTTAGGCCCGACACCGGAAAAATCACCACCTATCGCTCTCCAGGTGGAGCTGGGATCAGGTTGGACGGCGGAACTGTCTCTACCGGTGCCGAGATTTCCCCACACTTTGACTCGATGCTGGTGAAGCTAATTGCCCGAGGTAAAAACTTTCAAGCGGCTGTCACAAGAGCTAGGCGAGGCCTAGCCGAATTTAGAATTCGCGGAGTTTCAACCAACATCTCATTCCTACAGGCCGTGCTAGCTGATGAAACTTTTGCAAGCGGGGAGCTCAGCACTTCCTTTATTGAGGAGCGCCCAGAGCTTTTATTGACCAAGCCCTCCAAGGATCGCGGTGGAAAACTTTTGCAGTGGCTTGCCGAAACCACCGTGAACCAGCCAAATGGCCCAAGACTGAACTATGTAAACCCGGCGTTGAAACTTCCCCGAGTGGATCTATCAAAACCGGCACCTAATGGTTCTAGGCAGCGGCTGCAAGAGCTTGGACCAGAGGGCTTTGCCAAAGCACTTCGCCAGCAAAAGCAGGTTGCGATAACCGATACCACCTTCCGCGATGCACACCAGTCACTGCTTGCAACCAGAGTAAGGACAAGAGATCTGGTTCAAGTCGCACCGCATCTTGCAAGGCTTACCCCGGAACTACTTTCAGTAGAAGCTTGGGGTGGAGCAACATACGATGTTGCTCTTAGATTCCTTGCAGAGGACCCCTGGGAAAGGCTCGAGGCTCTTCGAGAAGCGATGCCTAATCTATGTATCCAAATGCTGCTTCGTGGAAGAAATACCGTCGGTTACACTCCTTACCCAGAGATAGTCACCAAGTCTTTTATCGAAGAGGCAACAAAATCCGGAATAGACATATTCCGTATCTTCGATGCCCTAAACGATGTTGAGCAGATGCGTCCGGCAATTGAAGCGGTTTTGGCAACCAAGACAGCTGTTGCTGAAGTTGGAATTTGCTACTCCGGGAATCTGCTGGATCCACAGGAAGATCTCTATACGCTGGATTACTACCTAAACCTTGCCGAGAAGATAGTTGCTGCCGGCGCACACATCCTGGCTATCAAAGACATGGCGGGTCTTCTAAGGCCAGAGGCTGCGAGAAAACTTGTCACGGCACTGCGCGAAAAATTCGATCTGCCAGTTCACTTACACACCCACGACACCGCCGGTGGTCAGCTCGCAACTTTATTGGCTGCAATTCAAGCCGGGGTGGACGCTGTTGATGTAGCCAGCGCTCCAATGGCCGGAACTACCTCCCAACCATCGGCATCATCTTTGATTGCAGCTTTGGCAAACACCGAGCACGATGCAGGAATTGAGCTTTCAGCGGTAACGCAGTTGGAGCCTTACTTTGAGGCAGTTCGGAAAGTTTACGCACCGTTTGAGTCTGGGCTTCCAGGTCCTACCGGTCGGGTCTATAAGCACGAGATACCGGGTGGTCAGCTTTCCAATCTTCGTCAGCAGGCGATTGCTTTGGGTCTTGGAGATCAGTTCGAAAAGATCGAGGATATGTACGCGGCGGCTAATGAGATTCTTGGTCGCCCCACAAAAGTGACCCCATCATCGAAGGTGGTTGGTGATTTGGCGCTTCACCTGGTGGCTGTGGATGCAGACCCAGTAGATTTCGCGAACAATCCTCAGAACTATGACGTACCGGATTCGGTGGTTGGTTTCATGGCCGGCGAGCTCGGAGATCTACCTGGCGGGTGGCCAGAGCCATTTAGGACCAAGGTACTAAAGGGTCGGGAAATCAAGTTTGGTGTCGAAGAAGTATCTGAGGAAGACCTAAAGCTTCTTGCGGGCTCTTCTTCGCAGCGTAGGGCAACACTAAATCGATTACTGTTCCCGGCCCCGTTCAAGGAATTTAGCAAGATGCGTGAGAACTACGGTCGCCTAGATCAGGTCGACACCATCGATTTCTTATATGGCTTAGAGCAGGGCACCGAGCACCTGATTGAGCTTGCCAAGGGCTTAAGACTTTATGTCGGACTAGAAGCTATCGGTAGCCCTGACCCCAAGGGCTTCCGAACAGTGATGGCAACTTTGAATGGCCAGCTTCGTCCGGTAAATGTGCGTGACCGTAAAATTGTTAGCGACGTTGTGGTCGCAGAAAAAGCCGATCCAAAGAACTTAGCTCACGTCGCTGCACCGTTCCAGGGTGTTGTCACTCTAAAAACCGTGGTCGGGGCCAAGGTGGAACTCGGTCAGCCGGTTGCGAGCATTGAGGCCATGAAGATGGAAGCCACCATTACCTCAAGCGCGTCGGGAGTTATCAAAAGGCTTGCTATCTCGGGCACCCAGGCTGTTGAGGCCGGGGATCTAATCATTGAGCTAGAGCTCAGTTAGCGCACTTTCAGTATCTGCTTTAGAATTAGGCGAGCATTTCACCGGGGGCTAACTTAGGAGTTTTCTTGGCAAAGAAAAAAGACGCGCGTTTTGAAGAAGAGGGCACTGGCCTTGGCGAATCTGCTCCAGCGGTAGATCCTGCAAACTTTGACGTCGACGAATATTCTGAGCGCGAAGCTAGCTCTGAGATTGATCTTTCACCGTCAACTTCTTCGATAGCTGTTGTTGCAACCACCGAGTCCACGATCGAGGTGGTGGAAGCCGCAGCTGAGCCCGAGTCGACTAAATCTCGTTACAGCCGAAGAGACAGCATTCGAGGCGAGAACTTTGACGAACCAGAACCAGCCGCCATGCTTACAGCAGACCGTTTGCTGGATGCCTCGGCGAAGTTTCGTCCGGCTCCCGAGTCAGGCTGGAGAAAGCTTGCCTACTACCTGAGCTTGAAACTATGGAATCCAGGAGATTCACCAAAGGTTAAAGCGCGCAAAGCGTTGGACGCTCGTATCGGGGCGGTACTGGAAGGCGGAGCAAAGTTCATCCCAGTTTTGACCCGCAAGGGTGGAGTGGGAAAGACCACCATTTCAACACTGCTTGGAATGGCGATGGCTCAGGTTCGAGAGGACCGCGTTATTGCTATTGACGCTAACCCTGACCGTGGAACCCTAGCCGAGCGAGTGAGTAAGTCAACCAGGTTTACAGTCCGTGACGTGGTAAACCGCGCAGCCGCAATCGACGGCTTTTCAGAGTTTTCAAATATGGTTTCAAGAGATGAGACCAGACTCGATGTGTTGGCTTCCGATTCGGACCCTATGTTGTCGGAAGCTTTTGACGAGGGTGATTACAACGTGGTTGCGGATATGGCAGCCCGCTACTACTCGATCGTTATCACTGACTGCGGTACCGGTATCGTCCACTCGGTTATGCGTCCAACCCTGCAGCGCGCAAACGCTCTGGTTATTATCTCCGGCGGTTCGGTGGATGAGGCAAGACTTGCGTCTGAGACTCTTACCTGGCTGGAAGCTAATGGCTATGGTGAACTGGTTAGAAACTCAGTAGTTGCTCTAAACACCGCAACCCAGGCAACTCTGCTCGTCAAATTGGATGAAATCGAACAACACTTCAGGACTCGCGTTCGCACAGTAATCCGAATTCCTTATGACCCAGCTCTTGCCGCAGGTTCTGTCATTAAGTTCAACGAATTGAAAAAGCCAACTCGTGACGCGGCTCGCGAGCTCGCCTCCGAGGTCATTGGCTCGATTACAACTCCGATCTAATTCTTCATGACGGTTCGTGAGATCAGGCTATTTGGTGATCCGGTTCTAAAAACCGCTTCCGAGCCGATAACTTTCATAACCGACGCGGTCAAATCTCTAGTTGGCGATTTAGAAGAAACCACCGCCCTTCCCGGAAGAGCGGGAGTTGCTGCCAATCAAATCGGTGTAAACCTCAGGGCCTTTAGCTTTCATGTGGAGGGCAAAGTGGGTCACCTTTTGAATCCTGAAATCGTTGAGGCATCAGGTGAGCTAGTAGTTCTTGACGAAGGCTGCCTTTCGCTTCCAGAGATTTGGGGTAAGACAGCAAGACATACCAAGGTCAAGGTTCGGGGAATGAACATTTTGGGCGAACCGGTGGAAATCGAAGCCGAGGGATTACTCGCCCAAGTCATGCAGCACGAAATTGATCACCTAGATGGCATGGTTTATCTAGACCGGCTAGATGGCCCAGCTCGCAAGGAGTGCATGGCAGCACTTCGCGAGACCAGCTGGTTTATGCGCGACTAGTCTTCGATTTTCAGAGCTTCAGAGGTGGTCGGAGCACCGCCGTATATCTGATCAATGATTGGCGCAAAGTCTCGAGTGACTACCTCTCGCTTGATCTTCATAGATGGGGTTAGGTGTCCCGATTCTTCAGTTAGTTCACTTTCGATCACCGCAAACTTCTTGATTCCCTCAGCGTTGGAAACGGTGGCATTTACTTCATCGACTTTTCTCTGAAGCTCTGCTAACACCACGGGATTCTGAGCTGCCTGAGCCAAGCTCAGGTCAGATTTTTGGCCCTTGTTTCCAAGCCAGACCGGCAGCATCTCTGGGTCCAGCGACAAAAGGGCGGAAACAAAAGGACGCTGGTCGCCGATCACAACAGCCTGGGCAATTATCGGGCTGGCACGAAGCGGATCTTCCAAAGCAGTTGGGGCGACGTTCTTGCCTCCTGCTGTTACGATTAGTTCCTTCTTGCGTCCGGTGATTGAGATAAAGCCTTGCTCGTCCAACTCTCCGATGTCGCCGGTTCTAAACCAACCATCTTGAATTGCGGCGGCGGTCGCCTCTGGGTTTTTCCAGTAGCCACGAAGCAGGTTAGAGCCCTTGAGCAAGATCTCGCCGTCGTCGGCAATCTTGACGGCGCAACCTGGAAGCACTCTACCGACCTTTCCAATTTGTGCATCTGAGGGTCTGCCGATCATAGCTGGAGCCGAAGTCTCGGTGAGTCCGTAGCCTTCGAGAACTATCAGTCCGATGGAGCGGAAGAAGTGTCCAAGGCGGTCTCCGAGCGGAGCGCCGCCGGAGACTGCATACTTCACGTTGCCACCCATGGCGGCGCGTAGTTTCTTATAAACCAGAGCGTCAAAGACTTTGTGCAAAAGCTTGAGAGAAAGTGAGGGACCCTTTTTGGTATCGAGAGCTCTCGAGTAATCAATCGCTACCTGAACCGCCTTTCGGAAAATGTTACCCTTTCCGCCGGCTTCAGCTTTTTGTTCGGCTGAGTTATAGACCTTTTCAAATACTCTTGGAACAGCCAATAAAAAGTGTGGCCTGAACGACTGCATGCCGGCGGCAACAGTCTTGGTGTCGGGCTGGTGCCCGACTTTTATTCCGCCGTGTACGCAAAGAATGGAGATGAACCTCGCGTAAACATGGGCCAGCGGCAAAAATAATAGCGTTGCCTGTCCTTCTTTCACTACCTCTGGAAGTTCGAGCTGGGAGTTTCTAGAAAGGTCCACAAAGCCGCGGTGAAGTAGTTCACAACCCTTGGGTTTGCCGGTGGTTCCGGAGGTGTAGATGATTGTGGCCAGATCATCAAGGCCTCGGGAGGTCCTAGCTTTTTCAACTTCAGCCAGATCTACGCTTTTACCGAGTCCGACCAGCCTAAATAGCGAGTCGTCATCTAATCTCCAGACTTGCTTCACCGAGGGAGTGTTTTGCTTAATTTTTTCGAATCTTGCCTCGTGGTCCTTAGTCTCAACTATTAGCGCCACCGAGTTGGAGTCCGACAGCACCCACTCGATTTGGGCTGGTGCGCTGGTTTCATAGATTGGAACCGATACCGCTCCTGCAAACCACAGCGCAAAGTCGATAAGTGCCCACTCGTATCTGGTGCGACTCATTAGAGCAACTGAATCTCCAGGCCTAATTCCAGCTGCAATAAATCCTCGGGCCAGGTCTTTTACCTGCTCCAGGAATACTGCAGCGCTAACCTCGCGCCAGACACCGGGAGAATCCTCAACACCAAAAAGTGCAATGTCAGGTGTTTTTGAAACTCTTTGGACCAATAGGTCGGAGATGTTTTCGTTATTGGGGGATTGAACCAGACTCGGTAGCTCGTAGGATCTCATTGCCAGTCTCCGTTATCTCGCGATTTGGCATAACTATAGCCAATAGGCCCCCGTGAGGGGTCATTTTTTTGCAGCTGGCATCTATCCGATGGCGGGGTAAACTTCTTTTTTGGTTGGATTCTGGGCAATTTTTGATAGGGCAAGTTATGCATGCGGTCGGAATAGACATTGGTGGCACCAAGATTGCCGGTGCCCTGGTCGATGAAGCCGGAACAATCATTCAAGAACTTAGGGTTCCAAGCCCTATCTCTGACTCCGGTTCAATGGTCGATGCAATCGCAGCTGTTATTGATCAACTCACAGCCGGTCACCAGGTGGTTGGGGTTGGGGTCGCAGCAGCTGGATTCATCAGTGCTGACCGAGAGATTATGTTTCACTCCCCAAACATCGCCGCCTGGCGAAACGAACCACTAAAGTCTCGAATCCAGGAAAAGACCAGTCACCCGGTTCTCTTGGAAAACGACGCCAATGCCGCCGGTTGGGCTGAATTTAGATTTGGAGCCGGCAGGGGCTCGAACTCCATGATTATGCTCACGATCGGAACCGGTGTTGGAGGCGCGGTTATCTCCGAGGGCCGATTGCTAAAGGGCGGGTTTGGAATTGGCGGTGAGCTTGGTCACATCGTTTCAATTCCAGGCGGCAGGGATTGTGGTTGCGGTCTAAAAGGCTGTATCGAAACCTACGCTTCCGGAACTGCGCTTTTGCAAGCCGCTAGAGATCTTGCCGAATCCAGTGACTCCTTAGGCGCCAGACTCAGACAGTTGAATTCCGAGCACGGTTTATTGACCGGCGAGCATGTCTTCCAGGCGGTTATGGAAGACGATCCCGGTGCACTGAAGTTGATCTCGGAGCTCGGGGAGCAACTTGGAACCGCCATTGGGTCAATATTTGTTCCGATACTAGATCCAGAGCTAGTTGTTATTGGCGGTGGAGTTAGCGCCGTTGGAGAGAGACTTCTGGAGCCAATTCGAACCAGCTACTCCAAATCCATGCCAGCCAAGGGTTATCGGCCCGAGCTTAAGATTGTGAAAGCACAGTTTTTGAACCAGGCCGGGCTTATTGGAGCGGCTGATTTGGCTCGCCAGAGCTTTTCTTAGCTCGAGCTATAAACTAGGACTTTTGAGTGGCATAAGGAGGACTCGTGGCGTATTTCATTCTGAAGACGTTCGTGCTGGGTCCGTTGCTACGTTTCATTTTTAGGCCCTGGGTTCGTGGTGTTGAAAATGTACCTTCCTCGGGCGCTGCCATATTGGCGAGCAATCATCTTTCCTTTTCGGATTCAATATTCCTGCCATTGCAGTGCCCAAGACCGGTGGTCTTTTTAGCAAAGAGCGAATACTTCACCGGCCGAGGCCTGAAGGGTTGGCTAGTGAAGACATTCTTCAAGGCAACCGGTCAGCTTCCCATCGACCGCTCCGGAGGCAAAGCCTCCGAGGCGGCCCTAAACACCGGACTCGGTGTTTTGGAACAGGGGCAGCTTCTTGGTATTTACCCGGAGGGAACCAGGTCTCCCGATGGCAAGCTCTACCGCGGAAGAACTGGAATCGCCCGAATGGTGCTGGAAGCCAAAGTGCCAGTAATTCCGGTTGCCATGATTGACACCGAGAAAGTTCAACCAATTGGAAAGAGGCTTCCTCGGGTAAGAAGAGTAGGCATCGTTTATGGCAAGGCTTTAGATTTTTCCAGATTCGATGGGATGGAGGGTGACCGCATTGTTTTGCGTGCGGTAACTGATGAGATTATGTATGAACTCAAGAAAATCAGCGGCCAGGAGTACGTAGACCAGTACGCCTCAACAGTGAAGGAAAAGCAGGTTTCACCTGCTAGGTAATAAAAGATGAACGAACCAAACATCAAAGCCGACCCCGCTGTCCTAAAGGGCCTCGACAACTATAAAAATCTAACGGCTGCTCAGCAGCCGACTTGGACCGACGAGTCCAAGCTGCAAGCTGCCAGGGATGAGCTAGCTGTTCTGCCACCGCTTGTGTTCGCAGGAGAGGTTGATACTCTGCGTTCACGCCTAGCTGCTGCTGCCGAAGGTAAAGCGTTCTTGCTCCAGGGTGGAGACTGCGCAGAAACTTTCGCAGATGCCACCGCAGACCGGATCAGAAATCGTGTCAAGACAATTTTGCAGATGGCCGTTGTGCTGATGTACGGAGCATCGATGCCGGTAGTGAAAATGGGACGCATGTCGGGTCAGTTTGCTAAGCCTCGCTCATCAGACACCGAAACCCGCGGGGAGATTACTCTTCCTGCTTACCGTGGGGATGCTGTAAACGGTTACGATTTCACAGCGGAATCTAGAGCTACCGACCCGAACCGAATGGTTCGCGCCTACCACACTTCAGCCTCAACGTTGAATTTGATTCGCGCCTTCACAACCGGTGGGTTTGCTGACCTGCGCTCGGTGCACGAGTGGAACAAGGGCTTTACTGAAAACCCTGCCAACATTCGCTACGAGCAGCTGGCTACTGAAATCGATAGAGCCATAAAGTTCATGGACGCTTGCGGAGCCGACTTTGAAGCTCTGAAGGCAACCGAGTTCTACGTATCTCACGAGGCACTGTTATTTGACTACGAGCGGCCGATGACAAGGATTGACTCTAGAACTGGGAATCCGTACGCCACCAGCGGACACTTCTTATGGGTGGGGGAAAGAACCAGGCAAATCGATGGCGCACACATTGATTTCATGTCCCGAATCAGAAACCCAATTGGGGTCAAGCTTGGACCGACAACCGAAGTTTCGGATGTAATGGCATTGATTGAAAAGCTTGACCCGAATCGTGAGCCGGGCAGGCTTACCTTTATCACGCGCATGGGTGCCAGCCAGATTAGGGAGAAACTTCCTAAGCTGGTCGAGGCAGTCAAGGCAAGCGATGCCAATCCACTTTGGATTACCGATCCGATGCACGGCAATGGCATGACTACCAAAAACGGCTACAAGTCCAGGAGATTCGACGACGTCATGGACGAGGTGGCAGGCTTTTTTGAGGTTCACGCTCAGGCTGGAACTTTCCCAGGCGGAATCCACATCGAACTAACCGGCGACGATGTTGCTGAGTGCTTGGGTGGATCGGAAATGATTGATGAGAAAACTCTTGAATCTCGCTACGAGTCACTTTGCGACCCAAGGTTAAACCACATGCAGTCACTCGAGCTAGCCTTTTTAGTGTCTGAGGCATTGGCCAAGCGCTAGCGAGAAATAATGGTGACGCTGTCGCCAACCCGAGTTTCACTTCCGGCGGTTGGAGTTTGATTTCTAACTTTGGCGATTCCAAAATTGCTGGATAGCTGATTGGTGTCAATTACCACTCGAAGCCCTAGGTTTTCAAGCAGGGTCTTGGCAGCCGCGATGGTTTCTCCAACCACGTTTGGCATGATCACAATCTCCGGTCCTTTGGATGTCTCAAGCTTTACTTTTCCGCCTTCTTCAAGCGGGGTTTTTGAAAGTACGAGGGACACCACCGAACCGGCTGGAATTTCGTTGCTAAATACCTCGGCTTCCTCAAGGACTATGTCGATGTCGGCAAGTAAAGCTCGCGCTTGTTCCGCGGTTAATCCAGCCACTTCCGGTAGCTCACCTAGTGATACTCGAATGTCAATCACGCTGCCTTGGTTCAAGACCGCTCCGATTTCAGCAGAAAGGGCGAACACTTGGCCACTGGGCTCTGAGCTAAAGAAGTTCTTGATGGCGCCGGGTGTGAAGCCGCTGTCGCTCAGAAGCGACCTGGCCTCTTGGGGGCTTAGCCCACGCGCGTCCGGAACCTTTAGTTGTTTTGGACCCAAGGAAAGGTAAATAGTCACGGTTGACCCCTTGAAAATTCGGGAACCAGAAGCCGGATCAGTTCTTGATACTGCACCGACTGGAACAGTTGCACTATCTTCCTCGGCCTGCTCGATTATCACTTCCAGTGGCTCCAGCGCCAAAATCGCTGCCTCAAGAGTTCGTCCGGTTAGGTCAGGAATAACTGCAAGCCCACCAGGCCCGGAAGAAAACCACCAACCGGAACCGGCTCCTCCAAATATCGCCAGCAGGGTAAAAACAGTCAACCAAAGCTTGGATCGCCGATTGGCTTTTTGAAGTTTCAATGCGATTCCCGAATTGAATTGTTCAGGTTCTAGAGTCTCCAGCGAGATAACCTCGGTTGCCCCGGCCGGTGCTAAGAATTCCTCATCAAAGTTAATCCTTGCTGTCTTGTCTATTTGTTGAAGCGATGTATCCAGGCCGCGGGCCAGATCGGATCTAGCTCTTTTGATAACGGGAAGTAAAGCTTCAGCCGAGGAAGGCCTATGGGCCGGATTTCTAGCGGTTGCCCAGAGAACTATCTCATCCAGCAGCTCGGGAACTGTTGGCTTCACACTTGAAGGTGCCGGGATGTTGTCATTGGCGTGCTGGTAGGCGATCTGCACCGCTTGCTCGCCTTGATAAGGCTGCGACCCGGTGAGCATTTCAAAGATCATCACACCCAGTGAGTAGACATCGCTTCTGGCATCTGCTTGGCCGCGAAGAACTAATTCGGGGGATAGGTAAGCAACTGTTCCAACCACCGATCCAGTTTGAGTGTGTTGGGTGATTGCCCTGGCAAGGCCGAAGTCACCGAGTTTGACTGTGCCGCCGTTTGATAGAAAAACATTCTCGGGCTTTAGATCCCGGTGCAAAATTCCGGCAGCGTGCGCTGCCGCGAGGGCGGCCGTTAGTGGCTCAATAATGTCGAGAGTCTTGTTGGCATCGAGGGCACCAAAGTCATTCATGGCATCGCGAAGAGTGATTCCTGGGACGTATTCCATCACAAGGAAAATCACCTCGCCATCGGTGCCTTGATCGAAGACATTAACTAGATTCGGGTGCGAGAGCTTGGCGGCAACCTTGGCTTCTCTTCGAAACTTATCGACGAAGGATTTATCCTTGGCCAGGTGCGGGTGAATGACTTTTAGAGCCACCTCGCGATCTAGCACGTTGTCTTGGGCGAGATAGACACTAGCCATGCCGCCTTCGGCAACCAGTGAACGAACGAGGTAGCGCTGAGCAATCAATTGGCCGGCTAAGTTAGCCACTAGCGCCCGCCTCGATTAGGTCAAGCCAGCTCCACGCCGAGAGCTCCCATTTTTGATAGGCCTCTGGAAAAGCCGAAATCTGCACCGCTTGGGCAGCTTTAGTTAAGGTCATGGTGGACCAGTTCTTTATATCTAACAGTCCGCGAACTTTTCCAAAGTTGGGACCGCTGGCCCCTCCAAAAAACGCCCTGGCCGAATACTCCGGATCCATTATTTGTTCAACGCTGCCCCAACCTTGACTTGGTCTTTGCTGGAACAGTCCAATCGAATCACGATCGCCGAAATCAATGTTTTTCAGACTGGACTCTTGCATTGCGGTCGCTAGGGCAATTGCAATTCCATAGTCACTAACTCCAAGGCTTTTGCCAACTCGATGGATTACTTCAGCATTTGATCGCATCTCTGGGGAGAGCTTAGTGATGCTGGGGCAGTGCTTTATTTCGTGCACGCCCGGAATAGTAAGTCGCTGACCGACATAGATTGTGCTGGACCAGCTCAAAGAGTTTGCACTTAGCACCGATTGAGTGCTCACTCCGTAAACGGCGGCAATCCGGCTAACTGTCTCGCCGGCCAGTACGGTGTGAAAGCCGTGGATCGTGCAGGCTCCGGTGGGCCGCATCGGGTCTAGGTTTGATATTTCGTCGCTCAGGGTACTTGCCGAGGGAGCGGGAGCAGCAGGGCTTGCATCAGAGGTTGGGGCTCTAGGAGCCTCGGGTGCAACCGGAGGCTTAGCTTGAGTCGGTTTTAGACTCAAAACCTGCCCGACGTAAATGATTGAGTTTTTGTTTAGACCGTTGAAATCTCGAAGTGCTGACAGGCTCAGTGAAAAACGTTTTGCTATCGACTCAAGGGAGTCCCCGGCCTGAACTTGGTAGCTATCGGGTGAATTAGCTTCCGGAGCCGGTGTAGTTAGTATTTTGGCAACCCGAAGCACCTGGCCCGGATAAATGATGGTTTTGGAAGATATTCGATTCACCGCAGTCAGTTCCTGCAGAGTCAAGCCGTGTCTTTTAGCAATCGCCGATAGGTTATCGCCAGCCTTAACACGGTAGCTTTCCACCACTGCTTTTTTTGGCGAAGAACCGGTTAGCTTTAGGGTTTGTCCGACCCTGATCAAAGAGTTGGGACCTAGGTTATTGAGCTGGGCTATTTTCGATATCGAGACCCCGAAGCGTTTTGCAATTTGAGTGACGGTATCACCGGATTTGACGCGGTAGCTTGAAACTGGATTTGCCTTTACTACCTCTGGAATTGCTCCAGTTACCTCGGTTGAAACCGAGGCTTGCGTTAGCTCCTGGGAGTCTGAGTTCTTTTGAACCTCGGAGCTGGGGCTGGCACTTACTGGAAGTTCTCCTAAAACCGGCGAGGCCATGGCTAGGGGTACAGAAAGCATCGCCAACTTATTTGGCTTTTTTGGTTTATCCGAGCGATCCATAGGCACCTCAAGCTTCACACAGCCAGAATGGTTATTCCCTGAACCGGCTAGGGTGTGGCAGGCTTGGAGGGTGAATAACCCTTCGGACAAGGTCGCCAACTGGCTGACCATTTTGGAAACTGCTGAGCTCTTGGGTATCCCCAAGGGCAAGGTGAACCGACTACTCGAGGAGCACACCCTGGTAGCGGTAAAAAAAGACGGTCAGCTGATGATTCCAGCTGAACTGATTGTTGCTGGTGAGCCGCTGGCTCCGCTTCGCGGCACCATAATTATGTTGCAAGATTCCGGCTACAGCATCGAAGAAGCTGTCGAGTGGCTATACACCCACTCTGAGGTATTGGGGCAGACCCCGCTTCAGTCTCTGCTGGAAGGCAAGAAGGCTCCAGTTAGGCGCCTAGCTCAGATGCTCGATATCTAAAAGATCGCCTAAGCCTGGCGGTTGATGACTTTTTCAGCCATCGACTTTAGATGAGCCATGGCCTGCGGTTCCAATTGGATTCTGTTTAGAGCGGCCATTGCCGTGTCGGCTAGCTCGCTGATGGTGCGCTCCACTTTTTCAAGCGCTCCGGATCCGATGATGGTCTGCTGCAAAAAGCCCACTTGCTCGTTGGTGAGTTCGCGAGAGGAGAGCATCTCATCAAATAACTTGCCAACCGAGTTAGAAAGCGAAGCCCTGGTATACCCAACCAGCACGGTTCGCTTGCCCTCTCGAAGGTCATCGCCGGCCGGCTTGCCTGTAATGGCTGGGTCTCCGAATACCCCCAGCACGTCGTCTCTTAGCTGAAAAGCCATGCCGAGCGGGACGCCAAAGGCCGATACTTGCCTGAGCTGTTCTGGGCTGGCACCAGCAAAAGCAGCGCCGATCAAAAGCGGTGCCTCAATTGAGTACTTGGCGCTTTTATAGAGGATGACATTATTGGCTCGACCAACGGCGTCTTCGACTGGCCTGGTGATGGCAGCATTTTCTTCAACCACGTCCAAATACTGTCCCGCCATTACTTCAACTCTCATTCTTGAGAACTCATCGCGGCAAGCAGCGGAGACATCAAAGCTCGGGGCATTTAGTAAAGCGGTTCCAAAGATCTCGCTGCTCCAGCCCAACATCAGGTCACCAACTAAAACTGATCCGGCAACTCCGAATCTTTCATCGGAGCCGGCCCAACCCGAACTTGAGTGCAGGGTTTCAAAGCGTTTATGAACTGCGGGTTGGCCTCGTCTGGTGTCGGATTGATCCAGTAGGTCATCATGAACTAGAGCTGCCGCATGGAACATTTCCAGCGAGGCTGCGATTGCGACCATGGCCTCGGCGGAAAGAGCCTTTTGGGAGGATGACTGGGCGGGAGAGTGAGGGAGGTGACCCACCCAGGACCAATAGCAAAACAGGGCGCGGAAGCGTTTTCCTCCCTGAAGCAGCGACTGGGTGTAGTCCACCAGGGGCGCAAGATCGTCTGAAATAGCGGCAAAATCCTGCCGTTGAACGGAACAAAACTCATCCAAATGCTCTTGAACTAATTTGAGCAAGGTTTCCGATTCATTCACATCGTCTAGCCTAACTAGCCCCAGCGGAATAGAATGAACCGTAGGCATCCTAAACTCAAGTCCTTGGAGGAAATGATGGGTCTGTCAGAGCGCGAACAAAAGCTCCTTGATGAGCTCGAGCGTGGCCTCATGGAAGGCGATAGCGGCTTTGCCGCCAAAGTTGAGCGGGTTGGAAACCCCGCCAGCAAGCTGATCGCCGGAGTATTGCTTTCAATCATCGGCCTTGGAGTTTTACTCACCGGCGTATTTATCCAGTTTGCTCCAGTCGGGGTCGTAGGCTTTTTGGTCATGCTGGGCGGGCTGGTGGTTGCCACCTCCAATATTCAGCTGCCAGATATGCCAAGCGGGTTGTCCAACCCAGGTTCTGGCGGCAAGGGTCCAGGTCGAAACTTCTTCGAAGACCGCTGGGATAAGCGCCAGGGAGGCTAAAACCCCCTAGATTCCTCAAAAAGACCCCCATTTGGGGGTCTTTTTCAGTTACTCAAGCAACACGCCCAAGTGGAGGAATTTTGGGTAAATTTAACCCAAAGTGGGGAATAGTGGTGTAGAGTGGAGGAAATCGGCGCAGCTGCCAATTTCACGGGGAAGGGGAATTCAATGCTGTTAGGCACTCACGCCCCCAAACTGGACGAGAAGGGCCGGGTTATTCTTCCGGCTAAGTTCCGCGAAGAACTCTCCCAAGGAGTAGTTCTAACCCGTGGCCAGGACCGCTGTTTGTATGTTTTTTCCACCAAGGAATTTGAGGCGGTCAACGAGACCATCCGCCAGGCCCCGGTCACCAGCAAACAAGCTCGTGACTACCTAAGAATTTTCCTCTCCGGAGCATCGGATGAAATCCCTGACAAGCAGGGAAGAGTCACCATCCCACAAGCGCTTAGAAGCTATGCGGGTCTTGGAAAAGAATTGGTCGTTATCGGCGTTGGCTCGCGAGCCGAAATTTGGGATTTCGCTGCCTGGAGCCAGTATCTGGCAGCGCAAGAAAACAACTTCTCGGAAATATCCGAGGAGGTGGTTCCAGGTCTTTTCTAGCCTCGGTGGCCTGATCTTTTCTTTGACACTCTTCCCCGATGTCAAATAAAGATCAGGTCTCCCTGGGACCTACCTCACTTATGACAACAACAAACCAAGAATTCCTACACGAACCAGTGATGCTTTCGCGCACCCTAGAACTTTTAGCCCCGGCGCTAGCTAAAGACTCAGCCGTCATGGTTGACTGCACCCTTGGCCTCGGAGGACACTCCGAGGCATTTTTGCAAGCCTTTGAGAATCTCACCCTGATCGGAATCGACCGCGACCTAAGCGCGCTGGCTCTTGCCAAGGCGCGCCTTGCGCACTTTGGTGATAGAGCAAAGTTTTTCTACGGAACCTACGACCAAATCGCTAAGGCTCTTTCAGAAAACGGTAAGTCCCAAGCCGACGCCATCTTGATGGACTTAGGCGTTAGCTCGATGCAGATTGACAGCAAAGACCGCGGCTTTGCATACAGTTTCGATGCACCCCTTGACATGCGAATGGACTTAGATTCAGGCACAACCGCGGCAACTCTTGTGGCATCGGCGACCGAGGCCGAGCTCTCCAGAATCTTCAAGGACTACGGCGAGGAGCGCTTTGCTTCCAAGATCGCAGCCGAGCTAGTAGCAAGAAGGCAACAGAGCCCAATTCTTTCAAGCAAGCAGCTAGCTTCCATCGTGAGTGACGTAGTGCCATTTATCCCTGGCAAATCTTCCGGGCATCCGGCCAAGCGAGTCTTCCAAGCACTGAGAATCGCGGTTAATGAGGAACTTGAGATCTTAGAGCGTGCGGTTCCATCCGCTATTGCGGCCTTAGCTCTGGGGGGCCGCTTATTGGTGCTGTCCTACCACTCGCTCGAAGACCGAATTGTTAAGCAGGCGATTGTTCAAGCCGCTAACTCATCGGCCCCAGTTGAGATGCCATTTGAACTTCCGGAGCACGCGCCGATTCTAAAACTCGTCGTCAAGGGTGCCGAGAAGGCCAGCCTCGAGGAAATCGCAAGTAATCCCAGGTCCGCTTCGGTGCGACTTCGGGCAGCGGAAAAGATAAGGAAAGTGGCATGAGGGGATTAGCGCAAACCAAGGCAAGGGGGCCGCTGGTGATGATTGTGGTGATGGGCTTCTTAGCCATCTCGATACTTCACCTACTGTTGACTATCGCAACCTCGCAGTCGGTATACGAACTATCTGATCTGAAGCGCGAAAAGCGTGAGCTGGACACAACTTTACAGATTGTGGCCGAGGAAGTAGCGGCACTTTCTTCGCAGCAGAACCTATTGAACACCGCGAGCAAGCTTGGAATGGTCACCAATTCGAACCCTGTGTTCTTACGTCTGGATGATCAGAAAGTTTTGGGCAAGCCAAAACCAGCCCTTGGCTCGAGCAGTCAATCCCGCAATCTGGTGGCTAACTCAAGCATGATTAATCAAGCACCTGCCAAGCAAAAGGCGGCGCCGGCAAGCACGGAAACACCCGAGCCACTTTCTGAAGTGCCTGAGGTGTCAACTGTGAGCGCTATCCCAGCTTCACCGACAAGGTAATCCGCGAAAGGTATTCGATCATGAATCACGCGGGACCGGTTAGCGCTAGACGCATCAGACTAATGGTAACCATCTCGGTGATTTTGGTTGCCGTTTTTGCTATCCGACTCATTGATTTTCAGATCGTTCGAGCCGAATCAATCAATGAAACCTCGCTCGAAAAGCGAGCGGTCACTATGACCATCCCAGCTGTTCGTGGCGACATCCTGGATGCCAACGGCAAGGTTCTAGCAACAACCGTCTACCGCTACGACATCAATGCCGCTCCGGCCATTGTTCGGCCAGTTGAGAAAGTTATTGACGGTATCTCGCAGGTAGTAAGTGTCGAGTCAGTGGTCCAAGAGCTGGCCAGCATCCTGGAACTGGACGCAGCCGAACTACTTCCAAAGCTGATTGGCACTTCGCACTACGTGAACCTCAAAAAGCGAGTCGATGCGGAAACTCACCGCCAGATTGTTGAACTTGGAATTCCTTGGATTTTCTCTGACGCTCACCAGAACCGCTTATATCCAAACGGAGCGGTTGCCGGAAACCTCACCGGGTTTGTTGGAACCGATGGGGACGCTCTGGCGGGGATCGAAAGACAGTTCAACGCTTGCCTTGCAGGAGTCGACGGTAAGGAAAGTTTCGAAAAAGGTGTTGACGGAATCAAGATTCCTGCCAGCACGGTAGTGCTGCAGGAAGCCAGAGCCGGTCAAAACGTGGTTTTGACCATAGATGCTGACCTTCAGTACCAAGCGCAGCAAGTGCTAGCTAGTGAAGTCAGAAGACTCGATGCCGACTGGGCAACTGCAGTTGTGATCGAGGTAAAAACCGGACGCATAGTGCTTGCCGCTGAGGCGCCGAGTGTGGATCCTAACAACCCTGGAAAATCCAAACCGGAAGAGCGCGGTGCGAGAGTATTCCAGTTTGCTTTTGAGCCAGGCTCAACCATGAAAGCGATAACTGCCGCGACTGCAATTGAGACCGGTTATGCCAATGTTGGAACTCCAGTTCGCGCTCCTTATTCGCTTCGAGTATTTGATCACACCATCACAGACAGCTTTGGGCACCCCGCAACAAACTGGACACTGACCGGTGTGTTACGGTTTTCCTCCAACACTGGAACCATCAAGATAGCTGAGAACATTCCAGCCAAGACCAGGTACGAGTATATGGAACGGTTCGGTTTTGGTAAGCCAACCGCGGTTGCATTCGAGGGTGAAACCAGGGGAGTGTTAAACCACTACAAGGATTGGGACGGTGTCACAAACTACACCACGATGTTTGGGCAAGCTCTTTCAGTATCACCGGTTCAGATGGCCTCGGCATACCAGACCCTTGCCAATGAAGGCGTCAGACTTAATCCAGTTCTGGTGGCTGGATGCCAGGATAGTGATGGCAACTTGACCGCAGTGCCAAAAGAAAATGCCACCCAGGTAGTTTCAGCTGCAACTGCCAACGACGTAATGCACATGCTCGAAAAAGTTGTTGAGCAAGGTGGCATTGGACAAGCAACTGCCGTTTCGGGATACCGCTCAGCCGGAAAAACGGGAACCGCTGAAATTAAGGAAGGTAGCGGCTATGGTCGCTACTACGCTGCTTCATTTTATGGAATGGCACCGGTTGATAATCCACAGTATGCGATGGGTGTGATGATCTATAAGCCAAAGCAGGTTTGGCAAAACTCCATGGCGGCTGCAGCTGGTTATCAAAAGATTCTTTCCCAGGTGCTGCTTGCCAATCGAGTACCACCTTCCACTGGCAAGTCACCGGATTTACCTACCGAATGGAAATAGTTGGTAGAGCAATCGATACCCCCAATACTTCGGCCCGATAACCCAAATCAGGTTCGGCTAAGCCAGCTCGCCTCCGAGCTTGGTGTTCCATTCGAGGAAACCTCGATAGATGTTTTACTAACCGGTGTTTCGATGAACACCGGTGACATCCGCCAAGGAGACATATTCTTTGCGATGCCCGGATACAAAACTCACGGGGCAAACTTCGTACAAGAGGCACTAGCCGGCGGAGCAGTTGCGATTGCAACCGACAGCGCAGGACTTGAAATTATTGGAGCAAGCGATGCTCCCGTGATTGTGGTTGAAAACCCAAGGCTTCGACTGGGCCAGGCGGCCAGGTATGTTTACGGCAATCTCGGTTCCGATATGCCGATTATGTATGGGGTTACAGGTACCAACGGCAAGACCTCAACGGTGCATTTCCTATCGGCCATATTCCGACAACTTGGCGCGATCCCTGGCATGAGCTCTAGCGTAGAGCGGCACTTAGCTGAAGACATCATCATCTCTCGACTTACCTCTCCGGAAGCCCCGGAATCACACGCCCTGATTGCAAGAATGCGCGAATCGAAAGTAACCGATGTTGGCTGGGAGGTTTCTGCGCAGGCACTGAAGCAACATCGTGTGGATGGAATCTTTTTCGACGTGGTTGCATTTACGAACCTGAGCCACGATCACTTCGATGAGTTTGATTCATTTCAGCAATACCTGGAATCCAAGATGCCGCTATTTCACAAAGTTCGAGCTGGTAAAGGCGTTGTATGCCTGGACACTTCCTACGGTCAACCTTTCTTGGAAGCCAGTGAAGTGCCTTGCGTGACAATCACAATTCGTGAGGATGTGGCCTCGGATTGGAAGGTGGTAGTCACCAAGCAAGCAACCGGGCTCACCGCATTTGATTTACTGGGTCCAAAAGGTGAAAAGATTTCCTCTTCGGTTCCGATCATCGGTGACTACATGGCCTCAAACGCCGGGGTCGCAATTTTGATGGCGATTCAAGCCGGGCACGATTGGAAAAAGCTTGCTGCAGCTCTGAAAGATGGCATCGATGCTCCGATTGCCGGTCGCGGTGACAACGTAGCTCCGGAGGGAGCACCGAGTGTCTATGTTGATTTTGGTCACACCCCGGATTCGATTGAGATGACAATCCAGGCGGTTAGAAATATCACTCCGGGCAAGCTAATTGTTGTGGTTGGGCTAGACGGCGATCGCGACAAGATTAAGCGGCCAATGATTGGGGCCATTTGCGCAAGGCTAAGTGACGCGATGATTGTCACAGATCACAATCCAAGGTTTGAAGACCCAGGCATCATTCGCCAGATGATTTATGACGGGGCCATCTCCGAAAGACCAGATCACGACATCAGAAACCTAGAAGGGCCTGAGCGTGCCATTCGCATCGCAGTTTCTATGGTCAAAAAAGGCGACACCATAATTTGGTTTGGTCCTGGCCACCAAGAGCACCGAGACATCATGGGAGTTAGAACTAAGTACTCAGGTCGCGAACAAGCTCGCCAAGCCCTAGCGGAAGCCGGTTGGAAATGATTCGCGTCACTGCTGGCGAATTGGCCAAGGTGCTTTCAGCAAAGCTGGTTGGGGAAGGCGCAATAGAAATCACCGGTTCGGTCGAGACCGATTCCAGACTTATCGGCTCGGGAGGTCTTTTCATCGCTAAGCCTGGCGAGAAACTAGATGGACACGATTTTGTTTCTGACGCTAAGGACAAAGGTGCAGTCTTGGCAGTTGTTCAGCAAAGAGTCGATGTTGACATAGCGCAACTAGTTGTTAGTGACAGTGTTTTGGCTCTGGGTGAACTGGCGGCTTGGTTGATTACGGTTTTGAAGTCAAAGGGCAAGTTGAAAGTTGTTGGCATCACCGGTTCCAACGGTAAGACAACAACCAAGAACATGCTGCGGGCAATTTTGTCCAAGGTCGGAAACACAATCGCCCCGATTGAATCGTTCAACAATAAAGTTGGAGCTCCGATTTCGATTCTTCGGGCTGATTTAGACACTGAGTTTTTGGTTGTGGAAATGGGTGCCGAAGGACTCGGCAGCATTGCATACCTTGCCAAACTGGCTCGCCCCGACATCGGCGTGATCTTGAAAGTTGGTATGGCGCACGCTGGAGAATTTGGCGGAATCGAGAATACCGCCATCATCAAGGGCGAACTGGCTGAGGCTCTCAGTTCAGATGGTGAACTTGTTCTAAACGCCGACGACGCGATGGTTTCTTCGATGAAGGACAGAACAAAGGCCAAGGTGCACTTTTTTGGAACCAGCCCGGAGTTGGAATACTCAGCTTCCGAGATAGCGCTTTCCAAATCTGGAACTTCTTTCGAGTTGAAGTGGCCTAGTGGGGATAGCTCGAAAATCCAGCTTGGTATCTTGGGTGAGCACCACATCATGAATGCTCTAGCTGCAGCATCAGTTGCTACCTTTTTGGGAGCAACCAAACAGCAGATCGTTGGTGCGCTAGAGGCGATGGAGCTAGCCGAGCGCTGGAGAATGCAGCGGATTGTTAGACCAGATGGCGTCACGGTGATCAATGACGCCTATAACGCCAGCCCAGACTCCATGAAGGCAGCTCTTCAGACGCTGGCTCAGCTGGGCAAAATGGGCTCAAGGACAATTGCCGTTTTGGGGGAGATGGCCGAACTCGGTGAATATTCGATTCACGAGCACGACTCCATCGGACGCCTGGTGGTTCGGTTGAACATCGACCAATTGGTAGTGGTTGGTGAAGGGGCAAAGCTGATACACATGGGCGCTAGCCAAGAAGGCTCCTGGGACGGCGAATCGCAGTTTTTTGTTTCGATTGCCGAGGCTTTGGAGTACCTGCGTGGGATACTCACAGATGGCGATACCGTCTTGGTGAAATCATCCAAGTCGGCTAACTTACGGTTTTTGGGAGACGACCTCATGGAGCAGGGTAAATGAGAGCGCTACTTCTAGCCGGTGCGATATCGATGGCCTTCACACTGTTTCTAACACCGGTTTTTATCTGGCTGTTTCGAAAATGGAACTGGGGACAGTTCATCAGGGACGACGGGCCTGAATCCCACCACACCAAGCGTGGAACTCCAACCATGGGTGGATTGGTAATCATCCTGGCAACCGTCACCGGGTATTTTTCGGGCAAGTTCTTAAACGGCGAGACTCCATCGGTTTCGGCGCTGCTGGTAATTCTTGCGATGGTCGGACTTGGTTTAGTTGGGTTTATTGATGACTTTATTAAGACCCAAAGACAAAGATCTCTCGGACTAGGCGGTTGGGCCAAGCTTGCCGGCCAGGCGATGGTTGCTTTGGTATTTGCCAGCTTTGCATTTTCAAACCCCAACGCTCGTGGCGTGACCCCGGCCTCAACAAATATCTCTGTGGTTCGAGACACCGGTTTCGACCTAATGATGTTTGGAACTGTAGCCGGTTCGGTGCTAGTTGTGCTGTGGATTTTTCTTTTGATCTCGGCTACCTCTAACGGCGTTAACATCGCCGACGGGTTGGATGGTCTTGCTATTGGAGCGAGCATCATGGCAATTGGTGCCTACGCGGTAATTGGCTTTTGGCAGTTCAATCAGCTTTGTGGAACTGCGGTAGAAAACTTATCCAGATGCTACGAGGTGCGCGATCCACTTGATCTGGCCGTAATCGCGGCCGCCATCACCGGAGCCGCTATCGGATTCTTGTGGTGGAACACGGCTCCTGCTCAAATCATCATGGGTGACACTGGAGCAATGGCCCTAGGTGGAGCCTTAGCTGCACTTGCCATATTGTCCCGCACTGAAGTGTTGCTTGTTTTGATCGGCGGGTTGTTTGTCATTGTTACCGGTTCGGTTATTTTGCAACGGGCTTACTTCAAAATAACCAAGGGTAAGCGCATATTCCTAATGAGCCCACTGCATCATCACTTTGAACTCAAGGGCTGGGCGGAAATCACAGTAGTGGTTCGTTTCTGGATTATCTCCGGCCTTTCTGTTTTGGCTGGAATTGGTCTTTTCTATCTCGAGTGGATCTATGGCTAACCATGGGGCAGACCTACAACAGCTAACCAGCTGGAGTTCAGACTGGTCCAAAATCAGAGTTGGCGTTGTCGGTCTTGGGAAAACTGGGTTCTCGGTTGCAGATACGCTCGCAGAGCTCGGATCAAAACTTTTAGTGGTTTCAGAATCTGGCTCTGCTGAGACTCTGGATATCCTGGATGTTTTAGGCGTTGAGTACGTGATTGATAAAAATCCGGAAGCGCTGCAGGGCTCTCTTGGTGCATTTGATCCAGATCTGCTGATTGTTTCGCCGGGGGTCGAGCCAAGCAGCTTGATTGTTGCAGAGGCTAACTCTTTAGGGATACCGGTTTGGACCGACATAGATCTGGCCTGGAGACTCAAAGATCGATTTGGTCCAGGTCAAGAGTGGATTTGTATTACCGGAACTAACGGTAAGACTACGACAACCGAAATAACCGAAGCGATGCTCCAAGAAGCTGGTTTTCGGGCAGTTGCCTGTGGCAACATCGGAACCCCAATTCTGGACTGCATCAGAGATCCGGCAGAGTTTGAAGTTTTGGTTGTTGAACTTTCGTCTTTTCAACTTCATTACCTAGACAGCATTGAACCCTTTAGCGCGGCGGTTTTGAATGTGGCAAATGATCATTTGGATTGGCATGGCGGGTTCGAAAAGTATCGGGCTGCCAAGGGCCGGATGTACGAGAACACCAAAGTGTCCTGCATATACAATCTCGAAGACAAAACCACCGAAGAGCTAGTTCAGGCAGCTGATGTCAAAGACGGAGCTCGCGCGATTGGGTTCGGTCTCGGATCTCCCGCAAGGAGCAACATCGGTTTCGTAGAGGATTTGCTGGTGGATCGAGCGTTCCTAGATGAGCGCGCCGACCAGGCACTTGAAATCGCCAACTTGGATGATCTTGCAAGTTTTGGTGTTCTAACACCTCATCTATTGAGCAACATCGCTGCTGCCACCGCGCTTGCCCGAAGTTTTGGGGCAAAACCCGAGGCATGTAGAGCGGCCCTTCGAAAGTTTAAGATTTCCGCACACCGCATTGAGTTAGTTGCAGAGCTTGCCGGCGTTCGATACATAAATGACTCGAAGGCAACCAACGCTCATGCCGCGCAAGCATCCCTTGGCTCGTTTGATTCGGTGGTCTGGATTCTCGGGGGACTACTAAAAGGCGTTGATATCTCAGAGCTGATAGGTCAATTTGCCCCTCGACTGCGTGGTGCAGTCATTATTGGCCAAGACCGTGCTGAGATTAGAAATGCGTTTGCACTTTTGGCGCCGAAGCTTGCGGTAACAGAAATTGAGGAGGGTGATCAGGTTATGCAAAGAGCCGTGATTGCTGCAGCCTCGCTGGCCCAATCAGGCGATGTTGTATTACTGGCTCCGGCCGCTGCATCGATGGATCAATTTTTTAACTATCAGGAGCGCGGCGAAATGTTTAAGGCTGCGGTTGGCAAGCTAGGGGGCGAATCTAGGTGACAAGAACCACGCCTTCAACTAAAGCGCGCTCCCCGAGGAAGCTGCGCAGTAATCCCATTCAAAAGCTTTCGGCCTGGCTGCAGGATAACTTTAGAGCCGAATCGATTTACTTCTACCGACTCGCTGGGCTAACTGGTTTCCTGGTGGTCTTTGGCCTTGTCATGGTCTTGTCTTCCTCGTCAATTGACTCTTTAGTGGCCAACCGGGATGCCTACTATATATTTTCCAGACAGCTGCTTTATGCATTGATTGGTTTAGCGCTGATGCTCTTTATTGCGAGCCTGTCCATTAATTTCATAAAGCGTCGAGTGGCACTGGTGCTTCTGGTTTGCTTTGGTCTGCAGTTGGCGGTTCCATTTATAGGTATTTCGGTAAACGGAAACACCAACTGGATCTCAATTGCTGGCTTTACTTTGCAGCCCTCGGAGTTTCTAAAGCTGGCTTTGATTATGTATATGGGCTGGTTCATTGCCAATCGCGAGTATGAAATGGATGACCCGAAGCGTGTTAGCTATCCACTGTTAGCCGTTGGTGGCGCAGCTATTTTGCTTGTTATGGCAGGCGGTGACTTGGGAACCGCGGTTATCTTCGGGCTAATAATCTTTGGTGTCCTGATTGTCTCGGGTGCTCCGATAAAGACCCTAGGACAAGTTGCGTTGATTGCGACTTCGTTGGCTGCTGTTGCTGCAGCGACCAGCGCATCGCGCATGGCTCGAATCACTGCCTGGCTCAATCCCGGATCAGCATCCTCGGAGGCTTTCAATTGGCAGTACGAGCACGGCACCTGGGCACTTGCAGCAGGCGGTGTGTTTGGTGTTGGGCTCGGAAACTCCAAGATGAAGTGGTCTTGGATTCCTGAGGTCGAGAACGACTTTATCTTTGCGGTTATTGGGGAAGAGCTAGGACTTGTTGGCGCACTGGTAGTAATCGGCCTATTTGCGCTTTTGGTTGCGTCGCTAATTCGAGTGATGATGCGGTCGCAAGACACTTTTGCAAGGGTTGCATCGCTGGGAGTCGTGGTTTGGATCATCGCTCAGTCAGCCGTGAACATTTCAGTGGTGTTGGGTATTTTGCCGGTGCTTGGTGTCCCACTACCTCTTATATCTGCCGGAGGGTCCTCGCTTATTGCGACCCTGGCTGGAATTGGATTGGTGCTTGCTTTCGAGAAGGACAATCACC
Source organism: Rhodoluna limnophila (assembly GCA_945883505.1). GTDB lineage: Bacteria > Actinomycetota > Actinomycetes > Actinomycetales > Microbacteriaceae > Rhodoluna > Rhodoluna limnophila_B. The sequence continues at coordinate 36,563 of CAMCXL010000001.1, forward strand.
GCCAAGGCTCTAGGGGAGTAAGGCGTTGACCAACTACCTCTTGACCGGCGGTGGCACCGCGGGTCACGTTAATCCCTTGCTCACGGTGGCCAGAGCACTGCGTGAAAGAAATCCTTCGGACCAGGTCTGGGCTCTTGGAACTCAGGCAGGTTTGGAATCTCGTCTGGTTCCAGAAGCTGGCTTCGAGCTTTTGGTTATTGAAAAGCTACCGTTCCCAAGACGTGTTGGGATCTGGGCGCTAGTTTTCCCATTTAAGTTTTTGTTCGCAGTTTCTAAGGTTCGAAAGTATCTAAGAGCTCATGCAATCAGGATTGTTGTTGGCTTTGGGGGATACGTTAGCGCCCCGGCTTACCTTGCCGCTCGATTGGAGAAAGTGCCCTTGGTGATCCATGAGGCCAACGCCTTGCCTGGGATTGCCAATAAGTTTGGCAATCGGTTTGCCAGCGCAGCGGGAAAGGCATTTCGTTCGGCAAAGCTTCCGCACACCGAGTTTGTTGGGATGCCGCTTCGGAAAGAGATTGTTGCTCTGGCTACAAAAAAAGATGTTGTCGCAGCCAGAAAGCATTTTGGGCTAATGGCCGATCAGATGACCCTTTTGGTTACCGGAGGTTCACTGGGGGCTAAAAGTATCAATCAAACTATTGAAGCTTGCAGGCCACTGCTAACAGCTGCCGGAATTCAGGTGCTTCACATAGTTGGAGGAGCAAGTGATCTAGAGGAGGTTTCAGAGGCCGAGTATCGAAGAATTCGATACCTGGATCAAATGGAGCTTGCGATTGCCGCAGCTGATTTTGCTATCTCCAGAGCTGGAGCTGCCACCGTTTCAGAGTTTTCTGCGGTTGGGTTGCCTGCTCTTTACGTTCCATATCCGGTTGGAAATGGCGAGCAAAACTTAAACCTGGCAGATGTGGTCAAAGCCGGGGGAGCCGTCAGCCTTCAAGATGCCGAGTTCACACCGGAATATGTTCGTTCAGTTCTGATCCCGATGCTCTCTGATACCAAGAAACTTGCCGCCATGTCACTTGCTGCCCGCGAGGCGGGTGTGTTGGACGGAACCGAACGGTTCATCAAACTAATTGACGAGGTACTCTCAAGGAAATGATTAAGCCAGATTTTTCTCAACCGGTTCCCAAAAACCTGGGTGTGGTGCACTTTATCGGCATCGGTGGTTCGGGCATGAGTGGTATCGCTCGACTGCTGCTTGGCATGGGCCACAAAGTCACCGGCAGCGACCTTCGTGACACCGACAACGTCAAAGCACTTCGCGAGCTTGGGGCTAGCATCTCGATAGGCCATGCTGAAGCAAATCTTGGAACCCCCGACACCGTTGTTGTCACAAGTGCACTTTGGCCAACAAATCCTGAGTATCTGTTGGCAAGAAGTAGAAACATTCCAGTTATTCACCGGTCCCAAGCACTTGCTTACTTGGCCTCTCAAAAACGACTGATTGCTGTTGCCGGCGCACACGGTAAGACCACTTCTACCGGAATGGTTATCACGGCACTTTTGGAGTTGGGTCAAGACCCGAGCTTTGTAAACGGCGGAGTTATTAACTCCATTGGTGCCAGTGCCAATTCTGGATCGGGAGAGTTATTTGTAATTGAAGCCGATGAATCGGACGGCTCGTTTTTGCACTACGAGACTTCGATTAGCTTAATAACCAACGTCGACCCCGATCATCTGGACCACTACGGAAGTATTGAAGCTTTTCACGGAGTCTTTGCCGAGTTCGCGAATAAATCCAAAGAGTTTGTCGTCATAAGCTCCGACGATGCTGGAGCCAAGGAAGTTGCCAAGCTCATCACCGTGCCGATGCTCACTTTTGGTGAAGCAGCCTCTTCTGATGTTCGAGTTCAGAAGGTAGTTGAGAGCGCGCAGGTGGAGTTTGAACTTGTTTATAAAGGTCAAACTGTTGGGGCGAAACTTTTGCTTGCTGGAAGACACAACGCCCTAAATGCCGCCGGCGCAATTGCAACCTTGGTGGGACTGGGCTTTGATTTTGATTCAGTTGTTAGAAGCGTGACCAACTTTCAGGGCACCGAGCGCAGATTCGAGCTTCACGGTGCAGAGCGCGGGGTCTGTGTCTATGACGACTTCGCACATCACCCAACCGAGGTTGCAGCCGCTCTCAATGGTGCTCGAGCAGTGGTTGGGTCTGGCAAGATCATCACTGTTTTTCAGCCTCATCTTTACTCCAGAACCAGATTGTTTGCCAAAGAATTCGCAGAGGTTCTTGCGGCAAGCGATGAGGTGGTGTTGCTGGATATTTACGCCGCCCGCGAAGACCCTGAACCGGGTGTGACGGGGGAGTTGATTTACGAGAAGTTCGCCGACAAGTCAAGAATTCACTACGTGCCGAATTGGTCGGACGCTCCAGCCGTGGCCGCCGCATTAGCCAGTAAAGGTGATTTTGTCGTGACGATGGGTTGTGGCGATGTCTATCGCATGGTCCCGGAATTACTAGCAGCACTTCAAACGAAATAGAACATGAAGCGACCACTTTCCAAAAAGCTGCCGAATGAGAAGCTTCAGCGTCAGCGGTTAAATGCACTAGCCAAAGCTCCGAGGCGAGTCACTGCTCGTGAGTTAGAAAATTCGCTAGTGGGCAAGATGATTTCCACTCGCCGAGCCCGGAGGATTGTGGCTTCGGTGAGCGCTGCTTCGCTGGCCATTTTGCTCGGTATTGTTGCAACCGCAACTTTTTCGCCGCTACTTGCGGTCAAGGAAATTATTGTTTCGGGAACCGAGCGGATTGACCCCGCTCAAATCTCCAAGGCTCTGCAAGCTCACATTGGGACCCCACTGCCACTTTTGAACGAACAAGAGGTTGCGGCTTCGCTGGCAGGTTTTGAACTCATTGAAAGCTTCTCTGCAACCGCTGTTCCTCCAAATGGTTTGAACATTCGAATCTCTGAGCGTCAGGCCATATGTATCATCAATTCGGGCGGTTCCCGATGGCTCTATGATCCTGCCGGGGTCCGGATAGCAAAGTCCTCAGCAGGGGACCTGCTGCCCGAGATTCTCATAAGCGAGAATCCGCTGAACTCGTTGCGATTTAGAAACTCCATTGAGGTGCTGATGGCACTTCCCGAACAGTTGCTTGATGATGTTGAGTTCATTGAGGCCAGGAGTAAGGACGACGTCCAGCTGAGTCTTCGGTCCTCCAAGAATCAGAGAATAATCTGGGGGGACAGTTCGGACTCGGTTCTGAAGTCAAAGGTGCTCCAGGCCCTTATGAAAAACCACCGGAAGGAAACCTCAGTGACTTTCGACGTTTCGTCGCCAAACGCACCGGTTGTTCGGTTCGACAATTTTTAGACACGCCCGTTCGCGTTGCGCCATAAATGGGCTATCTGGGCCTATTTTTTTGCCGCGGAGGACAAAAACCGTAGAGCTTAAGGCTAAAGCTGAGCTTGAAGGTTTGTCGTTCGCAGCAACTGTGGAAAGTCACAGTCACCGATTTGAAGGAGCATCATGGGGCTAAACCAGAACTACCTGGCCGTTATTAAGGTCGTTGGAGTTGGTGGCGGTGGCGTCAACGCACTCAACCGAATGATTGAGTCTGGGTTGCGTGGAGTTGAGTTCGTAGCAATCAACACCGACGCTCAGGCACTTTTGATGAGCGAAGCTCACGTCAAGCTTGACATCGGTAGAGACCTAACCCGCGGCCTTGGAGCCGGAGCCGATCCTGAAATTGGTAAACGCGCTGCTGAAGATCACGAAGAGGAAATGGAAGCCGCACTTCGCGGTTCCGACATGGTATTTGTTACCGCTGGTGAAGGTGGAGGAACCGGAACCGGTGCCGCTCCGATTGTTGCCAGAGTGGCCAAGCGAGTTGGAGCACTTACGGTCGGTGTTGTCACCAAGCCATTTGGATTTGAAGGTAAGCGCAGAATGCAGCAAGCCGAACGCGGCATCGAGGCACTTCGCGCCGAAGTCGACACCTTGATTGTTGTGCCAAACCAAAGACTTCTAGAAATTGCCAACAAGTCTGTTTCTGTCGTTGAAGCCTTCAATACAGCCGATGATGTTCTTCGCGCCGGTGTGCAGGGTATTACCGACTTGATTACAACACCTGGTCTTATCAACCTAGACTTTGCAGACGTGAAGTCGGTGATGCAGGGAGCTGGTTCTGCATTGATGGGTATTGGAACTGCCAAGGGCGAAGATCGCGCCGTGCGAGCAGCCGAGATGGCAGTATCTTCTCCATTACTGGAGGCAAGCATCGAAGGTGCTCACGGAGTGCTACTGCTAGTTCAGGGAGCTTCTGATCTTGGACTTCACGAGATAGATGAAGCAGCACGACTAGTTCAGGAAGCGGTAAGCCCAGAGGCCAACATAATTTACGGAACAACAATCGATGACACACTCGGTGATGAAGTTCGAATCACGGTCATCGCTGCAGGTTTCGATGGCGGACTTCCAAAGATGAGAAAGTCGCCTCGGACTGTCTTCGCAGAAGTTTCCGAAGCCAAGCCGCTGACCGTTCCTATTCAGGAACCGGAAGTGACTTCGATGTCATTTTTTGACACACCTGCAATTGAAGTTGAGCCTGAGCCTCTGCCGGTTCAAAGTTTTGCGATGGACTACGTCGAGCCAATGGAAATTCAAATTGATGAGTCTCCGACTCTTCCGAGACAGCCTCAGACCGCTGATGGCACCTTCGGAGACGACCTAGACATCCCTGAATTTCTCAGAGGGTAATGAGCGAGCTTGGAGCGCGCTACCAAGCAATCCTTGATCGGGTAGCCGCTGCAGCCGAAGCCAGTTCTCGAAGCTTGGATGAAGTCACTCTGGTGGTGGTCACAAAAAATCACCCTCACCAGCTGGTTTTAGATCTTCTGGAACTAGGGGCTTCGGACTTTGGAGAAAATCGCGACCAGGAAGCAGCTCCGAAGGCCAAAGACATTTCGACCCAATCGGATAAAAAGTTCAATTGGCACTTCATCGGTCAACTTCAGTCCAACAAGGTCAAATCAGTCCTTGAGTATGCAAACTTTCTGCATTCTTTGGACCGGCCATCGCTTCTGGATGAGCTACAGAAAAGAACCCAAGAGCGATCTGATCCACTCAAGGTATTTGTGCAGGTCAACTTAACCGATGACCCCGGCCGAGGTGGCATCACACCGCAAGACCTCCCAGCTTTCGCGAAGCGAGTGATCCAAAGCCCAGGTCTTGAACTGGTTGGTCTGATGGGCGTTGGTGGCCTCGAGGTTGCCCCAGAGGCCGAGTTCGAGCGTCTAGCCAGCCTGTCTCAGCAGCTCCAGCAGCTGGCCCCACAGGCCAATCAGTTGTCCATGGGGATGTCGGGGGATTTTGAGGTGGCAATTGGCTACGGCGCGACACACTTGCGAATAGGCACGGCAATAACGGGTAAACGGCCGATCTAGCCATATTCTTGGAAATAGCTAAACCCCAGGAGGAACTAATGGCCGGAATACTACAGCGCAGCATGGAATTTCTCGGATTCGCCGAGGAATCCAATGAGTTGCCTACACGCCAGGAGTCAGTCACAACCGCTGCTCGACCTGCTCGAGTCATGAGCCCGCGTCCGCGCCGAGGTTCCAACGATGTTGCTGAGATCTTTACTATCGAGCCAAAGGCATACGAAGAGGCCCCGTTGGTCGCGGCTCACTATCGAGTAGGCATCCCTGTGATCGTGAACATGGGTGAAATGAGCGAAGTAGATTCTCGCCGGATGTTGGATTTTATGCTCGGTCTGAAAGAAGGCCTTGAAGGTCACATGCGTCGTGTAACCCCGAAAGTTTTCTTGCTAACTCCGACCCACGTGGCGGTAAACGAAGAGCAGGCAGCAAAGGAAACCAACGAGGTTGACGACTTACTAGTTCGCCCGTAAGTTTTTCAGTATGAGCCCACTTGCCCTAATCGCTTATTGGGCGCTCCAGATTTACTTCTACGCACTCATAGGTAGGTTGATCTTGGATCTGCTTATGTCTGTGAACCCATCCTTCAGGCCGAAGGGCATTTTGTTGCCGGTGGCCGAGGTTATATTCACACTTACCGACCCACCGCTAAAGTTTCTGCGGCAGTTTATAAAGCCAGTCCAGCTTGGCGGGATTTCACTAGATTTTGCCTGGACCGTGCTGGTTCTGGCCGTAGTGTTCGCAAGAGGCCTGGTTCAGGGGCTCTAATGGCGACGTTTTGCCTAATGCGTTAGGCTTGTCCGAGCAATGCCAAAGCTGGCCAATCTAAAGAGGAAAGACAGTAATGCCACTAACTCCAGAAGATGTAGTCAACAAGCGGTTCCAGCCAACCAAGTTTCGCGAAGGCTATGACCAGGACGAAGTAGACGATTTTCTCGACGAAATAGTCATTGAGCTAAGACGTCTCTACCAGGAAAACGAGGACCTTCGCAGAAGGCTGCTGGCAGCAGATGGTCGAATCGCAGAGCTCCAGCGAAGCGGTGCGGACCTTCCAGCTCAGTTGGCTCAAGCACCTTCTGTTCCAACTCCTCCGATGCCGTTTCCAGAGGCAGTGAGCGACCCGTCAACCCTAGATTCTTCCAACACCAACAACTTGCTGCAGCTGGCTCGCAAGCTTCACGACGAGCACGTTCGCGAAGGCATGGTCAAGCGCGACGAACTTATCGCCGAGGGTCACGCAACAGCTGCCAGATTGGTTCGCGAAGCAGAAGCTCACCAGAGGTCGGACATGAACCGCCTCGAGCAGGAGAAGGCTGTTATCGAACACCGCATTCAGGAGCTTCGCACCTTCGAGCGCGAATACCGCACGAAGCTAAAGTCTTACATCGAGTCTCAGCTTTCTGAGCTCGACTCCGCAGGGGTTGCTCCTTCGCAGCAGGCACCTGGATACATCCCCGGCATCAGCGGGTAGTGCAGGTTCTTGATCAAGAAAAAAGCAGCCGCCTTCAACTGGTTGTATTTGATCGTTGCGCTAGTTCTAGTTGGCTTGGACCAGTTCACCAAGAATCTGGCTATCGCCTCTTTGGAACTTGGTGTGAACTATCCAGTAATTAAAGATGTAATCTCTTGGCAACTTGTCTATAACGACGCCGCTGCTTTTTCGCTGGGCTTAGGGTACACCTGGATTCTGGCTGTCATTGGGGCAATCGCAGCCCTTGCAACCATTTGGTTCGCAAGAAATATAACTTCCGTATCTTGGCAAATCATGACCGGAATCTTCTTGGCTGGTGTGGTGGGAAACCTTATCGACAGAGTGATTCGCGAGCCCAGTTTTGGAAACGGCCACGTTGTCGATTTCATTCGGATTCCCTTTAACTTTCCAGTCTTTAATCTGGCTGATATTTTCATTGTCTCGATGGCAATTCTCACGGTTATTAGGGTTTACCGCGGTGAGAATATCGGCGGCGTTCAGGCCAAGACAAAATGAGCGAGAGCTTCGAGATCGACGACTCGCTCGGCGGTGAAAGAGTAGACACGGCTATCGCCAGACTTCTTGGGATTTCAAGGTCAGCTGCAGCGGAGGTTTGTGAATCCGGTGGAGCCAGGGTTGGCAACAAAGTGCTGGGTAAATCCGATCGGGTAAATCAAGGAGACCTACTCTTACTCGAACCACCTAAACCGCATGAGCAGCTTCAAGTAGTTGCAACCCCAGTTGATGAACTCTCCATCGTCTATCAAGACGATGACCTGGTTATTGTTGACAAGCCGGCAGGGGTAGTGGCACACCCGACAGTTGGATTTGAGGGTCCAACCGTTGCAGGCGCCCTACTGGCAAGAGGTATCTCGCTTACCACCTCCGGTGCCCAAGAGAGGCAGGGGATTGTCCAACGCTTGGATGTTGGAACCAGCGGTTTGATGATGCTGGCCAAGTCTGAGCTTGCCTATTCAAGACTGAAGCAAGCTTTTCGAGACCGTTCAGTTCATAAGCTCTATCACGCAATTATTCAAGGACACCCCGACCCTTCGGAGGGTACCTTCGATGCTCCGATAGCTAGGCACCCGAAAGCTGAGTTCAAATTCGCAGTGATGGAAGGTGGCAAGCCCTCGGTCACCCACTACAAAACACTGGAACTTTTTGCAGCGGTTGCGCTTTGTGAAGTGATTCTAGAAACCGGCAGAACCCATCAAATCAGGGTTCATTTCTCGGCTTTTAGGCACCCGCTGCTTGGTGACACGATGTATGGCGCGGATCCAACTCTTGCCAAGAAACTTGGTATCGACCGGCAGTGGCTGCACGCCAAGGAACTTGGCTTTTCCCACCCGATAACCGGTGAGCAGTTGCACTTTGTTTCCGAATACCCCAGGGACTTGGCCGAGGTGCTTGTGAAGCTAAGGGCCTAGAAGCCCTTAGGCTAAAAATCCAATCCTCCCGGAAAATTGATTTAGAAGGCCGAATTGTCAGCAAAAGATTCCTTCGTGCACCTTCATGTGCACAGCGAATACTCCATGCTCGATGGCGCAGCCAGGGTCAAACCCCTGACTGAAGAAGCAGCCCGAATGGGCATGCCTGCGATTGCAATTACCGACCACGGTAATAACTTTGGTTCCTACGATTTCTATCAAACTGCTAAGGCAAATGGAATCAAGCCGATTATCGGCATCGAGGCCTACTTGGCTCCCGGCACAAAACGAACCGAGCGAACCAAGGTTCAGTGGGGCAATGGCGGCGAGGACGACGTTTCCGGTGGAGGAGCGTTTACTCACCTGACAATGTTTGCTGAGACCACAGAAGGTATGTACAACCTGTTTAAGATGTCCTCGAAAGCTTGGCTGGATGGCTTCTATTTCAAACCGAGGATGGACCGCGAATTACTGGAGCAGTACGGCAAGGGAATTATCGCCACCACCGGCTGCGCCTCGGGAGAAGTCCAGACATTACTCCGGCTCGGTAGATACGACAAGGCACTGGAAGCGGCAGCTTTCTATAGAGACCTATTTGGCAAGGACAACTACTTTGTCGAGATTATGGATCACGGCATCGACATTGAGCGCCGTGCGATGCCGGATCTTTTAAGACTTGCCAAGGACCTAGCTTTGCCGCTTGTGGCAACTAATGACCTGCATTACACCCACGCTACCGATGCAACAAGTCATGAAGCATTACTTTGTGTTCAGTCCGGAACAAACCTGCTTGATCCAAACCGCTTCAAATTTGATGGGCGCGAGTACTATTTGAAATCACCCGAGCAAATGCGAGAGCTTTTTAGAGACCATCCTGAGTCCTGCGACAACACTTTGCTAATCGCTGAGCGCTGCAACGTGGAGTTCAAAAAGCGTGATCTGATGCCCAAGTTCCCACTCCCGGAAGGCGAAACCGAGGCAAGTTGGTTTGCTAAAGAAGTAGCCCGCGGAATGAAACGTCGCTACGGTGACCAAGTTCCCGAGCGTCAGGCCAAACAGGCCGAGTATGAAGTGAATGTAATTGCGCAGATGGGCTTTCCAGGATATTTCTTAGTGGTTTCAGACTTCATCGCCTGGGCGAGGGAGCAGGGGATTCGAGTTGGACCTGGTCGAGGTTCGGCAGCCGGATCGATTGTTGCTTATGCGATGGGAATCACCGAGCTCGATCCAATCGTGCACGGGCTAATCTTCGAGCGTTTCCTAAACCCGGATCGTGTTTCACCTCCCGACATTGACGTTGACTTCGACGATCGAAGACGCGGTGAAGTTATTCGCTATGTAAGTCAGAAATACGGCGAAGATCGCGTCGCTCAGATTGTGACCTTCGGAACCATCAAAGCTAAGCAGGCCTTGAAGGACTCGGCAAGAGTTTTAGGGATGCCCTATGCGGCTGGGGAAAAGCTCACCAAGCTAATGCCTCCTATGGTGCTAGGAAGAGATGTGTCACTGGGTGAACTAGTTGAAAAGCCAAAAGATAAGCAGTCTGAGCAATCTTCCAGATACAAAGAAGCAGCTGAGTTCCGCGAGGCACTTGAGAATGATTCAGACTCAGCAAAAATATTTGAACTGGCCCGCGGCCTGGAGAATCTAAAGCGTCATTGGGGAGTTCACGCGGCTGGCGTGATCATGTCGGCTGAGCCACTGCTGGATGTGATTCCAATCATGCGTCGTGAAGACGATGGGGCAGTAATCACCCAGTTTGATCAGCCGCCCTGCGAGAAGCTTGGTCTTTTGAAGATGGATTTTTTGGGTCTTCGAAATCTCACTGTCCTAGATGATGCTCTTGCGAACATCAAGTCAAACCGCGGGGTAGAGATCGTGCTTGAAGGGCTTGACCTCAATGCCGATAGCAATACCTTTGAACTTCTTTCAAGGGGTGACACTCTTGGGGTATTCCAGCTCGACGGAGCTCAGATGCGTTCTTTGCTTAGGATGCTAAAGCCAAGCGAGTTTGAGCACATATCCGCCGTAATCGCACTCTATAGACCAGGTCCGATGGGAGAGAAATCTCACACCAACTACGCGCTTCGAAAAAATGATCTACAGAAGTCAGAACCGATTCACCCTGAGTTGGCTGAAACTTTGGCGGAGATATTGGATCCAACCTACGGCCTGATTGTTTATCAGGAGCAGGTGATGGCGGTGGCTCAAAAAGTCGCTGGATTCTCGCTCGCACAAGCCGATCTACTTCGTCGAGCAATGGGTAAAAAAGACAAGAAAGAACTGGACCGCTCCTATAAAGACTTCAGCGAGGGCATGGCCAAGCAAAACTACTCGGAGCCGGCAATCGAGACCCTTTGGAAGACCCTGTTACCATTTGCCGACTACGCGTTCAACAAGGCGCACTCCGCCGGCTACGGGGTGTTGAGTTATTGGACCGCTTATCTAAAGGCAAACTTCCCAGCTGAGTATATGGCTGCGCTACTTACCTCGGTTGGAGATTCAAAAGACAAGCTGGCTATTTACCTAAACGAGTGCCGCAGGATGGACATTAATGTTCAGGCCCCAGACGTTAACCAATCGATTGGCCCATTCAGCGCCGTTGGTGACACCATTCGTTTTGGCTTGGGCGCAATTAGAAACGTTGGCAACAACGTAGTTGATGGCATCATTCAGGCTCGAAAGGACAAGCCCTTCGACTCTTTTGCCGACTTCCTTCGTCGGGTGCCGCAGCAGGTTTGCTCAAAGCGCACCATCGAATCGCTGATTAAAGCCGGCGCGTTTGACTCCCTTGGGCACACTCGCCGTTCTTTGATGGAAATTCACGAAGAAGCGGTGGATTCCCAGTCGGTAATCAAGAGAAACGAATCAACCGGACAAGTTGACCTGTTTGGCGACTTATTCGCCGAGTCCGATTCGCAATTTGTGGTTCCAACTCGACCTGAGTGGCCAAAGGCAGAAAAGCTTGCTCACGAAAGAGAAATGCTCGGGCTTTACGTTTCTGATCACCCGCTAGCGGGTAGGGAGCGCCAACTCGCTCAGTTCGCCGATTTCACCATTGGGGATTTGTTAACCAGCGAAGACATTCGGGATGGTGAGACTGTGACGATCGCTGGTCTTATCTCGAGCGTGACCCATCGGGTAGCACGAGCCTCGGGTAATCCTTACGCCAACGTTAGCCTTGAGGATTTCGAGGGGGAAATCTCAGTGATGTTCATGGGCAAGACTTATCGTGAATACTCCGAGGCGCTAATCAACGACGAGGTTGTGATGATTCGCGGCCGAATAAATTCAAGAGATGATGGCTTTGCCATCTCGGCATTTTCCATGGAGACCATCGCGCTAGGTTCCGAAATGGTCACACAGGGTCCGCTTAGACTTCAGATTCCCGAAGCTGATGCCACCAGGACCATTCTTGAAAACCTCGATGCCACGCTAAAGGCGCACCCGGGTAAAGAGGAAGTCCAGTTGACATTTATTGATGATCTAAATCCCAGAAGCTTTAAGCTTCAGCCCACCGTAAGAATTTCCGATGATCTCATTGGTGAACTTAAGGCTCTGCTGGGCGCCAGTTGCTTGGCTCAGAGTGCAGTGTCGGCTGGAGTGAAGTAAGCACGCTGATTGTAAAGCAACGCTTTATCTTCTGCTCCAAGCTTTCCCGAGACCACATCACCTATGAAAACCGCGTTCTGTTCGACGTGGTGAAATTCCCGCACCTTGACAAAAAGCACGGCAGTGACATCCTTGAACACTGGAAGCCCAAACTCGGAAAACTCCCAGTCAGAATCTAAAAACCGCTTTGTCCTGTCTTCGGCCATCTTTTGGGCGAGGCCGTAGTTCCCGGCTCCGAGCATGTGTAGGGCAAGGTGGGTTGTGTTCGAAATTGTCGGCCAGGCCGATGAACCGCGAGAGACATTGAAGGTGACCAGGGGAGGGTTTGAGCCCAGCGATGTCATTGATGTTGCGGTGAAACCAACCGGGGATCCGTCTTGAGCGGTTGCTGTTATCACTGCCACGCCAGAGGCGTGCCTTCGGAAGGCAGCTTTTAGGGCGTCGCTCGGGTCTTTGTTTAGATTATCTTCAAGCATCGATATCTAGATTAGCCGAAGGCCTAGCCAAACAGCTGACCAAATAGACTTGTCGGCAAGCCAACCACCAGAGAGTTTTCCAATGTCAATGATTCGAGAGCTTGACCTTCGGGGGTCTACTCTGAGCGAAAGCGAAATAGCACGGCTTATCCCAAGGGCCAAGTTGGACATAACCTCTGCCATGGATATTGCCTCGTCCGTCATGGACTCGGTTAGGTCAGGCGGTTCTTCATACATAAGGGAACTAACGAAGCAACTGGACGATTTTGACCCGGAACCACTCAGGGTTTCCAAGCAAGAACTAACTGACGCACTTAAACAGCTAAGCCCCGAGCTAAAGCTTGCGATTACAGTTTCGATTGAGCGAAACCGAAAGGTTTCGGAAGCTTCCATGCCTAAGGAATTTAGTGTTGAGCTGTCTCCTGGGGCAATTGTTTCGCAGCGATATGTTCCGATGGATTCGGTTGGTTTATACGTTCCAGGTGGCAAGGCGGTATACCCCTCCAGCGTTGTGATGAACGTGGTGCCAGCTCAGGTTGCCGGAGTCTCGAACATCTTTCTTGCAAGCCCTGGTCAAAAACAGTTCGGAGGAAGGCCACACCCCACTGTCTTGGCAACGGCTGCGATGTTGGGTGTTGAGAAGGTGTTCTGCATTGGTGGGCCGGCGGCAATAGCCTCGTTCACTTACGGAGTGCAGGAGATTGATCTTCCCCCGGTAAGACTTATCACCGGTCCAGGAAATGCCTATGTTGCCGCGGCCAAGAAAATTGCGCGCCAGCAGGTCGCAATTGACTCCGAGGCAGGCACCACTGAGATATTAATAATCGCCGACCAAAGCGCCAACCCAAAGCTGGTTGCGGCTGACCTGATTTCTCAAGCCGAACACGATGAGGCGGCGGCGGCGGTATTGGTTTCCGATAGCGCGGAGCTTATTTCCCAGGTTGCTCTCGAGCTAGCTGATCAGGTGAAAGGGCAAAAGCACTCAACCAGAATCAAACAAGCCCTTATTGGGCAGCAGTCAGCGCTGGTGCTGGTTGATTCAATTGATAAAGCTATCGAGCTAGCAAACTCCTACGCGACCGAGCACCTGCAGCTCATGGTTGCTAATCCAGAAACTGTCCTAGGCCAGATTAGAAACGCTGGAGCAGTATTTCTTGGAGACTATTCACCGGTGAGCTTAGGAGATTACCTGGCCGGTTCAAATCACGTTTTGCCAACCGGGGGAGCCGCCAAATTTAGTTCCGGTCTCGGTGTTCACACTTTCCTGCGCCCGCAGCAGGTCATCAATTACTCGAGGGCTGCACTAAGCGAGTTTTCTGAGGCACTGCCGCTTTTTGCAGCGGCCGAAGATCTTCCGGCCCACGGTGAGGCCGTTTCAAAGCGTTTTGAAGACTAAAGCCCGATAGAACGAAGAATCAAGTCGCATTCTTTCGCGCTCGTCTCTAAAATTGGTCCTAGCGAAGGAGTTTGAATGCATTGTCCGTTTTGTCGTCATGCCGACTCGCGCGTGACCGATTCAAGAACCAGCGAAGATGGCTCCGCCATCAGACGCCGCCGCCAATGCCCTGAGTGCGGCAAGCGCTTCACAACCTCTGAGACCGCCTCACTAACGGTTATAAAGCGAAGCGGCGTGACCGAACCTTTCAGTCGAGAAAAGATTGTCAGTGGTGTTGGTAAGGCCTGTCAGGGTCGTCCAGTTTCCGATGCTGACCTTGCAGTGCTAGCGCAGCAAGTGGAGGAAATAATTCGATCTTCGGGAGCGGCCCAAGTTGAGGCGCACGAAATTGGACTTGCGATCCTGGAGCCGCTTCGAGCTCTCGATGAGGTCGCGTTTATGCGGTTTGCAAGTGTTTATCAGGGCTGGGAGTCCTTGGAGGACTTTGAGGCGGCAATCGGTGTGCTTCGCGCAACCAAGGACATTCCTGCCGATGAAAACAAGGCTTAGTCCCAAGTTGCTTCTACCAGTTATCCAGCGCCCGTTAGTGGTGAGTTCATAACTTGTTGTATCGCCTGTTTTTCAATCTAGTGTTTTCCAGGTTTAACTCGGAAACGGCTCACCATCTTGGAATGTTTCTAATCAAGTTCTTGGGGGCTACTGGTTTGGCAAGGCTTAGCCAGCTCGGTGTCAAGAAAGGAACGACGACCGCTTTAGGTTTGGAGTTCAGTGGCCCATTTGGAATGGCGGCCGGCTTTGACAAAAACGCCGAGGCGGTCAGTGAGCTTGGGGCTCTTGGATTCTCGCACGTCGAAATAGGTACAGTCACGCGCCATGCCCAGCCTGGCAATCCAAAGCCAAGACTGTTTCGCCTGAAGCGCGACCTGGGTCTTATAAATCGCATGGGCTTTAATAACGACGGCGCGGATGCCATCGCGGCTCGCTTAGCGAGGCTTAGAAAAAGCGGAAAGAAACTTCCGGTTATCGGTGTCAACATTGGAAAAAGTAGAATCACAGAACTAGAGGATGCGGTTTCGGATTACGCATACAGCGCCGAGAAACTTGCTCCATTAGCGAACTACCTGGCAGTGAATGTTTCATCTCCGAACACTCCAGGTCTTCGAGCTCTCCAGGCCATCGACCAACTTGAGCCGATTCTCTTGGCTGTTATACAAAAGAGCCTCGGTAAGCCAGTTCTGGTTAAAATTGCTCCAGATCTTGCCGATCAGGATGTGGTTGCAGTTGCGCAACTGGCTAAGAAACTTAAGCTAGCCGGTGTAATTGCAACCAACACCACAATTCGAAGAGATGGCCTGATTGAACCGGCTAGCAGGGTTCAGGCTATGGGGGCGGGCGGATTATCTGGGCCAATCCTTGCCGATAGGTCGATAGCTGTTCTAAAGCTGTTGCGCTCGAATCTGCCGGAAGAGATGGCGATTATTTCCGTCGGTGGAGTATTCACTTCAGCTGAGGTGAGACAACGGCTGAGTTTGGGTGCACAGCTTGTTCAGGGATACACCGGATTTGTCTACGAGGGACCGCTCTGGGCCCGGAAAATAAACAGCGGCCTGTCGGCTTAGAAGATTTTGTTGCCGCGCTTGACCTGTGGTTTTGGAAGTCTCATCCCGCGCATCTGAATTGAGCGCATCGCTGCGTACCAGCGAAGACCCTTTTCGGCTTTGTCACCATATTTTTCTTGAGCCAGCTTTTGGGTCTTCTTGCCCAGAATGAATCCGTCTAATCCAACCAGAAGGAAAAGCCCCCACATGGCAATCAAGGTTCCAAGCTGAATGTACAAATCCAGCACAGCGTCTTCAGTTCTTATAGATGAAATGATGATTACTAGAAATAGTGCTGGGAGCACAAGTTCACCGGCAGTGAATCTTGAATCAACAATGTCTCTTGCCAGCTTTCGCTGGGGTCCGCGATCACGAATGGTTAGGTAGCGTTCCTCGCCATTTGCCAAACCCTCTCGGGCCTTAGCTCGCTCAGCCTGCAGGGCTCGCTTGGCTGTTCGCTTAGCCTCCGGAGAGCGATTTCCAACCACTGGCTTCTTGCGAAGCATCTCCTGCGCTTTTCTGGCAGGGGTCGGCTTTCCTTTGCCGTCCTTTTTGGGCTGGTCGGATATCGGAGCATCTTGCGGCATCTGGGTCCTTTGTCTTTTGTGCTGACTTGTCACTTAAGATTACCTTCATGGGCTTATCTATTCCGACCATCAAAGACTCTGAGTTCGAGGTAGCCAAAACTGCCGTATCGAGAATATATCCAAAGGCCCTTGAGATTCTCGAAGGATTAGTTCGGATTCCTGGGATTGCCTGGGACGCTTTCGATGAGCAGCAGCTGGTACTAAGCGCCGAGTCGGTCAAGGATCTTTTTGAAGGAACCGAAATCTTTGATGAAGTTGAGATTCTGCAAGCGCACTACGGTGATGGAAAACTCGGAGCACCAGCGGTAGTTGCAACCCGGAAAGCCAAGAATTCTCGCCCAACTATTTTGCTCTACGCGCACCACGACGTTCAGCCTCCGGGGGATGAGAGTCTTTGGGACTCCGCGCCATTTGACCCCGAAGTCAGAAATGGTCGACTTTATGGAAGAGGTGCGGCAGACGACAAGGCTGGGGTTGTGGCTCACTACGCAGCTGTGAGCGCCCTCGCCGAGCTTGCGGGAGCTGATTTTGATCTTGGGCTTGCCGTATTTATCGAAGGCGAGGAAGAGGCAGGGTCGCCATCTTTCAAAAACTTCCTGTCCCAGTACCGAGACAAGCTCGAAGCAGATGTCATTATCGTGGCCGACTCGGGCAACTGGAGCACCACGGTTCCGGCGATAACGACCACCCTACGGGGTCTGGTTTCGCTGGAACTGGAGGTTCGGACTCTGGGTCACGCCGTTCATAGCGGGATGTACGGCGGCGCTGTGCCGGACGCGATGATGGCCTTTATCAAGATCATGGACTCGATCTGGGATGAAAACGGCTCAGTCTCCATTTTGGGTCTAATTTCTAACCAAACCAGCGATTTAGTCTATTCAGAGGACCAATTAAGGGCCGATTCAGGGCTTTTGCCCTCCACTTTGCCTATTGGGACAGGAGGGATTCTTCCTAGAATTTGGACCAAGCCAGCACTGTCGATTATTGGCCTCGATTACCCCTCGGTGGCGCTTTCCTCGAATACCTTGATTCCGAGCCTGAAAGCCAAACTGAGCCTCAGAATTGCCCCTGGAGAGGACCCAGAACGGGCTCTGGAGGCCTTAAAGGGTCATATCCTGGCTCATAACCCTCTTGGTGCCGAGATCAGTTTTGGGGCCGTAGAACTAGGTAAGCCCTTTAGCCTAGGGGAGTCCGGTTGGGCCAAATCCCTGGCCGAGCAGGCCCTAGAGCTCGCGTATGGACATAAGTCGGTGGACATTG
The DNA here is from genome assembly GCA_945883505.1 of Rhodoluna limnophila. Classification (GTDB taxonomy): domain Bacteria; phylum Actinomycetota; class Actinomycetes; order Actinomycetales; family Microbacteriaceae; genus Rhodoluna; species Rhodoluna limnophila_B. The sequence goes on from CAMCXL010000001.1 coordinate 53,777, forward strand.
GGATTGGGGGCTCTATCCCTTTCATCGCCGAACTGGAGAGGGTTTATCAAAGCGCCCAGGTTCTGGTCACCGGAGTTGAGGATCCCGACTCCAGGGCCCACTCGCCGAATGAGAGTCTTCACTTGGAGAGCTTTAGGTCAGCGATTTTGGCCCAGCTGCTTTTTTTGCTGGGCGGGAATCAGATATCCCAGCAGTAGGTTAGGCCTTGTTAGAGTAATAGCAGACGCAGATTCGAGGGAGTCCATCATGGAACAGACACTCAGCCACAAAGTCAGTCTTACCGACACCGCCAAGGACAAGGTTCGTACCCTTTTGGCGGCCGAGGGTCGAGATGATTTGCGCCTTAGAGTATCGGTTCAGCCTGGAGGTTGTTCCGGACTTATCTACCAATTGTTTTTTGATGAGGTCCTAGAGGAATCCGACGCGGTTGCTGATTTCGATGGCGTCAAAGTAGTCGTCGACAAGATGAGCGTGCCATACCTCGAGGGTGCTTCGATTGATTTTGAAGACACCATTCAGAAACAGGGTTTCACTATTGACAACCCAAATGCTGCAGGTTCTTGTGCCTGCGGAGACTCTTTCAACTAATTTCCTATCCCACAAAAGCCCTGATTTAGTGGTGTTTTGGCGCACTGCGCCGATTTTCCTCGCTTAGACTAGTGACATAACGTGCACGCGTCGAAGGGTTAGTTTTTAAGTTGAAAAGCCGTTTTAAGTGGGCTCTAGCCCCGGTTGCAGCAGCCATGGTTCTGCTACTGACTGGTTGTACAGACCAGCTAGCAAGGGGCTTTTTGCCGGGCGAGTGGGGGGTCACAAACCACACTGACCGTATCACCGGATTGTGGACCACCGCCTGGATCGTGCTTTATGCAATTGGAATCATTGCCTGGGGCCTGATGGCCTGGGCCATTGTGGTTTACAGACGTCGGAAGAACGAGACCGGTATCCCGGCTCAGCTTCGCTACAACAACCCAATTGAGGTTTTGTTTACTGTCGTTCCTTTGATCTTGGTGATCGGGTTCTTTGCCTTTACAGCAAGAGACATGGCAGCCATCGAGACTCCAACTGAGAACCCAGACGTGAACGTACAGGTCATTGCTAAGCAGTGGAGCTGGGACTTTAACTACGTAGACGCTGACGTGTTTGAATCAGGAATTCAAGCCCAGTTCGATGGCCAAGAGGGTGTTCCTGAGACTCTGCCAACTTTGTACCTACCGGTAAATAAAAGCGTAAAGATCGATCTGAGTGCACGCGATGTTATTCACTCCTTCTGGGTTATTGACTTTTTGTACAAGAAAGACATGTTCCCTGGAAAAACGAACACCATGTACTTCACGCCTCAAATTGAGGGAACCTATGCCGGTAAGTGCGCTGAACTTTGCGGCGAGTACCACTCGTTAATGCTCTTCCAGGTAAAGGTTGTCTCGCAGGCCGAGTACGACAGCTATTTAGCTACGCTGGCTGCTAAGGGTCAGACCGGACAGCTAGACACAACTTATGACAGAAACCAGAACCTTCCAGGTGACAACCCAGAAATCAGAGGATAGTCAAAATGGCAACCATCACTGAAACCAGACCAGCCAGCGGATCAGGCGGATCGAATTCTCCTAGAACTAAGAAAAAGACCAAGGGTCAGATTCTTGTTGACTGGCTAACCACTACCGACCACAAGAAAATTGGCTACCTGTATCTGATCACCTCGTTCGTTTACTTCCTCATCGGTGGGGTTATGGCACTTGTCATCCGAGCTCAGCTAGCTGCCCCTGGTCTTGACATCGTTCAGACCAAGGAACAGTACAACCAGTTATTTACGATGCACGGCACCATCATGCTTTTGATGTTTGCAACTCCGTTGTTTGCGGGTTTCGCAAACGTTCTAATGCCGGTACAAATTGGTGCGCCGGATGTGGCGTTTCCTAGACTGAACGCGATTGCTTACTGGTTCTACTTCTTCGGTTCCTTCGTTGCGGTTTCTGGGTTCTTTACTCCACAGGGTGCGGCATCGTTTGGGTGGTTTGCATATGCGCCGCTCTCGAATACCACGTTCTCGCCGGGAATAGGTGGAGACCTGTGGGTCTTTGGTCTCGCGCTGACTGGATTTGGAACCATCATGGGTGGAGTCAACTTCATTACCACCATCTTGACTATGCGCGCGCCTGGTATGACCATGTTCCGCATGCCAATCTTCACCTGGAACACACTGGTGACTTCAATTCTTGTGATCATGTGTTTCCCTCCACTTGCCGCGGCTTTGTTTGCTCTCGGGGCCGACCGCAGGTTTGATGCGCACATCTTTGACCCGGCCAATGGTGGGGCGATGCTCTGGCAGCACCTTTTCTGGTTCTTTGGTCACCCAGAGGTTTATATCATCGCTCTGCCGTTCTTTGGAATTGTTTCGGAGATTTTCCCAGTGTTTAGCCGTAAGCCAATCTTTGGATACAAGACATTGGTGTACGCAACAATAGCCATCGCTGCTTTGTCGATGACAGTTTGGGCCCACCACATGTATGTCACAGGTTCGGTGCTTCTGCCGTTCTTCGCGTTCACCACAATGTTGATCGCGGTGCCCACGGGAGTGAAGATATTCAACTGGATTGGAACCATGTGGCGAGGGTCGATAACTTTCGAGAACCCAATGCTTTGGAGCTTGGGCTTTTTGACCACCTTCATCTTCGGCGGTCTAACCGGAGTTATTTTGGCTTCACCTGCTCTTGACTACCACTTGTCAGATAGCTACTTTGTGGTGGCTCACTTCCATTACGTGGTGTTTGGAACCGTGGTGTTTGCGATGTTTGCTGGATTCTTCTTCTGGTGGCCCAAGATGACCGGAAAGATGCTCAATGAGCGTCTTGGCTACATCCAGTTCTGGATGACCTTCTTCGGATTCCACATCACCTTCTTGATCCAGCACTGGCTTGGTGTAATCGGTATGCCACGTCGCTACGCCACCTACCTACCAGAAGACGGTTTTGCTTGGATGAACGCGGTTTCCTCGGCAGGTTCGATCTTGCTCGGTCTGTCGATCATTCCGTTCCTATGGAATGTTTACATCACCTATCGAAGTGCACCGACTGTGACCCTTGATGACCCTTGGGGCTACGGAAGGTCTTTGGAGTGGGCAACTGCGACTCCGTTCCCGCGTCACAACTTCACATCAATCCCAAGGATTCGTTCCGAGTCACCGGCTTTTGATCTTCACCATCCCGAGTACGCAGCTGCAGAAGCAAAAGCGGCGGCAAGGAACTAGAGCATGAGAGCGAATTATCTTCTTTGGGTGATCCTGACGGTTTTCTACGCGATCGTTACCGCCGGGTACTACCTGTGGTGGACCCTTACCTACACCGGCTGGGAACCAATTGGAACAGCGGCGCTTGCGATGCTTACCTTCATGAGTGCATTCCTAGCGTTTTATCTTTGGAAGACCGATAGGACTCAAGGAACAGTTCCGGAAGATCGCCTAGATGCCAACATCGAAGACGGCGAATCAGAGATGGGCTTTTTTGCTCCCTGGAGCTGGTGGCCATTTTTTGCAGGCCTCTCAGCCGCGATGGTCTTTGCTTCGTTGGCCATTGGCTGGTGGATTTTCTACATCTCGGTGCCGCTAGGGATCTTGTCCATAGTTGGATACGTATTTGAACACAGCAGGGGACAGTACGCTCACTAGTTAGAACTAGCCAATGCGTTAGCAAATGAGCTCTAGGTTTTTCCAAGGAGAGGCAATTGGCAGCAGATAGAAAAATCTCTTCCGGTGGACCCTGGGAAGAATCAATCGGATACTCAAGAGCTGTGGTTGCTGGCCCATACATTCACGTGTCAGGCTCAACAGCGACCTTAGATGGCGTTCTGCAGCACGAGGGCGATGCCTACGGTCAAACCAAGGTCGCATTTGAAGTGATTCGACGCGCTCTTGCAGAAGGCGGACATTCGCTCTCCGATGTAGTTCGAACCAGAGTCTATTTATCAGATGCCAAGGATATGGACGCGGTGGGAAAAGCCCACGGTGAACTATTTGGAGACATTCGCCCAGCAGCCACAATGCTTGCTGGAATTAAGTTCATCAACCCCGCCATTCTTGTTGAAATTGAAGTCGACTCCTACAAACCCTAGAAAAGAAAAAATCCCCCGAACCGATTCGGCCCGGGGGATTTTCAATTAGAGCCTATTTGGTTAGCTGGTCCTGAGGCGCTGTTGCAGCAACTGCAGGGGAGTGATCGTGGGACTGAGCTTCGTTTAGCTCAGTCTGGGTCACTGGTGTGATTCGGTCTTCGAAGTACAGTCTCGATACCGCAGCTCGAAGCCTCGATCCAACGGTGATCTTGCCCTTCTTGTTTGGAACAACAGCAGTTGGACGGTAGTCCTTAAAGTCAACCAGTTTGTACATCTCGAACTTATCCAGCGGCTCGTGGACCTCGATGTATTCACCGTGCGGTAGTCGCACAATTCGTCCGGTTTCACGGCCGTGCAAGACAATTTCCCGATCCTTGCGCTGCAGTGACAAGCAGGTTCGCTTGGTGATGATGTAGGCAGCAAATGGACCAACAATCAACAGCACCTGCATGAATGTCAAAACGTGGTTCAGCGACATCTGGAAGAAGGTTGCAATCAAGTCGGTGGAGGCAGCTGCCCAGAGGACTCCGTAGAAAGTGACTCCAGCCGCGCCGATACCGGTGCGAGTAGGAGCATTTCTTGGACGGTCGAGAACGTGGTGCTCTCTTTTATCTCCGGTGACCCAGGCTTCGGCGAATGGGTATGCGGCAACTAGGCCTAGGAATACCAAGCTAACAACCAGTGGAACTAGAACTCCCATTGGGTAGGTGAAGCCAAACAACATGATGTCCCAGTTGCTAGGAGCAAGCCTTAGCGCACCGTCCAACCAGCCGATGTACCAGTCCGGCTGAGTTCCTGCCGAAACAGGGGAGGGGTCATATGGTCCGTAGTTCCAAATTGGGTTCACTGTAAAGGTTGCTGAAATCAACATCACAACGCCGAAGACGATGAAGAAGAATCCACCTGCCTTAGCAACGTATACCGGCATCAGTGGGTAGCCAACGACGTTTTCGTCGGTGCGGCCCGGACCGGAGTAGTGGGTGTGCTTGTGGATGACCACCATAAACAAGTGAATCGCGATGAAAATCAGAATCAGAGCTGGAACCAGAAGAATGTGTAGACCGTAGAGTCTTGCAACAATCTCAGTACCGGGGAACTCTCCTCCGAACAAGCCAGAAGAAATCGAAGTTCCAATAACGGGGATACCCTTGATCATTCCGTCGATGATGCGAAGACCGTTTCCAGAAAGTAGGTCATCTGGAAGTGAGTAGCCGGTGAAACCAGCAGCCATTCCAAGAACGAAAAGCATGAAACCAACTAACCAGTTGATCTCGCGAGGCTTACGGAAAGCACCGGTGAAAAACACGCGCAACATGTGAAGACCAGCTGCAGCAACAAACAACAGAGCTGACCAGTGATGGGCCTGACGCATGAGCATTCCACCGCGAATCTCGAATGAGATGTCAAGGCTTGATGCATAGGCAATCGACATCTGGGTTCCCTTTAGCGGAACGTAGGCTCCGTCGTAGATAACCTCGGTCATGGCCGGCTGATAGAAGAAGGTAAGGAAGGTTCCAGAGATCAGCAAGATAACGAAGCTGTAGAGAGCAACCTCACCGAGCATGAAGGACCAGTGGTCCGGGAAGACTTTGCGTCCGAAGGACTTGAGAATTCCACCAACACCGACTCGTTCGTCTAGGTAGTTAGCAGTTGCAGCAAGGGCTCCGCCTTGCTTTTTCTCGTTTACCGTTGTGCTCATTTTTAACGCTCCCAGAAACTAGGGCCGACTGGTTCCAGAAAATCGCTCTGTGCGATTAGGTACCCTTCAGCATCTACCGTGATCGGTAGCTGCGGCAGGGGACGAGATGCCGGTCCAAATACAACCTTGCAGTGCTCGGTGACGTCAAATGTTGACTGGTGGCACGGGCACAGCAACGAGTGCGTGTGCTGTTCGTATAGTGCCACCGGACATCCGACGTGTGTACAAATCTTAGAATAGGCAACGATGCCATCGTAGGACCAGCTCTTGCGATCCTCAGCCTCGTTCAGGCTTTGCTGGTCAAGACGAACTAGCAAGACCGCAGCCTTAGCTTTTTCTTCCAGCTTGTGCTCGTGCATCTCAGCAAGACCTTCGGGGATTACGTGAAAGACAGAACCCAGGGTGACATCGGAGGCCTTGATTGGAACACCGGTTGGATCCTTGGTGAGCCTGGTGCCAGCTTTCCACATGGTCTGACGCAATGTGTTTCCAACCTCAGGACCAAGATCCCCAAAGACGATCAATGCTGGCAGTGGGAACACGGCGAGTGCTCCATAAAGCGTTCTGCGAATAAGTTTTCTTCGGCTAAAGCCCGACTCGGAATCTGCTAGCTTCACGATCTCAACCGCACGAGCACGAACTTCCTCGCTACCACGAGTTTGGTGACGGGCTTCAGAAACTTCAAAGTCTGGCATCAGTGTCTTGGCCCAGTGCACAGCGCCGATTCCAATGCCAAGCAGTGAAAGAGTCATACCAAGGCCTAGGAATAAGTTATTGGCTCTTACTGTGCTCAAGTCTTCGGTAATTGGGAACGCAACGTATGCCCAAAGGGCAAAGAAGCTACCGAGTACTGAAATAAGAAAAAGAGCAGCTACCTGACGTTCGGCATTTCTAGCTTTGGCAGGTTCTTTGTCAGTCATCCGGACGCGGTGAGGCTCAAGACCTGGGTCTTTGATCTTGTCTGGCGGGATTACCGCAAGACCGGATTCGAAGTCGTGCTCGAAGCCTTCGGCTTCTGAGCCCTTCTCTAAGTCCTTACCTTCCAATTAGCTTTCTCCCTCTAGTTTGACTTGGCGCCAAGCCATACCGTGATGGCGATAATCAAGCCCAACCCAAAAATCCAAATAAATAATCCTTCTGCTACCGGCCCCAAGCTTCCAAGCTCGAATCCTCCTGCAGAAGGGTTCTCATCGATGTAAGCCAGGTAGGTGATGATGTCTTGCTTGTCTTCGGGGGTAATGTTTGAGTCGTTGAACACCGGCATGTTCTGAGGCCCAATAACCATTGCCTCATAAACGTGCTTTGCTTCAATGTCGTTTAGCATCGGTGCATACTTTCCTTCGGTTAGAGCACCACCCGCTCCAACGGCGTTGTGACACATCGCACAGTTGATTCTGAACAACTCACCACCGTGACTTGCATCACCGGTCGCCTCTAAGTACTTGGCATCTGGAATTGCAGGGCCGGGAGCTAGCGATGCCACATAGGCAGCCATCAAAAGAATCTGGTCGTCGGTGAACTGAACGTTTTTCTTCGGTAGCTGAGGCCCAGAACCTTGACCCGGCATACGTCCGGTGCCAACCTGGAAATCAACCGATGCAGCACCAACACCGATCATGCTCGGACCGGCTGCGGTACCTTCCGCGTTTAGTCCGTGACAGCTGGCACAGTTAGCTAGGAAAAGTTTGCGACCTTCGGAAATCTGCTCCGCGGTGTACTCGGTTGCAGCAGTTGTCGCCACAACATTAGTAGCCACCGCATATCCACCGCCCGAGAACAACAAACCCGCGGCAATAACTAAAGTCGCTGCCAGCGGCTTCCTGCGCGAGAGGTTCAAACGTTTTCTCATGACTGCTTTCTCTTATTTCAGAACGTAGATGATCAAGAACAAGCCGATCCAAACAACATCGACGAAGTGCCAGTAGTAGGAAACCACGATGGCTCCAGTTGCCTCATAGTGACCAAACTTCTTGGCCGCGTAAGTCTTTCCAATGATGAGCAAGAACGCGATTAGGCCTCCGGTCACGTGCAGAGCGTGGAAACCGGTTGTGATGTAAAAGGCGCTGCCATAGGAGTTGCTGCTGAGGGTAATTCCCTCTGAGACCAGCATCGCGTACTCGTAAACCTGACCCGCCACGAAGATCGCTCCAAGGATGTAGCTGAGGAAGAACCACTCGACTAGACCCCACTTGAGAGGAGATTTACCGGTCGCACGAGGCTGCATGCGCTCGGCTGCGAAGACGCCAAACTGCGCGGTAAAGGAAGACGCCACCAGAATCAAGGTGTTTATAAGGGCAAACTGAACGTCAAGAATTTGAGAGTCATTTGCCCAAATTTCTGGGGCGTTAGCTCGAAGGCTGAAATACATGGCAAAAAGCCCGGCAAAGAACATGACCTCACTGCCCAGCCAAACAATGGTCCCAACCGAGGTCGCGCTCGGCCGATTGATGGTTATGGCTTGGTTTTGAGCCAATGGCGTGGAGGTCATGAATTAATGATAACCCGAGAATCCGCGTCATTTAGGCAATTTGACCTCGGTTCACTCATTTATTCATCACTAAGCTTGATGTTTATGAAACCGCAAGTCAGCTGGCCAAGTATCCTCGCAAAACTCATCGCGAAACAGGACCTTGATCGCTCGGAAGCAAACTGGGCCATGACACAAATCATGGCCGGCGATTCCAGCGACGCTGAAATCGCAGCATTTATGTTGGCATTGAGATCCAAAGGTGAGACGGTTTCTGAGCTTGCTGGATTGGTCGACGTGATGCTCAAGCAGGCAGTTTTGTTAGAAACCGGAAACGATGCTCTAGACATCGTTGGAACCGGAGGAGATTTAGTTGGGACTGTCAACGTTTCGAGCATGGCTTCGATCTTGGCATCGGCTGCCGGGGTTCCAGTTCTCAAGCATGGCTCCAGATCGGCTTCTGGCAAGACCGGCTCCTCGGAGATGCTCGAGGTGCTCGGAATCAAATTAGATCTCTCGCCACAGCGAGTTGCCGAGGTGTTTCAAGAGACAGGAATTACGTTCTTTTTCGCACCGGTCTTTCATCCGGCCATGAGACACGTTGCTCCAATCAGAAAACAGCTCGGGGTCCCAACAACTTTTAACTTTTTGGGACCGCTGGCAAACCCAGCCCAGCCGATCGCGACCGCGCTAGGGGTAGCAAACCCCCAAATTGCCCCTCTAATGGCAAAGGAGTTGGCCGAAAGGGGCCGTTTCGGACTAGTTTTCCGAGGTGATGATGGCTTGGATGAGCTAACCACCACCACAACCAGTTCGACCTGGATGGTGACCCCGGAAGGGGTTCAGCAACAACAGCTCAATCCAGCTGATTTTGGCATCAAAACAGCCTCCAAGGAAGCCCTGCTGGGCGGAGATGCGAAGCAAAATGCACAAGTTGCAAGGGATCTATTCGCCGGAAACACCCAGAACCAGCTTGGTGCGGTCCGCGATATTGTAATTTTGAACGCCGCAGGGGGAGTGGTGGCCTATCGGGTGGCCAAGAACCCCCAGCTAAGCGGTTCCAGCCTCAAATCGCTCTTTGGCGCTGCCATCGAGCAGGTCACATCAGCTCTTGATTCCGGCGCTGCAGCCAGCAAGCTCGAGCAGTGGGTTAGCGCCTCTCAGAAATAGCAAACTGCCAGCCCGAAGGGGAAGTGGGCGTAAAGCCCAGAAATTTACAACTTGACATAATGCAAATTATCGGCACAAGGAACTTGGCTAACCCAGGCCAACCAGAAGTTCAGCAAGCCCCGGCGGCCCCACGGTCTCCCCAGAATCAATTAGCTTGCATGGGTTCCACCATTGAACATCCAAGATGTCTCGATGTTCTTCGGGAGTCCAGAGCGATCTGCTGATCACAAATTCCTCTCGAACTTGTAGTTTGAAAATATGAGCCACCCCGGTCTCGTAATCACCGGATCTCCATTCCTGACGAAATTCAATTTCGGCAATCTTGACCCCAAAATCAGCCGACTGCACAACCAACCCAGTCTCCTCAAGCAGTTCTCTCGCAGCTGCTACCGCCAGGTCCTCACCTGGCTCAATACCGCCTCCAGGGCTTACCCAGCGCGGCTCTAGGCCGCTTTCTGGGCTCCAGTGGGAAAACATCAGCAAGAAGCGTCCCGAGTCAGCCTGGAGGGCGATTCGGGCGGTTTCGCGGTGTCTCTCTCAGGCCCAAAACCGCTAATCCTTAGGGATTTTGAAGAACTTCAGGGACAGTTGGACCAGATAGCCAATACTCAGGGCAAAAATGAGGGTTCCTTCCCGCACCTGTCCACCCATGAGCCATCCAACAGTCAAAACCGTTCCCTCGTAGCCGGTTCGAACCAGCCAAAAAGGCTTATCTAAGGCGTTAGCCGTCCCCTGCATCAAGCCATCCCTTGGGCCAGAACCAAGCTGAGAGCTGATGTATAGGCCGGTGGCAATGGCAACGATTACTACCCCGATTAGGAACATTAGAAGCTGCTGCCAATAAATCGTGAGATCCGGAAGAAGAAGGAGCCAAAAGTCAGCAAAAAGACCAATCAAGATTGCATTGGCTACCGTTCCAATGCCGGGCTTCACCTTCAGAGGTATCCAGGCCAGCAAAACCAAGGCGCTAACCACAACCGTTGAGACTCCAAAGCTCAGGCCGGTCTGAATCGAGATTCCTTGAGCAAAGACATCCCAGGGAGCAATTCCGAGGCTGGCCTGAACGGTTAGTGCAACGCCAAGTCCGTAGATGAACAGTCCGAAAACCAGAATTACAAGTCGAATTGGCAGACTACGGTTGGTTTCAGGGAGCACCAATGAAGACTACTGGCTATTTAGGCAATCACCCTGAGTCCAGGCCGCGCATTTTCGCTCACCGAGGACTTACCTTCTCTGGCAACACCGAAGTTGCTGACGAGAACACCCTGAAAGCTTTTGAGCTTGCCCTAGCGGCGGGCGCCGACTACTTAGAATCCGACATTCAGGTCACATCTGATCAGGTACCGGTGTTGTTTCACGATCGAGACCTAAAGAGACTGCTTGGCCGAAAGACGAAAATTTCTGAACTTTCTTGGGCTGAGGTTCAAAGCATCAGACTCCCCCTGCAAGGACAAATTCCAACCCTGAAGCGGGCGCTTGAGCTTTTTCCGCAGGCAAAGTTCAACTTAGACATCAAAACTCCGCAAGCAGAAACAGTAGGGATAAAAACCATCTCGGAATTGGGTGCTTCGGACCGAGTTCTGGTATCAAGTTTTAGTGAGCGTTCTAGGAAAAGGGCGCTCGCAAACAGCAGCACTTCGCTAGCCACCTCGGCTGGAAGCTCAAAAGTTTTGGCAAGTTATCTGCTGGCTAGAGCAAAAAGCATCAGAAACTTGCAAAACCAACTAATCGGTATTGATGCTCTGCAAATCCCAACCGAGCGTTATGGCATTGACTTCACTCACCCAAAATTTCTCGAGCAGATCCTGCCGCTCGGGGTTGAGATTCACTATTGGACCATAAACGACCCAATTCAAATGCAGGAGCTCTTTGGACTTGGGGCTCACGGGATTGTGACCGATCGAACCGATCTGGCAATAAAAGCTTTTAGCTGAGACTTTTCTGTGAAACACGCTCCAGCAGGATGATTCACTGTTCCGTACTGGTTCTATTCAGTGTTGGCAAGTAGCCACCAAAAACTTGAACCAGGAGAAATCATGGCCCAGCAAACAATGCGCGGTATCAGGCTTGGAGCACAATCTCTCGAATCCGAAGTGGGAGTTAGCTACTCCCCCAGGACCAAGCACAGCTACCAGTGCCCAAACGGACACGTCAGTGAAATAGTTTTTGCCCAAGATGCCGAGCTTCCAAATTCCTGGCAGTGCAAGTCCTGCAAACAGCAGGCTCAGCTGCTAACCGATGGAAAGCTAATCAAGCTGGACATCGAAGATCTAAAGACACCTCGCTCACATTGGGAGATGCTTCAGGAAAGACGCTCCAAAGAAGAGCTCGAAGAGATTCTCAAAGAGCGAATCTCTTATATCCGAGCACGGCGCAAGGCTGGAAAAGCCGACGTCTAACTAAAGATTCTTTTTAGTCCCCAGAAAGTGACCTTGGTCAGTGCCTCCAGCACTATGCCCAGGGTCATTTTTGATTTGCCATTAATTCGCTCGACGAAGGTAATTGGCCGCTCTGAAACTACTCCGAGTTCAGATGCCCGAAAAGCAAGTTCAACTTGAAACGAATAGCCGTGTGAAGAAACTTGTTTGGCGACCAATTGTTTTAGGAAACTTGCCCGATAGACCCGGAATCCAGAAGTCATGTCAAAAATCTTGGTGCCCAACAGAAACCTTGCGTAGCTATTTCCAAACCTGGAAACAAATCTTCGAAGCGCAGGCCAGTTTTGCACCTGTCCCCCAGCTATCCACCTAGAGCCGATCACTAAATCCGCATTCTTCGAAGCCTCCAGTAAAGCCCCTAGGTCGCTGGCCAGATGTGAGCCGTCGGCATCCATCTCAACAATAAGCTCGAAACCTTTTTCAAAGCCCCATTCGAATCCGGCTAGGTAGGCAAGTCCTAGCCCCTTCTTTTGATCACGATGCAGCAGTGAGACCCGAGGTTCACGCGCTACTATTTCTGAAACTATGCGGTGAGTTCCGTCCGGTGAATTGTCATCGACTACGAGAATTGAAACAGCTGGCTGTTCGCCACGCACTGCTTGAATCGTCGAAGCTATCTGCTGAGCCTCGTTATAGGTCGGGATAACAATTAAGGTCTTCAAATAAGGTCTTGCTTCTTCAAGGTTCTTGAGCGGCCAAAACTAAGAGCTGCAGCCAGCAGTGCGAGGGCGAGAATGTTCACGCTTAGGTCAAAGGCCTCACCAATGGCCATGGCTGGTGTTATGGAGGTTCTAAGGGGCAGAGTTTTCACCATGACACCTGGCTCAAAAATCGGCAACTCATCAACGATTTGCCCGTTAGGCAAAAAGATCAGTGAAACTCCAACCGTTGAGATATTTACGATTGTGCGGCCAGTCTCAATCGCCCTAAGCCTTGCAAGGGCTGCCTGCTGAAAGGTTTCGTCGCTTCTTCCAAAATCGGCGTTGTTGGTCTGAGACAAGATGATCTCGGCACCGTCTGCAACTAGCTCTCGACCGATGTCATCGATGGCAATTTCGAAGCAGATCAATACACCGAGATTCTTACCCGCAAACTCAAAAATCCCGTCTCTGGTTCCAAAGGCGTAGCCTCTTGAAATCAGGCCAATTAAATCCGGTGCTAACGGATACCAGAAATCTCGGTCGGGAACGTACTCCGCGAATGGCACAGGACGCTTCTTGTCGTACTGGTCAACTTGGCCCACGCCGGGCGCGAAGTAAAGCGAACTGTTGAATACCTCATCGCCGGATTCAGTAATGGCTCCAAAAATCAGCGGCACTTGGTACTTCTCAACAACTGCATCAACTTGGAGTTTGGCCAGGCTGTTGGTTTGTGGGTTTAGGTCTGAGGCATTCTCCGGCCAAACAATGAAGTCAATTTCTTGTCTTTTAGGGTGATCAGAAAGCAGTTCGGTTGCTTCCAAATGATTGCGAAGGAAAGTGCCGCGCTCGGCATTGGAAAAAAGACCGGCGTTAGCGTTGCCCTGAACTGCCGCTACCGTCACCTCACCACTTTGAGCTTGACTTGGGACAACGAACAGGGCGGCCAGAGCCAAAATCGCCAAAGTAGCAGCCAGGGATGGTATGTGTGTACCAAAACTGGCAAGACCAGATCTAGAGTATTCAAGCAAAGCCACGGTCATGAAAACCGAAAGAAAAGTCAGGCCCGAGATACCCACGAAGTAAACCAGCTGAGACAAGAAACTGTCAGAAAGAGCCTGCGACACTCTCGACCAAGGAAAACCCCCATATGGAATGTTGATCGATACCCATTCCCTTGCGGTCCAAATTATTGCAATCGATAAAGCAATCAAGAAAGAACCAAAGCGGCCTCCAAGTTTTTGCTCCAGAAAACTCCAAACCAGAGCAATAACTCCAGCGCCCACTGCAAAGATCAACGACTCCAGAACCGAAAGTGCAATCAGTGGGACCGGTCCCAGATACTGACTTATCCAATCCACCTGACTGACGTATAGCGACATGCCCGATAGAAAGCCAACGCCGGTTGCAGCAAAGAACCTAAGCCCGCGAACAGCAAGCAATATCATCGCAACCGCAACAAAGATTAGCGGCCAGATATTTTCTCTTGGCATGGCAAGTGATGAAACGAACCCACCACCGACTCCTAGCGGAATACGCCAGAGTAATCCCACGGAGGCCCTGGTTGTTGTCATAGTTCTAGCCTAGGCATAGTAAGAGTAGGCGACGATGCCGTGCTTGACCTTGTCTACTGCATCTCGAGCCTTTGAAGCCATCAGTCCATCGCTTGCCTTAGCCAGTTGCTCAAGGAGGTCAATAATCTGTTTGCACCAACGAATAAAGTCCCCAGGCAATAAATCAGCCGAGTCCAAAACCAGATCCAGCTTTGCTCCAGTGGCCCATCGATATATTGGATAGCTAAGGTCGAGCTCTAACTTTGAAGAGCGCTGAAGTTTGTGTTTTTTCGATAACGCCTCCAAATCCTCCCAAAGCTCTTGAGTCTTGGCAAAGCTCTGCTGGAAATTACCCTTCGGGGTTCTAGGCTCGAAGTTCTCATCATCTCGTCTTGGTTCATAAACAAGTGCTGCGGCCATAGCAGCAAGCCCTGGTGCGTCGAGGTTCTCCCAAATCTTTAGACGAAGCGCTTCAGCTACCAACAGGTCTCGTTCACCATAAATGCGTGCCAGCATCTTTCCAGAATCGGTGACATGCAAATCTTCATCTTCTTGATCGGTTAGGTAGTCCAGCTCGATAAGAAGCGAACAGATCTTGTCGAAGGTTGAGGCCACCAGGTTCGTTCTACCCTCAATCTGATCAATGATTGCCTGAGTCTCCCGATGCAGCTGCCACCAGCGTTCTGCCCATCTGGAATGCGCTTCACGGTGTGAGCAGAGGTGACACGGGTGAGTTTTCATTCTCACCTTGAGCTCTGCGAGCTTTCGCTCATGCTCGCTCCTACCCTTGGTCTGTCTTATGTCCTTACCGCGCTCTTGCCTAGTTCGTCCCGAAGACAGCAACTTCTCGGTGTCCGATAGCTCTCTTCTGATACTGGAGTAGGCAAAAAAGTCCCCAAGGTGACACTCCATCGATTTGGCATATCCATCCAGCGAGATCTGCTTCTCCCGGATTCCCTTTGCAAGACCAACTACCGAACGATCGGCCTGGAACTGCGCGAAGGAAGTTTCGAGTACCTCTCTAGCGCGCCTTCTTCCAAAGGCTTCGATCAAGTTCACCGCCATGTTGGCGGTTGGTTTGAATGGACTAATCAATGGATAACTTCTCTTGCTCGCAAGCCCTGCAACGCTAGCCGGGTCTAGGTTTCCTGACCACTGAATAACCGAGTGCCCGAGGGTATCGATGCCGCGCCTTCCGGCACGGCCGGTTAGCTGGGTGTACTCCCCTGGGGTTATCTGAACCCTGGATTCACCGTTGAACTTATCCAGCCGCTCCAAAACAACCGTTCGAGCCGGCATGTTGATTCCAAGAGCTAGGGTTTCGGTTGCAAACACCACGCGAACCAGTTTTCTAAGAAAAAGCTCCTCGACTACCTCTTTGAAGGCTGGAAGCATTCCAGCGTGGTGGGCAGCTACCCCTCGCTCCAATCCACTTAGCCATTCAAAATAGCCGAGGGTTGCAAGATCTTCGTCGGCAATTGAGGCCGTCTTTTCTTCCACGAAGTAGCGAATCTCGGCCTGTTCTTCTTTGGTTGTGAGGCGAACCCCCCACTGATGACATGCTCTAACGGCTGCGTCACAGCCCACTCTCGAGAATATGAAGAAGATTGCTGGCAAAAGATCGTTATCTTCCAAGATCTCAACAACTTCGGGTTTTGAAACCTTTGGAATCCTAGAAAATCGCTTGTCAAGTTCACCACGTGGCTTCTTCCCCTTGGTGTATTTACCAAGAGGAATTCGAAGCTTGGCCGAGTGCTTCTGAACAAGGTCTGCATTTACTCTTTGGTTTTTAGAACCGGGGGCGAATAGCTCCATGAGCTCATCTCCAAATAGCACGTGCTGATCCAGTGGAACCGGCCGTATTTCTGACACCACAATCTCAGTGTCACCGCGAACCTCCTCGAGCCAGGCACCAAACTCCTCCGCGTTGGAGACAGTTGCACTAAGCGAAACTAGCTTCACGTCCTTTGGTAGGTGGAGAATCACTTCTTCCCAAACTGCTCCTCGGAATCGGTCGGCTAGGTAGTGAACCTCGTCCATCACCACGTAACCCAGTTCGATAAGCGAGTCGGAGTTGGCGTAGATCATATTGCGTAAAACTTCGGTGGTCATAACAACAATCTGAGCATCCGAGTTTGTGTTGGTATCCCCGGTTAGAAGCCCCACCCGCTCGGCTCCGTATCTTGACACCAGCTCAGCAAACTTTTGATTGCTCAGGGCCTTAATTGGAGTTGTGTAGAAAACTTTTTGGTTTTTCTCCAGGGCAAGATGGATGGCAAATTCACCAACTATTGTCTTTCCAGCACCGGTAGGAGCTGCAACCAGAACACCCTTACCCTTGGCTAGCGCGTGACAGGCCTGCTCTTGAAATGGGTCGAGAGAGAACTCCAGCAGCTCAAGAAACGAGTTGTAGCTTGGTGCAGTCTGCTTGATCTTGGCTCTGGCGTACTTCTCAGCCGCGCTGAGCTGCTCTTGTTCCACTTTCTGGCTACTCGGTTACTTGCGGTTGGTCTTGCTCGAGGGAGGCAAGCTTCTTTGCGATTCGTCTATCGTGCAGCTGCGCGATACCCGCTGCCAGGAAGTAAAGCAAAAGCAGTGGAATCATGAGTAAAAACATTGCCATTGGCTCAGCCACCGGAGTCGCAATAGCGCCCACCACGGCAGAAACAAATATTGCCAGTCGCCAGGACTTAATAATGTTCTTTGCAGTGATCACTCCCGCAAAGTTCAACATCACAAGAACCACCGGCAGCACAAAGGCCAGACCAAAGACCAGCAGAATTCTGGTGGTAAACAAAATGTATTCACTGGCATTAATAACGTTTGCACCGCCGTCTGGGGTAAAACCAACTAGCACCACCACGAAAGCCGGAAGCGAAGACCACGCCAGAAAGGTTCCGGCGGCAAATAGCGGAACTGCGGTCAGCACAAACCCGATGGTGTATCGCTTCTCGCGCTGCTTTAGACCTGGAGTGATAAAAGCCCAGAGATTAAAAAGCCAAACCGGCGACGCCATTAAAACGCCCAGAAATATTGAGACCTGGAGCCTCACGTCAAATGCAGATACCACGGTTGGAAAGTTGATGGTTGCATTGCTACCTGGCTTGTCGGCCAGCTCAATTATTGGTCGTTGAAGTTCGTCGAAGACAAAGTCGAACATAAACCAGCCCGCAATAGAGCCAGCCAAAATAAATAGCGCTGACCAGAACAGTCGATTGCGTAGCTCTTTTAGATGCCCCGAAAGGCTCATTTTGGCGTCGGGGTTTTTCTTCCTGGCCACTTACTTGTCGTTGGGGGTTTCACCCTCAGCTGGCTTGTCGGCCGGCTTAGCGTCTTCGGTGCTCTTAATTTCCTTGCGGAAAACACGCATTGATTGAGCAAGTGACTTGGCAAGGCCAGGAAGCTTTGGTCCTCCCCAAAGCAACAGCACAATCGCCAGAATAATGATCCATTCCCAGCCCTGAAGACGCATCTGATTTCCTTTTCTCTTACCTAAAACTTCTAGAACTAAGCCTACGGCTTCGCTCGCGCTTTAGCCTCCTGGCCTTGCGCTGAAGCTCTAGGCGCCTAGCCTGGTGGATTACAGGGTCATCCCCTAATGCACTGGCAGCTTTGACAAGCTCCGGGGCTTGGGCCTTGGCCTTGGCTAGTTGCTCAAGCTGCTTAACAAATGGAGCAACCAGCGGCCTTAGCCTAAGCATCTTTCGAACCAAGAAGACAACTGACCAAATAAGCATTGATAGCGCAAAGGTTCCTGCAAATAGCCATTCCATAGAAATAAACCTACTCGGCCTCTTCAGCCGGTGGGAACTCCCCAAGAGCTTTAGCCACGAACTCTCTAACGGCCGCTCTGGCATTTTCCGGTGCCAGTACCCGAACCTTCCCGCTGTAGCGAGCCACGATTCGTCCTAGGTTTTCTAGCTGCCCGATCGGAATCTTCACCTGAATACTTTTATTGCCCCTAATCTCAAAGTCCGGTTTGTAATCCGCAATGAGCGAGAAAGCTTCCGGGTCAACTTCAAAAAGCACCTCGGTGTCGGTTGCTCTAGCCTCGTAGATCTCCTCAGTCTCACCGGAAGAATCTGATCGATGCGTGAAAGTATCGAGCAACACAATCTCCCGCATCCGATCGAGCCGGAAGATTCGATCTTCGTTGTTGGTTCGGCAAAAACCCCTGAGGTACCAAGTTGCTTCTCGAGATTCAAGCCTCACAGGTTCAATCTCTCGGTTCATCACTTCACCACTCGAATTTCGATATGAGCAACTTATTGCTCGAGACTCGGCAACTGCCTGCCTGGCTTTTTCCAGGTCAGCATCCTTGGTAAAGGGTTGAACCATGAACGGAAGACTCTGTTGACCGCTAGCTCCCTTACTCAAAATGGAAAGCAGCTCAGAGATAGCAACTTGATCTGTTGGGTCAACAAGCTGAGCCAGGTACGCGAGGCCGCTTGCTATGGCTGCAGCTTGCCTAGTGGATAACCTGGGAACAGATTCCAAAGTGGGAGCAAAACTTAGGTCAATGATTCCTTCTTCGAGCAGGTCATAGTCCAAAAAGAAAAGCTCATCTGGTCGATACAAACCAACGCCCGAAAGCGAGATTGTCACTACCGCCGAACGGATCTCTTTCTCGGTGACCGCGAAGTGGCTGGCAAGGTCTTCAATTCTTTTCTGACGATTGGAAATCAGATAGCCAGTTAGCGCAAGCATGAAGTTGTAGCGGTCTGTGCCGCTAAGACTTGAACTCTTAGGCATGAGCCACCCGCACCTTTAGCAGATTGGCGCGGACAAGGTCGGCTAGCTCGGTAGGGCTCACTACCTCAATCTCGTCGACAAACTCCATCAGCTCCTCGGCAAAAAGGGAAAGGTCCAAGAAACTTGTTTCGAACTCGGTTTGGCTTTGGCCTAGGTCAAAATGAAACCACGCGGCGCTGTTGGGCTTAACACGAATCTTTGCCAGCTGCGAATCCTTGTGCTGTTGCAGCTGCTCTAAGGCAAGCGCGACCTCACCGTTTTGAGGTGGGTCGAAGCTAACGTCCTGAATGTCAACGTCTGAGACAATTCTTCGAAGTAGAAAATTCCTTGGCTGGTCTCGATCCAAATCGAATGCAATCAGCATCCACTGACCGGCTATGTTCTGAAGCGACCAGGGCTCCAAGTTTCTCACCGTTGGTTCTAAATCCCCTGGCTTCAGATAATCAAATGAAACCCGAGAGTTAGTCTCGATAGCAGTTGAAAGAGGCAAAAACGCCGGATCGTGAGTTCTGATTCGCGGAGCTATTCCGATCCAAGAACTGGAATCCGCACTTTCCCCCATGGCCCGGATTCGATGCAGAGCCCGGTTGGCATCGGCCGAAAGTGAAGCCTTCGCCCACACTTGAGCCGCCAGATTCAAAAGCGCGACCTGCTTGGCAGTTAGGCTCACACCCTTGGGCCAGACAAAGTCCTCGTTGGCGATTAGATAGCGAAACTCTTGGTTGTCATCCATTGCTTCTTTAGGGATGAATGAACGCCAGGCAACTCCTACCTCCGTGAGCTGAACCTTGTCACGCTCAAACATGCGATTCAGTGCTCCGTTATCGCCAGCTGGATCGTAGTTCTCCTTATAACCCTGAACGGTTGCAAAGATCTCGGCTTTGGATAACCCATTGCCAGCTGTCAGTAGCGCGCAGGTGAGATTGAACAGTCGCTCCGAAAGATCGATCCGTTCCGGCATCTTGCTAGTTGCTGGTTCCCAGAATATCGATCACGAACACAAGGGTTGCTCCAGGCGGGATACTTCCTGCCCCAGCTTCTCCATAACCTTGGGCCGGTGGAATGATTGCGATTACCTGCGAACCAACCGGCTGTCCAACTACCGCTTCTAGGAATCCGTCGATTAGTCCTCCTTCTTGCAACCTAAACTGCGTTGCCTGACCGGAGTCCCAACTTGAGTCGAACTTTTCAGAGTCTGCCCACAAGAACCCGCTGTAGTGCATGGTGACAAGTTGTCCCAGCTCTACTACTTCGCCAGAACCGCGAATAAGTTGTGCAATCCTTAGCTCTTCCGGTGGAGCAGTATTTGGAATTGTGACTCCAGGAACACCTTCTGGTGTTGTCACTACAGCAGGAAAGCCTGCTTCTGGTGCAACTGCAGTACCGGTAGCTTTTTCTAGGAACACCCTTCTTAGGTCGAAGACAAAAACCAATGCGTCGGTTGGGCCAACACCTAGAGCAGGGATTCCTTCTCCACCGTGGGCATCAGCGGCTGGAATTATCGAAACCACTCGCGAACCTTCTTTTGCACCAGCAAGTGCCTCGCAAAAGTTTGGAACTTGGTTAGGTCCAAAAAAGGCTGTTGGCGATTCGCTGCCATCGAATGCTGTCTGCTGGATCAATTGACCACTGCCGCCGTTGTAGCCGGAGAACTCAAACTCGACAAGACTTCGACCGGTGAACACCGGGCCATCTCCCTCAACTATCACTTTGGTCTGAACAGTCTCTGCAGAAAGTGGAGAGGGAAAACTCACAACCGGAGTCTTACCGAAGTCGGCGGATACCTGTATGGATTCAGCCTGTACTCCGGACTTGATTGCCTCGCAGGCATAGTTGTCACTTGTCGTTGTGCAGGCTGTAAGTGTGCCCACAAGAAGCAGAGCAGATAGCGATAGGGCGGTTTTTCTCAAAAGAGCAACTTTCTTGGGCCGGATGAATCTCAAGTTTACTTGGGCGAAGCTGCATTAGCTTCTCCTAGGAGTTGGCTTTGCGGACGGTTTTTCGAAGCTTCTTCTCCGAAACCTTCCGCTCCCCCAATCCGTCTGGGTTCCAGGCCCTTACATCAGCCTCGGAATACTCGGTTGATTTCACCTTGGTCTTGAACTGAGGCAGAATCGCGCCAGGTGCCAGCCTTCTGGCGGTGAGTAAGAATCCGGTGTGAGCAATCATTCGGTGCTCTGGACGAACCGCCAATCCCTGAAGGTGCCATGGTCGAACCAGCGACTCGAAGGCGTTTGGCTCGGTGAATAATCTGGTCGACCTCAAATCCTCGGCAACTCTTGAGAGCTGGGTTACTGTAGCAACGTAAATGACAATCAGTCCGCCTGGAACGAGTACCTCAGAGCAAGCTTCAATGCACTCCCAGGGAGCGAGCATGTCTAGAACGACGCGGTCAACGCTTTGAGGCTTGAGCTTTTTAGGAAGCTCCTGCTGCAGATCCCCCAGGTGAATTTTCCAGTTCTTTGGATTAGAACCAAATTGACTCTTTACGTTGCCGGCAGCAATTTCAGCAAACTCTGATCTTCGCTCAAAGGAATGCAGGGTTCCCTCTGGTCCGATGGCCCTAAGTAAATACATACTTAGCGCTCCGGAGCCAACTCCGGCTTCAACAACTTGGGCTCCCGGAAAAATATCTCCCTCAACCAGAATCTGTGCGGCGTCTTTGGGATAGACAATCGCGGCTCCGCGCGGCATGGAGAGCACAAAGTCATTCAATAAAGGCTTCAGAGCCAGAAACTCAATGCCGTTCTGATTAGCAACTATCGAGCCATCTGGCTGTCCAATAATGCTGTCGTGCTTGAGGTCACCGCGGTGAGTTCCAAAGGCGCCACCTTTAATCAGGGTTATGGTGTTCAGTCGTCCCTTGGGTCCAGTGAGCTGGACCTTGTCGCCGACTTTGAACAGGTTAGCTTTCTTGCTCACTTGAATAAGCCTCGAAGATCGGAGAGCGAAACTCCCTCCAGAGTGTCCCAAACAATGCGTCCAGGTTCAGCTGGAAGCTCAACAATGTTCTTGATTCCAACCGCCCGGGTTCCTGCAGCCTCAGCTGATTTGAGACCAGAAATTGAATCCTCGAAGGCAACGCAGTCTTCGGGTCTGACTCCAAGAAGCGATGCTGCCTTTAGGTAGGCCTCGGGATGAGGTTTGCCGTGCAGGACATCGTCGCCGGCGACAATGACGTCGAAAGCATCAAAACCGATAGCGTCGGCCACTTGTTTTGCCATGCGATGCATCGACATAGTGACCAGGGCAGTTTTCATCTTCTTTTTTCGAAGTAGCAGTAAAAGCTCCCTCGCCCCAGGACGCCAAAGTATCTCTTGTTTGAGTTGCGCGGTGACCTCATCGGTGAGCTGAGCAATGATTTGCTCCGGCTCGAGGTCCGAACCAACCTTGGCCTTGATAATTTTGGACGAGTCATACAAGGACATACCAACTAGGCTCAGTCCATCTTGCTCTGTCCAGGTGCTGTTGTTGGCCTTCGCGAAAGCGCCCTCGCTTTTCATCCAGTAAGGTTCGGAATCAATTAGGGTGCCATCCATGTCCCACAAAACCGCGGACGGAAGCTGCTTAAAAATCATGATGGTTGAAGTCTAGCTTTGGGTTTTGGGCCTACAGTTAAGTGTCAGCTAATTCCTAGTGCAAAGGGCAAGATTTCAACAAAGTGACCAGTGAAGACAGCTTATTCGGCGGGCGGGTGCTCATTTGTGCATTCGAGGGCTGGAACGACGCAGCCGAATCAGCTAGCCAGGTAGCCAAGCTAATAGCCGAATCCTTGAAGTGCGAAATAGCCGCCGAGGTTGATTCCGAGGATTACTACGATTTTCAGTTCACCAGACCATCGGTTTCTTTCAACGACTCAGGTGACCGTGAGCTAGAGTGGCCGGGCACGTCGTTCATGATTTCCACCGATAAGGATCCGAATCTATCAAGGTTCAGCATTCTGGTTGGAACCGAGCCGGCCAGGCGCTGGAAGTCCTTCACTGCTGAGATTCTCGAAATGATTGAAGACCGCGAGATTGAAGCGGTGATTTTCTTGGGCGGGATGCTTGCTGATACCCCGCACACCAGGCCAATTACTGTAAACGCCACCAGTCAAAATGAACGTGTTCGAGCCGAGATGAATATCGAGCGAAGCAGCTACGAAGGTCCGGTCGGCATCTTGTCCACAATTGGGATTGCTCTTGAAGATATTGGCGTGCCAACCATGGCGCTGTGGGCCGCTGTTCCGCACTACGTCCACAATGCTCCTTCCCCAAAGGCAGCACTTGCTCTACTGGCTGAACTCGAGAAGATGCTTTCAGTTAGCTTCGGGCAGGGCGATTTGGCAGACCAGGCCTCTGAATGGGAGCGCGGAATTGACGAGATTGCCGAGAACGATGACGAGATGGCTGGATATATTCAACAGCTTGAGAAAAACCGTGACGAGTTTGAATCTGAAGCGGCCTCTGGAGAAGCCATCGCACGTGAGCTAGAAAAGTTCTTGCAGTCGGAAGAAAAACCGCCTGAGGCTTAAGCGGTAAGAGCGCCGGTTGAAAGCATAAACAAAAGCCATCCGCCAACCACCAGACGCCAGATCACAAATGGCAAGAACGAACCCTTTTGAAGGTATTTGAGCAAGAAGTGAATCACACTCAGGCCTACCACTGCCGATACCAAGGTTGCAACAACTGTCGCGCTCAAAAGCTCGGATGTCAGATCCTGAAAGCTGGCAAAGAATTGAAGCAGTCCGGAGGCTAAAACGGCTGGAATCGCGAGCAAGAAACTATACCGAGCTGCCGCTTCGCGACTGTATCCAAGGAATAGACCAACGGTAATGGTTCCACCAGATCTTGAAACTCCAGGGACCAAAGCCAAGGCCTGACCTAGCCCGAACAAGATTCCGTGTCTGTAATTCAGATCCTTAATCTCTCTGGTCTTTTTACCAACCAGGTCTGAGACCCCTAGCAAAATACCAAAGCCGATTAGCATCCAAGCAATTACCCAGAGGTTTCGAACGTCATTTTCAATAAAGTCTCTGAACAAGAGACCGAGAATCACAACCGGCAAGGTTCCAATGATTATCAACCAGCCAAGTACCGTGTCACTAGACATAGGTGTTTTTGGCTTAACCGACCAACTTAGCCAGCTTGATGAGATGCGCAGGATGTCCTTGGCGAAGTATCCAACTACTGCAAGTTCGGTTCCTAGTTGAATGGTTGCAATAAAGGCTGTGAGCTGCGGTCGCGAAAGATCTGACAAATTCATCAGCTGTTGGGCAATTTGCACATGCGCCGAAGATGAAACGGGTAAGAACTCGGTGAGGCCTTGAACCAACCCTAGGATTATGGCTTCAAAAAAACTCACTGATCGTCTTCAGCCAATGTGAAGGGTAAAAACTCACCGTGCTCAGTCCCGAGCGCCTCTTCGTAATTTAGAAAAGCATCCTCAAGCTGGTAGTAGGCCTGCTCGGCACTGGAGTCTTCGTCACCGCGCTTGGCGGTGACCGCTTCGAAGTGTCTTTCGAACGCTGCGATGAGCTGAGAAAGTGCGGTTCTTGGATCAGTAGCCATAAGGTAAAAACTACCCTCATTCGCGAATTGTTCCAAGCTTCTCAAGGTTTTAACAAACAATCACCGTGATACCATAAGGGCCGTAATAAAAGTCACGTCCGGGTGGCGGAATGGTAGACGCGCTAGCTTGAGGTGTTAGTCCTCGCAAGGGGGTAGGGGTTCAAGTCCCCTCTCGGACACAAAACCAAAGGGTTTAGATACCCAGCACGGCCTTGGCAATCAGGAAGTAAATAATCAAACCAGTTGCGTCCACAAAGGTTGTAATAAAAGGGTTAGAAAATACCGCCGGGTCCGCCCGCAGCGCCAGTCCAACAAGTGGCATAACTCCCCCAACCGTTGCTGCAACGGTGCTGATGGCAAATAGCGTTAGCCCAATAACAAGGCCAATCTCGAATCCAAAAATGAGTGTCGTCAGGCCAAATCCAATTAGTCCAAGCAACAACCCAAGCAATAATCCAACTCGAAGCTCTCTATAGAGCACCGACCATATGTCTTTGGCCCTGACATCCTGCAGGGCTAGGGCTCGAGTCACGGTTGTTGCGGCCTGGTTTCCGGTATTTCCGCCCAGACCGATCAGCAACGGGATAAACAAGGTAAGAACAACCAGATCCTCGATCGCTGCCTCAAATGCTCCAAGCACCGAAACTGTGAAAGTTGCTCCAAGAGCCAACACCAGTAGCCAGACAACTCTGGATCTAACAATCGAGAAAACCGGCGTTGATAGATATGGCCTACGAAGTGGTTCAGCACCTCCAGCTCGAGCGGCATCCTCTGATTCTTCCTCTTCGAGGATTCTCAGCGCATCGTCAACGGTGAGGATTCCAACCAGACGTTGTTCATTATCTACTACAGGTAGTGCAAGAACTTTTAGATCCGAGCAAGTTCTGGCCGCCAACTCTTCATCGTCACTGGCTTTGACCATGTGTGGCTCCTGCATGATCTTGCCAACCTTGGTTCTGGTTGGAGCTCTCATAAGATCCCGCAGGCTTACTACGCCAATCAGTTGCCTTGCGGCGTCAACTACTGGAAGGGTATAAATAGTCTCGGCGTTTTGAAGTTTTCCCTTAACCTTGGTGATCGCCTGAGCTACCGAGTCAGAGGCCTTCACCGCTATGTACTCGGGACTCATTCGCCTCCCGATTGAACCTTGCGCATAACCTAAAACTTCCCCGGTTAGATTTCTTTCTTTTGCTGATAGACCTGTCAGTAATAGCTGCGCAACGCTGGATGGAAGCTCATCGAGCAAACCAACTCGGTCATCTGGGTCAAGTTTGGAGAAGATTACGGAAACCTCTTCGGAGCTGAGCTCCTCTATGAGCTCACTCTGCAGAGTTGGTGCCAGAGATTCAAATACTTCGAGCGCAAGTGCTTTGGGTAGCACACGGAATACGATCGCGCGTTCGGTGTCGTTAAGTCGCTCGATCACCGAAACAAGTTGGGAAGCCTTAAGTCTTTTGACCTGCTTCGCAAGTGCGGCCAAGTCGGCAGAATCTAGGGCTTGTTCGATGAGGTAAATCAGCTCACCTAGCTCTAATTTGTCATCACTTGCCATGATAAAAACTTCCCTTGCCTAGTTTTCGGCTTTACCTCAACCAATAGGCTAAGCCAAGATGGTGCCTGACTTACTTTAGGCCAGCCAGCATTATTTCAATACTTGGGCCAGAACCTGCCAAGACTATGTGCTCCAAGTTTCGTTTGGCGCCTGGTCTACCAACAAGTTCCCCCGATTGGTTATAGCCGCCAATTTGAGAGCCGACATATCTCTTGAAGTCAAAATCCAGAATCTCAACTCGTTCATACCTTGAACACATGTCAGTTAGCTCCTTGCGGGAAAGCCAAGATTCATTGTTATAGCTAAGAACCAGAGTCTTTGCCCGCAATCTCGAAATCAACTTCTCCAGGGCCTTTGGCATGGTGAGCTTAGAGTTGAACTCGCTTTTGTTTACAGGATCTCGATTGTCGATTCTCTTATTTGCCACCCCGTAGTATTCGGGACTATCCCATCGAACTAGAGTCTCCCAGATGTGATAGTTCCCAAAGTATCGATGCTGGTTGTATGGCGGGTCAAGGTAGGCAATGTCCACCTCGGGTAGATTCCCGGCCACCTCGTTTGCCTCGGCTCTCAGTGAGAGTCCATCACCTGGCAAGAGTTCAGGAATCTTTAGCTCAAGTTCAAGAGCACTTCTTCTGGACCAGGTTTTGAGATAGGCCATTTGAACCCCGGTGGTGGAATCAACCTTGTCGGCTGCAATCAGGAGGCTCGCAAGCAAGGGAAAGTAGAGCCAACTTCCCTTGTAGTCGATTTCGATTGCCTCACGAATTGCATCAACCCGCTGGCCATTTTTGGGATGGAAAAATCGCGCTTGTTCACAAAACGTTGTCGTGAAATACCCTTTCCTGCCCGGAACAGCATTGAGATTCTCAATGGCCGAGGAAAGCTCGGTCAGATCTCTGGTTGAGGCATCGAGCTCAATGTAGGTTTTGGCCAAAACCTCGGAGTAGCTTGCGGTATCAACTGCGGTGACATGCATACCGAGCTGTTTCATGGTCATAGCGACCCTGGTTGTGCCAGTAAACAGGTCTAGGCCGGATTGAGCCCCGGATGCAGCGAATATTCTTTCGAGGGTTGGAAGTAGTGCACGCTTGGAACCCAGGTATTTAATCACCGCGGCTCCCCTAACTTAGACTTGAGATAATCATGACTACCATCGACCCCAACCCACCGACTTTATCGGAGGCGGCTCGCTTTGGCTTGGATTACGCCAGGCAGCAGCTCGCCGGCAAGTCCATTCTGGTTCTAACTGGGGCTGGCGTGTCAACCGAATCGGGAATTCCGGATTATCGAGGCGAGGGGAAGACCGAACGTCACCCGATGACCTTTGATGTCTTTATGGGAAGCGTAGACGCCAGAAGACGCTACTGGGCAAGAAGCTACGTAGGTTGGTCTGTAATCGCCAATGCCAAACCCAACGGCAGTCACTTCGCTTTAGCTCAAGCAGAAAGTCTTGGTCGCATCGCGCACATCGTGACACAGAATGTTGATTCGCTACATCAGCAGGCAGGGTCTAAAAAAGTCACTGATCTGCACGGCCGCTTGGATCAGGTCATTTGCATGTCCTGTCAACTGGTCCTACCACGACTTCAAATGGATCACTTGATCGAGGAACTAAACATAGGAATCAGAAAAGACTTGAACGTCGAATTCACCCCGGACGGAGATGCTGAGGTCGAGGCATCCTCAAACTTCCAAATTCCCGACTGCCCCAGTTGCTCCGGGGTACTAAAACCCGACGTTGTGTTCTTTGGTGAAAGTGTTCCAAGCTCAAGGGTTCTTGCCACCATGGCAGAGCTTGAAAGACTAGATGCACTCGTTGTTGCGGGCAGTTCCCTAACGGTCAACAGCGGGATGAGATTTGCAAGAGCTGCAAGCAAACAGGGAAAGCCGATTGTGATTGTCAACATTGGTCCAACCAGAGCAGATGACATTGCAGTTGCAAAAATCGAAGCACCGACTTCGCTTGCCCTAGAGGAGCTCTTGATTGCCTGAAACTCAGTTTGGTTTACTTAGGCACGGTCAAACCGAATGGAACATCAACTTCCTACTTCAGGGAGTCACTGACATCCCCATGAACCAAACCGGAATAGAACAGGTGCGTCTGGCTGCTTCCGCAATCCGCAGACAGGATTGGGACTTAGTTCTAACCTCTCCGCTAGGGCGAGCCCGTCAAACAGCAGAGATACTTCTTGAAGAGGTGGGTTTCGACTCGATCATCGAGGAACAGCTTCTGATCGAGCGATCATTTGGTGAAGCCGAAGGCCTTTCGCACGAGCAGTGGCGCGCGAAGTATTCAAATCTCGATGAGATTCCAGGCGGCGAATCTAGAACCGAGCTTGCTGCAAGATCCCAGCTGCTACTTGATACCGTGGCTCAGCAGTTTGCCGGACAAAGAGTGCTGGCGGTTTCGCACGGTGCATTGATTAGAACCCTGATTGCTATTGCTAGTAAGAATCAGCTTCCGCGAGATGGAGAACGATTGGGTAATGCTTCTTTGAACATCGTCGGTCACGAGCAGGATAATTGGCGAGTAATTGACTACCGGCTTGAGCCGCTAACTCCCTAGCAATTATTCGAGTGCTATCAAAAGAGCTTTTGCCGAGTCATCCCAACTGAAAAAGCCAGCTCTGCTATACGACTGCTCACTCGCAGCTGCCCACACCTTCGGGTCCTGTAGTTCTCGAATCAACGACACCAACTGAGCTGCGCTACTTGGATCAAAGTACTTGCCGGCTTCCTTGGCCACCTCTTGGAAGATTGGGATATCAGAAACCACAACCGGGATTGACCTGCTCATTGCCTCGACTAGCGGAATACCGAAACCTTCATCTCTAGAGGCGGAAACAAGTGCGAAGGAGCCATCGAGAATATCAAGGTATTGCTGATCTGAAACCCCGTTTAGAAACCGAACCCGTTGGCTGGCAACGCCAGCCAACGTCGAAAGCTGCTGCTTGCGCTTTGGTGAGATTTTACTGAGCAGCACCAGCTCAAGATCATAAAGATCCTTGATAGCACCGATAAGAACCTCGACGTTCTTGTATTGCATGAAGCTACCCATGTACACAAGTTGTTTTCTGCCATTCACGCTCTTCGGCTCCGCGGCGGTGTGTACAGAAGAGTTTGAGGCGGGTGCGTTATAGATCACATGCACGGGCCTAACTGTGAGCTTGCTTGATTCGATTAGCTTCTTGCTGGTGTTTGACACGGTGACCACCGCATCTGCTCGATTCAACAGCAGCCTTACTGCCCAGAAATTGAGATGGTACAGCCGCCAGGCAATTCGAACATGCAGCGGGAGTGCTGGCGGAGCCGTTTTGTGCTTGTAGTAGATCAGATCGTGCAGGGTGAGAACTAGCTTGTAGTTTTTGCCCCATGAGCCCATGGTTTGCATGGGTGAGAACACATGGGTCGGCTGAGACTTGTTTAACACTCTGGCAATAAAGAGCTCCTTTAGTCCATTGGTTGGGTTGTTGCCGAGTATGTAGTTAACGCCCTCCGGTAGAAAACGAAGCTGCCTCATATCAGACACGAGCGCGGTAGTTGGAACCAGCTTTGAAACCGCTTGGAACAACTCACTCGAGAATCTTGAGATTCCGTCGTGGTGGTCAGGTCTTATGAACCGACAGTCAAAGATCAGATTCATCTAGAGCTCCTGAAGAAAGCTGTTGATAAATGAAGCTGCTTGATCTGGAGCTTCGTAATGGACTAGATGACCAACCCCAGGAATCTCCCTCAGGATTGCTCTTGGGTAGGCCTTGGAAACCTTCCGCTGGGAATCGATGTCCGTGATGTCATCCAGCTGCGCTGCCACAATCAACACCGGAGCGCTAATCCGGGGAGCAAGTTTAGACAGGTCAGTAGAAATTGAAGCGTAGTATCCCTCAACGGCAACCTGAACGGACGCGAAGTCACTGAAATTGTCTAGGTGCTGAGTATGGATCCAGCTCCGCAGCTTCTTGTTTGTAGTCTTCGCCATCACGACACTCATCACCATCACAGCAATCTTGCTTCTAAGAAGCCACTGTCCAACAAATCCTGGAGCAGCCGAGGCCAATCGATAGTAGATTCTGGTGAGCTTGGTCAATGACGCTCTTGGGCCCTCAAGGGCCGGGGATGAAACTGGATTGACGAGAGACGCTGATCGAAGCTGATGCTTAGTTGCGTAGTGCCCAACTACTAAGGTCCCAAAGCTGTGACCCATCAGATGAAGTTCTTCAGAAAGACCAAGCTTTGAGACGAAATCGTGCAGCCAAGAAGAGTAGTTCTCCACGGAGTGATCTTGTTCAAGAGGATCTGATTCCCCAAAACCTGGAAGATCCGGAATCAAAATGCGAAAGTTGGGTAATCCCCCTGCTATTGCCTCAAGGCCTCGGTGATTGCCTCGGTAGCCATGAATCATGATCAAGGTAAGGGCATTGTCAACTGAGGCTGGATACTCAAAATAGACCGCAAGCCGGTTGTTAATTTCCATGGTGTGTCGGATTGCTCGAGCGCTAGCAGCTTCGGAGAGTTCAATTGGGTTCACAATCCTAAGTCTAGATTGGAAGCTTTCAACAACGCCCAGGCTTTGCTACCAGAAAGGTCGGCAGCCTGGCCTAGTCTTTGAACTGTGAATGAACAGATGAGTTTTGAGTTTACCGAAAGGCCCGACTGGTCAAGACGGCTTGCCGTTTTCGATCTTGAGACAACCGGCCTCGATTTGCGCGAAGCGAGAATAGTCACCGCTTGCGCTGTTGAAATCGACGAGAACGGTCAAGTTGTTGGACCGAATCTTGAGTGGCTGGCGGACCCGGGTATCGAGATACCTGAAGCAGCTTCCAATGTTCATGGAGTCACAACTGAAATAGCGAGGGCTAACGGAAGGCCGGCCAAAGAGGTTGTCTCGGAATTACTAGAAGCCCTAAATGGTTTCTTCTCCCAAGGGATACCGGTTGTCGCCTATAACGCACCCTACGATTTCACTATCCTGCATTTCGAGGCACTGCGTCATGGACTAGACCCTATTGCGGAGCCTAAACCGGTTATTGACCCATTGGTGCTGGATAAGTTTGTTGACACCTATCGATCTGGAAAGAGAACACTCGAGGCTGCTAGTAAAACCTACGGCGTTTTGCTAGATGATGCTCACAATGCAACTGCTGACGCGGTTGCTGCTGGAAGGGTAGCCCAGGCAATAGCTACAAAGTACGCGGAAAAGTTGCCGGATGATGTAAATGTGCTGCACAACTCACAAATTGAGTGGAGTGCGAGCCAAGATGCCTCTTACGAGAAATTTAGAAGAGGAAGCGCTCCTGATTTCACCGTGCAGCGAGGCTGGCCGGTAAAGCTCTAGGAGCCGAAGTTTTTGTAGCGAGCGTTGAATCGCTCAACGCGTCCAGCAGCATCCATGATTCTTTGCTTACCGGTGTAAAAAGGGTGTGAAGCGGAGGAAATTTCAACGTCGAATACTGGGTACTCTTGGCCATCTTCCCACTTGACTGTCTTGGTGCTGGTCAAAGTAGAACGAGTAAGGAAGCTCTCCCCTGATGCAAGGTCGCGAAACACAACGGTCTGGTAGTTCGGGTGAATTTCTGACTTCATATTCGAATACTTTCTCGCAATAGACTTTTTGCCACCTGAATCGGCAACTTCCCTACTATACCAGAGCAAAATGGCAAAAAACTAGGCTAGTTTTTGGCCTTCACGCGGAATCTATCGCCTTCTCTGGTCACTTCTAAGCCAAACCCAAAGGCCCCAGTAATCTTCTCGGTGGTCAAGGTTGTACCGATTTCCCCAGCTGCATAGACCTGCCCGCGGGACAAAATCAGTGCGTGTGTGAAACCTTTCGGGATCTCCTCGATGTGATGGGTGACCATGACTATGGCAGGGGCGGCAGGGGCGGAGGCGTAGTTTCCAAGCACTGAGATAGTGTGCTCTCTAGCGGCCATGTCAAGGCTTGCAACTGGCTCATCAAGAAGCAACAACTCAGGGTCCGGCATTACCGATCTGGCGATCTGAGCACGCTTTTTCTCCCCGTCGCTCAGGGTTCCGAAGGGCCGCTCCGCTAGTTCATCGAGCTGCCATTCGGCAAGCACTCTCCTGGCTCGTCGCTCATCGACGTCCTCATACTTCTCGTTCCAGCGTCCGGTGATACCGTAGCTGGCCGTCATCACCATGTCCAGAACTGTTTCTGAGTTTGGGATGTGAGAGCTAAGAGCATTTGAGGCAAAACCAATCCGGGTTCGGAGATCGAAGACATTAACTTCCCCAAGTGTTGAGCCGAGAAGTTTGGCAGTTCCGGTTGAAGGATGAATCTGCGCGGCTGCGACTCTAAGTAAGGTCGTCTTGCCCGCCCCATTGGGGCCAACAATCACCCAACGCTGACTAGAGCTGACTTGCCAGTTGACGTTGTTCAGAATTGGCTTTTGGTCTCTTTGGACGGTGATGTTGTTGAAATCTAAAACGAGGCTCATAATTAAAAAGCCTAGAGGGTCTAGGCCAATGCGCCCTTGTAGAGGGCTATGGTTTCGGCCGCTATTTTGTCCCACGCGAAATTCTGCTCTACTCGTGCTCGTCCGGCAGCGGCGAACTTGGCAAGATCAGGGCTCGCAAGAAGCTTATTCAGACCGGCGGCGAAATCGGCGACGAACTTTGCCTCATCGAGCGGAGTTCCGGAGCCGTCGGAGAGCTGTTCAATCGGAATCAGTAATCCGGTTTCGTTATGTGACACAACCTCTGGTATTCCACCGGTTGAAGTTGCCACCACAGGTGTTCCGCAGGCCATCGCTTCAAGGTTAACAATTCCCAGGGGCTCGTAAATCGACGGGCACGCAAAAACGGTCGCTGATGAAACAAGAGCAACCAGTTGCTCGCGAGATAGCTGTTGATTTAGCCAAATCACTCCCTGGCGCTTTGTTTTGAGTTGTTCGACAAGATCGGTCACCTCTGCAAGTATCTCCGGGGTGTCAGGAGCTCCCGCTGCTAGAACAAGTTGGCAACCGGCCGGTAGATCAGCCGCGGCTTTAAGAAGGTAGGGCAAGCCCTTCTGTTTGGTTATGCGGCCAACAAACAAGACACTTGGCTTGTCTGGGTCAACTCCAAGGGACCGGACAAGATCTGGATTTGATTTCGCCTGGAAAGCTTTGAGATCTATCCCGTTATGAATGGTCACAATCTTTGCAGGATCCAGTTGCGGATAGCAGCGCAGTATGTCTTCCCGCATTCCATTGCTAACTGCGATGATCCTGCTGGCGCTCTCGTAGGCGCTTTCCTCAATCCAGGAGGAGACACGGTATCCCCCGCCTAGCTGTTCGAGTTTCCAAGGCCTAAGTGGTTCAAGGCTGTGCGCGGTGACGATGTGTGGAATTCCATGAAGCTTAGAAGCCACTTGTCCTGCAAAGTTGGCGTACCAGGTGTGAGAGTGCACCAAATCAGCTCCCGCGACATCCGGCACCATCGCCAGGTCAACCGCGAGAGTCTGAAGAGCTGGATTCGATCCTTCAAAATCATGGGGGAAAGAGTATGAGAAGGTATCGGTCTCAGATCGTTCGGACCCAAAGGTTCTAACCATCACTTGGATGTTTTGACGCAGCACTCGGACTAGTTCAGAAACGTGGACTCCTGCGCCACCGTAGATGTGGGGCGGGTACTCTCTGCTTAGAACATCCACTCTCATATAACGATGTTATCGCCACGGCACACAGATTCTTGAAACTGCCCTAACATCTTGATTATGAACGCTTTGCGCATATTTGGGATGGTGTTAGCTGGCGGTGAAGGCAAGCGCCTGATGCCCCTGAGTGCCGATCGCGCCAAGCCTGCTGTTCCTTTTGGAGGCAGCTACCGATTGATTGATTTCGCATTGTCCAATCTTGTGAACTCAGGTCTGCGGCGCATCGTGGTTTTGACCCAGTACAAATCACACAGCCTAGATCGCCACATCTCTCAGATGTGGCGAATGTCGCCGCTACTTGGCTCATACGTTGCATCCGTTCCAGCGCAGCAGAGATTGGGAAAGCGATGGTTTTCTGGTAGTGCCGATGCGATTTTGCAGAGTATGAATCTACTAAGTGATGAGACTCCAGACATCGTTGTTGTGGTTGGAGCAGACCACGTTTATCGAATGGATTTCTCGCAAATGATGGAAGCTCACGTCAAATCTGGTAGAGGTGTGACGGTTGCGGCTATCAGGCAGCCAATTGAACTAGCAAAATCTTTTGGCGTCATCGAGACCAGCGAGGCCGACCCAACTGCGATCTCTGCTTTTCGGGAGAAACCCTCTGATCCAAAGCCGCTATCGGAATCCCCCGCTGAGGTTCTGGCTTCAATGGGTAACTACGTTTTCTCGGCTCAAGCTCTAATCGACGCCATCGAGCACGATGGCACGCTGGAAGATTCCAACCACGACATGGGTGGGGACATAATCCCCTACTTTGTATCAAGGCAAGACGCTGGCGTGTATGACTTTACCTACAATGAAATCCCTGGTTCGACCGAAAGAGACAAGTCGTACTGGCGAGATGTTGGAAGCATTGACTCGTACTATGAAGCTCACATGGACCTGATCTCTGTAATGCCGGTGTTCAACCTGTACAACGACCAGTGGCCAATCTTTACTCAGCAGGTGAATCTGCCGCCGGCAAAATTCGTCCACGATGGCGAAGGAAATCAAGGTCGAACCACTGATTCCATAGTGTCGCTTGGGACAGTGGTATCCGGTGGAATTGTTGAACGAAGCGTTCTTTCTCCAAATGTCCGGGTGCACTCTAGGGCACTGATTACCGATTCGGTACTACTTGATGGCGTCCAGGTAGGACGCGACTGCACTATTCGTCGAGCAATTTTGGATAAGTCAGTCGTAGTTGCCGACGGAGCCTCAATCGGAGTCGACAGAACGCGAGATCTTGACCGCGGCTTTACTATTTCTGACAGCGGAATCACTGTGGTTGGCAAGGGAGTATTGGTTACTCCTTGAGTGTTCTGGTAGTGCTGGACGTTGACTCAACGCTCATCCAGCAAGAGGTAATTGAGCTTTTGGCAGATCATGTTGGCATCATGCCGGAAGTTAAGAAGATCACTGATCTGGCTATGGCCGGTGAGCTTGATTTCAAGCAGTCGCTAGAGCAGCGAGTGGCCTTACTTGCGGGGCTCTCAACCGATGCTTTTCTCAAAGTGCGCCGGGAGATTCAATTCACTCCGGGCGCCAAAGAACTAGTTGCCGCAGTACACGCTCTTGGCGGAAAGGTCGGAGCTGTAAGTGGTGGCTTTAGCCATATCCTTGACGGGCTGGCGGAGGAAATTGGCCTTGACTACTGGCTCGCGAACGAGCTCGAAGTGACTAACGGAGTTCTCACCGGGTCGGTAGTTGGAGAGGTTGTTGATGCTGAGTCAAAGTCAGATGCCCTAAAGCAATGGGCCTTTGATTCAGGGATTTCGCTCTCGCAAACAATTGCAATCGGAGATGGGGCAAATGATATTCAGATGCTTCAGGCGGCAGGTCTGGCAATTGGCTTTAGACCAAAACCGGTGCTACGAGAGTTTGCCGACTTTGTAATTGAGGAAAACTCATTACTGCCGGCAATTGAGAAGCTTTCTCTAAGCTCCAGTTGAGTGCATGCCGCCATCGACGTGGATCATTTCACCGGTGGTTGCAGGGAACCAATCAGAGAGCAGCGCAATGATTCCGCGCGCTGCAGTTTCGGTATTGGTAAGGTCCCAACCAAGCGGTGCTCGATCGGTCCAAAGCTCCTCCATGGTTGCAAACCCGGGAATTCCCTTTGCAGCGGTGGTACGAAGTGGTCCGGCCGATATCAGATTCACACGGATGCCGTCCTTGCCGAGGTAGCGAGCTAAGTATCTTGAGGTTGACTCGAAGGCTGCTTTCGCTACACCCATCCAGTCGTAAACCGGCCATGAGACTGTCGCATCGAAGGTCAGGCCAACAATCGAAGATGGATTGTTGAGTACTGGCTTGGCTGCCACTGTAATTGATTTGAGTGAGTAAGCCGAGACTTCAACCGCGGTTGAAACGTCCGACCAGGGAGTTTCCAGAAAGTTTCCACCAAGGGCAGTTTGTGGAGCAAAAGCAATTGCGTGGACAATCCCGTCGATGGAATCGAAGTGCTGCTTGATGCGACCAGAGAGTGCATCAAGATCATCCTGGCTCGTGGCATCAAGTTCAATAACCGGAGCCGTCTTTGGAAGCCGTTCGGAAATCTTGGTGGTGATTGGAAGCATGCGACCAAAAGAGGACAAGATTACCTCTGCGCCTTGCTCTTGAGCTAGCTTGGCAACCGAAAAGGCAATTGACGCTTCGGTAAGCACACCGGTAATCAGAATCTTCTTACCTTCTAGAATTCCCATTTGGTTTCGCTTCCTTCTGTTTGTTTGGCTTGCTTAGATGATGGCCTACTTGCCAATCTAGTGACCCATTCCTAGGCCACCATCAACTGGAATAACTGCCCCGGTTATGTATCCGGCGTCGTCGCTGGCGAGCCAACTCACAACCTTCGCAACCTCTGCTGGGGTGGCGAACCGGCCCGCAGGGATGCGGGACAGATAATCCTTCTGTGCTTCGGCCGATAGCTCTGCCGTCATGTCGGTGTCAATGAATCCCGGTGCCACTACGTTTGCAGTTATACCCCTACCACCGAGCTCGCGACTTAGTGATCTCGCCATACCAATAAGCGCTGACTTGGAGGCGGAATAGTTAATCTGGCCAGGTGAACCCAAAAGTCCAACCACCGATCCGATAAGTAAAACTCTGCCCCAGCGCTGCTTAATCATGGACTTGGTGGCGCGTTTTACGACTCGGAAGACGCCGTTTAGATTCGTGTCGATGACCGACTCGAAGTCCTCATCACTCATTCGAAGAATAAGCGTATCCCTGGTGATTCCTGCGTTAGCGACCAGAATTTCAATTGGACCTAGAGATCTCTCGACCTCTGCAA
The DNA here is from genome assembly GCA_945883505.1 of Rhodoluna limnophila. Lineage (GTDB taxonomy): Bacteria > Actinomycetota > Actinomycetes > Actinomycetales > Microbacteriaceae > Rhodoluna > Rhodoluna limnophila_B. The sequence goes on from CAMCXL010000001.1 coordinate 90,633, forward strand.
TGGCCGCATCCAACGAACCCGCGTCAAGAACGTCAGCCTTCACGGATAGAGACCCCTCAGGTCCTGTTCCAGAGCGAACAGTCACGGCCACTTTGTGCCCAGCGCTGATGAAATCTTGGGCTATGGCGTAGCCAATCCCCCTGTTTCCACCGGTGATAAGGACAACTCGTGGCTGGTTCATCTATTGCCTTGACCTTTCGGGAATAGGGTGCGCTTAGTCTGGTTTGAACTTATTGAAGTCTAGTCTTAGCCTTGAATCAAGCCAGCGAACTAGAAAGTGACCTTGGATAAAGCCCAAAGCATCACCTCCGTAGGAAAATCGCCCGAACTAGAGCGAAAGTCACGAATGGTGAAGTACCTGATTGCAATGACGATCCGTGTCATCTGCATTGTGGCGGCCATTTTTGTCGAGGGCTGGCTAATGTGGCTTTGCTTTGCTGGAGCTATCTTTCTTCCCTACTTTGCCGTGGTCATTGCCAACGCTCAAGTCTCTCGTGGCGAGAGCCTTGACAAGGTGACCGTTGTTGCCAAGCCAATTTCAGTGGATCTTGGCGCCAACTTCCAGAAGCCTTAGATTGTGCTCGGCGTAAACTCAACTTCGGTGAAGTGTTCGCGCGCAGGCTGCAGTGCAACTGCCACTAAAGAACTAGTGTGGGCCAACCCAAAAATCCACAAAGCAAGCCGGACCAAGACCTGGCTTTCTTGCGAAGAGCACTCTGAGTTTCTCAAGAGTTACCTGACCGAGCGCAACTTCTTACTTGAGGTAAGGCCACACTCTTGAAACTGCTTGCAACCTCCTGGCTCAGATGGACAGCCTGGTTTGTTTTGGCTGTGATGTTTGCGGCTGCTTGCGTTGTGCTTGCAAACTGGCAACTTGACCGCAGGGATCAAGCAGTTTCAAAAATTGAGCGGATGATAAAAAACTATGACAAGCCGGCAATTGACCTTGCGCAGCTCGAGAGCCTTACTGTCGAGGAAGTGACTCCCTTTGAATGGACTCCGGTACAAATCACGGGCTCATACCTAGTAGATCAAGAGTTGTTGATCAGAAACCGTCCTATCGCGGGAGCGCCAGGATTCTTGCAGATTGTTCCTTTCAAAGTTACAACCGGTGAGGTTGTCCTTATTGAACGCGGTTGGATACCGGCTGATTCAGACCTTGCGCCTGCATCGATAATGACACCGGGAGTGAACGAGAAGACGGTGACGGCAAGAGTGCGGCTCGGGGAACAAACCCCAAACCGGGATTCACCAGAAGGATTTGCAACCAGCCTTCACCTAGCAAGCCTTGACGAGTTAGTGCCCAGCGATTTAGAGCAAAGTTTCTATCTAAGACTAATTTCTGAAAGTCCAGGCGAGACATCCCTACCGCAGCCACTAGGAAAGCCCTTACTAGATGAGGGAAACCACTTAAGCTACGCAGTTCAGTGGATATTGTTTGCCCTCATGGGCTTTTTCGCATTGTTCTGGGCAATTCGGCAAGAGCGCGAGTATCGTCGGATGGAAAAAGACCCAAATTACGTTCCGAGATCAGCCAGAACAAGGAAACTCAACGATGGAGATATTGAGGACAAACTTCTCGATTCCAGGAACTAACTCAGGGCTATGAGGTCGGCATACTCGTCCGACCAGTGATCTTCTGTTCCATCTGGAAGAATCAGCACCCGCTCTGGATTCAGTGCCAGCACTGCTCCCTCATCGTGCGATACCAGCACAACAGCCCCGGTGAAGCTAGCCAGAGCATTCAAGATCTCGGTTCTAGAGGCCGGATCGAGGTTGTTGGTGGGCTCATCCAGCAATAGAACATTTGCGGAAGAAACAACCAGGGCGGCAAGTGCGAGTCGAGTCTTTTCGCCGCCACTTAGAACAGCGGCTTTTTTGTTTACATCATCGCCAGTAAACAAAAAGGAGCCAAGTACCTTTCTCGTATCGACATCGCCCAAATGCGGAGCAGCTCGCTGCATGTTCTCCAGAACACTGCGGTTAACATCCAGAGTCTCGTGCTCCTGCGCGTAGTAGCCAATTTTGAGCCCATGACCTGGCTCGATTTGGCCAGTGTCCGGCTTATCAATTCCTGCCAGGATGCGAAGCAAAGTAGTCTTACCCGCACCGTTCAAACCGATGATGACAACTTTGGAACCTTTATCAATTGCTAGATCCACAGCCGCAAAAATTTCAAGAGATCCGTAGCTTTTGCTAAGACCCGAAGCCATAAGCGGAGTCTTACCGCAAGGAGCAGGATCAGGGAAACGGATCTTGGCAACCCGATCGGTTTGACCGATGTCTTCAAGGTTATCCAGCAGCCGCTGAGCTCTGCGAGCCATTTGCTGGGCAGCAACTGCCTTGGTTGCCTTGGCGCCGAACTTGGCAGCCTGAAGGCTAAGGGACGCTGCCTTCTTCTCAGCGTTCGCGCGCTCTCGTTTTCGTCGCTCTTCGTCGGCTTCTCTCTGTTTCTGATATGCCTTCCAGCCCATGTTGTAGATATCGATCATCTGGCGATTGGCATCAAGATAGAAAACCCGATTCACAGTTGTCTCGACCAAGTCGATGTCGTGACTGATGACAATCAATCCGCCTTGGTAGCTCTTTAGGAAATCCCTTAGCCATACCACCGAGTCGGCATCTAAGTGGTTGGTCGGTTCATCAAGCAACATGGTTTGCGCGCTCGAGAATAGAATTCTGGCCAACTCAATTCTTCTGCGCTGTCCACCCGATAGGGTCTTCAGTGGCTGACTAAGAATTCTCTCCTCGATACCGAGGTTGCTAGCAATAGCGGCACCCTGAGCCTCGGCCGCATACCCACCGGCCACTTGAAAACGCTCCTCGATCTTCGAGTACTTTGCCATGGCGGCTTCTGTTGCAGTACCCTTTGCGGTGGCCATCGCATCTGTGGCGGCAGATAATTGCGCAAGCAGGTCTCCCAGCCCCCGAGCATTCAGTATTCGATCACGGGCTAGTTCCTCTGGGTCACCAGACCTGGGGTCCTGCGGAAGGTAGCCAATCTCTCCTGATCTCTCTACCTTTCCATTGGAAGGTTGTCCATCGCCGGCCAGAATCTTTGTAAGAGTAGTCTTACCGGCTCCGTTTCTGCCAACTAGACCGATCTTGTCTCCGGGTGCAACCCTGAAGTTGACCTCGCTCATCAAGGTTCGAGCTCCAATGGTTATCTCGAGGTCCCGAACGCTAAGCAATGGTCTTGGTCCTTTGATGGATGTGTTGGCAAAAGCTTTAGTCTACAATCGTCAATAGCGACAGGCGCAGTCTAAGAAGAAGGTAGATCTAATGTCAGTACAGCTATCGGCCCGCACCAACCTAATCGACCGTGTAATCCCGCGGAGTATAGGTGCGGATGTCGCTCTAATCCTTGGTGGAGCGGTATTAACAGCAGTCGCTGCTCAGATCGCGATTCCGATGTGGCCAGTGCCAATCACGGGTCAAACCTTCGCCGTGCTTCTAGTTGGAGCGGTACTCGGTGCTTCACGCGCAGCACTTTCGATGATCGCGTACTTCTCGATGGGAGCTATCGGGCTTCCCGTGTTCACCGGAGCAGTTGCAGGTGTGACCTTCGGAACAACTTTTGGCTATCAGGTAGGTTTCATCGCAGCTGCGGCAGTTGTTGGCTGGTTGGCTCAGCTGAACTGGCAGAAGAAGGTTTCTGGAGTGTTGGCAAGCTTTTTGATTGGTAACGCTGTTATCTATTTATTCGGCTTACCCTGGCTTGCCTTTGCGCTATCCAATTTGGGTATGGCGGCAAACGCTACAGCAGTACTAGCTGCTGGATTGATCCCGTTTCTAGTTGGAGACGCGATCAAGATGGCGCTAGCAGCAGCTGCGCTGCCGCTGGCTTGGAAGTACCTAGGCTCTAAATAGAAAAGCCGATGGCGCGCATTTGTTCGCGGCCATCTTCAGTGATTCGCTCTGGACCCCAGGGCGGCATCCAAACCCAGTTGATTCGAAACGCGTCAACCACTCCATCAAGCGCCTCTGCGGTTTGCTCCTCTAATACATCCGTTAGTGGACATCCTGCAGAAGTTAGGGTCATGTTGATCAGCAACGACTCGTCTTCATCGGCTTTCTCGAGTCCGTAGATTAAACCCAGATCCACAATGTTGACCCCTATCTCAGGGTCGATTACTTCTTTCAAAGCCTCTTCGACTTTGTCGTAAAGTACCGGTTCGAGTTCTCTTGGCATGTTATGCGTTAACGTATCGGTCGTAGCCCTCAGACTCAAGTCTGTCCGCAAGCTCAGGCCCACCTTGCTCGGCAATCTTTCCAGCAACGAATACGTGGACGAAATCTGGCTTGATGTAATTAAGAATTCGGGTGTAGTGGGTAATCAGTAATAGCCCCATTTGGTTCTCAGACTTGATACGGTTTACGCCTTCAGCTACCACACGTAGAGCATCCACATCCAAACCGGAATCGGTCTCGTCAAGGACGGCCATCTTGGGCTTTAGTAGCTCCATCTGAAGAATCTCGTGGCGCTTTTTCTCTCCTCCAGAGAAACCTTCATTCACATTTCTCTCAGTAAAAGCCGGGTCCATTTTTAGGCTCTCCATTGCTTGGCGAACATCGGCAACCCAGCCGCGAAGAGCTGGCGCCTTGCCATCAACTGCGGTTTTGGCGGTTCGAAGAAAGTTCGAAACACTTACTCCTGGGATTTCCACCGGATACTGCATGGCCAAGAAAAGTCCAGCTCTAGCTCTCTCGTCTACTGACATCTCGAGGACGTTCTCACCGTCAAGGAGAATTTCACCCTGGGTGACTTCGTACTTGGGGTGACCGGCTATGGAATAGGCCAGTGTCGACTTACCGGAACCGTTTGGTCCCATCACAGCGTGAGTCTCTCCGCTTTTGATGACTAGGTCAACTCCGCGAAGAATCTCAATCTTTCCCTGGTCGGTTTCTACCGATACGTGTAGGTTCTTGATTTCTAGTGTTGCCATTTTGATTACTCCGTGTCCTTGTCATACTCGATAAATACTTCGCCATTTTCAATAAGCACTTCATATACAGCAACTGGTTCGTAGGCCGGCAGGCTAAGCGGTGCACCGGTGTCTAGTGAAAATTTTGCCCCGTGAGCCCAGCACTCAATTGTTTCGTCGTCAACAAATCCTTCACTCAGGGAGATCTCACCGTGCGAGCATTTATCGGCTAGGGCCTTGAACTTACCTGACTTAGTGTGAACCAACGCAATCGCGTCATCACCAATTTTTATCCGAAGAGCCTTACCAGGTGCAATGTCCTCAACTTTGCAAATCTTCAGCGCCATTAGCTCGCACTCCTTTCGAGCTCATCCTCGATCGAAGCTGCCAGCCGCTCTTCAAGTTCAGGAACACCGATCTGCTGAACGACCTCCATTAGAAAGCCTCGAACCACTAGTCTTCTGGCCTCTAGTTCGGGAAGTCCGCGAGCTTGTAGGTAGAACAACTGCTCATCGTCGAAGCGTCCAGAGGCGCTGGCGTGTCCGGCTCCTTGAATTTGACCGGTTTCGATTTCGAGGTTTGGTACCGAGTCAGCCCTGGCTCCATCAGTAAGAAGTAGGTTCCTGTTTAGTTCGTAGGTGTCGGTGCCTTCGGCCGCGGCTCGGATGAGAACATCGCCAACCCAAACTGTGTGGGCCTTAGCACCCTGTAGCGCGCCCTTATAGGTCACTCGCGACTTGCAGTTCGGGGTCGCGTGATCAACGAAGATTCTGTGCTCCAAGTACTGACCAGCATCTGCAAAGTACAACCCGTAAAGAGCAGCATCTCCACCGGCTGCGCCGAAGTATGCAGAAGGTGTCATCCGAACAACTGAGCCGCCAAGTGTCACCATCACGTGCTTAAAAGTTGAGTCTTTGCCCAACATTGCGTATTGAGCTCCATTATGGATCGAACCGTGGTTCCAGTCCTGGATGCTAACTACCGTTAGCTTTGCCTGGTCCTCAAGAACAAATTCGATGTTCTCGGACAATATTGCATCGCCGCGGTGATCAATAACTACTACCGAGTCAGATCCGCGTTTTGCTTCGACGATGATGTGCAGAGCTGCTGGGTCTTTGCTTGACGAGGTAATAGTTAGCGTGCTCTGGGCCGAATCGGTCACACTGACTGGAATTGAAACTAGGTAGGCAGCCTTGGCTGCTTCCCAACCGGCTGCGGCTACCCGATCCTCTGGGATTCCAGCGCTTCCAAAAAGCTTGTGGTCGGCGTCGACCCAGGAGGTTTCGACACCCTCTGCGAGGGTTGTCTCGATGTCGCCTAGAAATTCTTCGAGATCGGCTTGGTCAAGGCCACCTAAGCGGTCAGCTCCGATGTATCGCCACTGTTCTTCGCGGGTTGAGATCTCATCAAAGTCATCAAGTTTTTGGGACTTGAGTCTTTCAGAGCGGGTCTGGATCGGGACGCCGAAGCCATGACTGTGCTCCGACAGCCCGTGTTGAGCCGTCTTGGTAGTTTCCCCCACTAGCCGACGGCCCCTTCCATCTGCATCTCAATAAGCTTGTTCAGCTCAAGGGCATACTCCATAGGTAGTTCTTTTGCAATTGGTTCGATGAATCCGCGAACAATCATCGCCATCGCTTCGTCTTCTGGCATGCCTCGAGACTGAAGGTAGAACAGCTGCTCTTCGCTCACTCTAGAAACGGTCGCCTCGTGGCCCATCGACACGTCGTCTTCGCGAACGTCGACCGCTGGGTAGGTGTCAGATCTTGAGATTGTGTCAACAAGTAGCGCATCACATCGAACGGTATTAGCGCTGTGGTGGGCTCCAGGGTTTACACGAATCTCTCCGCGGTAGGAAGTTCTTCCACCGCCTCGAGCAATTGACTTAGAAACAATTGAAGAAGACGTGTAAGGGGCTAAGTGAATCATCTTGGCACCGGCATCTTGGTGCTGACCCTCACCTGCGAAGGCAACTGAAAGAGTCTCTCCTCTGGCGTGCTCCCCAGCCAAGATGACAGATGGGTACTTCATGGTGACCTTGGATCCAATGTTTCCATCAATCCACTCCATGGTTGCACCTTCGTGTGCAATGGCACGCTTGGTGACAAGGTTGTAGACGTTGTTCGACCAGTTTTGAATTGTGGTGTATCGAACTCGCGCACCTTTTTTAACGATGATCTCAACAACAGCCGAATGCAAAGAGTCCGACTTGTATACCGGAGCAGTGCAACCTTCGATGTAGTGAACGTAGGAGTCCTCGTCGGCAATAATTAAAGTTCTTTCGAACTGTCCCATGTTCTCGGTGTTGATTCGGAAGTATGCCTGAAGTGGGATCTCGACCTGGACGCCCTTAGGAACGTAGACGAACGATCCCCCTGACCATACCGATGTGTTTAGAGCAGCAAACTTGTTGTCTCCGGCTGGGATGACGGTACCGAAGTACTCCTTGAAAATCTCAGGGTGCTCTTTGAGGGCTGTGTCGGTGTCTAGGAAAATGACTCCCTTTTTCTCGAGCTCCTCATTGATCTGGTGGTAGACAACCTCTGACTCATACTGAGCTGCAACTCCCGCAACCAATCGCTGACGCTCAGCTTCTGGAATACCCAGCTTCTCGTAGGTATTTTTGATTTCCTCCGGAAGATCTTCCCAGGTCTGAGCCTGACGCTCAGTGGATCGCACAAAGTACTTGATATTGTCGAAATCAATTCCCGATAGGTCCGCGCCCCAAGCCGGCATTGGCTTTTTTAGGAAGTATTCATAGCCTTTGAGTCTGCGGTCAAGCATCCACTGCGGTTCTGATTTCAGGCCAGAGATGTCGCGAACTACCTCTTCGCTGATTCCACGTTTCGCGGTGGCCCCAGCATCATTTCCATCAGACCAGCCGTACTCGTAGGTACCGAGGCTGTCCAGTTCGGGACGTTCGATGATGTTCTCGGTCATTTGGAACCCCTCTATAGGTAGTTTGCTTAGCTCTAGATACAACCCGCCTCATCCATGAGGAATTCCCACCGAAAAACCGTGAGAAACTTAAAGTCGTACCAAGAGTTTACCAACAATGCTCGCCAACGGGCCCAAGAAGGGTTTTTCCTCGTAAATGAAGCTATTCAAGGCAATTTTTTCGCCAAGTCGGTTGAAAGTTTATGCCTGGGCGTCCTTGGTAAGCCAGATACTGATCGTGGTCACTGGAGGTTTGGTTCGATTAACCGGTTCTGGCTTGGGCTGCCCAACCTGGCCTAGATGCACAGAGGACTCCTTTGTGACCGTGCCGGAAATGGGCTGGCATGGGGTTATTGAGTTTGGAAACCGCTTACTGACTTTTGTTCTGATCATTATTGCCCTGCTGACTTTCATCGTGGTTAGGCGAACTGCGCAGAAACTTCGTTATGGTCTCACCTGGCCAGCACTTCTACTTGGCCTTGGCATCATTGCTCAGGCGCTGCTTGGCGGCCTTACGGTTCTCACCGGCTTAAACTCCTGGGTGGTCGGAGCTCACTTTCTAGTCTCAGGGGTTCTTATCTCCGTTGCGGCTGTGCTGGTTTGGAGGGTTTACTCCCCCGAGCATGTTCCCCTTAGTTACACAGCTGTGCGACTAGCTTGGCCCATCTTCGTGGTTGGTTGGATAACGGTGATTGTTGGTGTTGTTGTCACCGGTGCTGGACCTCACGCCGGAGATGCTTTCACTCCAAGAAACGGGTTTGATTTAGAGATCTGGCAGCATTACCACTCCTACCCTGCCTACCTAATGACGTTTCTTATCGCCTGGGCTTTTCCAGTTACCTGGTTATCCCTTAGAGGCAAAGCCAGCTCGAATCCCGCGGTCAAGGCACTGGGCATCCTGTTTCTAGTATCTGTTTCCCAAGCACTTCTGGGAGTTATTCAATCAAACCTCGGTGTTCCAGCATTGATGGCGGGGGCTCACGTAGCGGGAGCCGCAGTAATTATTTCTCTGCTGAGTTTTCAGTTGCTTGCACTTCGCTCCAAGTTCACAAGATTTGGTCGTGGCTAGATGGCTAGAATCTTTTGGTTTAGAAGAGACCGAAGACTTGGGGACAACCTCGCACTCAACGGCTGTGCCAACCAGGCAATCAAAGATGGCGACAAGGAAGTTTTGGGAGTCTTTTGGTACTCAAGCAACGACTTCGAATCGCAATCTGGCATGCGGCAGCACTCGCTGACTGAATCACTCAAGGCCCTGGATAAGTCGATGGGAAACACGCTGTCTGTCATTTCATCCGAGGACACCGCTGGTCTAGTCGAATTCGCCAAAGAAAGGAAGGTCAGCTTCATTCACGCCACCGAAAGCTTTGATCCGGAAGGTATTGCCGAGCAAAGACAGCTTGCCTCAAAGCTCAAAGCAAACGGTATCCAATTGGTGCTTGAGGATTCTTACTACGCCGTTAAGCCAGGGACCGTGTCGAAGCCAACGGATGGCTCGGCTTACCGGGTCTACACACCATTTTTCAAAGCCTGGTTCCAGATTGGTTGGTCCGCTCCCGCAAAGCTGACCAAGGGATTTGTCTGGGCAGCTAGAAAAGGTGTTTCAGCAATTCCTGTCCCCACCAAGCCAGCTCAGTTTCCCGTAAGAGCCGGTGAAGATTTTGCGCTAGAAACTTTCAAGAAGTTCCAAAAGCGTGCGCTTTTTGATTACTCCGAGAACAGAAACCGACCGGACATGTCCGGGACTTCCCACCTATCCCACGCTTTAGCCCACGGTGAGATTCATCCAAGAACTTTACTTGCAGAACTTCGTGACACAGAAGGTCATAACGTGTTTCGCAAGGAGATCGCCTGGCGCGAGTTCTATGCGGACGTGCTCTATAGAAACCAGCACACCCTCGATGACTACTACGAACCAAGATTTAAGAACATGCGGTATGACAAAGGGGCTAAAGCCAAAGCCAAGTTAGAGCGCTGGCAACAAGGCACAACAGGTTTCCCAATGGTGGACGCAGGCATGCGTCAGCTACTTGCAACCGGTTGGATGCATAATCGGGTTCGAATGATTGTGGCTTCCTTTCTCATCAAAGATCTGCACCTTGAGTGGCAAGAGGGAGCTAGCTGGTTTGAGAAGCATCTATCGGATTTCGATCCAGCTTCAAACTCTCACGGTTGGCAGTGGACTGCAGGATGTGGAACCGATGCATCACCGTACTACCGAGTTTTCAATCCAATCCTGCAAGGCTACAAATTCGATCCCGATGGGAACTACGTTCGCAAGTTCATTCCAGAACTAAGACATATTGCAGGAAGCGAAGTGCACGAGCCTTGGCTTTTAGTTGATGGTCTAACGAATGGCTATCCAGAGCCAATGCTTGATCACAGCGTTGAGCGGGATGAGTCCCTAGCTCGCCTAAAGGAAATTAAAGTAGATTAGCGGGTCGATTGCTATGGCAATAAACAGCAAAGTCAAATAGCTAATCGAACCATGAAAAAGCCGCATCGGGTTCGATATTTCTCCGACCGAGGCCTCTCGATAAAGACGGTACGACTCGACAATGAACCAGATGCCGGTCACTACTGCCGTTGCTGCATAGATCAATCCCATGGATGCAACTGGAATCAGGATCAGCGTTGAAGCAACTAGGGCCCAGGCGTATAGGATGATCTGCACACCAACGGTTCTATTGTTTCTAACTACCGGCAGCATCGGAACTCCAGCGTCTGTGTAGTCCTTCTTATAGCGAAGTGACAGCGGCCAATAGTGCGGCGGAGTCCACAAGAAGATGATCAGAAAAAGTACCCAGGCAGTTGCCGAGACTCCATTGGTGACAGCGGCCCAACCGATCAACACCGGCATGGACCCGGCTGCTCCACCCCAGACAATGTTCTGGGGAGTTCTTCTCTTCAGTAGCAGCGTGTACACAAATACGTAGAACAAAATAGCTGCAAGAGACAACGTGGCAGCAAGTAGATTGACCAATAGACCAAGCCACAGCACCGAGAGCACTCCTAGTCCCCAGGCAAATATGTAAGCCTCGCGTTTGGACAGCTCTCCAGTGACAAGCGGGCGAGATTTGGTGCGACCCATAATCTTGTCGATGTCGGCATCGATGTAGCAGTTAAATGCGTTGGCGCTTCCGGCACTAAAGGCTCCACCAAGGACCGTTGCCGCTATCAGCCAGAGATCTGGAATACCGCGCTGGGCCAAGATCATGGTTGGAACTGTCGAAACCAGCAAAAGTTCTACGACTCTGGGCTTGGTTAGCTCAAAATAGGCCTTCGCTTTGCGCCCAAAGCTCATGCGCTTGGGCGAGGATTTAAGGGCCTGTGTGGTCATGATTTACTCCAAGTCTAAGCGGAAAAAATCGGCTGTTCGGCTCAGAGACCTGCCATCGCCGAGGTGTGTAAAGTGGTAGAAAAGCGGTCGAACCGGTCCAATCAGAACCAGACTGCTTAGCTTGGCAAAGTCGCGGGCGCTTTACCCCTGGGACTTCGGTCTCACGATGAGAATAAAAGGACGTATTAGCTAGTGAGCGAATTTTCTTGGACAGAGCTTGATAAGAAAGCTGTTGATACCGCAAGAGTTCTAGCCGCCGACGCCGTTGAGAAAGTTGGAAACGGGCACCCAGGAACCGCCATCAGCTTGGCCCCGGTGGCACATCTTCTATTTCAGAAGGTTATGCGCCACGATCCGAAGGACCCAGACTGGGTTGGACGAGACCGTTTCATTCTTAGTGTTGGCCACTCCTCGCTCACTCTCTACAATCAACTGTTCCTCACCGGCTATGGACTCGAACTTGAGGACATAAAGGCACTTCGCACCTGGGGTTCGCAAACCCCCGGTCACCCCGAGTATGGTCACACCAAGGGTGTTGAGATAACCACCGGTCCCCTGGGCCAAGGCTTGGCCTCAGCTGTTGGATTTGCATACTCGGCTCGATTCGAGCGTGGTCTTTTTGACCCGGACGCAGAACCTGGTGCTAGTTGTTTCGACCACTTCATTTATTGCGTCGCAGGAGATGGCGACATGCAAGAAGGCGTGACAGCGGAAGCCTCGTCTCTTGCCGGACATCAAAAGCTCGGGAACTTGATTGTGTTGTATGACTCCAACCAGATCTCCATTGAAGATGACACCAATATCGCCTTTACTGAAAACCTTGAGGATCGCTATCGTGCCTACGGTTGGCACGTTCAAGTCGTCGACTGGAAAAAGGGCGGAGACTACCAAGAAGACATCGCTGAACTTTACTCTGCAATCGAACAAGCAAAGACTGTCACCGATAAGCCATCGCTGATTACAATCCGCACAATCATCGGCTGGCCATCTCCGGGTAAGCAAAACACTGGAAAGATTCACGGTTCAGCCCTGGGAGAAGCCGAGCTTAAAGGCCTAAAGACAGCGCTTGGGTTTGATCCAGAGAAGACATTTGTCGTTGCGCCAGAAGTTCTTGAGTACACCCGCAGCATTGGGCAGCGAGGCGCTGCGGTAAGAAGAGCTTGGCAAAACGATTTCGATACCTGGGCAAAGCAAAACTCCGATGGGAAGAAGCTATTCGACAGGCTTCAAACCGGAAAGACTCCTAGCGAGCTAGGAAGCGCTCTACCGTCATTCGATTTTGACACTGAAGTTTCCACCAGAGCGGCCAGCGGGAAAGTTCTAAACGCAATAGCATCGGTAATGCCCGAGCTTTGGGGTGGCTCGGCTGACCTTGCCGAGTCAAACAACACCACCATCGCAGGTGCTAAGTCGTTTGTCCCGGCGGAGCACTCCACCCACGAATTCTCTGGAGACCGCTACGGTCGGGTTCTGCACTTTGGTATCCGCGAGCACGCGATGGGGTCAATCCTCAATGGAATTGCCCTGCACGGAAAGACCCGATCCTACGGTGGAACGTTTCTTATCTTTAGCGACTACATGAGACCTGCAATCCGACTTGCCGCGCTGATGAAGGTACCATCGATTTTTGTTTGGACTCACGACTCGGTAGCACTCGGGGAAGATGGTCCTACCCATCAACCGATTGAACAGCTTGCCACTCTTCGGGCCATTCCAGGACTAGACGTTGTCCGTCCAGCCGATGCCAATGAGGTCGCTTACAGCTGGAAGAAGATTCTTGAAAGGCGCATCGGCCCAGCTGGTATCGCTCTGACCAGGCAGAACATTCCTGTTCTAAACCGCAAGGACAAAGACGCCACCGGCGTAATCTACGCCTCAGCCGATAACACCGAAAAGGGCGCCTACGTCCTAGCGGAGGCCTCCAATGGTTTACCAGAACTTATCCTGATTGCAACCGGTTCAGAAGTTCAACTGGCTGTTGCTGCAAGGCTTGAACTTGAAGCGCATGGGATTCCAACCAGAGTTGTATCCGCGCCTTGTCTCGAGTGGTTCGAAGAGCAATCCGAGAGCTACCGCTCGTCTGTTCTGCCGCCCGCTGTGACAGCAAGGGTGTCTGTTGAGGCAGGACTAAGCCTTGGGTGGAGCAAATATGTAGGGCTTGGCGAAAGCGTATCAATTGAACATTTCGGTGCCTCGGCTGACTACAAGACACTGTTCACCAAATTTGGTATCACAACAGCTGCGGTCGTTGCGGCAGCTAAGAAAGTTCTTGGAGAATAAACAATGAGCTCACCACTTCACCGCCTGAAAAGTACCGGCGTAAGCATTTGGCTAGATGATCTTTCGAGAGATCGAATTGAATCAGGTTCGCTGAAGGAACTAATCTCCACGCGGGCTGTTTCCGGTGTGACAACAAACCCAACCATCTTTGCCGGAGCCTTTTCTAAGGGAGCCGCCTACGCATCACAATTGGCAAAGCTTGCTGCTAGTGGTGCAACCGCTGATGAGGCGATCTTTGAGGCAACAACTGACGACGTTAGGGCAGCATGTGATGTCTTCGCCGATGTCTACCGGGACACCAATGGTGTTGATGGTCGAGTATCCATTGAGGTCGAGCCGGCCTTCGCTATGGAAACCGACAAAACCGTCACACAGGCAAAAGCTCTCTACGAGGCCGTCAACCGCAAGAACGTGATGATAAAGATCCCTGCAACGATCCCTGGGCTTTCCGCAATCACTCAGGTTATCGCTTCTGGAATCTCCGTCAACGTCACCCTCATTTTCTCGCTGGCAAGATATCGCGCCGTTATCGCGGCCTTCAAAGCTGGTATCACTCAAGCCAAGGCAAACGGTCATGATCTTTCAACCATCCACTCCGTGGCCTCCTTCTTCGTTTCAAGAGTGGACACTGAAATCGACAAACGTCTTGATGCAATCGGCGGCGAGCACGCAATCAACCTAAAGTCAAAAGCAGCTTTGGCGAACGCCCGCTTGGCTTACGAGCTTTTTGAACAAGAGTTCGGCAAAGAAGACTGGAAGCTACTTGAAGCACTGGGGGCGAATCGTCAGCGCCCGCTTATGGCCTCAACCGGTGTCAAAGACCCCGCTCTTCCAGACACTCTTTACGTGACAGAGCTAGTTGCTCCTTCAGTTGTGAACACGATGCCGGAAAAGACCATGGAGGCTGTGTTTGACCACGGAGAGATTACCGGGGACACCATCACGGCGAACTATGACATCTCTCGTGCAATCCTTGCCGAGCTTGAAGCGGTGGGAATTTCCTACGACGAGGTCGTGAGTCTTCTAGAGAAAGAGGGTGTGGAAAAGTTCGTTGTTTCATGGAATGAACTTGTTGAAACGGTCTCGACTGCACTTGAAAGTTCTCGATGACCATACGGGTCGTGGTTTCCGGCAGTGCGGCAAAAGCTATCGAAGATTTTGTCCCACAACTGGTGACCGACAAAGTTGCCTCGAGACTTTTTGATGGAGACCACACCCTTTGGGGGAAAGAGGCTGAGTCTGAATCCGCAATTCGTCTTGGCTGGGTAAACGCCGCTAGCGAATCCTTCAAGCTCATCCCAGAGGTTCTGGAACTTAGAGCCAATCTTCTTTCAAAGGGCCTCACTCGAGTTGTACTTTGTGGAATGGGCGGATCATCATTAGCGCCAGAGGTAATAACAAAGACTTTTGGCAAAGAGCTTGTTGTACTTGACTCAACTTATCCCTCGCAGGTGCGTCTTGCCCTTGAAGCTGACCTAGCAAAAACCGTCGTTGTGGTTTCTTCCAAGTCCGGCTCAACAGTGGAAACCGATTCGCAGAAGAGAAGTTTCGAACAGGCCTTTGACGAGGCAGGTATCGATAAGACCGAGCGCATCTTTATAGTCACCGACCCGAATTCACCAATGCACAATCAAGCAACCAAAGACGGCTATCGAGTCTTCCTTGCCGATCCCATGGTGGGTGGGAGGTACTCTGCCCTAACCGCCTTTGGGGTTGTTCCTTCGGCGTTGGCCGGTGTGGACATGCGCTCAGTACTCGAAGACGCAGTCATAGCCAGTGCTGTGCTGAATCAAGATAGCCCTTCAAACCCAGGGCTTGTTCTAGGATCCGCCATGGCTCGCTCGCGCTCCAGCTCCGGATTCAAGGACAAGATCGGAATTGTTTCAAATCAAAGCAAGATCATCGGCTTCGGTGAGTGGGCTGAACAGCTTATTGCCGAATCAACTGGAAAGATCGGCCGCGGTGTACTGCCCGTCGTACTCGACCAAGCCTCTTTCGAACTAGCCAACAAAAGTCAAGACCTTATGGTTATTGAGCTGTCGGCAGCTGAAGCGGAATCTAGCGAGGATGTCTCGGTGTCAGCCAGTCTGGGTGAGCAATTGATTTTGTGGGAAGTTGCAACGGTTGTTGCCTCAAGGCTGATTGGTGTGAACCCGTTTGACCAGCCGGATGTAGAATCGGCAAAAATTGCCGCAAGGGCAATGCTTGACTCCCCTGCCGGCCAGAGTGTCTTTGCATTTGAAGAAGACTCAATCTCGGTTGCAACTCTGGGCTTTTCTTCAACAGCCACAGATACCAATTCCTCACTTGCTCAGTTGTTTGAGCAAATTGGTCCAGATGGCTATGTCTCGATTCACTGCTACCTACACCGTGAATCAATGGGTGAAGCGGAGACTCTTCGAAACCTAATTGCGGCCAGAACAAAGCGACCCACAACATTTGGCTGGGGTCCAAGATTTCTTCACTCCACCGGGCAGTACCACAAGGGAGGACCGAAGCAAGGCGTATTCCTTCAGATAGTGTCAGGCTCCGGCGAAGATCTGCCAATACCTGGAAGAGGTTTTGGATATCGCCAGCTAATTGATTCCCAAGCTAGCGGGGACGCGAAGGTACTGGCTGATAATGGCTCCCCCGTGCTAGTTCTGCAGCTCAGAAATCCGGAAGAAGGAATAAAGCGACTGATCGGGATGCTGAGCTAGAGATGTCACCATCGAGAACTTTTGTGAATCCGCTCCGCGATCTTGATGATAATCGCCTGAATCGGATTGCTGGTCCTTCGGGGTTAGTAATCTTCGGAGTCACAGGTGATCTTTCAAGAAAAAAGCTCATGCCAGCTGTTTACGATCTGGCCAATAGAGGGCTACTGCCTCCAGGCTTTGGGTTGGTTGGTTTTGCGAGACGAGAATGGAAGGACCAGGACTTTGAAGCCCTGGTTCACGAGTCGATTCAAAAGTATGCAAGAACGCCCTGGTCGGAGGATGTTTGGAAACAGCTTTCTAGTGGCATCCGTTTCGTCTCCGGTGATTTCGACGATGACGACGCATTCGACCGTCTAAAGCAGACCATCTCGGAACTTGACGAACAGCGTGGGACAAATGGTAATCACGCCTTCTACCTCTCAATTCCCCCAAAGGCTTTCCCGATTGTTACCAAACAACTTTCTAGATCTGGGTTAGCCGATCCGAAGCCAGACACTTTTCGCAGGGTTGTAATCGAAAAGCCTTTCGGGTCCGATCTGAAATCGGCTCGGGAACTCAACGAGGTAGTCGAGAGTGTTTTTCCGCCGGACTCCGTTTTCCGAATTGATCACTATCTGGGTAAAGAGACAGTTCAAAATATTCTGGCGCTTCGGTTCGCGAATTTGCTCTACGAACCAATTTGGAATGCCAACTACATTGACCACGTTCAGATAACCATGGCCGAGGACATTGGGGTTGGCGGAAGGGCTGGCTACTACGACGGTATTGGAGCGGCAAGGGACGTTATTCAAAACCATCTGCTGCAATTGCTTGCCCTGACCGCAATGGAGGAACCAGCTACCTTCGATGCAGCTGATCTTCGAGCCGAGAAGGAGAAGGTTCTGGCTGCCGTGATGATCCCAGCCGACCTAGCGAGCCACACCGCGCGAGGTCAGTATCGCGGCGGTTGGCAGGGTGGTGAACAGGTTTCCGGATACCTAGACAAAGAAGGAATCAGCCCTGATTCAAAGACTGAAACCTTTGCGGCCATGCGCTTGGACATTAATACACCGCGCTGGCAAGGGGTGCCCTTCTACCTTCGCGCAGGCAAAAGACTAGGTCGTCGCGTCACTGAAATCGCTGTTGTGTTCAAAGATGCTCCTCAGCAGCTATTTGGTGAACGTCAGATTTCGACTCTCGGGCCCAACGCAATCGTAATTCGGGTTCAGCCAGATGAGGGAGTCACTATTCGGTTCGGATCTAAAGTCCCCGGGCCAGGAATGCAGGTAAGAGATGTAACAATGGATTTCGGCTATGGCCACTCCTTCACTGAAGACTCACCAGAGGCATACGAGAGACTGATTCTGGATGTCTTACTCGGCGACCCACCGCTTTTCCCAAGGCACCAAGAGGTCGAGCTGTCTTGGAAAATTCTCGATCCGATCGTGAAGTTCTGGTCTGAGAGCGGAATGCCAGATAGCTACCTTCCTGGTTCTTGGGGCCCGAAATCCTCTGAAGCAATGATGGCCATCGATGGCAGGAGCTGGAGGCGCCCTTGATAGTCGATCTACCTGAAACCACAGTAAGCAAAATCTCAAGGTCTCTGGTTCAAATGCGGGAGCAGGGCGGAGCCGTTGCGCTTGGTCGCGTTCTGACTTTGATTATCCAAACTGATGCCAAATCCGCAGAGGCAGCGATTGAAGCTGCCAACGCCGCTTCGAGGGAGCACCCCTCCAGGATCATCGTCCTGGTAGATACAGATACGGGCACAGACCCAAGACTTGACGCTGAAATCCGGGTGGGTGGGGACGCAGGAGCCTCTGAGGTCATTATTCTTCGTGCCTATGGTGAAGCTGCAACCCATCCGCAGTCATTGGTTTTGGGTCTATTGCTTCCCGATGCGCCGGTAGTTGCCTGGTGGCCAAACGCTGCGCCAGCGGTAGTGTCCGAATCAGCCATTGGCAAGATTGCAACCAGACGCATCACCGACGCACTGAGCCAGAAGGATCCAGCTGAATTTCTTGAGCAGCTCTCAGAAAGCTATTCACCAGGTGATAGCGATTTTGCTTGGACCCGATTGACGCTCTGGCGTGCTCAGCTTGCAGCACTTTTAGATCAGCCACCTTACGAACCGGTTGAGTCTGTAGAGATAATCGGGGACCTGAATAATCCAAGCGTGCTGCTATTGGCCGCTTGGCTCAAAGTTCAACTGGACTGTCCTGTAAGAACGGAGCACCGCGAGGATACCGCCGGCGTCAAGGGCGTGTACTTGGTCCGCTTGTTTCGAAATGGCAGTGACATCGAGATCCTAAGAGATCAGTCAAACGTTGCCACCTTGTCTCAAACAAACCACCCGCCGAAGGACCTTTCCCTTCCGGTTAGATCACTTCGCGACTGCTTAGCTGAAGACCTAAGGCGGTTAGGCCCCGATCTAGCATTTGAGAAGGTCATAACATCCGGTCTTCCGCTAGTGACAGGTTTGCCAAAGTGAAGCTCGAGGTCCTGCACCACTTCGAATCCGGTGATCAGCTAGCAGAGCAAGCCGCTACCGACCTAGCCGAAGCAATAACATCGCTCTTGCCAAGCCAGAGAGTTCACATTGTCCTAACCGGTGGAACAGTTGGAATCAAAACACTCGCAGCGCTTGCACCACTTCTAAAGTCAGTTGATCTAAAAAAGATTGAACTTTGGTGGGGCGATGAAAGATTCGTCGATGCCTCCAGTCACGAGCGGAATTTTGTGCAGGCCTCAGAGGCACTACTTTCAAAGGTTTCTATCCCGGCGACGAATCTGCATCAGATGCCAGCAGCGGGAGATCTCTCGCTAGCTGAAGCAGCTTCGAAGTTCTCGACCCATATCGATAAAGTCGCTCCTAGGTTCGACATAGTGCTACTCGGTATGGGGTCCGATGGCCACGTTGCATCACTTTTTCCAAACTCGGCTGCAACAAGTTCTGGCGAGCTGGTGGTAGCCGAGGCAAACTCCCCTAAGCCGCCCTCCGAGAGAATCTCTCTGAGCTATTCGGCTCTGTGCAGTGCGCGAGAGGTTTGGTTCCTGGTTTCAGGCCCGGATAAGGCCGATGCGGTGAATCAAGTATTTTCAGGGAGAGATCTTCCAGCCACCAAAGTGTCTGGACAACAACTAACCCGCTGGTATTTAGATACCCAGGCAGCAGCTGCTACTTCTTTTTAGTTGCCTTTTTTGCAGTTGGCTTTGAAGCAGCTTTGGACTTGGTCTTGGCAGCTGCCGGCTTAGCTTTTCCTTTGGCAAGCTTCTTGGCTGCTGGCTTGGTTTTTGGTTTCGAGGCTGGCTTTGCTGAAAGTTTCTTGCTGGCAGGTTTGCCAGCTGGCTTAGCAGTAGTTTTCTTTGCGCTAGTTTTCGAGGCGACCTTCACTGCCTTGACTGGCTTGGCTGGCTTAACTGGCTTGACCGCCTTGGCTGCCGCAGCCTTCGCTGCAGCTACCTTTGCTGCCTGTGCCCTGGCAACTGCAAGCTTGGCTTGTTTTGTTGCTTCCTGGGCTAGCTTGACCCTGCGTTCGCGAATAGAAGCAAGTGCTTCATCCAACAATGCTTTTGCCTCGTCCGAGGTTCTTCTTTCCTTAACGTAGGCAAGGTGGGTCTTATAAGGCTCGTGCTTGGCGATCTCGGGAGGATTCTTCTTGTCTTGGCCTGCCTGCATTCCGCAGTTTGGGCAGTCGATCATGTCTGGGATTTCGGCCGGGTCGATGTGGGCGGCGAACATCGGCTCCTGAACGTGGCCGTTTATGCAAAAGTAGCTGCGCTGTACTCTTTCGGACTTGAATCCGCGGTACTGCTCACCCATCGGCCCCGCACCAACACGAGACCCTCTGATTGCTGAACCGCCGTTAGCCAATGACTACCCCTAGAATCCGAATCTAGTGAAAAGGCCTAGGCCCACAACTGTTGAAATCCAAACCAAGCCCAAAATAATGGTGATGCGGTTCAGGTTACGCTCAGCCACTCCCGAGGAGGAAACGTTTGAAGTCACTCCACCACCAAACATGTCCGAGAGTCCTCCACCTCGACCCTTGTGTAGCAGAATCATCAGGATTAGCAACAAGCTAGTGATAGCAAGAAGCACCTGGAGGGCGATTTGAATGGCGGCCATTTGTTTACCTGTTCTGTTTTTGGTACTAGACGATTATAAGGTGACATGCTTCTGGAAGCGGCAGATACCAGTGAATTCCTCGACATCCAGGCTTGCACCACCCACCAGGACCCCGTCTACCTCGTCAGAAACCAAGAATCCAGCGACGTTTGCGCTCTTTACGCTCCCGCCATACAAAATGCGGGTGGCGGCAGCTACCTCTTCAGAAACAAGCTCCCGGATGGTCTCCCTGAGCTTTTTGGCAACATCTGCGGCCTGCTCTGAAGTGGCAACCTTTCCGGTTCCGATTGCCCAAACTGGCTCGTAAGCCACCACGAACTCGCCGATCTCTTTGTGCTCCGCTAATGCCTTGCTCAGCTGACGGATTGGAACAGCTGCAGCGCCCTCTGATTCAAGCTCCTCCAGGGTCTCTCCAACACAAATAACTGGAATCAGGTTGTGCTTAAAAGCTGAGGCCACCTTGGCTTGGATAAGTTCATCATCCTCGTGGTGGTGCTGACGTCTTTCGGAATGCCCGACAAGCACGTACCTAACGTCAAGCTTTTTCAAGAAGGCACCGGAGATCTCACCGGTGTAGGCGCCGGAGTCGTATTTCGAAAGGTCTTGAGCGCCTAGCACCAACGGGAGTTTGTCCGCGTCAATCAGTGTCTGCACACTTCGAAGGTCGGTAAACGGTGGAAAAACAGCAACCTCCACTAGATCAAAGTCGTGGTTTACATCCTTTAGGGTCCAAGCCAGCTTCTGAACTAGGGCAATACCCTGTTGGTGGTCTAGGTTCATCTTCCAGTTACCTGCGATTAGCGGTTTACGATCGCTCAATTCAGAACCTCCAGGCCCGGTAGTGATTTTCCTTCTAGATATTCAAGACTAGCTCCGCCACCTGTGGAGATGTGGCCAAACTCGCTGTCTAAAAAGCCAAGCGTACGGACTGCTGCTGCGGAATCTCCGCCCCCAACGACACTTAACCCCTGCACCTTGGTTAGAGCCTTAGCTATCGCTTTGGTGCCAGAGGCAAACGCCTCAAACTCGAATACCCCCATCGGTCCGTTCCAGAAGCAGATGTTAGAGCTGGCTATTACCTCAGCGAGGCGTTTTTCGGAGTCGGGACCAATGTCTAATCCGATTCCCGAAGATCCGAATCTGGTCTGATCCAAAGTCTCAGCGCTTGCAATCTCAACCTCCGCATCGGATGCGAACTTACTTGCCATCCGGATGTCGGTTGGCAAAATGATGTTGACCCCGAGCTCAGCTGCGTGCCTCAAATAGTCTTGAACAACCGGGATCTGATCTTGTTCCAAAAGCGATGAAGCCACCTGGTATCCCTTTGCGGCAAGAAATGTGAACAGCATTCCCCCGCCAATAATCAAGTTGTCGACCTTTGGAAGCAAGGAACCAATTACACCGAGCTTGTCAGAAACCTTGGAGCCACCAAGCACAACGGTGTACGGCTTTTCATCGGATGAAGTGAGCTCTCGAAGCACTTGGACCTCACGCTCAATAAGTAATCCAGCAGCTGATGGAAGTGCCTGTGCAAGCTCAAAAACGCTGGCTTGCTTGCGGTGTACAACGCCAAAGCCGTCACTGACAAACACATCGGCCAGCGCCGCGAGCTTCTGAGCAAATGCTTGCCTTACCGCTTCGTCTTTACTGGTTTCGGCATCCGAGAATCGAAGATTCTCTAAAACTGCAACACCGCCGGGAACCAGTGCTTTGGCAACGCCCTTGGCGTCGCTACCGACGGTATCTGATGCAAAAAACACCTCTTGGTTCAATAGCTCTGCAAGAGCCTTAGCAACCGGAGCAAGAGAGTAAATATCGTTGACCTGACCATCTGGTCTTCCAAGGTGAGAGCAGATCAATACGCTGGCTCCGGCTTCTTGAAGCCTTGCAATAGTAGGTAGCGCAGCCCGAATGCGACCGTCGTCGGTAATAACGCCATCTTGCATGGGTACGTTAAAGTCACAACGTAAAAGCACACGCTTGCCGGCTAGATCGCCTAAATCAGATATTGTTCTCAAGTTTTTAGAGTTTGTTGGCAACCAAAACAGTTAGGTCGACAAGGCGGTTTGAGTATCCCCACTCGTTGTCGTACCAAGAACTGATCTTCACGGTCTGATCAATGACCTTAACAAGACCTGCGTCAAAGATTGATGAGTGTGGGTCTGTCACGATGTCGGAGGAAACGATTTCGTCTTCGGTGTATTTAAGGATTCCCTTTAGGGGGCCGTCGGCAGCTTTTTTGTAGGCGGCCTTGATCTCCTCGATAGTTACCTTTTTCTTAGAAAGAAGTGTCAGGTCTGTTATAGAGCCAGTTGGGACTGGAACTCTAAGGGCATAGCCATCCAGCTTGCCCTTGAGTTCTGGCAGAACCAATCCGATTGCTTTGGCTGCTCCAGTTGATGACGGGACAATATTGATAGCGGCAGCACGAGCACGGCGTAGGTCACTGTGTGGACCATCCTGCAGGTTCTGATCAGCCGTGTAGGCATGAACTGTGGTCATTAGGCCATTCTCGATACCGAACTCGTCGTTGAACACCTTTGCCAAAGGAGCAAGGCAATTGGTGGTGCAAGAAGCGTTTGAGATGATATGGTGCTTGGCCGGGTCGTATAGGTGCTCGTTTACACCAATAACAAAGGTGGCGTCCTCGCCTGTTGCAGGGGCAGAAATCAATACTTTCTTCGCTCCCGCCTCAATGTGCTTCACGGCATCTTTGGCATCGGTAAAGCGCCCAGTGGATTCGATGACGATGTCAACACCGAGCTCTCCCCAACCCAAAGCTGCAGGGTCTCGCTCGGCGAGAACCTTGATCTTGTAGTCGCCCACGATGATGAATTGACCTTCAACACGGATTTCTTGAGCTAGACGACCGGTGACCGAGTCATACTTCAGAAGGTGAGCCAGCGCCTTGGGGTCAGAAAGATCGTTCACTGCAACGATTTCGAGGTCGGTCCCCTTGGCAAGCTCCGCCCTGAGGTAGTTTCTTCCAATTCGACCGAAGCCGTTGATTCCGACTTTAATTCCCATGATTATGCCTTTCCGTAGGCGCAAAATGCGCGGATTCTAGAAAAATAGACCCACGCGCCCTTGAGTGGAATAGCCTTGCTCAGACTAGCAGTAAGCCCTTAGTTTGGCCCCTGGCGGCCTCAAAACGGGCCTGGACGTCGCTCCAGGACACCAGATTCCAGAAGGCAGCGACGTAGTCGGCCTTTACGTTCTGATAGTCAAGGTAAAACGCGTGCTCCCACATATCGAGCATCAAAAGCGGTACCGAGGCGGCAACAAGGTTTCCCTGCTGATCGTAGAGCTGCTCAATAATCAGACGCTGTCCAATAACATCCCAGGCCAGGATTGACCAGCCAGATCCCTGGATCCCCATTGCAGTTGCGGTGAAGTGAGCACGGAATCCGTCGTAGCTTCCAAAGTACTCGTCAATAGCGCTAGCCAGCTCTCCGGTTGGCTTATCGCCACCTGCCGGACTTAGGTTCTTCCAAAAGATCGAGTGATTAACGTGACCACCAAGATTAAAAGCTAGGTCCTTCTGAAGCTTATTTATCCAGTTTAGGTCGTTCTTGTCTCGAGCCTCGGCCATTAGGTCAAGAGTTGCGTTTGCGCCAGCCACGTACGCCGCGTGGTGCTTATCGTGATGAAGCTGCATGATTCTTCCGGAGATATGTGGCTCAAGTGCTGCGTAGTCGTATTCCAGATCTGGAAGTGAGTAGGTTGCCATTTGATTGATTCCTATTCTTTAGTGGTCTAGTTCTATTATGCGTTTGTTTGTTGCAGCGATTTAGTCATTATCCAAATCATCTGGCAAGAAGGCATCGGTGCCTTCAATGCCTAAGTCTTCGGCTTTTTTGTCCGCCATAGACAATAAACGCCTGATGCGGCCAGCAACTGCGTCCTTTGTCATGGGCGGGTTAGCCAAGCGTCCGAGCTCATCCAGGCTTGCCTGCTTGTGCTTTAGTCTTAGCTCGCCGGCATACTTTAGGTGATCTGGCACGTCATCGCCGAGAATCTCGATGGCCCTTGCAACCCTTGCACCCGCAGCCACAGCTGCCTGGGCTGATCGCCTTAGGTTCGCGTCGTCGAAATTGGCTAGTCGGTTGGCAGTAGCTCGAACCTCACGGCGGAGTCTCAACTCTTCCCACTTCAAAAGCTGTCCGTGAGCGCCCATCTGAGTCAGCATCGCACTTATTGCATCGCCGTCTCGAATCACCACTCGGAACACTCCGCGAACCTCTCTCGGTTTGGCAACGATTCCCAATCTTCTGGCCACCCCAACAAGTGCCATCGCAACTTCGTTTCCCGGAGCCGTGACCTCAAGAGCCGCCGAGCGACCTGGGTCGGTAAGTGACCCGTGTGCTAAGAAGGCCCCACGCCAAACAGCCTGTGCCTCTCCAATTGAACCGGTCACCAGAGCCGCTGGTAGGCCGCGGGCTGGTCTTCCACGACTATCAACCAATCCGGTCTGTCTGGCCAGAACCTCTCCTTGACCGAGCACTCGCACTTGGTAGCGATTGGTCTTTCGGATTCCCCCGGCTGAAATCACCGCGAGTTCGCTATCGCAACCAAAAAGTTCGGTTAGATCTTTGCGGACTCTTCTTGCAACCTGGGCAGAATCGAGTTCGACCTCAATGACAACCTTTCCGGACACTAGGTGCAGTCCTCCGGCTAGGCGCAAAATCGTTGCCAGTTCAGCTGCGCGAACCCCGTTTTTTGCAACTTCAATTCGTGCCAGCTCGTCCTTTATGTCGGCGGTTAGGGCCAAGTTCTTACTCCTTACCAAGGTCACGGTGTCTTACCGCAACGGTTATTTCGTCGTTTCCAGAAAGTAGTTCGGTGAGTTTCTGTGAAATTGCGACCGAGCGGTGCTTGCCACCGGTGCAACCAATAGCAATGGTCGCGTAGTGCTTATTCTCACGCAGGTATCCAGCTAGGACCGGTTCTAGTGCCTTCACATAGCCTTCAACAAAATCCATGGCACCTGGCTGGGCGAGCACATAGTCACTGACTTGAGCATCCAGGCCAGTGAATGGTCGAAGCTCTTCATTCCAGAAAGGATTGGGCAAAAATCTGGCATCGGCAACATTATCGGCATCGGCTGGTATTCCGTACTTGTAGCCAAAACTCATGACCGTCAATTGCAGCTTGATGGTTGAGTCAACGGAGAAATGCTCTGCGGTTTTGGTAGAGAGTTGGTGAACATTCAAATCAGAGGTATCGATCACTACATCGGCTGATTCCCTAAGTGCAAGGAGGCGTTTACGCTCCGCCGCGATGCCGTCAAGGATTGTTCCATCACCTTGAAGCGGATGAGGTCTCCTGACTGACTCAAACCTGCGCACCAGAGTTGAGTCGTTTGCTTCCAGATACAGAACCTGGACCGCAACTGCCTTACCGCCCAGCAGCGAAAGATTCTCTTCAAGTTCACTAAAGAACTCTCCCCCGCGGACATCGATGATCACAGCAAGCCTTGGAACGGGGGTCTTAGTTATGGTGAAAAGATCGGCTATTGGGCCAAGCATCTGCGGGGGCAGGTTATCAACCACGTACCAGCCCAGGTCCTCCAGGGCGTTTCCTACGGTTGAGCGCCCAGCTCCGGACATACCGGTCACAATCAGCAGCTCATGGCCCAGATTCGCAGGCATTTATTGGTCCCCTCGTTCAAAATGAGTCTAACCAATTCGCGACACGCCCGAGTGCGTTCTGTCCAACTAGTTCAGTTGCTCGAGTATTTCCTTTGCAAGGGCTGGGCCGATGCCAGCAACATCGGCAATCTCATCAAGGGTCGCAGCCTTCAGGCGCTTGGCTGAGCCAAATCGTCGAAGTAAAGCCGTCACCCGCTTTTCGCCAAGACCCGGAATCTCTATGAGAACGCTTGAGATTGCGCTGGAGCGCTTCTTACGTGAGGCAGTCAAGGCAAAGCGGTGAGATTCATCTCTTACTCGCTGCAGCAAAAATAACTCTTCAGAACCTCTTGGGAGAATCACTGGGAAATCAGAGCGTGGCAACCAAACCTCTTCGAGACGCTTTGCTAGCCCACAAACGGCAAGATCCGGAACCGGGCTCTGTGCAATCGCTTTGGCCGCGGCCGCTACCTGTCCAGCACCACCATCCACAACAATTAGAGAAGGTAGGTAGCTAAAGCGGCCTTCGTCAAGACTCTCCGGGTCACGAAGATACTTCAGCCTTCGGGAGAGAACTTGAAAGATTGCGTCGGTGTCGTCAGCGGCAGCTTCTATGTTGAATTGACGATACTGAGACTTCTTGGGTAGGCCGTCCTCAAAAACAACCATCGAGGCAACAATGTTCGTTCCAGAAAGGTGAGAGACGTCGTAGCACTCAATTCGAAGCGGTGCTTCAGATAAGTTCAAGGACTTCGCTAGTTGATTTAGAGCCTCCGAGCGCGATGTGAAGTCAGCTGTTCTCCTGGTCTTATACAAAGCAAGTGAGTGCTGAGCATTCTCTAGGGCCGTCTCGGCAAGAGCCGCCTTGTCACCTCTCTTGGGAACACGAAGCGACACAGCGCTACCTCTTGACTGCTCAAGAAACTTCTCTAGCTCACTGGCGTCCTCGGGTAGGGCTGGGACCAGAATCTCCTTTGGAACACTCGGCGGTTCCACTCCATCGGCTGCTGTATAGGCGTACAGGATTATCTGTCTGATCAGCTCTTCAAGCGGTTGTTCGACTTCTTTATCCACCACCCAGGCCCGCACTCCCCTGATGCGTCCGCCCCTGACTGAGAACAGCGACACCGCCGCAGCCAATTCGTCGTGAGCCACTCCAAACAGGTCAGCATCGGTTAGATCACTAAAAACCACAGTGCTTTTTTCGAGGACTGTTTCTAGAGCACCGATGTTGTCTCTCAGCCTCGCCGCTAGCTCGTAGTTTTGAGCCTCAGATGCCTTCTCCATTCGCTGCTGCAAAATCTGTACCTGCTTCGGGTCCATTCCGTTCATGAAGCCAACAAGATCTTTTGCAATCTCAAGGTGTTCGTTTTCCGATACTCGGGAAACACAAGGTGCCGAACACTTTCCAATGTCAGCTAGAAGACAAGGGCGATTGGCTCGCTTCGCAGCGTTATAGACCCCGGAGGAACAGGACCGGATTGGATATACGCGAAGCAAAGTGTCAAGGGTCTGCCTTATCGCCCAGGCCTGCGTGTATGGACCAAAGTAGCGAACGCCCTTTAGGTCACGGTTTCTTGTGACGAAGACCCTGGGCATCTTTTCCGACAAAGAAACAGCAAGGTATGGGTATGACTTATCGTCCTTGAATCGAACATTGAATGGCGGGTTGAACTCCTTGATCCAGGTGTATTCAAGCTGCAGTGCCTCGAACTCAGTCTTAACAATGGTCCAATCCACATCTGCAGCAGACAGAACCATTCGCTTGGTTCGCTCGTGCAATGACTCAACGGGCACAAAGTAGCTTTGTAGCCTCGCCCTAAGGTTCTTGGCCTTGCCCACATACAGCACGCGATTTTTTGCATCAAAGAACCGATAGACCCCAGGCCTCGTTGGAATCTCTGATGTCTTAGGGCGAAACGACAGATCGTTGGCCATTTACTTCAGTATTTCCTTTAGGAACGCACCAGTAAAGCTCGCCTTGTTTTTGGCTACTTGCTCAGGTGTACCTTCGGCTACCAGCTGACCTCCCCGGAAACCGCCTTCTGGGCCCAGGTCAATTAACCAGTCTGCTGACTTGATTACATCGAGATTGTGCTCAATCACAATCACCGTGTTGCCTCTTTCAACAAGAGAATTTAGGACCAGCAGCAGCTTCCTTACGTCCTCGAAGTGCAAGCCAGTGGTTGGCTCATCGAGCACGTAAATGGTTCGTCCGGTTGAACGACGCTGGAGCTCGGTGGCAAGCTTCACGCGCTGGGCCTCACCACCGGAGAGCGTAGTTGCGGATTGCCCGAGGCGAACATAGCCAAGACCCACGTCTACCAAAGTTGATAGATAACGCGAGATTGAGGAAATGGCTTCGAAGAAGACGGCAGCTTCCTCGATTGGCATCTCAAGAACATCCGAGATTGACTTGCCCTTGTATTTGACCTGAAGGGTCTCGCGGTTGTATCTGGCTCCGTGGCACACCTCACAGGAGACATAGACATCAGGAAGGAAGTTCATCTCGATTTTGAGAGTTCCATCACCGCTGCAGGCCTCACAGCGACCACCTTTCACGTTGAAGGAGAATCGGCCCTGTTGGTAGCCCCGAGCCTTTGATTCTGAGGTCTCAGCGAAGAGCTTTCTAATGTGATCGAAGACCCCTGTATAGGTTGCCGGATTTGACCTTGGCGTTCTACCAATCGGGTTCTGATCGACGTGCACAACCTTATCTAGCTGAGAAAGGCCCGTGATTCGCGTGTGCTTTCCAGCAACGAGCTTTGCTCCATTTAGTGAGTTGGCCAATACGTTATACAAGATGTCGTTTACCAGGGTTGACTTTCCGGATCCGCTCACTCCGGTGACGGCTATAAAGGTGCCGAGAGGAAAACCAACCGTGACGTTCTTGAGGTTATTCGCTTTCGCGCCGACCACCGAAAGCATCTTCTTTGGATCTACTGGCCTTCGCGTCGATGGAGTCTCAATCTTCCGTCTACCCGATAGGTAATCTCCGGTTATGGATTCCTTGTTGAGAAGTAATTCCTTGTAAGGGCCTGAGTGCACAACTTTTCCGCCATTGATGCCAGCGCCTGGGCCGATGTCAACAACCCAATCCGAAGTTCTTATGGTGTCCTCGTCGTGCTCGACGACTATCAGGGTGTTTCCGAGCTCCCTAAGTTTGATGAGAGTGTCGATAAGTCTGCGGTTATCCCTCTGGTGCAACCCGATAGAAGGCTCATCCAAGACGTACAACACCCCAGTCAGGCCAGAGCCAATTTGTGTTGCCAATCTGATGCGCTGAGCTTCTCCACCGGAAAGCGAGCCGGCTGCCCTTTCGAGAGAAAGATAGTCAAGCCCAACCGCCATCAGAAAATCAAGCCGGGCTCTGATCTCTCGAAGCACCTGCGCCGCAATCTTCTCGTCTCTCTTATCAAGAGTCAGCTTGGCGAAAAACTCCACGCAGTCACCAAGGCTCAGGGCCGCGACATCGGAAATGGAAGTGTCTGCAACTTTGATGGCTAGCACCTCTGGTCGAAGCCTTGCTCCTTCGCAGGAAGGACAAGGAATCTCACGCAAGAATCCAGCCCATTTTCCGCGGGCGTAGTCGTTTTCTGACTCCAAGTACTTTCGCTCGATGTAGTTCAGAACCCCCTCGAACCCGGTTGTGTAGCGAAGTTCACGACCGTATCGATTCTTCCAACGAACCTGCACATCAAAGTCGTTGCCGTGCAAAACCGCGTACTGAACTTCCTCTGGCAGGTCCTGCCAAGCGCTCTTTAGTGAGAATCCAAGATCTTTCGCGAGACCCTGCAACATTCTCGAAAAGTAGTGAAATAGACCCTTGCCCTGGGTTGACCAAGGAATAATCACTCCGTTAAGTATTGAAGCTTCCGGATCACCAATAACTAGGTCGGCATCAACTGCCATCTTGGTCCCTAGGCCAGAGCATTCCTGACAAGCACCGAAGGGCGCGTTGAAGGAAAAAGTGCGTGGCTCAATCTCCGTGATTGCTAGTGGGTGATCGTTCGGGCAAGACATCTGCTCCGAGAAACTTCTTCGCGCTTCTGATCCCTTCCGGTCTACGAAGTCAATCGTCACCTTACCTCCGGCAAGCTTTAGCGCGGTCTCGATTGAATCGGTAAGACGACCGATAACTCCTTGCTTGATGGCCAATCGGTCAACAACCACAGCGATGTCGTGCTTATAGGACTTCTTTAGAGGCTTAGCTTCTGCCAGGGCAATGGTCTCGCCATCGACCATGGCTCTTGCATAACCTTGAGCTATTAGATCTTTGAAAAGGTCGGCAAACTCGCCCTTTTTCTGATCCACTAGTTCGGCAAGTACCTGAAACTTTGTTCCCTCAGGATTGTCGAGAATCTGGTCGACAATCTGCTGCGGCGTTTGTTTTACGATTTTCTCGCCGCACTCTGCACAGTAGGGAACGCCAATTCTCGCCCAGAGCAGCCTTAGGTAATCGTGAATCTCGGTGATGGTTCCGACTGTGGATCTTGGGTTTCGGTTGGTTGATTTCTGGTCAATTGATACGGCTGGACTTAAGCCCTCAATGAAGTCAACATCGGGCCGGTCGACCTGCCCAAGAAACTGCCTCGCGTAGGCCGAAAGAGATTCAACGTACCGACGCTGCCCTTCTGCAAATATCGTGTCAAAGGCCAGGGATGATTTTCCAGACCCAGATAGACCAGTGAATACAACCAAAGAATTTCTCGGCATCGTGACCGTGACGTTTTGAAGATTATGGACCCGGGCGCCCTTGACGACAAGGTTGTCTAGGGAAGTGTCTAGCTTGGGATTCACGACTACCAGCCTAATCGTCGGCTAATGCCTCACTTGATGTGGCCGGCGCGCTTCATTTGGCGCAATTCATGCTTTAGTTCGCCAATCTCATCGCGCAACCTGGCCGCAAGCTCAAACTGAAGTTCCTTGGCTGCATGCCTCATCTGGGCATCTAGGTCTATGACAACTGCCATGATTTCATCCTCCGCCATAGCCGCAATACCCCGGCTTGATCGAAGTGGAACCGATTGTTTCTTCCGACCCTTACCTTGACCAAACTCAGCGATTAACTCAGCGGTATCGATCTCCTCACGCTCTAGTTGATCGGTGATGTCAACTATGCGCTTTTGCAACGGCTGTGGGTCCACCCCGCGCTCGAGGTTGTAAGCAACCTGCTTCTCCCTGCGCCGATTAGTTTCATCAATTGCCTTCTTCATTGAGTCGGTTAGGTTATCGCCGTACATATGCACCTCGCCGTTAACATTTCTAGCGGCTCGACCAATGGTTTGAATCAACGAAGTTGAGGACCTTAGGAAACCCTCTTTGTCGGCATCCAAGATGGCCACCATCGACACTTCGGGGAGGTCCAGGCCTTCCCGCAGCAAGTTGATACCAACCAGTACGTCATATACTCCTTGACGCAACTGGCGCAGTAGTTCCACTCGCTTCAAGGTGTCAACGTCGGAATGAAGATAACGAACCTTGACTCCCGCCTCAGAGAGGTAATCAGTAAGTTCTTCAGCCATCTTCTTGGTCAGCGTTGTTACTAGAACCCTTTCTTGTTTGGCTGAGCGAATCCGGATCTCTTCCAAAAGGTCATCAATCTGACCCTTGGTGGGTTTTAAGATAATCGCCGGATCGACAAGTCCAGTTGGGCGAATTATCTGCTCGACAACACCGTCCGATGCGTTCATCTCGTACTTTCCAGGTGTTGCCGAAAGATAGACAGTCTGACCCACGCGTTCTTGAAACTCTGACCACTTAAGCGGTCGGTTATCTAAAGCTGATGGCAATCTAAATCCGTGCTCCACGAGAGTTCTCTTTCTCGAAGAGTCCCCCTCATACATCGCACCAATCTGAGGAACGGTGGCATGGGATTCGTCGATCACGGTCAGGAAGTCATCTGGAAAGTAGTCGAGTAGACAAGAGGGCGGTTCGCCCTGCTGTCGCCCATCGATGTGTCTTGAATAATTCTCAATACCGGAACAAAATCCAAGCTCCCGAATCATCTCTAGATCAAAGTTTGTCCTCATCTTGATGCGCTGCGCTTCGAGCAGTTTTCCCTGAGCTTCAAACTCCCTTAGTCTTTCCGCTAGCTCATTCTCGATAGCCTCGATAGCCCTTCCCATCTGCGTCGGCGACGCCACGTAGTGACTAGCCGGAAAGATTGCCACAGCATCAAGAGCTTTGATGACATCGCCGGTTAGTGGGTGTAGTGAATAGATTGCTTCAATCTCATCACCAAAGAATTCAACCCTGGTTGCAAACTCGTCATAGACCGGAATGATCTCCAAGGTGTCGCCCTTGACTCGGAAGTTGCCCCTGGAGAAGTCGATGTCGTTTCGCTGATACTGCATCGATACAAACTTCCTTATAAGGTCATCTCGATCTATCGACTGCCCCACCTGTAGCGGAATCGACTGATCCAGGTACTCCTTCGGGGCTCCCAGACCATAGATGCAGGAAACAGTAGCAACCACAATGACGTCTCTTCGGGATAGCAGGCTCATGGTCGCGGAGTATCTCAGCCGCTCCACTTCCTCGTTAATGCTCGAGTCCTTCTCGATGAAGGTGTCGGTCTGAGGAACGTAGGCCTCAGGCTGGTAGTAGTCGTAGTAGCTGACAAAGTATTCGACTGCATTATTTGGAAACATCTCCCGAAACTCAGTAACCAGCTGGGCCGCAAGGGTCTTGTTGTGTGCCATCACAAGCGTCGGTCGCTGAAGAGATTCAATTAGCCAGGCAGTCGTCGCTGACTTACCGGTTCCGGTGGCTCCCATGAGAACAACGTCTTTTTCCCCCGCATTGATTCTCTTATGCAGCTCAGCAATGGCCTCTGGCTGATCTCCGGAAGGTTCGTAGTCACTTACTACCTTAAAAGGTGTGAAGGAACGAGTGCGCTCCATCAGTTCTTCTTCTTTGCAGCTTGCTCAATCTTTGGCCACAACAACTGCACCTGCGCTTCTAGTTGCAAAAGAGTACCTGAACTATCAACAACATAATCCGCCCGCTCAGCCCGCTGAGCCCTGCTGGCTTGAGCGCCAACCCGCGCAAGCGCTTCACTCATTGATAATCCTCGCGAACGAATGATTCGCTCTAGCTGGATTTGTTCACTGGCCTCAACCGTCAAGATCATGTCAAACGGGTAATCCACGTTTGCTTCAACCAGCAATGGAACCGCGTAGACCACGATTGCGCTTTGACTTTCTGAAAACAACTTAGAAGTTCGGGCTTTGATCAGAGGATGCAAAATTGCCTCAAGCGCTATTCGCTTAGCAGGATCGGCAAAGACAATTCGTCCTAGCGCTTGTCTATCTAACTCCCCATCGGCGGTAAGAACACCGGCCCCAAAGGCAGCAACGACCGCTTTCAAGCCTTCGGAGCCTTTGACTACAACATCTCGTGCTACCTGATCGGCGTCTATGGTCTCTGCCCCGAAAGACGCGAGCAACTTTGCAACGGTTGATTTACCCGATGCGATACCGCCGGTTAGGCCAATTAGGAACACCAGATAAGCCTACAAACAAAGAAACGGAGACCAGCCAAAAGCCGGTCCCCGTTTCGACAATGCGAAATTACTTTTCGTCTGTTAGCTTGTCACGCAGTGCACTAAGAGACTCATCCTCGGACAAGGTTCCAGCGCTTGCGGTATCAGTTGACTCACTGGTGTGAGACTCAGCGGCTACGGCTTCAGAAGGGGCCGGAAGATCTGGAAGCGAAGCTGCCAGCTTGTTAGCAACGGCAACCTGCTTCTTGTGCTCTTCCCAGCGAACGTGAGCCTCGGAATATTCCTTCTCCCACTTGGATCTAGCTTCCTCGTGCCCGGGCTGCCATTCGCCTGTTGCGGCATCAAAGCCGTCCGGGTACTTGTAGGCACCCTTGGCGTCGTACTCTGCGTACATTCCATATAGCGCCGGGTTGAAGTCGGTGCCGTCTGGGTTGACTTCTTCCAAAGCCTGCTTTAGAGATAGCGATATGCGACGACGATCTAGATCGATGTCGATTACCTTTACGAAGACATCCTGGTTGATTGTGACAACCTGCTCCGCTAGCTCGATGTGCTTTGTGGAAAGTTCTGAGATGTGAACTAGGCCCTCGATGCCGTCGGCAACTCGGACAAACGCACCGAAAGGAACAAGCTTGGTGACCTTGCCAGGTGCGTATTGACCAATTGAGTGAGTACGAGCGAATACCTGCCACGGATCTTCCTGAGTTGCCTTCAGGGAAAGCGAAACTCTCTCGCGGTCCTGATCTACCTCAAGAACCTCTACGGTGACTTCTTGACCAATCTCAACAACCTCAGAGGCATGCTCGATGTGCTTCCATGACAGCTCGGAGACGTGAACCAAACCATCAACGCCGCCAAGGTCGATAAATGCACCGAAGTTGACAATTGATGAAACAACACCGGTACGAATCTGACCCTTTGCAAGATCTGCCAAGAAAGTTGAGCGAGATGCCGACTGGCTCTGCTCGAGAAGGGCACGGCGAGAAAGAACCACGTTGTTGCGGTTCTTGTCTAACTCCAAAATCTTGGCTTCAACTTCTTGACCAAGGTACGGACCTAGGTCGCGAACCCGGCGAAGCTCAATCAAGGATGCAGGAAGGAATCCGCGAAGTCCGATGTCGACAATAAGTCCACCCTTTACGACTTCGATTACGGTTCCGGTGACGGTGCCGTCGGCTTCCTTCACCTTTTCAACATCGCCCCAAGCACGCTCATAAAGTGCACGCTTCTTGGAAAGAATTAGTCGGCCTTCTTTGTCTTCTTTCTGAAGAACAAGTGCCTCGATCTTGTCACCGACTGAGACGATATCCCCTGGATCGGCGTCGTGGCGAATTGAAAGCTCACGGGAGGGAATAACACCCTCGGTCTTGTATCCAACGTCGAGTAGAACCTCGTCGCGGTCAATCTTTACAACAGTTCCCTCAATGAGGTCTCCGTCGTTGAAGAACTTTAGGGTCTTTTCGACCGCAGCTAGGAATTCTTCAGCGGTGCCAATGTCGTTTACAGCTACCTGCTTTGGTGCCTTTGCGGTCGTTTCGATGGTCATAGAGATAGTGACTCCATTATTTGTTTACTCAGGTCGCGACAGCTTTCAAGCCTTTTTACAAAAAAGAATTGAACTCCACCGCAACAGCGGATAAGGGTTATGCGCCAAGGCGCCCTATAAGCCTAGTGCCAATAATCCCGGGCTACAAAGGCTAGTGCCCGGCCTCATCCCAGCTTCGGCCAGTGCCAATCTGAACGTCTAAGGGGACCGAAAGCTTCACCACTGACTCCATCTTCTTGGTCACCAGCTCTCTGAGGGGCTCTAGTTCACCCTTGGCGACCTCAAAGACCAGTTCGTCGTGGACCTGCAGAAGCATTCTGGATTTCATCCCCTGAGCAGTCATCTGCTGATAGATGGCGTTCATGGCCAGTTTCATGATGTCCGCAGCGGTTCCCTGGATCGGAGCGTTTAGTGCTGCCCGACGTGCATTTTCCCGCACCTGGAAAATCTTGCTGTTTAGATCATCAAATGGTCTTCTGCGCCCATGAAGCGTCTTGGTGTATCCATTGGCCTTAGCGTCTTCCACAACCTTGGCAAGATATCGTCTAACTCCCCCGAATCGTTCGAAATAATCCTTCATGAGAGCCTTAGCGTCGGCATTTGAGAGCCCCAGTTGTTTAGCCAAACCGTACTCGCTCAGTCCATAGACCAATCCGTAGCTCATAGCCTTCACTTGCGATCTCATGTCTGCAGTGACTTTGGATGGCTCAACGCCAAAGATTCTTGAGCCAACGAACCGGTGCAGGTCCTCGCCTTTGTTGAACGCTTCAATGAGACCTTCATCTTCTGAAAGGTGTGCCATTATGCGCATCTCAATCTGCGAGTAATCAGCGGTCAATAGAGTCTCGAATCCATGGGACGCGACAAATGAGTCACGAATCTGAGCACCGCGTGGATTTCTAATAGGAATGTTCTGCAAATTAGGATTCTCAGAGCTCAGTCGACCAGTTGATGTTCCGGTTTGAACGTAGGTAGTGTGAATCCTTGAATCGTCTTCAATGGCTTTCAAGAGTGTTTCGACCATTTGCTTCAGCTTTGTGGAGTCGCGATGCGCAAGTAGCTTCTCCAGAAACGGATGGCCGTTTTGCTCAAACAGCTCCGTTAGGGCCGCAGCATTGGTTGAGAAACCAGTCTTTAGTGCTTTTGTTCCGGTCATTCCAAGCTCGTCAAACAAAACGGTCTGGAGCTGTTTGGGAGAGGCGAGATTAATCTCTCTGCCAATGATCTTGTATGCTTCCTGGGCGATTGTCGAAACCTCTGCTGACAAAGTTTCAAAAAGCTTCTCAAGCTTTTGGGAGTCGATTGAGATGCCATCGGTCTCCATCTGTGCCAAGGTCTGCGAGCTAGGTAGCTCGATGTCCAGGTAAACCTCGAGCTGGCCTTGCTCTTGCACTTTTGAGCGCATTATTGAACACAGCACGATTGCAAGCCAGGCATCCAGACTTGGGTCTGAATGATCTTCCGGTATGAGTTGATTCGGGTCTGATCTTTTGATGTCTAGTCCGAGCTGCTCGAGTGCTATGTCGTCAACGTAGTAGTTTCGCCTAACAGGATTCAAAAGATAAGCAAGTAGCAGCGCATCATCCTGCACGCCAGCAATGTCTAAGCCACTTGCTAAAAGTAATCGCCTGGTTCCCTTGAGGTCGAATAGACATTTATGTGCACTGTCGGAGCGAAGCCAACTCTTAAGTCCATCCCCTGGCTCACCGGCCAGAGTGAAGCGCTCGGTTCTGGAGGCAAAACCCATCACCAGTTTCCCGTCAAGCTCCTCTAACTCGAATCCAACTATTGTCTGCAGGTCTAACCATTGGACGAGTTCGGCTTCGGATATTTGCCTGGTTTCAGGCATCTCAACAGTGTCAAAGATCTTCACTGACTCTTGAGGACTTGTCGAATTTTCAGCTTCGACATCGGTTGGGGCCTTTGCAAGTCCATTTGTTTGGCTACCGTTATGCCCACGCAGTCTCAATACGCGTTCTGTGAGAGTTTTGAAGTGCATCTTTGTAAAAACTTCACGAACTTTCGACTCATCTACGGACGTCAAGGCAAGAGAATCTAGTTCTAACCCAAGATCAAGATCTCTAACTAGGTGGTTGAGTCTGCGGTTCCTGGTTGCAAGGCCGCTGTGCTCTCGGAGTGATTCCCCTACCTTGCCAGGTATCTCGTCCGCTTTAGCAAGCACAGTATCTAGATCGCCATAGGCTTGCAGCCACTTGGCGGCAGTTTTTGGTCCAACACCTGGAATACCTGGAAGGTTGTCACTGGTCTCGCCGACCAATGCTGCAAGGTCTGGGTATTGCCTGGCATGGATACCGTACTTTTCAACAACCGCTTCGTCGTTCATCCGCGCAAGATTCATGACGCCCTTTACTGGGTACAGAATTGTTGTGTTCTCACTGATCAACTGGAAGGTGTCTCGGTCGCCTGAGACAACCAACACCCTGAAACCAGCTTCTGCTGCCTGATCGGCCATGGAGGCGAGGATGTCGTCTGCCTCATAGTCTTTCTTGGTCAGCGTTTTGATGTTCATGGCCTGCATGGCTACTTCGAGAAGTTCTGTTTGACCGATGAACTCTTCGGGAGTCTCCCCGCGATTTCCCTTGTACTCCGGATACTCAATCGCCCTAAAAGAAGGGCCCGAGATGTCAAAAGCTACCGCGAGGTGGGTGGGCTTTTCTCCCTCAAGCAGATTTAGGAGCATCGAAATAAAACCATGAACAGCATTGGTATGTTGGCCGTCTGGGGTGCGAAAGTTTGCAGGATTAAGCGCGTAGAAAGCTCTGAAAGCAAGAGAGTGCCCATCAATTATCAGAAGGGTAGGCTTATCTTTCACAACTGCAAGCCTACTTTGCTTGCAATAGGTTCGATCCGAAAGGCCCAGTGAGCATGTCAGAACCAATCCTGAGCGAGGAAGCGAAGCTCTTGGCTTCAAAAAGAGGCGTCGGCGACCTCGCGGACAAGATGGGAATTCAGTTACTAGAACTAAGTTCGGAGCGGGCGGTAGCAACCATGCCGGTCTCGGGGAACACTCAACCTCGCGGACTGCTTCACGGCGGAGCCTACCTAGTTCTCGGCGAAACGCTAGGTTCAATGGCGGCGAATGTCTGGGCGGGACCGGATGGCTATGCGGTTGGAATTGAGATCTCGGCGTCGCATTCGAAGTCTGCAACTACTGGCATTGTGACTGGTGTGGCAACCGCAGTTTCACTAGGCAAGACACTCACCGTGCACGAGATTGTGGTCACAAATGACCAAGGTGAACGTTGCTCAACAATTCGGATCACGAACCTGGTTCGTAAAAACTAGCTACTTTTCGAGCTGATCCAATACGGTTCGGGAAACATCAGCCATGCTGAGTCTTCTATCCATCGATGCCTTCTGAATCCAGCGAAAGGCTTCCGGCTCAGTTAGCTTCATCTTTTCGCTCAGCACTGACTTAGCTCGCTCGACAAGTTTTCTGGTTTCCAGCCTCTCGGCTAGATCTGAGACCTCGGATTCAAGTGCGACAAGTTGCTGGTGCCTTGAAAGAGCAATCTCAATGGCCGGCATCAAATCCTGTGGTGTAAATGGCTTGACTAGAAACGCCATAGCTCCAACTTCAGCCGCTCGAGTCACAAGCTCCTGCTGGCTGAAAGCGGTTAGCAAGACAACCGGTATTTTCAGTTCAGCAATTTTCTCCGCAGCGGAAAGACCATCCAGATTTGGCATCTTGATGTCCATCACGATCAGATCGGGCTTAAGCTCGGTTGCTAGCTCAACTGCCCTGACTCCGTCTCCAGCTTCACCGACAACCTCAAAGCCATGATCTTTCAAGGTCTCGACAATGTCCATACGAATCAGAGATTCGTCCTCGGCCACTACAACCCGTCTAGGCGACGCTGAAAGCTCCATGGGCCTTACTATATTCCACGCAGGACAAATGCGGTGAATTCAAATCCATTAGAGTTAGTTGCGTGGTGCTGGCCGGAATGGCGGAACGGCAGACGCGGAGCACTCAAAATGCTTTGTCCGAAAGGGCGTGTGGGTTCAAATCCCACTTCCGGCACCAGCAAAATCAATTTGAGGCGCCTGAACCAACCTTGTGAACTCTAAGGGTGTTAGTTGAACCGGATACCCCAGGTGGTGTTCCAGCAACTACGACGACCTCATCACCGGCCTTGCATAGACCCTCTTCCAGGACAGTCTGGTCGACCTGGTTGAACATCGCATCGGTGTGATCTACCTTTGGCACTAGGAATGTGTGCGAGCCCCAGACCAGGGACAGCCGGTTGGCAACATCTGGGTTTGGAGTAAAGGTAAGAACCGGCACTGCCGAACGAAGTCTAGAAATCCGCTTAAGGGAATCTCCACTTTCGGTGAAGACGCAGACAAACTTCGAACCAAGTAGTTCAGCAATTTCCATAGCTGCTAGCGAGACTGCTCCGGCATGGGTGTGAGGTTTGGTGCCAAGACTAGGAATACGGTCAAGGCCGTTTTCTTCCGTGGATTGAATGATCTTCGCCATTGTGGTCACGGTCTCAACAGGGAACTCACCGACGCTGGTTTCGCCAGATAACATCAGTGCATCGGCGCCATCCAGAACAGCGTTGGCCACATCGCTGGTTTCCGCGCGGGTTGGGATACTTGAACCAACCATCGATTCAAGCATTTGAGTTGCTACGATGACAGGCTTTGCCCACCTTCTAGCTAACTCGACTGCACGCTTTTGTACCAGTGGGACCTGCTCCAAGGGGAGCTCTACCCCAAGATCTCCGCGCGCGACCATGATGCCATCGAATGCGTCGATGATTTCTTCCAAATTCTCAACCGCTTGTGGCTTTTCAATCTTGGCAATCACGGGAAGCATTCGACCTTCTTCCTTCATGATTTCGTGCACCCGAACTATGTCTGAGGCGTTCCGCACAAAGGACAGCGCGATCATGTCAACCCCAAGCTTCAAGGCCCAGCGCAGATCAATTTCGTCCTTCTCGGACAGAGCGGGAACATTTACTGATACTCCTGGAAGATTAATCCCCTTGTTGTTTGAAACATCTCCGGAAATCTCAACCTCGGTAGTGACTGTGTTGGCGGAGACTTCAGTTGCGCGAAGTCGGACTTTACCGTCGTCAATAAGCAGGAAATCTCCTACCTTGACATCAGCTGGCAAGCCCTTGAAAGTCGTTCCACAGATGTTGACGTCGCCTTCGACTTCGTCTGTGGTGATCTTGAAAGTTGCGCCCTTGGCCAGGTGAACTGGACCATCCTTAAACTTTGCCAATCGAATCTTTGGGCCCTGTAAGTCAACGAAGATTCCAAGTGGTTTTCCAACGTCAGAGGCGGCTTTTCTAACTGTCTTGTAGATCTCCTCGTGCACAGCGTGAGTGCCGTGACTTAGGTTCATTCTGGCGACATCGACACCGGCTTCGATGATTGCCTTGATGTTCTCGTAGGAGGATGTTGCAGGCCCAAGGGTTGCAACTATTTTTGCGCGTCTCATTGTGTTCTCATTCATTCCTGGCTTTTGGCCATTGGTTAGCTATATACGGAAATCGGTTGGTCCGATGCCTTCACCGGTGAAGGCAAATCGGTGGTTCCTTCAAGGAACCTGTCAATGGTAGCGGCTGCGGCGCGACCCTCTGCGATGGCCCAGACGATCAGGGACTGACCTCGGCCAGCATCTCCTGCAACAAAGACCCCTTCTACGGAAGATGCGAAACTCTCTTCACGGTGGAAGTTTCCCTTGCTATCAAGAGGAATTTCTATGTCTGCAACAGCTGGCGCAACTTCAGGACCGCTGAATCCAAGAGCCAGCAACACAAGATCGGCTGGAATTACTCTCTCGGTTCCAGGCGTTGGAACTCGCTTACCGTCAACGAACTGAGTATCGGCAATCTTTATGCCGGTAACTACTCCATCCTTGCCAACTAGTTCAACTGTTGAGGATAAGTATTTGCGGTCACCAAATTCTTCGTGGGCGCTAGATACTTCATATAAGTTTGGGAACATCGGCCAAGGCTGGGAATCTGCACGCTCCTCGGGTGGCTTTTGACCAATTGCAATGGTTGTGACACTAGACGCTCCCTGCCTGGTTGCGGTACCTAAACAGTCAGCTCCGGTGTCACCGCCGCCGAGAATTATGACATTCTTGCCCTCGGCCAGAATCTGGTTCTCAACTGACAGACCCGCAACAACTCTGTTGGACTGCGTCAGGTATTCCATAGCAAAATGAACACCGCCAAGCTCTCTTCCGGGCACAGCCAAATCGCGCGGTAGCGATGCTCCGGTTGCAATCAAGACTGCGTCGTAGCGCCTTCTCAGATCTGACCAGCTAATGTCTTTACCGATTTCAACACCAACGCGAAACCTGACACCTTCGGCCTCAAGCTGCGCCAGTCTTCGATCAATGTGGTGCTTTTCCATCTTGAAGTCAGGTATTCCGTATCGAAGTAAGCCACCGACTCGATCGTCCTTCTCGAAGACTGCAACTGTGTGGCCGGCTCGAGCTAGTTGCTGGGCGGCCGCTAGTCCAGCGGGTCCTGATCCAACCACAGCAACTGTCTTACCTGTGAGTCGCTCTGGTGCGTGGGCTTGAACCCAACCGTTGTCAAACGCGTCGTCGATTATCGACACTTCGATTTCCTTGATTGTCACAGCCGGCTGGTTGATTGCCAGAACACAGCTAGATTCGCAAGGAGCCGGGCAGAGTCTTCCGGTGAACTCTGGAAAATTATTGGTGGCGTGCAGTCGTTCAATCGCAGCCTTGCCGTCTTTGCGGTGAACCGCATCGTTCCATTCCGGGATTAGGTTTCCAAGCGGGCAGCCCTGATGACAAAATGGCACGCCGCAGTTCATGCAGCGACCGGCCTGCTTTTCGACAACATCAGAGTTTCTTCGCTCATAGACTTCCTTCCAGTCCATGATTCGGACTGGAACGGGCCTGCGCTTGGCCGTTTCGCGCTCTGTTGTGGTTAGAAAGCCTCTTGGATCAGCCAATTGTCGCCTCCAGGATCTCTTGCCATACGGCGTCACCGTCTGGGTCGATGCCTTGAGACTGGGCAGCTTCGCGAATCTGACTCACGCTCGCAAAGTCGGTGGGCATAACAACCGTAAAGTTTGACTTCTCAGCTTCAAAGTCTTCAAGTAGGCGCTTTGCTAGCAATGATCCAGTTTGCTCGACGTGAGCCAGAAGTAGAGCCTTGAGTTCAGCTGCAAGAGTCTCGTCGAGAGCTAGCAGCCTCAAATCATCAATCTTTAGCGCTTCCGGATTGACTTTCTGCTTCGAGAGCTTATAGACGAATGCGTAGCCACCGCTCATTCCAGCGCCTAGGTTTCGACCCGTGCGTCCAAGAATTACAGCGCGCCCGCCTGTCATGTATTCAAGAGCGTGGTCCCCCACGCCTTCGACGACAGCTGTAGCGCCTGAGTTTCGAACTAGGAAGCGCTCCCCCACTATTCCGGACAGGAACATCGAACCGCCGGTTGCACCATAACCAATAACGTTTCCAGCGATGATGTTCTCTTCAGCTGGAAAACTTGATGACTCATCGGGGCGCACAACAATGGTCCCTCCGCTTAGACCCTTACCGACGTAGTCATTCGAGTCTCCAATCAGCATTAGCTTCAGGCCTCTAGGAATGAAAGCCCCAAAAGACTGACCAGCAGAACCACGAAGTGTGACTCTGATAGTTGAATCCGCGAGACCCTCAACTCCGAAGCGCTTGGTTATTTCATGGCCCAACATTGTGCCAACAGCCTGCTCGGTGTTTCTAATCGGAAGATCGACCTCAACTACTTGAGCATCTTCAAGGGCCCGCTCCGACAAAGCAATGATCTTGTG
The DNA here is from genome assembly GCA_945883505.1 of Rhodoluna limnophila. GTDB lineage: Bacteria > Actinomycetota > Actinomycetes > Actinomycetales > Microbacteriaceae > Rhodoluna > Rhodoluna limnophila_B. The sequence goes on from CAMCXL010000001.1 coordinate 133,421, forward strand.
ATCGAAGTGCTTATCTAGCTCGTGATTCTGAGTCGTAAACCTTCTCTTAGGAGCGTTAGCTCCCAGTCCTGAACCCTGAAGAATTGGAGTCAGATCTAAACCGTCCGCTTTCCAATGGTGAATTGCCTTGTTGACATCAAGCAAATCAGTTTGGCCAATCGCCTCGTCCATCGAGCGGAATCCGAGGCTAGCAAGAATCTCTCGCACCTCCTGAGCCAGGAATTCAAAGAAGTTGATGACGAACTCGGGCTTGCCGCTAAAGCGGCTTCGAAGAACTGGGTTCTGTGATGCAACCCCAACCGGACAGGTGTCCAAGTGGCAAACTCGCATCAAAATGCATCCAGAGACGACCAATGGAGCGGTAGCAAAGCCGTACTCCTCGGCACCCAGGAGCGCCGCAACAACAACGTCCTTACCTGTTTTCATCTGACCGTCAACCTGAACCGAAACGCGATCACGAAGGCCATTTAGCATAAGGGTCTGCTGAGTTTCAGCAAGTCCAAGCTCCCAGGGTGTTCCTGCGTGCTTTAGTGAATTCAACGGTGATGCTCCAGTTCCACCATCGTGTCCAGAAACTAGGATCACGTCGGCTTTCGCCTTGGCAACTCCAGCAGCAACAGTTCCGATACCGACCTGGCTTACCAGCTTGACGTGTACGCGTGCCGCGGAGTTTGCACGCTTTAGGTCAAAGATAAGTTGCTTCAGGTCTTCAATCGAATAGATGTCGTGATGTGGTGGTGGCGAGATTAGACCAACACCCGGGGTTGAGTATCTAACTTTTGCAATCCACGGGTAGATCTTGTTGGCCGCAAGCTGTCCACCTTCACCAGGCTTAGCACCCTGCGCCATTTTGATCTGAATGTCATCTGCACTGGATAGGTACATGCTGGTCACACCAAAGCGCCCGGAAGCAACCTGTTTAATGGCTGAGCGCCGTTCTGGATCTAAAAGACGTTCAAGGTCTTCGCCGCCCTCACCACTGTTGGACTTGGCTCCAAGTCGGTTCATGGCAATTGCCAAAGTCTCGTGGGCCTCTTGGGAGATCGAGCCGTAGCTCATGGCGCCGGTTGCAAACCGCTTCACTATCTCGGAAACTGGCTCAACCTCATCGATTGGAACAGCCGGGCGCACACCTTCCTTGAACTTGAATAGTCCTCGGAGAGTCATCAGTCGCTCAGCCTGGTCATCGACGGCGTTGGTGTATTGCTTGAAGATGTCGTATCTCTTGGCTCTAGTTGAATGCTGCAGCTTGAACACAGTCTCTGGGTTAAATAGGTGGGGCGGTCCTTCACGTCGCCATTGGTACTCCCCACCGATGTCAAGATTGCGGTGGATGTTGACGGCTCGCTCTACCGGATAGGCGCTTGCGTGCCGCGCAGCAATTTCCTGATGCAGAACGTCAATACCAATTCCACCAAGCTGAGAGATTGTTCCCGTGAAGTACTTCTCTACAACATCGGCGTTCAAGCCGATTGCCTCAAAACACTGCGCACCACTGTAGGAAGAGACGGTCGAGATGCCCATCTTGGACATGATCTTCAATACCCCTTTACCCAGTGACTTGATTAGATTGCTAGAAGCGTCCTCGAAGGATATTCCCTGGATGGCTCCTTCTCGAACCATCAACTCAACAGACTCAAGCGCGAGGTACGGGTTGACCGCAGCCGCTCCGTAGCCTACGAGAGCAGCAACATGGTGCACTTCACGAACGTCTCCAGCTTCAACTACCAGTCCCACCATGGTGCGACGACCAGTGCGAATCAGGTGGTGATGAACTGACGAGGTAAGAAGTAGTGATGGAATCGGAGCCATGTCACGGTTCGAGTTGCGATCAGAAAGAATCAAATAGGTGACACCGTTAGAAATTGCCTCGTCGACTTCCGAGTTGATCTTAGAAAGTCTTTGTTCTAGCGCATCGGCACCATCGGCCACACGGTAAAGACCCTGAACGACAAACGCCTCGCCGCTTCCAGGGATCTCGTCAATGTGCTTGATTTTTGCAAGCTCGTCGTTGCTTAGGGCTGGGAAATCGAGGATCACCTGATGTGCATGTGAGGGTCCAGCCGATAGTAAGTTTCGCTCTGGACCGATACCGGTCGACAGGGAAGTCACTACCTCTTCACGAATTGCGTCCAGCGGAGGGTTCGTGACCTGAGCAAACTGTTGCACGAAGTAGTCAAATAGCAGTCTTGGTCGGTCGCTGATTGCAGCAATTGGAGTATCCGAGCCCATTGAACCAAGTGGTTCAGCCCCGGCCAGCGCCATTGGCTTAAGTAATATCTTGAGCTCTTCCTCGGTGTATCCGAAGGTGCGCTGGCGTCTATTAACAGAAGAAGAAGTGTGAGCGATGTGCTCGCGCTCCGGCAAATCACGCAGGTGGATTCGGTTGTCCCCGAGCCACTTATCCCAGGGCTCCGACGCAGCAATTTCGGCTTTGATTTCATCATCTTCGATGATGCGTCCGGCCACTGTGTCGACCAGGAACATCTTCCCCGGCTGCAGTCTTCCCTTGCGAACAATCTTTGATGGTTCAATGTCTGCAACGCCAATCTCCGATGCAAGAACCACCAAGCCATCCTCAGTGATGATATACCTACCCGGGCGAAGACCATTTCTATCAAGGGTTGCGCCCACCAAAGAACCGTCTGTGAAGATAACTGCGGCTGGACCATCCCATGCTTCCATCAGCATCGAATGATATTCGTAGAAGCTCTTTCTGGCTGGTTCGATGTCAGTGTGCTTTTCCCAGGCTTCAGGAATCATCATCATCATGGCGTGAGGCAAGGATCTACCCGCGAGGTACAAAAGCTCAAGCACCTCGTCAAATGAGGCGCTGTCACTGGCACCCTTAGTAATGATTGGCTTCAAAGATTCGATGTCCCCAAGTAGCTCTGATTTTAGCTGAGCCTCTCGAGCTCTCATCCAGTTGCGATTTCCTCGAACTGTGTTGATTTCTCCATTGTGAGCAATCATTCGGTACGGGTGAGCTAGTGGCCAGGAAGGAAAGGTGTTGGTTGAGAATCTCGAATGAACCAACGCCAGCGAAGAAACCATTGTTCGGTCGCTAAGGTCTGGAAAGAACGGTTCCAGCTGCAAGGTGGTGACCATACCCTTGTAGACGATTGTCTTTGCGGACAACGATGGGTGGTAGAGCCCAATCTCAATTTCACTGCGCTTCCGAAGTCTAAATAGCTTTCGCTCCAGATCCATCTCGGTTGCCCCGGCTGTTGACTCAACAAATACCTGAGAGATATATGGCATCGCTTCCCTGGCTAGGTCACCAAGGGTTGAAGGATCCGTCGGGACATCGCGCCAGGCAAGTACTAGTAAGTTCTCGGAGATCGCGAGTGATTCAAAGGCTTGACGTTCGCGAGCTCGCTCTGTAGCGTCGTTTGATTCGAATACTAGGCCAACGCCATATCTACCTGCTTCGGGCAGAGTGATTTTGAGCTGAGTCCTGAAGAATGCGTCTGGCACCTGCATCAAGATTCCAGCTCCGTCACCGGTTCCCGCATCTGATCCAACGGCGCCGCGGTGCTCAAGGTTCCGCAGCGCGTTCAAAGCGGTCTCGATTATGTCGTAGCCGGGTGTGCCTCGAAGAGTTGCCACCATAGCCAAACCACAGGCGTCCTTCTCGTTCTCTGGCTTGTAAAGGCCAGAGCTTGGGAAGCGACCGAATCGCTCAAAGGGGGAAATTGCGCGCATGCATCACTCCAATCAAAAATTTTGATGGGACAACGCTGGCCCGAACGACAGTTATGAATAGAAACTGGAACCAGGCACTTGTGATGCCGACATAAGCCCTGTGGGGCTTTACTTCTCTGACTCTAGCTTATTACCAGAGTCTTGCTCCAGGCCATCTTGAGCTTGCTCAGGATTGGATCCTGAGTCGGTACTCTGGGCAGCCACTGGGGTCTGGGGCTCTTTACCAGGTAGGTAAACGGTTGCCTCTAGGCCGGTGTGCCTTCTGGACTGGATAACGATAATAGCCATACCAATCAGGATTCCGAAGATAGCCGACCAAATGTTGATTCTCAGGCCCAGAATGATCTCGCTAGGGTCGATGCGAATCGCCTCAACCCAGACGCGCCCGATTGAGTAGTAAACCAGGTATAGCCCAAGCATTTTGCCCCAGCGCAACTTGAATCTATTGTCGGCAGCCAGTAGCAATGCAACTCCGGCTAATGACCAAATTGATTCGTAAAGAAAGGTTGGGTGAAAAAGAACACCCTCCGGTAAGCCGGCTGGGTAGGCAGGATTACTGCTTGAAATCTCTAATCCCCAAGGAAGATCGGTAGGAACGCCAAAGAGTTCGTTATTAAAGTAGTTTCCCCAGCGGCCAATTGCCTGTGCCAGCAACACTCCCGGTGCTACCGCATCAAGGTATGAAGTAAACCTGATACCTGATTGCCTTGCGCCAATGTAAGCTCCGAGCGAACCAAAGATCAATGCACCGTAGATCGCTAGTCCACCCTCCCAAATTCGAAACACCGCCAGAAGATCAGCACCTTGAAAGAAGTAATCGTTTGGGTGGGTTAAGACGTGGAAAAACCTTCCACCAAGAATTCCAAATGGTATTGCCCACAGTGAGACATCCAGCGCAATTCCAGACTCTGCTCCTCGCGCGCGAAGTCTTGCTTCGGTAAGAACCAGAGCAACAATTATTCCAGTCAGGATAAATAGCGCATAGAAGTGAATCCGCAGCGGACCTAGTTCAATAAAACTTATCTCCGGTGAGGGAATCGAGGTCAGGATAGATTCGAACTTCATTTGGATTTGCCCTTCGCTAATTCAGCAACTTTTGCCTTCAATTCTTCGATACCGCCGTGTTGGTAGGCCTTCACGAAAGCCGACCCAACAATAGCCCCATCGGCGTAGCTGTTTATCTCCCTGACCTGCTTGGCAGTGGAGACACCAATCCCAACCGCAGTCATCGAATCTGGACCCTGCGACCTTACCGCCGCAACAACTTGCTTGGCCTTTTGGTCGAGGTCTTCTCGCGCTCCAGTTATTCCCATTGTTGAAACAGCGTAAACAAAACCCTTAGAGCTTGAGCAGGCCGCCTCTGTTCTGGTCGCCGAGCTTGTCGGCGTTGCGAGAAAGACCCGGTCTAGATTGTGCTCATCGGTAGCCTTGATCCAACCAGCAGCTTCGTCTGGAATCAGATCGGGTGTTATGGCACCTGCCGCGCCGGCCTCAGAAAGCTCTTTGGCGAACCGTTCTTGGCCAAACTGCATAACTGGGTTCCAGTAGGTCATAACCAGAACCGGCGCTTGAACCCTGGATGCGACTTCGCGAACAGCTTCAAAAGTGTCTTTTAGTTTAAAACCATTTGCCAAGGAGAGCTCGGTGGCCTGCTGGATAACGAGGCCATCCATTACTGGGTCGCTATAAGGAATGCCGAGCTCAAGCACATCGACTCCGGATTCGCACATCGCAACAGCAGCATCGATTGATTCCCGCATCGAGGGAAAACCTAATGGGAAGTATCCAATGAGAGATCCGCCGGTTGCCTTGTTAGCCTTTAGCACATCCGAGGTTCGACTCATGAGATAAACCCAAAGTACTTAGCAGCTGTCTCCATGTCCTTATCCCCTCTACCGCTGAGGTTGATGAGAACCTTGCTGCCTGGACGAAGCGAAGGCATCAGTTTCTCAATGCCTGCAAGAGCGTGAGCTGTCTCAATAGCTGGAATGATTCCCTCTGTTTGAGCCAGTAGCCTAAGTGCAGTCATTGCCTCTGTGTCAGTGATTGGAATGTACTCGGTTCGGCCGATGTCTTTTAGCCAGGCATGCTCTGGGCCAACTCCTGGATAGTCAAGTCCTGCAGAAATCGAGTGTGACTCGCTGGTTTGCCCGTCTTCATCTTGCAGCAGATAACTCTTCGCTCCGTGCAGAACTCCCGGTCTTCCCATGCTTAGCGTTGCTGCGTGGCGAAGTGTCTCAACACCATCTCCGGCTGCTTCCATCCCAACTAGCCGCACGTTTTCATCGTCTAGGAAGGCATGGAAGATTCCTATCGCATTCGATCCTCCGCCAACACAGGCTGCCACCACATCTGGCAAGGAACCTACCTGATCAAGCATTTGTTGCCTTGACTCGATCCCAATCACCGAGTGAAAATCCCGAACCATGGTTGGGAAAGGATGTGGTCCGGCAACTGTTCCAAGTAGATAATGAGTAGTTTCGACATTCGCAACCCAGTCTCTTAGGGCTTCGTTGATTGCGTCTTTTAGTGTTCGAGACCCGGTGGTAACCGCAACCACCTCAGCACCAAGAAGACGCATTCTGGCGACGTTCAGGGCTTGTCGAATGGTGTCAACTTCTCCCATGTAGACCACACACTCAAGTCCAAGTAATGCTGCGGCAGTGGCGCTAGCTACGCCATGCTGTCCTGCGCCAGTTTCGGCAATGATCCGCTTTTTGCCCATGCGCTTGGCTAGTAATGCCTGACCGAGAACATTGTTGATTTTGTGAGACCCAGTGTGATTGAGATCTTCACGCTTGAGAAATACTCTGATGTCTCCAATTGACGCGGCGAACTTTGGCGCCTCGGTAATTATCGAAGGGCGTCCGGTATAGGTCTTGTGAAGGTGAGCCAGCTGCTCAATGAACGCAGGATCCTTCCTGGCATGCTGGTAGGTGGCGTCTAGTTCGTCAAGCGCCGCAATTAGGGATTCAGGGACGAAACGTCCACCGAACTCACCGAAATACGGCCCGACCTGATCTGCTAGTTTTTCCGCCATAGTAAGAAAGTCTAAGCCTTTGGAATTTGCCTAAAGGCCTCTATCAAGGCAGTAGCATCCCCTGTGACAAGTGCCTCTCCAACCAGCACACAATCAGCGCCAGCTTTAGCGTAGTTCGCCACATCCTCAACACCGCGAACGGCTGATTCAGCCACTTTTATTGAGTCAGTCGGGAGCTTCTGGGCAAGGGATTCAAACAGGTCCCGGTCGGTCTCGAATGTGGTTAAATCCCGCGCGTTGATGCCAACCAGTTTTGCCCCGATTGAGGAAGCAAGTTCCACCTCCGCCTCATTATGAGTTTCAATAAAGGCAGTCATCCCCAAAGACTCCACAAATGCCTTGAGCCTCACCAGAACATTCGTTTGCAATCCAGCCGCAATCAACAAGACAATGTCGGCGCCGTGTGCTCGCGCTTCTAAGATTTGATACTCGTTAGCAATAAAGTCTTTCCGAAGTACTGGGACACTAACGGCTCCGCGAACTTTATCCAGATCGTGCAAAGATCCAAGAAAGGATCGCTGCTCGGTTAGGACGCTAATAGCTCCAGCACCGGCCTGCTGATAGTTAGTTGCCAAGGCCGCAGGATCTGGAATCAACGCCAGATTCCCCTTCGAAGGGCTGGCTCTTTTTATCTCTGCAATTACCTGAATGTTTTCACCGCTGGCCAATAATGAGCATGCGTCGATGGGTTCCAATGCTGATAGCGCAAGCTTCTCAAGCTCAGATATAGGAACTAGTTCCTGTCGCGATGCTGCATCGGCTAGGGATCCAGCGTAGAGATCTTCCAGCAATTAGTGCTTGGACTTTGATCCGCCGACTCCGTAGCCGGCTCTTTTCAGAAATAATCCAACTGCTAGGCCAACAACTGCAAGGCCCGCGGAGGCAAACACAAGAACAGGGATGTCAAACCAGAAAAATAGCGTGCCAAGAGCAAAAGCTACGATGATGATGGAAACGGTTGCCCAAGCGGCCACAGAATCGCCGTGACCTGGATCGGTTTGATTTTCAGACATGAATTTGATTCTCCCTCTGGATAAAAAGTTTACCAAGGAACCTTAGCTCTGGCTCTCCCAAAGCTCCCCCGGGTCTTGTGCTTGCGAGGTCTCAACTTTGGCCCGAACGGTAGGCGTCTTAGCAAAAACCAGTGCCACCAAAACAGCCAGATTCAGTGCCAATAGTGCCGCGTAGATGTACCAAAGGTTGTTGTCCAAAGCCAGTTCAACCAGCTGCGCTTGGCTAGCAACCCCCTCGACTCCGGTTGCTTTGGTGATTTCTCCCGCAACCGCCAGCTGTGCGGCTTCCTCTGCGCTGCTAATCACCACAAAAAGGTGCCAGGCGATTATGGGCAGCTGTAGGGCTGCAATGGCCTTAGCTACAACTGCCGGGGTGAATATCGCAGCTAGAAGCGATGCTCCCTGTAGTAGAACCAGCGCACTGATGATGGGAAAAGTTGTGTATCCAGTGACCTGAATTGCCTGACCACCCGAGGCTGGCGAAAGCAACACATCTACCCAACTGAACCCTGCAACCAAAGTCAGTGACAGTACGTTCAAGAGCCAGATTCCATTAAGAAGCTTCCGGTTCATCGACCAAACCTCAGCATGTGGTTAGCAGCGTGGATAGCTCTAAGTGGAGCAGACGCCTTGCTCAGAGTTTCTTGATTCTCAGTCTCAGCAACGCTGTCTAGAACAATACCGGCACCAGCTTGCACGTGGGCGTGGCCGTCTCGAATCACCGCTGTTCGAATAGCGATTGCCAGATCAGCATTGCCAGCAAAGTCGAAGTAGCCAACCACTCCCCCAAAGAGGCCACGGTTGACTGGCTCGAGAGCTTCGATGATCTCTAGGGCGCGAGGTTTAGGTGCTCCCGATAAAGTACCAGCTGGAAAAGTTGCCTTCACAACCTCAACTGCTGAAGCACCGTCTCTCACTATGCCCTCTACCGTTGACACCAAATGCATGATGTGGCTGTATCGCTCGACCGTCATGAACTCCGTGACGGCCACCGAGCTGGGCTCGCATACCTTCAGCAGATCGTTTCTGGCAAGATCAACCAGCATTAAATGCTCGGCCTTTTCCTTTTCGTCCGCGCTTAGCTCGGTCGCCAAGGCTGCATCGGCTTCAGCTGAAGTACCGCGCGGTCTTGAACCAGCTATTGGATGAAGTACAGCCTTGCCGGACGAGACGCGAACAAGAGCCTCCGGCGATGAACCCACTACTGCGAAGTCGCCATGGTCGTCAAAAAAGTTCAACAGATACATATATGGGCTTGGATTTATTGCCCTTAGCATCCGATACACATCAAGAGCACTTGCCTTTGTTGCAACATCAAAGCGCTGCGAGACGACCACCTGGAAAACATCACCTGCAATAACGTGCTTTTTTGCAGCCTCAACGACTTGCATAAACTCTTTATCAGATGTCCGCCTCGTGAACTCAGGATCGGCGTTTAGGTCAACTTCAGCAAGAAAGGTCTCACCTTTAGCAAGCAGACCGGTTTTCATAGCGAGAATCCTAGAAAGCGCCGCTTGGTACTGGCTCTCTACATCGACCGACTGGTCGATGTATATGTTTGAAACAAGCTTCAGTGAGGAATCCAAATGATCGACAATGACCATGTCTCGAACCACGGCCATGGCTAGATCAGGTGTTGGAAACTCCTTTGGTTTTGGTTTGGCAATGGATTCGATCTGGTGAATTGTGTCCCAGCCCATTAGCCCCACCATTCCCGAGACCAGCGGCGGCAGGCCCTGCACCGGCGCAGCTCGCCAATTTCGTTGTAGCTGCTCGAGAGCTTCAAACCCGGAAAGAGCTGACAAGTCAATTTGAGACATCGAATTCGGAGTATCGGTATCGCTTCCTAACCACTTCAAACCCTCATCTGATGAAACCAAGAAACCAACGCTCGAAACCCCGATAAAGCTATATCTTGACCAGACACCCTGCTCGGCCGACTCCAGCAGGAAACTTCCCTTCATAGATGCGCCAAGCTTTTCGAATATAGACAGGGGCGTTTCGGTGCCTGAAAATACCGATTCAACTATTGGGATTACTTGATATGAGTTTGCTAGTTTCTTTGCCTCGTCCCGCGAAATCATTCGAGCTCCAGGGCTTCAAAGTTTTCAAAGCAGCTTCGCTTACCAGTGTGGCAAGCAGGTCCCGATTCCCTGACAACGGCGAGCAGGCCGTCTTTATCACAATCGGCGTGCAGACTAATAAGCTCTTGGGTATTTCCGGAAGTCAAGCCCTTGTGCCAAATCTCCTTGCGAGACCGCGAGTAGAAATGGGTTTCTCCGGTTTCCAGCGATAGCCTAATGCTCTCTCTAGACATGTACGCCATCATGAGCACACGGTTATCTAGTGCTGACTGAACAGTGACCGGAATAAGACCCGACGCATCAAATTGAAGATCGGATAGCTTCATGCGGCACTCCTTACAAAAGATCCTGCATTTTGAAGCGCTTGCTTTACTTCGGCAATCGAGACCTCACCGCGATGAAATATAGATGCTGCCAGCATGGCATCAACGGAAGTTTTTGCTGCCGACACAAAGTGCTCGGTAGATCCGGCTCCGCCGGAGGCAATGACTGGAACTTTTGCAATTGCGACTACCAGGTTGAGCAGCTCTAGGTCAAAGCCCTTCTTGGTGCCGTCGGCGTCAATGCTGTTGACCAAAAGTTCCCCCGCGCCAAGCTCTTGCACTTTTTCTATCCAGCTCGCCGCGTCCAATCCAGTATCGATCGAACCGCCATGGCTTGTAACCGTAAACCCGGAACGCTTGTCAACGCTGCGTTTTAGATCAAGAGACACCACCAAAACTTGCGAGCCAAAGCGATTAGCAATTTCACAAATCAGCTCTGGTCTTTCAATGCCAGCGGAGGCCACCGAAACCTTATCGGCTCCAGCCTCTAGAAGTGCCGCAACATCAGCCACACTTTTGATTCCACCGCCAACCGTCAGAGGAATAAACACTTGCTCGGCGGTTCGTCTAACAAGATCCAACACCGTAGATCTACCCTCTTTGCTGGCATTGACGTCTAGAAAAGTAATCTCATCTGCACCTTGCTGGTAATACTTGGACGCTAGCTCCACCGGGTCTCCGGCATCGATGAGGTTCTCGAAATTTATCCCTTTAACAACACGTCCATCAGCCACATCAAGGCAAGGAATGATTCGGGTAGTCAGCGGCATTAGATTCTCGCTGCGTGGATCGCGCTCACTAGGATTGCTCGAGCACCAACTTTGTAGAGCTCGTCCATCTTCTGATTGGTCTCAGAGGCCTTCACGAGCGACCGAATTGCAACCCAGTCGCTGTCTCGAAGCGGTGAAATTGTCGGAGACTCAATTCCGGGGGTAATACGGGAGGCTTCATCAACTAGTGAAACGGGACAGTCGTAATCAAAAATCACATACTCCCTGGCCACTCTTACCCCTTCAAGCCTTTGAAGTAATCCCTCGACAGCTTGGTCTTTGCCAAACGCAACAATAAGCTGAGCGTCGCTTTCTAGTATCACTGGTCCAAATATCTCTAACCCAGCCTGTCGAAGAGTGCTTCCGGTTGAAACAACATCGGCGACAGCATCTGCAACCTGCAGGCGAACTGCGACCTCTACTGCGCCGTCGAGAGTAATAACCTTGGCGTTGATGCCGTGCTTTTGTAGATACTCCTTAACAAGATTCGGATAAGCGGTAGCAACTGCTCTACCTTCTAGCTCAGTGATGTCTCTGAATTTTCCTATCGGGCCCGCAAAACGAAGAGTCGATGCTCCAAATCCAAGACTGGCAACCGACTTTGCGTCAGAACCAGAATCAACCAGTAGATCGAGCCCCGTAATACCGGCATCCAATGAACCCGAACCTACGTAGGTGGCAATGTCCCTCGGTCTTAGGTAGAAAAACTCAATACCTGCACTGGTATCCACGACGTGCAGATCCTTAGTATCTCGGCGCACCAGGTACCCGGCCTCGCGAAGCATGCCAACGGCAGCGTCAGAAAGTATTCCTTTATTTGGGATTGCTACCTTCAACACCCTAGAGCTCCTTCTCTAACTCTTCGAGAGTTATACCTCGATCAATCATCAAAACCTGTAAGTGGTAGATCAACTGCGCTATCTCCGCTGCCGTTGCCGCCTTGCCCTCGTGCTCCGCCGCCATCCAGACCTCGGCGGCTTCCTCAACGATCTTTTTGCCGATTGCGTGGGTGCCTTGTTCAAGCAGTTCGGCAGTTCGAGAACTGCCATCGCTAGTCGTTTGTCGGGACTTCAGGGTCTCGAACAGTTCATTGAATGAGGGCATGCATTAAAGCGTAATGGCTAGAGCTCGAAGCTCTTCAATCCTCAGATTTCTGTCCTTGGCCTCAAACACTGCCGTTCCCGCAACAAAAGTGTCGGCCCCGGCCTTGGCAATAGAAGCAATGTTCCCCACTGTGACACCGCCATCAACCTGAATAGAAAGGCTAAGACCTTTGTCATCGGCGAAGGAGCGGGCCTTGGTCACTTTCTCGAGAGCCCCCTCAATAAGGCTCTGGCCACCAAAACCAGGTTCGACCGTCATGACCAAAAGCATGTCCAGGTCACCGCAAAGATGCTGGAAGTCCTCAAATGATGTGGCGGGCTTGATTGCCATGGCAGCCTTAGCGCCAGCAGCCTTGATAGAAGTGATAGTGGCCAACGCATCTTTTGCTGCCTCGAAGTGAAACGTGACTGAGTGTGCAAACTGAGCGTACTTGGCCGCCCACAACTCTGGGTTCTCGATCATGAGGTGAACATCAAGTGGGACATTGGTGACTTCAGAGATTCGCTTCACAACAGGAAGTCCGATAGTCAGATTGGGTACAAAATGTCCATCCATAACATCGACGTGAATCAGATCAGCCGAACTAATGGATTTGAGCTCCGCCTCAAGGTTGGCAAAATCTGCACTGAGAATGCTCGGAGAAATTCTTACCATCACTTTGCTAGCCTATCGACTTGCGAAAAAGGGCCAAGAACATCGCGTCTGTTCCGTGGGTGTGTGGCCATAGCTGACTGGTACGAAGCGATTGGCCAAGGCCGAGGTTTGGGTTTATGGCGTTCAGAATCTCATTGGCATTTACTAGCTCTAGCTCAGCTTTGAACTTTGATTCCGCCCAGGCAACTTGGGCGGTGGTTTCCGATAGGTGCGGGGAGCAAGTGACGTAGGCAAGCACTCCTCCCGGCGCAAGTGCTTTCCACGCACTTTCTAAAAGATCGCGTTGCAGCTTCGTTAGATCAACTAGGTCGTCAGTGGTCCTTCGCCATCTAGACTCAGGCCTTCTACGAAGCGCGCCGAGCCCAGTGCAAGGTGCATCAAGCAATATTCGAGAGTATTTTTTGTCGTGCTCCCCCAAAGATCGCCCATCCTCCGTTGTGACCAAAAAATTCCCAATCGGCTCGAGTGCGGTTCTAACCAACTCGGCTCGATGCGGGGAGACTTCGTTGCACACCAGCTCCAAGCCTTGCTGCCTACTATTAGCAGCCAATAGCGCTGCCTTTCCGCCAGGGCCTGCACACATGTCAAGCCAACCGGTGTCCTTGCAAAGAAGATCTGCTTTCAAAAGCGCGAGCACCATCAGCTGTGAGCCTTGATCTTGAACTCTGGCGTGGCCAAGTCGGACAGCCTCGATGTTGGATGGACTTCCCGTTATTTCAACACCAACTGGTGAAGCAGGACCAAAGTTCTCTGGTGGAGCCAGATCGTCACGGGTGGAAAAGCCAGGCAGAGCCACGAGGGAGACTCTGGCAGGAGTGTTGTTGCTTTCTAGAACTTGTTCCAGCTCGGTTTGCAGACCACGTGAAGCTAGGGCTGCCTTGAACGAATTCACAATCCAAACCGGGTGTGAGTACTGAGTTGACAGCGCATCAAGCTCGGAAAGCTTAGAAGTTAGTAGATCAATCCAATCGTCCTTGGTTTTAACTGCAACTTTTCGAAGCACGGCGTTCACAAACCCGACAGATCCCTTGCTGGCTTTAGCCTTTGCAAGGTTCACTGTTTCATTGATTGCGGCGTGGGTCGGAACCCGCATATCCAGGAGTTGATGCACGCCAAGGAGTAAAACTAGAAGGGCTGCTGGCTCGATTGCAGAAAGCTCCCTCGAGGATGCTTGCTGGACAATTTTCTCGTAAAGCAGGCGATTGCGAATAGTTCCAAAAGCCAACTCCTGAACAAAACCGGCGTCTCGCCCATCAATCCCCGACCTCTTCAGCAATACCGGTAGCAGCAAATTGGCGTAGGCGTCATCGTTTTCAATTCGGCTAAGAAGCTCAAAGGCTATGTCTCGAGTCAAGAAATCCTTATCGAGTCTTGCCTTAGGCCGCGAAACCAGTCAGCCCCGGACATTTCGTTCTTGCCAGCTGGTTGAACACGCGATAGCTTCAAGGCTCCGCCCTCGCATCCGATTAGCAGATCACCTTCTCGAACCATTAGTTCACCAGGAGTGAGATCCGAATGTTGAGACAAGGAAGTTGAGAGCACCCGAACCGGGGATTTCTCGATTTCAAACCAAGCCATGGGCTCGGGGTTCATCGCGCGAATAAGGTTGTGCACCGAAATAACAGGGCGGGAAAAATCGATTTTCGCATCCGTCCGGCTAAGTTTCCCAGCAACTCTAGGACTTGGCTGCTTGGGTTGCTGGCGCTGATTAGCAATCCTTTCATCCAAAAAACTAACCGTTTCGACCAATAGGACTGAACCGATAACCGTTAGCTCAGAAAGCAGCTCCCCCGCCGTCACGTTAGGGGCAATCTCATGTTCTCTGGAGGCAAGAATTGGACCAGTATCGATTCCTTCGTCAAGTCTGAAAACGCTTACCCCGGTGACGCTTTTGCCTTCCAGGATTGCGTGCTGTACCGGTGCAGCACCTGGAAATTCAGGCAGCAACGAGTAGTGAACATTAATCCAACCCTTGGCAGGCAATTGAAGAGTTGGATTCTTCAGAATGCTGCCATAGGCAACAATCACCCCAAGATCGGCATTTTTGTCTTCTATCCAGCTCTGCACATACGGTGAAATGAAGTTTGCCTTCTGGACCTCGATGCCGTGCTTGGCGGCAACCACTGCCACCGGAGTCTCGGTAATGGATTTATTGCGCCCGACTTTAGCGTCGTTTCTAGTTAGAACGCCCACCACTTGAAATCCAGCCGAAACCAGAGCATCCAGGGTTGAAGCGGCATTGGTTGGTGTTCCAGCAAAAAGTATTCTCATCTAAGGCTCCTTGCTTAGACTACTTCAGCGTCGTTCATCTTGACGGTGATAGCCCTGGCACTGCGGCCTGAAAGCGCAATCCTTGTCTTACCCGCAGAAACCCTAGCCGCTTCTAGTCTTAACTGCTTTGCAATACGCAGTCCCTCGGCGTAGGGATACTTGAAGATCAGACGCCACAACGCCTCAGTTGTCCTTGAAGCCACTGGCGCCGGACCAATTCTCACAACTGAGTTATTCAAGGCTAACGAATTTGAAATTGCGGTGACCATATCCAAGGCTGCAGTGATACTTCCCATTCGAACCGCTGGGGGTAGCTGAAGTTCAATTCTTGCGGCCAATTCCGTCGCTGCGATCTTTGAGTGGTTCCACAACGAATAGAGCTGCGCCAAATCCCCGGATACGCCCACCAGAACAGCCGAGCCACCGGTCCGAGCTTTTGCAACAGCGTTAGACCAAACCCTTACAGCCTCTTCAAGAGATCGCAAGTTTTGCTTAGCAAGAAGCACACGAGCGTCGAGCAAAACTACCGCGAAGTAGCCACCTTCAACGTATGGCTCTGCGCCAGGCGTTGCAACAACCAGTGACTTGCCCTGAGGGATAGAGATAATCCGATTTTCTCCAGTGGATTCGATAACCCGAGCTGCGGGAAAAGCCCTCCCAAGCTCGGCCGCGGTTCTGGTAGACCCTGGTCGACCGAGAGAGAATTCTGTTGAGCCACAGCTGCAGACGTAATCCAAGGCGAATCCATTGCACCAGCGGCACTTCTTTGATCCGCCGCGCTCGATCCATAGCGGTCCACTACAGCTCTTGCAGCTGGCCGCCTCATCGCACCTCTTACAGTACAAAGAAGTGCTGTCTCCGAGTGAAGAGACCTGAACCAACACCGCACCTTCAGTGAGACCCTTCTTGATAGCACTAAAGGCGTGAGAGTCCACCCTTAGGCCCGGTTCTGAAATCGAGATTCTCGGAGCGGCGAAAGCCATTGACTTATCTTGCAAGTAGCCGTTCTCGAGAAGTCTCATCATGTCCGTCGATATCGAGTGAGCTGCAAATAGCAATGCGCATTTCTGAATTGCTTGCCTTACAAGAACCACATCTCTGGTGTGAAGGTAAGGCGAGGCTTGGTCCGCAAAACTTCTGTCTGCTTCGTCGAAAACCAAAATTGCACCGAGGTTGTGGGCCGGAGCGAAGGCGGCGGATCTAGAGCCAACGACAATTCGAGGCTTAGGCTCTAGAGCCTTGAGAAATGCTGCGTACTGCTTAGATTTTGGAAGCTCCTGAGAATAGTCGGCGAGTTCAGCCTCAAGTCCGAGCGATGAAATCGCAGCGATAACCATGGCATGCTCACGGTAGTCAGGTACCAAGATTATTGATGACTTACCTCTTTCCAAGTTCTTCATTGAAACTAAAAGAAACAGACTTACCCACGACGGTGTTGCCACTTCAGAACCCTGGTAGCCAATAAGCACTTGCCTTGGCTCAGCCAATGCGAAGCATTTTGCTGAAGGTTCGCAAAGAGCCTCAATGTAGTCTGTTTCAAAAGTTGATGAATACTCGCCTGGCAGCACCTTGGTGTTCTCGGTGGTTTGGTGGGAAGCAAACGCTCTTGGCATATGGGGAGGAACTGCAATTTTTAGTAGCTCTCCAAGGTAGCTTGCCGAACGCTCAGCTAACTGTGAGCACAGGGCAAACACCTCTGGCTGTAGTGCGGGCTGGTGCCCAACAATCGATTGAATCTCAGCCAGCTTGCCCTCAAAATCGGATCGATCCGCAATCTCAACCACAAAGCCATCCAGAGCCTTCTTAGATTTTCCAAATTGTACTTTGACGCGGGAACCAACCTGGACGGAAGATTGCAAGGAGTCGGGTATCGAGTAGTCGAATAATCTGTCGAGTTGTGGCAAACCAGACTGGATAGCCAACTTCGCTATCTTCGGCATGTCAGAGATTCAGAGCAGCGCGCAGAGCGTCGACTCGGTCAAGGTTCTCCCAAGAAAATTCCGGAAGCTCACGGCCGAAGTGCCCGTAGGCCGCGGTCTTTGCATAGATAGGTCTCAAAAGATCTAGTTGCTCAACAATTGCACGGGGCCGAAGGTCAAAGACGTCTCGAATGGCCTTTTCAATCAAAGAAGTGTCAACCTTCTCGGTTCCGAAGGTCTCTAGATAGATTCCGACCGGATTTGCAACTCCGATGGCGTAAGCCACCTGCACCTCAGCCCGATCAGCAGCACCGGAGGCTACAACGTTCTTGGCAACCCAACGCATTGCGTAGGCCGCAGATCGATCAACCTTCGACGGGTCTTTCCCGCTGAATGCGCCACCGCCGTGACGAGCCGCTCCCCCGTAGGTATCGACGATAATCTTTCTGCCGGTTAGACCAGCGTCACCCTGAGGTCCGCCGATCACAAACTTGCCAGTCGGGTTAATAAAGTACTTGGCACCTTGAAAGTCCAACCCAGACTTCTCCAGAATCGGATGAATAACAGCTGTCTTAATTGCCTCCTGGATATCTGCCTGAGAGACGCCCTCATCGTGCTGACTCGACACAACAATTGCTTCAATGGTTTTTGGAACCGATCCCTCGAATCCAACGGTGACCTGAGTTTTACCATCGGGTCTTAGGAATCCGACTTCGCCACTTTTTCGAACCTCAGCTAGTCGCTCGGCAAGTTTGTGAGCCAAAGCAATTGCAGTTGGCATGTAGGTTGGAGTCTCGTTGCTGGCGTAGCCAAACATGATTCCCTGGTCGCCAGCTCCCTGGGTCTCGTATCGGTCGGTCGAACCCTGATCTCTGACCTCAAGACCAGAGTCAACACCCTGAGCAATATCTGGCGACTGCTGTCCTATGGAAATCGAAACCCCACAGCTTTCGCCGTCAAAACCAATCTTGGATGAGTTATAACCGATACCAAGGACTGTCTCGCGAATAATTGATGGGATCTCAACATATCCTGAGGTCGAGACTTCACCCGCAACATGAACCAAACCGGTTGTGACCATAGTTTCAACTGCCACTCGGGCAGCCGGGTCCTGGGCAAGCATTGCGTCTAAAATCGCGTCAGAGATTTGGTCACAAATTTTATCCGGGTGACCTTCGGTGACCGACTCTGACGTGAACTGCCTTAGTGTGCTCATAATCCCCCTACTTTAGCCGCAAGTTCGGACATGACAGCTAATGCAACACTTGTTTTAGTTCCCTGGTACTCGCTAGTCGAATTCTCGGACATCAGAAGAACGCTATTGTCTGAGCTTCCAAAGACTGCTCCATCGGAGACATCGTTTGCAACAACAAAGTCGCATCCTTTGTCTTGAAGCTTTGCCTTAGCTAGAGCTTCTAGATTGCCCCCAGTTTCAGCAGCGAATCCAACAGTCAGAATCTTCTTGGAGCTGGCTTTAGCTTTCTCGATGAATTCCTTTAGGACGTCGGGGTTGGCAGAAAGAGTAAGCGAGAGGCTTTGCCCAATCTCAGAACGCTTTAACTTTGTCGTTGAGGGGTTCTCGAGCGAGAAATCTGCGACGGCTGCTGCCATGACCAAAATATCTATTTCGTTTAGTTGACCAAGTAATGCCGACTGCAGCTGTTGTGTGGTCTGTACGGGAATCGAATCGAGCCCTACTAAGTTCTCTGGATCAACATTGGCTGAGATAACTTGAACTCTGGCACCTAATTGCTTCGCTGCTCTTGCAAAAGCGATGCCCTGTTTTCCAGAAGAGTGGTTTCCAACATATCGCACAGCATCGATTGGTTCCCTGGTGCCGCCTAAGGTTACACAAACGCGGTAGCCGGTAAGTGGGCCACTAAGACAAGCCAAGGCTGCTTCGAAAATTACCTCCGGATCCGCCAACCTTCCAATACCGGTGTCTTCGCCAGTCAATCGACCAACACCTGGCTCCACAATTGAGAAGTTTCGAGATTTGAGAGTTTTGATGTTCTGAACAGTAGAAGCTGCCTCCCACATCTCGGTGTGCATCGCAGGAGCCAGAACAACTGGAGCAGTGGCTGCCAAAACCGTCGTGGTTAGTAAATCATCCGCAATCCCCGCGGCAACCTTCGCAATGAATGAAGCGGTTGCTGGAGCTACAACTATCAGATCTGCGCTTTTTGAGATTGCGATGTGCTTGACCTGATCCACATCGGTAAAAAGTTCAGGATCGACAATAAAGACGGGATTCTTGGAAAGGGCTTCTAGGGTTGCTTTGCCGATGAACTTGAAGGCATTCTCGGTTGCAACTACCTGAACTGTGTGACCGGCCTCAGCAAATAATCTGATCAGAGGTGCGCTTTTATATGCCGCTATGCCACCGGTCACGCCGACGACTACATTGGCCACTTCTACGAGCCGTTTAGTCTAGGTGACGCTTTGTCAGAAGACCCTGGTCAACCTCGTGAAGAGCAATCGTGAGAGGCTTCTCGTCGATTGTCACATCAACCAATGGGCCGACGTTGCTAAACAGGCTTCCCTCGTGAAGAGCGGAGTAGTAGTCATTGATCTGACGAGCACGCTTGGCGGCAAACATAACCAATTCATACTTAGAGTCGACGCGGTCCATCAACTTGTCAATGGAGGGCGAAACGATTCCTTCGAGTTTTTCAGACATAAGAACTTCCCTGAGATTAGGTGGATTGAGACAAGTCTACGACCTCTTGGGCGCATCTGGCCACCTCGTCGTTGATCACCACAAAATCAAAGAACTCGGCCTGCGCAAGCTCAACTTCGGCTGTTTCAAGCCTGATTTGCTTCTCCTTCTCGGACTCTGTCCCTCTTTTATCCAGGCGATTCCGAAGCTCCTCAAAGCTCGGAGGCTTGACGAAAACCAGCACTGAACCCGGAAAAGCCTCTTTCACCTGAAAAGCCCCCTGCACATCGATCTCGAGTAAGACATTCAATCCCTGCTCAAGAGCTTTGTCGACACCCTCCCTCGGCGTACCGTAGCTGTGCTTGCCGTGAACGGTAGCCCACTCCAGCATCTGACCCGCCGCTACCATCTCAGTGAATTCAGCATCGGAAACAAAAAGGTATGAGACCCCATCCACTTCGCCGCTCCTGGCGGGCCTGGTTGTTGCCGAAACAGATAAGTGAAACCCCTGGTAGTTATCAACAATGAATTTGGCTAATGTGCCCTTACCAACAGCAGAAGGACCGGCCATCACAATCAGTTTCCCTAGCTGAGTCATAGATTCATCCCCTTTTCAAGTTCTGACTTTGCAGCGGCAATACGCGAATCAAGTCCCGCTCTTGAATCCGAAGCAACTGATCTTGAAACACTGCAGATCAGATTGGTCTTCAGGCCACCAAATAATCTTCCTACCTCAGCAAGCTCAACACCTTGCGCTCCAAAGCCTGGCATCAGTATCGGTGTATTCGAAAAAGAATCTTGAGTAAGCCCGAGATCTGCAAGCTTAACAGTTGCGCCAACCACGCAGCCAACCGAACCAAGGGCTGGCTCGTTGAGCGAACTCGCAAATGAGGCAACCAGACTAGAAATTGTCTTTCCTTCCCTTGAAGCTGCCTGAATTTGCAAAGCCTCTGGATTTGATGTTGCGGCAAGCACAAAAACACCTTTTTGATTCTTCAGTGCTATCTCAATCGTTGGCCGCAAGCTTTCTATCCCAAGAAACGGACTTAGAGTTAGCGCATCGACTTGAAAGCTCGCCTCATTGGAAAGCCACGCTCTGGTATAGCCATCCATTGAGCTGCCGATGTCTCCGCGCTTAGCGTCAGCAATAACAACTAAACCAGCTTGCTTGGCTTCAATCATCACATCGGCTAGTGCAGCTAAGCCGGTTGGTCCGTACTGCTCAAAAAACGCAACCTGCGGTTTGATGATTCCTACCTGCCCAGCAGAAGCTTCCAAAACGGCCAAAGAAAACTGCTTGGCGCCACTTGCTGAATCGGGAAGTGACCAGCTTAGAAGCTGGTTGGCACTTGGATCGATACCAACGCAAAGCTGCCCGTAAACAGAGATTGCTTTAGAAAGACGTTCACCAAAACTAGACACCGAGTGCCGCCTTGCGATCTGCGGCATGCTCCTGGAGTGATCTAACGTCAAAAGGTCCAGCGATTACTGCTTCAAATGAGCCGATGGCGCAACTTAGCTGAGCCAGGGTTGTAAATATTGGCTTGTCTGCGGCGGTAGTTGCTGCACGAATCTCATATCCATCTTTTCTTGCAGCAGACCCAGTTGGGGTGTTCACAACGACATCAACTTCACCAGCCGTGATTAGGTCAACAATTGTTGGACCTTCAGTAGCCGAAGAGCCCTCGCTGTGCTTCCTGACGGCTTTTGTATTGATTCCATGGCGTTGCAAAATCTGCGCCGTACCAGCGGTTGCCAGGATCTCATAGCCAAGCTGATCGAGTCTTCGAACGGCAAGGAGCATCTGTGGCTTATCGCGGTCGGCTACCGAGATAAAGATTCTTCCCTTGGTGGGCAGTGAGCTACCGGCAGCAGCTTGTGACTTTGCAAACGCCTTTGGAAAGTCCACGTCGATGCCCATGACTTCACCGGTTGATCTCATCTCGGGCCCAAGCAAGGAATCGACGTATCTGCCATCGGGTGTGGCAAAGCGCTTGAACGGCAGCACCGCTTCCTTAACCGAAATTTGAGAATTCGCAGGAATGTATGTTCCATCAAGTCTTGGCAGGTGGCCTTCGTTGATTAGTTCCGCTATCGTCTTTCCAACCATCACGAGTGAGGCCGCTTTTGCCAATGTGATACCAAGGGCCTTGGATACAAAAGGAACAGTTCTCGATGCCCTTGGGTTCGCCTCCAAGACATAGAGCACATCAGCTGCAAGAGCAAACTGGACATTTAGTAGGCCCCTTACTCCTACCCCCTTGGCAATCTTCTCGGTTGCCTCGCGAACTCTGGAAATCTGAGAGTCGCTGAGTGTAATCGGTGGCAGTGTGCAACTAGAGTCACCGGAATGAATTCCGGCTTCCTCGATGTGCTCCATAACTCCACCAACATAAAGTTCGGTTCCGTCATAGAGCGCGTCGATGTCGATTTCGATGGCGTCGTCCAGGAATCGATCAACCAAGAGCGGATGCTCTGGCCCAACAATTGCCTGGTCCTCGATGCGTCTAAAGTAATCGTCCATTCCTTCTGGCTCGTAGACAATCTCCATCCCTCTACCACCGAGCACATATGAAGGTCTTACCAAAACTGGGAAACCAATCCGATCAGCGATGACTTTAGCCTCGGCCAGAGTTGTTGCGGTGCCGTTGGCTGGAGCCAGAAGTCCGGCCTTATCTAGGATCTTGGAGAACGAGCCGCGCTCCTCAGCCAGGTCTATGGCATCAGGCGGGGTTCCAAGAATCGGAACTCCGGCTTTCTTGAGTCCCTGAGCCAAGCCCAGGGCTGTCTGCCCGCCGAGTTGGACAACAACGCCAACTATTTCACCGGAAGCTTGCTCCGCGTGAATTACCTCGAGGACATCCTCCAAGGTGAGAGGTTCGAAGTAGAGCCGATCAGAAGTGTCATAGTCAGTAGAGACAGTTTCAGGGTTGCAGTTGATCATGATGGTCTCGAAACCGGCATCTGAAAGCGCGAAGGAAGCATGCACACAGGAGTAATCGAACTCGACTCCCTGGCCAATTCGGTTGGGCCCAGAACCCAGGATGATTACCTTCTTACGATCTGAGGCAACAACCTCCGTTTCTTGTTCATAAGTTGAGTAGTGGTAGGGAGTAAGAGCCGGAAACTCTCCAGCACAGGTGTCTACGGTCTTGAACACTGGACGTAGTCCCATTTCGTGACGCAAACTTCTAACGTCTTGTTCAGAAAGCCTTCGAAGTTCAGCGATCTGGTGATCGCTAAACCCGTGCATTTTGCCAAGTTTTATAAGCTCTGGGGTTAGATCAACCGTATCTTTGATCTGGGTGGCGACTTCGTTGATTAGGACGATTTGGTCAAGAAACCAAGGGTCGATTTTGGTGGCTTCGAAAACCTGCTCAATAGACGCACCCTTATAAAGTGCCTGCTGAACATCGACTATGCGTCCATCAGTTGGGCGCCTAATTGAAACTAGAAGGTCCTTGACAGGAACAACCGTGTGGTTCCAGTGGAATGAAGAGCCGCGCTTTTCAAGCGATCTCAGGGCTTTTTGTAGAGCTTGGGAGAAGGTTCGCCCGATTGCCATAGCTTCGCCAACAGATTTCATTGTGGTGGTAAGTGTTGGATCAGCAGCCGGGAACTTCTCGAATGCAAATCTCGGAACCTTCACCACTACGTAGTCCAAAGTGGGCTCAAAACTGGCTGGCGTCACTTTTGTTATGTCGTTTGGAATCTCATCAAGCGTGTATCCAACGGCGAGCTTGGCAGCAATCTTTGCAATCGGGAACCCGGTAGCTTTTGAGGCAAGTGCCGAAGATCTGCTAACTCGAGGGTTCATCTCGATTACGATGACACGTCCGGTTTCGGGATTTACAGCGAACTGAATGTTGCAGCCACCGGTATCCACCCCAACGTCGCGAATAATCTGGATGGAAATATCCCTTAGATTCTGGTACTCGCGGTCCGTAAGCGTTAGCGCCGGAGCCACCGTGATTGAGTCGCCGGTATGTACGCCAACCGGGTCAACGTTCTCAATTGAACAAACCACAACAGCGTTGTCGTTTTTGTCGCGCATCAGCTCAAGCTCATACTCTTTCCATCCCATGATTGACTCTTCGAGTAGCACCTCAGTGGTTGGACTGGCCTGCAGTCCTGCCGTGGCAATCCGAATCAGTTCAGTCTCGTTGTAGGCAAATCCGGAGCCAAGACCTCCCATGGTGAAAGATGGCCTGACAACCAGCGGGTAACCAAGTTTTTTGGCACCTGCCAGAATCTCATCGATGTTCTTGGCAATTACTGATTTTGCAACGTCTGCTCCAGCATCCAAGACAAGTTGCTTGAAAGACTGCCTGTCTTCACCGGCCTTGATGGCAGCGATGTTGGCGCCGATTAGTTCGACGTTGTACTTTTCCAGAATTCCCAACTCGTGCAGCTGCATTGCAGCGTTCAAGGCGGTCTGACCACCTAGCGTTGGCAAAATCGCGTCAGGCTTTTCCTTCGCGATAATCGCTTCAATCACCTGTGCGGTTATTGGCTCAACGTATGTTGCATCGGCAAAGTCTGGGTCGGTCATGATCGTAGCGGGGTTTGAATTCACCAGAATCACCCGGATACCCTCGGCCCTTAGAACTCTGCAGGCCTGGGTGCCGGAGTAATCAAACTCACATGCTTGACCGATAACAATTGGACCGGAGCCGATAACTAGAACGCTCTTTAGATCTTGTCTAAGCGGCATTAGTTTGCTCCCCTGCGGGTTGTGATCATTGTTGTGAGTCGATCAAACAGGTAGTTGGAATCATGTGGGCCAGCTGCTGCCTCTGGGTGATACTGAACCGAGAAGGCCGGAATGTCGATGCACTCAAGACCTTCTACGCAATCGTCGTTGAGGTTGATGTGTGAAACTCGAACTTTGCCAAAGCCTGCCGGGGACAATACTTCCTCACCGGCTTCGCCGCCTGGGACCCGCACGGCGAATCCGTGGTTGTGTGCGGTCACTTCAACTCTTCCAGTTGTCCTGTCGAGAATTGGTTGGTTGATGCCGCGGTGACCAAACGCCAGCTTGTAGGTGTCAAAGCCCAGTGCCCTACCTAAGAGTTGATTCCCAAAACAGATTCCGAAAAACGGAATTCGGCGCTCAAGGATCTGCCTAAGCAATCTAACCTGAGCCTCAGAGGCGCTCGGGTCGCCAGGTCCATTAGAGAAAAACACCGCGTCAGGCTGAGCCGCAAGCACCGTGTCGATGTTTGCAGAGGCTGGAAGCACTGTCACCACCAGACCGCGATTAATCATGTGATCAATTGTGGAGCGCTTGATACCAAGGTCTAAAATTGCAACCCGCCCAACAAACTGCCCCATGTGCGGGACTTCATAAGTATCAGGGGTGGTCACTGTTGAGCTAAGTGATAGCCCAGACATTTCCGGGGCCTCTTTCACTATCTCTAGCAATCGATCTATTGGCTGATCCGCTCTGGGTCCTGAAAAGATTCCTGCTCGCATAGCCCCAAGAGATCTGATGTGACGGGTAAGCGCCCGGGTGTCTATGCCACTGATTCCAACAACAAAGTTGTCTTGCAACTCATCGTCCAAAGACCTCTCTGCTCGAAAATTCGAAACAATTCTGGATGGCTCCCTGACCACATAACCTGAAACCCAAATCCGGTTCGACTCCTGATCTCTGGTGTTCACTCCGGTTATCCCAATGTGTGGCGCGGTTTGAACAACTATCTGCCCGGCGTAAGAAGGGTCAGTAAGTGTCTCTTGATAACCGGTCATTCCGGTGGCAAAGACAATCTCCCCGAGAGTCTGGCCTAGAGCCCCGTAGGCGGCTCCGTCAAAGACTTTTCCGTCCTCAAGAACCAGTTTCGCTGTTGACATTTTTCTAGGCCACCATTTCCTTTAGTTGAGAAAGCACAGTCGAACGCTCTGACGCTCCGACAAACCTAAGGTGGGTCTCTAAAGAGGTGCCACCAAGATCCCATTGAATTGACACCAGACCGTCTTTCTCAACAGCTTTGTCAATTACCGCGGTAGTTTGGCTAACCCCCAACAACTGATCGGATGGAATCAGAAAGTTCTTCTCGCCGGTTCGATAGATGGCCACTCCGGAATCAGACACCAAGATGCTGGCTTTTCCACGGTGTGCAAGCCCGTGGGCTACTACTCGATCGAGCGGTCTACCTGCGAATGTGGTTGCTACGTAGAACGCAGTCTGTCCTTTAGCATCACCGGCTAAGAACCTCGGCTCCTGGATAACTGACTCCTGCTTACGAATCCGAGAAACCCAAGACCAGAAGGCAAAAAGAACCAGCAGCGTAAAGATTGCAAGTGCTATTAGCCCAACCTGATAAGTCTGCATCAGAGAGCGCTCCTTTCAACGATTTGCCGGTTCCTATAACTAAATTGTCCGTCATAAATGGTGTGCACAACTCCACCCGTGAAGGATCGGCCGACGTACGGGTTATTCTCACTCATGCTTTGGGTCTTGGACTCAACCTGAGTCTTGAACTCTGGGTCAACGAGAGTCAAGTTGGCAACTTTCCCAACGCTTAGGTAGGTGCCCTGATCGGTCAATCCACTAATTGCGGACGCGTTTGTCGAAAGAACTTCAGCCAGCCTTTCGAAACTGGATTCCCCGGAATCGATTAGCACCTGCTGGGCAATCGAATAGGCCGACTCAAGACCAACCATTCCAAATGCAGCACTTGCCCAATCCGTGTCTTTCGACTCTTTTGGGTGAGGTGCATGGTCGGTGGCAATAACATCGATAGTTCCATCAACAAGGCCCGCCCTAAGGGCGTCAACATCCGACTGCTTTCGAAGTGGGGGGTTCACCTTGTAAATCGGATCATATCCAGAAGCAAGATCTTCGGTCAGCAACAGGTGATGTGGGGTCACCTCAGCGCTAACTCTGATGCCGCGAAGCTTGGCTTGCCGAATTAGCTCGACTGAGCCAGCGGTTGAGACGTGACAAACGTGCAATCTTGAAGAGGTAAGTTCAGTCAGCATCAGATCCCGAGCGATGATGGCCTCTTCAGCAACGCCGGGCCAGCCAGCTAGTCCAAGCTTTGCTGACAGGGCTCCCTCGTTCATCTGAGCGTTTACGGTTAGCCTTGGCTCTTGCGCGTGCTGGGCAACAACTCCATCAAATGCCTTTACATATTCCAGGGCCCGTCTCATCAGAGCCGGATCGTGCACGCAGTTCCCGTCGTCGCTAAAAATTCTTACTCGGGCTTTGGATTGAGCCATGGCTCCCAATTCTGCAAGCTGCTCGCCCTTTAGACCGACTGTGACGGCTCCGATTGGTTGAACATGAACTAACCCGGCATCCTCTCCAAGCCTTGCCACCTGCTCGACAACTCCTGCGGTGTCAGCAACTGGAAATGTGTTTGCCATGGCGTGAATTGCTGTGAAGCCTCCAGCGGCCGCTGCCCTCGAGCCGGAAGCTACGGTCTCGGACTGCTCAAAACCCGGTTCGCGAAGGTGGGTGTGCAAATCAACAAAGCCTGGCAACACTGTTAAGCCAGAGCAGTCAATCTTCTCGTGCTCTACTCCCAAAGCAGGCTTCTCGACGATTGCGCCGTCCTCGATCACAACATCGACGCTCTTACCAAATACATCGGTTGCGCTTTGCAGAATGTAGTTTCTAGGCATTTTCTTTCTCTCCTGACAGCAATGAGTACAGCACGGCCATGCGCACCGAAACGCCGTTTCTAACCTGATGCAAGACTTTCGAGTTTTTGCTGTCGGCGCTTGCGGCATCAATCTCGAGCCCGCGGTTCATCGGGCCGGGGTGAAGCACGATCGTCTTATCATCAAGTGCGGACAGTCTGGATTTGTTGAGCCCCCACACTCTGGAATATTCCCGCTCGGTTGGGAAAAATGATGCCGTCATGCGCTCCTGCTGCACTCTTAGCATCATGACAACATCTGGTTGGACTTGCCTGATTGCTTCGTCGAGTAGGTAGTGCACTCGTTCTTTCCCAACCAGTGAGCTAGGTGCAAGAGTTGCCGGCCCACACACGTGAACCTCGGCACCTAAAGTTGTCAGGAGCAATAGATTTGACCTTGCAACCCGGGAGTGCGAAATATCTCCAACTATCAACACCCGAACTCCTGCGAGGTCCTTGCCCCTAACGTCTTGGTTTAGGCTCTGTCTAATTGTCATGGCATCCAGCAGAGCTTGAGTTGGGTGTTCGTGAGAGCCATCACCGGCGTTAATGATCGATGAGTCAACCCAGTCGGTGTGAGCAAGCCGAAAAGCCGAGCCACTAGAAGAGTGTCGCAAGACAATGGCATCAGCACCCATGGCTTCCAGTGTCTGAGCGGTGTCTTTCAAAGACTCTCCCTTTGAGACCGAGGAGCCCTTGGCTGCGAAGTTAATTACATCGGCCGACAATCGCTTCGCCGCCAGCTCGAATGAGATTCTGGTTCTAGTGGAGTCCTCAAAGAAGAGATTCACAACCGTCTTGCCCCGAAGAGTTGGCAACTTCTTGACCTCTCGGTCATTAACTTCAGCCATGTCCTCTGCGAGATCGAGCATTGCTACAGCCTCGTCGTGACTAAAATCTGCCGCTGATAAGAGATGTCTCACGACTCGATCACCACCTCATCAACTCCGTCAGTTTCGGTTAGCTTGACCGCTATGTGCTCAACCGAAGAGGTTGGAAGATTCTTTCCAACAAAGTCGGCCCGAATTGGAAGCTCACGGTGGCCGCGATCTACCAGCACGGCAAGCAAGACAGCCTTCGGTCTACCGTGATCATTCAACGCATCGAGAGCGGCCCGAACAGTTCTTCCGCTGTAAAGCACATCATCTACCAGCACCACTGTCGAACCAGTGATTCCAGTTGAAGGTACCGAAGTGACACCTGGCCCTCTTGTTGGTTGCTTGGCAAGGTCATCTCTATACAAAGTGACATCGAGGGAACCAACTTGAACTTCATGGCCGGAGTGCTTTTTGATGACCGAGCTGATTCGCTCTGCTAGAAACACTCCCCTGGTTGGTATTCCAAGGAGTACAAGATTTTCTGCGCCGTGGTTGGCTTCAAGGATTTCGTGAGAGATGCGTGTAATAGCCCGAGATAGGTCATCGGCGCTCAAGACAGTGCGTTTTGACAAAACGCCCACCTCCTTCTCCGCCTCACTGGACGGTCATTAAAGGATGTTGCTTGTAGAACAATAGCAGATTTGAGCTATTTTGCAGCCTTGGTGTTCGAAATCGCCGAGAGCAATCCGTTTACAAAAAGCCCTGACTCTTCGGTGGAATACTCCTTGGCCAGCTCCACGGCTTCAGAAATCGCCACTGGGTCGGGTACCTGCTCATTGAACAGGATCTCCCAGACCGCCACCCGCAAAATTGCGCGGTCCACAGCGGGCATGCGGTCAATTGACCACTTGTGGGAAAAAGATGCGATGCGCTCGTCAATCTCAGCGTGAAGCTCGGTAATCCCCGAAACAATCTCGCTGGCGTAGCCAACAATCTCGGCTTGGTTCTGCCGATCAACCTGCTCTAGTGCGGTTGCCTCAAGAAGGTCAACCGGGTTTTGCTTTCGCATGTCTGCGGCAAAAATGGCGTCCAGCGCCATCTTTCGAGACTTGGTTCGCGAACTCAATTGCTAGTCAGTTACTCGGCCGAGATACTCGCCGGTTCTCGTGTCGACGCGAACCTTGACGTTTTGCTCAATGAATAGCGGCACTTGGATCTGCAAACCGGTTTCAACGGTTGCAGGCTTAGTGCCACCGCTTGAGCGGTCTCCCTGCAGTCCTGGTTCGGTGTAAGTGATCTCCAGCACAACTGAGGCTGGCAACTCAACATAGATTGGGTTTCCTTCGTAAACGGCCACTACCGCTTCCTGGTTCTCAAGCAGGTAGTTCTTACCGTCGCCAACGATCTCTTCAGAAAGACTCATCTGCTCGTAATTTTGGTTGTCCATGAACACATAGCTTGAGCCATCGTTGTATAGATAGTTCATTTCACGCTTGTCTACGCTTGCGGTTTCGACCTTGACACCGGCGTTAAAGGTGCGCTCAACAACCTTTCCGGTTAGAACGTTCTTCAGCTTCGATCTAACGAATGCTGGTCCCTTTCCGGGTTTGACGTGCTGAAACTCAATGACAGTCCAGAGCTGGCCATCAATGTTTAGAACTAGTCCGTTTTTTAGGTCGTTTGAGGTTGCCATAAGTCGTGCG
Organism: Rhodoluna limnophila; assembly: GCA_945883505.1. Taxonomy (GTDB): domain Bacteria; phylum Actinomycetota; class Actinomycetes; order Actinomycetales; family Microbacteriaceae; genus Rhodoluna; species Rhodoluna limnophila_B. Next base: position 163,130 of record CAMCXL010000001.1, read on the forward strand.
TACTCTAATTTCTTTATCTCGTGGATTGGATTTATATGATTCTAGCTGCTTAGCCAGCGAGTTGACGGAGGGCAAGCTTGTATGAATCGAAGCCAAAGCCCGCAATAACACCGCTTGCGCTAGCAGAAATCACGCTCTTGTGACGAAATTCCTCCCGCGCGTGAGGATTGGAAATATGAACCTCAATAAGTTTTGCACCGCTTGCCGTGTGAGCTTTACAGGCATCTGCCAGAGCGTAGGAATAGTGCGTGAAGGCTGCTGGGTTCAAGATTATGTCGGTGCCCTTATCGGTGGCATCGTGAATCGCAGCCATCAAAACCGACTCAGAATCCGACTGCATTACAGAAATCTTCACCGAGAGTTCAGTAGCCAAAGACTCCAGCTGCTTAGTTAGCGCCTCCAAATTAAGGTCGCCATAGATCTCTGGTTCTCGCGAACCCAGCCGGCCCAAGTTTGGTCCGTTCAGCACTAGTACAGATTTCATGAACTTCAGCCTACTTTGCAATCTCTTGATAAGCGGCGAACAAAATCTCCTCTGTCGGAGCATGCATGATTGTTGGCTTGCCGACATCGTCCAAGACCACAAACCTTAGGTTTCCGCCCCTCGATTTCTTGTCAACCTGCATGTTTGCAAGTAGCTGAGGCCATTTTTCAGCCGGGTAGCTAGTTGGCAGCCCAAGCCTGGAAAGAAGATCGCGGTGCCGCTTAACAGCCTCGATTGACAGCCGACCGTTGAGGTGTGCCAGCTCTGCCACGAAAATCATGCCGATGGAAATTGCCGCGCCGTGTCGCCACTTGTACCTCTCGGCAAGTTCAATAGCGTGTCCCAGGGTGTGCCCGTAGTTCAAAATCTCTCTTAGGCCAGATTCCCTAAAATCCTCTGAAACCACTGCCGCTTTGACGCGCACGCTTCGAAGAACTAATTCTTCAAATTGCTTGGCTTTCGGGTCTACCGCCTTCTCGAAGTCGGATTCGATTATCGAAAGAATCTCGGTGTCACTGATAAAGCCGCACTTAACAACTTCAGCGAAACCGGCAAGTAGTTCATTTTTAGGAAGAGTGTCAAGGGTCTCCAGGTCAATCACAACGGCGCTGGGTGAGTGAAAAACCCCAACCAGATTCTTCCCTTCACTGGTGTTTACTCCAGTCTTACCGCCAACTGCGGCATCAACCATTGCAAGCAAAGTAGTTGGAATCTGCACAATCCCCACCCCACGAAGCCAGGTTGCGGCAACGAAGCCCGCCAGGTCAGTGATTGTCCCCCCGCCGAAGCCGATCACCATGTCAGTTCTGGAAAACTCTGACTTTCCTAAGATTCCCCAACAAAATGCAGCCACCTCGATGCGCTTGGCTTCCTCGTTGTCTGGAACTCCCGCCAGCACAACCTCAAAGCCTTGGGTAATCAAGAAATCTCTCAGCTGCTCGGCGCTTACAGCCAGCCCAACCGGATGAACCACCAAGACTTTTTTGGCACCCTCCAAAAACTTCGGAACCTCATTAAGCAGGCTTCTACCGATTACTACCGGGTATGGTTTATCGGCACCTACCAGAACGCGTGAGATCTCAGCCACGGGCTTTCACAACCTCAACTATTTCGGCAACAATCGTTCCAAGTGGCTTGCTACTGGTTTCTATCTCAAAACTTGCAACCTGCTCGTAGAGCGGCTTGCGCTCCTCGTAAATGCGCTTCCAATCGGCCATTCCGTTTTTCAGAAGCGGCCGCTTGCCAGCCAGGAGCCTAGAGGCCATGTGACGGCCGTTTGATGAAAGGTATATAACGAAAGCGTCCATAAGCAGAGCTCGGTTGTTAGCCTGGGTCACGATACCTCCCCCAGTTGCAACCACACCCCCGGATTCTAAAGCGCGTACTAGGTACTGACTCTCGAGGGATCGGAAGTGCTGCTCCCCGAATTTGGAAAAAATCTTATTGATAGATCCGTGATCTTTAACTATTTCCTTATCGGTATCAATGAAAGACCGGTCAAGTTGCTTCGCAAGTTTTTTACCGATTGTGGTCTTACCAACGCCCATTGGTCCAATCAGTACCACTGATTCCACCATTAGCTATCGAAGGATCTAAGAACTGCAGGGATGCTTGCAAGGAATGAATCAAGGTTGCGTTTGGTCTCCTGAATAGAATCCCCACCGAATTTTTCCAACACTGCATTGGCTAGAACCAGAGCCACCATAGCCTCAGCAACGATTCCAGCCGCCGGCACTGCACAAACATCAGACCTTTGGTGATGAGCCTTAGAAGCTTCACCGGTTGACACGTCAATCGTTGCAAGCGCCTTTGGAACTGTTGAAATTGGTTTCATTCCAGTTCGGACTCGAAGCACCTCACCGGTGGACATGCCTCCCTCGATGCCGCCGGCACGCCCAGTTGATCTTCTTACTAGGCCTGCATCATCGCGTTCTATCTCATCGTGCGCAATTGAACCTCTTCGGCGAGTGGTTTCAAAACCATCTCCGACTTCAACTCCTTTGATGGCCTGAATTCCCATCAAAGCTCCTGCCAGCTGTGAATCAAGCCTTCTGTCCCAGTGAACGTAGGAACCAAGGCCGGGTGGAAGACCATAGGCAAGCGTCTCAACAACGCCACCCAATGTGTCGCCGGCTTTGTGTGCGTCCTCGATTTCTTGAACCATCAGATCAGATACTGATTTTGAGAAACAACGAACCGGGTCTTCGTCTAGTGCCATCACATCTGAATGCGTTGGCAATGAAGTATCGGTATAGGCGATTGGGCCAATGGCAACCGTGTGGGTGACAAGTTCAATACCCAATGCAGATAGGAACTTGGCAGCTACTTCCCCGAGAGCAACTCGGGCCGCGGTCTCTCTTGCGCTGGCTCGCTCGAGAACTGGTCTGGCATCCAAGAAGCCATACTTTTGCATTCCCGTGAAATCTGCGTGCCCCGGGCGAGGTCTGGTTAGAGCCTCGGCGCGAGCTCCAGTGAGTTCTGCTTCATCAACTGGATCGGAGGCCATGATCTGTTCCCATTTGGGCCATTCGGTGTTTTGAATTGTGATTGCAACCGGACCGCCTTGAGTCAATCCGTGTCTAACACCGCCGCTGAGGCTCACCTCATCCTGCTCAAACTTCATTCGTGCACCACGGCCGAAGCCCAGGCGTCTTCGTGCAAGGGCTTTTTGAACATCGGCGGTGGTTAGTGAAACCCCGGCCGGCATCCCTTCGATAATCGCGACCAATTCAGGTCCATGGGACTCACCTGCAGTTAACCAGCGCAACATGTCTCCAATTCTCGCACAGACGAGTCCTCAGAGTGAGTTATTTGCTCGAAACTGCCTTACGCATCACGGAATACAGCGCCTGCCGGTCCAGGTTTAGTTCTTGTCCAACGCTGCTACTGAAGATTTGAACTTGCTCGATGGCTTGCCATATAAGCATCTCTAGTCCAGAGATCACTTTCTCACTCCCCCAAGAAGCTGCCGGTACCGACGGCCATGGGTTATAGGAAACATCGAATAGCCAGCCCTTTGGCCTTGGCTCCAAATCGGAAACCTCGTCCCAAAGTTCCGGATAAGACCCTGCCGGAACCAAGGACAAAACCAGATCAAACGAGCCAATTGAACTAGCAGAAAGTTCGGCACTCGAAGTCTTTAGGCCAAGCGTGGCTCCAAAGGCTACCGCAGCGCTCACCGCATTGGTATCTCTGGCATGAATCGTGACCTCGGAGTCGGGATAAAGACTAGCTAGTGAAGTAAGCGCGGACAATGTAGTCGCGCCAGACCCAACGATCGCAGTTTGTGAGCAGGTACCGACCACACCTAATGCTTGTGATAATCCATACACATCGGTGTTCTCGCATGACCAACCGGCAGAGGATCTAACCAGGGTATTTGCCGCTCTAGTTGTTGTAGCCGTATCACTGGCTTGAACTGAGAGTTCAAACGCCTCGGTCTTGAGCGGCATAGTCACTGAAACACCTTGATACTGAGTTTCCTCTAAGAACCCGAGCAGGTTCGCCTTTGTTACCTCGACCGCTTCATAGGAGAAATCAAGACCGAGCTGGGCATAGGCCGCTCGATGCAACAACGGAGATAGTGAATGCTCAATCGGTGAGCCAACCACGCAGAATTTAGTCGTCATACCAGTTCGGATTCTCTCGCTCCCATGCACGCAAGAACACAACCCACCCCTCGTGCTCAGCCAAAGTCTTAGAGAACTTGGTCTCGCCGCTTTCAAGATTGATTGTCACAAAAAACAACCAATCCCCCTCGACTGGATTAAGTGTTGCCTCAATAGCTAAAGCGCCCGGCGAAGCAATTGGACCCGGCGGCAAGCCCTTCAACAGATAAGTGTTATAGCCATGCTCAATCTGCTCCTCGCGAGATAACTCAGACATGTCCTTGCCGCTGAAGCTGTAGGTGATCGTCGGATCAGTTTCAAGTTTCATCCCAAGCTCCAGGCGATTGGCAAATACCCGGGAGACCTTATAAAAGTCAGACTCTAGCTTTGCCTCGCGCTGAACAATTGAAGCCAGCGTCAGAAGCCTGTGCCACTTATCTTCTGGAACGCTAAAGTCCTCTAGCTCCTTCTTCATTCGCTCCACCATCGCACCAATAATGTCCGAAGCTGTGGCTTCTGGGTCGAAGCTATAGGTGGCTGGAAATAGATAGCCCTCGATGGTTGGAGCCTTCTTTGGTATCCCCAAGCCAGCTAGGTCAGCTGCCGCCTCTTCAAACTCCGAAACCGGAATCCCAGAAACCTTTGCTAACTCATCAAAGATTTGGACCGCTCGAAAACCTTCCGGAATGGTGACCTTATAGGTCATCGCATTTGAAGGATTGGAAAGCACCTCGAGCGCAAGTCGGTTACTCATCTGAAGTTTTAGTAAGAAACTTCCGGGATAGAACACGGCGTTCTCATCTATAAGGAGACGATAGAAACTGTCAAAGTCACGAATCACTCCGGCCTCAAGCAGCTTCTCAGAAACTACAAGGCCGTCATCTCCAGCCTCAATCCGCACAACCACTTCGCCAGCTCCCGGTCCCTCGAAATCGAGAGTGGTCAGCCTTAGGTACTGGTCTCTTAGTGCGTCGTAGTTTAAGGCAACTACTCCCGCACCAATCAAACCAAGGCTTAAGACAAAAACAGTAATGGTAACAATTAGCCGCCTGCTGCGACGAGCAGATCTTCTAGCCATCTATCTCAGCTGCCAAGATTCCAGGGGGCTTTCCAGTTGAGCGCTCGGTGTTTAGCGCCTGCTCTAGTATCTCGACCGCGCTAGCGCTGTCGATTAGAGATTTTGCCTCTCGGGAATCTATCCCAGATTGACGTAGTTTGGCTTGCGCGCTCACAGTTGTAAGTCTCTCATCAACTAAGCGAACCGGGACTGAGATTGCGCTTGCAATTTCAGCGGCTAGTTCCCTTGCATCCCTGGTTGAACTTGTCGTATTTCCTGATAAAGATATCGGGTCACCAACCAATACTTCTATTACCGCCAGTTCACTAACGAGCTTGGCAATTGCTTGAACGGTTTCGGTATTGGAAGCAGCTCTGGGAATTGCTGTGAGCGGACTGGAAAGGATTCCATCTGGATCGCAGCTTGCTAAGCCGATCCGGACAGCTCCAACATCAATAGCTAGGCGCTTACCTTTTCTCATTTAGCCTGCGATGGACTTTTCGAGGGCGATCAAAGCCTTGGCTAGTTCCGATGTTTTTGGGCCACCACCTTGAGCGATGTCGTCCTTGCCGCCACCGCCTCCTCCTAGAATCTCAGAGGCCTCTTTGACCAATTTGCCGGCTCCAATGCCAGCAGCGCGAGCCTTATTGGTGGTGGCAACTAGCAAAACTACCTTGCCGGCGCACTCTCCAGCAATGGCAACAACTCCCGAACCTGGCTCAAGCTTTTCTCTGACTGCAACCGCAAACTCTCGAACTTGTTCGGCCGAATCAACTTGGCCAATATTTTCAACAACAAACTTGGTTGACCCAACAGATTTTGCCTTTTCAATAATCATTGGCAAGCGAGTCATCAACTGCTCCATCGACAAAGCTGAAAGCGTTTTCTGGGCTTGACGAAGCTCCTCGACTGTGGAGTTGATTTTCTCAATAAGCTGCTCGCGTGGAACCTTTAGAGAGTCGGTAAGAGTGGCAACCAAAGCGCGCTCAGTAGCCAAAAACTGGAAAGCTTCAAATCCGACGTAGGCCTCAAGCCTTCTAGACCCGGAACCAACCGAGGCTTCACCCATAAGCGAAACTAGTCCAACCTGAGAGCTTCTAGAAACGTGGGTTCCACCGCAGAGCTCTCTGGACCAAGGGCCACCAATTTGGATTACCCGCACACTCTCGTCGTAAGTTTCTCCAAATAGTGCAACGGCTCCGAAATCCTTAGCTTCTTGAACGCTCATGAACCGTGCGCTTACAGCAAGGTCTTGACGTATTGCGAGGTTGGTCACCTCTTCGATCTCGGTCTTGGTGGCTTGTGAGAGTTGCTCGCTCCAGGAAAAGTCAAGACGCAGGTAGCCAGGCTTGTTATAGGAACCAGACTGAAGAGCCTGCGGTCCAAGCACCTGTCGAAGAGCCGCGTGTACAACGTGTGTTGCTGAGTGAGCTTGTGCAGCTCCGAGCCGCCAGTCGGCAGACACTTCGGTGGCTACTTTGTCTCCAAGTCCCAGTCCGCCTTGCTTGACAAGCACCGAATGGCTAACAAGTCCTTTCACTGGCTTCTGAACATCGAGAACCTCTAACACAACACTGTCTGCGACGATGAATCCGGAATCGCTGTCTTGTCCACCGGACTCGGCATAGAAACTAGTCTCATCCAAGATCACTTCGGCGGTTTCACCTTGTGCAAGAGATTTGACTACCTGACCGTCGCGGATAAGTCCAACAACTTTTGCACTAGATCGAAGGCTCTCGTAGCCAGTGAACTTTGTGGTTCCAAGAGATCTAAATTCCCCGTAGACCGAAAGGTCGGCATTTGTAGAGCGCTTCTGCTTAGCGTCATCCTTTGCGCGCTGGCGCTGAATGTTCATCAGAGAGGTGAACTTGTCCCGGTCAATTCCTAGGCCTGCCTCTTGAGCGATTTCAAAAGTTAGATCCACTGGGAAGCCGTAGGTGTCATGGAGTAGGAACACGCTGTCACCGGTCAGTGCTTTAGCTTTCGAGCCTTTGGCCTTTGATATCTCCTCGTCCAGCACCAGGAGGCCGGAATTAAGGGTGCGAAGAAACGCCTCTTCTTCGTTTACGGCAGTTCGAAGAATGCGTTCAAAGTCTTTGTCGAGCTCTGGATAGCTTTCCTTCATCGCGTCCTTGGATGCGGTGAAAAGCTTCTTGAACACCGGAGCTTCAACACCCAAGAGTCTCATTGCCCTAACCACCCTGCGAAGTAGGCGCCGGACAACATATCCCCTGGCATCGTTGGCGGGAGTGACTCCATCACCGATCAGCATCAGGGCGGAGCGAACGTGATCGGCAACAACCCGAAGCCTCACGTCATCTTCTTCCTTTTCGCCATAGGTCTTACCCGAGAGTTTTGCGGCAAGATCAAGAACCGGTCTTACCTCGTCGATCTCGTAGAGGTTGTCAACTTCCTGTAACAAAAACGCAACTCTTTCGAGTCCCATGCCGGTGTCGATGTTCTTTGAAGGCAGCTCCCCCAAGATTTCAAAGCTGTCCTTGCCGGTTCCTTCGCCACGTTCGAACTGCATGAATACCAGGTTCCAAATCTCGATATATCGATCTTCGTCGGCTTCTGGTCCGCCTTCTACTCCATAGGATGGTCCGCGGTCGAAGTAAATTTCCGAGCAAGGGCCAGCCGGTCCCGGCTGACCGGTGGACCAATAGTTATCTTTCATGCCACGCTTTTGAATTCGCTCAAGCGGAATGCTGCTCTGTTCACGCCAGAGCTTTATTGACTCTTCGTCATCTTCATACACGGTGACCCAAAGACGCTCTGGGTCAATTCCTAGGCCTCCAGATTCGCGGCTGGAGGTAAGAAACTCCCAGGCATAAGAAATGGCATCTTTCTTGAAATAGTCACCAAACGAGAAGTTGCCGTTCATCTGGAAGAAAGTTCCGTGGCGAGTGGTCTTGCCCACCTCTTCAATGTCAAGAGTTCTCACGCACTTCTGGACACTGGTTGCGCGCTTATAGGGAGCTGGAACCAGTCCTGTCATGTAAGGAATAAAGGGAACCATTCCGGCAACCGTAAACATCAGAGTTGGGTCTTCGGAAATTAGCGATGCCGACGGCACAACTTCATGATCTTTGCTGGCGAAATAATCGAGCCAGCGCCGACGAATCTCGGCGGTCTTCAATCTGAATCCCTACTTGCCAGAAGGCTTGGACTTAGGTCCGGTCTTTTTAACTGCAGCGCTCTTGCGCTTGGGCTTTACCAACTCAGCCTCACGCTCCTCGAAACCTTCCATCACAGCGTCCCTGAAATCCTGCAGTGAAGCTTTGGCTTCCTCATAGGCTTTGCGAGCTGCCGGGTTTTCTTCTATCTGTCTTGCAGCAACTGCGCCGAGGGCGATACCGGCCATAAACCAAACGAGTTTCTTCATGAGATTTACCTCTTCTTCTTTCCGAGTAGGTTGCTTAGCAAACCGCCTAGGCCAGCCAATTTAGAAAGTGGGCCACCCATCGCAGATGTGAAAACCGCCACCATTGAAGAAAGGTTTGTGGTGACTGCAGATACATCTGAGGTGATCGAATCAATTTTCTTGAGCTGACGATTGGTTTCTTCCAAAGTCACAGTTAGTTCTGCAACCATTGGAGTTAGCTCTTCGGTCATTGACACCAGAGAATCAGCACTTTTGTCGATGAGCTTTCCGAGCTTCAAAATTGGAACAGCTAGGAAAAGCACCAAGACGACGAATCCGCCCGCAGCTACCAAGCTTGCGATTTCAGATCCAGACATGGTGCTCTCCCTACCTAATTAAAAACTATCTAGCTGCGTAGTACTCGACCACAAGCTGAACTTCACAGGTAACTGGAACCTCTGCTCGCAGTGGGCGACGCTCTAGAGTCGCGTGTAGCTTCTCGATCTCGACGCTCAAGTAGCCAGGTAGCGGCGGAAGAACATCAACGTGTCCCCCAGCGGCTGCAACCTGGAACGGCTCGGTCTTCTCGCTCTTCTCGTGAACGTGAACAAGCTGTCCTGGCTTGACTCGGAAGGAAGGGCGGTCAACTTTTTGGCCATCGACCAAGATGTGACGGTGCACAACCAGCTGACGTGCCTGAGCAATAGTTCTGGCAAAGCCGGCACGCAACACGATTGCATCTAAACGCATCTCCAGAAGCTCAACCAGGTTTTCACCGGTTAGTCCAGGGGCGCGCTTAGCCTCTTCGAAGGTCTTCTTCAACTGAGCTTCACGGATGCCGTACTGCGCCCTTAGGCGCTGCTTCTCACGAAGACGAACTGCGAAGTCGCTGTCAGCCTTTCGCTTGGTGCGGCCGTGCTCACCTGGAGCGTAGGGACGCTTTTCAAGATACTTGGCTGCTTTTGGGGTTAGTGCAATCCCGAGCGCGCGGGACAAACGGGTCTTACTGCGGGTACGCGATGTCTTAGACACTGCTTCCTTTCAAGTTATTCCAACAAAAATAAAAGCAATAGAGGAATGCCTTTTATGTCGCCGAGTAAGGTCTGCTAATTGACACTCGCTATTTGGATAACCCCTCGCAGCCGCGCTCAGGATTCAAATTGGCAACCTTAGGAGTTTAGCACCGTAAAGATGGCGCCATCAAGCCTTTTTGCCGCGAATAATGGCCCTCAACGCCTCAATCCGCTCGGCGAGAGTGCGCTCTTGGCCAAGCGACTTAGGCACGTAGTACTGCCTGCTCTCACCCAGGTATTGCTGCGAAACAACGGCGTGCTCGTGATCGTGAGGATAGAGGTAGTCCTTGTCAGAACCCTTTCTTGCCGAGGCTGAGCTTCGAAGATAAAGAGGAATAGCTGGCAAGAAGCCAGAGCGGACATCTTCCATGGCCTGGTTGATCGCGAGGTAAGCCGAGTTTGATTTTGGAGCCAAGGCTAGATAAATAGTCACCTGAGAAAGTGCTATCCGAGCCTCCGGCATTCCTATGTTGGCAACCGTTTCAAACGCAGCGACGGCTAAACCAAGAGCCGAAGAATCAGCAAGGCCAATGTCCTCAGAAGCCAAAATCATGAGCCTTCTTGCAATAAACCTCGGGTCCTCCCCGGCTTCTAACATTCTGGCTAGATAGTGAATGGCAGCGTCCGCGTCCGAGCCGCGGACTGATTTAATAAATGCCGAGATGGTGTCGTAATGCTGTTCACCTTCGCGGTCATAACGAACTAGCGCAGTTTCTAAGGCTGCCAACACATCCTCTAGAGATATCTCAGCTGGCGAACTGTCAGCAAACTCGATGGCCCTTGCGGCGGCTGCCTCGAGCACCGTTAGAGCTCTTCTGGCATCGCCTCCAGATATGTCCACAATTCGATCAACCGCAGCAGCTGCAATTCCAACTTTCGAGCTAAGGCCAGCTGGATCTGTTATGGCACGAGTGATTAGTGTTTTGACGTCCTTAGGTTCTAAGGGTTCGAGCTTGACCAATAACGACCTGGAAAGAAGTGGTGCATTTACCGCAAACGATGGGTTCTCGGTGGTGGCCGCAATCAGCACAATCCAGCCAGCCTCAACCGCTGGAAGCAGCGCGTCTTGCTGGGCCTTTGAGAATCTATGGATTTCATCCAGAAACACAATCGAGGAAACTGAGTAAAGCTCTTGGTCGGTTCTGGCCTTATCGATGACTTCGCGAAGTTCTTTCACTCCGGTAGAAACCGCGGAGAGCTCGACAAAACGTCTTCCTGAAGTGTTAGCAACTGCCTTGGCGATTGTGGTCTTACCTGTTCCCGGAGGCCCCCACAAAACAACCGAAGTCATGGAGAAATTTGATCCCGCTGGAGGCTTGGCCAACATAGAAAGCGGAGATCCAGTTGCCAGAGCCTTATCTTGACCAACCACCTCTTCAAGACTCCTTGGGCGCATCCTCGCAGCCAGCGGGCCACTTGAACTAAACAGGGAATCGGTCATTTTCCAAGGCTATAAGAATCCAGCCAAAAAGCTTTGTAAACTCTCTAAGGAACACTTGAGCTAGGGAGAATCCAGAACATTGAGTAGCAAGAGAAAAATAGTCGGCATTGCCTCGGAAAGACTCGTTGCTTTCGAGTCAAAGCAGATGCTCGAGGCTTCGAAAGCAAAAAGACGCAAGGCTGACAACCGGCTTGCGGTGTTGTTTGGAGCTGGCGCTGTGGTTTTGGCTCTGGTTGCACAGCTAGCCTATTTCAGCTTTGGCCCTGGCTCTGTCACGGAGTCCACAGAAGCGGATCCAGCCGAAAGCGCCGAGCCAGTTGAGAACTCTGAGTTGGTTCCATCCGCTGCTCTTGCTGAATCTAGAATTTGGACCGGATCGATGCAAGTTGGAGATGCAACGCTAGCTCTCGAACTTGACGGTGTGAACGCACCTCAGGCCGTGGCGAACTTTCTGGATCTAAGTGCCAAAGGTTTCTACGATGGTGTAACTTGTCACAGATTGGTAACGGACGGCATCTTCGTGCTGCAGTGTGGAGACCCATCTGGGAACGGAAGCGGTGGACCTGGCTATAACTTTGGCCCAATTGAGAATGCCCCAGCTGATGACTCCTACGGCGAGGGCGTTTTGGCCATGGCACGAGTTGGAGGAGATGGCTCCAGCATGGGTTCGCAGTTCTTTATCGTTTATCAAGACTCCAGAATCCCATCAGATGCAGCCGGTGGATACACCGTCTTCGGCAAGATCACCCAAGGACTTGACCAACTTGCGCCAGTCATCGAAGCCGGCGTCGAAGGTGGAGCTAGCGATGGGCCTCCAGCTAGGCCAACCGCACTGGGTGCCATCGAACTAAGATAAATACCAAACCAAGAACCCACCAGGAGAATACCTTGCCCCCAGTTTCCAACCAGTACGGCCGAGTCGATAACGACAACAACGTCTTTGTTAACGACAACGGCACCGAACGAAAAGTTGGGCAATACCCAGGTGTCACAGAAGCTGAAGCCTTTGCATACTTCGAGCGCAAGTATCAAGAGCTCGAGGCCAACGTGCGAATTCTCGAGCAGCGAGTAAAGAACAGTGCCGATCCCGCGAGCATCGAGGCCGCTGCCGAGAAGCTAGCAAAGGAACTCGTTGAACCAACAGCTGTTGGAAACGTACAAGAACTTAGGAACAGAGTTTCGGCCGTCACACCAAACATCGAAAAGATGCGTGCCGAGAAAAGCGAAGCCAATCAGAAGGCAATCGCTGAGGCGATGAAGGTTCGAACCGAAATTGCCGAGAAAGCAAAGGCTTTGGCCGATAAAGACCCAAAGAAGACCCAGTGGAAAGTGGCTTCTAAAGAAATGGCCGAGCTGTTTGAGGCCTGGCAGGCCTCCCAGAAGTCCGGACCGAAAGTTCCCCGCAAGGAAGCTGACGTGATCTGGAAGATCTTCTCCCACGCCAGAACCAAGTTCGAAGCCAATAAGCGAGCATTCTTTGCAGAACTAACCGTCGTGACCAAAGTTGCAAGAGCGAAAAAATCTGAGCTGGTCGCAAAAGCCGAAGCACTAGTTTCAAAGGGTGCGGACTCAGCAAGTAACTACCGAAAGCTACTTGACGAATGGAAGCTTTCAGGAAGATCTCAGGGCAAGCAGGACGATGCACTCTGGGAGAAGTTCAAGGCTGCTGGAGATGCGATTTACGCTATGCGTAAAGAAACCATAGCCAAGGAATCAATTGAGTTCGCCGCCAACTACGAGGCCAAGCTTGCAATCATTACCGAGGCCGAAAAGCTAGACCCGACTAAGGACCTAGCGGCAGCTAAGAAGCAGCTACTTTCTTTGCAGCAGCGCTACGAAAAAGCCGGCAAGGTGCCAAAGGAAAAGATTCGTGAGACCGATGATCGCATGCGTGCGGTTGAGAAGAAGTTCAAGGATTTGGAGCAGGAGCAGTGGCGAAAATCAGATCCAGCCGCCATTGAAAGAAGCTCTGGCATGCTATCTCAGCTCGAGGAATCGATTGCAGTTATTGAGAAAGACCTAGCGGCCGCAACGGCTTTGCAGGATTCCAAGAAGACCGCAGAGTTATCTAAAGCCCTAGAGGCGAGAAGATCCTGGCTCGAAGTTGTCAAGCAAAACGCCAGCTAGCTACTGCGACACTCGATAGACGTCGTAAACCGCTTCAATTCTCTTCACAGCGTTTAGTAGGTGCTCAAGGGCTGCCGGATCCCCCATTTCAAATACAAACCGACTGAGGGCAACCCGGTCGTTTCGAGTCGAGACTGAAGCCGACAAGATGTTGACGTGATGCTCGCTTAGCACTCTGGTGACATCGCTTAGTAGACCTGCTCGATCGAGGGCCTCGATCTGAATCTGAACCAAGAACAATCGCTTTGAAGAAGCTGCCCAGCTCACCTCAAGAATTCGCTCGGGCTCAAGCTGAAGTTGCCCGACATTCTTACAATCAGTTCTGTGAACTGATACTCCAGTGCCGCGGGTGACAAAGCCCATGATCGAATCCCCGGGCACTGGGGTGCAGCACCTGGAGAGCTTGACCATGACATCCGCGTCACCTTTTACAAGGACACCGGAGTCGCTACCGCCAACGTGACGGAATGATTTCGGAGCTGCCGGAAGCTCAAACTCGACATCATGGTCATCTTCCATAATCGTCGAGGCAGTTAGCTTCTCAATCACGGACTGAGCCGATACCTGATTCTCCCCGATTGCCGCAAATAGCGAGCTGACGTCTGAGTATCGAAGATCCGACACCACCTTGGCCAAAGACTCAGCTGACATTAGCTGCTGCAGCGGAAGGTTCTGCTTGCGCATCGCCTTGGTTAGGGCCTCTTTACCCTGCTCGATTGCATCTTCCCTGCGCTCTTGAGAGAAGTGATGCTTGATCTTGGCCTTTGCTCTAGGAGAACGAACAAAGTTCAACCAGTCTTGGCTTGGCGCTGCATCCTGAGACTTCGAGGTGAAGATCTCGACAACGTCTCCTGAGTTCAGCGCTGTTTCGAGTGGAACCAGGCGGCCGTTAACTTTGGCACCAATTGTTTTATCCCCCACCTCAGTATGAACAGCATAGGCAAAATCAACCGGGGTTCCTCCGGAAGGTAGTCCGATAACACGACCCTTTGGGGTAAAGACGTAAACCTCCTTTGCTCCAATTTCGAACCGGAGAGCATCCAAGAACTCCCCTGGATCGGAAGTTTCTGCCTGCCAGTCGGAAAGGTGCTTGAGCCAAACCATGTCGTCTTCAGTGGTGGCGTCAGACTTTCCTGATTGCTCTTTGTACTTCCAATGGGCCGCAACTCCAAACTCGGCGCGGTTATGCATTTCGTTGGTTCTGATTTGTATCTCAACGGCTCTTCCACCTGGTCCAATGACTGTGGTGTGAAGCGATTGGTACAAGTTGAATTTTGGCATCGCAATGTAGTCCTTGAAGCGGCCAGGCACCGGGTTCCATCTCGAGTGGATAGAACCAAGCACCGCGTAGCAATCCCTAACGGTTGGAACTAGAACTCTGATTCCAACCAAATCGTAGATGTCGTCAAACTCGCGCCCGCGAACCACCATCTTTTGATAGATGCTGTAAAACTGTTTGGGTCGCCCGCCAACTTTCCCTTTGATTTTTGAGTCCTTCAAGTCGGCCTCGATTGAGCTAATCACAGTGTCGATATACTCTTCGCGCTTAGGAGTGCGCTGGGTCACCAGGTTCACTATTTCCTCGTAAACCTTTGGGTACAAAATCTCGAAGGAAAGATCTTCCAGTTCGAGCTTGATTGTGCTTATTCCGAGTCGATGAGCAAGCGGAGCATATATCTCGAGTGTCTCCTGCGCCTTACGCTTGGCACTTTCTTCTGGAACAAACTTCCAGGTTCTGGCATTGTGCAGTCGGTCAGCTAACTTGATTACTAGAACTCTGATGTCCTTAGACATAGCAACAACCATCTTGCGAACAGTCTCGGCCTGGGTGTTGTCTCCAAACTTCAACTTGTCGAGCTTGGTGACCCCATCGACCAGCATCGCAACTTCTTGGCCAAAGTCCCGCTTGACAAAATCCAAGGTGTAGTCGGTGTCCTCGACGGTATCGTGCAGCAACGCAGCTGCAATTGTTGTAGCTCCGATTCCAAGATCTGCAAGTATCTTTGCAACAGCCAGCGGGTGAGTTATGTACGGTTCGCCAGATTTACGGAACTGGGTTGAATGAGCCTTCTCGGCAGCTAGGAAGGCTTTTTCGATTATTGAAGTATCGGATTTGGGGTGATTGGCTTTTACTGCTCGGAGTACTACCTGCAGCTCTGAGTTATATGCTCCGGGCTTAGCAAATATCCTTGGCAGGCGCGAGCGAAGTGAGCTGGTGCCGAGATCTGTCATGATCGCCCCCTACTCGCCTGGTAGTCCAAGCTTAATAGGCAGATTGAAAGGTTAGACCTTGGCTGGCGTTGTCTTATCGGTGAAACGCGCCTCGCGCTCTCGTAAGGTCACATAAAGTGGCCCGGCGATAAATACCGAAGAGTAGGTTCCAGCGATGATTCCAATAAACAAAGCCAGGGCAATGTCCCGAAGGGTTCCCGCGCCCAAGATGGCAGCACCAATGAACAAAATAGAAGCCACCGGCAAAACTGCCACCACAGAGGTGTTCACCGAGCGAACCAAAGTCTGGTTGATGGCTAGGTTGACTTGAGAACCGAAGGTCTTAGTCTCTGAGAACTCAACATCGAGGGTGTTTTCCCGCACCTTGTCGAACACCACAACGGTGTCGTAGAGCGAGTAGCCGAGGATTGTAAGGAATCCAATTACTGCCGCGGGTGTGATCTCAAATCCGACCAGCGCGTAGATTCCGAGCGTCACGACAACATCGTGAGCCAATGCCACCAAAGCCGCCAGTGACATTTTGACCGTCCGGAAGTAAAGCGCCATCAGTAGTGTCACCAAAAGCAAGAACACCACTAAACCAATTAGAGCCTTTTCAGTGACATCAGCTCCCCAGTTGGCCCCGACAAAAGAAGAGGTCACCGAACCGGAAGGCACTCCATAGGCGTTGGCTAAAGCGATACGCACCTCTTCGGAGGCAACGTCATTTAGCTGCTCAGTTTGGATACGAATGGCGTCAAGGCCCACGGTTGTGATCAGTGGTTCGATTGACGGCTCAATCGACTGAACTGCATCCCTAGCCAGCTGCTGGGAGATGTTGGAGACTCCATCGATGCGGAATTCGCTACCACCGCGGAACTCAATTCCGAAATTGAAACCACCTTTGATAACCGGAACCAGGATCGAAGCGATTACAACCAGCGCACCGATGATGTAGAAGATCTTGCGACGGCCAACGATGTCGAAGGACTTGCTACCGCTATAAAGATCGTTTCCAAGTTCTTTAAGTGTGGACATTACTTTTCACCTGTCTTCTTGGCTTCTGCTATAGCGGCCTGCGCCTTGCGCTCGGCGATTGTTTGACGTTTAGTTGCTTCCTTGGAAGCTTTCTCTGCCTTGCCTGAAGCAAGAGTTTCAGCCACGCGGAATTTACCGCGACCGGCATAGCCGGAAGCTGTCAAAGCTTTCGAGTCAAAACCAGACCAAGGGTGACCAGAGCTAAAGAACTTGGTTCGCGCCAAAAGTTGCAACAGTGGGTGCGTGAACAGCAAGACGACAATCAAGTCAACAATGGTTGTAAGACCCAGAGTGAAAGCAAATCCTCTAACGTTTCCAACCGTTAGCAAGAACAGAGTCGCAGCCGCTGTGAAACTAACCGCG
Source organism: Rhodoluna limnophila (assembly GCA_945883505.1). GTDB lineage: Bacteria > Actinomycetota > Actinomycetes > Actinomycetales > Microbacteriaceae > Rhodoluna > Rhodoluna limnophila_B. The sequence goes on from CAMCXL010000001.1 coordinate 179,896, forward strand.
TCGGAGGCAAGGATCGTCCGAAGGGCACGCTTCCAGGCATTTTCAACCGCCACCTCAAGTGATCGTCCCTCTCTAATCTCATCTCGAACACGTTCGAAGTAAACGATAAACGAGTCCACCGTGATTCCAATGGCAACAATCAAACCTGCAACACCCGCAAGCGAAAGCCTGTATCCCTGACGCCAAGACAGTACCGCGATGAATAGATACACCATCAAGGCAGCAACCAGTAGCGAACCAATTGTCACAATCGCTAGACCTCGATACTGGAAAGCCGAGTAAATAATCACCAGAATTAGACCGATAAGACCTGCGATAAGACCGTTAGTTAGCTGCTCGGATCCAAGCGAGGCTGAGATGTTCTCCTGGCTCTCAACTTCGAATCCAATCGGCAGCGATCCATACTTCAACTGATCTGCCAGAACCTTCGAAGAGTCCTTGTCAAAGTTTCCGGTTATCTGAGCTGAACCATTGGTGATAACAGCCAGAGTAGCCGGAGCCGTGATTACGAATCCATCAAGAGTGATGGCGAACTGGTTTCTTGGTTGCGTCAAAGGAAAAAGTCGCTGAGTCACATCAGCAAATGACTGAGTGCCCGAGCCATCGAAATCTAGGTTCACGGCCCAGGTGTTGGTGGATGCACCGGTTGAGGTCTGCACAGTTCCGTTGGATGCGTCAGAGATGTTAGCGCCCTCAACTTCAACCGGGCCAAGAATGAACTTCTCAGTTCCTGTCACATCACAAGTGATTAGTGGCACCAGCGGGTCATCAACTTGACCGGCTTGCCTAAACGGAGTTGCGCAATCTAGGGCATCGAAGGCTTGGCGAAGCTCTGGGGTAATCCAATTCAGATCGCTGGGGTCGGTTGGTGCAGCATTCGGTTGTGCCGGAGCCTCTGGCTCGGCTACCGGCTCCTCGCCGGCGTTTTGTTCCGCTCCGGCTTCGCCATCGACTGTTAGCTCTCCCCCGTCAACGGATGAGGAAGGTGTTCCAACGCTAGTGACCAAGACAGCACGGAACTCAAGCTTTGCCGAGGCCTTAATCAGAGCCAAGGTGTTTTCGTCTGGAACTCCAGGGATGGAAACAATGATGTTTCGGTCTCCCTGGGTCACAACCTGCGCTTCGCTAACACCGCTGGCATCAACGCGCTGACGAATAATGGAAACGGCCTGGTCTAGTTGCTCCGCTGTTACCTGAGCGCCGTCTAAAAGAAGCGGCGAGAGAATTACCTGGGTTCCACCCTGAAGATCAAGTGCTAGCTTCGGTTGGAAGCTGGCGTTCTGGTCCGAGAGCGAACCAACCGCGATTAGTGCGGTAAGGCCGATGATGATGGCCAAAAGCCAAGACAGCGACTTGCGCGCGGACTTTACTGTGTTCGAAACAGACAAAAGACTAAACCTTACTTCTTCTTGGTATTTGGTTTGGCAGCTGGCTTGACAGCACGCTTGGTTGTCGGCTTACTGACGGCTCTTGAAGCCTTAGGCTCCTGCTCAATACTTCGAACAGCTCCAATGGCTACCATCAGTTTCGCTCCAGGAGAGGTCTCGAGCTGAACACGATCATCCATCACTGCAGTGATTTTCCCGAAGATTCCACTGGTCAACATCACGTAAGAGCCCTTAACGACCTGAGTGCGAAGCAATTCGGCGGCTTTCTTGCGCTTGCGGCTGGAGTAAAACAATATCGCGCCTAGGAAGGCAAGAGCTAGCAGGAGAAAGAGACTGTCGTCCATTGATTTCAGGTACCTAACTGATGATTTTCGTGCAAATCCGTTGAGCGCTTTTGCGTTCTACTGATTATAACTGCAGGCCCAGGTGCCGGTGGGCCAGAGCCGTTGCCTGCCTACCCTTGGGGGTTCGCTCAATGAGGCCCTCCCGAAGCAAATAGGGCTCAACCACCGACTCGATGGTGTCAGGCTCCTCCCCTAGAGCAACCGCCAGGGTTGATAGACCAACGGGCCGACCCTCGAACTTTTGGATCAGAGCCAGAAGTACCTGTTTATCTAACCGGTCTAGCCCTAGGGAATCCACCTCGTAAATATCTAGCGCCTTCTCTGCTATCTCAGAACTAATGGAATCGCTTGCTTCAACCAGAGCAAAATCGCGGACTCTGCGAAGTAGGCGGTTGGCAATTCGAGGTGTGCCACGAGATCTAGATGCTATGAGTTCGATGGCCGAATCAGAAGCCGATAGAGCCAACTTCTCTGCGGCTCTTGATAAAACTGAGCGCAGCTCAGAGGCTTCATAAAACTCTAGGTTCGCGGTATACCCAAACCGATCCCGCAGTGGATTAGGCAGCATTCCTGAACGAGTGGTTGCACCAACCAGAGTAAAGGGTTCGAGCTCGAGTGAGATTGAACTGGCTCCGGCACCTTTACCCACCATCACGTCAACCCGGAAATCTTCCATGGCCATATATAAAAGCTCTTCGGCTGGCCGTGCCATGCGGTGAATCTCATCGATGAACAAAACCTCGCCCGAGCTTAGGGAGGAAAGGACAGCAGCCAAGTCACCGGCGTGCTGAATGGTTGGCCCGCTCGTCATCCGAAGGCCGGAGCCAATCTCATTTGAAACAATCATGGCCAGGGTTGTTTTACCAAGACCTGGAGGACCAGCTAGAAGAATGTGATCCGGAGATCGATTCTGCAAGGCGGCAGCCTTTAGCAAAAGATCCAGCTGCTGCTTGACTTTTACTTGCCCGATGAACTCATCCAAGCTCGCAGGTCTAAGCGCTGACTCGAAAGCTAGATCACTTTCGGTTGCCTTACCATCTAGTAGCTCGCTCACGCTTTACGTGCCTTCGAAAGAATCTGTAGGGCTGCACGCAGTAGCTCCTGATCGGACTGATCGACAGTTGCAACTTTTGCTACGGCATCCCTGGATGCACGCTCGCTCCAACCTAGGCCGATTAGTCCGGCGACGGCCGATTCGAAGCTGCTAGAGCCCTTAGCTGTTGAACCCGAACCGAGCTTGCCGGCCAACGATAGAACAATAAGTTTCGAGGTCTTAGCCCCTATTCCAGATACCGCTTTGAAGGTTTGGTCCGATTCTTGAGAGACGGCTTGAGCAATCTGGTCCACGCCCAACTCGGCAAGGATTGCCAGGGCCGACTTGGGCCCAACTCCGTTTACGCTCCGAAGCAGTTCAAAAACCTCCAGCTGTTCAGCTTCCAAAAAACCGAAGATGGTCATGGCGTCTTCGCGAACCACAAGGCTTGTAAAGAACTTGACCCTTTGCCCTTTGGTTAGAGAGCTGGAGACGGCAGTGGTGGAGTTGACTAGGTAGCCAACCCCCGAAACGTCGAGAACGACCTGCCCATTAGAGCTAGCTGAGACCTCTCCGGTCAGTGACGCAATCACGCCCTTAGCCTACTTAGCGTTTGCTTTTACCACTTGCTGATTTAGCAGCCTCGTGCCACTTCAGTTGAGCTTTGGTATAGCTCGTGGATGTATTCACGCCTCGGAACCCCTGACATATTGCGATAGCTAATGCATCCGCAGCATCGGCTGGCTTAGGAACTTCCTTCAAGCCAAGTAGCGATGCCACCATCAGTCCAACCTGAGCCTTACCGGCTCGGCCGGAACCGGTGACTGCGGCTTTGACCTCGGTGGGGGTGTGCATAGCAATAGGGATTGAATACTTATCCGCCAGGAAAATAGCTACGCCTGAAATTTGTGCAGTTCCCATGACAGACGAAAGATTCTGTTGCGAAAAAACCCGCTCAATTGCTATTACGTCGGGGCGATGTTTCTTTATTAGTCCCTCTAGTTCCCTACCGATGGAACCGATGCGAGCATCAAGCTCAGCATCCTTGGCCGAAAGCAGAACCAGCACATCAATAAGAGACACTTTTCGAGACTTCGAAAGTTGAATAATCCCAACTCCGCAGCGGGTAAGACCCGGATCTATACCGAGAATCTTTGTCACTGCTAAGCCTCGAGCTCGGCTAGCACTTCCGCGGAGATATCAAAGTTTGCATAGACGTTCTGAACTTCGTCGGAATCTTCAAGGGCGTCAATTAGCTTAAAAACAGTTCTGGCGGTTTCTGAGTCAACCGGCAGCGTTGCCGCTGGAACAAACTCAACGTCGGCACTTTCATAGTCCAATCCAGCTGCCTGAAGCGCTGTTCTTACACTCACCATGGCTGATGGGTCGGTGGTTACGATGAAACTTGATTCGCGAACCTCGACATCCTCAATTCCAGCTTCCAAGCCCACCTCAAGCACTTGATCCTCACTGACACCATCGACTTTCTCGATTGTGATGACACCTTTTCGACTAAATAGATAGGAAACGCTTCCAGGGTCTGCCATGGTGCCGCCGTTTCTGGTCACAGCCAGTCGAACATCCGCGGCTGCTCGATTCTTGTTATCTGTAAGACACTCAATTAGCAGCGCAATGCCATTTGGGCCGTAGCCTTCATAGAAGATTGTCTGGTACTCAACAGCGTCAGCATCTTGCCCAGAGCCGCGCTTGATTGCGCGCTCTATGTTGTCATTCGGCAAAGAACTCTTGCGGCCTTTTTGAACGGCGTCATACAAGGTTGGGTTGCCGTCCAAATCTGGACCGCCAATACGCGCGGCAACTTCAATGTTTTTGATCAGCTTTGCAAAAAGCTTGGCACGACGAGAGTCAATGATTGCTTTTTTGTGCTTGGTAGTGGCCCACTTGGAATGACCAGACATTACTCTCCTCGATTGGTTTGCTAATGAATTCTAAGCCAGAACCCGAAGCTAGCTTTGTGCCATCCCCAGGAAGTAGCTGTGCACCGAAGAGTCTCCCGTGAGCTCGGGGTGGAAAGCTGTTGCCAGTAGGTTTTTCTGCCGCACTGCAACGATTGAGCCATCTTCAAGCTTTGAAAGCACCTCAACCCCATCGCCTGCTTCCAGAACTTTCGGAGCGCGAATAAATGCGACCTTTGCATCTTGTCCGGCAAAACTAACCGTGGCCTCGAATGAATCAAGCTGTGAGCCAAAGGCATTTCTCTGGACTGAGATGTCCATGGCATTTAGGCTTTGCTGCCCAGCGGCCGAGTCAACGACATTGCTGGCGAGCATGATCATGCCGGCGCAAGTTCCAAAAACTGGCTTTCCGGAGACAATGAACTCCTGCAGTGGTTTTCTCAAATCGAAGATGTCAATCAGCTTTGACATGGTTGTTGACTCTCCGCCTGGAAGAATTAGCGAGTCGATTTCGTTCAGAGCCGTTGCGTTCCTAACTTCAAGAGTGTCAACTCCCAGCTTGGAAAGAATCAGAAGGTGTTCTCGAACATCCCCTTGCAGTGCAAAAACGCCGACGCGCAATTACCAGCCGCGCTCCGAAAGACGGTGAGGTGCAGGTAGATCAGACACGTTGATACCAACCATCGCCTCACCTAGGCCACGAGAAGATTCCGCAATAACAGCTGGGTCATTGAAGGCAGCTACTGCCTTCACGATTGCGGCTGCACGCTTGACCGGGTCACCGGATTTGAATATTCCAGAACCTACGAATACTCCGTCAGCTCCCATCTGCATCATCATGGCAGCATCGGCTGGGGTTGCAACTCCTCCGGCTACGAATAACACCACCGGTAGCTTCTTGGTTCTTGCAACTTCACGAACTAGGTCATATGGAGCCTGCAGTTCCTTGGCTGCAACGTAGAGCTCATCCTCGCTCTTGGCAGAAAGAGAGTTAATCTCACCAAGAATTGTTCTGATGTGCTTGGTCGCTTCCGAAACATCTCCGGTTCCAGCTTCGCCCTTGGATCGAATCATGGCAGCACCTTCAGAAATACGACGAAGGGCCTCTCCTAGGTTTGTTGCTCCACAAACAAATGGAACATCAAATTTCCACTTATCTATGTGGTTTACGTAATCGGCTGGTGATAAAACTTCTGACTCGTCAATGTAGTCAACCTTTAGGCTTTGAAGAACCTGGGCTTCGACGAAATGGCCAATTCTGGCCTTTGCCATAACAGGAATCGATACTGCTTTCATGATGTCTTCGATCATGTCCGGATCACTCATTCGTGCAACGCCGCCCTGAGCTCGAATGTCAGCTGGGACGCGCTCAAGAGCCATCACGGCAACCGCTCCGGAGTCCTCGGCAATTTTTGCCTGCTCAACGTTTACGACGTCCATAATTACGCCGCCCTTGAGCATCTCGGCTAGGCCGCGCTTAACAAGAGGGGTTGCTTCGTTTTTTGATGGACTCATGGCACCAATTCTAACCTGCCAAAACGGACGGTTATTCCTGCTACTTGCCCCAGGAGGCTTGAATCTCGGCCCTTATTTCGCCGAGCAGTCTCGGAAGTGCTTTGGTTTTTGCGATTATCGGGAAGAAGTTTGAATCGTGCTGCCACCTCGGGACGATGTGCTGATGCAGGTGGTCCGCGATGCCGGCTCCGGCTATTTCGCCCTGGTTCATTCCAATGTTGAAGCCCTGAGCCTGGGCCACCTTTCGCAGTACTTCCATCGCCTTCTTTGTGAGCTCCGCCATTTCGCTAGCTTCCTCCGCGTTGGTCTGATCGTAGTCAGGCACGTGTCTGTAGGTACAAACCAGCAGGTGCCCGGAGTTGTAGGGAAAGAGGTTTAGTAGCACAAAGCAAGTTTTGCCTCTGAATACGATCAGGCCATCTTCGTCCGAACCCTTCGGTGCAAGGCAAAATGGACACTCGTCAGCTGGAGGTTGCTGGCCGTTTTGAATGTAGACCAGACGGTGTGGAGTCCAAAGGCGCTGGAAATTATCCGGAACACCAGGTAGGAACTCCTCGCTAACCAACTAGACCTGCTCCTTATTTGTGATTGCATCAAGAATGAGTTTTATTGCCTCATCAATTTTCACACCGTTGACCTGCGAACCATCGCGGTATCTAAAACTAACAGAACCGGCATCTTTGTCATCGCCCCCCGCAATCAACTGGAAGGGAACTTTGTCCTTGGTATGGTTTCGGATTTTCTTCTGCATCCGCTCGTCACTGAGGTCGATAGTTGCTCGGACTCCGCTGGCCTTTAGTTGATCAATAACTCCTGATAGATACGGAGCAAAGTCATCAGCCACCGGTATTCCAACTACCTGCACCGGCGCCAACCAAGGTGGGAAGTGACCGGCGTAATGCTCAGTCAGCACGGCAAAGAATCTTTCGATTGAACCAAACAGTGCTCTATGAATCATCACGGGACGCTTCTTTGTTCCATCGGATGCGGCGTATTCAATGTCAAAGCGTTCGGGCAAGTTGAAATCAAGCTGAATGGTTGACATCTGCCAGGTGCGTCCAATGGCGTCCCGAGCCTGCACGGAGATCTTTGGACCATAGAAGGCTGCGCCTCCAGGGTCTGGAACCAGTTCCAAACCGGAGTCGGTTGCTACCTTGGCAAGAGTCGAGGTGGCCGCTTCCCAAATCGCGTCATCACCAACAAACTTTTCGTTCTCTGGGTCTCTGGTGGAAAGTTCAAGATAGAAATCGGTTAGCCCGTAATCGCGCAGCAGGTTCAGCACAAAGTTCAGAACCGAGGTGAGCTCGGCTTCCATATCTTCCTGTGTCACAAAAAGGTGCGCATCGTCTTGGGTCATCCCCCGCACTCGAGTCAGACCGTGCACCACTCCAGATTTTTCATACCTATAAACCGAACCAAACTCGAACATGCGAAGCGGAAGGTCTCGGTAGGAGCGGGCCTGGGCTTTATAAATCAGGATGTGAAACGGGCAGTTCATGGGTTTTAGGTAATAATCCTGTCCAGCTTTTCGAACTACTCCATCGGCGTCGACTTCTTCATCGAGTCTCATGGGCGGGAACATACCTTCGGAATACCATGCCAAGTGACCAGAAGTCTCGAACAGGTTCGACTTGGTTATGTGCGGGCTGTAAACAAAGTCATACCCGGCAGCTTCATGCTGAGCCCTGGAGTAATCCTCCATTACCCTGCGAATAACTCCGCCCTTGGGGTGAAAAACAGCAAGACCAGATCCGATTTCTTCTGGGAAAGAGAAAAGATCCAGTTCTGCACCAAGTCGACGGTGGTCTCGCTTGGCAGCTTCTTCCAGTCTTTCGAGGTGAGCTTTGAGCTCCTCCTTCGAAGGCCAAGCGGTTCCGTAGATTCTTTGCAGCTGCTTATTGGCCTCGTTACCTCGCCAGTAGGCGGCTGCTAAGCGAGTCAGAGAAAAACCATTTCCAATCATTCGAGTGTTTGGTAGGTGTGGGCCGCGACACAGGTCTTTCCAAACCACTTCCCCAGACTGTGGGTCAACGTTGTCGTAAATGCTGAGCTCACCACTACCAACTTCGGCAGCGCCTTCGGCTAGATGCTCGGAGGACTTTAGGGAAATGAGCTCGAGCTTGTTTGGCTCAAGTGCCAACTCCTTGGCAGCTTCAGAATCTGAGACCACCCGTCTAACAAATCTTTGGCCTGAGCGAATTATTCGATCCATTTCTTTTTCGAGTGTTTTCATTAGCTCGGGTGTGAACGGTTCTGCAACATCAAAGTCGTAGTAAAAACCGTCGGTAATGGGTGGGCCAATACCGAGTCTGGCGTCAGGGTTAATCTTCTGGACTGCTTGGGCAAGCACGTGTGCGGTTGAGTGCCTAAGAATGCCCAGGCCGTCTGCCGAGTCGATAGCTACCGCCTCAACCACATCGTTGTCGGCAACTTTATGCGCCAGGTCGCGAAGTTCGCCGTTTACCCTTTGGGCAACTACCTTTTTGTCCTGAAAAAGCTCAAAACCTGTGGCCCCAGCGGCAACGCTAGTACTAACCCCGTCCAGGGTAAGTTGGATGTTCTCAGGCAAGCTAGTTCCAATCGGTCAATGCCCTCCTATCCTAACGAGCAAGCCGTAATCGACTTGGTAGCCTTTAGGTTGCAATCCAATAGCTAGGAACAATCTGATGACAATCCCGATGGACCCCCGCGAAGAGCAGAAAAGAGCACTTGCGCGAAGGCTGAACTGGCTTCGAGCAGGTGTTCTTGGTGCCAACGATGGAATTGTCTCAACCGCTGGAATCGTAATGGGAGTTGCCGGCGCCACTGTCGAATCTGGGCCCATACTAATTGCCGGAATCGCGGCACTGGTTGCCGGATCAATCTCCATGGCAGGCGGTGAGTATGCCTCCGTGAGCGCCCAGCGCGACAGTGAGATGGCCGCCCTCTCGAAAGAACGAGAGCAACTAACTGCAGCTGAAAAGTCTTCGCTTCCGGGTTACGCTGATGAGCACGTTTCTCCGATGGCAGCCGCGATTGCGTCCTTTATCTCCTTCGCACTTGGCTCGGTTTTGCCAATTGTTGCGATCGCAGGTCCTTGGATTGACTATCGAGAAGTTGCAACCGTGGCATCGGTTGTTGTGGCTCTAGCACTAACTGGATACTTTGGCGCCAAGATTGGTCGGGCTAAACCGCTTCGTGCCGTAATTCGAAATGTGGTTGTTTCCCTATTGACGATGGGAATCGCTTACGCGATTGGAACTGTTCTTGGGGTTGCCGTCGGCTAAGCCTTGAGCTTTAGCACCTGTGCGGTTTTTTGAAGAGAAGCCGCTGCCAGATTGGCGTTTGCGTTTAGATCAACACCGAAGCTCGGAACAAGTTTTTGTATTTCTCCGCCCCAGTTTGCAAAGTCCTCGGGATAGATTCTCTTAATCACATCGAGCATTACCCGAACCGCAACCGATGCCCCCGGGGAAGCCCCAAGTAGCCCTGCTATTGAGCCGTCGCTCGAGCTAATAACCTCGGTGCCAAACTCAAGTGAACCGAATGCTCCGGATGGCTTGATTACTTGAGCTCTTTGTCCGGCTTCATAGAGCTCCCAGTCGCCCGAGTTAGCAAGTGGAACAAACTCTTTCAAGCTCTCAAACTTTTGTTTTTTAGACTTGAGGATTTCCTTCACGAGATACACAACCAGGGAAATGTTTCCAGCTGCTACCGATAAATACGGCAGTAAATTGGCAAACCGAATAGATAGCGGCAAATCAAAAATTGATCCATGCTTTAGAAACTTGAAGTTCAAACCTGCAAATGGACCAAAAAGCAACGAAGGCTTGCCATCAATGACTCGCGTATCTAGATGGGGCACTGACATTGGCGGAGCACCCACAGCGGCTTGGGAGTAAACCTTTGCTTGGTGTCTTTGAACCAGCGTTGGATTTTCAGTTTTTAGAAAGTGTCCGCTTACTGGAAATGTTCCGTAGCCCTTTACTTCTTTTATGCCGGAATTCTGCAGCAGCTTGAGAGCCCAGCCGCCAGCGCCAACGAACACCTTCGGTGCCTTCAAGCTAATTCGCTGCTTCCCAGCTCTAGCGATTAGTTGCCAGCCTGAGAAGCTGTGTTTCAAGGATTGAACCTCGTGAGAGGTCAACACTTCAACGCCTGAGTCGATCAGCCAGTCAAACAGTTGCCTGGTCACCGCTCCGTAGTCAACATCGGTTCCCTGCTCCATCCTGGTTGCAGCAACGACTTCTTCTGCTCGTCCTTCCAGCATTAGAGGAATCCAGGTTGCAATCTTCGAGGGGTCCTTGGAGAACTCCATTCCGGCAAAAAGCGGTTGGTTCCTAAGAGATTGGAACCTTCTGGCCAGATAATCAGCCTGCTTATCGCCACGAACAAAGGTCATGTGTGGGATTGAGTGAATGAAAGTATCGGGCGATTTCATAACGCCCGATTCAACTAGCGAGGCCCAAAACTCCCTCGACTCCTGAAACTGCTGGTTGATCGCTATGGCCTTGGTCGCGGAGGGAAGACCTCCGGCTGGATCATCGGGCATGTAGTTAAGCTCGCAAAGCGCAGCGTGCCCGGTTCCTGCATTATTCCAAGCGTTTGAAGATTCCATAGCTAGCTCTGGAAGTCGCTCAAGAACCAGGAGGTTCAGTTTTGGATTTAGATGCCTGAGAAATACTGCAAGGGTGGCGCTCATAATTCCGCCACCAACAAGAATCAGGTCGTAATCGCTACGCTTTGGCACGTCTATCCTTACGCCGTTGTGCTTGCTTTGTACCAGTGGGCGATACTGGGTTCGAACCAGTGACCTCTTCCGTGTCAGGGAAGCGCGCTACCGCTGCGCCAATCGCCCAAATCTAACCTTGAGGTGAAGACGGGATTCGAACCCGTGTAGACGGCTTTGCAGGCCGCTGCCTCGCCTCTCGGCCACTCCACCGATGCGTGGCTTCTGGCCACTGCGAGCGGATGACGAGATTCGAACTCGCGACCCTCACCTTGGCAAGGTGATGCTCTACCACTGAGCCACATCCGCTTACAACCTAAGTTGCTTGGCTACTCTAACTCAAAATCAGCCCGCCTGCCAAACAGCCACGGCCCCAAGTGGCAAACAGGGGGCCCGAAGACGGGCCCCCTGTTTTTACTTGGTCTTTTGTGTTACTTCTTTTCCCGGGCGAAAGCGTAGGCCTCTTCACCGTGAACCACGGTGTCGATGCCAGCGATTTCATCCTCAGCCTTGACTCTGAAGCCCATAGTTTTGTCGATCGCAAAGCCGATGATTAGAGCCATCACGAAGCTGTAAACCAGCACCGCTCCTGCCCCAATGAACTGAGCCCAGAACTGATCGAATCCGTATCCGAAGAGGAATCCAACTTCCGATCCGAATACACCAATTGCTAGAGTTCCGATGATTCCACCGACTAAGTGAATACCCACTACATCTAGCGAGTCATCGAATCCGAAGCTGAACTTCATGTCGATTGCTAGTGCACATAGCACTCCAGCTATTAGGCCAAGCACGATGGCCCAAACTGGCTCGACGGATGCAACAGCAGGAGTAATTGCAACTAGACCTGCGATCACACCGGAAGCGGCTCCAATAGAAGTTCCTTTGCCGTGGCGGATTTTCTCAACTGTGATCCAACCGAGCATGGCTGCAGCTGGTGCTGCGATTGTGTTCACAACAGCCAAAGCTGCTACACCGTCGGCAGCTAGCTGGCTACCGGCGTTGAAGCCGAACCAACCAAACCAAAGAAGTGCCGCACCAATCAGAGTAAGAGGAACGTTGTGAGGCTGCATGATGCCCTTAGAGAAGCCAAAGCGTTTACCCAAGACAATCGCCAGCGCTAGGGCGGCGGCACCGGCGTTGATGTGAACCGCGGTTCCTCCAGCGAAGTCAATCGCCCCAAGCTTGTCAACAATCCAGCCACCGTCAACATCAGGAGTGAAGTTGAAGACCCAGCCGGCAACTGGGAAGTAAACCAAGGTGGCCCAAACGCCGGCGAAAACCATCCACGCGCCAAACTTTGCGCGGTCAGCAATTGCTCCTGAGATTAGGGCAACGGTAATGATTGCGAAGGTTGCCTGGAAAGCAACAAAAGCCATCTCCGGGTAGCTACCAGCAGGGGCTGCTGCGTCGGCAACCTGAGCCGCCAAACCTATGGCAGCGGTGTCGATTCCAATGATGTGAGGGATTCCTATCCAGCCAACATCGCCAACATCAGCAAATGTGATGGCGTAGCCATAGAGCACCCAAAGCACTGCAATCAAAGCGAGGGATCCGAAGGAGAGCATCATCATGCTTACAACAGATTTGGCCTTTACGAGGCCCCCGTAGAAAAACGCTAGCCCCGGGGTCATTAGTAGTACCAGAGCGGCGGAGAAGAGCACGAAGGCGGTATTTCCCTGATCCATTCGAGTTCCTTTCGATAGTTGACCACACCGCGTTGGTGCTTGTGGCTAACAATGGCGGGTCCGTGTTTCAAAAGGCCTCACTTGCTGTTTCGGGAATGTTTCGTATCTGCCCGCTAGGTGAAATCTATGTTTCCAAAATCGGGGTATTTTAGAGCTATGCAATCAGAAAGAAACGCGGCAGTTGTAATGCTTGGGGCGGCCATGATGGGCCTATTGATAGCAAACTCGCCCTTCGGAGCTCCACTGCTATCGGCAATTGCCTTCAAGCTCAATCTTGAGTGGATCGACATAAGCATCACGGTGGGCCACGTGGTTTCTGATCTGTTCCTTGCGGTGTTTTTCTTCGTTGCCGGGCTAGAGCTGAAATACGAACTAAAGCTTGGCACTTTGTCTTCCCCAAAACGGGCCCTGGTTCCGGTCATCGCCGCAATAGCCGGAGTGGCGGTTCCATCTTCGATCTACGCATACCTGAACTGGGGAACCGAAGGTATCGCCGGTTGGCCAATTCCAGCCGCAACGGATATAGCTTTCGTGCTTGGAATACTTGCTCTGTTTGGGCGTGGCATGCCAAAAGAAGCCAGGATCTTTTTACTTGCGCTCGCGATATTCGATGACTTGGTAGCAATTGCAATCATTGCTTTGTTTTATACCAACAAGGCAGAGCCGGTTTGGCTTATTGCGACAGTTGCAATTGCAATTGCTTTCCGATTTGCCGAAGTGAAAAGAAATAAGCACAAGTGGTTAATAAGGCTAGGTTTCGGTCTTGTGCTCTGGTACACCGTCTATCAATCTGGGGTGCACGCGACCATTGCCGGTGTGCTACTTGGAATTTTGATTCCAGCCTCGAGAGCGCACGGTGTTATGTCCAAGGTACAACCTTCTACCAACTTCGTCGTGCTTCCGCTATTTGCCTTCACAGCGGTCGCAGTTGTTATCCCCACCATGGCGGGAGATTCAAACCCGGTCTTCACAGGAATCTTCCTCGGTCTAGCCGTTGGAAAAGTTTTGGGTATTTCAATTGCAGCAGTTATTGCAAACCGACTCCTAAAACAAAAAGACCGCCTCCCTCTTGGACTATTTGACTTTGTTCCGCTGGGCTTTTTAGCAGGTGTTGGGTTCACGGTGTCATTGTTGATGGCACACCTTGCCTTCATCGATAACCAAGAGCTCTACGCTCAGTCTGTTCTTGGTGTGCTATTGGGCTCATTTGTTGCGATGGCTGCCGGTGGAGTTCTACTTTGGTTTAGAGCGCAGTGGTACCTAAAAACTAATCGCGCAAAGACTAAAAAGAAGAAGTCAAAGAACCGATCCTCGAAATAGCACGCAGGTACTTTTTCTTGTAGCCGCCCGATAGATACTCGGTTGAGAAAACTTCCGTGAGCCCAATTCCAGTTGAGCTAAGAGGAACCTGCGATTCGTAAAGTCTGTCAACAAAAGAAACCAATCTAAGTGCCGCCGACTGATCCGTGAGCACCCGTGCCGAGGTCAGAACCAGCGCATCGATTCCGTCGATGAGCTTTAGAAACTTCGAAGGATGGACCTTGGCAAGGTGGGCAAGTAGTGCATCAAAATCATCAACCGCGACTTGGTTTCCTTGGGCTAGTTTCTCCTCGATAGCTTGAGTTAGCTGCTCTTGGTCGAGGGGTTTGGTATGCCCATCAATTGGACGATGACGATAATCTTCCCCATCCACACTCACAATCTGAAAACGATCTGCCATGGCGGATATCTCACGCGCAAAGTCTTTAGCAGCGAATCTTCCCTGCCCCAGAGCGTTCGGAGGGGTGTTGGATGTGGCAGCAAAGCGGATGCCCTTGGCTCCAAGTTCGCTAAGTAACCTAGACATGAGCATGGTGTCCCCCGGATCATCCAACTCAAACTCGTCAATACACAGAAGCTGGTACTCGGAAAGCTGCTTGAGCGCATCAGCGAAGCCAAGCAAACCAATCAGGCTGGTGTAAGCAAGAAAACTTCCGAAGGCCTTGGGTCCTTTGTAATCGTGCCAGATGGCAGCCAATAAATGGGTCTTGCCAACTCCGAAACCTCCGTCTAAGTAGATGCCCGCGAAAGTTTGGGCCTTAGAGCGGGAAAATAGCCCCTTCAGCGCTGATGGCTTTACAAATTCCTTTGCTGCAGCAACCGCAGCCGCTTGTGAGGGGAAGTCTTGATTCGGGAGGTAGTTCTCGAAGCGGGCCTTGGTAAACTCTCTAGGAGGAACCAGTTGACTGAGAACCTCATCCAGACTCGGATTCGGCTGAATTTCAACCAGGGAACAAACGGCCCCTGAATTGGTTGACAATGACACCGCCCTAGCGTGGAACCTAAATAGGACATCAGTCTATAAGGAGATAACTTTGCCAATCGACATCGACCCAAGCCCAAAATTTGCTGAATATGCAGATCCTTCCGTTCTTGTTAGCTCTGAGTGGTTAGCGAACAACCTAGGTCGGGATGGTCTCGTGGTTTTGGAATCCGATGAGGACGTGCTTTTGTATCAGACCGGACATATTCCAACCGCTAGGAAAATTGACTGGCACACCGACCTAAATGATGTTTCCACTCGCGACTACATCGACGGCGCCGGCTTTGCAAAAGTAATGTCGAGACTTGGCATCAACCGTGACGACACAGTTGTCCTCTATGGAGACAAGAGCAACTGGTGGGCCGCCTACGCCCTTTGGGTATTCAAGTTGTTTGGACACCAGGACGTTCGATTACTCGATGGGGGCCGCGACAAATGGACCAGCGAGGCTCGTGAGCTAACCAAGGACATCCCAGAAGTTTCTGCCAGCAATTACCCGGTAATCGAACGAGACGACAGCGCCCTTCGTGCCTTCCGCGACGACGTCTTTGCCCACTTTGGTAAGCCAATGATTGACGTTAGATCACCGGAAGAGTACGCCGGTGACAGACTTTCAGCTCCAGGCTATGCCGATGAAGGAGCCTCCCGTGCTGGCCACATACCGACCGCGGCCTCTGTCCCATGGTCGAAAGCTTGCAACGAAGATCAAAGCTTTAAAAACCGCTCCGGATTAGAACAGATCTACCTTGAAGGTGCAGGGCTGAAAGGTCATTCGGATGTCATTGCTTACTGCCGCATCGGTGAACGCTCCTCCCACACCTGGTTTGTGCTGAAGTACCTGCTTGGAATCGAAAAAGTAAGAAACTACGACGGATCTTGGAGCGAGTGGGGCTCTTTGGTTAAGGCTCCAATCGCGCTTGGAGTAGAGCCTGGTCCAGTCCCACAGCTTGCCTAAATGCCGACTCTGGAAACAGCTGACCAGCTGATCAAAGACTTCGAGATTCTCAGAGATTCTGAGCGTCTTGATTTACTGCTCGAATTTTCCGAAGCTCTTCCAGAACTGCCGGCAAGATATGCCGATCACCCAGAGCTTTTGGAAAGAGTCGAGGAGTGCCAATCGCCGATATTTCTATTCGTGGAAATCGATGATCAAGGCTTAACTCGACTATTTTTTAGCGCTCCCCCGGAATCACCAACCACCAGGGGCTTTGCCAGTTTGCTTTTCAGTGTTATTGACGGTCTCCCAGTTGCAGAGGCTTTGGAGTTCGACCTGGACTTTCCATTCAAGCTCTCGCTATCCACTGCGGTTTCCGCCCTAAGACTTCGAGGAATGCTGGGGATTCTTTCGCGGATCAAGCGCCAGCTTCGAGAAAAATCCGCCCAATGATCTCACCGGCCTACGGCCTAGCGTTAGAAGCGCAAGTTTCAAGCATCAAAGAACTTGCAGATTGCTACGGTCCGTGGGAAGGTATCCGATCCAATCACGTCATTAATGCTTCCGGTGAGTTCTCAGGTCCAGATGGGTCATCCCGCTCTATTTCCACACCGGATGACCGCGAGCTGCTTATTGCTCTTCGAGCCAAAGCTGACCTTGTGGTGGTGGATGCACGAACCGCTAGAAGTGAGAGCTACAAACTGCCCGCTTCGGGAGCGGCCCTTGCAATCTTTTCTGCCACCGGCAATTTCAACGACATCCCAGCTTTCGAAATCGTTGAAGGAAGCTGTTATCTATTTAGCCCGCAGAGCCCAAAGAATCTGAAGAATCACCAGCACGAGAGAATTGATTCCTTAGAAAATCCCCTCGCGGGAGTTAACGCCTGGGCCAAACAGCGGGGATTGTCGGCTGTTTTACTCGAAGCTGGGCCAACTCTTACCAAGACCGCCTTTAGGAACGGATTGGTTTCGCACTCCGCCATAACTATTTCAGGCGAGCGTCTTGCCGCCGGATCAGTTGCAAACCGGCATCCTTTCGACCCGTTGGCCAAGTTGTTATCGGTTGCAAACGCAGCAGGCGCTAACTTTAGCTACTGGAGTCACTAGCGGCGTGGCAGACTAGGCAGCTGACAAGGCTCTCGTAGTCTTATTGAAATGCTTGAGATTTCCGACAAAACTGACACGACCGCCGACTTTCAGCTGGCGGTCATGTCTTTACGCCAGGCCACAATTCGCGACGGCGTAAATATCACCGAGATTCCATCTCCAGACAAGATAGCCAAGTACTCGGTTGCCCTGGCTGCCAACATTGGCGTTGATGCTCACGACAACCGATCTGATCAGGGAACCGGCCGGTTTGTTCTTCTTTACTCGGACGAAGCTCAAGATGGCTGGGGTGGCAACTATCGAATTATCTGTTTTGCCAAGTCCCCACTCGAGACCGACATCGGCCAAGACGAACTAATAACCGATGTCTGCTGGGCGTGGCTGGAAGATGCACTCAAGACTCGAGGGGCTGGTTATTCGGCCGAGGCGGGAACCATAACCCGGATAATCTCCCAGGGCTACGGCTCAATCTCTGGTCACAGCGATCATGCCGAGCTTGAGCTTCGAGCCTCTTGGTCGCCTTCTGACACGAACTTCTCATCTCATCTCGAGGCCTGGCAGGATCTTTTGTGCATGATGTCAGGACTACCTCCCGAATCCGGAATTAGCAGAATCTAATTGTCTGAGGTACCGGCCGAGCAGGTGGGTTTAGAACTTCCCATTCTTCAGGCTCCCCGAGTAAAAGTTCACCTAATTACTGATCAAAATCAGTTAGAGCAGGCAGTGAACGAGCTTGTGAAATCTACAGGGTCGGTCGCAATAGATGCCGAAAGAGCATCTGGTTTCAAATACTCGCAACGAGCGTATTTGGTCCAACTAAGAGCCGGCAACACCGACATTTTCTTACTTGACCCAGTGACTGCACCAGAAGCTCTCGAGTCCAAGCCTTATAGGGAACTGGCATCTTTCCTAAAAGACCGAGAGTGGATTTTGCACGCTGCAACCCAAGACCTAGCTTGCTTGGCCGAGATAGGTCTTCACCCCGGAGCAATCTTCGACACCGAGCTTGCCGCCAGGCTCACCGGGCAACCACGGGTTGGACTCGGATCTTTGACTGAGAATCTTTTGCAGTTTCGACTTGCCAAGGAGCATTCTGCAGCGGACTGGAGTACCAGACCCTTACCCGAAAGCTGGCTCAACTATGCAGCTCTGGATGTTGATGTTTTGCATGAACTAGCTGAGGCAATCGGTGACCTTCTAAAAGATCAAGGTAAAGCCTCTTGGGCGCAAGAAGAGTTTTCTACGCTTTTGTCATTTAAGCCCAAGCCGCAACGGCCAGATCGCTGGCGCGGAATTACAGGACTGCACAAGGTTCAGGATCGACACTCGCTCGAGATTGCGAGAAGACTGTGGCTTGCGCGTGAAGAGCTCGCCCAGAAAATGGATGTTGCCCCAGGAAGACTGATTCCGGATTCCTCCATACTGGTTGCTGCAACCGAGAAACCTAAAACCAGACCCGAATTAGCTTCCTTAAAAACATTTTCAGGTAGAGCATCTCGCTCATACTTAGACCATTGGTGGGATGCAATTCAAGCCGCTAACAAGGCAACTGATCTTCCGAGCCTAAAACCTGAGAAAACTGATGCACTTCCCAATCATCGAAACTGGGTGAATAAGTTCCCGGAGGCTGACCGAAGGCTCAAACTTGCCAAAGCGGCACTTGTCGAACTTTCCGAAAAGAATCTGGTGCCACTGGAGAATTTGCTAACCCCAGAAATTTTGCGCCAGCTTAGTTTCACTCCCCCTCCCGAGCTGAGCCCAGAGGTTGTGTCGCTGCAGCTTAGGCAACTTGGAGCACGTTCATGGCAGAGTGAACTAACCGCGGTAGCAATTGCAGAGGCGTTTAGTCTTGCTGAGAAAGCTCCGGCCGATCAGATAGAGGCTGCTCCGACGTTATCGGACGAGCATGAGGAACTCTAGATCCTAGAACCTGAGCAACGATCTCTCGTGAGATGGATTGGGCAGTTAATCCAACTCTTTCTAATATCTCGCTCCTTGAAGCGTGCTCTAAGAATTCATCCGGCAAACCAATTTCGCTAAGAGCTGTGTCAATCTGAGCCGCGCGAAGGTCTTGACGAACCCTGGTACCAATTCCGCCGACCCGAATACCGTCTTCGATTGTCACAACTAGTCTGTGATCTGCGGCCAGCTTGACAATTGACTTAGGTACCGGAATCACCCAGCGTGGGTCTACAACGGTGGCTCCGATGCCCTGATCAGCGAGCATCTTCGCTACCTGCATTCCAGTTTCGGCCATAGCCCCCACGGTAAGAATCAGAACGTCCTTTGAAGGGCTCTCGTGTAGTACGTCCACCCCGTCATCCAGGCGCCGGATAGCTGGCAATTCTGAAGCGACACTGCCCTTTGGAAAACGAATAACGGTCGGTGCATCATTAATAGCAACTGCCTCGGCAAGTTGCTCCTTCATGCGAAGCTCATCTCTCGGTGAGGCGATGCGAATACCTGGGACGATCTGCAGCATCGCAAGATCCCACATCCCGTGGTGGCTAGCGCCATCGGGGCCTGTGACTCCCGCGCGGTCAAGAACAAAAGTGACGCCAGCCTTATGCAGGGCAACATCCATCAAAACTTGATCAAATGCGCGATTCATGAAAGTTGCATACACAGCAACTACCGGATGAAGTCCCCCGAAGGCCATGCCGGCGGCGGATGCAACAGCGTGCTGCTCGGCGATACCCACGTCAAATACCCGGTCCGGATACTTTTCTGCGAACTTATGCATACCAACTGGAATCAGCATGGCAGCCGTGATTCCAACAACCGACGAGTCTCGCCCTGCTATTTCGACGATCTCATCAGAAAAAACTGAAGTCCAGCTTTTTTGACCCTTTGAGTCAACAGATTTTCCCGTGTCCGGGTCAATTTGACCAACCGCGTGGAACTGGTCAGCTTCGTCGCTTACCGCAGGGTCATAGCCCTTACCTTTTTGAGTGATGGCGTGAACAATTACCGGGTTGGCATACTTCTTGGCCTGCTGAAGAGCAGCCTCCATCGCGTGGAGGTCATGACCGTCAACCGGTCCGATGTATTTCAAGTCAAGATTCGGGAACATGCCCTTTGGTGCAAATGATCCAAGTAAGCCCTTGCCGGCTCCGCGGAGAGTTGAGTAAGCCATCCGCCCAATGGTTCCAAATTTGAAGAACACTTTCTTGCTGAATCGATAAAGCTTGCGGTAGAACTTCTCGGTTCGGATTCCGTTCAGGTACCTGGCAAGACCACCGATAGTTGGCGCGTAGGAGCGACCATTGTCGTTTACAACAATCACCAGCTTGCGGTCATTATCGTCAGTGATGTTGTTTAGAGCTTCCCAGGTCATACCCCCAGTTAGCGCACCATCTCCCACAACAGCAATGACGTATCGATCGTTTTGCTCGGTTAGCTTGTATGCCTTGGCAATTCCATCCGCCCAAGAAAGTGACGAAGAGGCGTGCGAGCTTTCAACGATGTCGTGAGCAGACTCGGAGCGCTGCGGATAGCCAGCCAGTCCATCTTTTTGACGAAGGGTGTCAAAGTCTTTCCGACCGGTGAGAATTTTATGAACATAGGACTGGTGGCCGGTGTCAAAAACGATACTGTCGCTTGGCGAATCGAAGACTTTGTGAATTGCAATGGTAGTTTCAACAACCCCGAGATTTGGACCCAGGTGCCCACCGGTTTTGGCAACCTTTGCAATCAGAAACTCACGAACTTCCTGAGCAAGTTCTAGTAGTTGCTTATGGCTCAGCGACTTAAGGTCGGCTGGGCCGTTGACGCTATCTAGGATTCCCATTTCAATTCCAACTTCGTTGTTAGTTGCAGTATTCCTAGGCCGAGACCAATGATCGAAGCACGTATTGCAAGATACCACCGTGTCTGAAGTAATCAGCCTCACCGGGTGTGTCAATTCGCAAGACGGCATCAAAGACCAGGTCTTTTTTACCAGCAGCCGAGTGTGACGAGGGCTTTGCAGTGACCTTCAGAGTCTTCGGGGTGACTCCTTGATTCAGCGCCTCAACACCTTCGATCTCAAAGATTTCCGTTCCGTCAAGACCGAGGCTATCTGCTGAGGATCCAGCCGGGAACTGCAGTGGCAACACACCCATGCCGATTAAGTTGCTTCGGTGAATACGTTCAAAGCTTTCGGTGATAACCGCCCTGACTCCAAGCAAGCTGGTTCCCTTGGCCGCCCAGTCTCTAGAAGAACCAGAGCCATATTCTTTACCGGCCAAGATCACAAGTGGCGTGCCCTGCGCTTGATAGTTCTCAGAAGCTTCATAGATGAATGCTTGGGCGCCATCTGATTTGGTGAAATCTCGGGTGTATCCGCCCTCAACGTTGTCGAGTAATTGGTTTCGAAGACGGATGTTTGCAAAGGTTCCTCGAATCATCACCTCGTGGTTTCCACGCCGTGAACCGTAGCTATTGAAATCGACTCGCGATACACCGTGGTCGGTCAAATACTTACCCGCCGGAGAGTCTGCCTTGATTGATCCTGCCGGGCTGATGTGATCGGTAGTGACCGAGTCGCCCAGCTTGGCAAGAACCCTGGCACCGGAAATGCTGGTCACCGGCTTGGGTTCCATTGTCATACCGTCAAAGTACGGCGGCTTTCTGACGTAGGTGGATTTTGAATCCCAAGCGAAAGTGTCTCCGGTTGGAGTCTCGAGTGACTGCCAACGGTGATCTCCTTCAAAAACTCCGGCGTACTGCTTTGTGAACATGCCTGAATTGATTGAGGAATCAATTGTTTCCTGAACCTCCAAAGGAGAAGGCCAAATATCTTTTAGATACACCTCGGAACCGTCTGAGCCAGTTCCAAGCGAGTCCTTCTCGAAATCAAAGTCCATGGTTCCGGCCAGTGCGTAAGCGATAACCAGAGGAGGTGAAGCCAAGTAGTTCATCTTCACATCCGGGTTTATTCGTCCTTCAAAGTTTCGGTTTCCGGACAACACAGCGGTGACAGCTAAGTCGTTTGCGTTAACAGCATCGGAAATCTCCTGGTCCAATGGACCGGAGTTTCCAATACAGGTAGTGCAGCCATACCCAACTAGTTGGAAACCGAGTGCATCAAGGTCTTTTGTGAGTCCTGACTTGTCGTAGTAGTCAGTAACCACCTTCGAGCCTGGTGCAAGAGAGGTCTTCACCCAGGGCTTAGCGGTCAATCCCTTGGCAACTGCCTTTCTGGCAAGTAGCCCAGCGGCCAACATTACAGAAGGGTTAGAGGTGTTTGTGCAGGAGGTGATGGAGGCAATGCTCACGTGGCCGTGATCCATTGCAAACTCTTTACCTTTTACCTGTGCTGGGTTAGAGGCCACCGATGCATAAGCTTTTATGTCCTCGGAGAATTTACGCTTTGAAGCAGATAGCTCAATGCGATCCTGTGGTCGCTTAGGTCCTGCAATCGAGGGAACCACTGTCGAAAGATTCAACTCTAGATACTCGCTGTAGCGCGGCTCAATCGATGGATCGTGCCAAAGCCCCTGAGCCTTGCTGTAGGCCTCGACCAGTGCGATCTCTTGCTCTGCTCTACCGGTAAAGCGCAGGTAATCTAGCGTGACCTCATCGATCGGGAAAATAGCAACCGTGGAGCCAAACTCCGGGCTCATGTTTCCAATTGTTGCGCGGTTGGCAAGCGGCACTGAGGCTACCCCTGCTCCGTAGAATTCAACAAATTTTCCTACCACTCCGTGCTTTCGAAGCATTTCTGTGATGGTTAGCACAACATCGGTTGCAGTAGCGCCCATTGGAATCTGTCCGGTGAGCTTGAAGCCAACTACCTTTGGAATGAGCATGGAAACCGGCTGACCTAGCATTGCTGCCTCGGCTTCAATTCCGCCAACACCCCAACCAAGGACTCCAAGTCCGTTGACCATGGTGGTGTGTGAGTCGGTTCCAACGCATGAGTCTGGATAAGCCTGCAGCACACCGCCCACTTCGCGGGTCATGACTGTTCTGGCAAGGTATTCGATATTTACCTGGTGGACAATTCCGGTGCCTGGGGGAACCACCTTGAAATCATCGAAGGCCATCTGTCCCCAGCGAAGGAACTGGTAGCGCTCGGCGTTGCGCTGGTATTCGTATTCCACGTTTCTCTCGAAGGCATCGGCAGAGCCTGCAACATCGATGACCACCGAGTGGTCGATTACAAGCTCAGCTGGTGCTAGAGGATTGATCTTCTTTGGGTCTCCCCCTAGGTCAACCATTGCCTCCCGCATAGTTGCAAGGTCAACAACACAAGGAACCCCGGTGAAGTCCTGCATGATCACTCGCGCTGGGGTGAACTGGATTTCGGTGTCAGGCTCAGCCTTTGGATCCCAATCCACGATTGACTGAATGTGTGAGGCAGTTACGTTGGCTCCGTCTTCGGTTCGAAGCAGGTTTTCCAGCAGGATTTTTAGGCTGTAGGGAAGGGTCTTGGCATCAAGTTTTGTCATATCGAAGATGCGGTAGGCCTTACCCGCTACTTCTAGATTGCGGCTTGTTCCGAAACTATCAACCTTGGACACTTAAGCTTCTTCCTAGTTCAATTCGCCTGCTGGGCGATTGGCCCACCTGATACAAAATACCACCCTTAGCGAGGCTTTAAAACGGTAGCCCTAAGCATCAGCCAGGTACTGACAATCACCAAAGCGTATAGCGGTGGGCCCATGGCTACCCTTGCGGTGGCCAACAGCTCGGTATTGCCGGCAAAATAGAGCGGCAGTTGAACCGCAAGCCTGAGGCTAAAAAATCCAACCCAAAAGGCCGTTACAGCAGAGTAAATAGTCAAGGTGCGAGTGTTTTTTCGCCAGCTCATGTTGTGGCCACGAAGTAGCTCGACCAGAACACCAATTATTGGCCAGCGGACCAGGATCGAAATCAACAAAACAGAGCCGTAGACGGCGTTAGTGATAAACCCCGGGATGAAGTAGTCAACAGCTTGCCCGCCTTCACGAAGCGCCAACCAAGCGGCAAAGCCAACCGCAAAAGCTCCAATCAAAGCGCTGGAAGCGGACTTTCTTGTCACCAGTCGGTAGAGGATGAAAACAGCAGACGTGCCTCCGGCCAAAATTACCGAGATTAGCGCCTCGCCGGAAATTGCGAAGCTGGTTCCAAAAAGTACGCTTGGCAAAATTGTCTCGACAACACCAAGCCAACCGCCCATCCCCGCCAATAGCGACTTGCGGTCGAACTGGAGATTGCCGTTCTCGGCGCTTACACCTAAGCGCTTGGCAGCTGAGTCCCTTAGCTCATCGTTTGACACTATGAGTTCACCTTTTTAGTTCCAACCGGAGCACTTAGCTGCAGGAGTTCCTTGGGAGGCATCGGTGCTACTCCCCGCACAACAACTACCGAGCGAAAAATATCTACCATGTGCGTCATTGCCAGGGTGTCACCGAGGGCAAGGCCTGAGATGACTCCTCGCAGGAACCACTTTGGTCCATCAACACCGATGAACTTGGCAAGCCTAAAGCCACCATCGCGCGTTGGAATCTGAGCATTAAGCTCTGGGCCCAATGGCCCAACCACTGTTTCTGTTTTTCCGCCCTGGGAAAGAATCGAATCATCTAAGGTCTTTCGAATCTCATGCCAGATTCCGAAACTACCGGGAGCACTGAAGGCCTGCAACTGAAGCGAGGATCCCTGGTGATCAACCGTGAGAGCAACAATCCGGCTGGAGGCTTCGTCGACCTCAAGCTTTAGTGTGACGTCTTCTCTTACCGGTAGCTGAAGGGATCCAAAATCAATAGTTGGACGCAGCTGAATTAGCTCACTTGAATCAAAAGGCCCGACCGTTTGGCGATCAATCGGTTCGGACTTGGAATTGCCGTAGTCAACCATTTACTTGCGACCACTAGACCCGAAGCCGGTTTCGCCGCGCTCGGTCTCGGGTAGCTTATCGACGGGAACGAACCGGGCTAGCTCAACGGTTTGAATAACTAGTTGGGCAATTCGATCGCCAATTGCCACCTCGAAATCGGTATCCGAGCTGTTGAATAAAATCACCATGATTTCGCCGCGATAACCAGCGTCAATAGTTCCGGGTGTGTTTAGCACCGTAATGCCATGCTTTGCGGCAAGGCCAGATCTTGGATGAACTAGGCCAACATAGCCTTGCGGAAGAGCGATTGAAACTCCGGTTGGAACCAGCGCTCTGGCACCAGCGGCGATTGTTAGCGCGGTGGTTGATCGAAGATCGGCCCCGGCGTCGCCAGGTTTGGCATAGACCGGTTCAAAACCCGGGCTTGCGGTAATTAGTACTGGAACTTCATTCATCAAATGACAGCGTAATCTAGTTTTTGTGCCGAACCCAAAACCAACCGAACCGATTCTCTACAGGGAGCGAGTTCGACCAAATCTTGGAACTTTCGCTGCGGTTGGTGTTTTGATTCCAGCCGTGACGCTAGTTTCAGTGCCTTTTGACTTTCGCATCGGCTTGATCCTCAGCCTCTTTATGGTTGCGGGGATTTGGGCTGCGCTGTATTTCTACTCCCCCGTCATTAGCGTAGGCAGGCAGTTTCTTACGGTTGGCAGAGCGAGTATCCCTAGGGCCCTGCTTGGAAAGATTGTTGAAATACCAAAAGATCAAATATTCTTTGAGCGAGGCCCGGCACTAGACCCAGCTTCTTTTAAGGTCTTCCAGGGAACAGTGAAGACTGCCATAAAAATAGTCATTAAGGATCCAGAGGATCCCACTCCCTACTGGCTTGTGTCAACCAGAAAACCTAGCCAGTTGGCTACCGTTTTGAGAGCGACGGTTTAGACGTCACACTCTGAACAAATTGGCCCATTCTTGGTCTTTCTTGCAACCAGTGAACGGTGCTTGACGATAAAGCAGTTTGAGCAAGTGAACTCGTCCTCCTGGGGAGGCAAAACAACAACATCAAGATCTTCTGAGACCACATCCGGAATCGAGAATGAATCTCCAGAGTCGTCCACCTCGGTGTCTGAGGCACCGGTTTTGGCAGGCACGCGCTCTTTTATGGCCTCGATTGACTCGGTGTCATCATCGGCTTTGCGAGGCGCGTCGTAGTCGGTTGCCATCTTTGGACCCTTCGGTTGTGCGGTAAGCGCTAGTAGTGTGCAACAAAATCCCCCCAATAGCAAACCGACACAGCGACAAATTCCTTGAAAACTTCCGTGTATTTACTGGTACCCCCTGTTCCTTACTGGCACACTTCTAACTAGGAGATAGAAGCCATGAAAGACATAAAGTTTTTGGGTACTGACGGCGATTTCCTCTTGCTTGAAACTGCCGAAGGCCAGCGTTTCCGCCTGCTGGTGGACGACGCCGTGCGTCGCGCCAGCCGCGGTGAAGCCTCCAACCAGCTAGATGCCCCTAGCATCAGCCCCCGTGAAATCCAAGAGGAGATCCGGGTCGGTCGCACCATAGAGGAAATAGTTCGGGCCAGTGGTGCTCCAGAGGAGTACGTCCGGAAGTTCGCCCAGCCGGTATTAGATGAGCTCAACCACGCGGTCCTAAACGCCCTTACCGTTCGACTGGAGATAGCAGGAGATCGGTTCAACGAGCCAATGGCTCGAGAGTTCGGCGAGATCATCAAATCGAGGCTTGCGGCGAGTGGAGCTGGAATTGAGCGCTGGTCGGCCCTGAAAGCTCCCGACCACGGCTTTTTTATTTACTGCGAATTTGAGATCAATGGCGAGACCAAAAAAGCTACCTGGAGCTACGACCCAAAGCGTTTGGCGCTTGCGCCGGAAAACGAAACCGCAATAGCTCTTTCCTCGCAAGATCGTCTTGCCAACCAAGCCCCGAGACTAAGGCCGGTGGAAAACAAACCTTCTGGAATCACCCAGAACCTTGGAGAAACAGTTGACCTCGCGGCATCAAGGCCCGCGACGTCGGCACCGCTTTTAGTTTCTGCGTCAGAGGAAACAGAAACCGGTAATTCAGAGACCAAGCTTTCAGAAACCGCAGACTTGCTAGATGCACTCCGGAAAAAACGGAATGCTCGTGAATCGGTCGAGGACCTAGAGCCACACCCGCCAACCGAAGGACTTCGTGTTGTTGAACTTGACCCTGATGATATTTACCAGGATTCTGCATTTGATGAGATTTTGACCGAACCAACTCTCGAAGTAGTCCCGGACCCAACTCCCGATCCTGCGCCAGCTCCGGTTGCAGCTGACCCGCAGGCAAGTCCAAAGCGCGGACGCGCATCGATTCCTAGTTGGGATGAGATCGTGTTCGGAACAAAAACCGAGGACTAGTTTTTCACTAATTTGTTCTTAGAAAACCAGCAGCGGAACTTCCCACTCCGCCTTCGACATCCCACCGTGCTGACCAATCATTTCCATTGACTTCTGCTTGGCAAAAGATCTGTGGTAAATAACTCGGTTAGCTTTTGGAAGAAGTACGAGATCAGGTTCGACTTTTTGGGCGGTAGCCGAAAACTCCTCAAACCAGCCCGCTTCGACAAGCTCCGCCACGGTCACAACATCGACCAACCCACTTAGTTCTTGGGCAATTTGATGACGCTTGTCTACTAAGTCAGTTCCGGCCTCGAAGTATATGTAGACGGCCCTCGGGTCTCCTCCAATCATCAAAACATCCTGTAGCGATGGGAACTCCTCGAGGTATACGTGACTGGATTTATCAACATCGATAACCCCGTGGTCTGCTGTCAAGATTGCCCCAGCCCCTTTCGGCAAGTTCGCGGCAAATTTCGACACCACAGAATCAAGCTCTTCGATTGTTTCAAGCCATATACTCGAGCTGACTCCAAAGCGGTGTCCCAACTGATCAAGCTCGGGAACATAGAGGTACACCAGGCTTCCAGGAACTGAAAGCTCTCTCCTGGTTATTGCAAACCGCTCCTCGATTGTTTTAGCTGGCAAGTACTTCGAGGAAGGCATGGTTGCCTTAGTGAATCCGCTATCGGCGTATTCGGATGGACCAACGGTTGAAAGATTGAAACCCGCCTTGGTCGCGGTTTCAGAGATGGTTTCAAGATCCTGATACTGCGCAGGTGGAAATTCATTCCCTAAATCGTTTAGCAGATTGATTGGCTTGCCCTTTTCTCTGTCAAAAACCCGATAGCCGATGAAGGCGTGACTTCCGTTGTTTCTGCCGGTGGCAAGGCTGGCAAGACTGGTCGCGGTCGTGGTTGGAAACCCAGAGAAAAGAGTCTTGGAGTTGGTAAGTTTTTGGTTTAGAAATCGCGCATGAGCTCCCGCGGCTTTGATGTTTGAGGCCCCGAGTCCGTCGATCAAAATGACGGCGTAACTTTGTTGTTTGGCAAGACCCAGCGGATTTTGCTTTCCTTGAAGCGCGAGAAAAGCGCTGAGATTGGCCTCGGAAAGCCTCCCAAATGATTTTGGTACAGAAGGTAGCATCAAAGCTAAGTTTGCCACAGCAGCAGGAAGATCATGGCCAAAGAACAAATCGATAGAGTTCCAGAGCGCATCTTTGACATCGACCTTTCCAAGGAGATGCAGGACTCGTTCCTGGAGTATTCCTATTCCGTTATCTATTCCAGAGCTTTGCCGGATGCTCGAGATGGCCTGAAACCTGTTCACCGAAGAATCGTCTATCAAATGGGCGAAATGGGTCTTCGTCCCGACCGCGGTCACGTGAAATCAGCTCGAGTCACCGGCGAGGTGATGGGAAAGCTCCACCCCCACGGTGACAGCGCCATCTACGACGCCCTAGTTCGCATGGCGCAGCCCTTTAGCTTGCGCGTTCCGCTAATTGACGGCCATGGAAACTTTGGTTCATTGGACGATGGCCCCGCTGCTGCCAGGTATACCGAGGTCAGGCTTTCGTCAGCTGCGCTGATGATGAATGAGGGGCTCAGCGAAGACGTTGTTGACTTCAAGCCAAACTACGACGCCCAACTCTCAGAACCTGAGGTGCTGCCTGCCGCATTCCCGAATCTACTCGTCAACGGTGCTTCAGGAATTGCGGTTGGTATGGCAACCAACATGCCCCCACACAACATGCGTGAGGTAGTCCAAGCAGCTATTTACTTGCTTCGAAACCCAAAGGCCACTCTTGAAGACCTGATGGAGATCGTCCCGGCTCCGGATTTTCCAAATGGTGGAATCATCCTGGTTGGCGAGGGAATCAAGGAAGCCTATGAAACCGGAAGAGGTTCCTTCAAAACCAGAGCTCGAGTAAGTGTCGAGTCGGTTGCACCCCGAAAGCTAGGTCTTGTGGTGACCGAGCTACCGTATCTGGTTGGACCAGAGAAAGTCATCGAGAAGATCAAAGAAGGCGTGACCTCAAAAAAGCTTCAAGGTATCTCAGACGTGATTGACCTAACAGATCGCAGCAACGGGCTAAAGCTGATCATCGAGCTAAAAACTGGCTTCGACCCTCGGGTTGTTCTGGACCTGCTATACCGCTACACCCCTATGGAAGATAGCTTCGGAATTAACAACGTCGCTCTGGTGGACGGTCAGCCGCAGACCCTTGGTCTACGTGACCTACTGGGCGTGTACCTTGCTCACCGAGTGATTGTCCTGCGGCGAAGAAGTCAGAACCGTCTTGGCAAGCGTCAGGCCAGGCTGCACATCGTTGAAGGAATGCTTTTGGCAATCGTCGGAATCGACGAGGTCATCAAGATAATCCGCGGCTCCGAGGAAGTCCAGGAAGCCAAGACCAAGCTGATGAAGAAATTCAAGCTCAGCGACATTCAGGCTGAATACATCCTCGAACTTAGACTCCGCAGACTAACCAAATTTTCCAAGCTTGAGCTAGAAACAGAGAAGAAGCAGCTGCTTATTGAAATTGCCGAGCTTGAGAAAATCCTAAAAAGTGACAAGATTCTGAAGGACTTGGTGGCATCCGAGCTCGAGGAAGTTGCAAAGAATTTCGGTGATGACCGTAGAACCTCGCTCCAGGCGGAAGGAGAAGCGAGTGTTGCGCCGCCAGCAACCAACAAGCTAGTCAACGCCGAGCTAACCGACTCCCCCTCCGCCCTTACATTGACCTCAGCTGGCCGAGTGTTCAGATCAGTTGATGCCAAAGAACCAGCCGCCAGAAAAAATGGCTACCGAAACTGGTTTGCAACCACCACCAGAAGCGATGTTGTGTTTGTCACGGACGCCGGACGCATGCTTAGAACTCATGTCGGGGACATTCCAGTCGGGGATTACTCAACCCACAACTCCGGAACGCCAGCAGCCGAATTCTTAGGCCTTGGAAAGAAAGAGAAGGTCCTGGCGGTTTTCCCGGTTGATGAAAAGACCATTGTGGCCCTTGGAACCAAGTCTGGGATCGTCAAGCGAGTATCTCCTGATCTTCCACAAAAAGCGGATTTTTCCTGCATCAATCTAAAGGCTGGCGACAAGGTAGTGGGTGCGGCCGCATCGGTTGACAGCGATGAGCTGGTGTTCATAACCCAGGATGCTCAACTGCTTCGCTTTGATTCGAGCGCCGTAAGGCCGCAGGGGGTAAATGGTGCTGGCATGGCCGGCATCAAAACAGAATCTGAGGTTGTCTATTTTGGAGTGATAAAGCCCAAGGAGAAAAACGTGGTGCTGACTGTTGCAAACAGCTCAGCGTCGCTTCCCGGCACCGATGCTGGCGCAATGAAAGTCTCAAAGTTAGCGGAGTTTCCAAAGAAGGGTCGCGCCACCGGTGGTATCAGGTGTCAAAAATTCATTCGTGGTCAAAACCAAATCGCCCTGGGCTACGTGGGCCCGGAAGGGTTCCAGCTTTCCGACTCGAAGGGCAAAGCCATAGGAGTTGAATACGAGCTGCAGAAAAGAGACGCCTCCGGCAATCCGGCACCGGCAATCAGTTTTATCGGACGAAGCTAGGCGTCGATTCGCTCGCGCTCCAAAGTGTCGGCCGAATCAATAATGAAATCGCGACGAGGCCCTACTTGGTTGCCCATCAGAAGCTCAAACATGTTCTCGGCGGCCTGGGCATCTTTAACAGTCACCCTTCTAAGTGCTCGCTTAGAGCGATCCATGGTAGTTTCCGCAAGCTGTTCGGCATCCATTTCACCAAGTCCTTTGTAGCGCTGGATTGGCTCTTGGTAGCTTTTCTTTGCAGTTTTTAGTTTTGCAAGAAGTTTCTCGAGCTCGGCCTGTGAGTAGGTGTAGATGTGCTCATTGGCTTTAGCACCCGCATTGATCACCGTGACTCTGTGAAGCGGAGGGACAGCGGCGTAAACCCGGCCTGCCTCAACCAGCGGTCTCATGTATCTGAAAAACAGTGTCAGCAGCAGGGTGCGGATGTGGGCGCCATCGACATCGGCATCAGACATCAGAATGATTTTGCCGTACCGAGCAGCGTCTAATTCGAAGCTTCTTCCCGACCCGGCACCGATAACCTGAAGAATCGACGCGCACTCAGCGTTTGAGAGCATGTCGGAAACCGAGGCTTTCTGGACATTCAGTATTTTCCCGCGAATCGGAAGCAGTGCTTGATATTCGCTGTTTCTGGCAAGCTTTGCGGTTCCAAGAGCAGAATCACCCTCCACTATGAATAGTTCTGAACTTTCTGTTTCCGAGGTCCGGCAGTCAACCAGCTTGCTAGGAAGCGATGAGCTCTCGAGTGCGTTTTTACGACGCTGGGTTTCTTTGTGGGTTCTAGCCGAAACCCTGGACTTGGTCTCAGCAACAATTTTCTCGAGAACCAGTGCCGCCTGAGTCTTGTCATCGCGCTTGGTTGACTTCAGTCGTTCGTTTAGTCTCTTGGCAACAATTGCCGAAACAATATTTTTTACAGCCGGGGTTCCAAGAATTTCCTTGGTCTGGCCTTCGAACTGCGGTTCAGCAAGGCGAACTGAAACGACCGCCGTTAGCCCCGCGAGGATGTCCTCTTTCTCAACCTTGTCGTTTCCAAGCTTTAGCTTTCTGGAGTTGGCATCGATCTCCGCGCGAATAGCCTTGACGGCGCCCTGTTCAAAACCAGAAACGTGGGTGCCCCCCTTTGGGGTGGCAATGACGTTAACAAAAGAGCGGAAATTGGTCTCGTATCCGGTTCCCCAGCGCAATGCAATGTCAACATCACACTTACGGGTCACCTCGGTGGAAACCATGTTTCCTTTTTTATCTAATACTGGGACTGTCTCTGTGAAGTCTGCTTCTCCGCGAAGGCGCCAAACCGAAGTCACTGCGGCGTCTGGGGCTAAGTAGTTCACAAACTCGGAGATGCCGCCCTCAAATTTGAAGTCCTGCTTGGTTCCTTTGGCTGAACGCTTATCGTTGACGCTAATCAGGAATCCAGGTACCAAGAACGCGGTTTGTCTTGCGCGGTCCTCTAGTTCCTTTAAATCAAAGGCGGTTTCCTTCACAAAGATCTGGGGGTCTGGCCAATAGCGAACCCTAGTTCCAGTTTTGTTTTTTCCGACCTTCCCAATGATTTGAAGTTCGCTTTTTTTAACAAATGGCTTAAATGGGTTAGTTGGGCTAATTCCCTTCTTGTCATCAAAGACACCCGGTTCACCTCTTCTAAAGGACATCGCAAAGGTCTGGCCGTTTCGGTCAACTTCGACATCTAGGCGCTCCGAGAGCGCGTTCACCACCGAGGCTCCAACACCGTGCAGTCCGCCCGAGGCGGCGTATGAGCCAGAACCAAACTTTCCTCCGGCATGCAGTTTTGTGAACACTACCTCAACACCGGAAAGGCCGGTTTTCGGCTCAATATCGACTGGGACGCCTCGACCGTCATCTTCGACTGTCACGCTGCCATCTTTGTGAAGTTCGATTGATGCTTTCTTTCCGTGCCCAGCCAACGCCTCGTCCACGCTGTTATCAATGATCTCCCAAAGGCAGTGCATAAGGCCTCTGCCATCGGTCGAGCCGATGTACATGCCTGGGCGCTTTCGAACAGCCTCAAGCCCTTCTAGGACTGATAGGTGTCTTGCTGAATAGTCTTCACTTGCCACCTAGAAATCGTAAGCTCAGCAGGCGCCTAGCCCTTACTCCAACACCCATGGCCTGGGAAAATACTTCGCTTTTAGCGAAAAGCGGCCCCAAATGGACTAAATAGTCGAGTGAGTGTGTTGAGATTAGTCCAGAAGGGAAACAAAACATGCAACCAATTGAAGCAACCGACCAGAACCCAGGCGCCACCCTATCCGCGTTAGACCGTTGTGATGTCTGCGGTGCGCAGGCTTACATCAGGGCTTCACTGGCAACTGGCGAGCTATTGTTTTGTGCCCACCACGGTAAAGCCAACAAGGAAAAACTTGAGCCTATCGCCAAGGGTTGGCTAGATGAGACTGACAAGCTCCTAGCGCGATAGTCGCTGCTTGAGCTCTTCGCGAGCTTTCGAGGCAAAACCATCAGCAGTTGATGCAGCTTTAGATTCCTGCCGATATTCAAATCCAGACTTTTTGGCAACCGCTTCTAAGAATCGATCCGCAAGGTGAGGGTTCAGCGGTAGCAGCGGACCATTTAAGCGAGCTGCCATCAAATTCGAGGACACTAGTCCCTCATCGGATCTTTGCTTAGCGTCTGCTGTGGAGCTATTTCCATAACCTGCCCTGAGTTCTATCAATGGCGAAGCACCCTCAAATAGTTCCATGTTTGCCGAGTGATTGGCGTATCCAGTAGTCAAGGTACCGGCCTGATCAAAACCGAAGCACTCAGCGGATGCACGCTCTTTGGTTCTAATGCTTCTTGATGGAAAAACCCCTGCTCCTTGAAGCACCCGTCCATCGGTTAGCGTAATCGACTTACCCAATATCTCCCAGCCGAGCCCAAGGGCCAAAACCGGAACACCGGTTTCGACGAGAGATAACAGCTTGCTTGAATGTGGTGCGAGAGTCTCTAGCGCCGCGGTGGCTCCGGCTAAGGTCCCCGAACCAATAAAAACGGCATCGATTTGCTCGGGGAAGGAACCGGAACCATCAAAAACCTCAACCTGGGAATCAATGCCCGCCCAGCTAAGGCGCTGAACCAGGCAGTCCAGGTTTCCTGTCTCG
Source organism: Rhodoluna limnophila (assembly GCA_945883505.1). GTDB lineage: Bacteria > Actinomycetota > Actinomycetes > Actinomycetales > Microbacteriaceae > Rhodoluna > Rhodoluna limnophila_B. The sequence continues at coordinate 213,713 of CAMCXL010000001.1, forward strand.
CCGTTCAGGCCAAGCTGTTTCGGAAATAGGTGCAGGAATCTAACTGTCATTTCCCACTCTCCAAATCCAGAAATCCCATTAGCTTTCTAATCGCCATCATTTGCTCGTAGTTGGTCAACAATGTGCCGCGCTTACCGTTTTGTTTTAGGAAGCTCACGTACTCGGCCAACGCCTGCTTGCTATCTGGCGCGACCGAATCAACTGCAATCCCCGCATAGCTAAGTCTGGTCGCAAAGTGCCAGGCCCTTGAACCAGAAACTATTCGCACCTGTTTCCCGATTCGAGTCAGATCAATGTCAAAGATCCAAGATGGGTCTGGGGTGCCTTCGTCCATTGCAATCCAAATATTGGTTTCCGGATCATCCATGGCAACCAAAGTTGCCCTCATGCTGGATGGGTTCTTCATCATCAGAATCTGGATCTCAACACCTTGATACTTGGCGATCTCGCCCCGACCGTAAACGGTCTGCTGGGTTGAGATAGCTGCGCTTGCAGACTCTAAATCAAAAGACTCCCCCAGGATTTGATCCGCCACTGCAAAGGCCAAAGCGGTGTCGATAGCGAAGTGCAGTCCCTTGCCAGGAAGCTGCACTGAAATTGGTTTGCCAGCTACTTCTAAAGTTGCAATTCCCTCGAGCTCGTCAGAAACCGTGACGCTAATCGGAATCGAGTTGTCTGCCCTGTCCTTGCCGAAGCGAGGAGCAGCCAGGGCTCCCTCTGGCCACTTCGCTAGTGCCTTCTTGGAAACCTCAACTTGAGAAACATTTTGTCCAGTTAGTTCCAGGCCAATGTCAACTAGATTCGCGTCAGATCCATTCAAAACCACTGCCCTAGTTGCACTAGCTGCTGCCTGGCGAAGCATCTGATAGACCCGGTCTGGTTCGAAGAAGCGGTTTAGTTGATCGATTTGGAGGTTAGTTAACACAACGATGCTTGGTGCAATAAACGGAGCTAGCACCTCGCCGTATGCCTCATCAACTTCCAGAACAGCAACATCGGCATCCAGCTTTCCCAACAGCGAAGCTTGACCGATGACGGCCGAGCCGATCCCCTGAGGCATGTTTCCGCCGGATGGGTTGCTAAAAACCTTAAGTCCCTGCGAGGAAAGTGTCCCGGCTACCAAAGCTGTTGTTGTGCTTTTGCCGTTTGAGCCGGAAACGAAAATAACCCCGTGCTTTAGAGACCCGAGAGTTTTTTGAAGAAGTTTTGGCTCGATGATCATCGCTATTCGACCCGGGATAGCAGAGCCACCACCTCGCAGCCTGGCAATAGAGCGAATCACTTTACCGACTAGAACTGCAAGAAAGAGCCTCACGGTTAGCTACTGGTCTAGGTAGTCACGCAGCATTTGAGACCTTGACGGGTGCCTTAGCTTCGACATGGTCTTGGACTCAATCTGCCTGATGCGCTCTCTAGTGACCCCGAACTCTTCACCAATTTGATCTAGGGTCTTTTGGACTCCGTCTCCCAAACCAAAACGTGACTTGATCACACCGGCTTCTCTTGGGTGCAGAGACTGCAGAATTCTTTCAAGCTCACGCTGCAGCATGGTGAAGCCGACAGCATCTGCAGGAACTACCGCTTCGGTGTCTTCAATCAGGTCACCGAACTCGCTGTCGCCATCTTCACCAAGCGGTGTGGAAAGCGAAATTGGCTCGCGTCCGTACTTTTGAACCTCTACTACCTTCTCAGGAGTCATATCCAACTCTCGGGCTAGTTCTTCTGGGGTTGGCTCACGTCCCAGATCTTGAAGCAGTTGGCGCTGAACACGAGCAAGTTTGTTGATAACTTCAACCATGTGTACTGGAATACGAATAGTTCTGGCCTGGTCCGCCATGGCTCTGGTGATGGCCTGACGAATCCACCAGGTCGCGTAAGTCGAGAACTTATATCCCTTGGTGTAATCAAACTTTTCAACTGCGCGGATAAGGCCTAGGTTTCCTTCTTGAATCAAATCCAAAAACTGCATGCCACGACCGGTGTAGCGCTTCGCGAGAGAAACAACCAGACGCAGGTTTGCTTCCAAAAGATGGCTCTTGGCCTTCTGTCCGTCTTTAACAACCCAGCGAAGGTCTCGCTCCATGTCTTTAGCAAGTTTTCTCTTGCCGGCAAGTTTCTCCTCGGCGAATAATCCCGCTTCGATTCGTTTAGCAAGCTCAACTTCGAGTTCAGCATTCAGAAGCGCAACTTTACCGATCTGCTTCAGATAATCCTTGACAGGGTCCGCGGTGGCGCCGGTGATGGTCGATGTCTGAGCCGGGATGTCGTCTTCTTCGTTGTTTGATAAAACGAATCCGCCGCCTGGAACGATTACTTCTTCGACTTCTTCTACTGGAGTCTCAATCTCAACAGCGGTAATGTCTACTGCTTCCGCGACGTCAGCAACGATGTCCTCGACCGACTCTAGATCTTCATCGTCTAATTCTTCATCGTCGTCCAATAGACCCTTGGCTAAGGACTTAAGTGCTTTACCCTTGGGTTCTTTCTTAGAAACTTTTGCGGCTGGTCCAGTTGAGCCTTTTTTTGCTTTGCTGTTTTTAGAAGCCGCGCTTGTCTTTACCGTTTTAGCTGCTGGCTTTGACTTTGACAGCTTCGCTGCCGGCTTGGAAGCTTTAGCCGCTGACTTTGGTTTGGCGGCGGTTTTGGAAGCTGGCTTTACAGTTTTCACGGATTTTGCGGAAGCTTCTTTTTTGACAACTGCTGTTTTGGACTTAGACGCGCTCTTGGCACCCGCGTCGCGGGTAGCTTTCTTTGGAGCTGCGGGGGCTTTTGCCACTTGGTCCTCTCGCCGGAAGGCTTTTCCAGGCATTACTAAGACCCATGTCAAGTCGGATAAATCCGTCTGACTGGGTCTTTTCTTATTATGGCACGGTTTCTAGCCAGGGCTTGACTTGCTAGATTGCGCGCCTTACAAGGACTCAACAATGCGGTAGCCAGTTCTATTCCTCGCCTAGCCTTACACCATGCCATTAGCGATCATCACCGGGGGCAACATTGGACTCGGACTTGAAACTGCCCGGGGACTTGTTCGAAAGGGCTTCGAGGTTGTCATCACAAGCCGCGACGAGCTAAGAGCTAGAAACGCTATCGGCTGGCTTTCGACTGAATTTCCCGAGGCCAAGATTTCGAGCCTCGCTTTGGATCTGTCCAAGGCCGAAAGCGTCGATGTTTTTGCTGAGAATTTCGCCTCCCGATTTGGAAGCTGGGATGTGCTGGTTAATAACGCAGGTGCAAAAGTCTTATCGAACTATTCAGAAACCGACTCTGGTATTGAATACCACTTCGGGGTTAATGCTGTTGGCCACTTTGCTCTTACCGCTGACCTGTTTAAGTACCGAGCCAAAAGCTCGCGGGTTGTTTCGGTTTCATCAATTGTTGCAAGATTTGCTCCCCAAACTTTGGGACCGTTTGGGTCTGCTGGCTCTTATTCACCGGGGGCAAGCTACGCAGCGAGCAAGCTATCGAACCTGCTCTTTGCATTAGAACTTCAAAACCGTTTTGGTTCGGAGGATTTCAGCTCAGTTGCTGCGCATCCAGGTTTTGCTAAGGCAGAACCTTATGGGCCTAAGAGCACCAGGTTCTTCGAGTCGTTTCTTGCTCAGTCTGCTAAGCAAGGTGCACTTCCAATTATTGAAGCCGCGACTATTCCTGCCAACCAAGGTGGAAGCTATCTGGTACCAAGGACTCTCGAACTATGGGGAGCGCCTAAGCGAGCAAAACTTTTTGAGGCTTGCAATTTTGATAATCAAACGCTGAACTGGAAGCTACTTGAGAAACTTTCAGGGCGAAAACTAGTTCTCTGATTCTTCTGGGTTATTGCGGTGCCTAGAAGCCAAATAGCTTTCTAGCTCGGCGGCAATCTCTTCGGCGCTAGGAAGTTTGACAACAGGCTTTCGTATCGGTGCGCGAGAAGGCCCGGTCACCTCATTTTGATAGCCCTGCTCCAGGGTGGTGATCATTTTCTGAAGTTCGGCATTGTCGGCAATCTGTTCGGAAAGCTTTGACAAAAACTCCCGGCCGTCATCGCGAAGATCATCAGATGGAAATACCAGCCCGGTCGACGATGAAACTAACTCAAAAGCTGTGACCGCTGCTTGTGGGAAGTCGTTGTCCGCCAAGTAGTGCGGGCAAAGAAGAACGTATCCAACTATTGGCATGCCAGTTTTTGTCACTTTATATTCCAGAAGGTGAAGAACGTTTCCTGGAACTTGGGTCTGTGGCTTCCACTCGGAAAGTTCATTCACTATGTCTTTTCGGTTTCCAGAAACCGTCACGCCAATTTCTCTGGTGTGTGGGATTGGGAATGGAATCGCGTGCAGCCAAGTGACATCCTTTACAGCCAGGCGCTTGATGAGTCGAATCACGGCATCCGTGAAAGCTTCCCATCGGAAATCAGGCTCGTAGCCGTGCAGGAATAAAAACGGTTGATTGACTTCGTCGTGAACCAGATAAAGACCCAAGCTCGCCGGCTCGTAGTCCTCGATGTGATCTTTTTCGAAGTACATGATTGGCCTTCTGGAGCGGTAGTCAAGAAGCTCGTCATTATTGAAAGTCAAGATCTGCGAAGTCGAGAGGTTGGCAAAAATGTTCTCCGAGAACTGACTGAGCACTCCCCCGGCGTCAGTGAATCCGGTGAGCCCGGCAATCAGGTGAAGCCCCTTGGGGACCTCAACCTGGTCAAACTCAAACTCATAAAGCGGCTCACTGGTCATGCAACAAGTCTAAGCACAAGCTGGAATAGCATGGTGGCTATGACCAAGCTCAAAATCACCCTCACTCAGACCATCCCAGCCCACTCCCGTCTAACCGCCACGGTGGTCGGAGTTGAAGGCTCAGCCAAGACGCCTAAGATTTCTAGCAATAACTTGGATGCCAAGCTGATGGCAGGCATCAATCTTTCCTCACTTGGCGTCTCCAATGAGATGGGTGTCATAAAAAAAGTTGCCGGACCGGGTTCGTCAGTTATTGCCCTGGTTGGATTGGGTTTGAAATCTGACCTCGATTCGATTCGAGGCGCTGTGGGAGCAGCCGCTAGAGAACTTGGCGCTCTGGAGCACGTGGTCTTGGATGTGCCACTTGCTGGTAAGGCCCAACTGCAAGCAGCTCTAGAAGGATTCCAGCTTGGAAACTATGAATACTTGGCATACAAATCAAAAGCCGAAAAGCGAAAACTCTCAAAGTTGACAGTGATCACATCACTGAAGCTAAGCGCCAAGGAACTGGCAGAAATAGAGACCCTGACCGCTGCTGTTCACCGAACCCGCGACATGGTCAATGCCCCTGCCAATGATCTCTACCCCGAGGTAATGGTTGCTTCCGCGAAGAAGCTTGCCAAAGGATTGCCCATCAAGATACAGGTCTGGGAAGAAAAGGAACTTCTTGCTCAAGGCCTGGGCGGCATCTATGCGGTTGGTAAGGGCTCAAACCGGCCGCCTCGACTTGTGAAATTGGAATACAAGCCGGTCCGCGCAAAGACTTCACTGGCCATGGTTGGTAAAGGCATAACCTTCGACACCGGAGGTCTTTCGCTAAAGCCAGCCGAATCCATGGTTGGAATGAAGTACGACATGACCGGGGCTGCCTCTGTGCTGCAGGCATTAATCGCAATCGCGGAACTGAAACTTCCAATTAGAGCAACTGCATGGCTTTGCCTTGCAGAGAATATGCCCTCCGGTGGCGCAACAAGGCCAAACGATGTCATAAAGATTAGAAACGGTAAAACGGTAGAGGTGCTAAACACCGACGCCGAAGGAAGGCTCGTGTTAGCCGATGGCCTATCGATGGCTTGTGAGCAGAACCCCGACTACCTAGTTGATGTTGCCACTTTGACTGGAGCTGCCACAATCGCGCTGGGTAATAGGTACGCCGGATTAATGGGTGATGGAAAAGCCATAAAGAAGGTGCAGACCGCAGCCAGCCAAACTGGAGAGCTGGTCTGGCACATGCCGCTTCCGGAAGAGCTAAGGCCACTTCTAAACTCCGACATTGCCGACATAGCTAACGTGAAAATCGGCAATCGAGCTGGAGGAATGCTGATCGCGGGCCTATTTCTTCGAGAGTTCGTTGGCAGCGAATCAGGCAGCAAGCCTCATTGGGCACACCTCGATATTGCAGGGCCCGCAAATAACGATGCCTCCGCCTACGGTCACACCCCCAAGGGAGCAACCGGAGTGACCGTTCGTACTCTGGTTCAGCTGGCCAAAGACCTCTGCTAGTAAGAGGTAGTAAACTCTTACCGTCCTTCAAATCCCCGCTCTAAGGAGAAAATTTCCGTGGCTGATCACTCATTTGACGTTGTAATTCTTGGCGGCGGAAGTGGTGGCTATGCAGCCGCACTTCGCTCGGCTCAGCTGGGAAAATCAGTTGCTCTTGTTGAGAAGGACAAGCTCGGCGGTACCTGCCTTCACCGCGGTTGTATTCCAACCAAGGCACTTCTTCACTCCGCTGAAATTGCCGACAACACACGCGAAGCGGAAAGTTTTGGCGTGAACGCCAGCTTCCACTCGATTGACATGCTAAAGGTCAATAGCTACCGGGACGGCATCATAGACAAGCTGTTCAAGGGACTAACCGGCTTGGTAAATTCCAAAAACATCACTGTGGTCGCCGGCGAGGGTCGGCTAACCGGACCCAAGACCGTGACCGTAAATGGCGATAACTACACCGGAGCCAATGTTGTATTAGCGACTGGCTCATACTCAAAGAGCCTCCCAGGTCTAGAAATCATTGGCCGGGTAATCACCTCCGACCACGCCCTAAAACTTGAGTTCGTTCCAAAGAGTGTGATTGTGCTTGGCGGTGGAGTAATCGGAGTCGAGTTTGCATCGATCTGGCGCTCTTTCGGCTCTGAGGTCACCATTATCGAAGGCCTGCCTCACTTGGTGCCCAACGAGGACGAGGTAATCTCTAAAGCCCTCGAGCGCGCTTACCGTAAGCGCGGCATTGACTTCAAACTTGGGGTTCGCTTCAGCGGAGTTGAACAAACCGAGACTTCAGTGACTGCAGTTTTGGAAGATGGCACCCGCGTTGAAGCTGAGCTAATGCTGGTTGCAGTTGGCCGCGGACCAAATACAGCAGGTTTTGGCTACGAAGAACAAGGCCTGCAAATGGATCGTGGTTGGGTTCTAACCAATGAACGCCTAAATACTAACCTGCCAGGCGTCTATGCCGCAGGCGACATAGTGCCTGGTGTTCAGCTTGCTCACCGAGGTTTCCAGCAGGGTATCTTCATCGCCGAGGACATCGCGGGACTAAACCCTGCGGCAATTGACGAAGATGGTATCCCAAAGGTCACCTACTGTGAGCCCGAGATTGCCTCAGTTGGATTATCCGAAGCTAAAGCAATAGAGAAGTTTGGTGCGGACAACGTTTCTACCTACGAGTACAACCTCGGAGGAAACGGAAAGTCCCAGATTCTTGGGACCGCTGGCTTTATCAAGCTAGTTAGACGAAACAACGGCCCGGTCTTGGGTGTTCACATGATCGGTTCACGAGTTGGCGAGCAGATTGGTGAAGCCCAGCTGATTGTGAACTGGGAAGCATATCCTGAGGATGTTGCAAGCTTGATTCATGCCCACCCAACCATGAACGAAGCTATGGGAGAGGCTCACCTGGCTCTTGCTGGCAAGCCACTTCACGCCCACGCCTAGACTTTAGAAATAACAACAAGGAGTTACCGAAAACATGAGTGAATCAGTAGTGCTACCAGCCCTTGGTGAATCAGTAACCGAAGGCACGGTCACCCGGTGGCTGAAAAAAGTTGGCGACAGCGTCAACGTTGACGAGCCCCTGGTAGAAGTATCAACCGACAAGGTTGATACCGAGATTCCTTCACCGGTTGCCGGAGTAATCGAGCAAATCCTGGTTCAAGAAGACGAAACCGTTCAAGTTGGCGCAGTGCTTGTCATCATCGGTACCGGTTCAGGTTCAGGTTCAGCCGCTCCGCAAGCTCCTGCCGCCGAAGCTCCAGTTGCTGCTCCAGTTGCTGCCCCAGTAGCTCCTCCTGTTGTTGCACCGCCAGCTCCGGTTGCTGCTCCAGTTGCTCCTCCTGTTGTTGCACCGCCAGCTCCGGTTGCTGCGCCAGTAGTTGTTGCTCCCCCAGCTCCGGTTGCTGCACCTTTTGCACCAATGAGTTCATCAACTGATGCAGGTTATGTGACTCCGCTGGTTAGAAAGTTTGCTCAAGACTCCGGTGTTGACCTATCTCGTGTAGTTGGAACTGGAGTCGGCGGCAGAATCCGCAAGGAAGATGTTTTAGCTGCCACCTCAGCTTCGAGCTCGCAGGCAGCACCAGCGGCAGCCTATGTTCCAGCTCCGGTTAGCGCCCAGCGCGGAACCACCGAACCGATGTCAAGGCTTCGTAAGGTTTTGGCAGAACGCGCAGTTGCATCGATGGTTTCCTCAGCCCAGCTAACAACGGTTGTCGAAGTCGATGTGACCCGTATCGCTGAAATGCGTAAGTCTGTTCAGGCTAGATTCACTGCGGCCACCGGCACCAAGTTAAACTTCATGCCGTTTTTCTTTTTGGCAAGCGCTGAGGCACTTCGTTCCAACCCTAAGCTCAATGCCTCAATCGAAGGTGAGAACATCAACTACCACCCGAGCGAGAACATCAGCTTCGCAGTGGACACTGAACGCGGCTTACTTACCCCGGTGATTCGTGATGCCGCCAGCTTGAACCTCGCACAGATTGCCCAGCAGATTGCGGATCTTGCTTCAAGAACCAGAGAGAACAAATTGAAGCCAGACGAGATGATGGGTGGAACTTTCACCCTCACAAACACCGGAAGCCGTGGAGCTCTTTTTGACACCCCGGTTGTGTTCTTGCCCCAGGTTGCAATTCTTGGAACCGGAGTTGTTCAAAAGCGTCCGGTTGTAATTACCGGAGCTGATGGCCAAGAATCCATCGCGATTCGTTCGATGGTTTATCTAGCTCTTAGCTACGACCACAGACTCATCGATGGTGCAGATGCATCGAGATACCTAGTTGAAGTAAAGGCACGTCTGGAAGACGCCAACTTCACCGCCAACCTAGGGATCTAGCCTCGGCCCAAGTTCAACAAACCCTCCGCCTTGCTGGGCGTCGGTTCTAAACTGTAGAGATATAGACCTTCCGTCTTCACACCCAAAGGTGCCACTAATCAACTGGGTAGACCCCAGTGTCTGCTCGACGGTTAGATTAATCACTCCCATCTCGGTCTGGATTACCAGCTGGTTAGCTTTTGTTTGCTCTCTACTAAAGATCTGGTCCTTGAGCCAGCTGGCGAACTCTTTATCGCTGAGCTCAAGTGCACAGGTCAAGGGCAAAACTTCCTCGATTGATTCTTGTTCAGATTCACCTAAACCGAAGCCAATAGTTAGCACAAACGCCAGAAGTGCTGCCGGGGCAATAAGGACTCGGGCGTCGAATCGTTTTCGTATCTGGCTTACTAAAAACCCTTCGCCTTTGACAAAGACTTCGTCGCGCGAGCTTTGTTTCGACACCAACCATAAAACCTCAAGGACAGACCTAAGTTGGCTGGAGTCATCGGCAACAAAGTAGGGCCTGCCGAGACTTACGATTGAGAACCTTAGGTCGTGAGTTTCTAAGACGTGGCCGATACTCACCCAGCTGGGACCAATCACCGCTCCGCTGAAAACAAGAACACTGTTGCCTCCCCCGCTCAGAGCCTCGTAGGCATCTAAACCGGAAATTTTCAGCGCGCCCTGAACTGCTATCCCGCGGGCGGCGAGGGTTCGAAGCTGTACTTGTCGCATGTTTTTCAAGCTAATCAGGGCATGTAGTCAGCCGGGGTGGAAAATTGATTCTCTGGATAACTCTTAGACTTGGAGGCGTGCCGGAATTTCTTACCGCAGGCTTGAGTCCTGATTTTGTCCCCTACTTGGACGCACTTGCCCTTCAGCGCCAAACCCATAAAGAGGTAGTTGCTGGCACTAGGCCAGACACTGTGATATTGCTTGAGCACGAGAGTACCTACACAGCGGGCAAGAGAACCGAAGATTCCGAAAGACCAACCGATGGCACACAAGTCATCGATGTTGATCGCGGCGGCAAGATCACCTGGCACGGCCCAGGCCAATTGGTTGGGTACCCAATCATGAGACTTCCTGATCCCATTGATGTTGTTGGATATGTCAGGTACTTAGAGCAGGTCCTGATAGATGTCTGCAGCGACTTTGGTCTGGTCACCGAACGCGTGGAAGGTCGATCGGGCGTCTGGGCACCGATTGGCGATACTCACCTAAAGATTGCGGCGATTGGAATTCGAGTGGCAGAGCACACCACAATGCATGGCTTTGCCCTGAACTGCTCAAATTCTTTAGCTCCCTACGACACCATCGTGGCTTGCGGCATCAAGGATGCCGGCACCAGCACAATCTCGGCTCTAACTGGCCAACTGGTGACACCAGCAATGGCGGCCGAGCGAGTGAAGCTTCGACTTCGAGACATTGCTAAAGTTGAAGCATGACCCAGACCGATCCTGGAACTAAGCCTGCAAAAAAGATGCTTCGCATCGAGGCTAGAAACTCGGCTGTTCCAATCGAGCGCAAGCCAGAGTGGATCAAGACAGTTGCCAAAATGGGTCCCGAGTACCAAGCCATGCACAAGCTTGTTAAGTCAGAGAATTTACATACCGTTTGCCAGGAGGCAGGCTGCCCAAACATCTACGAGTGCTGGGAAGACCGCGAAGCCACCTTCTTGATCGGTGGCTCGCAGTGCACCAGAAGGTGCGATTTCTGCCAGATCGATACCGGTAAGCCAGTTGCTTTCGATCCCGATGAGCCCCGTAGAGTCGCCGTATCGGTTAGGCAAATGGAGCTTCGCTACGCGACCGTCACAGGCGTTGCACGCGATGACTTGCCAGACGAAGGAGCCTGGCTCTACGCCGAAACTATAAAGCAGATCCATAGAAAATCCCCCGGCACCGGAGTTGAAATCCTGGTACCCGATTTCTCGGGAAAGCCTGAGCTACTCAAGAAGGTATTTGACGCATTGCCCGAGGTCTTCGCTCATAACGTTGAGACCGTTCCAAGGATATTCAAAGAAATCCGCCCGGCCTTTAGCTACGAACGCTCGCTTGATGTTTTGACCCAAGCCAGAAACGCTGGCATGGTCACCAAGTCCAACTTAATTCTTGGTATGGGTGAAACTCGTGAAGAAATTTCTCAAGCCATGATTGATTTGTTTAATGCAGGAACTGACATCTTGACTATCACTCAGTATTTAAGGCCCACACCAAAGCACCACCCGGTAAATCGCTGGGTAAAGCCTCAGGAGTTTGTCGAGCTTCGTGAAGAAGCTGAAGCGCTTGGATACCTTGGAGTGTTGAGTGGACCGCTGGTTCGATCCTCCTACCGAGCCGGAAGACTCTGGGCACAATCAATGAACAAAAAGGGACTTCCGGTTCCGGCAAACCTACAACACCTAGCCGACGCTGCCGCCAAGGATGGCTTCGCTCAGGCTGTTGCATAAAGCGAAGCAGGGAAAATCATGGCAGAGAAAAAACCAAAGGTTCAAAAAGAGCCCGGAAAAATCAGACAGCTCTGGCAGGTCTACAAACTAACCGCCAAAGCAGACAAAAACTTTGTTCTTGCCGGTGTGCTGGCATTTATTGCCCCGCTGGCGATTGGTACCCTGGCAATCGTTTTGTTCTTTACAGATTCCTTGCTGACAGTCTTTCTTTGGTCAATCACAACTGTTCTTTTTGCACTCTTGCTTTCGCTAAGCGTTTTGTCTCGACGAGCTGAAAGAGCAGCTTTCATGCGAATTGCCGGCCAGCCTGGGGCGGTTGCAGCTGTGATTAATTCGACGCTCAAGCGCGGTTATTCAACCAGTGAAATGCCGGTTGCGGTGGACCCAAAGTCTAAGGACGCTGTTTATCGAACCGTTGGTAAAGCTGGGGTTGTGCTAATTGCTGAGGGAAGCTCCTCAAGAGTTAAACAGCTCATCGAGGACGAAAAGCGCAAGGTTTCAAGGGCGATCCCAGGGATCACAATCCCCGTGGTCTGGGTGAATCAGGATCCGGCCTCAACCCAGCTCTACGCCCTAACCAAGACCATCTACAAGCTCAAAAGGACGCTGACCAGGGCTGAAATATCGGTTGTCAATAAGCGCCTAGCTGGCCTGGGCCTGAATATCCCCATTCCAAAGGGAATTGACCCAAACCGGATTCGTCCGGGCCGCCGGATGTAAGTTTTACATTCCCGAAACATTTCGCGAACTTTCTGAAACATCTAGCTAAGTAGACTTTGGGCTAGTCGGAGTTCTTATACCCGCCACACCAACCGAAGGGAACCACTAATGTTCAAGACTGCCTCAGAAGTCGTGAAATTCATCAAGGAAAACGACGTCAAATTCCTAGACGTTCGATTTACCGACCTGCCAGGAGTTCAGCAGCACTTCAACCTCCCCGCTGCAATGATTGACGAGCAGTTCTTCATCGATGGTCAGCTTTTTGACGGTTCTTCGATTCGCGGTTTCGCTTCCATTCATGAGTCAGACATGCAGCTAATCCCTGATGTCACAACCGCATACCTCGATGCCTTCCGCGTTGAGAAGACTCTGATTATGGTTTTTGACATCTACAACCCAAGAAACGGCGAAATCTACGCCCGTGATCCACGTCAGGTTGCCAAGAAGGCTCAGGCTTACCTAAACACCACCGGTATTGCAGACACCGCATATTTTGCTCCGGAAGCCGAGTTCTTTATTTTCGATGATGTTCGATACGAGACTAAGCAAAATACTTCCTACCACTTCATCGACAGCTCTGAGGCTGCTTGGAACTCCGGGAAAGAAGAAGCCGGTGGCAACCTAGCCAACAAGACTCCTTATAAAGGCGGTTACTTCCCGGTTTCACCAGTTGACCAGCACGTTGACATGAGAGACCAGATTGTTCTCGAGCTCGAAGCTGCCGGCCTTTCAGTTGAAAGAAGCCACCACGAGGTCGGAACAGCAGGCCAAGGTGAAATCAACTACCGATTTGACACTTTGCTTCACGCTGGTGATGACATCTTGAAGTTTAAGTACATCGTCAAAAACGTTGCTCACTCCTTCGGTAAGACCGCAACCTTCATGCCAAAGCCACTATTTGGCGACAACGGTTCCGGTATGCACGTGCACCAGTCGCTCTGGAAAGACGGCAAGCCGTTGTTCTATGACGAGTCTGGCTATGGAGGTCTTAGCGATACCGCGAGATGGTACATCGGTGGAATCTTGAAGCACGCTCCGTCGCTTCTTGCCTTCACAAACCCAAGCGTTAACTCCTACCACCGTCTGGTCCCAGGCTTCGAAGCTCCAGTGAACCTGGTTTACTCGGCTGGAAACCGATCAGCGGCAATCCGTATCCCGATGACCGGAACTAACCCGAAGGCCAAGCGAATTGAGTTCCGCGCCCCTGACGCATCTTCAAACCCATACCTAGCATTCTCGGCAATGTTGATGGCCGGCCTTGATGGAATTAAGAACCGCATCGAGCCACACGAGCCAGTAGACAAGGACTTGTACGAGTTGCCACCGGAGGAAGCGAAGCTGATTCCTCAGGTGCCAGGAACTCTAGAAGAAGTACTTCAGGCTCTCGAGAAAGACCACGACTACCTGCTTGCAGGAGATGTATTCACCAAGGACCTAATCGAAACCTGGATCGACTACAAGCGTGAGAAGGAAATTGCGCCACTTGCAATGAGACCTCACCCTTACGAGTTCGAGCTTTACTACGGCGTCTAGTCGAAAAAGAGCCTCTCAAACACCGTGCGTCCGCGCCTGGTGGCAGCTAGATAGTCTTGCTCAAGACTGCTAGCTCCACCGCGCGGATAGCCAAGTAGTCGAGCGATACCTTCGAGCTGGTGCCTATCCAGCGGAAGCACATCGGTTCGCTTGTTCAAGTACAGAACCGCTGCCGATCGAATCTTCGATGCAATAACCCAAGCCTCAAGTAGCACTCTGGCGTCCGAATTTGTCATTAGGCCAACAGCTTCCATTTGCTCGAGGGCAAAAAGAGTATGAGGAGTTTGAATCTCTGGATGCTTGCTGGCGTATTTCAGCTGCAAAAGTTGCACCAACCACTCAACATCGCTGATTGACCCGCGACCTAGCTTGAGGTGTCGCTTGGGATCAGCGCCCTGGGGTAGGCGCTCAACTTCCACGCGTGCCTTGATTCTTCGAATCTCCACAATCGCAGTTGGCTCGATGGTTGCCGGGTAGCGGTACTGATTTATGAGCTCGATAAACCCATCCCTGATTCCAGGCTCCCCCGAAATAAGTCTTGCTCTTAGAAGAGCCTGGGACTCCCATGTTCCAGCCCACCTCTTGTAGTAGGCAGCGTAGGAATCAATAGATCGGACAATCGGACCGTTTTTTCCCTCAGGTCGAAGATCTAGATCTAACTCAAATTCAAGGGCCTGGTCGGCGCTCAGAGCCCTGATCTCAGACACTAGCTGCTCGGCTTCGCTCTGGGCTTTGTTGACATCCTCGGTGAGCGGTCGGTAAACAAACATCACATCTGCATCAGATCCAAAACCAAGCTCGGCGCCGCCAAAGCGCCCCATGGAAACAATCGCCAGTTCGTGAGAAAGCGGCCCTTTGTTTTCAATCATGAACTTGGTGGCAATTTCCTGGATTGCCACCAGATAGCTCTCGGTTAGATCAGACAAACCCTTCGAGGTCTGCTCTAAATCTAGAATTCCAAGCACAGAGCCCATCGCGACTCTAAGGGTCTCTTTTCTTCGAATGGCACGAAGGCTTGTTGCAGCAAGTTCAGCTTCTTCGTGCCTTGCGATGATGGCTTGGAACTGAGCGCTCAACGACTCGAGAGAATCCGGCTGCAGCTCATCCTCACGATCGAACCAGGCCGCCGCCTCAGGAATCTTTTCAAACAGATTTGTTGCAAGCCGACTGGTAGAAAATACTTGCGTCATACGCTTGGCAGCTCCCGAAGAGTCTCGAAGCATGCGAAGGTACCAGTGAGAATCCCCCAGGTCCTCACTCAGTCTTCTAAACGCTAGTAGCGCCGCGTCCGGGTCGGTTCCCTCTGCAAACCACTGCAGCAAGACAGGAAGAAGCTGCCTTTGGATAGCGGCTCTTCTTGACAGACCTGAAGTTAGAGCACTGATGTGACCGAGTGCACTCTTGGTGTCTTCAAAGCCGATTGCCGCAAGTCGCTCCTGAGCCTGGGAGCTGGATAACTCCAGATCTTCTTGGCTCAGGCCCGACACAGCACTTAGCAGCGGGCGATAAAAAAGCTGCTGGTGGAGATCTCGAACCTCAAGCTTGATTTTCTCCCAGCGCTCAATAAGGGAGCTAGCGCTCATTTCGAGCGATACCGCACGAGCGATGGAGCGACGCGCGCTCTCATCGGATGGCATCAGGTGAGTTCTACGCATAGCCGAGAGCTGGATTCGGTGCTCAAGTAATCTAAGGAAGCGATAGTGCGAACTGAATCTCTCAGCGTCATCGCGGCCGATGTAGCCGGCTATTGACAGCGCCTCCAGGGCTCCCAAGGTATCTCGGACTCTGATGGATTCATCAACTCTGCCGTGCACCAACTGAAGCAGCTGCACGGTGAATTCAATGTCTCGAAGGCCACCTGGACCTAATTTGATTTGGGCATCCACCTCGCTGGCTGGGATATTGTCGGTGACGCGCTGTCGCATCTTCTGTACCGAATCAACAAAGTTTTCCCGAACCGTACTCTCCCAAACCTTGGGCCAAATCCGATCGATGTACTGTTTGCCAAGGTCTTGATCGCCCGCGATGGGGCGAGCTTTCAAAAGGGCTTGGAACTCCCAGCTCTCAGCCCAACGCTCGTAGTAGCTCTGATGTGAATCCAGCGACCTAACCAACGCACCGGATTTCCCCTCCGGGCGAAGGTTGGCATCAACTTGCCATAGAGCAGGTTCGGTGTCTACCTCGTCCATGATTCGCATCATGCGCGTGACCAACTTGGTGGCAATTTCCAATGCCCGAGAGCTTTCGAGTCCACCACTTGGTTCTGCAACGTAAATCACGTCAACATCGGAAATGTAATTGAGCTCCCGTGCCCCACACTTACCCATACCGATGACCGAGATCTTGGTCTGAGCAATTTCACTTTCTGGAAAAGAAATGGGGCTAGATGATCTTCCAAGCTCTTTTCTTGCAAGCATGAGCCCAGCGTCGATTGTTGCTCCGGCAAGGTCTGCAAGGCTTGCTGCAACCTCCTTTACTCCCAGAGCTGCATCTAGTTGCTCCAGATCAAAAGTGGCTATCAAAAGCAATTGGCTTCGGTACGCGGTTCTAATGCCTTGGACGCTATCTGCGCTGTTAGCCAGAACTGCCGAGTGCTCGGCCAGTGTTGGAAGCTTTGTTTTCTTGGTTAGTAGTTCAAGTTTTTCGATGTGTCGGTCAAGAAATTCAAAAAGTGCAGTTGATGCGCCAAGCACCAAACAAAGTCTTTCTAGCGAATCGGCATTGGAACTAAAGCTCTTGAGCTTGGCGGTATGCGACCTAGCAAGTCTTAGTAGAAGCTCAAGAGATTGGTCTGGGTTTTGAGCCTTGGCAACAAATGCCAAGGATGGTCTTACCCGGTCCCCGAGCAGCTCGACTAGCTCCTCGAGGTTTGAAAGAGCAGGCTCAAGGTTTATGAACCCATATCCTGCTAGCTCAGAAAGGCCTGTGGTGCGCTCAAGAGCCATGAATAACTAGAGCGTCTCGAAGTTCTGCTTGAGCTCGAAAGGAGTCACCTGGGACCGGTACGCCGACCACTCGGCTTGCTTGTTTGCAAGCACGTAGCTAAACACTTGCTCACCTAGGGTCTCGGCTGCTAGCTCTGACTCTTCGAGCTTTCTAATGGCGTGATCCAGTGACTGCGGCAGCGGCTGAATTCCCATCGCACGACGTTCTGAATCGGTTAGGTCCCAGACGTTATCCTCGGTTTCTGCTGGGAGCTCGTACTCGTTCTCGATGCCCTTGAGACCTGCGTTCAATAAGAGTGCATAAGCCAAGTAAGGGTTAGCTGCCGAATCAATTGCACGGTACTCAATCCTCGAAGACTGTCCCTTGTCTGGTTTGTATAGCGGAACGCGAATTAGAGCCGAGCGGTTGTTGTGACCCCAGCAAACAAAGCTCGGAGCTTCACCGCCGCCCCAGAGACGCTTATAGGAGTTCACATACTGGTTGGTCACCGCCGTGATTTCTGGAGCGTGACGAAGTAGTCCGGCGATGAATTGTCTTCCCACCTTAGACAGGTGGTACTGTCCAGAGGCGTCGTAGAACGCGTTGGTGTCGCCTTCAAATAGTGACATGTGGGTGTGCATGCCAGAACCGGGGTGATCGGTGAATGGCTTTGGCATAAAGGTCGCGTAGACCCCCTGCTCAATGGCAACCTCCTTGATCACGGTTCTAAAAGTCATGATGTTATCGGCCATGGTTAGTGCGTCGGCGTAGCGCAGGTCAATCTCGTTTTGACCAGGGCCACCCTCGTGGTGGCTGAACTCAACCGAGATACCCAGCTGCTCGAGCATCGAGACTGCACGACGTCTAAAGTCGTGAGCGGTTCCACCTGGCACGTTATCGAAGTAACCCGCCTTATCAACCGGGATTGGTCCCTCAGGGCCAATCTCCGATGACTTCAGAAGATAGAACTCAATCTCTGGATGGATGTAGAAAGAAAACCCAAGTTCACTTGCCTTGGCAAGTGCCCTCCTTAGAACATTTCTTGGATCGGCAGCCGCCGGCTGTCCATCCGGAGTCATGATGTCGCAGAACATCCTGGCGGTTGGGTTTATCTCCCCGCGCCAAGGAAGAATCTGAAAAGTTGAAGGATCTGGTTGAGCCAGCATGTCGGCTTCGTAGCTTCTTGAGAGGCCCTCGATGGCAGAGCCATCAAAGCCCAAACCTTCGGCAAAGGCGCCCTCAACCTCAGCGGGTGCAATAGCAACCGACTTCAAAGTTCCAGCCACGTCCGTAAACCAAAGTCGCACGAACTTAACGCCGCGCTCCTCGATGGTACGGAGCACAAAATCGCGCTGCTTATCCATGAAAAACCTCTTCCTTGCCTGCTACTAGGCTAATACTTATGCCCGCCGTTCGCGTAGCCATGGCCCAGATAAACCCTACAGTTGGGGATCTTGCCGGCAATAGCGCAAAAATAATTGACTTTGCCGTAAGGGCTAAAGCTGAGGGTGCGAATCTGGTGCTTTTCCCAGAGCTTGCTCTGTCCGGCTACCCAATCGAAGATCTAGCTCTTAGTAAAGACTTCCTGCGATCCAGCCACGACGCCCTGGCAAAGCTAGCCCTAGACCTGGCTACGGCTGGCTGCGGTGAAATCACCGTGGTAGTTGGCTATCCAGGATTTGCCAAGAAACCCACCAGCTGGGCGATTGGTCAAAACAAGGCAGCTGTAATCAGATCCGGGACTTTGCAGAGCGAATACGCCAAGCACCATCTCCCGAACTATTCGGTGTTTGACGAGTACCGTGTGTTTGTTCCGGGTCAAGACCTTCTTACTTTCGAGATCGAAAACACAAAGTTTGGCGTTGTGATCTGCGAGGACATTTGGCAAAACGGTGGACCGGTAGCAGACATTGCCAAATCCGGTGTCGATCTAACCCTTGTTCTCAACGGGTCGCCATTTGAAGTGACCAAGACGGACTCAAGACTTGCCCTAGTGCAAGCCCTAGCCAAAGATCAGTCAACCGCGGTTGCGTATGTGAACTTAGTTGGAGGCCAGGATGACTTGGTTTTTGATGGAAACAGTTTCGCAGTGGATCTGACCGGCAAAGAAGTTGTGCGAGCTAAGCAGTTTGCTGAGGACCTTGTTTTGTTTGACTTGAAGACAAAGAAGGAGCTAAGTGCAACCTCGGAGAGCGCTTCCCAATTGCCTGAAGTAGAACAGGTTTGGAACGCGCTGGTTCTAGGTCTTGGCGATTACGTAAGAAAAAATGGCTTCAAAACCGTTGTGCTGGGTCTGTCCGGCGGAATCGACTCGGCGGTTTGCGCAAGCCTTGCCGTGGATGCGCTCTCGGCAAAGAACGTCTTCGGTGTTGGTATGCCGAGCAAATATTCTTCAGAGCATTCGCTTACCGACGCGCGCGAGTTGGCCAAGAACACCGGCTTGAACTACTCGGAAGAGCCGATTGAGAACGTGGTTCAGGCCATGATGACTCAGTTGCCACTTGATGGACTAGCCGCCGAGAATTTGCAGGCTAGAGTCCGAGCTCTTATCTTGATGGGGTTATCTAACCAAGACGGTCACCTGGTTCTAACAACCGGAAACAAGACCGAGCTTGCGGTTGGATACTCGACCATCTATGGCGATTCGGTGGGCGGCTTTGCGCCCATAAAAGATGTTGAAAAAGGTTTGGTTTGGGAATTGGCCAGATACCGAAACTCTCTCGCCAAATCTTCGGGTCAGACTCCCCCAATTCCTGAGTCCTCAATAACAAAACCACCTTCAGCCGAGCTTCGCCCGGGCCAGCTGGATCAAGATTCACTTCCCGACTACGAGGTGCTGGATCGGGTGCTCGAGCTACACATCGAACAAAAGCTCTCGGCCTCTGAGATTGTTGCCCAAGGCTTTGACTCAGGACTGGTTGAGTCAGTTCTAAAGCTAGTTCGAAGCTCTGAGTGGAAAAGGCGCCAGGGCGCAATCGGTCCAAGAATCACTAAGCTCGCTTTTGGTAGAGAGCGTCGAATGCCAATCACTAACACCTCGAACTAGGAGATCATGACTAGCCCGCTTAAAAAAGTTCGAACCAGCACCCTGCTTTCGCTAAAGCAATCAAGAACCGCCTTTGCCTGCATCACTAGCTACGATGCGCTAACGGCAGAAATTTTTGATCAGGCTGGTATCGAAGTTATCTTGGTCGGTGACTCTGCCGGGAACGTGGTGTTAGGTCACGAGAACACCCTCGAGGTCTCCGTCGAAGAAATGATTAGCTTTGGCAAAGCGGTTGCCCAAGCTGCCAAGCATTCACTTGTTGTAATAGACATGCCATTTGGTTCTTACGAGGTAAGCCCCGAGCAGGCGGTTGAAAATGCCATCAAGCTTATGAAGCACTCCGGCGCCGAAGCGGTGAAGCTTGAAGGCGGTAAGGACCGAATCCCTCAGATCAAGGCAATAGTTGCAGCCGGTATCCCAGTGATGGGTCATCTTGGCTTCACACCGCAGTCAGTTCACGCGCTCGGTGGATTCAAAGTTCAGGGTCGAGGAGATCAAGCATCAGAGCTTTTGGTAGAAGCTACCTCCCTCGAACAAGCCGGGGTATTCGCTCTGGTTCTTGAAATGGTGCCAGCGCAGCTGGCAAAAACAATCACCGAGAGTCTCTCGATTCCAACCATCGGAATTGGGGCGGGTAATCAAACCGATGGACAAATCTTGGTCTGGCAGGATTTTGCCGGATTATCAAATGGCTCTAGAAAATTTGTAAAGCAGTATGCCAATCTTCGAGATGAGCTGGCCGCCGCCGCACACTCCTACCGCAGTGAAGTTCAATCAAGAGCCTTCCCGGATAAAGAGCACTCCTTCGAGGACTAGTCCTCGTCGTGATCTTGCTTTGTCCACTCTTCTGACCGAGCCCTAACCGTAGCTTCAGCATTTTTTGCCTCAGCCTCGGTATGGAAGGGACCGATTCGGTCCAAGGATGAGCTTTTTAGACCGTGCTCGACCTGCTTGGTTTTTAGATTGAACCAAAACATTGGCTGCTCAGACAATTGGATTACCTTCCTGGCTATTAGGTTCAGCCTAACTGGCTTGGCAAATTAGACTCAAAGCATGCCTCGCGATGAACAAACCGGATTCCTTACGCCCGGCGTAATCTCGAAGCCGCTTACCGTTCCAGAGCACATAGTCCGGCCAGAATACGTCGGAAAGTCAGCTCCCGCCGAATGGCTAGGTGGACACACTAAGACACCCGAGCAAGTTGAGAAAATTCGTGCCGCCGGAAAGATTGCGGCCCGAGCAATTGCCCTAGTCGGCCAAAACGCCAAGCCCGGGATCACTACAGACGAGTTAGACAGGATTGCCCACGAGTACATGATCTCGGAAGGCGCTTACCCATCAACCCTGGGCTACCGGGGCTTTCCAAAGTCCTGCTGCACTTCCTTGAACGAGGTCATCTGCCATGGAATCCCTGACGATACGGTTCTAAAAGACGGCGACATCCTGAACGTGGACATAACGGCCTATAAAGAAGGCTTCCACGGAGATAGCAATTTCACATTTCTGATCGGAGATGTTTCTGAGGAAGTGGTTCAGTTGGTTGATCGAACCAAGCAGTCGCTGGAGAGAGCGATAGCTGCGGTTATGCCGGGGCGTCCAATAAATGTGATTGGTCGAACCATTGAGTCCTTTGCCAAAAGGTTTAACTATGGAGTGGTACGAGACTTTACCGGTCACGGAATTGGTGAAGCATTTCACTCGGGGCTGGTAATCCCTCACTTTGACGCAGCCCCCAACTACTCAAACACCTTAGAAGTTGGGATGGTTTTCACAATCGAGCCAATGCTCACTCTTGGTACTCACGAGTGGGATCTCTGGAAAGACAACTGGACTGTGACCACAAAGGATAAGTCGATTAGTGCACAATTCGAACACACCCTGGTTGTGACCGAGACAGGCGCTGAAATTCTTACTCTCCCCTAGACTAAAGGCGGTATGAGCAAAGCAATTGGCATCGACATCGGTGGAACCGGTATCAAGGGTGCACTGGTAAACACCAAAAAGGGTTCCCTTCTAGGTGAGCGCATCCGCTTTGACACTCCCGACGAATCAACCCCCGAACAAGTAGTAGCCAAGGTTGCCGAAATCGTTGAGCAGCTAGATAGCGACCGCAAGACCCCCATTGGAATCTGTTTCCCCGCGATCGTCAAAGACGGTGTCACCCTATCGGCCGCTAACGTTTCGAGTAAGTGGGTAGGACTCAAAGCCGAGAAGCTTTTTGCTAAGACGCTAGATAGAAAAGTAATTCTCGTCAACGATGCTGACGCCGCCGGTGTTGCAGAAATCAAGTACGGAGCTGGTCAAGAACGCAAAGGGCTAGTTCTAATGGTCACCCTTGGAACCGGCATCGGAACAGCTTTATTCATGAATGGCAAGCTAATTCCTAACAGCGAGTTGGGTCATTTAGAAATTGACGGGGTGGACTACGAAACTGTGGCCTCCTTCTCGGCCAAAGAGCGGGAGAACTTATCTTTTGCGGACTGGGCTAAAAGACTCACCAAGTATTTCAATCAGGTTGACAGATTACTAAGTCCTGATCTTGTGATTATCGGTGGTGGTATCTCCAAGCAACACGAAGAGTTTTTGCCATTGATCGAAACCAAGATAAAAATCGTTCCGGCCGAGTCTAGAAACAACGCCGGAATCATCGGCGCTGCTTTTCTCGCCAGAAAACGGCTACAGCCGGATTAAGTGGATGGGCCGGCTAGTACGCCGGGTTTTGTCCTTCTTTCGAAGTGACGGTCATCTATCTAGGGCATAAGTTACCTAATGCCTCGAGCGACCTACCCGTGAGCTCGAGCGAGCAGCCCTCAAGCGCCCACTGTTTGGTCTTGCTCCAAATGAGGTTTACCTAGCCGATCTGATCACTCAGTTCGCTGGTGGTCTCTTACACCACCGTTTCACCCTTACCTATTTCTAGGCGGTTTGCTTTCTGTTGCACTTTTCTCTCGGGTTACCCCGGGTGGGCGTTACCCACCATTTTGCTCTTTGGAGCCCGGACGTTCCTCGTCAGTAAACTGCCGCGACCGCCTTGCCGACCCATCCAGGATTCAGTCTAGTTGCGGTGAGTTAGGAAGATAAGTGGGCAGTTGAGTTCATGCAGATGACCTCGGCCGCCTCGTTCCCGAAATACCTAACAATCGAGATAGAAGCAGGACCTATATTTGGTCTCCAAAAACCTGCCACCGAGGAGTCATTGGCAATCCGAAGCAGTGCCCGAATCGGCATCACGTGTGCAACAACTACAACGGTTTGACCCTCGTAAGTTTCAAGAATCTGATTGAAAGATCTCCTTATCCGAGCATCAAAGTCTTTGAGAGACTCACCATTCGGCGGTGCCACCTCAAACGATCCCCGCCAAGCGTTGTATTGCTCCTCAAAGCCGGTAAAGACCTCCTCGTTAGTGAGGCCGTCCCAGTCCCCAAAACCAATTTCCGAAAGATCGGCATCCGCCACCAGCGGCAGCGAAAGGCGCTTACCAATTGCCTGAGCGGTCTGCAATGCTCTTGCTACCGGCGAGTGAATGATCGCGGCTGGCTTGGCTAGAAATCCAAAGTTTCCAGAACTACCGACCAGCGAAAGCTCCTCCGCAACTTGCCTGGCGTCTTGTTGGCCAAGTGGAGATAAATCTGGGTTCTCACCGGTGCCTCCAGAAATCTTTCTAGACTCAGTCAGAGCTGTTCTTCCGTGCCGCACCAAAATCAGCGTCGTGGCAACATTGACCGAAGGCCTGGGTGCCCGAATTGATGAGGGCTCCGAAAGATTGAATTCGGCCGCTGCAGCGGTAGGTTCCGGAGAAAAATCCATGGCCTTGTTTGCAAGCGCATCAGCGAGAGTATTTTGCTCTCTTGGAATCCACGTAAATTCGACATCTTTGCCGGCAATGAGTTTTTGAACCTGAGCTCCAAGTGATTGCATATCAGGATGCTTAATCTTCCATCTTCCAGACATTTGCTCAACGACCAACTTGGAATCCATTCGAACCAAAACACTTGCGCCTGGATCAATTTCGTATGCGGCCTGAAGAGCAAGAACCAGTGCTGTGTACTCGGCAACGTTGTTGGTTGCTATCCCTACCGCCTCCGAGATTTCCCTGAGCACTTTTCCCGAAGCTTCATCGATCACCACCGCACCCGCTCCAGAGATTCCAGGGTTTCCCCTGGAGCCGCCATCTGCTTCAATTATCAGTTTCATGAGCGAACCAATAACGCCTGGCAGTTTGGGCACTCAGCAATTTCATCGGGCGCCAGAGCGAGAATCTCGTCGAGGTTGGTGGCGGTAATCGACAAACGGCAGGCACCGCATTCTCTTCCAATTAGTCTTCCAACCGATGAACCGCGGTCCGCTTTTCTCTGGTAGACAACCGCAAGTTCCGAATCTAGCGTTGCAATCAACTTCTCACGACTTGCTAAAAGCCTGGCACGTTCGGAATCAAGCTCGGTCACATTTGAAGCAAGTTGCTCCCTAAGATTTGCAAGATCTGCTTCCGCTGCGGCCTTGTTATTGGTTGCAGCATCAAGTTCGGAACGAACTTTGTCTAGCTCTTCCATAACCGCTAGCTCCAGATCCTCTAGCTCGCTTTTTCGCTTAGCAAGTGAGGTAAGTTCGTGCTCGATTCCTTGGGCGTCCTTGGGCGACGAGGTGGTAAGTAAACGTTCCTTATCCTTGGCAATTCTTGTTTCAACAAGTTCCAAGTCATTCTCAGATCTTTTTAGCTCAAGTTCCAGATCCCCCACTTTGTTGCGGGCGTCGATTAGCTGATCTGAAAGCGTCAGGGCCAGATCACTGGCGGCCTCTATTTCTTTGGAGGCTAGGAGCTTGGCTTTATCGGAGGCGTTTCTGCCTAAATCAATATCGAGCTGCGCTAACTCAAGCAGGCTCTTTTGGTCCTGCAGGTTAGCTCTCAAGATTGCTCATTCCTAAATCGTCATGGTCCATGGGTCGGTGGATACTTCACTGACAAAAAACTCAACGGCTGGAAGTCTTGCTTTTAGGATGGCTGCCGTCGGCTTCAACCATAAGCTCTCCGCCGCGAAGTGTGAGATGTCAATCAAGTAAAGCGGCTTTGCTTTATCGCTTACTGCGTCAAGACTAACGTGGTGTCTCAAATCGCTAGTAATCAAAGCGTCTGCAGCTTGGTTCCTTGATTCCTCGATGAAACTATCTCCGGCTCCACCAACCACCGCGACTTTTTGAATCTTGGCTTCTAGGTCTCCCGCAACCCGAACCGGTGCCAGGGTTTTTGGAAGTAAGGCTGAAACTTTCTTTGCTAGCTCTGAAAGCGAAAGAGCTGCTTCTAGATTTCCAATGCGTCCGTGGCCCACTCCAGAACCGGTAGCAACCAGCGGCTTGGAATCTTTTAGACCGATGGCGCGAGCCAAAATGTCTGAGACGCCATCAATGACAATATCGGCGTTGGTGTGGGCTGAGTAAAGCGCAATGGAGTTTCTAACTGCAAAACTCACCAGCTCACCTTTCAGTTGATCCTCGGGAAGGTAATTCACCGGCTTTAGAAGCAGTGGATGGTGGGATATGACCAACTCGCAGCCAAGCGACTTGGCCTCTGCTAGAACTTCGGCGGTCACATCCACCGTGAGTAGCGCCTTGGAAACTGTCTGACTGGGGTTTCCACAGGCTAGTCCTGGTCTATCCCAGTCCTCAGCGCCAGAAATAGGCCAAAGCGATTCAAATACTTCGGTTAGCTCAGATAGCGGAGCAGTCATAGATCTAGGAAGCTGCGTCAAGGAACTGCTTTAGTTCCTCGCGTCTTTGATCTAGCTCGGAAAGGTTCTGCTCTTGCCTTCTAATCCTTGGAATCCCGAAAATTACCGGGAACAGCGCAGCGAAGCCAAACGCCATGGCTATTCCGATATTGGATCCGACAAGATCAAAGATCTCTGGTGTTAGATTGCCCAGGTAGCCAGTCCAAACCGAAAGCTGCGGACCACCGTTCAAGTAGCCAAAGCCTAAGGCAATTGCCAGAACGAAACCCAATATGTTGGCATAGTTAATCCGGCCGTAGAAGCCGTACTCTCTCGTGAGGGATACCTCGTGGTAGCCACGGGTTCTAGCAAGCGCATCGGCAACAATAATTCCTAGCCAGGCTGCAGCAACCACCGCGGTCAGAAGTAGAAGTTCAACTATCGATTCTTGCAGCACAGAAACGGCCACCAAATAACTCGGAACCAAAACAGTTGCTAATACCGCGACCACAAGAATCAGCTGAGAAACCCAGGCCGGCATCTTTATAAGGCCAATCATCGAACCAGAAACCGAATAGAAAGCAGCCGAGATGAGCTGGACCACTGAAACCCCAAGCGCGACCACAAAAATCACGAACACCCATACCGGAGCAGAACTTGCAACAGTTGCCAAAACCTCATTGGTAAAGGAAGATCCCAAGCTGTCTTCGGCCATGAATAACCACATTAGCCATAGACCACCGGCGATTACCGGAAGAAAAAGTGTGGACACAAAAGTCAAGAAAAATACTTTTGCACCTGGAGTTTCAGAAGGAAGTTTCCTCGCAAAGTCTCCGCTTAGTGACACAGTTGCGAATCCAAAAATTGCAACCAACAAGAATCCAAGGTCAATCAGCGAAGTCTGAGTCATAGGCTCGCCACGGTCTAGATCGAGTAGGGAATATGTACTTGCAACGAAATACAAGAAGACGCCTACGGCGATAACCGATAGCACCGAGGTGAGCTGCTGAAGCCTGAGCATTAGCACTCCCCCAATTCCTGCTGCAACTCCAGAGATGATTACCAGTGGGCCAAGAACGAAAATGGCGGCAGTTATATCAGTTGGGAAAACTAGAGCTTCTGCTACATCAGCGAACCAGGGCTGGTTTGAAATCAGCGGTGAAATTATGCGAGTGGCAAAGTATATAAAGGCAGCCGCCCAAAAAAGTTTTGCCAACAGCATTAGAAACGCCGGAAGAGAATTACCCCAAACCCCAAAAGCTGCTCGCGAAACCACTGTGAGCGAGGATGAAGCCCTTGCTGCTGCCATCGAGCCCACCGATGCCAAAATAGAAGTCAGCACCAAGGCGGCCGCCAAAACAATGAAGCTCTGGGCCAAAGAAGCTCCCGCTTCTTTGACAACCGCTGCTAGCACGAGCGCCAAAGGGGTCCCGGAAACCGCTAACCAAGAGAAGCTAAATGCAGTTGCAGTTCCGGTTGTTTCGAAGACTTCTTCGTCTGAATCTTCAGCCTCTTCCTCCATCAAGTTCTGACCGGAAGCCTCGGAGCTGGTTTGGTTTGCTTCAACCGGTGATTCAATTGGTTTTGGCAGTGGCTCTGGTTCTGCAGTAAATCCGCTAGAAGCAGCCAACGGTTCTGGTGCCTGTTGCTTAGCCGGCGCTGTTTCTGGCTCGGTGGCAACTTCTGCGTAGCTGGCATTTAGTGCGGCAACTATTTCGTCGAGGTTTTCAGAAGCCGGTGCAATGGGTGTTGGCGCGGCCATCGGCACTTGTGGTGGGATGGGTTGCACTGCAGGTGGAAGAAAAGCAGGTTCTTCTTTGGCAAAAATGTCAACAATCGGTTCTTGCTTGACCGAAGTAGCAGGATCGAGCAGTTGTTCAGGTTCAGGAGCCGGAGCAGTTGCAGCATGCATCTGGGAAGCCAATTGCCACTTCGATAACTCGAGGGCGTCTTCTTGCCTCAATCTGGATTGCTCTTCGATAAGGGCCATCGCGGCAACCAGCCCATCGGGCTGTAGCTGAAGCTCTGCAATTTTTGCGTTTAGCTCAGCATCTGGCATCGCTCTAGGAGTGGGCGGGTTGGGTTGAAACATAGCCAAATCCTATCCCCACCCTTGACAAATGGTCGCTATCTGTGGGCCCTACCGGGCTCGAACCGATGACATCCACGGTGTAAACGTGGCGCTCTACCAACTGAGCTAAAGGCCCTCAAACATGCGCCATAAGGCAACTACAAAACTCTACTATAAAGTCGCTAACGCCTGGTGGTAGCTGGCAAGGTCCCTGGCCTCGCCAGGTCCGTTGACAAACATGTGTCGAATCACGCCTTCTTTATCGATTAAGAAGGTACCTCGGATGGCGATGCCGGCGTCTTCTTTGAATACCCCGTAGGCCAAAGCAGTGCCGCCGTGCGGCCAAAAATCAGCTAGCACATTGAACTTGTAACCCTCTTTTTCGGCAAAGAGCTTCTGGGTGTACTTAGAGTCAACCGAGATGGCCATGAGCTCAACATCTTTGGATTCAAAAGCAGAAATGTTATCCCGAAGCTCACACAGCTCCTCGGTGCAGGTGCCAGAAAAAGACAGCGGGTAAAAAACAAGTACTACGGGCTTTTTGCCTTGAAAAGATGAGAGCTTTACGCTCTCACCGTGCTGGTTTACTAGCTCAAAATCTGGGGCCTTATCGCCAACTGCTACTGCCATGACTCTCCTTGGGGTTTGTAGTACCTACAGTACTGGCTATGGCCTAAAGCCCAAAAGGACCCTTCAAATAAATGGGTAAACTGCTAGAAGCCCAAAATAAATGGGCCCCCTTGGCAAAGCTTCCCAAAATCTAGCTAGCCGCCTTTTTCAAGAAAGGACCCGCGTTGTCCATTAACAACAATGACGCCTACGCAGTCTCCAACCCAGACATGGACCCTCAGGAAACCTCCGAGTGGTTAGAGTCTTTGGACCAAGCAGCTAAAACCCACGGGCGCGGACGAGCCCGCGAAATCATGCTCAATCTTCTAAGAAGGTCTCACGAGCTACAGCTAAATGTTCCGCTGGTGCCAACCACCGACTACATCAACACCATCGCTCCCGAAGACGAGCCTGTGTTTCCAGGCGATGAGCAGATTGAAAGAACTTACCGAGCTTGGATGAGATGGAACGCAGCGATGCTGGTTCATCGTGCCCAGCGTCCCGGAATTGCAGTTGGTGGACACATCTCAACTTTTGCTTCCTCGGCTTCACTATATGAAGTTGGCTTCAACCATTTCTTTAAAGGTCAAGATCACCCATCCGGTGGTGACCAGATTTTCATTCAGGGTCACGCCTCCCCTGGACCCTACGCCAGAGCGTTTTTGGAAGGTCGCCTGACCGAGAACCAGTTGAACGGTTTCCGTCAGGAGAAGTCTCACGAAGGCGGCGGACTTTCTTCCTACCCGCACCCAAGACTGATGCCAGAGTTTTGGCAGTTCCCAACAGTGTCGATGGGTCTTGGTCCAATCAACGCCATCTACCAGGCACAACTGAATAGATATGTTCAGAACCGCGGCTTTCGCGACACCTCCGAGCAACACGTCTGGGCATTCTTAGGCGATGGTGAGCTCGACGAGGTCGAAAGCCGTGGCGCGCTTCAGCTTGCAGCCAATGATGGACTGGACAACCTTACTTTTGTTGTAAACGCGAACCTGCAGCGCCTTGATGGACCAGTTAGAGGTAACGGCAAGATCATCCAGGAACTGGAGTCCTTCTTTAGAGGCGCGGGTTGGAACGTAATCAAAGTTATCTGGGGTAGGCAGTGGGATCCACTACTTTCGGCAGATACCGACGGTGCTCTTGTAGATCTCATGAACAGAACACCCGATGGAGACTACCAAACCTACAAAACCGAGTCCGGTGGTTTCGTTCGCGAGAACTTCTTTGGCCGGGACCCTAGAACTCTAGAAATGGTCTCCCATATGTCAGACGACCAGATTTGGGGACTTAGACGAGGCGGCCACGACTACAAGAAAATCTACGCTGCCTACAAAGCCGCAACCGAGCAAAAGGGTAAGCCAACAGTCATCATTGCTAAGACCATCAAGGGCTACAACCTAGGTAAAACCTTCGAGGGTAGAAACGCAACCCACCAGATGAAGAAGATGACCCTGGCCGATCTCAAGCAATTCCGGGATGAGATGCGGGTTCCCATCAGCGATGCCGAGCTGGAGCGCGATCCATACCAGCCGCCTTACTACCACCCCGGAGACTCCTCCCCTGAGATTCAGTACATGCACGCGCGCCGAAAAGAACTCGGTGGATACCTGCCAGAGCGAAGAAGTAAGTACGTAAACTTCAATCTTCCAGATAGCTCTACCTACGACATCGCCAAGGGTGGATCGGGAACTCAAGAAGTTGCCACCACTATGGCTTTTGTTCGACTACTTAAGGACCTGCTTCGTTCAAGTGAACTTGGTCCAAGACTTGTCCCGATCATTCCTGACGAAGCAAGAACTTTCGGAATGGATGCTTTTTTCCCGACCGCAAAGATTTACAACCCAAATGGAATGCACTACCTATCGGTTGACCGCGACCTACTTTTGAACTACAAGGAGTCCGAAACCGGTCAGATTCTGCACACCGGAATCAACGAGGCCGGGTCGCTAGCTGCCTTCACAGCCGTCGGCACTAGTTACGCCACTCAAGCTCAACCACTTATCCCGATCTATGTTTTCTACTCGATGTTTGGATTCCAAAGAACAGCCGACGCCATTTGGGCCGCGGCCGATCAAATGGCGCGTGGATTCATGATTGGCGCGACCGCAGGTCGCACCACACTAACCGGAGAAGGTCTGCAGCACGCTGACGGACACTCGCCACTTCTTGCCTCCACCAACACCGCAGTAATCAGCTACGACCCCGCCTACGGATATGAAATTGGGCACATCATGCGAGCTGGTTTGGAAAGAATGTATGGCGGCAATCATCCTGATCCAAATGTGATCTACTACCTGACTGTTTACAACGAGCCTTACGTGCAGCCAGTTGAACCTGAGAACCTAGATGTCGAGGGAGTACTAAAAGGTATTCACCGCGTGAGTGAAAACCACTCTGGCGGTAGAAAAGTTCAGCTGCTGGCATCCGGCGTTGCACTACCGTGGGCCTTCGAAGCTCAATCTCTCCTACAAAACGACTGGGGTGTCTCAGCGGACATCTGGTCAGTGACCAGCTGGACCGAACTTCGTCGTGATGGGTTAAACAAAGAACGTGAGAAGTTCCTCAACCCAAACACCCAGGTCGAGCCAAGCTATCTAACTCAGAAGCTCTCTGGCGTATCGGGGCCATTTCTTGGAGTCAGCGACTACATGCACGCGGTTCCTGATCAAATTAGGCCCTTTGTTCCTGGGGACTACGCAACCCTAGGTGCCGATGGCTTTGGATTCTCAGATACCAGACCTGCGGCAAGACGCGAGTTTAAAATTGATGGACCGTCAATTGCCGTTCGTGCCCTTCAGCAATTAGTTGAGCGCGGCGAGCTAGATCACTCGGTATTGCAGCTGGCAATTGACCGATATCAGCTTCACGATGTTAGAGCTGGAACAAGTGGAACAGCTGGTGGCGAAGCCTAAGGATACGACCCTCGAGTGGTTGCACTCCATTGCAGGAGAACTAGCAACCACAACCCTTGCTCGCCTGGACCAAACCCTTCCCTGGTATCGAGAGATGCCAGCGTCAAGGCGCTCGGCTGTTGGTTTAGTTGCGCAGGCTGGAATCACATCTTTCTTGGCTTGGTACGAGGATCCTAAGTCGCAGCCCTGGGTTGCAGCCGATGTTTTCTCAACCGCGCCAAGGGAATTACTCCGCTCTATCTCACTCCAGGAGACACTTCAGCTGATTCGGGTTGTGGTTCAAGTGGTAGAAGACCGAGTTATCGAAGAACACAGCGAACTGCGAGAAGCGGTTTTGCTTTACTCACGCGAAATAGCTTTTAGTGCGGCGGATGTTTACGCCAAGGCCGCAGAAGCAAGAGGTCTTTGGGATGCCAGGCTGGAAGCTCTGGTGGTCGACACCATCTTGAGCGGCGAAAGCGAAGAAGAGCTATCCTCTCGAATTTCAGCACTGGGCTGGCGCGCAAGGGGCGCGGTCACCGTGATGATCGGAAGCTTCGATGAAGCTACCGACGTTGATGGCCTTAGAAGAACTGCGCGTCGGAATTTAGCTGATGTTCTGATTGGAATACACGGTGACCGGTTGATCGTTGTGGTTGGAACCATTCCAGACGAGAAAGAGCCTCCAGCTGTGCCACAATCACTTTTCGCGCTTTGCAAAGTTTTCGTGGACAGCTTTGGCCCCGGAGCAATAGTTATCGGAACCGAGGTCCCATCCATCAGCGAAGCCAACCGCTCGGCCAAATCTGCTCTTGCGGGAATCGCGGTGGTTGGCGCCTGGGCGAAAGCCCCAAGACCAATCTCGGCTGATGACCTACTTGCCGAGCGAGCCTTGGCTGGAGACATGCTTGCCAAAAATACTCTGTTGAACAAGATCTATCGTCCTCTTGCTAAAAACTCCCCCGATCTTCTGGAGACACTGGTTGCCTATCTGGAGTCCGGACGCTCGCTTGAGCTAACTTCCAGAGAGCTTTTTGTCCACAGCAACACTGTCCGCTACCGCCTAAAGCGAATTGCTGAACTTATCGGTTGGGATGCAACCGGCGCCAGGGAGTCCTTTGTTCTTCAAGTGGCAACCGTGCTTGGCGCCATGACTGAGCACGAACAAGGAACCAACAAGAGGTGGAAATGATAGCGATCGCTTGTCCAGGTCAAGGATCGCAAACTCCGGGTTTTTTTGAGCCCTGGCTCGAATTGCCGACTTTTAGAAAACAGATTGAAAAATCCTCAGAGGTTCTGGGGATCGACCTGGTGCATTTTGGAACCGCGGCCGACCAGGACGCTATTCGTGACAACAAAATTGCTCAGCCACTTATTGTTGCGGCTGGAATCGCAAGTTTTCTTGTGCTTCAGGAAACACTTGGTTCCAAACTTTCGGTGTCTTCAACAGCCGGTCACTCGGTTGGAGAAATTACCTCGGCTTACGTTGCTGGGATCTTTGACGATGAAACCGCTCTCAAGTTTGTCCAAAAGCGCGGCAACGAGATGGCGAGAGCTTCATCTTTAGAAGAAAGCTCGATGGCTGCGGTGGTAGGTGGCGATCAAGCTACCGTCTTGTCAGAGCTAGCCGCCAAAGGACTTACTGCTGCCAACTACAACGGCTCCGGACAAATCGTGGCAGCTGGTTCAACAAAGCTAATCTCAGAGCTCGTGGAAAACGCGCCAGGTGGAACCAGAGTTATCCAGTTGCAGGTTGCTGGCGCTTTTCACACTGGCTTCATGGAATCAGCCCGTGGGCCTTTGGCGGAGTATGCCAAGGGCGTCGAGACTCAAGACCCTGATCTTTTGATTTGGACGAACAATGACGGCACGGAAGTTAAGAGCGGGCCTAGATTTCTCGAGCTTTTGGTGAATCAAGTGTCTAACCCAGTGCGCTGGGATCTGACCATGGATTCCATGACTAAAGCTGGGGTTTCGTTGCTGATTGAGCTGCTTCCTGGCGGGGCTCTGTCGGGAATCGCCAAAAGAGCAATGCCAAACACTGTGGCAATCGCAGTAAAAACCCCAGCTGACTTGGATAAAGTTGCCGAAGCAATAGGAAAGTAGAACTCACTTCATGGCAAAGCTGAATCAAAGTACTCCGGTGGCTTTTTCAAAGATTTACTCACTTGGCGCAGCTCGCGGGGACCTTACGGTCACGAACGACGAAATTGCAGGGCCAATCAATTCCTCCGATGAGTGGATAACCCAGCGAACCGGAATCATCACCCGGATGCGGGCAAGCAAGGACCGATCTCTAATGGACATGGCGGTTGAGGCCAGCAACGAGGCAATCAAGAAAGCTGGAATCCAAGCTTCCGAGATTGAAGCAGTCATTTTCTCCACCATCACCCACCCTTACCAAACTCCCTCGGCCGCTGCCCTACTGGGCGAGCTAGTCGGAGCCAACCCGGCTCCGGCATTTGATATCTCAGCTGCCTGCGCTGGCTACTGCTACGGAATCGCCCAGGCAGACTCCTTGGTGCGATCGGGAGTTGCCAAGTATGTTCTTGTGGTTGGAGGCGAAAAGCTAACCGATTTTATCGACCCAACCGACCGATCCATTTCTTTCCTATTGGGCGATGGCGCGGGAGCTGCAATTGTTGGCCCATCGGATTCACCTGGTATTTCGCAGAGCGTTTGGGGGTCCGACGGCAGCAAGTGGGAAGCGGTTGGAATGACAGGATCGCTGCTTGACTTTAGAGATGGCACCGGTGCGTGGCCAACTCTGGTTCAAGAAGGACAAACCGTTTTCCGTTGGGCAGTTTGGGAAATGGTTAAAGTTGCTAAGCAAGCTCTCGAGGTGGCAGGAGTAAAGGCCGAAGATCTCAACGCGATTGTTATGCATCAGGCTAACGAGAGAATCATCGACGAAATGGCAAAGCAGCTAGGTCTTCCAGAGCACGTGGTGGTTGCCAAGGATATCAAGACAACAGGAAACACCTCGGCCGCCAGCATTCCACTTGCCATGCACGCTTTGCTTGAGCAGGGGCAAATAAAATCTGGTGATTTAGCCCTACAAATAGGCTTCGGAGCCGGTTTGGCCTTCGGGGCACAGGTAGTGGTTGTGCCCTAAACTTGGGGTCGGATTCAAAAAAACGCGCATAAGGAGAAACTCAAATGGCACTTTCACAAGAAGAAGTACTTGTAGGACTAGCAGCAATTGTCACCGACGAGACCGGTATCGCTACCGAGGCTATCCAGTTGGACAAGTCCTTCACCGATGACCTAGACATCGACTCGATCTCGATGATGACCATCGTGGTTAACGCAGAAGACAAGTTTGATGTAAAGATTCCAGACGAGGAAGTAAAGAACCTCCTTACCGTTGGCGACGCCGTGAACTACATCACTAAGGCGCAAGGCTAACAACATTGTTCAAAAAAGTTGTCGTCACCGGGATTGGCGCCACCACGCCGCTCGGTGGCGACAGCAAAACAACTTGGGCAAATCTTCTAGCCGGTAAGTCCGGCATCGCTACCCTGACTCAGGAATGGGTAGCCAAACACGACCTTCCAGTGACCTTTGCGGGTCAAGCAATGACCCCAGCCAGCGAGGTACTAACCCTCCAAGAGGGAAAAAGACTAGACCCATCAAGCCAATTCGCTCTAATCGCTGCACGCGAGGCCTGGGCCGATGCTGGCTCGCCTGAGGTTGCCCCCGAGAGATTAGCGGTTGACTACGCAACCGGAATCGGTGGAGTCTGGACGCTTTTGGATGCCTATGACGTTCTCAAGGAACGCGGGCCAAGACGAGTGCTACCGATGACCGTTCCAATGCTTATGCCAAACGGTCCAGCCGCTGCTATCGGCATGGACATCTCGGCTCGCGCAGGAGTTAGAACAGCAGTTTCTGCATGTGCTTCTGGAACCGAAGCGATTGCTAATGCTTTCAATCGAATTCGATCCGGCGAGGTAGACGTAGTAGTAGCTGGCGGCTCAGAGGCTGCGATTCACCCGCTACCGATAGCTTCCTTTGCTGCAATGCAAGCGCTTTCCAAGCGCAACGATGCTCCGGAAAAAGCCTCTCGTCCCTACGATATTGATCGCGATGGTTTCGTGATGGGTGAAGGCGGTGGCGCACTAGTACTTGAAAGCGAAGAGCACGCGTTAGCTCGAGGAGCCAAGATTTATGCCGAGGTTGTCGGAGCTTCCGTCACTTCTGACGCGTATCACATTACAGCTCCGGATCCTGAAGGATCCGCTGCAGCCAGAGCAATGATTGGTGCAATCGAACAAAGCGGATCGGCTATCTCCGATGTAGTTCACATCAACGCCCACGCAACCAGCACTCCGGTTGGCGATATCGCAGAGTACAACGCTCTCAAGAGAGTCTTTGGCGATCATCTACCCAAGATTGCTGTCTCGGCTACAAAGAGCTCAACTGGCCATTTACTCGGCGGCGCGGGAGCTATCGAGGCGATCTTTACAGTTCTTGCCCTTCACGAGCGAACTGCTCCCCCAACTATCAATCTGGACAACCCAGATCCAGCAATCGAACTGGATGTTGTCACAAGCCCTCGAAAACTAGAGGGGTCGAATATTCTGGCCATAACTAACTCGTTCGGCTTCGGCGGACACAACGCCGTGGTTGCTTTCCGCTCCACCAATTAGTTCACGGTAAGGCTCTAGCTCGTCGTCCCAAGC
>CAMCXL010000002.1 GCA_945883505.1 Rhodoluna limnophila
CGCATCCGAAACGGTGAAGTTGACGTAGTTGTTGCCGGTGGGTCAGAAGCCGCTATTCACCCGCTGCCGATTGCTGCCTTTGCAGCAATGCAGGCTCTTTCAAAGCGCAATGACGCACCAGAAAAAGCATCCAGACCATACGACATAGATCGTGACGGCTTTGTCATGGGTGAGGGCGGCGGCGCACTAGTACTTGAAAGCGAAGAGCACGCGTTAGCTCGAGGAGCCAAGATTTATGCCGAGGTTGTCGGAGCTTCCGTCACTTCTGACGCGTATCACATCACAGCTCCGGATCCTGAAGGATCCGCTGCAGCCAGAGCAATGATTGGTGCAATCGAACAAAGTGGATCGAAACTCACAGATGTTGCTCACATTAACGCCCACGCAACCAGCACCCCGGTTGGCGACATCGCCGAGTACAACGCTTTAAAAAGAGTGTTTGGAGACCACCTGCCAAAGATTGCGGTTTCAGCAACCAAGAGCTCGACCGGCCACTTGCTGGGTGGGGCGGGGGCAATCGAAGCGATCTTCACAGTTTTAGCGCTTTACGAAAGAACTGCTCCTCCGACCATCAACCTAGACAACCCGGATCCTGCAATTGAATTGGATGTTGTGACCAGCCCTAGAAAACTAGAGGGGTCTAACATTTTGGCCATTAGCAACTCTTTCGGCTTCGGCGGACACAACGCTGTGGTTGCCTTCCGCTCCACCAACTAGCTCCCTATAGGGTTCGAGCTCGTCGTCCCAGGCCTGACCCAGCATCTTTCTAATCTCAGCTTGCAGCTTGAGGGCGTTTGATCCAGCTCGCTCCATCGCAAGTCGCAGTTGATTTTCATTCACAACTAGATTCCCGGCTTCATCGGTTGCGCTGTGGAACATCCCAAGTGCTGGAGTAAAGCACCATCTGGCCCCTGATGATTTCGGCGATGGATGCTCTACAACCTCGAAGGAAAGCTGCTTTAGGTTCATGAAGGCCGAGGCCAGGGTGGCTACTGAATCAGCTGGAGCGCTAAAGGCGCTTACACCTCGGAAGGTTGGAACAGCCGTATCGTTTTGAACCCAGTCGATTTTTGTGGGGTTTCCAGAGATGCCCGAAATTGTCCACTCAACATGAGCAAGCAAGGGCCCAGGAACAAGGTGCAAAAACACCATTCCTTCAGACATACAATCACCTCCAAACCTAGGTACGTCTTCCCCTACGACCTGTATTTGGTGGTTATCTAAGGCTAGACCCGCTTGAGATGGATGTCAAAATATCCAACTAGCATATAGGGGCAATGAGCAAACTATATTTTCGTCACGGGGCCATGAACAGCGGTAAATCAACCGCCCTACTTCAGGCCGCTCACAACTACGAGGAGCGCGGCCAAGCCGTATTGCTGGCAAAACCGGCCATCGATACCAAGGGTGACACCGCCATCTTGTCAAGACTCGGAGTTGACCGTCACGTCGATTTCCTAGTAACCCCAGAGCTAAATCTTCGAAACGAGTTCCAGAGACTCTCGACCGTTCATCGAGATAAAACCGGCAAGCGAGTGGCCTGCCTGCTGCTTGACGAGGCACAGTTTCTAACCCGAGATCAGGTTGACCAAGCGCTCGAGATTGCAGTGCTAGATGATGTACCGGTACTGGCGTTTGGAATCAGAACCGACTTTCTAACCAATGGTTTCCCTGGATCACTGAGGCTACTGGAGATTGCTCACAGCCTGGAAGAACTAAAGACCATCTGCCGCTGCGGTAAAAAAGCAATGTTTAACGCGAGAAAAGTTAATGGCGAGTTTGTATTCGATGGTGCTCAGGTGGCAATCGACGGCGAGGAAGTGACCTACGAGTCACTCTGTCCCTCTTGCTACTTCAGAGAAAAAACGTCTTCCTAGACTTCGAAATTACAGAACGTTTACCCAAGCATTAGTAAAACCACATTCACCAGGCATGCAATAAGTAGCAGGTCAAAGATGATACGTGGTGGTTTAGATCTAAGAGCAAGGGCACTTGCAGCAAGAGCTAGAACCAGGGTCAAGGCAAACCCAATTGCTGCCACAAAGCTATCAATCTCTAAGGATTGAGTCACAACCAGCAGTGATGCGCTGGCAGCCGATATGGCAATCACGATTGCTGATACCCGCTGGCCGAGTATGTGAGGCAGGGCCCGCACCCCAGTTTCTCGATCCGCAAACAAATCTGGCAAGGTGTTTGCGAAGTGAGCGGAGATACCCAATAGAGCAGATGCCAGAATCACCCACCAGGCGGGAATCGTCGGTGGATCAAAGGCTAGAGTCACAAAAATCGGCAGAATTCCAAATCCGATCGCGTATGGAACAATCGAGAACCCGGTGGACTTTAGGCCTAAGTTATACGACCAACCAACTACCAACATGGCAATCATCATCAGCCCGGTTGCAGAACCCAGGCTGAAGGCCAGTACTAAAGAAATGGCAGCAGCCACAAAAGAAAAGTTTCTAACTTGCGTTATGGAAACTTCTCCCCTGGTTGTTGCTTTATCAAGCCTGTGGCCAAGTTTGTCCCGATCGAAGTCCAGCCAGTCGTTTGAAAGACCAACGGAAAACTGCTGCGTTAGAACGCTAAGGCTCACAATCACTAGTTGCTCAATCGGCAAGCTAAACCCAATTGCAAATAGCGCTGTGAAAGAAGCAACCGCAACAGAAGGCACTGGATGGGTTGATTTCAGTAGCGCATACGCCCGCCTAAGAATCATGGCTTTTTTGCCACTTCGGCTCCTGGTCTGTTTGGATTGGTGGGGAGTACGGGACTTGAACCCGTGACCGACGGATTATGAGTCCGCTGCTCTAACCAGCTGAGCTAACTCCCCTCTGGCCAATTCCAAGCCTACTGCTCCTCGCGTCTTAGCCTTTCGGCGGCTTTCTTAACGCCTTTTCGAACCCGAATCTCTATTCGTTTTGCTGCGAACACAACATCCTCACGAACTTCTTCAATTCTTTCTATTACTTCTCCGCGAGCTTCCTGCGCCCGCTCACGTAGCTCAGCACCGGCTTCTTCGGCGAGAGCTCGAAGTTCAGCAGATCGCTTTCGAGCGAGCATGATTGATCTACTCAAACGCTTGCTCAGCTGACCAATAGGAAGACTGTAAGTTGCGAGGTTGTCTGCTGACTCCTCGGGTTCTTGCACATCGCCACGATAAAGACCCTCAAATATTTTGATTGTGGTTTCGATGTCGTGCGACTGAATCAAGTGAAGTGAGTTCTCAGAAAGCCTGTCTAGCTCCTGCTGGCTTGCGGTTAGAACTCTAAGCAGTCGATCGGCGAAAGCCTCAACATCATCCGGTGGGAATAGGTAGCCATTGTCGCCATCGTGCACCAAATGAGGCAAAGCCATAGCGTCAGCGGCTACTACCGGTCGACCCGAGGCCATGGCCTCCATGGTGGCAATCGATTGAAGCTCGGCAATCGAGGGCATCGCAAACAGTGTGGCGCGCTCGTAGGCCCTTGGAAGCTCCTGATCTGTGATGTGACCTCGGAACTCAACGTTGGTTGTAATTCCAAGCTCGGCAGCTAACTTCTCTAGATATTCGCGCTCTCCCCCGTCGCCGACGATCTCAACTTTTACATTCAAACCCTTTGGTAACAAGGCAACGGCCTTGAGAAGATTGTGGATGTGTTTTTCATAATCCAGGCGCCCCAAAAATAGGATTCTGGGGTCTCTATTGGAAGTAGGGGTCTGATTGGCAAACTTGGAAGCTTCGATGCCGCAGGAAACGGCCAGCACCCCGGTTAGCCCAGATGCAGCTTCCAGTAAGTTGGCGGCCCTTCTTGTTGGAGTTGTTACAACATCCGCTTTTCGAAGGACTCGACCGGCGTCTTTCCAGGCAAGGTTCATCACCCACTTCTCAGCCCAACGCGGGATAACCAGTGAATACTTGATGAGGTTCTCGGGCATGATGTGGTTAGTCGCAATCACCCTGATGCCAAGTTCCTGGGCAGATTTCAGAACGAAGCGGCCAACAATCATGTGGGAATTGATGTGAACTGCATCTGGCCGAAGTTTCTTCAGTAACTTATCTGCCTTGGCCTTTAGAGTAAAAGGCCAGACGTATCTAAGGGTCTTGTGCTGAATGACTCGATAGCTTTTTATGCGGTGAACGGTCATTACCTGGCCGTCGTGGACCTCGGTGAAGCTGCCGAAAATGTTGTTGTGGGCTGGGGCAATAACGTGGACCTGGTTGCCAGATCGAACCAATCCAGCAGCTAGCCTTTCGGCAAAACGCGAGGCTCCGTTGATATCCGGTGGAAAGGTATCGCAGGCAATCACTACGCGAAGTGGCGCGGCGATAATCGAAGTTTCGGTCATTATTTTTTGCCTTGCAGAGCTCTAAGGGAAGGAAGCTTCTTATAAGTTTACTTGACTGACCATTTCCTAGGTTTCAGCTCTGGATGGACCCTGGACAAAAGGTATACCCCGGCTATGGCGGTAGCACCGCTAACACTAAATGCCACTATGGAGCCCCAGCTGGCCGCCTGAGCCTCTCCCAGCACTCCGATAGCAATTGCCACAGCAACCATTGGGTCAATCACGGTGAGTCCTGCGATCACCAAATCTGGTGGACCGGAAGAGTAAGCATTTTGCACAAACCAGCCACCGAGTAAGACAGCGCCGATCATACTCACTAGAGCAAGACCGGTTAGTAAGTCGTAGTCCATTTGATAAAGCCGTTGGATTACAACTTTGGCTAGGGTTGCAACAAACCCGTAGAGCACTCCTGCCCCGAGAATATACGTCAGGGCCTTGGCTTTTTTACCGAAGGTGAAAAACAAGATTCCAAACCCGGCCAAGATCACTACCAAAAGACCCAGCACGCGAAGTAAGTTTGCGTCGGTTAGTTCAACTTGGGAGGCAACCCTGGACGCCGTGACCACAAACCCACCAACTCCAAAGGTTGAAAGTCCAATGGCCAAGACCGTTCCTC
This sequence comes from Rhodoluna limnophila, assembly GCA_945883505.1. Taxonomy (GTDB): domain Bacteria; phylum Actinomycetota; class Actinomycetes; order Actinomycetales; family Microbacteriaceae; genus Rhodoluna; species Rhodoluna limnophila_B. The sequence continues at coordinate 4,943 of CAMCXL010000002.1, forward strand.
TATTGATTCGGGTCTTGGTATACCTGGCGTTTAGTAGAGAGGTTATGACCAACGCAATAGCACCAACTGGTTGCACCACGATCAGCGGAGCAAGGGTTAGAGCTGAAAGCTGCAACACCATTCCAAGGCCCATCAAGCCAAGGCCTGAGATCCATCTCGGTCTGGCAAAGAGCCTGCCGAGTTCTCGAATGGAAAGTGATCCTCGAACCCTTGGGGCTTTTTCCCGCCCCTTGGTGACCCCTTGGTTTTGAAACTGTGCACCGAACGCTAGCGCAACGGCTGCTGCTATAGCTAGCAGGATGGCAAGTTCTCTAAGTTCCGGTCCCAATTCACTACCTCAATCAACAAATTCGAGCCTATCCTGCGTCAGCTGGGTGCTTGTTTTAGCCAAACAGCTAGATTTATAGGGTGATTAGACCGATTCTTATTTATGGCGACCCAATATTGCACCAACTGGCCGCCGAAGTGACGGTTTTTGACCAGGATTTACGTGATTTAGTTGCCGACCTGTTCGAGACCATGGACGCTGCCCCCGGGGTTGGTCTGGCAGCTCCACAGGTAGGAGTTGGCCTTCGGGTATTTGTTTATAGCTACCCGGACGACGAAGATAACCCGCGACGTGGAGTGCTAATCAATCCAACCCTTTCGCACTCCCCGTTACCCGATCTTGATCCCGACGAAGAACTAGATAGCGAAGGGTGCCTTTCTGTTCCAGGTGAGCGGTTTAGTCTCAAGCGAGGCGAAAAAGTGGTGCTCGAGGGGGTGGACCTAGATCAAAAACCGGTAAAGATCAAAACTGAAGGTTGGTTTGCTCGAATATTCCAACACGAGTTTGATCACCTAAACGGAATAATCTACGTTGATAAGTTGCCGTATGACCTTAGAACTGAAGCGTTCGAAGTGATGAGGGAGCGCGGCTGGAACCAGCCCGGGGTTTCTTGGATGCCCGGAATAGATAACCTAGAGGACTAGAAAAGCAGCCGAATTAGAGCTGCCATTAAGGCGGCTAGAGCCACAACAACAACATATGGAAGCCTCAGGTAAAAAAGCACTCCTGCCACCAGTAGGGCTGGGATTCTGGCATCGAGGCTAATCCCATCGGCGGTTCCAAAGGTTTGAATTCCAACCAGCGCAGCCAATAGCGCGACCGTCAGTAGGCTGGCAAGGTCCTTGATTTTGGGGCTCGAAACAAATCGTTCTGGAACCAGGTAGCCAAAAAGCTTCCAGGAATAAACCAGAGCACTTGAAAGCAAGACAGCCGCCCAAAGTGTCATAAGCGCCTCCGGATCCCGTAAAACCAAAACCCGAGCGCCAAGAACGCCGTTAGTAGTACCGGCACACCGGCCGGTAAAACGATTGAGAGTGAGGTTGCCAGAAACGCCGAGGCAACAGCCAAGAGCAAAAGCTTGGACTGACTAAGCCTTGGCCAAATTAGGCCCAGAAAGGCAGCCGCGGCCGCTGCATCAAGACCGAAATCACTTGGATCACCGATTTGAGAACCCAACACTGCGCCAATGAAGGTAAATAAGTTCCAGAAAACAAAAACCGCTATTCCGGTTAGCCAAAAACCTAAACGCTCTTTCTTCTGATCTGGCTCCTGAGACAAAGACACTGCGTTTGACTCATCAATAGTTAGCTGGGCAGCCAGTGGCCTGATCAAGGCTGACACCGAAAGAATCGGGTTCATCCGAATGGCATAAAAACCATTTCTTACCCCCAGTAGCCATGCTGAGATTATCGCCGGCACTACCCCAGCCCCGGTTGCTACAACGCCAATAAATGCAAACTGGCTTCCACCGCTGAACATCAAAAGGCTAAGCGCCATGGTCTGCCAAATATCTAGGCCGGCTGCAACAGAGAGTGCTCCAAAGGAAATTCCATAGAGACCGGTTGCAACACCAACTCCCACAGACACCGCAGCAACCGATTGGCTCTTATCTTTCATCGAGTAGCTCCGATCGCTCGAGCCGAATTACCAGCTCCGCTGCACTTCGAACCGGAAGTCTTGCAACCAGGCCATCCAAATTTGACAGGGAGAACTCTCCCAACTGTCTTGGGTTCGCCTTTAGCCAAACCGATCGAAGCCTTCTTAGGTTGCTGGCTAACTTCTCCGGAAGCTCAGAAACCAATTTCATCAAATCTAAATCGAGCTTTCTGGAGCTAGCCTCAGAGGATATCAAGCTGTGAAGTTGATACAAAGAATAAGCGGGCTCTGCTGCTTTCGCGCTCTGGATGGCCTCCAGAAGAGCCTCGGGGCCTTGCTCGATTGAAACGACCTGGCCAATACCAACTTCGAGTCCGGCAAGTAGCAAAGCCGGTTGGTCAAAGGCGGTTGTCATTACGCAATCCGGTGCTTGCTTGATTCCCAACTTGTCTCTAAGCAGAGAGTAAAAAGCTATACCCGGACCCGAAGCTAGGCTCTGATCCAAAACCAGAACATCCACTAACCCATCAGCCACCGCCGAGAGATCAGAGGCTTCGCCTTTGGCATCCAAAACAATCTCAAGATTTGGCCTGGAGGATATCACCATGCGTCGACCAAGGCGCACGTCGGAATCCGAGTCCAAAAGAGCCAAGCGAAGAGACTGGTTCATCTAAAACAAAGGTTCCGGGTCTTTTGTGATGCTAGCCATCGGGAACATCGCTGACACCGTAAATCCGATCCCGACAACCCGCTGAACCTCTAAGGATCCACCAAAGCTCTCAGCTCGCTCGCGCATGGCGGTAAGACCCGGGCCGGATACTTTCTCAAGCAATGAGTCAAGGTCTTGATCGGCATCGTATGGCAGGGGAAGACCGTTGGAGCCAAGGGTTGCCCGACGCACGACCTCAACCCCGTTGTCTTTGATCATCACCTGCAGTCCACTTTCCAACCAGAGAATCTCAACGGTGGCTTTGGTGCCGAGCGGATTATGTTGCTTGACGTTTTGCAGAGCCTCGTAGATGATTCGGTAAATGGCCAGCTCGGCTGACTCATCTAGTGAAAAACGGCTTCCAAAATTAGAAACGGCAACATCTAAGCCAGTTTCGCGCATGGTGGTAGCCAGTGATTCAAGGTCTTCAAGGGTTGGAAGGGTTGAAGAGGCTGCCGTTCCACGATTGATCATGTCAAATAGTCTTCGAAGTTCCGAGTGCGCGGATTTGGCACTAACGAGAATTTTGTCTAATGCTCTAACTCCAGCTTCAGGATTTGACTTTGCTACGTAGAGCCCGCCCTCAGCGTTAGTGATTACCGAAGATAGTTTCTGAACCACGTTTTCGTTGATGTCTCTAGCGATTTCAAAACGCTTGGACTGCTCCGCAAGTTCAATTGAGAGTGCAAGCTGCCGTTCTTCAAAGACCAGTCGGTCAAATTCAGTACCGACGTGAATCAATCTGGTGATAAGCAACTGTCCAAGAATCCACATCAAAGTCACCAGGCTCACTGAGAGCGTAACCAGAGTTAGGAAGATAACCACTCGGCCAGAGCTCTGGAGCTCAATTGATCCACCATAGACCGCAAGATCCAGCGTTGGATTGAAACTCAGGTTCGCCGCGAAACCAAGCCCACCAAGCACTGCAACCACATAGTTAATCTCTCGCCAGGGCTTTGCACTAAAAGCCCCCACGACAAAGGCAACTAGCGGTATTCCAAAAGAACCAAAAATGGGAAGCAGTGAGAAGCTGACCTGAATGGCGCTGGCTGTCAAAACCAGTGCTGAGGTTAGGTAGCTAAAGCGCCGAACAAATAGCAAGCTTGCCGCAATGGCTAAAGAGCCGAGCATTGCTATGGTTCCCTGGCTGAGCAGATCAAGCCCGCCCAGAACCAGAAAGACGGTAGCGGCTAACAAAAACTCCGGGAGCCACTTTCTTTGCTGGATCCACCGAATCATCGGGACCTCCCTGAAATTGGCCTTTTGTCACTAGAAATAATTGGCTCCCCGGCTTGGACTCGAACCAAGAACCTATCGGTTAACAGCCGATTGCTCTGCCAATTGAGCTACCGAGGAATGCTTGCGCAGCCTCCAACACTACCAAAAAATGGCCTCTCCAGAGGGCTTCAGTACCCCAGGCTGGGGTCTACTTCACCCAGCCACTCACCCTGGCCTAGAAAGGCCCGAACGTTGTGCTCCAAGCGGATTGCGAAGTGCCGCATCACAATCTCCTTGGTGTCGGCGGTGTGCGGGGTAACAATCAGATCGTCTCTTCCAAACATCGGATGACCAGCTGGAAGTGGCTCGGGGTCAGTGACGTCAACCGCCGCACCAGCCAAGAATCCTTTATCGAGAGCAGCTAATAGATCTGCTGTTTTTACGATTGGACCGCGGGCAACATTCACCAAAAAAGCCGAAGACTTCATTTTAGATAACAGCTCTAAATCAAATAGGCCACTGGTTCGGTCGGTTAGGGCACACGCAATCACAACTAGGTCAGCAGTTGAAATCTTTAGCGGTAGCTGCTCTAGACCAAAAACTTCGTGAGCCAATTCAACTGGCTTCGAGGCATCGTTTCGACAAACCGAAATCTTGGCGCGAAATGGTTTTAGCATTCCGATCAACTCTTCGGCTATGCCTCCAGCACCAACCAGCAAAACATTCGAGTCGTAGAAGCTCACAGCGGCCCGCCTGCCCCAACTTGATGCCTTTATCCGAACCGGAAGCAAGCGACCAAGCGCTAAGGCAAGCGCTAAGGCGTGCTCGGCAACCGGTTCCTTATAGGAACCCTTGGCGCTTGTGAATCGAACCGGGGCATCTAGTATCTTCGCGAAGGCATCCACGCCAGCAAATGGAAGCTGAACCCATTCCAGCTGCGGGTTCTCTGAGATCGTTGTTGCAAGACGATCAGCAGCTGAATAATCAGTCCAAATCAAGGCCCTAACTGAAGGACTAAGTGGGGCAAGTTCCCCACCGGCTTTAGCAACTGCGACTTCGTAGGCTTCGAAGCTCTTGGGTTCAATCGCGACTAGGTTATTAGCCACCCTGAAGACTCCTTCGGCGCTGTTCTATCGACATAAGCTCTTTTTGGACCTCGGCTATTTTGTCGGTAGCGGTTGGATCAAGCTGTCGAAGCACCGCCTGCAATGAAAGCTTCTGGCGGGTCAGTAAGTTAATGAATCCGCTGTTGACAACCCCCGACACATACCTAGCAATCTCCTCGTCGTTGCCTGCCGGTAGTTCTGTGGCGGCCAGGGATCTAAGGTTTCCGTGAAGCGCTGGGTCAACATTCTCGGCAATGGTTGCTAACCAGTTGGGAGAATCTTTGAATTCCAGACTCTTTATTAGGCCAGTTGCGATTGCGGCGTGAACGCCGGCTATGAAATCCCCCGACACCAGTTCGGCCATCGCGTCTTTATCTACCTTAGAAGGCTGCTGGATGAGCACTTCAAGTAGTTGCCTCTCAAATCTCACCACTGGATCTTTTAGATCCGGTGCTTGGAAGCTGGCTTCGACATTAGCTTCTTGCACCTGATCTTGGCGAAGCGGGGCAACGGCCTGAACTACTTTTTCCTTGATGGCACGGTCAACCAGGGCGGTCACCTCAGAAAGATCAAGATTTACCCAGTTGGCTAGCTCTCTTACATACACAGAGCGAAGAGCTGAGTCACGGATGGTTGCAATAACCGCCGCCGAGGCACGAGCTGCACCGACTCTTCCCTCAACGGATTCTAGATTGAAGTTTTTCATCTTCTGCCTAATTGCGAACTCGTAAATAGGTTTTTTGTTCTCAATCATGAGAACAACCGCTTCATCGCCTTTTTGAACTCTTAGGTCAGATGGATCTAGACCGTCCGGGCCAACTGCAATAAAGCTGTTGGCGTGGAACTTATCGGCATCAGCGAAAGCTCGCATGGCAGCTTTTTGACCAGCTTCATCCGGGTCGAAAGTGAAGATCACTTCGGCTGGGGTATCGACATTGGCAGCTAGCATCCGATTCAATATCCTGATGTGCTCATCACCAAAGGCTGTTCCGCAGGTGGCAACTGCAGTTGTAATACCCGCCAGATGGCAGGCCATTACATCGGTATATCCTTCGACCACCACAACTTTTTGAGATTTAGAAATATCTTTCTTCGCCAAATCGATTCCATACAACACAGCCGACTTGTGATAAACCGGGGTCTCTGAGGTGTTTAGATACTTAGGTCCCTGATCATCGTCAAATAACTTTCTAGCTCCAAACCCAATCACTTGGTTGGAGGTATCACGAATTGGCCAGATCAATCTTCCGCGAAATTTGTCGTAGAGGCCGCGTTCCCCCTTCGAGGAAAGCGAAGCGGTGATCAACTCTTCCTCGGTAAAACCGGCAGCCTTGAGGTGATCGGTTAGGTTATTCCAGCCCTTGGGTGCAAAGCCAACTCCAAATAGTTCGGCGGCAGGTTTATCGAAGCCGCGGGATTTTAGAAAATCTCTTCCCGGGATAGCGGCATCGGTCATCAACTGATCCTGAAAATACTTTGCCGCCAACTGATTGGCTTCAAAGATTCTTGCCTTCTGGCCCTGGTCTGGGCCTTTAGCTCCGGCTTCATAGGTCAAAGTAAAGCCAACCTTGCCGGCTAAGTTTTCTACTGCCTCATAGAAACTAAGTGATTCCATCTCCTGAAGGAATTTATAGACGTCGCCACCTGCGCCACAACCAAAGCAGTGATAGAAACCCTGCAGCGGACGAACATTAAAAGAAGGTGACTTCTCCTGGTGAAAAGGGCAGAGCCCCTTCAAGCTTCCGGCGCTGGCTGGCTTTAGGGCTACATAGGCCCCAACCACATCGGCGATATTTACTCTCGCCTTTACTTCCTCGATGTCTCGAGGGCTGATTTTCCCCGCCATTAGCTAATCCTATTTTCCGACCAGCTCGGCGTGCAGGTTCAGTGCAGATACATCGGTCAGGGAAGCTACCTGATCTACTACCACCCGGTGTTTTTGAGCCTCGCTTTTGGCCTCATCCCAGACAGCTTTGCAGTAGTGATCGAGGTGTTTTCCGTTTGAAGCAAGTAGGGCATCTGCTAGTTCAGTCAGGACTTGTCTTTGCCAAATGTAGTAGGGCTGACGTTTTTCATCGGTCATCAAAAATACCGACACGGTTCCCTTAAGGACCGCTATTTCGGAACGAACATCTCCCGGAATCGAAAGCTTGCCGTTATATCGAACCAAGTGTTCTGAGCTATTGGCGGCAAGGGTGTTAGAAGTTGATCTTCCAACGAAAGAACCGATTAGATAACTGGTTAGGTTTTTCAAGGTGGCCTGATCGGCTAACGATGAGGAGTAGCTTGTGAGCCAGTAGAGATTGGAGCTTAGGCGCTCAAAGGCTGAGCCAATGTCCGAGATCGAAAGCTCCGGGCCTGCCCAACTTTGAATCTTGGTAAAGAACTCTTCGCGGTTCGTGCTGGAATTTAGCTTTGCTAGGTCAACGTATCCAGAAACAACCGCGTCTTCAAAGTCGTGTACCGAGTAAGCCACATCATCGGCAAAATCCATTACTTCAGCTTCGATGCACTTACTCGAATCAAGAGCTCCTTGGCGAAGAAACTCAAATACCTCTTTATCATCTTGGTAGTAGCCAAACTTTACAGATTGATTTCCACCAGCTTCTGCAACACCCTCGGCTATCCCCCAAGGGTACTTGCAGGACGCATCAAGGCTTGCTCGGGTTAGATTGAGCCCCCTGGTTTGACCCGTGCTGTCAATTACCTTCGGTTCAATTCGAGAAAGCAGTCTCAGAGTCTGAGCGTTACCCTCGAATCCACCAAAATCTTCAGCCCATAAACTCAGAGCCTTTTCTCCGTTATGGCCAAAAGGGGGATGTCCGAGGTCGTGTGCCAAACAGGCGGTGTCCACAACATCTGGATCAACTCCAAGAGCTTGTGCCATCTCGCGGCCGACTTGAGCCACCTCGAGTGAATGTGTGAGACGAGTTCTAGCAAAATCTCCATTGGTTGGAGAAAGAACCTGGGTCTTAGCCCCGAGTCTTCGAAGCGCCGAGGAGTGCAACACCCTGGCGCGGTCTCGGGCGAACTCTCCACGCTTGGCTGACAGGGTTCGATCTTCTGGAACAAATCTTTCCAGATCACTTAGGACATAACCGGGAGTAATCATCTAGCCTCCCGAGACGCTTAGCTCGGCCTCGAGAAGAGAATGTCTTGCTGATTCACCAAGTTCTCTTGAATCCAACCAGTGCTCTGGAAGAGCGCAGCTTTTTACTGAGCCGGCACGACCTCTTGGACCCTCGGCCTCTTCACCTGGATATGGCATCGAGCGATCCAGGGTTCCAAGAATCTGATCCATGTGTTCTAGATTTTCAACACTGGCAAGCGACGCTCTAAACTCTCCACCCACCGGGTAGCCCTTGAAGTACCAAGCGACGTGTTTTCTTATGTCTCGGCAGGCCCTTAGTTCATCTTCGAAAAAATCAACCAGTAAAACTGCGTGCTTCTTGAAAGCATCCGCTACCTCACCCAAGTTGGGCTGAATCTGCGAGTAGTCAATCTCGGCGCTTGGATTGGCTAAGTATTTCCTGAATGCGTTTTCCAAATCAGCAAACAGCCAAGGCCTTCCAAGGCAGCCTCTTCCAACCACCACACCATCAACGCCGGTTTGCTTCATCATGTTTACGGCATCTTCCGCACTCCAGATGTCTCCGTTTCCTAGCACCTGCACATCAGGTAGAGCGGCTCTCAGTTCGGCAATTGCGTCCCAGTCAGCCTTGCCGGAATAGTAGTCGGCTGCTGTGCGGCCATGGAGTGCAACGGCCACAACACCTGCGTCCCTGGCGGCTTTACCGGCATCTAAAAAAGTCAGGTGGTGGGAATCAATACCTTTTCGCATCTTCACCGTCACTGGAATACTGCCAGCTGCCCTAACGGCAGATTGGACAATTGCCTCGAATAGATCCTTTTTCCAAGGTAGGGCTGCTCCCCCGCCCTTACGTGTGACCTTTGGGACTGGGCAGCCAAAGTTTAGATCGATATGGTCAGCCCGATCTTCGGCGACCAGCATCGAAACAGCATCCCCAATAGTTTTTGGATCCACACCGTAAAGCTGAACCGAACGAACCTTCTCAGATTCATGATGACCGATTAATCTCATGGATTCCTCGGTTCGCTCAACTAGAGCGCGGGAGGTGACCATCTCAGAAACATAAAGCCCGCCGCCAAACTCCTGACAGAGTCTGCGATAGGCGGTGTTGGTTATGCCGGCCATTGGTGCGAGCACCACGGGCACATCAATGGCGATGTTGCCATAGGTTAGAGCCGGTTTCTTTGTCACCTGCATGATCTAGAAGTTAGACCAACTTCTCAGCCAGATAGCCCTTGAGCTTATCCAGTGATACCCGGGACTGCGCCATACTGTCACGCTCTCTTACCGTGACCGCCTGATCCTCCAGAGACTCGAAGTCCACGGTGATACAAAACGGCGTACCGATTTCATCTTGTCTGCGGTATCTGCGACCGATGGCTCCGGAGTCATCGAAATCAATGTTCCAACTTCCACGAAGGTCGGCAGCCACATTTCTAGCTACCGGAGATAGGTCTTCGTTCCTGGAAAGCGGCAGTACCGCAGCCTTCACCGGAGCAAGGCGGTAGTCAAGTCGAAGGACCGTGCGAACATCAACTCCGCCCTTGGTGTTTGGTGCTTCATCCTCGGCATATGCATCCACCAAAAAAGCCATCAGCGATCTTGTAAGACCAGCAGCTGGCTCGATTACAAACGGGGTCCATCTCTCACCCTTGGTCTGATCGAAGTAGCTAAGGTCTACCCCTGACTCGCGCGCGTGGGTTGATAAATCGAAATCGGTGCGGTTGGCAACTCCCTCTAGTTCTCCAAATTCACTGCCTTGGAATCCGAAGCGGTACTCGATGTCTACGGTTCGTTTTGAGTAGTGCGAGAGCTTATCCTTGGGGTGCTCAAACAGACGCAAGTTTTCCGGGTTAATACCTAGATCGATGTACCAGTTGTAGCGCTCCTGAATCCAATACTCGTGCCAGGTTTCGTCGGTTCCAGGCTCAACAAAAAACTCCATCTCCATCTGCTCAAACTCACGAGTTCTAAACACGAAGTTTCCAGGGGTGATCTCATTTCTAAAGCTCTTACCGATTTGTCCGATACCGAAAGGAGGCTTCATGCGTGCCGCGTTCAAGACATTCGCGAAGTTTACGAAGATTCCCTGGGCAGTTTCTGGCCTAAGGTAATGAAGTCCCGACTCGTCTTCAACCGGTCCAAGATACGTCTTTAGTAAGCCATTAAACATCTTCGGCTCGGTCCAGACATCCTTTGTTCCACAATTAGGGCAGGCGATGTCCTTCATTGACTCCGGAGCGCGGCCCTTTTTCTCTTCGAAGGCTTCCTCGAGGTGATCTTGTCTAAATCTCTTGTGGCAGCTGGTGCACTCAATAAGTGGATCAACAAACTCCTTGACGTGGCCGGAGGCCTCCCAGACTCGCCTTGGCAAGATAACGGAGGAATCTAAACCCACAACGTCTTCGCGGCTGTTCACTATCGAGCGCCACCACTGGCGCTTGATGTTCTCTTTAAGTTCTACGCCGAGTGGTCCATAATCCCAGGCCGAGCGGGTTCCACCGTAAATTTCCCCGGCGGGAAAGACAAATCCCCTGCGCTTGGCGAGGGAAATTGCCGAATCTAGGCGGTTGGTCTGTGCCACGGTGAACTCCAAGTTTGGACTAGTAAATGGCCCGAATCTGGACCAGACAACAGTTTACTTGGCCCGCTTTGGCTTCGGGTTATCGATTGCACCACCGAAGCGGCGCTGCCTGGTTGAATACTCGCCTATCGAGGCCCACAGCTGGGTCCTGTCAAAATCAGGCCAGAGCACCTCGCTAAACACCAGCTCCGCGTAGGCACTTTGCCAGAGCAGGAAGTTGGATATGCGCTTTTCACCGGATGTTCTGATGAATAGGTCCACATCTCCAAGTGGATAAGTCGAAAGAAGCTTTCCGAAGCTTTTTTCGGTGACGGACCCTGGTTTTAGCTTTTTCTTGGCTGCTAGCGCCGCAATCTGGTTGACCGCATCAACGATCTCAATTCTTGAACCGTAGTTCACGCACATGGTCAAAACCAGTCCCTTGTTCTTCTTGGTCATCTCCTCAGCGGCTTCCAACTCGTCAATCACGCTAGCCCAGAGTTTTGGTCTTCTGCCAACCCAGCGAATTTTCACACCCCAGTGATTGAGTTGATCTCTTCTTGCTCGCAAGACATCTTTGTTGAATCCCATCAGAAAACGCACTTCCTCGGGAGAACGCTTCCAGTTCTCAGTCGAAAATGCAAAAACAGAAAGCTCGCTGATTCCAGCTTCGATGGCTCCGGCCACAACATCAAGTAGGGCAGCTTCGCCGGCTTTGTGTCCTTCGATACGAGTCAGTCCGCGCTTATTTGCCCAGCGACCGTTGCCATCCATCACGATTGCAACGTGCTTTGGAACTTTGCCAAACTTTGGGGGCTTCAAGCCCTTTTTTGAAACGGACAAAAAATCCATCATGCTCTTTCCACGTGCGGCATGGACTTTAGCCCCCGCTCGATGTGCCACTGACTGTACGCAGCAACAATACCCGAAGCGCTGGAGCGAGCCTGATCGCTTGCTGTCTCGGCAAGGTCCCAGTCGCCTGAAAGAAGGGCACCAAGTAAATCGCTGGTGTCTGTCGAGATGGCAACTGCACCGATTGGCTTACAGTTCTGGCAAACAACTGATCCGACCTGCATTACAAAAGCCGAATGAGGCCCCATTGCCTCACACCTGGCACAGTTGTCAAAACTTGGCGCCCAGCCGGCAATGGCAAGTGCTCGAAGAAGGTAGGAATCCAAAATTAAGGATGAGTCATGTTCTTTGCCGGCTAACGAGCGTAAAGCACCAACCAGTAAAAGATATTGCTGCGGAGATGATTCTTCTGAGGTAAGTCTTTCGGCTGCTTCAACCATGGCGTTTGCTGCTGTAAAGGCTCCGTAGTCCTCAATTATTTGTCCGCCGTAAGAACCAATGGTTTCTACTTGATTCACGATGTCCAAAGACTTGCCTTCGTAAAACTGAGCATCGACAACCATGAACGGCTCTAGCCTGGAACCAAACTTCGATGCGGTTCTTCTAACCCCTTTGGCCACGGCACGAATCTGACCGCGGTAGCGCGACAACAAAGTCACGATACGGTCTGCTTCACCCAGTTTTTGGGTTCTAAGCACAACTGCTTCATCTCGGTAAAGGGGCACCTATCCAGTATCTACTGGCTAATCCCAAGAACGTCTTAGCGGATGGCGCGGTTTACTCCGGAGATGACCGCTTTCAAAGAAGATGTGGCAATGTCGGAATCAATTCCCACTCCCCAAAGCGTCTTTCCAGCAACATCCAGCTCAATGTAAGAAGCCGCCTGGGCGTCTCCGCCGGCGCTCATGGTGTGCTCGACGTAGTCCAGCAGTCTGGTGTCTACCCCCTGCGCTCCAAGTATTGCTAAAAATGCCGAGATGGGTCCATTGCCGGTTCCGGAGGCCTCGACCTCCTTGGATCCATCACGCAGCACAATATCGAGCTTTACCTCGCCGTCCATTTCGCTTTCGGTTCTCATCTTCTTGAGCTCAAACCGGCCCCACTTAAGCTCTGGGGTCTCAATCGGTGCCGGCAGATATTCGTCCTTGAAAATCTCCCAAAGCTTTTCGCTGCTTACCTCTCCCCCTTCGGAATCGGTAAGACCTTGAACAACTCGTGAGAACTCGATCTGGAGTTTTCTTGGAAGATCCAGTGAGTGATCGGACTTCAATAGGTAAGCAACCCCGCCCTTACCGGACTGTGAGTTCACTCGAATCACAGCCTCGTAGCTTCTTCCAACATCCAGTGGATCAATCGGAAGGTACGGAACTGCCCATTCCAGATCTCCCATTGCCTTGCCGGACTCGCTGGCAGTTTTCTCCATCGCCTCGAAGCCTTTTTTGATGGCGTCCTGGTGCGAACCAGAAAATGCCGTGTATACCAAGTCGCCACCGTAAGGAGAGCGCTCTGGGACAGGAAGTTGGTTGCAGTACTCGACGGTTCTCTTGATTTCGTCAATATTGCTGAAATCAATTTCTGGATCGATGCCCTGGCTAAACAAATTCAGACCCAGTGTGATCAGGTCAACGTTTCCAGTTCTTTCCCCGTTTCCAAAAAGGCAACCCTCGATTCGGTCAGCGCCTGCCATGTACCCTTGCTCGGCAGCAGCAATAGCGGTGCCGCGGTCATTGTGTGGGTGAAGCGACAAAAGCACACTCTCGCGCCTAGCTAGGTGCCTGCTCATCCACTCAATAGAATCCGCGTACACGTTTGGTGTAATCATTTCAACCGTCGCTGGCAAGTTGATTACCATCTGATGCTCTGGGGTTGGGCCAATTTCTTCGATTACCGCATTGCAAACCTCGACCGCATACTCAAGCTCGGTTCCGGTATAACTCTCAGGAGAGTACTCGTAGAAGACGTTAGTTCCAGGCAGGGTGTGCTCAAGTGACTTACATTTTTTGGCAGCGTCTAAGGCGATTTTCTTTATGCCGTCTTTGTCTTGGTTGAAAACTACCTTCCGCTGCAGAACAGAAGTGGAGTTATAGAAGTGAACGATTACGCTCTTGGCTCCAACCAGTGACTCGTAGGTTCTCTCGATGAGGTGATCTCTGGCCTGGGTTAGGACCTGGATGGTGACATCTTCCGGGATGTGGCCATCTTCAATCAGCACTCGAACAAAGTCAAAGTCGGTCTGGCTAGCCGATGGGAAACCAACCTCAATCTCCTTGTATCCCATGCGGACCAAAAGCTGGAACATCTTGAGCTTTCGCTCCGGGGACATTGGATCAATCAACGCCTGATTACCGTCTCGAAGATCCACCGCGCACCAGCGCGGTGCTTTGGTGATTCGTTTGGTGGGCCAGGTGCGATCAGGCAAATCAACTTTGATTTGCTCGTGGAAAGGTTTGTAGCGATGAATTGGCATCGCCGAAGGTTTTTGTTGGTTTTTCACTGCTGTTCTCCTAGAAAGATTGAAATGAGCCAGCCATGACTAAAGCTCCGCGACGAGGAGGGCCGTATTTAGGCCTCGTCGCGGCCACTAAGTAGTAGCTCGAAGAACACGTTCATAACGCTAGCACTTAAAAGCCGAGCTTTCCTAGCTGCTTTGGATCCCTCTGCCATTCGTGGGCAATTTTGACTCTCAGACTCAAAAATACCTTTGAGCCTAGAAGCGCCTCAATCTCTTTACGGGAGCGGGTCCCGACGTCCTTCAAACGCTCACCGCCCTTGCCGAGCACAATCCCCTTTTGGCTAGCACGCTCAACAAATATGTTGGCGTGGATGTCAATCAAGTCTGAATCCTCGCGCTTTTTCATCTCGTCCATGGTGACAGCAAGGGAGTGTGGGAGTTCGTTCCTGACGCCTTCCAGAGAGGCTTCTCTAATCAATTCGCAGATTCTTGATTCAATCGATTCGTCGGTATTGATCTCCTTTGGATATAGCTCAGGAGAAATTGGCATCAGCTTAAGAAGCAGCGTCGTTAGTTCATCTAGTTGGTCACCCGCAATAGCCGATACCGGAATGATTTCGGCCCAGTCACGAAGCTTAGATACTTCCATCAGCTGATTGGCTAGCGCCTCTCTGGAAACAGTCTCGCTTTTGGTGACGATCGCAACTAGTTTTGCCCTTCTAAAATCTCCAAGCTGTTCATTGATAAATCTGTCCCCGGGGCCAATCTTTTCCTCGGCGGGAAAACACATTCCAATTACGTCCACCTCAGAAAGAGTTGATGCAACTAAGTCATTGAGTCTTTGCCCCAGTAGTGTTCTGGGACGGTGTAGTCCCGGGGTGTCAACGATGATCAGTTGGCCCTCGGGTAAGTGAACGATTCCACGAATGGCTTTTCTAGTGGTTTGTGGCTTATCGCTGGTGATGGCTATTTTCTCGCCCACCAGAGCGTTGGTCAGAGTGGATTTTCCGACATTGGGCCTTCCTACAAAAGAGACAAAGCCCGCGCGGAATTCACTAGTCATCGTTTTCGGAATCCTCAACCGGAGGTTTTATTAGCGCCCTAACAACTACAGTAAGTAATCGTTTGCCCCGGCCCTCAACTCTATCGGCGGTTAGCTCCAAACCACTAAGTTCAACCTGATCGCCGACTTTAGGCAAGCGACCGAGTTCCTTAGTAAGTAGTCCACCAACCGAGTCGACGTCTTCGTCTTCTAGCTCGATTTCAAAAAGATCGCCGAGTTCAAAAAGTGGGAATCGCGCATTGATACGGTAAAGGCCCTCTTCGATTTGCTCAACGTCTGGAATCTCTCGGTCATACTCGTCGACTATGTCTCCAACCAGCTCCTCAATAACGTCCTCCATGGTGACCAAGCCAGCCACGCCGCCGTATTCGTCAATCACAATTGCAACGTGTGTGGAGCTTTGCTGCATGTCCTGGAGAAGATCCTTCAGAGCTTTGGACTCTGGAACAAACACAGCCTTGCGGGCTAGTTCCTCGGTGGTTTTTTCAAGCATCAACTTTGGACTCTCGTGCAGTATTTTTGCGACATCCTTTAGATACAAAATCCCAAGAATGTCGTCGGTACTTTTACCGGTGACTGGAAGTCTCGAGTATCCGCTGGATAGGAAAATGGCCATGGCCTTATCAAGGTTCGAGTCAGCTGAAATGGTTGCGATATCGATGCGAGGAATCATGACCTCGCGGGTTATGGTTTCGGAAAACTCCTCAACAGACTCAATGAGCTCTTGCTCATACTCCTCTGCCTCGGTGGAGTCAATTTCCGTCTTCTTGAATATTCTTCCCAGGAAAGCAAACCTAGAGCTGTCTGACAAACTAAACACTCTCACTTTCGTAGAACGCCTCAAGGATGGACTTCTGGATCCCAAACATCTCTTTTTCTTCCTCAGCTTCCGAGTGATCAAAACCCAAAAGATGCAAGATCCCATGGGTTGTCAAAAGCAGCACTTCTTTCATCGTGTCATGACCGGCAGCATCGGCTTGACGCTCGGCAACTGCGGGGCAAATAACGATGTCACCAAGGAGTCCAGCTGGAGTCGGCTCGTGTTCGGTACCTGGTCTTAGTTCGTCCATCGGAAAACTCAGCACATCGGTTGGTCCCGGTTCATCCATCCACTGAATGTGTAGAGCCTCCATCGCAGGTTCGTCAACGAACATGATTGCAAGCTCAGCACCGGGGTGAATCTTCATACGATCCAATACAAACCCTGCCAGGCTAAGTACCTTGACTTGATCAACCGCGTGCTCGGTCTCATTAGTTATCTCGATACTCACTTTTGAGCATCCTTCTTGGCTTTGGCTGCCGAGGCCACATCGTAGGCATCCACAATCTTTCCGACCAGCGGGTGCCTAATAACATCCTTTGAGCTAAGTCTTGCGAAGTGAACATCGTCAACCGAATCTAAAACTTTCGAGGCAATTGTTAAACCGGAGGCTCCCCCAGGTAAGTCGATTTGAGTGATGTCACCGGTAATAACCATCTTGGAGTTAAATCCAAGACGAGTTAGAAACATCTTCATCTGTTCGCCGGTAGTGTTCTGAGCCTCGTCCAAAATGATGAACGAATCGTTCAAGGTTCTTCCTCGCATGTAGGCCAGCGGTGCTACCTCTATGGTTCCGGTGGCAATCAGCTTTGGCACCGAGTCAGGATCAAGCATCTCGTGCAGTGCATCAAATAGAGGGCGAAGGTATGGGTCGATTTTCTCCGAGAGCGTTCCAGGCAAGAAACCTAGTCTTTCCCCGGCCTCGACCGCAGGTCTAGTCAAGATGATTCTTGAGACCTCCTTGCGCTGCAGCGCTTGAACAGCCTTGGCCATTGCAAGGTAGGTCTTGCCGGTTCCTGCGGGACCGATTCCAAAAACGATGGTGTTTTTATCTATTGCCTCGACGTAGCTTTTTTGACCGGCAGTCTTGGGCCGAATCGATTTACCCCTTGAGCTAAGAATGCTCTGTGATAAAAGATCTGGCTCGCTTCTTCGAAGATCCGCCGCTAAAACTTCTGACCCGGTGCTAACCGCAGCCATGATTTGTCTAATCCTTAGCTCAGCCTTGACAACGGGATCGCTAGGGCCAGTTATCTCCACCGTGTTTCCGCGGGCCAGAAACTTACACTCTGGAAAACTCTCCTCGATTACCCGAAGCAGTCGATCTTCTGGACCGAAGACAAACACCGGGTCAACTCCCGATATTTCAACGATTACGGTGATTGAATCTTTAGATTCAGAAACGGTCAAGAGCCGTCCTTTACGCTGTCGGAAATGATGTGAGCGTGAGCGTGAAAGACGGTCTGTCCCGCGTCAGCGCCGGTATTGAACTGCAGCTTGAAAGATCCTGATGTGAACGTATCTGCAAGGTCAGTTGCTGTTTTTAGAACCTCAGACAAAATAGCTGGAGCATTTTTGGCAAGTTCAGCAACGTCACGGTGGTGCTGCTTCGGAATAATCAACAGGTGCACCTTGGCAAGTGGAGCGATGTCCCAAAACGCCAGGGTGTTCGCAGTTTCTGCAACAAACTCGGTAGTTATATCCCGAGAGACGATCTTGCAGAAAAGGCAGTTAGCTTCGTTCATGCTCATAAGTCTAGTTTTAGCCAAAGCGGCTAGTTCCAATCCCCCAACTTTGCCTGCAGATAAGAAAGTGCGGCTATTCCAGCAGTTGAGGTGCGAAGCACCCCAGAGCCTAGGTGTGCAGCTGTAAAGCCCGCCTTGCTAAATGCTGCCAACTCTTGCTCTGAGATGCCTCCCTCTGGACCAACCACTATCGCTACGGCTCCAGCTTTTGGAGGATTTTGCTCAGTTATGGAAGTTCCAGATTCCGGGTCAAGGATAAGCACCTGATCAAAGCCTTGAAGCATTTGGATTAGCTCAGCGCTTTCCAAAACTTCACTAACTTTTGGCACGTAGGACCTGAGTGACTGCTTGGCTGCCTCGGTGACGATTGACTGCCAGCGAGTTTGGCCCTTCTGCTTCTTCTCGGCTTTCCAAATTGAAATTGACCGGTCAGCCTGCCAAGGAATCACTTCAGATACACCCAGCTCGGTGCAGGCTTGGATTGCTAGCTCATCCCGATCACCTTTGGCTAGGGCCTGAACCAAAACCAACTTCGTTAGGGGCTTAGGGATTTCATCAACGCTCTCGACGGAAACTTCAAGGGTTTCTTTCAGAACTTTGGATACTGTGCCACGAAGTTTTAGTCCCGCTCCGTCGCTAACCGCGATTGACTCGCCCACGGTCATTCGCTTCACGCTAACCGCGTGCTTAGCTTCCGGTCCACCCAGGATAAAAACTGATCCAGCTGTGGTGTCTTTTCCGATAGCGGCGAAAAAAAGCGGCTCAACCACGACGTCTGCCCTGGAACGAACCAGACTTTCTCGCGATCAATCCTGCGGCATCAGATTTTCTAAGGCCGGCGAGCGAGCGGAAAAGCTCCTTCTGCTTAGAGTCGAGTTTGCTTGGAATCTTTACCTGAATTTTGACCAGTAGATCCCCTCTGCCTGAATTTCGCAATCTGCCAAAGCCTTTACCCTTAACAGTAAGCACATCGCCGCTTTGGCTTCCGGCGGGAACCTGAAGCTCTATTTCACCATCGAAAGTTTGAACCTTCACCATCGTCCCAAGTACGGCGTCGTGAAGTGGAACCTCAAGCTCGCAGGTTATTTCATCGCCGTCTCTGCCAAAGTACTGATGCGGTGCGATCGAGATGTCCACGTAAAGATCTCCGCTGGGTCCACCAGCAAAACCAACTTCACCGGAACCGGCAAGTTGCAGCCTCAGGCCATCTTCTACTCCGGCTGGAATTTTTAGTTCAATATCCCTTCTTGCTCGAACCCGACCCTGACCGCGGCAATCAACACAGGGTTCTGGAATTATGTGGCCGTAGCCACGGCAAGAGCCGCAGGGACTTGAAGTCACGACCGAGCCAAGTAGCGATCTCACTTGAGTTTGAACTTGACCGCTACCGCGACAGATGTCGCAAACAGTCGGACTGGTTCCAGGCTTTGCACAGCTTCCATTGCAGGTGTCGCACAGCACCGCGGTGTCAACTGGAATGGACTTTTCGCTGCCAAAAATTGCCTCTTCGAATGAAAGCTCTACTCGGAGCAAGGCATCTTGGCCGCGCTCTGCGCGCGAGCGTGGTCCGCGTTGCCCTCCTCCGCCAAAGAATGTTTCAAAGATGTCGCCAAAGCCAAAACCTGCATCGGCACCGCCAGAATCGTAGTTTCTTCTGGATTGCTCATCTCCAAGCACCTCGTAGGCGTGGGTGACAGTCTTGAATCGCTCCTGGGCTTGCTCGGAGGGATTCACATCCGGGTGCAGCTCACGGGCCAGTTTGCGATAAGCCTTTTTTATATCTTCCGGTGAAGCATTCCTAGAAACGCCAAGGGTTTGATAATGATCAGCCAATTACTGTGAGCCTCCGAGGGATTTGGTTAGGTACCTGGCAACAGCCAGGACCGCGCCAATGTTTGAGGAGTAGTCCATACGGGTTGGTCCGATTACTCCCACTTTGGCAATTTCGCTTCCTTGGTTTTCATAACCTGAAACCACCACCGAAGTTGATAGCAGGGCGTCTACGTTGTTTTCTCTTCCGATGCGGAGTGAGACTCCGTGTGCATCAGCCTGCATTTCGGAGATCAGCTTTAGTAGCACAACCTGTTCCTCGATTGCCTCTAGCACCGGAGATATGCTTCCAGGAAAATCGTCGCCGCGACGAGCAAGGTTTGAAGTTCCGGCCAAAAGAATTTTTTCTTGACTGTTGGCATCAACCAACAGCAAAAGCTCAGGAAGAACTCGGTCGGAGAGTTGCTTTATTTTGGCTGTTGCCTTTTGGCCAACGCCTTTTATTAGGGCTGCCGCTTCGGAAAGCGGTTTTCCTTCCACGCTTTCATTTAGTAGGTTTCGCAGCTTCTCGACATCAGTAATTTCATACCCGCCAGGTATTTCCACAACATGCTGCTGGATTCGACCAGAGTCAGTGATAAGCATTAGAAGAAGGCGTAGCTCATCGATTGAGATAATTTCGATGTGCCTAACCGATGCTCGGCCAAGACTCGGATACTGAACTAGAGCGACTTGGTTGGTGAGCTGAGATAGAAGTCTTGCCGTGTGACCTAGGGTTTCATCAAGATCTGAACTCTTGGACAAGAAACCTTCAATGGCAGCGCGCTCGGCAGCGCTCAATGGTTTTACTTCGCTTAGCTGATCCACGAACATGCGGTAGCCCTTATCGGTTGGCACTCGACCACTGGAAGTGTGAGGCGCAACAATGAGCTCTTCTTCTTCCAGAATTGCCATGTCGTTTCTAATGGTTGCCGCTGAAACCCCGAAGGAGTGTCGCTCGACCAGGGATTTTGAGCCAACTGGTTCTTTAGATGCGATGTAATCCCGAACGATGGCTTTTAGAACTTCAAGGGGACGATCCGGAATCATTCTAAAAATCACCTGCCTAGTTAGCACTCATTGGTTCTGAGTGCCAATATACCTGCAACCCCAGCGGTTTGTTTAGTCTGTCAAGATTCGAACTACCGCATCTGCCAACAACCGACCCTTAACGGTCAATACCAGTTGCCCCTTTATTGCCTGCTCTCCCTGAATCAAGCCGTCAACTATAAGCCCCGGAACTTTTTTGCCAGCTGCGGGCTCCAAAGCCACAAGGTCGGAGATGCTCATTCCAGATGAGGTTCTTGACTCCAGAAGCACCCGCTCTAGGGCTGCGGTTTGTTCCGAGAGTTGCTCGCGACCGGCCGCCGGAGAAACAAAGGACTCAAGTTTCTTTGAATAAGTCAATGGATGCTTTTGGTTCCACCACCTTACGCTACCTAGGTGTGAATGAGCACCCGGTCCATAGCCCCACCAGTCTTGCCCCAACCAGTAAGCCAGGTTGTGATTTGACTGAAGCGCTTCAGATTTTGACCAGTTGCTAATTTCGTACCAGCCATATCCTGCTTCCGCTAACAAAGCCTCGGTTAGTTCATACTTTTCTGCCTGCAGATCTTCATCGACATCGACTAACTCTTTGGAGTTGATCTGCCTTGCAAGTTTGGTGCCTGGCTCAACAATCAATGAATAAGCCGAAAGGTGATCCGGCGAGAGGGCAATTGCAGCCTCAAGGGAGTCCCGCCACTGGTCAATAGTTTCTCCAGGGGCACCGAATATCAAATCAAGTGAAGTGCCAAAGCCAAGATCCCTAACTATTTGAAAGGCATTGGCAACATTGTCTGGATTGTGGGTACGCTCCAGTGTTTTCAAAACACTCGGTACTGCTGACTGCATGCCAATCGATACCCGATTGAAACCAGCTTTTCGAAGTTTGGTGAATTTTTCTACCGTGACGGTGTCGGGGTTTGCTTCAGTTGTGATTTCCGCACCCTCGACAAAACCAAATTGATCAGAAAGTGCATTCAGAATTTCAATTAGGTCCTCTGCTGGAAGTAGCGAAGGTGTTCCTCCTCCAAAAAAGACCGTGGTGAATTTTCTTGGCGCAACACCGGATTTGGCAAGCACCTCAGCCGAGAGTGAAATTTCCGAAATCAGTGAGCGCGCGTAGTCACTTTGTTTAAGGGTTCCTAACTGGGTAGCGGTGTAAGTATTGAAGTCACAGTAGCCGCAGATGTCTTTACAAAAGGGAATGTGTACATAGGCGTGGAAAGTGCGAGATTCATGGCCTTGAATTTCCGTGTTTGAGAAAAGCCCGTCCGCTGGGGCCTGGTCGCCGTCTGGGAGTGGTCCGGCCATTTACTTAGACTTCTTCTCGCCCTTTTTTTCGCCGTCGGAAGATAAAGCTGCGATGAAGGCTTCCTGAGGAACCTCAACGCGTCCCACCATCTTCATACGCTTCTTTCCTTCTTTTTGCTTCTCAAGCAGCTTGCGCTTTCTGGAAATGTCACCGCCGTAACACTTGGCTAAAACATCTTTTCGAACAGCACGAATCGATTCGCGTGCAATTATTCGCGCACCGATGGCAGCCTGAATTGGAACCTCAAACTGCTGCCTTGGAATAAGCTCACGAAGCTTGCCGGTGATCATCACGCCGTAGGCGTAAGCCTTGTCTTTGTGAACAATCGCACTAAAAGCGTCCACCTGCTCACCTTGCAGTAAAAGATCGACCTTCACTAGGTCGCCTTCGGCCAATCCAGCCTCCTCGTAGTCCAACGAAGCGTAGCCCTGAGTTTTGCTTTTTAGCTGATCAAAGAAGTCAAAGACAATTTCGGCAAGTGGCAGTGTGTAGCGAAGCTGCACCCGATCTTCACCTAGGTACTGCATATCAATCATCACACCGCGTCTGGTTTGACAAAGATCCATGATGGTTCCGACGTAGTCTTTCGGGGCCAAAATAGTTGAGCGAACCATCGGTTCCAAAACTTTTCTAATCTTGCCACCTGGAAACTCGCTTGGGTTCGTCACGGTGATTTCCTTGCCATCATCCATGGTCACCTCATAAACCACCGATGGGGCCGTTGCGATTAGCTCAAGACCAAATTCTCGCTCTAACCGCTCGGTGACAATTTCAAGGTGCAAAAGACCCAGGAAGCCGCAGCGGAATCCAAACCCTAAGGCCACCGAGGTCTCTGGTTCATAGACCAAAGCTGCGTCGGAGAGTTTTAACTTATCCAGAGCCTCTCGAAGATCCGGATAGTCCGATCCATCAATTGGGTAGACCCCGGAGAAAACCATCGGTAGCGGCTCCGAGTAGCCAATCAAAGCTTCAGTAGCAGGTTTATTGAAGGTGGTGACTGTATCGCCAACCTTGGACTGACGAACATCTTTCACACCGGTAATTAGGTAGCCCACTTCGCCAACACCAAGACCCTGGGTTGGCTCTGGCTCTGGTGAGCTAACTCCAATTTCTAGTAGCTCGTGCAGGGCGCGGGTTGACATCATTTGAATCTTTTCCCGCGGAGATAAGCTACCGTCAATCATTCGAACGTAGGTCACTACACCTCGGTAGCTGTCATAAACCGAGTCAAAGATCATCGCCCGAGCTGGAGCGTTTGGATTCCCCGTGGGAGCAGGGACGGTGGCAACAATTTTGTCCAGAAGTTCGCCAACCCCGATTCCGGTCTTTCCCGAAACCCTCAGACAGTCAGCCGGGTCTCCCCCGATTAGATTTGCTAGTTCCTCGGCATACTTATCTGGCTGCGCGGCAGGTAGGTCAATCTTGTTCAAAACCGGAATGATGGTGAGGTTGTTTTCCATAGCCAGGTATAGATTCGCGAGAGTCTGGGCCTCAATCCCTTGGGCCGCATCAACTAGCAACACCGCTCCTTCGCAGGCGGCAAGTGACCTGGAAACCTCATAAGTGAAGTCCACGTGACCGGGGGTATCAATCATATTCAGCGCAAAAATTTCTCCGCCAACATCCCAAGGCATCCGAACCGCTTGGGATTTGATGGTGATCCCTCGCTCGCGTTCGATGTCCATGCGATCCAGATACTGAGCTCTCATCGAACGATCGTCAACAACACCGGTTAGCTGAAGCATTCGGTCGGCCAGCGTTGACTTGCCGTGATCGATGTGGGCAATGATGCAAAAGTTCCGGAGTTGCCCAGGAGGCGTCTTGGACGGCTCCAGCTTGGTTTTGGCGCGTGGCGACAAGGGCTATTTCCTTAGTGTGGGGGCCGTTAGGCTTTGAGCCCATTCTCGCATAAGCCCAAGCATCCAAGGCCCTCTCACCCCATCAACTGTTGCTTCAAGCGCCGGCTTGCTAGTAAGCTAGAGCGGTTGGGTATCCCCAAAACGAAAGAAAAAAATGGCAAATATCAAGTCCCAGGTCAAGAGAATCTTGACCAACAAGAAGGCAACTGACCGCAACCGCGCCGTCAAGAGCGAGCTCAAGACTGCAATCCGCGTGGCCCGCGAGGCAACCACCGGTGGTGACAAGACCGCAGCTGCTGCTGCAGTGTCCGCAGCTAACCGCAAGCTAGACAAGGCTGTGTCAAAGGGTGTCATTCACAAGAACCAGGCCGCCAACCGCAAGTCTTCACTTGCTAAGAAGGCATCAGCCCTGAAGTAAAGCTTTTTGTAAAAAACACCGAGGCCATTTAGGTCTCGGTGTTTTTTTGTCCCCTATTTGAAAGAAGTAGGACCAGCTTCTCAAGAGCAAAAACCGGATCTCTTTCCATGCCTTTGACGGCAGCATCGGCGGTGGCAATTGCCATAACGGCGTTAGCTAGTCCCTCCTCGCTCCACCCGGCAAGATCCTTGCGTGCTCGATCGATCTGCCAAGGCTGGGCGCCGACGTTTGCAGCGCTGGCGTACTTGTTTCCATAAACCTTGGCCATCAGACGAACCTTCATGGCAAAAGCAGCCACCACCGGAACTGGGTCGGCGCCGGTTGCAAGCGCGTGCCTCAGAAGCGCTAAAGCTTCCGCGCTTTGCCCGGCGAGGGCGGCATCGGCGACTTTGAAGGCGTTGGTTTCCACCCTTCCGCCGTAATACTTATCAACCGTTGCCTCATCGATTGACTCTGCCTGATCCGATAGCAGCTGAGAACAAGCTGCAGCGAGCTCGGATAAGTCATCAGCAAAGGCATCAGCCAAGGCGCGAAGGGCTCCCGGGCTAATTTTCCTTCCGGCCGCTGCAAACTCAGATTGTATAAAGGCTGCTTTGTCCGATTCTTTTTTGATCTCCGCGCAAGCGATCTCAACCGCGTTATCCGAAGCCCTGATTGCATCAATCAGCTTCTTTCCCCTAACGCTGGATGAGTTATGCCGAAGAATAATTGTGGTTTCTAAACTCGGTTCCAACAGATAAGAAAGTCCATCTTCAATAAGCGCATCAGTACATTTTTCAACGCCGGAGATAACAACCAGTCTTGGCTCCATGAAAAGCGAAGGACTTGCCAAGGTGGTTAGTTGACCGGCTGTGTAATCACCGGCAAGCAGTTCATGAACTTCAACTCCGGCATCCAAAGCCTTGAGCTGATCGCGAATCGAGCGAATTGCTCGATCAGCTAGATACTCCTCCGGCCCAGAAACGAAAACAACCGAAGCTGGCTTCGCATCTCGCCAGCTCACTTGTTTCGCTTTTCCCACGCCCCTAGCCTACTAACCGCCAAGTCCTCTCCTAGTTCTGGACATTAGGACCATTTATGATTGTCCGAAGAGTTGGCTACCATAGAGCAAGAACAGAGATCTGTCCTTAATCGCCATCGCACTAAAAGGGGGAAGATTGTCTCAAGTAGACGTCTCAAAATTTCAGCGTGCTCGTCTAATTCCGGCGACCGACATCAAGGGGTCGCACGATCAAGAGCGAAGGGCTACTAGCGCATTCCTTGCGGTATTGCAGGGCGTTCCGGAGTTGACCAAGGCGATTCTCAAAGAGTTTGGGGTTCCAGCTGGCGACATTCAGACATTTATAGAACCTGAGTTCAAGCTGGACACGAAGAAGGTTCGACCTGATGGATTCATTCAGATTACTCGCGGTGGCAAGACTTTTCGGATCATCGTCGAAGTAAAGACGGGAAAGAACGAGTTAGAGCTAACGCAACTTAATGAATACTTGGATATTGCAAAAATTGAAGGCTTGGACATGCTTCTTACGATTAGCAACCAGGTCTTGGATTCCACTGGCGTTCATCCGACCAAAGGGATTGATGCAAGAAAACTAAGGTCGACAGCCCTGGTCCATCTTTCGTGGATGCGAATAATCTCTGAGTGCATAATCCTGAGCGAGCACACTGGCGTAAACGACGCGGATCGATCCTGGATTCTGAAGGAACTCATAAGATTCCTTCAATCTGATGCTTCGGGAGCCTCTGAATTTAACGACATGGGAACCAACTGGGTTGCAATCCGCGAAGGCGTGCGATCGGGCACAATCAGAAAACCCGATGAAAGTGTTGTAGATGTTGTGACAAAATTTCAGAATCTTGTCAGATATTGCGCCCTAACTCTAGCGGCCAGATCTGGTGTCGAAGCACAGGAAGTAATTCCCAAGGCAGCGAAAGCAGATGGCCGAAAGTTTTTGCTTGCCGAGGCCGGAGAATTGCTGTCTCGAAAGTCGATTAAAGGTGCCCTAAAAATACCTGGTGCGGCTTCGGACCTTGAGATTCTTGCCGACATTGGAACTGGTATGACGCACACAAGTTTTGACCTAGATGCTCCAAGTGATGGAAAAAACAAATCAAGACTGAATTGGTTGTTGAAGCAGTGGAAGACAGTTCCGGGAGATGCTCTCTTGTCTATTGGATACAAGCACAGTCGAACCATGGAAGTGCCTGTAAAGCTCGCGCAGCTTAAGTCCGGCGATTCGGAAATATCTATGGATAATTCGAAGGAAATCGCAACTTTTCGAGTTTCTATAGTCCGGAGCTCAGGCGACAAAAGAGGCAGAGGTAAAGGCGCTTTCATCGACTCCGTACTTTCTCAAGTAGAACTTACTTATACAGAGCTTCTTCAACCTCTCAAGCCTTGGGTATCTTCAGCCCCCAAACTCTCAGAGACTGTTGTGGACCTTATTCCCAAGCAGGAGAAATCTGACAGCTATGCGGACAATCCAGATGGCTCTGAAGAGAGCCAGTCCACGGCGCATAGTAGTTGGGAAGGTACCGCCGAGAAAGTCGAAACTGAAAACCAGCAGTCTTAGCATTTCGGTTTCGCTGGTAGATCAAAGCACTCAGTCAAGTCACTCTTGCAGGGGCGGCACATCCAAACCCAATTAGCGCTTAGCCGGTAGCTGGATAGGCCACTCTCGGATTTACACGAAAAGCACCTCATCGCACTAGCTTAGAAAATCTCTGGTTTAGCTCTCTGACTTATACACAGGCCACTGAGAACTAGGCGGTTGCGATATTAACAAGCTTTGGAGCACGAACGATAACGTTCTTGATTTTCTTGCCCTCAAGCACTTTCTTGACATTTTCAGAAGCCATCGCAAGAGCCTCAAGCTCCGATTCTGAAATCGAGGATGAAACTTCAAACTTGTCACGAAGCTTGCCATCAACCTGAACTACCGCAGTGAGGCTATCTCTGATCAGAAGCTCTGGAATAGCGTCTGAAAAACCAGCCAGGGCAACTGCTGGTTCATGTCCAAGTAACTGCCACATATCCTCCGCGGTGTATGGCGCAAATAGACTCAACGCCTTGGCAACAGCCTCAGCCGCCTCTCGAACAGCAGGGTCTGACCCGCCAGCTTTTCCATCGATGGCCTTACGCAGGGCGTTTACTAGCTCCATGATCTTGGCTACGCCGACGTTGAACTTGAAAGACTCAATCTGTTCAGGAAATTCCTTCAAGAACAAATGGGTTGCCCTTCTAAGTTCATGATCACCGGTTGCAAAATCAATCCCCGGGGCACTTGTAACTTCGTTCGCGCATCGCCAAGCCCTGGCCAAAAACTTTGCGCTTGCTGCAGGCGAAACATCCGCCCAGTCGATGTCATCCTCGGGAGGGCCGGCAAAGGCCATTGTCAATCGAACCGCATCAACACCATGCTCATCCAATTGCTCAGATAATCTGACCAGGTTGCCGCGCGATTTACTCATCGCCGAGCCATTCATCAGAACCATTCCCTGGTTCAACAGTCTGGTGAAGGGCTCTTCGAATTCAACGTATCCCAAATCGTGCAGCACCTTGGTGAAAAAGCGTGCATAGAGAAGGTGCAAGATGGCGTGAGTCACTCCACCCACATACTGATCTACAGGAGCCCACTTCTTAGCTTCCTCTTTTGGAAAAGCTTCGGTTTCTGAATTTGGAGATAGAAACCTCAGGAAATACCAAGAGGAGTCCACAAAGGTATCCATGGTGTCGGTATCGCGCTTGGCAGCTCCGCCACAGCTAGGGCAAGAGACATTCACCCAGTCGGTGGCTCCCCCCAAAGGAGAGGTTCCCTTCGGTGACAGGTCCAAGCCTTTAGCGTCAGGAAGTCGAATTGGAAGTTCACTAACCGGCACCGGAACCTCGCCACAGGTTTCGCAGTGCACGATTGGGATTGGAGTTCCCCAATAGCGCTGACGGGAAATCAACCAGTCACGAAGCCTAAAGTTCTTTGCTTTTTTGCCAAGGCCTTTAGCCGCAAGTACTTCAGTGATCTTTTTGATAGCTTCGGTCTTCTTGAGACCGTTGAGTTCACCAGAGTTCACCAAAACTCCGTCACCGGTAGTTGCAACACCCGAAACCGAAGGATCGTCTTCACCGGTGTCAACAACAAGTTGCACCGGAAGATTGTTTTGGCGTGCGAAGTCAAGGTCGCGCTGATCGTGAGCAGGAACGGCCATGATGGCACCGGTTCCATAATCTGCCAACACGTAGTCAGCAGCCCAGATCGGAAGCTTCTCACCGTTAACTGGATTTATCGCAAAGCGACCTAGGTCAATACCGCGCTTCGGGCGATCGGTAGCAAGACGATCAATATCATTGGTCTTTTTGGTCTCTTCCAAAAAGTCCTGGAACTTCATTCTCACCTCACTAGCCGCCTCTGAAGCTAGCTCCGCCGCTAAGTCTGAGTCGGCAGCCACAACCATAAATGTTGCCCCGAACAAAGTGTCTGGGCGTGTTGTGTAAACCTGAATTGGGTCTTTTCTTCCCTCTATTTCAAACTTCACTTCTGCACCATAGGATCTTCCGATCCAGTTACGCTGCATGGATAGAACCTTGGCAGGCCAAGCACCCTCGAGGGTGTCAAGGTCATCGAGCAACCTGTCGGCGTAGTCGGTGACCTTGAAGTACCACTGGGTTAGAGCTTTTTTGGTAACCGCTGTGTCACATCTTTCACAAAGACCCTGAACAACCTGCTCGTTGGCAAGGACCGTTTGACAGGAAGGGCACCAGTTAACGTTTGAGTTCTTGCGATAGGCAAGACCCTTGTTGTAAAACTCCAGGAACAACCACTGGTTCCACTGGTAGTACTCGGGGTCAGAAGTAATAAGTACCCGGTCCCAGTCAAAGCTGCAGGCGTAGCGCCTCATGGAAGCTTTTTGCTGGGCGATGTTGTCGTAGGTCCAACCTCTTGGGTCTAGACCTCGCTTGATTGCAGCGTTCTCGGCTGGAAGACCGAAGGAGTCCCAACCAATCGGGTGCATAACGTTAAAGCCTTTTTGGACCCAGTACCTGGCGATGACATCGCCGAGCGCATAGGCCTCGGCGTGACCCATGTGAAGATCGCCCGAGGGATAGGGGAACATATCCAGCACATACTTCTTTGGCCTTTTATCTTCTGGCTTTCCAGAGTCGAAGGGCTTTAGCTCATCCCATACCGCAAGCCACTTCTCGCTCAACGCCTTAGCGTCAAACTGAACTGGCTCGTTGGACAAGGTAAAACTCCTAATTAATTTTGAATGGATCTCTTGAAAAGGTTACCAATGCGAAGCTGGCTTACTTAGCTTTTTGAAGACGGCCAATAGGTGATAGCAGCTGTCAATAGCGCCCAGCCAAGTGGGATCATGCCCAATCGGTCCGAGCCCTGCCAGGCAATCAAAGACAAGATACTCAGTGCAACAGCTGCCCCCAGTGGCCAGTACTTGGAAATCTTGTTCTTTCTTGCAAGTATCGCCAGAACCACTGAGCCGGCACCTAAAATCACAAGGCCAAAAAATATCGCGCTGACTAAAAGAGCTAAATCTTCCATTCCCCTAGCCTCCCAGTGCCTGAAGCAACGCCTTGGATTTGAGCATGGTTTCCTCAAACTCGCTCTCCGGGTCTGAATCAATTGTGATTCCACCGCCAACTCCAAGGGTTGCCGATGTGCCCTCAAAAACTAGAGTCCTGATCGTCATTCCAAAATCAGCCGAGCCGTCGAAGCCGAGATACCCAAAGGCACCCGAGTAAATCTGTCTTGGCGCACCTTCTAGTTCTCGCAAAATTTCTAACGCTCGAATCTTTGGAGCTCCCGTCATTGATCCCCCCGGAAAACATGCCGCCAGTGCACTGGTTGCACTCTGACCAGTTTTGAGCTGGCCGGTCACGGTGCTAACCAGCTGATGAACTGTTGCGTAGGTCTCAACCTCAAAGAGTTTCTCCACTGAAATTGAATCGGCCTGGCAGACTCGACCAAGATCATTTCGCATCAGATCCACAATCATTAGATTCTCAGCGCGCTCTTTTTCATTGGTTGCAAGCTCCGCCGAAATTGCCTGATCCTCGGCAATATCTTTTGACCTTGGCCTGGTTCCCTTGATTGGCTTGGAAGAGATTTTTCCGGCGGAGGAAACTTTTAGAAACTGCTCGGGAGATGAGCTGACTATTTCGACTCCGCCAAGTTTCAGGTATCCCCCGTAGGGAGCTGGGTTTATTTCTCGAAGCGAAAGAAATGTTCTTAGGGGGTTGGCCTCGTGTTCGATAAAGATTTGGTTAGTCAGACAAAGCTGAAATACATCCCCTTTAGCGATGTGATCTTTAGCTTTTTTGATTAGCTCTAGATAGCTTGGTTTTTCGTGCCGAAGCTTGGTAGAAATAAGTTTTGGCTCCTTGGTGGCCTGCAGGAAAGACGAAGCCTCGCCTCCAATCAGAGTCAGCCTCAAAAGGGCAGCCCGGTGCCAGTTTTGGAAATCCTCAGTGGTTTCAAAAAGACCGATGAAATACATGGTCTTATTTTTGTGATCGAAAACCATCGCCCGATCAACAATCATGAACTGAGCTTTTGGGTATGCGCCCTCGTCTGAACTACTAGTTCGTTCAACACCAAGCTCATAACCCAGGTAGCCAACTAGCCCGGGGCGAAAGCTAAAGGGAATATCGGCTTCCGGATAGTAATCAATAGCGGCTTGGGTTTTCTTCAGGTGCTCGCTTGCGAGCGCGAAGGCCTCATCCCCTGCTCTTATGCTCTTACCTGCCGAGCCAAGTATTGATACTGGCTCGTCGGGGTTGGTGGAGCGATCTAACCAAAAGGCATTTGGGTCCTTGGAGTGCATCGCCACAAAAGCATCGGCTGGGTTGACCCAGCCGCGAAGCTTTTCTAGCTCAAGACGCAAAGTGGATCACCTAATCTGGGGGATTTGGAAATTAGCTTATGGATTTGCTCGTAATCTATAGATTAGAGCAAGGCTGAACCGGAGGAATTTCATGAGCGTTCTGGGGGATTTTTATCGCCTAGAGGCGGGGGAGCTAAAACCAGTTATTGAATCCTCGATTGAGGTTCAGCTCAAAGTTGCCGACTCCTGGTTGGTTGATGAGGGAAGGGTTCGGTCGCTAGCCGCACACTTCGAGAGATTTGGCTCATGGGTTGAAAATGAAGACCCAAACCAGAAGCAGTTTCTTCCCTTCTATTTCGCTGAGATCAAAAGACTGCTGCCAAAAATAGGTAGGTGGTTTCCCAGGATGGAATACCACGGTGAGCAGCCCGCTAGTACGCGGCTCTACCTAAGACTTCGAGAAGCTCCCGAGAAACTGGAGTCTTTGACCCTCTGGTCATACCCGGAACCTGACCCGAGAAATAACCCCCAAGTAAAAGGTCCTGACCTTTCTTTGTGTCAGCAGCTTAGGCGCCACGCCAACATGAACGGAGCTGACGAAGCGGTTATAACCGACACCAAGGGCTTTGTTGCCGAGGGAGCACTGAGTGCTCTGGTTTGGTGGCGCGGCGATGTGCTTTGCTCCTCAGACGATCAAACCAACTGGCTACCTTCTATTACTCGCCAGGAAGTTTTCTCGATAGCCGATCAGATGGGCTTTGAGACAATGGTTGAAAATGTTAGGCCAGAGCAACTAGCCAAGTTGCCAATCTGGGCGCTGAGTTCACTAAATGGCATCATGCCGGTTAGGTCCTGGATCGGTGTAGCAGATGAGCTTCCAGAGTCTTCAAACCTGGACGCGTTTTTGAAGCGCCTAAAGCTTCTAGGCACACAGCTCGACTAAAGCTAGCCCTCAGGGTTTTCTCAACCTTTTCGTGGGATGATTTTATAGTGAACGAAATTCTTGACTGGTTGCTAGCTGGGGTCTCTGGCATCGATCCGGTCTGGAGAAATTTCTTTGCAGGTCTTGCCATAATGCTCGAAACCTCGCTGTTTATTGGGCTAATAGTGCCAGGCGATACCGTCGTTCTGGTTGCCTCAACAGGGGTTTCCGACCTGCCGGACTTTTTCTGGCTGGTAGGGGCTGTGTTGGTTGGGTCCATGATCGGGGAAACCATTGGCTTCTCGATCGGAAGACTCTTCGGTAAGCGAATCAGGTCCTCAAAGCTGGGCCAACGCTTCGGTGAGGATAACTGGGCCAGGGCCGACATATTCGTTGAAAAACGCGGTGGTCCAGCCGTTGCCATATCGAGGTTCCTGCCGGTTCTGCACTCACTGGTGCCGGTGGTGGCAGGAGCTACCAAGATGAGATACAAAACCTTCATCATCTGGACCTTCGGAGCTTGTCTGGTTTGGGCAAGCACCTACGTTGGAATTGGCTACATCGCCAAGGCAAGCTACGAAGAGGTTGCCTCCGGGTTCAAGTTCGGAGCCTTGGTATTTGTTGGGATTCTGGCTCTTTTTATCTTCTTTATTCACCTGGCCAAGAAGAAGATCTCCAAGGTCGCCGACAAGATGATCGACGAAGAGCTGCAAAAAACCAATAAATAACTGGCATTTGAGGCGGATTTCGCTTTGTCGGTCGATACCCATACACTAATCATTGTTCGAACACTTGTTCGAACAACTAGCCGTTTTATGGGGAAGATTCATGATCCAAGTCGACGAGACAGTCAAGGTACTAACCAACCAATCCGGAGAACCGGTTCGCTTCAGCTGGCGAAATGGCAGCTATCAGGTCACTTCGCGCCCCGAGCGCTGGTACTCCAGAAAGCCCTGGTGGTTAGAAGCTAGCCGCGCCCAGCGCGGCATTGGGGCCCAGGTTCTAGAAGTTGAGATGTGGCGAATAACTGCCAGCAAGGGAATCAACTCCCCCAATCAATTTGAGCTAGTTCATAGCCAAGCAGATGACGGTTGGCAATTGGTTCGAATCTTTGGCTAAGCATGTCCTTCACACACCTAAACGTCTCCTCGGCTTACTCATTCCATTTTGGAACCGCTAAGCCCGATCAGCTTGCCCAGGCTGCCGCGAGCTTTAGTCAAGACGCTCTAGCAATTACCGACGATAACGGTCTCTATGGAGCCGTGAAACATATCGGTGCCTGCCTGGATCAAAACATCGCTCCAATAGTCGGTGTTCGACTAAAGGTTGAAAATCGCGGGACAGTGACAATTTTTAGCCGAGGACACAACAAAGGAATCGGCTGGGCGGCGCTGTGCAAAATAGTTTCCAAAGCTCAAACTAGAGCTCAGGGTAAAACTAAAAAAGAAATAGCTATCTCAGAAAAAGACTTGAGCGAACTAGTTGTGTTGGATGGTAAACCGACCTGCACCATTTTGCTTGGACCAGAATCTGATATTGGCCAAGCGGTTATAAAGGCAAACGCTACCGTTGCCGCCAGAAAACTTCTGGACTGGAAAGAACTAATTCCGGTTAGTGAATGCTTGAGCGTAGAAATTGTTTCTCACCTAACCGAACCGGGATCAAGCTACTCAACCCTGCAGGCTAAAAGAATGCTGCAGCTGGCGCTAACTGCAGGACTAAAACCAGTGCTGACAAATGCAGTTCGTTATCTAGAGCCCGACGATGCACTAACCGGAGATGTGTTAGATGCCGCTAGGCACCTAGAACCACTTGGTATCTTTACCCCCCAAGCCAATGCCCAAGCTTGGCTAAAGCCCGAAGCGTTGATGAAAAAGCTAGCTCTTGAAATTACTCAGAGCCAGGAATTAGCCACCAAGCTCCTAAAAAATACCGAGGAGCTAGCCAATGCCCTGAGGCTTGACCCAGTTAGCGACTGCGACTGGTCAAGGCCTAAAACCCCTGAGAAATCAGCTCTTGGCATTGAAGGAAACCCTTTCGAAGTGCTCTGGCAAAAAGCTCACTCGGGGATTAACTGGCGCTACCCAAACTACTCTGAAGACAAACTGCTTCCGGTTAGGCACCGGCTGCACCAAGAGCTCATAACCATCAACAAGCTGGGCTTTGCAACTTACTTTCTAACCGTTGCCGATGTTGCGCAGATGATTCGGGATATGAGGATTAGAACCGCAGCTCGTGGCTCTGGGGCTGGTTCACTAACCAATTACCTGTTAGGGATAAGCGGAGTTGACCCAATCGAACACGATTTACTGTTTGAGAGATTTCTAAGCACCGAGCGCTCCAGCCTTCCAGATATCGATATAGATGTTGAATCGGCCAGGAGGCACGATATCTATCGGGCAATTTTCAAGCGCTACGGTGGCAACCGGGTCACTCTACTTTCAATGCAGTCCACCTACCGAGGCCGAGGTGCGGTTCGAGACGGAGGGCTAGCCCTTGGCTTTGAAGAAGATCAAATTGATGAGATAGCAAAGAGTATCTGGCGCTTTAGCGCAAGAAACTTTCGAGGCATGCTGAGTAAAAAACCAGAACTTGAAAAACTAGCCCAGCTGGTCGAGCACGACCGAAGACTGAACCTGCTGGTTGATATAACCGAGCGGCTAGACCGGCTACCTAGGCACATATCGATGCACCCCTGTGGTGTGATCTTGGGAAACCAGGACCTACTCTCGCTTACCCCGGTTGAGCCAAGTGGTCTCGGGCTTCCGATGAGTCAGTTCGATAAGGACGATATGGACCCGATGGGAATGCTCAAGCTGGATATCCTCGGGGTTCGAATGCAATCCAGCATGGCCTATGCGATTAGGGAAATTGAGCGAGTCTCGGGAAAAACTATTGACCTTGATGCCATTTCTCGCGACGACAAAGAAACTTTCAGGCAGATTAGAACTACCAATACCCTCGGTGTCTTTCAGATTGAAAGCCCGGGCCAAAGAGAGCTAACCGGCAAGCACCAGCCAACCGAGTTCAACGACCTAACTATTCAGATTTCACTGTTTCGTCCGGGGCCCATGAAGGGCAACATGATTGCCCCCTATTTGGATGGTCGTCACGGGTTTGTGAAGCCAGATCTTATTCACCCCGACCTTGCTCCTATTTTGAAATCTACCCAGGGCGTTGTTATTTTCCACGAACAGGTGCTAAAAATCTTGAACGTGATGACCGGTTGCTCACTCGCCAAAGCCGATGAGCTTCGACGAACTCTCGAGAAAGACCAAAAATTCGTTGAGAAGTTCTTTCGGCAAAACGCCACCAAGCGCGGATACTCAAAGGCTGTTGTGGATCGAATCTGGAGTGTGCTAGAGGGATTTGGAAGCTTTGGGTTCTGCAAGGCCCACGGTGCAGCTTTTGCCCTTCCGACCTACCAAAGTGCCTGGCTAAAAACCCACTACCCCACTGAGTTTTTGGCAGGGCTATTTACCCATGACCCTGGGATGTATCCAAAGCGATTGCTGTTGTCCGAGGCCAGAAGACTCGGGGTCAAGATACTGCCGCTTGATGTCAATAAATCAAAAGATGAATACCTGGTTGAAAAAACTGCCGATGGCCTAGCAATCCGAATGGCAATAACTGATCTGCACGGCATCTCTAACTCTGAGATAACAAGAATCATCAAGCAGGCGCCTTTTGCCGACCTGGCCGATTTTTACCTAAGGGCTTGCCCTTCTCGAGCCACCATCAAACGTTTAGCTTTAGTTGGAGCACTCGATGAATTAGCCGGCGGCTCAACTGATCACACCAGAGGGGATATTCTGGAGCGAGTTAGGCAACTAACAGCCCTAAAATCCAAACCAAAACTGGACGAGAATCAGCCGATGCTGGATTTTGAAGCCAAAGAGCAAATGCCCTCGGGGTTTGCTGCTATTTCAACAGCCGGTCAGATTCAAGCCGAGCTTGATCTACTTGGCATGGACATCACCGACCATCAGCTGGCTAAGTATCAGCCGATGCTGGATCAGATGGGTGTTGTTAGGTCCAGTGAGTTAGTTGGCTTGAGATCTAAAACCGAGGTTCTAATTGCAGGGGTTAGGGTTGCAACCCAGAGCCCTCCGATGCGATCTGGTAAGCGGGTTGTTTTCATTACCCTCGACGATGGCTCGGGGTGCAGTGATGCGACTTTCTTCGATGAAGCTCAGTCCCGATCCAGCGGGGTGCTGTTCAACACCAAGTTACTTTTGATTTCGGGTAAGACTAGGCGAACCGGTGTTAAGGGTGTTTCGATAATGGCCGAAAACGCCTGGGACCTAAGCCAGCTCTGGCAAGATTATCGCCAGAAAAATCAACTAGTCGCGGTTGAAAATCGAAAGTAGTCGAAGGATTTCGACGTAGAGCCAGATTAGAGTCACGGTTAGCCCAAAAGCTGCGCGCCACTCCATCTCAACTGGCCACTTGTCACGAGAACCAACCATGATGGTCTCAAAATCCAAGTTCAAGGTGAAAGCAGCAAGACCTGCTCCAACTAGACCTGCAAGCCATCCAAAGGCTGAGCCATAAACTCCGGCCTCACCGGAGATAAGAACAAAACCTAGGTTCACAACAGCAAAGATCATATATCCGATGATTGCGAAGGTCATGATGCGAGTGAATCTTGCATCAACCTTGATCCACCCAAAGCGGTAGGCAGCAAACATTGCACCTGCGGTAGTTAGAGTTCCCAAAACTGCCGACTGCACGATTCCTGGGTACATCGCCTCGAACAAAGCGGAGATACCACCAAGGAACACACCCTCGACAGCTGCGTAAGCCACGATTACTGCTGGCATTACCTTCTTGGAGAAAGTGATCCACAAAGCAAAACCGAGTCCTACGAACATAGCCGGGAACCAAAGCTCTCGCAAAGGAGCAAAGAACCAGGTCGCTGCAGCTGCAACTAGCAGCACGAAGAAGATGGCGGTGACCTTGCCGGCGGTGCCCTCAACGGTCATCGGCTCAGACTTGGACGTAATCTTGTTAAATTCAGCGTCGACTAGATCCTGAGGAATCTCACGGGAGGCGCTAAGGCCGGTCTGCATTGAGCGGTTGAATACTGGGTTGTGGGACAACGCTAATCTCCTTCTTTCATTAGGGCTTAACTAGCTAAAAGTCTAAGGTTTATTCCTTTGAAAATGCTGAATGTTAGCTCTGCAGAGCCTTAGCTATGAACTCAACGTGCTCCCCACTGATTTGGTGGCCTCCAGGGTGCATGAGCAAGGTGACATCGGCCCCCAGGTCCTCTAGCTGCTCGATCAGCGCGACTGTTTTTCGAGGGGGCGAGTAATCATCTATCTCACCATTGGCGATAAAAACTTGGCTGCCCAAAAGGTCAACCCCCGAACTAATCTCTGGAAGCACTTGAGTGGTTCCAAAGGCAACCAGCACCCGAACCAGAGCGGGCTTTAGAAGCATCAGTGCCCCGCCGGCGTGAGCTCCATTTGAGAACCCGACCGTAACCATCGACTCAACCGAAAACCCGTACCGGGCACTTGCTAATTCAATGAATTCGGCAAGCTTGTCTACCTCCTTGAGAAGGGACTGCCTGGATGGAGTGAAATCTGGCTCATACTCAAAAAACCTAACCATGCCTTGCTGAGTAATGGCTCCCCTGGGAGAAAGGATGTTTGCTTGCGGGTCTAGCTCTCGCCCAAGCGAGAGCAGATCATGTTCATCTGCTCCAGAGCCATGCAGCAAAAGCAAGGTCCTTGATGCGCCTGGCTTGGCAAGCCAAACATGCGGCCGAGAGAGTTTCTGTTTTTCCAAAGTAGGTCTCCAATACCTTCCAGTCTAGATTTGAATGAAATTGACCAAGGCTTAAAAGAAAAATAGCCCCGGAGGGCTATTAGTCTTTTGTGGACCTGAGGGGACTTGAACCCCTGACCCCCTGCATGCCATGCAGGTGCGCTACCAGCTGCGCCACAGGCCCATCTTTTTTTGAACTTGCCCAGTTTAGCCCAAAGATTTACTCGGCGGAAACTAGCTCCAAGGGCACCACTGGGCAGTCAGACCAGATGCGCTCGAGGGAGTAATACATCCGCTCTTCCTCATGCATCACGTGAACAATCACAAATCCAAAGTCGAGAAGAATCCAGCGACCCGAGCTTTTGCCCTCGCGGCGAAGAAGTTTCACTCCGCTTTCTAGAAGCTTGTCTTCAATGCCATCAGATATCGCCATCACCTGACGCTCATTGCGACCCGAGACAATCAAGAAGATGTCGGTCAGTGGCATCGGGTTTGTGACATCCAGGGCCACGAGATTTTCCGCTACTTTATCTGAAGCAGCCTGGGCTGCAATTTGAACGATTTTCAGTGCTTCTTTACTCGCGGTCACAAATACCTATCTACTCGAAGATTCCAAGCATAAACGCTGCGACAATCAATGCCCCAATCGTGATCATCAATACTGCCGTCGACATGACGGCATAAACCTGTCCTTGGCCTTTCCTGGTGACCAGGGTGAGCTCCACTGTCTTGGCTCTAGTTTTTGCAATACCAGCTGCCCGGATTGGAGCCACCGAGGAGACAAAAGAATTAAGGCTATCTTCCACAAGAGCTTCGTCGGCTTCTTGGCTTGCCGAGATAACTGCAATGCTGCCAGTTGTCGGGTTGGCCTGGGAAATGGTAATTGAACCAGTTGTCATAACCGCTCCAGTTCCAGTTATTACAACTCGATTGTTATCAAGTTCTGGAACTTTATCCAAGATGATTGAAGCTGTCACTGGTTCGGCGCCTAAGTTACTGGTAGATCCAAAGTCTGCGCTCTTTACTGGTTCTAAGAAAATGTCTGGGGCTTTCACAGTTGGAATCGGACCAGTCATGGTTGGTTCAACAAAACTAACCGGATTACTCGGAGCAGAAGCATTTAACTTCTCAGCCTCGCGACGCTCTCTCCTTGACTGATACATAGTTGAGTCGCTCATGCCAAGTCCTGATAAAGCTCGTGCTTACCGATGTACTGGACCACACCGTCAGGAACCAGATACCAAATCGGGTCTCCCTTTGCCACCCTCTGGCGGCAATCCGTGGAGCTGATTGAAAGAGCTGGTACCTCGACCGAAGTGAAGGTACCTGCTGGCATTTCTGGAACTTCTAAAACGTGCCCCGGTCTGCTAACTGCAACAAAGTGAGCCAGCTCCCAAAGCTTCTCAGCCTCGTGCCAGGCCAAAATTTGAGCGATGGCATCGCTACCGGTGATAAAGAAAAGCTCGGCGTCTGGGTATTTAGCCTTTAGGTCGTTCAAGGTGTCCACCGTATAGGTCGGCTTATCTCGATCTATGTCCACGCGTGAAACCATGAATCTTGGATTTGCTGCGGTTGCAATCACGGTCATTAGATAGCGGTGCTCACCTCCGGTGACACCCTTTTTTTGCCATGAGTCACCCGTTGGCACGAACACTACCTGATCAAGATTTAGTGCCGCCGCCACCTCGCTGGCGGCCACAAGGTGTCCGTTGTGGATGGGGTCGAAAGTGCCACCCATCACACCCAGTCGGAATTTAGCCATGCTAGAAAGCTTTTGAGCTTAGTGACCCTGTGAACTTGAGTTCTTGTGATCGTGACGGTTGGCTACATCGCGGTAGGAGTAAACCACAAATGCCAGCAGGATGAAAGTTGACATTGCAATCACTCCAAACCATATAGCTGGAATTGGTAGGTCATTGTGCGCAATGTATGGGCCTTCGGAAAGAAGTGCTAGCAAGATGATCTCCTAAAGATATGTCTTGAAACCAGAATAACCTAGTTGCGCGTTTGACCGGAGCCGCGAACCAGCCATTTCGTAGCGGTAAGTTCTTTTAGTCCCATTGGGCCCCTGGCGTGGAGTTTCTGGGTGGAAATACCAACCTCGGCCCCAAACCCAAACTGACCACCATCGGTGAAGCGGGATGCGGCATTAACCATGACAACGGCAGAATCTACCTCGGCCAAGAACCTTTCAGCATTGACCTGACTGTCAGTGATAATCACCTCGGTGTGGTGAGTCGAGTACTTTTCTATGTGCTGAAGAGCCTGGTCCATGTCGGAAACTACGCGCACCGCCAAATCCAAGGAGTAATACTCGGCATTCCAGTCATCCTCGGTTGCTGCAACTGCGGCTGGGAACAAAGCCAGCGTTTCCTCATCGCCGTGAATTGTGACACCGGAATCGGCAAGTCTTTTTAGAACCTTTGGCAATATGCTTTTGGCGACGGCCTGGTGAACCAAAAGAGTTTCCAAAGCATTGCAGGTGGCTGGACGCTGCACCTTAGAGTTATGAACGATCTCGACCGACCAGTCTAGGTTTGCTGACTCGTCGATGAAAAGGTGAGTGACTCCATCTCCGGTTTCAATAACCGGTACCTTCGATCCCTCAACTACAGCCTTAATAAGCCCCGCGCTTCCGCGCGGAATCAAAACGTCAATTAGGCCCCTGGCCGCCATCATTTCGTTGGCACCGTCGCGACCGTAGTCATCTACAGTCTGAACCAAGTCACTGCTTAGTCCGGCTGTTGCAAGGCCTTGCTGTAAAACCTTTACCAGAGCGATGTTGGTGTTTTCCGCGGCGGTACCGCCGCGAAGAACGACGGCGTTTCCAGACTTTAGGGCAAGGGCTGTGATGTCGACCGTGACATTGGGACGCGCCTCGTAGATTGCTCCGATAACCCCAAATGGAACTCTCACCTCGGAAAGCTTTAAGCCGTTTGGAAGTGACATTCCGCGAACCACTTCGCCGATTGGATCTGGTAGCGCAACGATTGTTTCCATTGAAGTAGCAAGAGCTGCAATGCGCTCCGCATTTAGCATCAGTCGATCCTGCAGGCCTTCCGAAACACCATCGGTCTTGGCTTTTTCTAAATCCTTTTTGTTGGCCGAAACAATTTCGGAAGTGGAGTCAACAAGCAATTTAGCGATGGCCTCCAAAGCTGCGTCTTTTCGCGAAGTGGATGCAATAGAAAGCGAACTGCTGGCTTTTTTGGCGAGTTTAATCTTGTCGGTTGCTGACATGTCTAAAGCCTACTTACGCACAATCTTGATTTGGGGATTCGGTTCGAAGAAAGTACCAAGCGACTCACCCTGCAGGGTTTGGACTACGTGGTCTGCGTTGGTGATGATAACCCCGATTCCAGCTTCGGTGCAGCTTGCTGCGGCTTGGACCTTGGTGATCGCACCCCCAGTTCCAACACCTGTGTTGGTGCCGGCAATTTCCAAAGCCGATAGATCCATCCCGAAGGAAACCTGCTGAATCAACTCGGCCTGAGGGTTTGTTGGTGGCATGTTATAAAGACCATCAACGTCACTGAGTAGCACCAGAGCGTCGGCGTCGAGCAAGATTGCAACCATAGCGGCCAGTCGATCATTATCACCAAAGCGAATCTCGGTGGTGGCAACGGTGTCGTTTTCATTCACAATTGGCAAAGCCCCCAATTGGAACAAGCGCTCCAGAGCTCGCTTAGCGTTCTCGCGACTTTCCTGCTTCTCGATATCGGTTAGGGTCAGCAAAACTTGACCAGCAACAATGTTGTGACGCTCAAGACTCTTCTGGTATTTGGAAAGCAGTCGGAACTGACCAACCGCTGCCAGAGCTTGAAAGGTGTCTAGGTCGGTTGGCTTCTCATCAAAGTTAAACAGCGGCATTCCGGTTGCTATCGCACCGGAGGAAACCAAAACGACCTCGGTGCCGCGCTGCATGGTCGATGCCAAGGCGTCAATCAGCTGGTCAATCTTGCCTTCGTTTTTTCCAGTGACTGAGTTTGAGCCAATTTTGACGATTATTCTTTTAGCACTCAATAACCACTTACCGTGATCTGACAATTACTTGCTCTCCTCGAAATCGTCTGGTTTTGACCAGATGCCTGATGTTCGCTCAGACTCCATTTTCTCGCGAAGAGCGGCCCTCGCGTCCATCATCTCCTGATAGCGCTTTCTTCGCTCGACGTTGGTTCGCCTATCATTTAGCGGACCGAACCTAGGGTCTGTTCCGCGCGGACTGACCAGTAATTCAGCTGTTGAGGAGATAGTTGGTTCCCAGTCAAAAATGACACCATCGCCAGGGCCGATCACAACCGTTGAACCGTTGGATGCACCCGCCTTGAATAAAGCATCCTCGATTCCGATTTTGGCGAGACGATCAGCCAGGTATCCAACCGCTTCTTCATTACCGAAATCAGTTTGCGCAACCCAGCGCTCTGGCTTGGTTCCCAAGATTCTGAAGAACTCCTCGACTCCAGTGAACTCACGGACAATCTTGAAGTTGTTATCTTCTTTCTTGGCCTGCATGAGCTGAATCTTTGGACGAGCTGGCACCTTAGCTTTTTCTTTTCGGTCTGCCTCTACAAGCTTGGCCATCGCAAACTTTAACTCTTTTAGGCCCACGTGGGTTGCAGCCGAAACCTCAAACACCTCGTATCCACGAGCTTCTAACTCTGGGCGAATAAATGCTGCGAGCTCTCGCCCATCGGGAATGTCAACTTTGTTTAGTGCTATCAAAGCAGGACGCTCGGTTAGAGGAGTCTGGCCCTCTGGAACCTTATACGCCTCTAGCTCCTTCAAAACTTTATCCAGGTCTGATGCTGGGTCACGGTTTGGCTCTAGGGTCGCGCAGTCAATTACGTGCAGTAGAGCGGAGCACCTTTCTACGTGACGAAGAAACTCAAGCCCTAAACCCTTTCCTTCGCTAGCACCTTCAATAAGTCCTGGCACATCGGCGATTGTGTATCTGGTTTCACCAGCTTGAACCACCCCAAGGTTCGGGTGCAGTGTTGTGAAAGGGTAGTCAGCAATCTTTGGTCTGGCGGCTGACACGGCAGCAATCAAGGAGGACTTTCCAGCAGAAGGGTAACCAACCAGCGCGATGTCAGCAACGGTTTTGAGCTCGAGTACAACATCGCCTGACCATCCAGGAACCCCGAGCAGTGCAAACCCCGGTGCCTTTCTCTTGGTGCTGGCAAGGGCTGCGTTTCCTAATCCCCCGACACCGCCTTCGGCAATTACAAGCTCCATGCCGGCTTCATCAAGGTCGGCAATTAGTTCGCCGGTAGGTTTCTTGACAATTGTTCCAACTGGAACTGCAAGTTTTAGATCTTCACCCTGCGCACCGTTTCTAAAGTCTCCGGCTCCCGCGGCACCATCGCCTGCTGCACGGTGCGGATGAAAGTGATACTCCAACAGTGTTGTGGTGTTTGGGTCTGCAAACAAAGCAATGCTGCCGCCTCGTCCGCCGTCTGCTCCATCTGGACCGCCGAGGGGTTTGAACTTTTCGCGCTTTACCGAAACACATCCCTTGCCGCCGTTCCCGGCGCGCACGTGAAGGGTGACTTGGTCAACGAATGAAACCATGTCTTTTCCTCCTTCACAAATAACTAAAGGCGAGCCGCTGGCTCGCCTTTAGTAGAAACTTTTTTTCGATCTTGGCTTATGCAGCCTCAACGATGTTGACTACGCGGCGACCGCCCTTGGTTCCGAATTCAACGGCACCGGCAGCTAGAGCAAACAAAGTGTCATCCTTGCCCTTGCCAACATTCTTTCCCGGGTGGAAGTGAGTGCCACGCTGGCGAACAATGATTTCTCCCGCGTTTACTTCCTGGCCTGCGTAGCGCTTTACGCCCAGACGCTGAGCGTTGGAGTCGCGACCGTTCCTGGTGGAGCTAACGCCTTTTTTGGATGCCATTTGCTCTAATCCTTTACTTGATCTCTAAAACCTGGACGCGGGTAAGGTCAGCTCGGAAACCCTGACGTCTCTTGTATCCGGTCTTGTTCTTGTACTTCTGGATGATGATCTTTGGTCCACGTAGGTCGTTTAGGACCTCTGCGGTTACCTTTACGGAAGCAAGTGCGGCGGCATCGGTGGTGACCTTGTCGCCATCTACTAGCAATAGGGCTGGAAGCTGAACCTTGCCATTGGCATCGGCCTTGATGCGGTCAAGGGTGACAATGGTGCCCACTGAAACCTTTTCCTGACGGCCGCCTGCGCGAACTACTGCGAAAACCACTTGATTTACCTTTTTCTAAGTTTGGGAAGCCACCACCTGGGCAACAGCTCCCTAGTCTAATGGGGCTTAAGCGCCGGGGTCAACCTTGGCTGGGCTGGTTGCCCGCCTTGGCTTGCGCTTGGCGTCTGGCTTTGGGTCCGACTTCGCCACAGGCAGAGCATCGAGAATTCGCTCGAGAGTGGGCTCGGCCGGGGTTTTGGCCTCGGCTGACTTGGACTGGATCTTTCCGGTTCCCATGGTCGAAGCGGCAATCTTGGCCACCACTGAGTTGATCTCGGAGGCCCGCTCCGGGGTCACGACGTTGGCTACTTCCATGTGACCCTTGCGCTTTTTCTCAGATTTACCCTCGTTGGAGCTTCTGGTGCGCATGATCGGCTCGTGGTGAACGATGGCTCCCCTTGCGCTACAAACCTCACAAGGTTCACTGAAAGACTCAAGTAATCCAAGCCCTAGCTTCTTTCGAGTCA
The DNA here is from genome assembly GCA_945883505.1 of Rhodoluna limnophila. GTDB lineage: Bacteria > Actinomycetota > Actinomycetes > Actinomycetales > Microbacteriaceae > Rhodoluna > Rhodoluna limnophila_B. The sequence continues at coordinate 49,150 of CAMCXL010000002.1, forward strand.
TCTGCACTAGCCCAAGTGATGTGACCTCGGCAACTTGATGCTTGGTACGGTCACGCCCCAGGCACTCAATAAGCCTTCTGGACACCAGGTCGCGGTTTGACTCAAGAACCATATCGATAAAGTCAACAACGATGATTCCACCGATGTCTCTAAGTCTGAGTTGGCGAACAATTTCTTCGGCTGCTTCGAGGTTATTTTTCGTCACAGTCTGTTCAAGGTTTCCACCGGAGCCAACAAACTTACCGGTGTTTACATCCACCACAGTCATGGCCTCGGTTCGATCAATAACCAGCGATCCGCCCGAAGGTAAGTAAACCTTGCGTTCAAGTGCCTTCCCAATCTGCTCACCGACGCGGTGAAGCTCAAAAAGGTCTTCCTTGCCCTTGTGGATCTCGACCCGATCTAGAAGATCCGGGGCCACCGACTCTAGGTATTCGGTGATGACAGATTGAGCATCGCTTCCAGAAATGATCATCTTCTGGAAGTCTTCATTGAAGACGTCTCTAACAATCTTGACTAGTAGATCAGGCTCGGAGTGCAAAAGCGTAGGCGGGGTAGCCTTCTTGATCTTTTTTTGAATTCCATCCCACTGAGCCTGAAGTCTTTGAACATCCAGGGTGAGCTGCTCTTCGGTCGCACCCTCGGCTGCGGTTCGAACAATCACACTGGCTTCCTCGGGAACGATGCCTTTCAAAATCTTCTTTAGGCGCAGCCGTTCGGATTCTGGGAGCTTTCTGGAGATACCGTTCATGTTGCCATTTGGAACATAGACCACATACCTTCCAGGTAGCGAGACCTGGGAGGTTAGGCGGGCACCTTTTTGGCCAACCGAGTCCTTCGTGACCTGAACCAGCACGGTGTCGTTGGATTTCAGGGCTAGCTCAATTTTGCGAGGCTGGCCCTCAAGGCCGTCGGCGTCCCAATTGACTTCACCGGAATAAAGAACTGCGTTTCGGCCCCGGCCAATGTCAACGAAGGCTGCTTCCATGGATGGCAGAACGTTTTGTACCTTGCCCAGATAAACGTTTCCGATGAGTGATCCGTCTTGAGTTTGAGCAACATAGTGCTCAACCAATACCTTGTCCTCTAGAACGCATAGCTGGATTTTGTCGTCCTTCGAACGAACCAACATCACGCGGTCAACCGATTCACGCCGAGCTAAGAACTCGGTTTCGGTAATGGTCTGTCTTCTTCGTCCAGAATCGCGTCCGTCGCGGCGACGCTGCTTTTTAGCTTCAAGTCGCGTTGAGCCCTTGATACGCTGAGGCTCATTGCTCGGTTCTTTGGGAGCTCTTGGAGTTCTTACCTTGACTACAACATTTGGAGCATCAGGATTTACATCAATTGGCTCACCGGCGCGTCGGCGAGAGCGCCTGCGAAGATGAGATTCGGAATCTGCCTCGGTTGCTTTTTTGGAAGCGGCTTTCTTGCGAGGCTCAACTGGAGGAAGATCCGGTGCCTGAAAAATAAGTGAGGTTGCACTTCTAGTGCTCGGAGCAGCCTTGGGAGCTTGGTCCTTTTTGGTTTTATCGGGCTCGGCCGCCTTAGAAACTGCCGGCTTGGTTAAGTCTTTTTTGGGCGAAAGTTTCTTGTCCGACTTGTTAGCAGCCTTAGGTTCTTTGGCTGAAACTTTCTTGACTACTTTTTTAATTGCTTTTTCAGCGTTGGCTGAATCGTCTTTTTCCTTCACCATTTAAGGTGCACTCCATGCTGCCGGTTGGCTAAAGCCCACACACTTGGCCAAAATCTCGGCTCTAAATCCTTATCAGCGACTTTTGCCGCCGACCAAAACCTGTTAGTTGCGAGTCATTGCTGTCACGTCGCCCTGCCAGCTGCCCGATGGGTCTTATGCCTTGGAGCCAAATGCTCGATAAACCTTGTCTAAGCGGGAGGTTGTGGCCCCCAAATGCTTATGCCTCAAGTATTACATCAAATTGAGAAAAGAGCCTGATTCGCCGTGGAATACTTGATGGATGGCCACCAAAACACGCGAAAACACGCTCATCGGCGGAACTAAATCTCTCGCCTGGATGCTGATCACCGGAGGAGTTGTTGGTTGGGTTGGGGCTATGGCCCTTACCATTGAGCGCCTGAACGTGGCCGCTAACCCCGACGCCGTCCTTAGTTGCGACGTGAGTCCGTTCATCTCATGCAAGTCCGTAATGCTTACTGAGCAGGCCTCGCTTCTGGGATTCCCTAACTCTCTGATTGGCCTTACTGCGTTTTTTGCACCGATCTTGGTTGGGTTTGCAATTCTTGCTGGGGCCAAATTTGCCAAGTGGTTCTGGTTGTTATTCACACTGGCAATGGGTGGCGGCTTCGCATTCGTGGTTTGGTTGTTTAGTCAGAGTCTTTTTGAAATTGGGGCCCTCTGCCCTTACTGCATGGTTGCCTGGACCGGAATGATTCCAATGTTTTGGAAACAGTTCTTGTTTTCAACTCGCGAAGGAATAATCCCGGTTCCGCTGAAAACTGTTGGCTTTTTTGTTGCAGCCTACGACTGGCACTGGCTGTTTACCTTCGGAACCTTTGGGGCAATTATCGGAACAACAATCTGGCGCTTCTGGGACCTATGGCCCAGCCTTTTCTAACTAAACCAGATTCCAAGTTCTCTTTTTGCTGACTCGACAGAGTCAGAACCGTGGACTAAATTCTTCTGAACCTTTTCGCCAAAGTCACGACCCAGATCCCCGCGGATAGTTCCTGGCGCTGCCGTGGTGGGGTCAGTAGTTCCGGCAAGAGATCTAAAACCTTCGATGACGCGATCGCCCTCGACTCGGATAGCAACAATCGGGCCAGATGACATGAATTCAATAAGCGGTGCATAGAACGGCTTACCTTCGTGCTCGGCGTAGTGGGCAGCAAGTTGCTCGGGGGTTGGAGTGAGCAGCTTCAGGCCCGTGACAACGTAACCTTTGTTCTCAATGCGAGAGATGATTTCTCCGGTCAATGACCTTGCAACACCATCTGGTTTTATAAGAACGAGAGTTTGCTCTTTCATTCGTTTCCACCTTCTGTTGAATCGAGCCTGTTCTTTGCCGCCCGAGCCTTATCAATTGTCCCACCGGCAATCATTCCCCAGGCCCACATTCCAAGAAACACCGCACCTAAAAGGTACATAAGCGGAACCCATAGGCCCAGCGATACAACAACTCCCTGCAGGATCCAGCCCATTAGGTAGCTTCCCGGCTTTCCAAGAAAGACCGGGAAAATCATCAGGGTGACACTAAGCCCAAGTCCTACGCCCCAGATAACGGCCGGGTCAGGGTAAACCTGAAGACCAAAACCAACCAGGGTTGCAAAAAACACCACGACGGACTGGAAAACCATAACCAGCGAACCCAGGGTTGACTTGGTGGATCTATTCCGCATCCGATTCCTCCTGAATCATTTTGATTACGTCCCCTACTAAGGTAATCGAACCCGTGACAACAACCATGCCATCAATTTGTGATGCGATTTCCTTGGCTCGCTCAAGACCGGCATAAAAGTCAGAAAAACCCGTCGTGTGGCAGCTAAGCAAACCTTTCGCCATTGGCTCTAGTTCAGAAACTGGCATTGATCTTGGAGAGGAGGACTCTGTGATAACCGCGCTATGAAATACTCTGGCTAGATTCGATAAAACTCCCTCGGCATCTTTCTCGGCCAAAACGGCAATCAAACCAACTAGAGGCTTTTTTGAAAACTCAGACTTTAGGGCATCTGCCAAGGTGAGAGCACCGGCTGGGTTGTGTGCTCCGTCTAGCAAAAGCGGTGGCTCGGTTTTCACAAGCTGCAGTCGTCCAGGAGAAGAAACGTCAGACACTGCAGAACGCAGCACGTCATCCGCAAGGGCAATTTCTCCTCCCCCTAGAAATGCCTCAACCGCAGCAATCGCAACTGCGAGATTTTGAGCTTGGTGAATACCAAACACCGGAGCTTGGTAGGGGCCATATCTAGCGGCGAGTCCAGAAACCGTAATCGACTGGCCAGTTGAAGTAGCCACAAAACTATCCACGAAAAAATCCCGGTCCTGCAGCTTGAACCCGTCAGCAGTTATTCCCGCGGCCTTCTCGAGAACGTTTAGAGCAGATTGCGTTTGCTTCGAGCTAACAACAATTGAACCCGGCTTTATGATTCCGGACTTTGTCTGAGCAATTTCCTCAATGGTGTTGCCGAGCCTGTCCATGTGATCTAGTCCAATCGGAGTAAACACCGCAACATCGCCATCGGCTACATTGGTCGAATCCCAGGCCCCTCCCATCCCAACTTCCAAAACCAGAACGTCAACCGGTGCATCAGCAAAGACAGCAAAACCCAAAACCGCCAACGCCTCAAAGAACGTAAGGCGCCCTTCGCCCGAGTCCAAAAGCTCCTGATCAACAAACTCAAGGATTGGCTCGATGTCGGCGTAAACACTGACTAGCTGCTCATCGCTCACCGGTTCTCCGTCGAGCGCCATGCGCTCGTTCAGGCGAACCAGATGAGGAGAGGTAAAACGTCCGGTACGGAGCCCGTGCTCTCTAAGGATCCGTTCAATAAATCTGGTAGTCGAGGTCTTGCCGTTTGTTCCAGTGACGTGAATTATTCGATAGGAGCGCTGCGGATCGCCAAGTAATTCAACCGCTCTTCTGGTTGGTTCGAGCCGGGGGCGAATCTTGTTCTCAGGAATGCGAAGTAATAGTTTTTCTAGAACAGCGTTGGACTGTGAAACCCAGTAGTTATCGTCTCTGGAACTTTCACTCAAAGCTTTGTCACCGCAATCGAAACCTGCTGTGACTCACCAACTGGAACTGCATTTTCCAATTTCGAACTTTCAACAAGGCTTAGCTCAAGGGTTAGCGTCTCGTTCTTGACAAGTTCTTGGTGTGCTCGAATTGCCTCAAGAACCGCAGCCTCCGCAGAAAGTACCGTTGATATTCGGTCTGAGACGTTCAGGTCGGCGTCTTTACGAGCTTGCTGAACCGCTCTAACAACATCTCTAGCCAATCCTTCCGCTGCCAATTCATCGGTCACCACTCGGTTTAGAATTACAAATCCACCGCCAGGCAAGATTCCAATCAGCTTTTCATCGCTGGATTCATCTTTTGCCACCAAGCTGATTTCGTATTCACCTTCAAAAAGTTCGACGCCATTTACAAATACGCTCTCACCGCTGATCTCCCAGTTGCCGGCTTTGGCAGCCTGGATAATTTCTTGAACTTGCTTTCCAAGCCTTGGCCCAAGCGCTCGGGAGTTCACGCTCAGCTGCTTCTCAACACCGAAAGCTTTGGTTGATTCAACCGCTAACTCCACCAGGTCAACTTGCTTTACGTTTAACTCTTCAGCGATGATGCTTTCGAAGTTCTTGAGCTTATCGGCACCTTGAGTCACGACGGTCAGATTAGAAAGCGGTAACCTCACCCGAAGGCCATTGGTCTTCCGAAGCGAAAGCGCCACCGAGCTGACAGCTCTAACCTGGTCCATCGCGACAACCAGCTGCTCGTCATAAGAAAGCTTTGACGCATCTGGCCAATTCTCTAGGTGCACGGACTTACCCCCGGTCAGTCCACGCCAAATTTCCTCGGCGACCATCGGAAGCAGCGGTGCAACCACACGGGTCACCATTTCCAGAACTGTGTAAAGAGTGTCGAACGCTTGCTCGTTTCCTTCCCAGAAACGATCTCTAGACCTTCGGACGTACCAGTTGGTGAGTACATCGCTAAAGTCACGAAGTCTGGCCGAGGCTGCGTAGGAGTCGTACTGATTGAGGTCTTGCTCAACTAGCACAATCAAGTCGCGGGTTTTCGCAATCAGATAACGATCCAACACATCGCTGCTGGAAACTGAGTACTTGGCCTGGTAGTTAGAAGCATTTGCATAGAGCGAGAAGAAGTACCAGGTGTTCCAAAGTGGAAGTAGAACCTGACGAACACCCTCACGAATTCCCTGCTCGGTGACAATCAAGTTTCCGCCTCTAAGAATCGGACTCGACATCAAAAACCATCGCATGGCGTCGGAGCCATCGCGATCAAATACCTCGTAGACGTCCGGATAATTCCTTAGTGACTTAGACATCTTCTGTCCGTCGTTTCCAAGCACGATTCCGTGAGAGATGGCGCTTTTGAAAGCGGGGCGATCAAATAGCGCAGTTGCTAGAACATGAAGTGTGTAAAACCATCCCCTGGTTTGACCGACATACTCGACGATAAAATCGCCCGGGTTATGAGTTTCGAACCATTCGCGGTTTTCGAATGGGTAGTGGACCTGAGCAAACGGCATCGAGCCAGATTCGAACCAGCAGTCCAAAACTTCTGGAACACGTCGCATGGTTGATTTACCAGTTGGGTCATCTGGATTTGGTCTAGTGAGCTCATCAATGAAAGGGCGATGGAAATCTTCCGGGGCTTTACCGAAGTCTTTCTCGAGCTCCTCCAACGACCCGTAGACATCGATGCGCGGGTAGTTCGGGTCATCAGATTTCCAGACCGGAATCGGAGCACCCCAGAATCGGTTCCGGCTGATGGCCCAATCGCGCACGTTCTCTAACCACTTACCGAATGAGCCATCCTTGGTGTGTGATGGGGTCCACTCAATTTCCTGGTTTAGCTCGAGCATGCGGTCTCGAACCTTAGTGGTTTCAACAAACCAAGACGAGACAGCCTTGTAAATCAGTGGGTTCTTGCAGCGGTAGCAGTGTGGGTAAGGGTGCTCGTAGCTGGCCTGACGAAGAAGCCTTCCCTCGGCTTTTAGCTTCTGGGTGATTGGCTTATTGGCGTCAAAGACGTGCTGACCTTCGAAGTCATAAACCACAGAGTTAAACTGACCGCGCTCATTAATTGAAACGTAAACCGGTATTCCCGCTTCGTCACAAAGTTTCTGGTCATCCTCACCGTAGGCCGGAGCCTGGTGAACAATGCCGGTTCCCTCGTTGTCGGCGACGTAATCGCCAACTAGAACCTGCCAGGCATTTTTGGTGTCAAACTTTGATTCATCTTTGTAATAGTCAAATATTCTTTCGTACCTTGTGCCGCCTAAATCTTTTCCTACGACAGTCTTCACTGTGGCGGCAATAGCGGACTCGGCATCTTCATAACCCAGGTCCTTGGCGTAGGCGCCCAATAGAGAAGCTGCGATGAGGTACCTATTCTTTGAGTCGCCGCCATCGGCAGCTCCATTTGGACCGGCCGAAACTACGGCGTAGGAGATTTCAGGGCCTACCGCCAAAGCAAAATTGGTCGGGAGAGTCCAAGGAGTAGTTGTCCAGGCCAGCATTCGAACTCCGTCTAGATCTCCTCCGACAATAGGGAAGGTGACAGTGACCGACTGATCCTGACGGGTCTTATAAACCTCGTCGTCCATTCGAAGTTCGTGGTTAGAAAGTGGTGTCTCGCAGCGCCAGCAGTAAGCCAAGACCTTGAAGCCTTCGTATATCAAACCTTTTTTGTAGAGCTCCTTGAACGCCCAGATGACACTCTCGGTGTAGTCGGTATCAAGGGTCTTGTAGTCATTATCAAAATCAACCCAACGCGCCTGCCTTGTGACATAGCTTCTCCAGTCCTCGGTGTATTTCAGAACAGATGTCTTGCAATAGGCGTTGAACTTATCGACCCCGTACTTCTCAATCTCAGGTCTTCCTGAGATGCCAAGCTGTCGCTCGGCCTCAACTTCTGCTGGCAAGCCGTGGGTGTCCCAACCAAAGCGTCGCTCGACGCGGTATCCCTGCATGGTCTTGAAGCGGGGAACTAGGTCCTTGGTGTATCCGGTAAGAAGGTGTCCATAATGTGGCAGGCCGTTAGCAAAGGGCGGGCCGTCATAAAAGACAAACTCCTCGGCGCCTTCAGCCTTGCGCTGGTCGATGGATTCTTGAAAAGTGCCCGATTTATCCCAGTATTCGAGGATCTGCTTCTCGATTTCCGGAAAAGACGGGCTCGGGTTTACGCCGAAAGCCTGACCGGCCGAGTTAAGGGGATACATTTTGGGCTTTCTGGCTGATGTGTTCGGTAATCTCTGACAATGTTAACCTGTAACGACCCCCATTTATGGAGACTTTGACCTTTGAATAATCAGCAAACACCTGGAAATAGCTTTGCCCGCGCCGCCACCACCCCGGACAAGGTTGGCGTAGAAGGCCTAGAAGCTAAATGGGGAGCTAGTTGGGATGCCGAGGGTAGCTACAGCTTTGACCTATCGGCCGAAAAATCCAACATCTATTCAATCGACACTCCCCCTCCAACAGTTTCTGGATCGCTGCACGTAGGTCACGTATTTAGCTATACCCACACCGATCTGATTGCTAGATACCAGCGCATGCTCGGCAAAGAGGTTTACTACCCAATGGGTTGGGATGACAACGGTCTGCCAACCGAGCGTCGAGTTCAAAACTTTTACGGAGTTCGTTGCGACCCAACCCTTGCCTACCAAGATGGCTTCACACCACCTTTTGAAGGTGGCGATGGCAAATCCTCAAAAGCTGCCGACCAGATTCCAATTTCGAGGCGGAACTTCATCGAGCTTTGCGAAAAACTAACCCTAGAAGACGAGAAGCAATTTGAAGCCCTTTGGCGTCAGCTCGGACTCTCAATCGACTGGGCCCAGACCTACCAAACCATTTCACCGGATGCGCAGGCTGTTTCACAAAAAGCTTTCCTAAATAACCTCGCAAGAGGCGAGGCTTACCAGGCAATGGCCCCAACGCTATGGGACGTGACCTTTAGAACTGCAGTAGCCCAAGCAGAGCTTGAAGATCGCGATCAGCCGGGTGCCTACCACCGCATCGGTTTTGATGGACCGGACGGAAAAATCTTTATTGAAACCACCAGGCCAGAACTAATTCCGGCATGCGTTGCTTTAGTTGCGCACCCGGATGATGAGCGCTACCAGCCGATGTTTGGCAAGACCGTAAAGACTCCTCTGTTTGGTGTTGAGGTTCCGGTCTTGGCCCACCACCTTGCACAAAAAGACAAAGGTTCTGGAATTGCCATGATCTGTACCTTCGGTGACGTTACCGACGTTATCTGGTGGCGCGAACTTGATCTGCCAAACCGAGCAATTCTTGGCTGGGACGGTCGAATCGTAAACGAAGCACCTGAAGTAATTAGCGATGCCAAGGGCAAAGAGATCTTTGCTCAGTTGGCTGGAAAGACTGTCTTTTCTGCCAAGCAGACAATAGTCGAGCTACTTACAGAATCGAAAGACATGGTTGGCGAACCTAAGCCAATTACCCACCCGGTTAAGTTTTTTGAAAAAGGCGATAAGCCACTCGAGATTGTTTCTACTCGTCAGTGGTACATCAGAAACGGCGGTCGAGATCAGGCCTTGCGCGACAAGCTCATAAATCTCGGTAAGACGCTCAAGTTTCACCCTGACTTTATGAGGGTGCGATACGAGAACTGGGTAAATGGTCTTACTGGTGACTGGCTGATTTCAAGACAGCGCTTTTTTGGAGTTCCGATTCCGGTTTGGTACCAGTTAGACGCCGAAGGTAACCCAGACTTTGAAAAAGTAATCACCCCTGAGCTTTCATTACTACCAGTGGACCCATCGAGTCAGGTACCAGCAGGCTTTAGCGAGGACCAGCGCGGAAAGCCCAATGGCTTTATCGGAGAAGTCGACATTATGGACACCTGGGCAACATCTTCTTTGACCCCGCAACTTGCCGGTGGTTGGATATCTGACCCAAGTAAGTACGAGAAGGTTTTCCCATTTGACCTTCGCCCGCAGGGACAGGACATCATTCGCACCTGGCTGTTTTCAACAGTGCTGCGCTCTTTCCAAGAAGAAGGTGTCTTACCTTGGTCAGATACCGCGCTATCGGGATGGATTCTTGATCCAGACCGCAAGAAGATGTCTAAGTCAAAGGGCAACGTAGTTGTGCCTAACGACCTACTTGATGAGCACGGCTCGGACGCAGTTCGATACTGGGCAGCCTCGGCGAGACTAGGTACCGACGCAGCATTTGACGTGGGACAGATGAAGGTTGGTCGTCGACTAGCGATCAAGGTTCTAAATGCAGCAAAGTTTGTGCTGTCGTTTGAAACTAACTCTCAAACCGCAGCTGTCACTGAGCCAATTGACCGTGCAATGCTTGGTGCACTTTCAGAAGTGGTGACCCAAGCTGGAAAAGCTTTTGAAGGATACGATCACACCAAGGCACTAGAGCTCACCGAGACATTCTTCTGGAACTTCACCGATGATTACCTAGAGCTAGTTAAAGAACGTGCCTACGGACAAGCAACTACCCCGGAAGCTCAAGCTTCGGCGGTATTTGCGCTTCGTATTGCGCTGCACACCCTGCTTCGACTGCTTGCCCCCTTCATTCCTTTTGCAACCGAAGAAGCCTGGAGCTGGTGGCAGCAAGGCAGTGTGCACCGTAGTACATGGCCAACCGCTAGCGAGCTTTCAGAATATTCAAGCGGGTCAGACCCTCGACTTATGGTCAGTGCTTCAGAGGCCCTGATGGGAATTAGAAAGTCAAAATCCGACCAACAGCTTTCAATGAAGGCAGAAATTGAGTCGATTCGCATAGCCTCCGCAAACTCTGAGGGGCTTTCGACAATAGCCGATGACCTTAGGTCGGTTGGAAAGATAGATCAGCTTGAGATTGTTTCCGGCGACACAACTGAGGTTCAGCAGGTGGTTTTCAAGCCTGTGAGCTAGGCCTTTGGCTTTAGGGGCACTTTCTGCCAAGCCAAAACCAGTAATCCTGCAACCAGGGCCCAGAAGGCTCCCCCGATTCCAAAAACGCTGATGCCTGCTGCACCAACAATAAATGTGATTGCGGCTGGAAGTCTGGCTTCTTTATCCTCTAAAGAAACTCCGATTGCTGAGATAAAACTTGGCAATAGCGCTATTCCAACCACCGCAAGCAAAAGATCAGATGGAACGGCTAGAACAAAAGCTGCAAACACTCCAGCGCCTATTGCAAACAGCCAGTAGACCAATCCCCCGACAAAAGAAGCTAGCCAGCGATGGCTCGGATCTTTCGCAGCTTGCTCGTTGGCATTTATTGCAGCTGTGATTGCAGCAAGGTTCATTCCAAATCCACCAAAAAATGATGCACCAACAGTTGCCAATCCCGTGGATCCGATCACCGCTCGAACTGGGACTGTGTAACCAAAACCCTTCATGATTGCGATACCTGGAAGATTCTGACTAGCCATGGTTATCAAATAAAGAGGAATGCCGATTGAAATCATCGGTATCAATTCAAAAGCTGGAATCACCAAATCAAATTTTGGAAACAGGCTGACGGTCGCGAACCAACTCGTTCCGACATCAGCACTCATCAGCAAAAAGGCTAGAACTATTGCAATTGGCGATGCCCAGACCGGAGCAATCCGGTTGAGGAAAAACCACAGCACAACAAACGGCAAGACAATTAGCGGATAGCTCACCGAAGCCTGAACTGTTGTGATGACAAACACAAACAAAATTCCTGCAAGCATCGCACTTGCAATAGTTGGAGGAATTTTCTGAACCAGGTTTGAAAGCGGTGGCCAAAAGCCGGTGATGGTGAGCAAAATTCCAGACAGTAGGAACCCGCCAACTGCCTGCTCAAATTCCAAACCAAGGCCCGCCGAAGCGGCCAAGAACGCAGCTCCCGGTGTTGACCAAACAATTGAGATCGGCATTTTGTATCGGTAGCTCAGCACGGTTGACAAAAGGCCATAGCCAATCAGTAGAACAAAAATTGCTGTGAAGGTCTGATCCCTTGTTGCACCCATGGCCAATAGCCCTGCGATCGCGATTCCAAAAGTGGCAGCCGATCCGGAAATCGAGGCCACGAATCCTGCGATGATTGGGGCTTTTAGTTCCTGGGGTGGCTTAGACGCCTGGGACATTTATTAAGCAGACTTTTCTTGCTGCTTCTTGAAGGCAGTGATCTCGGCTTCTTTTTTACCCAAAACCACATCCTTGGTAATCTTCACAACTCCTTGAGTCTCCATCGTTGGAATCTCAAACATTATTGGCCCAAGAATGTTCTCCAGAATTGCCCTTAGTCCTCGGGCTCCTGTTTCTCGTTCAATTGCAAGATCTGCCATCAACTCGAGTGCCTTGGCGTCAAACTCAAGGTCGAAACCATCCAACTCAAACATCCTCTGATACTGCTTGGTCAGGGCATTCTTTGGAACGGTCAAAATGTCAATTAGCGCTGAACGATCGAGTGGTTCAACGGTTGCGATAACTGGAAGACGGCCGATGAATTCTGGAATCAGGCCGAACTTGCGAAGATCTTCTGACTGCACGTCGTTGAAGATGTCTGGATCGATCCCGTGAGCCTTGATCTCATTGCCAAAGCCAATTCCGCGCTTACCGGAGCGGTTCGAGATGATTTCCTCAAGTCCTGCAAAAGCACCCGCAACGATGAACAGTACGTTGGTGGTGTCAATCTGGATGAATTCTTGCTGAGGGTGCTTCCTGCCACCCTGCGGCGGAACCGAGGCGATAGTTCCCTCCAGTATTTTCAGCAAGGCCTGCTGAACACCTTCACCCGAGACGTCTCTGGTGATTGAGGGGTTCTCAGCTTTTCTTGAAATCTTGTCAATCTCGTCGATGTAGATAATTCCCCGCTCGGCGCGTTTTACGTCAAAATCAGCAGCCTGCAAAAGCTTCAACAAGATGTTCTCAACGTCTTCACCGACATATCCGGCTTCGGTCAAAGCGGTGGCATCAGCAACTGCAAAAGGCACGTTCAGGCGCTTGGCTAGAGTCTGAGCTAGATAAGTCTTTCCGCAACCAGTTGGACCAATCATCAAAATATTAGATTTGGAAATTTCAATTGCGTCGTGCTCTTTACCGGCTGCGGTTAGAGTCCCAACCGAACGGATTCTCTTGTAGTGGTTATAAACCGCAACTGATAAAACCTTCTTGGCTTTATCTTGTCCAATGACATACTCGTCTAGGTAGCCGTAGATTTCTTTTGGCTTGGGAAGTTCGATGTCGTCGAATTCTTTGGTGGCAGCTGCCCCAAGTTCTTCCTCGATAATTTCGTTGCAAAGCTCAATGCACTCATCGCAAATGTATACGCCAGGTCCCGCAATTAGCTTGCGTACCTGCTTCTGGCTCTTTCCACAGAAAGAACACTTGAGTAGGTCGCCGGACTCACTGAGTTTTGTCATAGATAAAACCCTATTACCCAGTCCCGACAATCGAGGGTAGGTTCACCCCAGGTCTTTACTTGGCTGGTAGCGGATTCTTGCGGGATGTAAGCACCTGGTCGATAAGCCCGTATTCCAAGGCCTCGTCCGCGGTCAATATCTTGTCGCGGTCGATGTCCTTATTTACCTCTGGAATTGAGCGGTTCGAGTGCTTAGACAGAGTCATCTCTAACCACTCGCGAAGACGCATAATCTCTTTGGCCTGAATCTCAATATCCGAAGCCTGGCCGCGACCTGAATCTCCGGTGGCTGGCTGGTGAATCAAGATTCTGGCATTTGGAAGTGCAAGACGCTTACCAGGAGAACCGGCTGCAAGAAGTACGGCTGCGGCAGAAGCTGCTTGACCCAAGCAAACGGTTTGAATGTGTGGACGGATGTACTGCATGGTGTCATAAATTGCGGTCATAGCCGTAAATGATCCACCCGGTGAGTTGATGTACATAGTGATGTCGCGGTCTGGGTCCTGGCTTTCTAGAACTAGGAGCTGAGCCATTACATCATCGGCGGATGCGTCATCAACTTGAACACCTAGAAAAACAATGCGGTCCTCGAACAACTTGTTGTAGGGATCCTGGCGCTTAAAGCCGTAGGAGGTTCTCTCCTCGAAGCTCGGGAGAATGTAGCGAGCTTCTGGGCTCAGCTTGGATAGATCGATAGACACTTGGTTTTCTCCCTACTTGGTTCCAACACCGGTGGCGCTGCCAGCCGATGCTTGAATGTGGTCAATGAATCCGTACTCGAGTGCTTCTTGAGCGGTGAACCAACGGTCGCGGTCACCATCGGCCATGATCTGCTCGAGAGTCTTACCGGTCTGGTCTGCGGTGATCTGTGCAAGCTGACGCTTCATCGACATGATTAGCTCCGCCTGAGTCTGGATATCGGAGGCGGTTCCACCGAAGCCACCGAGCGGCTGGTGCAAAAGCACGCGAGTGTTTGGGGTGGCGTAGCGCTTACCCTTGGTTCCGGAAGAAAGCAGGAACTGACCCATCGAAGCTGCCATACCAATTCCAACGGTCACGATGTCGTTTGGAACGTACTGCATGGTGTCGTAAATTGCCATTCCGGCAGTGATTGAACCACCGGGTGAGTTGATGTACAAATAGATGTCCTTGGTGGAATCTTCTGCTGCAAGGAACAAGATCTTTGCGCAAATGTCATTTGCGTTGTCGTCTCTAACCTCGCTGCCGAGCCAAATGATGCGATCTTTTAGCAACCGGTCAACGGTCGAGAACTTCTCAATAGCTTTATCTGCCATTTGTAGCCTTGCTCCTAGTTTTGATGGGGCCTTACCTAAAAACAAAGATACTTGCCAAAAAGCCAGGATTTAGCCTTGTTCGCCTAGGGCAATAAAGTACGTGTCTTAGTCGTGGTCGTGGGCGGCGTGCTCATCAGCGCCAGAAGCTATCTGGCTGGTTCCCTTGAGGAAATCGGTCAGATCAACTGCTGCCCCAGCTTTATCGGTCACGGTTGCCTCGGCAAGCACAACGTGCAGTGCCTTACGCCTTGACACCTCTCCAACAAAAGCCGGAACCTGGCCGTTTTTGCTGATGGTCTCAATAAACTCATTGGGCTCCATGCCGTAGTTCTGGCTACTCATAACCAGGTACTGCATAAGCTCTTGCTCGTTCACTTTTACCGCTTCGGCTTCGGCGATTGCGTCCAGCAGCATCTGAACCTTGAACGACTTCTCGGACTCTTCAGTGACCTCGGCTCGGTGCTTATCGTCGGCTAATCTGCCCTCGCCCTCTAGGTGACGATTGACATCAGATTCGATGAGTTCTTTGGAAACTGGAACATCAACAAGCTTTAGTAGCTGGTCAGTCAAAGCAGAACGTGCTTGAGCTCCCTGAGAGTACGTCTTAGCTTTTGCAATCTGAGTCTCGATGTCATCTTTTAGTTCTTTTAGGGTGTCGAACTGACTTGCCATTTGAGCAAAGGCGTCATCTGCCACCGGAAGCTCGCGCTCCTTGACCGCAATCACCTTGACTGTTACCTCGGCCTCAACTCCAGCCATGTCACCGCCGACTAGCTTGGAGCGAAAAACTGTGGTCTCGCCGGCAGTCAAAGTGTCAATGGCCTCATCGATGCCATCGAGCAGGTTTCCAGAACCAACTTCGTAGGAGATGTTCTCAGCGGAGTCAATTTCCTTACCCTCGATGGTGGCGGTCAAATCGATGGCTACGAAGTCGCCCTTCTTGGCTGCTCGCTCGACTGTTTTGAGAGTTCCAAAGCGAGCGCGGAGGGCATCTAGCTCTTCCTCAACTTCTTTTCCTGCAACCTTGATGGTGTCAACTTCAACCTTTAGCCCCTTATAAGTAGGTAGCTTGATCTCCGGTCTGACCTCAACCTCGATTTCAACAACCAGGTTTCCTAAGAAGGTCTTCTCGTCTGGACTTTGCTTCACGTCGGCCTGTGGCTGACCGAGGGGTCGAAGCTTGGCTTCCTCAAGGGCTTTTTTGTAGATGCCGTCCAGACCATCGTTGATGGCGTGAGCCAAGATAGCCGGGCGGCCAACTCGCTGATCCAAGATCGCAGCTGGGATTTTGCCTTTTCTAAAGCCCGGAACATTTACCTGCTCTGCGATGTGCTCGTAGGCGTGATCTAGTGAAGGCTTGAACTCCTCGGGGGTCACCTCGATGTTGAGCTTGACGCGAGTTGGATTAATGCGGTCGACTTTGGTCTTCAAGCTAATCTCCTGGGGGTGAGACCCTAGTAAAAAAGGGGCAGGTGTTTATTTTTATTTGGTCGGGGTGACAGGACTCGAACCTGCGATATCCTGCTCCCAAAGCAGGCGCGCTAGCCACTACGCTACACCCCGGTGGATTGAAGACTTTTGACCTTCAACAACCTCGGTTAGTCTATCCCATACAATAGATGGGTTGCGAACACGATTCGCGGGTGTAGCTCAATGGTAGAGCCTCAGTTTTCCAAACTGATGGCGCGGGTTCGATTCCCGTCACCCGCTCCAATGACTTCCTTGAATACCTTTACTTCTGACACTTCGAGCAGTAGTAAAGCTTCCTAGCTAGAAACTCCTCCAGCACTACCTTCTTATTACACACCCGGCAAGGCAATCCTTCGCGCTTATAGACGAAGTAGCGATCTGCCAGCAGCACTCGCCCAGTCAGATAATCATCACGGGTCAGCATGATCCCTTTTTTGACACCAATGCGCATCAGCTTCACGCAGTCATCCCAAATTGCCAGCAGTTGATCTTCGCTTATCTTTTCACCCGGGGTTTTTGGGTTCAGGCCAGCTCGAAACAAAAGCTCTGCTCGATAGACATTGCCGATACCGCTTATAACCGCCTGATTCATCAAAGCAGCACCGATTGGTGCCCTTGAGCTTTTGACCTTGGCAACAAACTTCAAAGCCTCGGACCCGGTTGGGTCTGGATTCAGCGGGTCTGGACCCAAGCGCTTTCGAACTAGATTCACGCCTTCTTGGTCAATCACTTCACAAACCGTGGGACCCCGAAGGTCGCAAGAAAAATTGGTGACCCCAAAGCGGGCCCGAACTGCACCCCAAACCTCCGGGGCTTTAGAGACTGGCACGTTATAGAAGTTCCACTTGCCGTATATGCCTAGGTGAATTCGAAGAGTTAACTCGTTATCAAAGCCAAGAAACAACTGCTTACCAATAGCGGTTGACTGAACCAGCTTTCGACCCGAAACTAGCTTGGCGTCGGATTCGAACCTTCCCTGCGGCGAGAAGATTTTGACCTTGGAGTTTAGGTAATCGCTTTCAAAAGTGTTGGCAACGCGGTGTATCGAATGACCCTCGGGCATTTTTTATTACAAGATCTCGCCGGTTTGCTCGTAGGTAGCAATCTTTCCAATTCGGCGAGCGTGACGCTCGTCGCCACTAAAGGGCTCTGCAAGAAAAAGCTTTATCAGCTCCAAAACTTCTTCCTTGGAGTGCTGCCTGGCCCCAAGAGCCACGACGTTGGCATCGTTGTGTGAGCGTGCAAGCTTTACAGTGTCTTCGTTCCAAGCAAGTGCTGCTCTTACGCCCTTGACTTTGTTGGCAGCGATTTGCTCACCGTTTCCAGATCCCCCTAGAACAATCCCAAGCGCTTTGATGCCGGCTTGTTCGTCCCTCACAACAGCAAGCGCTGCATTGATGCAAAAACTCGGGTAATCATCCAGCGGATCATAAGTACTCGGCCCGTGGTCGGTTACCTCATGTCCTAGAGCGGTTAGTGACTCGATCAGGTAGTGGCTGGTCTCAAGACCGGCGTGATCGGTTGCGATGTGAATTCTCAATTTGCCTCCCTTTCAAAGCCGCTTCTAAGAAAGCGTAACACCACAGAGCCAATCACCGCGGTGACCAATACGTAGCTCAGCGTGATGGCCAGCAAGCTAACTGATAGAACCGCAGGAGCGGCCAAAGCTGCGATCACCATCGAGAACTCTCCGCGCGGAGTCAAAAAAGCTCCAGCCCTAATCCACATGGTCTTATCGTGCATGTCCTTAGTGATCCACCAGCCAACTGCAAACTTGCCAGCAACTCCCAGAACCACAAGTGCTGCTACAGCCGGCAGCACCGCTATTAGTTCAGCAAAGTCGGTGGATAATCCGAAGAACAAAAAGAAGATGGCGGCAAACAGATCACGAAGCGATCCGAGTCGGCCTCGAACGGTGTTGGCAACTTCACCGGTTAGTAAAAGTCCAACTAAGAACGCAGCCACCGCTCCGGAAAAGCCTGCTAGATCCGCAACACCAGCAGCTAGCAACGCTGAGCCAAAAATTGTTAGCAGCAGCGCACTCGGAACCTCTGGATTAAGGATTCTGGACCACTGAACCTTGCCGCGGTAAGCAATAATCAAGATGACTCCGGTAATCATCAAGGCAATAGAAACCGATATCAATCCCGCGAACGCAGAAAGACCCAGCACCAGCGAGGAAAGTAGCGGTAGGTAAGGAGCAAGCGCCAAGTCTTCAAAAACCAAGATTGTCACGATTCGCTTGGATAGCTCTGAGCGTCTCCATCCGGTTTCCCTAATCAGTTCTGAGGTAATTCCAGAGGAAGAGACGTAGCTGATGCCGCCAACGGCTATCGCGGCCAGTGGTCCCCAGCCAAATAACAGCGCAAGGGCCGCTCCTGGAATAAAGTTCACCGCAACATCAAAAAACCCAGCTGATTTTCTTTCCTTGAATGCTTTTGCGAGATCGGGTGCGGAGTGCTCAAGTCCCAGTAATAGAAGTAACAAGATGGCGCCGATTTGGGCGCCGAGATCTAGAAAATCTTCACTCAGGCCGATTAGACCAAGGCCACCTTGGCCAACTACTAAACCGACAGCAAGATAAACCGGTACAACCGAAAAGCGAAGCCGAGCCGCGATGAAAGCCAGCACACCGAGGCCTAAAAGCAGCGCTCCGATTTCAGCCAGAGTCAAGGCCGTCTCCGCTGTGCCCCCAGTGGCCATGATTGGTTCGATCATGGGGCTATTGTTTCACACCCCTCGGCTCCAAGTTAGGCTTTGATGCATACTGGCTAGAAAGGTTTGAGTAGCTTGCCTGGAGAAAATCTCACAAGACACGAAGCCACCGAGCGCGCGGGGTGTGTAAGTGTTCAAAGCTACGAAGTAGAGATTGACCTAACCGGAGGCCCAGAGTTTTTTAGCTCTACCACCAGGGTTAGATTCAGCGGTAAACAGGGCGAATCTACTTTCATCGACGCCATCACCAATTCGGTTCACTCGGTAGTTCTAAACGGAGTTGTACTAGATCCGAAAGAAGTTTCAGACGGTGTCCGGATTCAACTTCCAAATCTTGATAACCAAAACGAGCTTTTGGTGGTGGCTTCGGGTAAATACACCAACACTGGCGAAGGCCTACACCGGTTCGTTGATCCGGTCGATGGAGAGGTGTACCTCTATACCCAGTTTGAGGTTCCAGACTCAAGGCGCATGTTTGCCGTTTTTGAGCAGCCTGACCTCAAGGCGACTTTTAGCTTCAACATCACAGCTCCGTCCTACTGGAAAGTAGTCTCTAACTCCCCCACCCCTGAACCCCACGAGCTTCGCGAGGGGGTATCGGTTTGGAACTTTGAACCAACACCCAGGATCTCAAGCTACATAACAGCTCTGGTTGCCGGCCCCTACGTTCAAGTAAACGATCAGCTAACTTCGAGCTCGGGCAAGATCATCCCGCTCGGGGTATTTTGCAGGAAGTCTCTATTCGAGTATCTGGACGCCGAGTACATTATCGAAAAGACCAAGCAGGGCTTTGAGTTCTTTGAGGCCCAGTTTGGTGTGCCATACCCGTTCGAAAAGTACGACCAGCTATTTGTGCCGGAGTTTAACGCCGGTGCGATGGAAAATGCTGGAGCTGTAACCTTCACCGAAAGCTACGTCTTTCGATCCAAGGTCACTGACGCAACTCGCGAGCGTCGGGTTGTAACTATTCTTCACGAACTAGCCCACATGTGGTTTGGTGACCTTGTCACCATGCGCTGGTGGAACGACTTATGGCTGAACGAATCCTTTGCCGAGTACGCCTCTACCCTTGCAACCCAAGAGGCAACCGAATGGAAAGGTGCCTGGGCAACTTTCGCTTCGTTAGAAAAGTCCTGGGCCTACCGCCAGGACCAGCTTCCATCAACTCACCCAATCGTCGCCGAGATCAACGATCTCGAAGACGTCCAGGTCAACTTCGATGGCATAACTTACGCCAAGGGTGCTTCGGTGTTGAAGCAGCTAGTTGCCTGGGTGGGTCAAGAACCATTCATGCGCGGAGTTTCTTCTTACTTCAAAAAGCACGCTTACCAAAACACAGAGTTAGCCGATTTGCTTAAAGAACTCGAAGCTGAGAGCGGAAGAGACCTATCAGAATGGTCCAAGCTCTGGCTGGAAACCGCAGGTGTTAATCTTCTGGTTCCCGAGATAGTCGAATCAGATGGAGTCATCAAATCGTTTTCGATTATGCAGTCTGCTATCGCTGAGTACCCATACCTTCGTCCCCACCGGCTTGCGGTTGGTTTCTACGAAGAAGTAGGAGGGAAGCTGGTTCGCACCGAACGAGTTGAACTCGACGTTCAGGGGGCAAGGACTGAAGTCTTAGAACTGGTGGGCAAGAAAAGGCCAGCGCTGGTGCTTCTAAATGATGATGACCTCAGCTACGCGAAGATCCGGCTTGACGATGTTTCTTTTCAAACTGCCCTTTTGAAACTATCGAAGATTGAAGACCCGCTAGCTCGCGCTCTAGTTTGGGGTTCGGTCTGGGACGCAACCCGCGACGGTGAGGCCACAGCGAGTGATTTCATAAAACTAGTTCTGAATCACATCGCCGATGAGTCAGAATCGACCACAATGCTGACTTTGTTGCGACAACTTCTAACCGTCACAAACCTCTTCACAGCAGAGCGCAACAGAGAGAGCGCCCAGCTCAAAGTTGCCGACGGCTTGTGGAAGCTGGCCCAAAACTCCCAGGCCGGCTCCGATGCCCAGTTGCAATTTGCAAAGTTCTTTGCGCAGTTTGCCAGAAGCGACAACCAGCTTGAGGTAGTGGCAGACCTACTGAGTGGCAAAGTGCAACTCGATGGGCTTGAAATAGATACTGACCTTCGCTGGGAACTGCTGACTTCGTTGTCGGTTGGAGGCAAAGTGGCATCAGCAAGAATCGACGTCGAGTTAGAAGCCGACAACACAGCCAATGGTCAAAAGGCGCACGCAGCGGCAATGGCCGCTCTGCCAGATTCCAAGGCCAAGCAAGAGATGTTCCAAAGACTTGTTGACACCGACGAGATGAGTAACGCTCTCGTGAATTCAGCAAGCCTTGCATTCGGCCGGGTGCTGGATACAGCTTTGCTGGAGCCTTTTGTGGATCAGTACTTCGCCAATGTAGTTTCCATCTGGGAATCAAAGAGCTACCACATGGCCGAATATCTGCTGGTCAATCTCTACCCGCTATCGCTAGTGAACAAAGCCCTTGCTGATCAGACTGAGCAGTTTTTAAAAAATCCCGAACTTGACTCAAGGCCCGCCCTAAAGCGGATCATCATCGAAAACCTAGCCGGTGTGCAAAGAGCGCTGAAGGCTCAGCAAAAAGACAGCAAGGAGTAAAAAATGGAGTGGCTTGACGAAATGGCTGGAGAGTGGGCGCTACTTATCCGAATCGGCCTAATTGTTCTGGGGCTCATTGTTGTGCGCTGGGTACTTTTAGTAATCGTCAGGCGGATCGTCACAACCGTAACCACTGGAGTCAAAAGACGCGAAGGGGCAGCTGACACCAAAGCTCTTGATGCATCTCCTTTGGCGAGAGCAAGAATTGTGCAGCGAGCACGAACCATTGGATTGGTGCTTAGCAACCTAATAACGGCGAGCTTGACTATAAGTGCGACGATTGCCATTCTTGCCGAGCTTGGAATCGCGATTGGCGCTTTGGCTGCCGGAGCCGGAATCTTGGGTGCCGCTCTAGGTTTTGGTGCCCAGAGCTTGGTGAAAGACTTTCTGGCCGGATTATTCATCGTGGTCGAAGATCAGTTCGGAGTTGGCGACTTTGTTGATCTTGGCACGGCAACCGGAGTTGTTGAATCCATTCGCCTTCGTGTGACTCAAGTAAGAGATAGTGAAGGAACTGTTTGGTATGTACGAAACGGTGAGATCCTTCGAGTTGGTAATCAATCCCAGGGCTGGTCAAGAATTATTCTCGATCTTCCTCTGGCATACAATGCCGACCTAGAAAAAGCCAAGAAGGTTCTTGAAGCCGCGGCAGCCAAACTTACCGAGACCCCCACTTTGAAAACTGGGCTGATTGGTAAGGCCGAGGTCTGGGGCATCCAGGCTTTAGGCGGCGAGGAAATAGTATTTCGCATGGTGCAGCAGGTCAGGCCTTCTAAAAAAGATGCCATCACCAGAGCCCTGCGCATGGAAGTCAAGAAGGCTCTTGATAAGGCGGGTATTGAACTGTCAGTCCCGGATAGAAGATCAAAGGCCGCAAGGAAGTAAATGTCTAGCGAGTTTGAAGATGCAGCAAGGGTTGAAACCGTGCGCATCAAGGGTCTATCTGGTGAGCGGGTAGGAGGAAACTTCTTTGAGCTAATCGGAGGAACCGCTACCTTCAAGAAACTAACTGACAAGTTTTACGAAGGTGTGGCCAAAGACGATGTGCTGCTTCCGATGTATCCAGAAGATGACCTAGCCGGAGCAGCAGAACGCCTGAGAATGTTTTTAGAGCAATACTGGGGTGGACCAACCACCTATCAGGAAACAAGGGGTCACCCCAGGCTTCGAATGCGCCATGCCGAGTTCAAGATAAATCCACTAGCTCGCCAGCGGTGGCTTCACCACATGAAGATAGCGGTTGACTCTCTCGAGCTTCCTGAGCTTCAGCAGGCCGAGCTTTGGGGATATCTAGATCGCGCGGCAACCGCGATGCTCAATAGCTTCGAAGACTAGAAGTGCTTGGCTTCTTTAGAAAGCACGTGCCCAAACTCGGTTGAAAGCCTGACCCAGCCCTGAGAATGAAACACCGGAACGTTTTCGTCCTTCACTAAAAATCCCAAACCGGCAGCTGCAAAGGCAGCTCCGGCTGGCACCTTGGATTCAAGATCGATTGCTCTTCCCCAAACCTCGGCTCTGATCCTGGCGGCAATTGGTCCACCAACGGACTCTGGTATGGCTTCAGCAACTTCTGTGATGCCGCGCTTAGCAACATTGGTGAGCATGTGCTCGGCCAAAAATCCCGCTTCCACCCAACCGGTTCTAGGCGGTGAAACTCCAGCCCAGGGAACTCGTTCACTAGAGGCCATGTCAAAAACAAAACGCTCGGCTGTTGCTGGTTTCTCAAGCTCGAATGCAATTCGATCAAGAACTGCCTGAATCGGAACCAAAATGTTTATCTCGGTTTCTTCCTTCAGCTCCATCGTTCTAAGCCCCAACACCGTTGGTCCATCGTCAAGGATGCTTCCGGTGAAAAGTGGTGCCACGTAAGCGGTTAGCAGTGTCCCGAAGGCACGAAGCCGAACAACACCCTTCGGGTCCATCTTCTTGGCCCTTGATAGGTAGGCCTTCAGGTCCTTAGCGGTTTGCTCATCAAGAAGCTGGAAAGTGTTTTTCATTAGAGAACTAAACTAACCTGTGAAAGCTACTGACCCAAGTTAGGACACCGATTCACGTGAGCCGAGTGCCACCAGAAGATCCACTTGCCGACCTAATACTGGCTCTGGATATAAAAGATGCCGGCGGAGCAAGAACCAAAGAGGACATCTTTATTGGCCCTTCCCAGTGGATGCCTCACGGCAGAGTCTTTGGTGGCCAGGTGCTAGCCCAGTGCCACGTTGCGGCAACCAGAACAGTTGACCCGGAGCGAATCCTGCATTCGCTGCACGGCTATTTCCTAAGGCCAGGGGATATCGAGCTTCCAATCACCTTTTCCGTTGACCGATTAAGGGATGGAAGATCATTTTCGACCAGAAGAGTTCAGGCCTACCAAAAAGGCGAACCGATATTTTCCATGATTGCCTCTTTTCAAATCGAGAGCCCAGGATTAACCCACCAAGAGGAAATGCCCAAAGACATCACCGCTCCCGAAGATCTTCCATCAGCTGCTGAGGTGCTGGGAGGAATTCCTCACCCAGTTGCCCAGTACTGGGCCAAGGCAAGACCATTTGACATGAGGCACGTCCAGTCACCGATCTACTTCGAAGTAAAGGGTGAGCCAGTGGCTCACCAGGCAGTATGGCTGAAAGCCATTGGCGAACTTCCAAAATCTCAAACACTGCACCAGGCAGCCCTAGCTTACGCATCTGATTTCACACTTTTGGAAAGTGTTTACCGCAGACACAAAATCTCTTGGGCCAAGCCAGGACTCAAAACAGCAAGCCTTGATCACGCGATGTGGTTTCACGCGCCAGCAAAGGTCGATGATTGGATGCTCTACGTTCAAGAATCCCCGGCTGCTCAAAACAGCCGAGGTCTAGCCCTTGGAAAAATATTTAGTCGCGACGGAGTGCTGCTTGCAACAGTTGCCCAAGAGGGAATGGTTCGAGTTCCCGAGGGAGCAGTTGCTAGTCTCTTGTCAGTCTTCGGTAGGTAGAGCGATGAGGCTTGGCAGCCTCCGGACCTAGTCGTTCAATCTTGTTGGCCTCGTAGGAGTCAAAGTTTCCCTCGAACCAGTACCAGTTGCCGGAGCTCTCATCGGTACCCTCGTAGGCCAAGATATGAGTTGCAACTCGGTCCAAGAACCAGCGATCGTGTGTGATCACCACAGCGCAACCGGGAAATTCAAGAAGAGCGTTTTCCAAGGACCCTAAGGTTTCAACATCCAAGTCGTTAGTTGGCTCGTCAAGTAGCAGGAGGTTTCCACCCTGCTTTAATGTCAATGCCAAGTTCAGGCGGTTTCTTTCTCCACCCGATAAAACACCGGCTGCTTTTTGCTGGTCCGGACCCTTGAATCCAAATGCCGCCACGTATGCCCTAGATGGCATCTCAACCTGGCCGACGTGAATGTAGTCCAGGCCTCCAGAAACTACCTCCCACAAACTCTTATCCGGATCAATTCCGGCCCGGGACTGGTCGACGTAAGAAATCTTCACAGTCTCACCAATTTTTAGTTCGCCGCCATCGAGTTGTTCCTCGCCAACAATCATCTTGAATAGCGTCGACTTACCAACACCGTTTGGACCAATTACTCCGACGATGCCGTTTCTAGGAAGTGAGAAGGAAAGGTCCGAAATAAGTGTCCGGTCACCGAATTTTTTGACCAAGGACTTAGCTTCCAAAACGACGTTTCCAAGTCGAGGACCCGGAGGAATCTGAATTTCTTCGAAATCCAGCTTTCTGGTCTTGTCAGCTTCTGAAGCCATTTCCTCATACTTGGCTAGACGAGCTTTGGACTTGGTCTGCTTAGCCTTCGGAGACGATCTAACCCACTCAAGTTCGTCCGAGAGCCGCTTGGCTAGCTTGGCGTCTTTTTTACCTTGGACCATAAGGCGCTCTCGCTTTTTCTCCAGGTAAGTCGAGTAGTTACCTTCGTAGGGGTAAGCGCGGCCGCGATCTAGTTCCAGAATCCACTCGGCAACGTTGTCCAGAAAGTACCTATCGTGTGTCACGGCAAGAACGGCTCCGGTGTACTTAGCAAGGTGCTGCTCGAGCCAGAGCACACTCTCTGCGTCCAAGTGGTTTGTCGGCTCATCAAGTAACAAAAGATCTGGCTTTTCCAACAGAAGTTTGCAAAGTGCCACGCGGCGTTTTTCCCCACCCGATAAGTGAGTAATGGGGGTGTCCCCCGGCGGGCAGCGAAGAGCGTCCATTGCCTGCTCCAGCTGCGAATCTAAGTCCCAGGCGTCTAGGTGGTCGATTTGCTCCTGCAAGACACCCATCTCTTCAAGAAGGGTGTCGTAGTCAGCGTCTGGGTTTGCAAGTTCTGCGGAAATTTCGTTGAAGCGATCGAGTTTTGCTTTGGTTTCGTGAACTGCTTCCTCGACATTTCCAAGAACTGTTTTTTCCTCATTTAGCTTTGGCTCCTGCATCAAGATGCCAACTGTGTAGCCATCGCTTAGGCGAGCTTCGCCATTTGAAGGGGTGTCGATTCCGGCCATGATCTTTAGAACTGAGGACTTACCGGAACCGTTTGGTCCAACCACGCCAATCTTGGCACCGGGAAGAAAAGACAGGGTGACATCGTCGAGGATGACCTTATCGCCGTGCGCTTTGCGCGCCTTGATCATCTGGTAAATAAACTCGGCCATCTAGTTTCCCTAATTTTTTGTCAGTGTCAAAAAAAATGACACCCTCTCTACTTCAAGTGTGCTATCGGTTGAGTTTATCCGACAATGATTTGGTTCGTTATCTTCGAGCCAGCTCACATACCCACATTTGAGTAGAAAGGGTGTCTTTTTCGACCAGGCGCTTAGGGGGAAGATGCCTGGCCGGGTCTTTAGCTTCCCTTGGCTCCAACCAATTCGCTCTCAGTATCGAGCTCGCTCTCATCGGGATCTTGGTCTTCCGGATCTTCTCTTACTAGAACAGTCCTAGTAAATTCCGTTGTTCCCCAGCTAAGGTCCGGGCCCAGTGAGTCTGCTTCTATTTCAACGGAGGTGCCGGTGCGCTCTCCGTTATCCCAGTCCCGAACCTTTAGCCTTCCGGTGGCAACGATTCGGTCACCCTTTGAAATTGATGAGGCGCTGTTTATTGCCAATTGCCTAAATGAGGTGATGGTGAACCAATTGGTCTCCCCATCCACCCAGGTCTTCTTGGTTCTGTCATAGCGGCGCTTTGAAGCTGCCAACCTAAAGGATGTGATTGGCAATCCCTCTTGGGTGACTAGGTGACGGGGTGTGGTGGCAACAAGGCCTGACACCGTAAAGTTTTCTGACATAACTATCCTTCTTTCAACCTGATTGGTCTAATCAGGTAAAAAGAATCTCATTCAGTAATCAGGCTGTGTTGGGACAAATCCAATCTGTGGAAAACTTCACTTTAGGTAGGAAGTGAAGGCCTTGGCGGTTTTTTCCATCTTGGGCTTAACGACAAAGTTGCAGTAGCCCTGATTTGGGTTCTTGGCAAAAAAGTCTTGGTGATAGTCCTCGCCCATCCAGAACGTTTGAAGTGGCTCGAGGGTTGTAACAATCCCCTGCCCCCAAACTTCCCCAGCTCGATCAAGAGAGTCTTGAAATAGAAGTTTCTGGGAATCGTCCTGATAGAACATGCAGCTTCTATAACTCGAGCCAATGTCGTTTCCCTGACGATTTAGCTGGGTGGGGTCGTGCAGTGTGAAAAAGATATCCAGCACCGTTTCGGCTGGAATCACTGATTCGTCAAAAATGACCCTGGCCACCTCGGCGTGACCGGTGGCCTCGGAGCAAACGGTTTCATAGTCGGGGTAGCTGGTATGGCCCCCGGCGTAGCCCACCTCAACATCTTGAATCCCCCGAAACTGCATAAAGCTTGAATCTAGGCACCAAAAGCAACCTCCGCCAAGCACAAAATTCATCATGCTAGCTAGCTTAGGCTTGTGCCTATGAAATTCCGAGCCAGCCAAGAGCGCTACGCCCAGATGAAGTATCGCCGAACCGGCAAATCCGGTTTGCTGCTTCCGGAAATCTCGTTGGGGCTTTGGCATAACTTTGGTAAGGACCACAGCTTTGCCAACCAAAGAAAAGTACTCCGCCGCGCCTTTGACCTTGGAATTACACACTTTGACCTGGCCAATAACTACGGCCCGCCCTACGGGGCCGCCGAAGAAAACTTTGGCGATCACTTCGACAAAGACTTTGCCCCCTACCGCGATGAGCTAATTATTTCCACCAAGGCCGGATATGACATGTGGGATGGTCCTTACGGAAATCTAGGGTCTAGAAAGTACCTGCTGGCTTCCCTTGATCAATCACTTGATCGAATGGGTTTGGACTACGTCGACATTTTTTATTCACACCGCTTTGATCCAGACACTCCCCTGGAAGAAACTATGGGAGCTTTGGCTACTGCGGTTTCTTCGGGTAAGGCGCTCTACGTGGGAATCTCAAACTACGATCCATATCAGACCGAAAGAGCCAAGCAAATTCTGGACTCGATGGGTGTGCCGCTTTTGATTCATCAGCCGAAATACTCGATGTTTGTAAGAACTCCCGAGAACGGCTTATTTGATACTCTCGGGCGCCTCGGAATCGGTTCAATTGTCTTTTCTCCGCTGGCTCAAGGACTACTGACAGATCGCTACCTAGACGGAAATGTTCCGAAAAACTCTAGGGCCGCCAAGTCAAAGCACTTGACTGAGCAGAAAGTTTCCAATGAGTATCTTCTTGCAGCCAAGCGACTAAACGAGATAGCTGCCAGCCGCGGCCAATCACTTGCTCAACTGGCACTTTCTTGGGTGCTTCGGCAGCCCACTGTAACAAGCGCTCTCATCGGTGCCTCGAGCGTGAAACAGCTTGAACAAAACCACGCTGCCATAAACGGCCAGCCACTGACGCAGGCGGAGCTTTCAGAAATTGACCTTCTTGCCAAACCGGGACTGGTCTAACTAATAAATTGAAAACTAGACACCCTTTTCTTGGAGTTATCTTTGCCCTGTCCGGGGTATTGCTGTTTGGCCTGAACGCCTCAACTTCGAAAGTTGTGATGTCTTCTGGAATCTCCCCTGAGGAGATAGTGATCTTCCGCTCGCTGGCAACAGCCCTCGGGGCTGGCATCGCGCTAGCAATAGCAAACCGAAAAGCCTTCAGGGTCCAAAAACACGAATGGCGGGGACTAATCCTGTTTGGGATTTTCGGAGTTGCCCTAATGCAGTGGTCCTACTCAAATGCGGTAAAGAATCTGCCGATCGGCATCGCACTTCTTATTGAGTACACAGCAATCGTGATTGTTCCATTGGTTTCACTCTGGCTATTCAAGGAAAAGGTCAAGGCCAGGCTTTGGTTTGCCATTGTCATGGTCTTGGGTGGCCTGGTGGTAGTCTCCAGGATCTGGGACGGTGGATTAAATCCAGTTGGATTGATGTTTGCCGTCATGGCGGCACTGTTTCTTAGTTTCTACTTCCTGATGGGTGAGCACACTCTCAAAAAGCGTGACGCCCTGTCCACTTTGTTTTACTCAATGACTATTTCGGCACTATTTTGGCTAATCGTCACACCGTGGTGGAACTTTAAGCCCGCTATCTTGGCCCAAGAAGTTTCCCTGACTGGGAACTTGAGTCAGCTGGAGCTTCCGCTCTGGGCGCTTTTAGTCTGGGTTGGAATCTTTGGATCGTTTCTGCCGATGCTGTTTTCCTTCCTTGCCTTGGTGCACCTAAGTGCCACTTCTGTCGGTGTTATCTCCACCGGTGAGACCGTAACAGCATTCTTTTTTGCCTGGGCCTGGCTAAATGAGAAGATAGATGGAATACAGGCACTCGGGGGAATCCTTGTGGTCTCGGGAATTGTTTTGGCCCAGACTTCGAGAGTAAGAGAAAAGGACAAGGAACTAGATAATGGCAACAGTTGACCTGACTCACGCAAGCTTTGGATCTCAAATTGAAAAAGATGGCATCACACTGGTGGACTTTTGGGCCGAGTGGTGTGGACCGTGCAAGATGTTTGGTCCAATCTTTGAAACTGTCAGTGAAAAATACCCGGAAATCACTTTCGGCAAAGTAGACACCGAAGCCGAGCAGCAACTAGCCGGCGAAGCCGGCATCAGTTCTATTCCAACCCTGATGGTGTTCCGGGATGGGATCTTGCTATACAACAGCCCCGGTGCTATCCCGGCTGAAGCACTCGACGAAATAATTTCAGCGGTTCAGGGTCTAAACATGGACGAGGTGCGCGCCGAGGTTGCAAAGCAGCTCGAAGAAGCCAAGAACCAATCACAGTCCTAAATATTCCTATTGATTTTCAAAGGCGAAAATGAAAAACAATTCAGCTGCCATGCTTGCAACCGTTGCCCTGGCGGGTTTGGTTGCGTTGCTGCTGAGCTTTTTTGACACCGGGACCTGCGTAGTTCCAGACGCCGAGGGTTTCACAACCTGTGCCGAAATTGCCAATCAGCGTGTCTGGGCAGCCTGGATTCTAGGAGCGGTTTTTGTAATTGGTCTTGCCGTTTCGGTGACCCGTAAGAAAAAGCGCTAGTTATGCATAAAGGCAACGAAGAATCTAAAGCGCTCCGCGAAAAGATTTTTGAGTACGTTCGAGTTCGGATGGATTATGACCCAATTCCACTGGATTACCCAAAGTCCGAGCAAGAGCTGTTTGCCGAAGCCGGGATAACTCTCACCGAACAAGGTTTGGGTGGGGAACAGGCCCTAAAGCTATTTCAAGATGTCTTAGCTCCCGCAACTATCTCAACCGACCACCCGGGCTTTGTGTCTTTCATTCCCAATGCCGCCACCGAAGCGGCTAGCCTTTTTGACTTGGTGGTCTCGGCAAGCTCGATCTATGGCGGATCTTGGCTAGAGGGTTCCGGTGCCGTTTTTGCTGAGAACCAGGTTCTGGAGTGGTTTGCCGCCGAGGTGGGACTACCCAAGGGCTCCGGCGGAACCTTTGTTCAAGGTGGAACGATTGGAAACCTTTCGGCTCTTGCTACCGCAAGGCAAGCACACCGGAACAATCTGACGCAAGCCGGTATCAACTTTGCCGGACGCTTGGCCTTTATCGCCTCCGCTGAGTCACACTCCTCGCTTAAGGCAGCCGCCAAGATGATGGATGTGGATATTTTGTTAGCCGAGCCAGCAGAAGATGGGCGACTCCAGGCCTCTTCTGTGAAGAGTGTTTACGACTCTGCGGCTGAGCATTCGGTGTTTGCAATTGTGGCAACCGGTGGAACCACAAACTTTGGAATAGTCGATGATCTTCGCGGCATCGGCGAATTCGCTACTTCTTCGAAAACCTGGTTTCACATCGACGGCGCCTACGGGCTGGCTGGGGTGTTGAGTAACAAGTATAAGAAGCTCTTCGATGGCTCAGAGCTTGCCGATTCATTCATAGTCGATCCGCACAAGTGGCTCTTTGCTCCCTTCGATGCCTGCGCCCTGGTTTATAGAAACCCAAGTATTGCCAGAGCTACTCACACCCAACACGGTGAGTACCTTGAAGCCCTAAACGACTCAGGTCTTTGGAATCCGGCCGATTATTCATTTGGTCTAACCAGAAGAACTCGCGGTCTGCCACTCTGGTTCTCGCTTGCAACTCACGGAATACAAAAGTATCGAGAGGCAATTGAGCACAACATTGATGTCGCTCATGAGGTGGCTGCCCTAATCAAAACCATGGATCACGTGGAGCTAGTTCGAGAGCCTGAATTATCGGTTGTGGTGTTTGAGCGAAAAGGTTGGGAACTGGCTGATTACAACGCCTGGTCAGATAAGTTGCTAAGAGATGAGATTGGTTTTGTGGTGCCTTCAAGCCATAAGGGCAAGCCAAACACCCGTTTTGCCATTGTAAATCCGCTCACTAGCGTTGCACTATTGACTGAGATTCTTGAGAGCATGAAGTAAGGATATGACCATGAAGCTCACCATCGCTCAGGCACCGGAAAGCCTTTCAAGGGTTAAGCAGCCGACCAGAAAACCACTTCGGGTGGCACTAGTTCAGACCAAGTGGCACGAAGATCAAGCAAAGCACGAGGAAGTTCTACTCGATGGAATTGCTCAAGCCGCCGGTGCTGGTGCCAAGATTGTTTTTTTGCAGGAGCTAACTCTTTCTAGATACCCGGCTGATCAAAAACCCACCGGGGTGCCTTCAAAAATTGCAGAGCAACTCCAGGGTGGTAAGACACACTCTTTTGCTGCAAACGCCGCAAAACAACATGGTGTGATTATTCACGCCTCGCTATACGAGCAGGCTGATCTTCAAGATGGCAGAGGGCTAAACACTGCAATCTTGGTTGATACTCAAGGGGAAATTATTGCCCGCACTCCAAAGCTTCACATTCCGGTAACCGCCGGGTACTTCGAGGACAAATACTTTCAGCCGGGGCCTGCGGATTTAGAGCCTTACCCGGTCTATGAATTGGATCTTGATGGCACCAAGGCCAGCTTTGGACTTCCGACCTGTTGGGACGAATGGTTTCCAGAGGTAGCCAGAAACTATTCGCTGCGCGGAGCCGAAATCATCGCCTACCCCACCGCTATCGGTTCAGAGCCAGACCACCCAGATTTTGACACCGAACCACTTTGGCGACAGGTGATTGTCGGTCACGGCATCGCAAATGGAACTTTCATGGTTGTTCCAAACCGCTACGGCAACGAAGGGTCACTGAACTTCTATGGAAGTTCATTTATCAGCGATCCGTTTGGAAGGGTGCTGGCAAGGGCTGGAAGAGACACCGATGAAGTGCTGGTCGCGGATCTTGATCTAGATCAAAGACGAGATTGGTTGGATCTATTTCCTTTTCTTGCAACCCGTCGACCCGACACCTACGAGATGCTCACTAACCCGATTACAAATAAACGTCTTGACTCTGGCGACGGCGAACAAGGTGGCATTGCGGGAGTAAGAAAATAATGAAGCTGACCATGCCGGCAGAGTGGGAAACACACGAGCGAACCTGGATGGCCTGGCCACCGGGCAATTACCTGCTTGGAGAAAGCAATAGCGAAGCAGAAGCAGCTAGGACTAGTTGGGCAGCTGTTGCGAATGCGGTCATCAAGTACGAACCGGTCACTGTTTTGGCAACCACCGATCAACTCGAGATTGCCAGAGCGTACCTTCACCCGAGCATCGAGATTATCGAGGCAGATTTAGATGATGCCTGGATGAGAGACTCCGGTCCGACCTTTGTGAAAGATGAATCAGGCAACCTGGTTGCAGTGAACTGGATCTTTAACGGCTGGGGTGCGCAAGACTGGGCGGCTTGGGAAAAAGACTCTCTGGTGGCTTCCTTTGTTGGAGAACTTTCTGGCGCATCGGTATCTGACTCCTTCCTGATCAACGAAGGGGGCGGTATTCATGTAAACGGCGCGGGTGTTGTGTTGCTGACTGAAACAGTCCAGCTCGGCGAAGGCAGGAATAAGCACCTGAGCCGCCAAGAAGTTGAAACCGAGATTCACGCCAAGCTTGGAACCAACAAAGCCATCTGGGTAAAGCGGGGGCTAACAAGGGACTACGACGGCTATGGAACCCGCGGACACATCGACATCGTGGCCTGCTTCGCAAGCGAGAATGTCATCTTGTATCACGACCAGCAAGACCCTTCACACCCCGACTATGAAGTATCTAAAGAAGTGAAGGCAACCCTTGAAGCAGCTGGGGACTTTGAGGTAATTGGAATACCAGCACCTAAAGTTTTGCGAGACGAACAAGACTTCGTCGACTACAGCTATATCAATCACTACATCGTCAACGGTGCAGTAATTCTTTGCTCCTTCGATGACCCGAATGATTCAGTGGCTAAACAAATCCTCGAGAAGGTATATCCAGGGCGTGAGATTGTTCTGGTTGATGCCAGGGAAATATTCGCTCGCGGCGGGGGAATTCATTGCATTACCCAGCAGCAACCGGCTTAGCCAGTAAAGATTGCTCAAGCCAGGTGGGTTCTTCAAGAGACTGCATTTTCTACCTGCCACAAACCTGTATTATTTTTTAGATGCTATTGAAATTCCTGCCCGCAAGTATTCGGGTAATAACCGGCTTTGGATTAATCGGCAGCGTAATCTGGCAGGTCACTGACCGCACTCTCAACAATAACTTCAGGCCTTTCGAGTATTTTGCTTACTTCTCTATCGTGGGCGCCGTATTTGCCGGGGCAATGCTTTTGGTGACCGGCGTCAGGGCCTTCAAGCAACTAGACGAAGGCAAGCGTTTGGAGATTACAAGACTGAGTCTTACGGTAGCGATGATCGTGATCGGGGTTGTTTACCACGCTTTGCTATCTGATGTTGCAAACGACGTTAGAGACGGCGACTACGAGTGGCCGGTATTTCCAAATGAATTCATTCACACCTATGGGCCAATTCTGATTGTTTTGGACTATCTGATTTCACAGAAGGCTTTCAACATAAGATTAAGAGCCGCGCTCTGGGTCGCAGTGTTTCCCCTGATTTGGCTGATCTTTTCGGTTATCCGTGGATTCATCACTAACTGGTGGCCGTACTGGTTTATAAACCCAAACGGCGAAGCTGGGGTTATTGGCATGCTCAGCTACATAGGGGCAATCACCACGTTTTTCTTGATTCTGGGCTTTGTAGTGCTGGGGCTAAAGAAGCTACTTAGAAAGGCGCTAGTTCGCCAGAACAATCCGTAGTACGGAGCTCTGTTTGCGGTGCTATCGTATCTAAATGCGCGCATCGAAGTGGATTGCCATCACGGCAACCGTTCTAGTTCTCACAGTTGCTGGAGGCGCACTTGCTGCAGGCAACTACGTATACACCTCCGGAACAGTTGTTCCGTGTGCGATCAATGAAGATGATCTAGAAAACAAGCCCGAGCAGTTTTACACTCCAGCCGTAGGCAATGGTCCCTTCCCAGGAGATGGCTGGGATAAGTGGGCAGACTATGACCTCAGCAGCTGGTGGATGACAGACTCTAGCTATCAGGCCGTTGAGATACCGGTTGCAGAAAATATCGTTCTTTCCGCTTGGTGGATAACTCCAACCGTCTCAAACGGTAAGAACGTTATTGTCACCCACGGTATCGGAACCTCAAGAAGAGACTTCAATGCCCTTCTCCCAACTGCGATGCTGGTAAAAAACGGTTTCCACGTGCTGCTAGTAGATTCCCGTGACACTGGAGAATCCACCTGCACCGACGGTAGGCACTCTGCCGGTCAGGAAGAATCAACTGACTTCGCCGCCGTTGCCGATTGGTTGATTGAGAACAAGGGCATCACGGCATCATCGCTTGGAATGTTCGGTGTTTCCGGTGGCGCGGTTGCGACTTCACTGGTTCCAGCCAAAACCCAAAACGTTTCGGCATTTGCCATGGAGGGAACCATCTTTGACTTCAACGCAGCTGCCACTCGCGAGGTTGAATTCCAAGGCTTCCCTGGATTCCTATGGCAACTTGCACTGATCTCGGCTCAGCTGTTTCACGGCGTGAACCTAACTGAAACTAGTGTCATGGAAGGAATCGAAGCTGCCGGCCAACGCCCAATGCTTATTCTGCACGGCGATAGCGATCAGCGCCTGGACTACCAGTCGTCGGTCGATTTCTACAGCTATGCAAAAGACATTGGTGCAGACATTTCGCTAGAGACCTTTGTGGGATCCGACCACACCGAGGGAATGCTCTCTGAGACCAATCGCTATGCCGAGGCGCTGTCCAGCTTCTTCGATGAGGCGCTAACAAAGTAAATGAAATACGCCAAGGTAATCGCCCGCTACCTGCTTGGTGCTGCCCTAATTTATGCCGGCGTTGGCCACTTCACATTTTCTAGAACTGAGTTCCAAGCCCAGGTGCCACCTTGGGTCCCCCTAGATGCCGACTTCGTGGTTCTAGCTTCCGGGGTAGTTGAGATTGCTCTGGGTTTAAGTTTGATCTTTATTGCTCGCTACAAAAAGCAAATCGGTTGGCTTACTGCCTTGTTCTTCCTTGCTATTTTTCCAGGCAACATCTCCCAGTACCTGACTCAAACCGATGCTTTTGGGCTCAACACCGATCAGGCCAGGCTAACAAGGCTGTTTTTCCAGCCAGTTCTGATTCTTTGGGCACTTTGGGCAACCGATGCCTGGTCCAGAAAAAAGATAGCCGGACAAAACTCAAAATCTTCTTAGATTGTGCTCGCATCGATTACAAAGCGATATCTAACATCTGATCCAACCACCCGGTCGTAGGCTGCATCGACGCTGCTGGCAGCTGAAGCATCCAGGAGCTCGATGGTCGAGGTGATGTTTTTCTCGCCACAGAAATCAAGCATCTGTTGAGTCAAAGCGATACCACCGGTGTTTGAACCACCGATGCTCTTTAGTCCCGTGACCAAAGAAAATGGATCAAAGGACTGAGCTTCGCCTGGCAGACCCACGTAGACCAAGGACCCACCGACTCGAAGCATCGCCAACAGCGCGTCGTTGTCAGCTGAAGAGCTAGTGGTGTTCAAGATCATGTCAAAGAAGTTCTTATGGGTGTCAATGGCGTCCACGGTAATCAAATATTCCTTGGCACCAAACTCCTTGGCGTCCTGCTCTTTAGCCTTGCTTCTTCCAAGCACATACACCTCGGCACCCATGGCAACCGCAAACTTCACTGCCATGTGACCTAATCCCCCGAGACCTAAGATGGCAACTTTCTTGCCCGGTCCAACCTTCCAGTGGTTAAGCGGTGAGTACACGGTGACTCCAGCACAAAGCAGCGGGGCTGCCTCAGCCATGTCAAGGTTTGCAGGTATCGAGAGTACGTAGTTTTGGTCCACAACTATCTGCTTGGCGTAGCCACCAAAAGCTGGCGCCTTGTCGTAGTGGCGCCCGTTGTAGGTTTGAACGTTTCCCTTAAGGCAGTAGTTTTCACGGCCCTCTAGGCAGTACTCGCACTTACGACACGAGTCAACAAAAGTTCCAACGCCGACTCGGTCGCCAACTTTGAACTTCGAAACGTTTGAACCAACCCCAATTACCTCACCGGCGATTTCGTGACCTGGAACCATCGGAAAGATTCCCTCAAACCATTCGTTCCTAGCTTGGTGAATGTCTGAGTGGCAGATTCCAGAGTAAAGAATCTTGATGTGAACCCCGTCTGTGCCAATCTCCCGGAGCGGCACCTCGGACTTTTCGAACTTTGAGGTTGGGCTAGCAACTAAAAGCGCATGGGTAGTAGACAAGTTATCTCCTTGGGGATTATCGGTTCTAGTGACAAGCCTAAGCCAGCCTCGTCAAGGGTTATATCGATCCACTGAATCAGGTGCTGATTCCACTGCTTACTTTTTTGCCGTTGCCTTTGGCTTTGAGCTGTCCTTGCGAGTTGCAAGAGCAAATAAGGCAAGTCCTGCAACCAGTGCTCCGGCGCCTAGTCCGTAGGAGACAACATCAGCGGCGCGGTTGGTGTCAACGAAAACACCGACGAAGACCACGGCGATGATGGCAACCACCACACCGATTAGCTTGGACTTTAGGTCGTCAAGGTCTGCCACCTGGAGCCAGGTTGGCACCTCGAGCCTGGTGTCAACAAATAGCTCGTATAGACCGTAGCCAATAACCAGTAAAACTGTTCCAAGCAAAATTGCATCGATTGCAGTCAGGACATCAACGATGGTGTCTTTTAGATATGCGTCGTATAAGACAGCATCGATAATCACCAGGACAACCTCGATGGAACCCTGAGCCATCAATAGCAGCGCTCCGAGGATCGCAGCTATAGAAGGAACGATGACCGCGTAGCGGGTGAGTCCTATAATTTTGCGCATGAGCCCATGGTACTAGCCCTAAAGGATCTTTCAGAAGCTATAAAACGCCAGCATGATTGCTATTCCAAACATCACCGCGGCAATCAAAAGATCTAATACCTTCCAAAACACAGGCTTTGCCATAAACCTCGACGCGGCCCTGGCCCCAAAGCCAATAGAGCTAAACCACAAAATGCTGGCAACTGCTCCCCCGAGGGCAAACCACCATTTGTCCTCCCCAAATTGATTGCCGATTGATCCGAGCAAAATAACGGTGTCCAGATAGACGTGAGGGTTCAAGAAAGTAAAGCCCAAAACAGCTAGCACCACTGACTTGGCACTTCCACTCTGCGCACCGGATGCATCTAGCATTTGGGTCTTGAATGCTGAGCGAAGCGACCTAATTCCAAACCAGGTCAAATAGGCCACTCCAAACCAACGGACGATCTCAAGTAGCCAAGGAAGCCCGGCAATCAGTGCACCAAGCCCTGCGACTCCCAGAAGAATAAGGAGTGCATCAGAAATCGCACAAATAGCAACAACCAGCAGTACGTGCTTTTTGGTTAAGCCCTGACGAATAACGAAGGCATTCTGAGCACCGATTGCAATGATGAGGGATAGCCCGGTTAGAAAACCGGGTAGGAATGCAATCACCGCTTGATTCTAAGGGTTGTGCTGAAAACCTAGTATTCTCACCAATAAAATCGAGTACATAATTCCTTTTATCCGCATTAGGCTGTGACGCAACCGTGAACCACGCTAAGGAGATTAGCATGGCAACTGGCAAGTTTTGGACTCGAGGATTTTCAATCGGGTTCTTTGTGTCTTCTCCCATATTTCTTTTGGGAGGACTGTACTTTCTGATGATTTCGGGTCTTACCGAAAGAAGTAACCCAATCGGCGGACTTTTTGCCTGGATAGGGCTGCTACTGGTCTTGTTTCCGGCCGGTTTGACACTCGCTAGATTTTTGTGGCTGCGCAAGAAACAGTAGCCGAAGCGCCCTCGGCAGGAATCGAACCTGCGACCAAGAGATTAGAAGGCTCTTGCTCTATCCACTGAGCTACGAGGGCAGATGACCAGTTTATCGGCTGAGGCTACTTCTCGTTCTCAGTTCTAGAAAGCCTCTGGGAAACATAAACCGGAATCAGCGACAAAACAATCACAACCGTTGCAACCACGTTTACAACCGATGCCTGGTTTGGTCTTGCCATTTCCTTCAATATCCATAGCGGGAGGGTGTCAACTCCCGGAGGAGCCGTAAAGATGGTCACCACAACCTCATCAAAACTTAACGCAAAGGCAAGTAGGGCTCCTGCTGCAAAGGCAGTTCTAAATTGTGGGAAAGTCACTAGTCGGAAGGTTCCCCAAAGGCCTTCGCCCAGATCCATAGACGCTTCTTGAAGCGATGGGTTCATCCGCTTTAATCTTGCGAAGACGTTGTTGAAAACCATCACGATACAAAAAGTCGCGTGAGCCACAATCATGCCGAAATACCCAATCTGGAAACCAGCAGGGGTCAGGAAGTTGCTGTAGGTGTTACTGAAGGCAACACCGGTGACAACTCCAGGCAAAGCAATCGGCAGCACAACGAGTAAGTTCACAGTTCCTTTACCGAAAAACTCATACTTGCTGAGAGCAAACGCAACCAGAGAGCCCAAGAGCATGGCTATCGTCATCGCTCCTAAGGCAACGATTGCGGAGTTTAGAAGGGCAGCTCGGATAGGCTCCGACTCAAAGGCAACCGCCCACCACTTGAAAGACCACTCCGGGATTGGCCAAGCCGAAATCTGACGTTCGTTGAATGCGTTCAGAATCAGTACGGATAACGGCGCATACATGAAGATCAGCACGACAGCGACTATTGCCATCAATGACCATCTTGAGGTGCGAGAGAATCTAAGCATCTGGGTCTACATCCTCTCCAGCGAACCGGTTCGTCTTGCAACCATTAGGTACATAACCACAAATGCAATTGGAACCATCGAGAAGGCTGCAGCAACCGGTGGGTTCAAGTTGATGTTCGAGGCAATGATTGAACCAATCATCTGGGTAGAGCCGCCAACGAATCGCGCAGCCAGGTAGTCACCAAGACTCAAAGAAAAGGTAAAGACGCTTCCGGCGATGATCGCCGGTGTGATCAGAGGCAGCACCATGCGGAAAACCGTTGGCCAACCTTTGGCTCCAAGGTCAGCCGAGGCATCAAAAAGATTAAGCGGCAGTTGTCTTATGGCCGTAAATACCGGCAGCGCCATGTAAGGGAACCACAGGTAGGCGAGAGTAAGAATTGTCACCGGAATACCAAAGCCTGGACCGCTTATCCCGAATGGGGCCATTAACCAATTGAATAGCCCCTCCTCAGTGAAGGTCAGCCTCATTGCCAAAAGCTTCACAAGATACCCGGCCCAGAGCGGCAGTGTTATGGCAACAGCGAGTAGGTTCCTGACCCAAGGCCTTGCAATCTTGGCCATAAAGATCCCTAGAGGTATTGCAAACAAAATGCAGACAACGGTGACTGCAATGGCAATTCCAAGGGTGCGCATTGAGGTGGCAAAGTAAGCCGGAACGGTAAAGATGTTCACAAAGTTTTCGAGTGTAAATCCAGGAATCACCTTCGAAGTGAAAGGGTCAATAAACCAAAAGGCAGTAACCAAAAGAAGTGTTAGCGAGATTATGTAGACACCAACAAGCCAGGTCATTGGCAGCGCAAGCAGTGCAACGAGCCTAGTGTTTGGTCTCTTGTGCAAGTAAGTAGAAAGTGGGCGGTTAGGAGCCTTTTGGATTGCGCTCAATTTCTCACCTACTCAGTAAAAGTTGCGGGGGAAGTGTTTCGTATCTGGTTCTGGTGTTGCCGGGTGGGGTTTGATCCCCCACCCGGCAAAGCGTTGAAATTAACCCTTAACGGTGACCCACGCATTGGTCCAGTCTTGGAAGCTGGTGCACTTAACATCAGTGCGTCCATCAACACACTCCTCAATTGGAGTGGTCCAAGGCCATACCTGATCCCAGAACGCCTCATCCTCTGCTGCGAACTGGTCACAGTGAGCCTGAGTGTCGGCATCTGTTGCACAGAAGGCAATGTTTGCAGGAGCCATACCAAAGTTCATGGCGATTGCTCCGTTGACGCTTGCCTGGCTGGTGTAGTCGATCCATGCGTAAGCACAGTTCGAGTTTGGAGAAGTGGTTGAAACCAACCAGGTGTCATACCATCCAGTTGAACCTTCCTTAGGAAGTGTGGTCTTCAGGTTCTCCTGAGCCGCAAACTTCTTCAAGATCTCCCAGCTAGTTCCAACAACGGTGTTTCCACCAACGAAGGAAGTAATCTGAGCCACTGGGTCTGACCAGTACTCACCGATGATGGTGTTCTGCTGCTTTAGCAGTTCAACCGCAGCGGCTAGCTGAGTCTCGTCTAGTGCGTATGGGTTTGTGATGCCAAGTTCTGGCTTGGTGGACATCAAGTACACAGCTGCATCGGCAATGTAGATTGGTGCGTCATAAGCGGTGATCTTGCCAGCGTAAGGACTGTCGGCTTCCCAAACAACGTCCCAGCTCTCCGGAGCTCCACCGGTCACAGTTTCGTTGTACTGCAACAGGTTTGCGCCACGGCCGATTGGAACACCGTATGGCTTACCATTTACAACGTCATAGATCTGACCCTTCATACCTTCAGCGATTTCATCGCTGAAGTTAGGGATTAGATCCATGTTTAGCGGTGCAACGTCTCCACCAACGATTAGGCGAAGGGCAGCATCACCTGAAGCCGACACGATGTCGTACTCGCCTGTTCGCATCAGGGTAACCATCTCATCGCTGGTGCCTGCAACGCGGGAATTAACAACGCAACCGGTTTCTGCTGTGAATGGGTCAACCCACTTTGGGTCTACGAAACCAGACCAGTTAACGATGTTCAGCTCACCCTCGAAGGCACCGAGTTCAGCCTTCATTGGGACGTCTGGAACCGTAAGGGTCAGCTCGCCACTTGATGTTGCACAACCAGATAGCACCAGGGCGCTAGCTGCTAGTAGTGCAGGAAGAGCTAATTTGCTTCTTCTCATTTTTTTCCTCTCATTATTTAGTTAGGAATCTTGGCGACGTGTTCCTTACGGAAGGAGGCCAATACCCTGTCACCCGCTTCAAGACCTAGCTCTTGTCCCGGTAACTCTTCATTTAATCTGGTGGCAAGTATTCGCAGTCCACCATCGGATTCCAACACATACAGTGTGTTTGCTCCGGTGTAGGCAACATCCGTGATGGTTGCCTTGACTCCGATTTCACCCTCAGAAACCTTAGAACTTTCCTTTAGAAGCTTGATTCGCTCAGGCCTTACATTTACCAACTGATCCGAACCAAATAATTCTTTTGCGGCAGCTCCAGATATCAAGTTGGAAACACCCAAGAAACTCGCCACAAACGAAGAGGCCGGGCTTTCATAGACCTCGCGCGGTGTTCCAATCTGTTCTATCTTTCCGTGATTGAAAACCGCAATCCGGTCGCTCATCCGCATAGCTTCTTCTTGGTCGTGTGTCACAAAAATAAAGGTGATGCCAGCTTCTCTTTGGATTCTCTTTAGCTCAACCTGCATCTCCTCGCGCAGCTGCTTATCCAGTGCACCGAGGGGCTCATCAAGTAGCAACACCTTTGGCCGGAGCACCAAAGCTCTCGCCAGCGCGATTCTTTGTCTTTGGCCGCCGGAGAGCTGGTGCGGCAGTCGATCTGCCAAATGCGTTAGCTTTACAGACTCGATTGCTTGGGAGGCGAGCTTCGCTCGCTCCGCCTTTGGAATTTTTCTGGCTCGAAGGCCATACTCCACGTTCAGCTGGATGGACATGTGTGGAAAAAGTGCATAGTCCTGGAAGACAGTGTTGACGTCTCGATCAAAGGGAGCAAGCTCGGTGACGTCTGAGCCCTCAAGAAAAACCTGCCCACTGGTTGCAGTTTCGAAACCCGCGATGATTCGTAGCACTGTTGTCTTACCCGATCCCGATGGACCAAGCATTGAAAAGAACTCCCCCTGAGGGATTTCTAGGTCAAGGTTAGAAACAGCGGTGATGTCGCCAAAGTTTTTGTTCAATGCCTTGAGGCTGACAGCCGATAAGGTAGCGGTCTGGGAAGGAGCTGTCGAGCTCTTCGATGAGCCTTGGTTCAAAATATCACCTAGTCAGTTTTTATGAATCCTCTTGCCCAGAGAACTTCCCCAAGGGCTCCTGAACATCCCCTAGCTTACTGGTTCGGCCAATTTGGGCCTTGAGGAATGGCCTTGAATTAGTTTCAGTTTTGTAAAGGTTTCAGCAGTCAAATACTTAGCTGTTCCTGCCCCTAGCCGCGACCTTCCAAGACCCAACTACCTTTTGGCTCTCAACCAGATACACCTGGTCAACTAGGTTGACCGCGTTGCAGACGTGGTTTGGGATAACCCTAACCAGGTCGCCGATCTTGGGTAGCTTGCCGCCGGATGCTTTTGCGCCCGGTCTGGCTTTTTTGGTTTTTGGAAAAACTGCAGTGGCGTGATGCTCAGACAGTGCTTCAATTCGAGCCTCTGGAAAATCCAACAGCCTGCCATAGCCGGTTGCCCAGCCGGCTCGATCTGCTCCTAGGGTTTTACTTCCCGAATCTAGAATCATACGGTTGCCAGTCACGCTCACTACCGTTGCGACTGCCCAGAGGGCAATCTGGTTTACTGTGCAGGTTCCAAGCTCCAACTGTTGGGCGTCATTGAAAACGTATACCCCGGGCCTTAGTTCATTCACCAGTGATTTAGCTTTGACTGACTTACCTGATGACTCAGCAGAAAACCCCGCTGACGGAGTTGAACCTGAGGAAATGATTTTGGCTTCGATGCCAACTTTGGCCATGGTTGTTGCAGCTTCCTTTAGAGCCCGTTGCTCATCAGCCACCGCTTGCTTGGCTCCTTTTGGTTTGTAGCTGTGGCCTGGGAAGGTAAAGATTCCAACTGGGTTTAGACCGAGAGTTTTGGCTCCTAGCGCCACTTCTCCAGCTTGCTTTGGATCACAACCTGATCTGTGATGTCCGCTGTCTATCTCGACCAACACCTTTACCCCGGCAAGTCCCTTAGCCAAGGCCTTTGCTCCTTGGGTTGAATCAATGGCAAGAGTTAGTTTCACTTTCCGGGAAAGCTTCACAAGCCTTTTTAGTTTGGACTCTGACACCAAAAGTGGGTAGGCAATAAAGATATCTCTTATGCCTTTTTTGGCAAACACCTCAGCTTCGCCGATGGTTGCAACCGTTATTCCAACTGCACCAGAGGCAAGCTGGAGCTTTGCAAGCTCAGGGATTTTATGGGTTTTGACGTGCGGTCGAAGATTGATTCTGGCCTTGGATGTTTTCTTGGCCATGGACTCGATGTTTTTGGCAAGCAGTTTCTTGTCTATTGCCAAATAGGGAGTATCTGGAGAGAGCTTTCTCATGGCCCAACCTAAGTGGTTCTAGCTTCCCCACTGATAAGGAGGCCCGACCCAGATCAGGAACATAAACAACGACACCACAAAAACAATCAGTAGCAAGATCAAAAGTATTGGCCGAAAGATGAGCCAACGGAAAGTCTTATCAAACCAGGTGTTATCCCTTGGGTCTTTGGTTCCCTCGATTCGCCACTCACCATCCATGAGCTTATTTTTCTCAAGGTGTCGATCAAACGGATAGGTAGCAAAAGGAACTATTGCGAGCGCTACTGCCAAGATGGTCCGGCCCATAGGCCAGCGCTGATTCACAGCAACCAAGACAGCCGTAGTTGCATAACCCATGAAGGCAAATCCGTGGGTCGCACCTGCAATAAAAAAGACATTCGAGGCAATGCCGATTGTTTCTCTTGCGATGATTGCAGCGATCAACATCGCCCAAGTGAACATCTCGATGCGGGCAAAGGTTCCGAATATGTCTTTTGGTTTAGCGTCCATCCCTCAAGCCTATTTGTCCACCGGGGATGTGGGCTTGATTTGGCAAACCCTAGATACAGCAAGTTGCGATTGATTCCAAGCTTTCAAGTCATTTAGCTAGCGGTTGAAATCACCCTCGTCATGACCACCATCACTCGTGCCACCCGATCCATAGAAAGTGTCTGGGTAGGCGGTACCAGCTGAGTAACCTTCCGGGCCGGAGTGAAAGTCCCCCTCGTTCATTTGAGGCTTTGAGGCTTCTTTTGATCCCGGAAGCTGCACAGGCGGCTCGAAGCTAAATACTTTTCGTAGCCAGTTGGTAAATCCCATGTTTAGCTCCTAAGGCCCTTCTTGGCTTCGCCCCACAACAGCCCAATAAAAAACGATGCAAAAATCAGGGTCGGGATAACAACCCAGGGCCAGATCTTGTTGAACCAGTAAATTGCTATCTCTAGTGTCTTCATGCTCAAAAGCTAGGCCCAGCAACTGACATTCCTGAGCCTCCAGGCAGGCGGTTTTTGGGGTCTATTTTCCCCTTTAGATTAGGTGTCATGAAATCCATTCCACTTCGAGATAAGCATGAGGCCTTAGGCGCTAGCTTCACAGACTTCGGTGGTTGGGAAATGCCGGTGCGGTATAGCTCAGACCTTGCCGAACACCACGCCGTAAGGGAATCAGCCGGCCTATTCGACATCTCTCACATGGGTGAGATCTTTATCGAGGGCAAAGATGCTGCTTCCTATCTGGACTTTGCTCTGGTTGGCGCAGCCTCTGAGATTGCAATTGGGCGGGCCAAGTACTCGCTGATCTGTAATCAAGCAGGTGGCATCATTGATGACTTGATCGTTTACCGCTTGGGACAAAACGCCTTCCTGGTGGTGGCCAATGCCTCGAACCGAGAAGCCGTGGTTTCGGCAATGGAAGAACGTGCCAAGGGCCTAGAGGTCGAGGTAAGAGATGAAAGCGATCTTTGGGTGCTGCTTGCGATTCAAGGACCTAAGTCAGTTTCGATACTTTCTGAAATAACGGATTCTTTACTGGAAGATTTAAAGTACTACGCAATTTCAGAAGCTGAGCTTGCAGGCGTTCCATGCCTATTGGCTAGAACCGGATACACCGGCGAAGATGGCTTCGAGATCTACATCCCGGTGGAATCCGGCGCTTCAGTAATGGACGCTAT
Organism: Rhodoluna limnophila; assembly: GCA_945883505.1. GTDB lineage: Bacteria > Actinomycetota > Actinomycetes > Actinomycetales > Microbacteriaceae > Rhodoluna > Rhodoluna limnophila_B. Next base: position 94,067 of record CAMCXL010000002.1, read on the forward strand.
CTTTGCCGCCGGTAAAGATAAAGGTCTTCTGCCCACTGGCCTTGCCTGTCGAGACACTCTAAGGCTTGAAGCCGGAATGCCGCTTTACGGTCACGAGATGAACCTTGAGATCAATCCCTTTCAGGCTGGCTTTGGCAAAGTGGTCAGGCTTGATAAGCAAGGAGACTTTGTTGGTAAAGCCGCCCTTGCCAAACTGTCTCAAGTTGCACCAGAAAAGGTGTTGGTTGGTTTGGAGGGTTCGGGTAAGCGAGCAGCCCGTGCCGACTATGAAGTTTTTGTTGAAGGTTCAACTAAGCCAGTTGGCGTGATTACCTCGGGAGCACTATCTCCAACCCTTGGCTTTCCAATCGCGATGGCTTATGTCTCCGCCGATTTTGCCGAACTCGACACGCCTATTAGCGTGGACATCAGGGGAACACAAACAGCGTTTAGGGTAGTGAAACTACCTTTTTATAAAAGAGCCAAAAACTAGCCCAATCCCAAAGGAACCAGCAAAAATGATCAACCGCGAAGGTCTGAAATACACCAAGGAGCACGAGTGGCTTTCAATCGATGGCGATGTCGCCACCGTTGGAATCACCGAATACGCCGCTGAGAAGCTCGGTGACATCGTGTTTGTCGACCTTCCCAAGGTTGGCTCCTCTACTACTTATATGAAGATCTGCGGTGAGATCGAATCCACCAAGAGTGTTGGCGAACTCTACGCTCCGGTTGATGGTGAAATCGTTGAGGTCAACGAGGTGGTTTCTGGAAACCCAGAGCTTGTAAACCACGATCCGTTTGGTGCTGGTTGGCTTATCAAGATTCGCTTCACCGAGCTTCCAGAATTACTGACCCATGAGCAATACGCCGCACTAACCGGAGAGGGCTAAGTCAAAATTGCTTCCTGAGCACAAAGACTTCAAATACCGTCACATTGGCCCTACCGCTGAAGAACAAACGGCCATGCTCAAGGAGCTTGGCTACTCATCTTTGGATGAGCTCATGGCAACCGCTCTGCCAAAGGCCATTCAATTTAAGGGTGATGGAAAACTTCCAGACCCGCTATCTGAGCCAGACACTCTTAAAGCTCTTCGCGCTCACGCCCGAAACAACAGGATTACAACCTCCCTGATCGGTCAGGGCTACTACGGAACATTCACCCCTGGAGTGATAAAGCGAAACGTGCTTGAGAATCCATCCTGGTATACCGCGTATACGCCCTACCAGCCGGAGATTTCTCAAGGACGCCTAGAGGCTCTGATTAACTTCCAGACCATGGTCAATGACCTAACCGGAATGAAAACTGCCAACGCATCGATGCTCGATGAATCAACCGCTGCCGCCGAAGCGATGTTGCTATCGCGCAGATCTTCAAATAATGAGATGGACATTTTCTACGTTGACTCCGACACCATGCCGCAGACCAAAGCTCTACTTGAACACAGAGCGGAGCCGGTTGGAATCAAAATTGCTTACTTCGATGCCTCAAAGGGTGCAGCTGAACTATCGGGAAATTACTTTGGCGTTATGGTTCAGTACCCGGGAGCCTCCGGAAGACTCACCCAGCTGAAACCAATCTTTGACGCAGCTCACTCGGTTGGCGCGATGGCGGTTGCGGTTGCTGACCTGTTGGCGCTTTGTCTAATCGAGGCACCAGGTAAATCAGGTGCCGACATGGTGGTTGGAACCACCCAGCGCTTTGGAGTTCCGATGGGCTTTGGAGGTCCTCACGCTGGCTACCTAGCCGTTCGTGAAGATCTAGAAAGATCTATGCCTGGAAGATTAGTTGGAGTGTCGCTCGATGCCGACGGTGCTCCGGCTTACCGATTGACTCTTCAAACTAGAGAACAGCACATCAGGCGTGAGCGCGCAACATCGAATATCTGCACCGCGCAGGTTCTTTTGGCCGTAATGGCCGGAATGTTTGCGGTCTACCACGGACCCGAGGGCTTGCGCTCAATAGCTCTTGAGGTTCACCTAAAAGCTCACGCACTGGCCGATGCCCTAAGGGCAGCAGGCCTTACGATTTCCGAAACTGACTTCTTTGATACCTTCCAGGTGACGGGAATCGACGCCAAAGCAATTTTTGCCAAAGGTAGGCAGCACGATCTAACAATGTTGGTAGTTGACGAATCAACGATTGGAATTTCCATCGATGAGACCATCAGCCCAGAAATTCTTGACCAGATTGCAGCCGTCTTTGGTGCCAAGAAAGTCTCCTACGGATTTAGGCCTTCTGGAAAGCTAAGGGTCGCGGGGCTGGACCGAAAGTCAGAGTATTTGACCCACGAGGTCTTTAACTCTCACCACTCCGAAACTGCAATGCTTCGATACTTGAAGCGGCTATCCGACTTTGACTACGCACTGGACCGCGGCATGATCCCACTTGGCTCTTGCACCATGAAGCTGAACTCAACTACCGAGATGGAAGCTGTAACCTGGCCGGAATTTTCTAACCTGCACCCCTTCTCACCAAGAGAAGACATCGAGGGTTACCTATCGTTGATTTCCGAACTCGAGGGCTGGCTCTGTGACGTAACCGGCTATGACGCCATTTCTCTTCAGCCGAATGCCGGCAGCCAGGGCGAGCTTGCGGGTCTAATGGCCATTCGCGGCTATCACCTGTCGCGCGGTGATACTCAGCGTGAGGTTTGCCTGATTCCTTCCTCTGCTCACGGAACCAACGCAGCCTCTGCTGTTCTTGCCGGCATGAAGGTAGTTGTCATTGCCTGCGACGAACTTGGAAACGTTGACCTTGAGGATATCAAGGCCAAAATTAGCGAGGCCGGTGACAGGCTGTCAGCACTGATGGTGACCTACCCGTCCACCCACGGGGTTTACGAAGAAGCTATCGCCGATATCTGTGAAATGGTTCACCAGGCGGGTGGTCAGGTTTATATCGACGGTGCCAACACCAACGCAGTTGTTGGCTACGCAAAGTTTGGTCTCTTGGGCGGAGATGTGTCTCACCTAAACCTTCACAAGACTTTCTGCATACCTCACGGTGGTGGCGGACCTGGAGTTGGTCCGGTTGGAGCAAGAGCTCACCTTGCACCTTTCTTACCCGGCCACTCACTAGCTCAGATTGAATTACCGAACTTTGGACCAATCTCGGGGGCTCCTTTTGGATCTGCTTCGATCCTTCCTATTTCTTGGGCATACATTCGCATGATGGGAAACCAAAGCCTTAGGGATGCAACCGCGGTTGCGGTTTTGTCCGCGAACTACATTGCCAAAAGGCTTGCCGATCACTTCCCGCTTTTGTATACCGGCAACGATGGTCTAATTGCGCACGAGTGCATCATCGACATTAGAGGCATGACCAAAGACACCGGAGTCTCGGTTGATGACATCGCCAAGCGTTTGATTGACTACGGATTCCATGCTCCAACTATGAGCTTCCCGGTTTCTGGAACACTTATGATTGAGCCAACCGAGTCTGAACCGAAGGGCGAAATAGACCGTTTTATCTCGGCAATGATTGCCATCAAGGGCGAGATCAACCAACTTGGACAAGGTGAATGGACCGCCGAAGATAATCCGCTTCGCCAAGCTCCACACACCGCAAGAATCTTGGCCGAGGACTGGGACCACCCGTACTCGAGAAAGCTAGCTGTTTTCCCGGTCGCCGGGCAACACCAGGGAAAGTTCTGGCCAAAGGTTAGGCGAGTGGACTCGGTGCACGGCGATCGGAACTTGATTTGTTCTTGCCCACCAATTGAGGCTTTTGCTGGAGCTTAGCTAACTAGCTGCTGCGCCAAAAGTTCTTTCACCCTTGGAACAACCCGGCTTCCAAGAAGCTCAATCGATTTCATGAGCTTGGAGTGCGGCATTGGTCCGGTGGAATACTTTAGGTCAAATCTTTGAGCGCCGACCGCGCTAATGGCGTAAGCCATCTTCTTAGCAACGGTCTCGGGCGAGCCAACATACAAGCTACCGTTATGAACTTCATCCAGGTAGTGTGCCTTGGTCATCGGTCCCCAACCTCGTTCTTGACCGATGCGACCAAAGCTTGCCTGGTAGCTTGGCCAAAGTTCTTCGATGGCTTGCTCGTCAGTTTCTGCGATGTGACCGGGTGAGTGAATTGAGATCGGACGAAGTTCGTGACCAAATTTTTGCATCGAGTCCCGATATAACTTTGCAAAAGGAGCAAACCTAGCCGGGTCTCCCCCGATGATTGCAAGAGCTAGCGCGGCATCGAGTCTGGCGGCACGAATTACGCTATCCGGTGAGCCGCCAACTCCGACCCGAAGTGGAATGCGGCCCCCTTCGGTTTTTGGATAAACCTGCTGGTTATTCAGCGGGGCTCTAACGGTTCCCGACCAGGTAACTGGCCTTTCCTTCAACAGCTCAACCAGAAGTTCCAGTTTCTGCTCAAACAGATCGCCGTAGTCAGCAAGCTCTAGGCCAAACAGCGGGAAAGATTCGATGAAGGATCCGCGTCCCGCTGTTATTTCGGCGCGGCCATTGGAGAGTGCATCAACGGTTGCAAAAGCTTGGTAAACCCGAACCGGATCCTCCGAAGACAAAACGGTGACTCCGGATCCAAGCTTGATACGACTTGTTTGGGTGGCGATTCCTGCAAGAACGGTGTCCGGAGAGGTGATTGCAAAGTCATCCCGGTGGTGCTCGCCAACGTCAAAACTGTCAAGCCCAACCGCCTCGGCCTGAATCGCCTCGGCAACCACGTTTCTAAGCACCTGGCCAGCGGTTTCGGGTGTGCCGTCATCCTTTAGGGTCATATCCCCAAAGGTGTCTAGGCCAAACTTGATATCCAATGAATACACTCTCTCTAATAACTAATGATCTGTATCGATAACACAAACCAATGGTGTTTTCTTCCCCGCTACCTTGTAAGGATTCCCCACACCACACGAATGGCCTTCATGGTGTCTCCCGGAGTTTCCTCCTGAGCTAGGTGACCAGATTGTGGGATCACAAATAGCACCGAGTTTTGAATCATGGTGGCGAGCACCTCGGTGTCTTTGGTTGCAACCACAGTGTCACTATCACCGGTGATTAATAGAGTTGGGATGGTGATCTCATCAAGTCGATCCTTGATATCAAATTCCCTTGGAGCTCGATTGAATTCCCAGAAGCCTTCTTCCCAGCCGCTAACACTGAGTGGTTCACGGTAGCCGGCCTTTACCTCTTCGGTTATAAGGTCCTTGTTATACCAAGACTCGTTCAAAAGATCCATACCGCTTGAAGCAATAGATGAAACTAGCAGCGGACCCAGGTGATCAAGTTGCGGAATGCTGTAGATCCAGTTCAACCAGGAAGGTGACCCACCGGTAGACAAAATGGCCGGTGAGATAAGAATCAATCCCTTGACGGCGTCTTTGTTATCTACTGCGTACTGCGCAGCGAGTGTTCCACCGGCCGAGTGCCCAACTAAAATCACATCCCTGCCGCTCGCGAAGGTTTCGATTAGCTCATCAAGGATTAGGTCTTGACCGATTGAACCGTAGGGGTTCTCACCATCCCAAGAAGTTGGTCTCTCGGTTAGACCAAATCCCGGGCGGTCATAGGCGATAACGTCGCCAAGCTCAGATAGTGGCTGGGTCAGCTCTCGGAAAGAAAAGGTATTGGCTCCAAAGCCATGCATCAGGAAAATAACCGGTGGATTTGAGCAGTCTTTATCTTCTTTGCAGGCAAAATCAGTTTTCTCGTAGAAGATCTCTATGCCCTGGGCGGTAGCGAAGGTTGCCGCTTCGCCAGCTACTTGCTTATAGGTTCTGGTTCCGCTGGTTTCAACTGGAATAAGGAAAGGCACGATAAGAAGTAGGGCTAGCACTACAAGCCCTACCCGGGTCAGGATTTTGGAAATCTTCACTCCCCTAGCCTAAATGCCGATTGAGGCTGGGAACTAGCTGGGAGAATCTGGCGATAGCCTTATCTACTGGGGTTGATAGTGCTTTAGTTAGACGTTGACCTAAAAACTCAAAAAACTTAGGGGATTTTCCTTGTTCAGACTTGCCACCGCCTCACTAGCTAATCGCTCCGTTGTTGGTTTGCTTACCGTTCTCGTTATTGGAGCCGGGCTACTATCAGCCACCGCACTCAAGCAGGAGCTCCTACCTTCTTTTGAGGTGCCGCAGGCATCGATAGTCACCGCATACCCGGGTGCATCGCCCGAGATTGTCGATGCTCAAGTCTCTTCCGTTATCGAAGATCAAGTTAGAACCCTGGATAACCTAGTCAACGTTCGATCGACCTCGAGTGCGAATCTATCGGTTGTTCGAGTGGAATTTGATTTTGGAACCACTACCTCAGATGTTGAAGAAAAGCTCAACTCGGTTATTGCAAGTGTTCAGGACTCTTTGCCTGGAGATGTTGCTCCCAGGGTAATTTCAGGATCTTTTGACAGCGTGCCAATCATTGTTTTATCGGTTGCCTCAACAACCGGTGACAACGATTCCTTGGCTGAAATTCTGGCCGATGTTGCAGTTCCAATTCTTTCTCAGGTTCCAGGAGTTCAAGAAATCACTGTGGCCGGTGGTAAGAAAAAGCAAATCACGCTTGACCTAAAGGCAGATGTTCTTAGAGAAAATGGCCTAACACAACAAAACATAGTTGAAGCACTTCGTGCCAACGGATTTGTGATTCCTGCCGGTTCCATTTTGGATAACGCTGGCGAACTACAAATTGAAGTCGGAACTCAAGTCAACTCACTAGAAGATTTCAACAAGCTTCCGCTGATCTCTGCAAATCCTCAAGCCAATCAAGCCGCAGCTGCGGCCGCAGCTCAGGCGGCAGCAGCTCAAGCAGCGGCAGCGGCACAAGGGGCGCCCGGTCAAGCTCCGGCCCCTGGCGCACAGGCTCCCGAAGTACCTGCTGCACCTGAGATTTTAAGCATCGAAGATGTAGCTGATGTGACATACGACTATGAACCGGTTACATCTATTTCTAGAACCAACGGGCTGGACTCACTGGGTATTCAGGTCACCAAGACCCAAGATGGCAACACGGTTGCAATTTCCAACGCTGTTGAAGCAAAGATTGATGAGCTCACGGAAAAACTTGGCGGCAATGTTGAGATTAACACCGTGTTTGACCAGGGGCCATTTGTTGAAAAGCAGCTCGAGAACCTAACCATTGAAGGAACTTTAGGTCTTACCTTCGCGATCTTGATCATCTTGGTGTTCCTGGGTTCGATTCGCTCCACGCTGGTGACAGCAATCTCGATACCTACCTCACTTCTTATTACCTTCGCCGGGCTATTGATTTCTGACTACAGCCTCAACTTATTCACCCTTAGCGCCCTAACCATCGCGGTTGGTCGAGTGGTGGATGACTCGATTGTGGTTATTGAGAACATCAATAGGCATCTGTCCTACGGCGAGGAAAAGAAAAGCGCCATCATCCAAGCCGTTAAAGAAGTGGCTGGAGCCATTACCTCGGCCACCATCACAACAGTTGCCGTTTTCTTACCGGTAGCGCTGGTTGGTGGTGTAGTTGGAGAGCTATTTAGGCCATTTAGCCTTAGCTTCACAATCGCTCTGCTAGCTTCCTTGATCGTGTCTCTAACAATTGTTCCGGTACTTGCCTATTGGTTCCTAAAGACCCCGAAGGTTCAGGGCCTGGTTTCTGAAATGACCGAGCAGCAAGTTTCTGACCAGATGGAAAAAGCTCGCGAGGTCGAGGAGCAAAAAGAAAGAAGAAGTTGGCTGCAGCGCGGATACATTCCCGTTCTTCGAACCACCCAGGCTCACCCGGTTGTGACACTAATTGCCTCGGCCGCGGTTCTGGGCTTTACTTTCTCGCTGGTCCCGCAACTAAAGACCGACTTCATTGGTGACTTTGGAGGCGACACCTTCTCGGTTCGTCAGGAACTTCCCGCCGGCAGCACCTTCGAGCAGCGCGACAAAGCATCTGAAATTGTTGAGGATCTTATTCTCGAGCAAGACGGTGTTGAGACCGTACTTGCAACCTTTGGTGGTCGTGCCGATGGTCGAGTGAACTTTGGTGGCAATGCCAACGCCACCACAATCCAGGTTTCGCTGGCCAAGGACGCTGATGGCGATGTCATCAAAGAGGCGATTCAAGACGGTATCGATGCAAGAAGCGACATCGGCGAGACCTCCATCTCGGCTGGCGGAGGTCCAGGTGTTGGTGGTTCAGGAACTATCGACATCAAAATTGCCGGAACCAGCGACGAGGCACTTTTCGAAGCCGTTGACCGGGTTCGCTCTGGGATGACAACGGTTGAGAACATCTCGGAGATTTCTTCTTCCCTATCTGAGCAGCAAAGAACCTTGAAGATCACCGTGGACAGGGTCAAGGCAGCAGAATATGGTTTGACTGAAATTCAGGTTTCGGGACTGGTCTCTTCAACTCTTCGCCCATCCTCGATCGGCGATGTGAATATCGATAATGAGTCAACTCCTATCTTCATCGTGCAGGAAAATACCCCTGCCACCCTCGAGGAGATTCGTGAGATTCAGATTCCAACCAGGCAAGGAATTATCGAGCTTCAGGAGATTGCAACCGTTCAAGAAGTTCAGGCTCCTGTCTCGATTACCAGCGAAAAGGGTGAGCGCGTTGCAACAGTTGCGCTAACCCCAGATACTGACGACCTGGGAGCGGTCACCAGAGAGGTCACAGCTCAGCTTGACGAAATTGATCTCCCACTTGGCGCAACAGCAACCATCGGCGGCGTCTCGGCCGAGCAGACCGAGAGCTTCCAGCAATTGGGCCTTGCCCTGCTAGCTGCAGTGGCGATTGTTTACCTGGTTATGGTCGGAACATTCTCAAGCCTGGTGCAGCCGCTTATCTTGCTGATCTCAATTCCGTTTGCAGCAACCGGAGCTTTGGGTCTACTGCTTCTAACGGATACTCCGCTGGGTGTTCCTGCCCTTATTGGAATGCTGCTTCTGGTTGGTGTGGTGGTGACAAATGCCATTGTGCTAATTGACTTGATCAACCAATACCGCAAGCAGGGAAGATCTATTCAGCAATCGATTATGGATGGTTCTCGTCAGAGACTTCGTCCGATTCTGATGACGGCACTGGCTACCATCTTTGCGCTGTCACCACTGGCATTTGGTATCACCGGCGGTGGCTTTATTAGCCAGCCGCTAGCAATAGTTGTTATCGGTGGACTGGTGTCCTCAACGCTACTTACTCTGGTTATCGTTCCAGTTCTTTACTGGTTGATCGAAGGTCGCAAGGAGCGCAGAGCCCTGAAGGGACCAAAAAAGCAACGGGGTAAGAAAAGAAGGCTTGCTAAAGCCGCTCGCTAAGCTAAGTAGATTATGAAGTCCTCGGAAAACCTAGTCTGGATTGACTGCGAGATGACCGGCCTTGACGTTGAAAAAGATTGCTTGGTTGAGATCGCGGTATTGATTACCGACTCCGAGCTAAACATCTTGGACGAGGGTCTTAGTGTTGTTATCAAACCGCGCGAGGACTCTCTTGCCGGCATGGGTGAATTTGTCACCAACATGCACAAAGAATCGGGCCTGCTAGAACTGCTTCCCGATGGTTTGCCTATTGAGCAGGCGGAAAGCCTAATCATCGAGCACATCAAGAAGTTTGCTCCCGAGAAAAGAAGCGCTCCGCTGGCTGGGAACTCGATCGGCACAGACCGGATGTTTCTAAATCGATACATGCCGGCTCTTGATTCCCACCTTCACTACCGCAACGTTGATGTTTCCTCGATCAAGGAACTGGTTCGAAGGTGGTACCCGAAGGTGTATTTCCAACTGCCAAAGAAAAACGGCGGGCACCGAGCACTGGCTGACATCAGGGAGTCAATCGCCGAGCTCGCCTATTACAGAAAAGCCGTATTTGTTGAAGCCCCCGGTCCAACCAGCGACCAGGCCAAAGACATAGCGTCTTCAAACCCAATAGAATAAAAAGGCTTCAAAGCGAAAAAGGCTTTGAATACATGGTGGGTATAGCTCAGCTGGTAGAGCGCCTGGTTGTGGTCCAGGAAGTCGCGGGTTCAAGTCCCGTTACTCACCCCAAATTTGATTCAGCTCAGTTATCTAGAAGCTAGCCTTATCTCATGACCTCATTTCTGGCCTCCCCCGAGGTTTCGGCGGCCCTTGCCGCAGGCAAACCGGTAGTTGCGCTTGAAAGCACCATCATTTCTCACGGTTTACCAAGGCCTAGAAACCTCGAAGCCGCCAAGGAGTTCGAAGAGATTCTTCGCTCTAAGGGCGTTGTGCCGGCAACGGTAGCGATATTGGATGGTGTTCCAAGAATTGGCTTGGATGCCGAAGGAATAGACCGCATCGCCAACGAGGACCTTGCCAAAGCAAGCGTTCGAGACATCCCTATCCTTGCGGCCAGAAAAGAATCGGGTGCAACAACCGTTGCCGCCACCGCCCACTTAGCAGCCCTTGCCGGAATCCGGGTCTTTGCAACCGGTGGCTTGGGCGGGGTTCACCGCGGGGCCATCGACAGCTTCGATGAGTCGGCTGATCTATCAACTCTTGCGGTGACCCCAATAACTGTTGTATCGGCAGGTGTGAAATCGGTGCTGGATATTGCTGCAACTCTTGAGAGGCTTGAAAGCTTGAGCGTTCCGGTGATTGGATACAAAACAAAAGATTTTCCAGCTTTTTGGCTAACTAAGTCTGGCTTCACACTGGACTGGTCTCTAGATACTCCCGAGCAAGTAGCTCATGCCATGAAGGCTCAGGACCAACTAGGTCACGGACAGGGAATTGTGCTGGCCAATCCAATTCCAATTGAGAAACAGTGGGACCCGAGTGAGCATGACCGGGTGCTGGAAATTGCATTTGCAGCAGCTAAAAAAGCCGGTGTGACTGGCAAGGCTGTCACGCCTTTCTTGCTTGGATTTATCGTCGAGGAGTCCAAAGGAAAATCTCTGGAAGTTAATCTAGATCTTGCGCGTAACAATGTTTCTGTTGCAGCAGATATTGCAAAGGCCTGGTCCGAGCTTCGATGAGCAAGATACTGGTAATTGGAGATGTCATCGAAGATGTCATAGTCATTCCAGAATCAGCAATTCGAGAAAACACCGACACCAAGTCTGCTATTCACAAGTCGATGGGCGGCCAAGCCGCCAACGTTGCCTCTTGGCTTTCGCACCTGGGAACGGAAACTACATTCGTCGGTTGCGTTGGTGCCCCAGATGTCAAAAAACTAGAATCCGAACTTTCGGAGCGCGGCATTCAAACCGCCCTGCAATCAAGTTCGAAGCCAACCGGCTCGTTAGTTGTTTTGGTTCAGGGCGCAACTCGTTCAATGCTCACCGATCGAGGTGCCAACCTAGATCTCAATCTTGGAGACATCGACCCGACCGGATTCTTGGCCGTTTACCTATCCGGCTACTCACTGCTTGGAAGAAGTGTCGATGAGATCAAGGAGCTTGCTCAAAGAGTTAGGCAAGCGGGAGCATTACTTGCGATCGACCCGGGCTCCTACGGATTTATCCAGGACCACGGAGTTGAGAAGTTCAGGGAGCTCTTGAGTCTGGCCGACCTAGTCTTTCCAAACCTCGAGGAAGAGCAGTTGCTGAAGCTTCGGGGGCAGGTTCCCCTGACGATTATCACTAGTGGCCAAGCCGGAGCGATGGCGGCTTGGGCTGATGGCGAAATGCTTGAGATTGCGGGGGAAGCAGCCGAATCGGTTGACCCAACCGGTGCCGGAGATGCTTTTTGTGCTGGGTTTCTGGGCCGTCTTATCCAAGAACTCAATTTCCTGACCCTAGGCCAGAAAGCGGTCCAGAGCGCCCTGGAGGCCGGCATACAGGCTGGTTCCCAGGCTGTTCGGCTGGTAGGAGCAAGACCTTCCCTCAAGTCTTGACTCTAGGTTTAGAGTTTTCCCCAGCCAAACCCCCTAACCTTCAAGCAAAACTTCAAGTTATCCACAGACTTATACACTTGTATTGTGGTATCACTTTGGTAGCATTATGGTATGGCTATGACACTTAGATTGACAGCGGAACTAGATCAAAACCTCGAGGCTACCTCAGAGCGCTTGGGTATTTCCAAGCAGCAGGCGGTCACCAAGGCAGTCGAGATGTACATCGACGCCATGGCAGAGCGCCAGCAGGTACTGGATGCCATGGATGCCCTCATGGTTCAAGATAAGAAGCTAATGGAGCGGCTGGCTGACGCTTGACCCGGTTTGTCAGCTTCGAGGCTGCGCAGCAGATAGTTCAGTACCACGGCTTCCACATCAAAGATGCCGGGTTACTGGGCTCTGCGATTGCGCGGCCTCGTACCAGCTTGTTGGGAGAAGATGCCTACCCGGCATTTGGGCTAAAGGCAGCCGCCATGATGCACTCGGTGATTAAGAACCACGCACTGGTAGACGGGAATAAGCGTACAGCTTGGTCGTTGTTCTATTCTTTTCTATACATCAATGACATCGGGCACACCATGAATGATGACCAAGGATTCGATCTAGTTCTTGGTCTAGCCACCGATCGATACACCATCGAAAAGGCTGCTGAGATTATCGGTAGGCACCTTGTGCCGCTTCGTGCCTAACTACTTTTCAGTTGCCCTCTGAATAACAAGTTCGCGGACCCTAGCGGCATCAGCCGATCCAGCCATCGCCTTCATAACGGCACCAATCACAGCACCCGCAGCCTGTACTTTTCCTTCACGGATCTTTTCAAGAACTTCGGGCTGCTCGGCAAGCACTTTATCGATTGCCTCAAGGAGTGCTCCGTCATCAGAAACTACCTCCAGTCCGCGCTTGGCAACAATCTCGGCTGGGTCACCCTCACCTGCAAGGACTCCGGTTAGAACTTCTCTTGCAAGTCGGTCGGTTAGCTTGCCAGATTCAACTAGCTCCGCAATCTGCGCGACCTGAGAAGGTGTGATGGCAAGTTCAGTAATGTCCTTGTCTTCGCTGTTTGCAATTCTTGCGACCTCGCCGGTCCACCACTTTCTGGCAGCTTGGGGCTTAGCTCCCGCTTTGACGGTGTCATCGATTTCATCGAGTAGATCGGAGTTCACAACATCGCGGAACTCTAAATCGCTAAAGCCCCATAGTTCTTGAAGGCGCTTTCTTCTGATGGCAGGCTTTTCTGGAAGTGTTGCGCGAAGCTGCTCAATCCATTCCTTGGAAGGTTGAACCGGGACTAGGTCTGGTTCTGGGAAGTAGCGGTAGTCATCGGCGTCGGATTTTGGGCGGCCTGAAGAAGTTGCTCCACGATCTTCGTGCCAGTGACGGGTCTCCTGAATGATTGCGGTTCCTTGAGAAAGCAGCTGGGCCTGACGCTGAATCTCGTATTTCACCGCACGCTCGATGCTTCGAAGCGAGTTCACGTTCTTGGTCTCGGTTCGGGTGCCTAGCTTTTCCTGACCTTTTGGACGAATCGAAACGTTCGCATCGCAGCGCACGTTTCCTCGCTCCATGCGGGCATCTGATACCCCTAGGTTTTTGACTATCTCACGAATTGAACGAACGTAGGCAGCAGCTAGCTCGGGAGCCTCGTCGCCTGCACCGTAAATTGGCTTGGTCACAATCTCAACCAGCGGAACACCAGCTCGGTTGAAATCAACCAGCGAGAACTCAGCTCCCTGGATTCGACCTGTGGATCCGCCCACGTGGGTTAGCTTGCCAGCGTCTTCTTCCATGTGAGCTCGCTCGATCTCCACGGTGAATACCTTGCCGGAAGGGACTTCAATGTCAATTTTTCCCTCAAAGGCAATTGGCTCGTCGTATTGTGAGGTCTGGAAGTTTTTGGCTAGGTCCGGGTAGAAGTAGTTCTTTCTGGCGAAGCGACCAGTGGCTGCGATCTCACAGTCCAAAGCAAGACCAATCTTGATTGAGTTCTCAATCGCCTTGCCGTTTACCGCAGGCATAGCTCCAGGGAAACCTAAACAGTTTGGGCAGACGTTGGTGTTTGGTTCATCGCCAAAGACGTTGGCACAGCCACAAAACATCTTGGTGTTGGTGTTTAGCTCTACGTGGACCTCTAGTCCAATAACCACTTCGTAAGTCTCGAGAGCCTTTTGGTAATCCATTAGCTGATCTTTAGCCATTAGTTCACCCTCAATTCGGGTGCGAAATCCATCATCTTCTTGGACCACTTGTTTTCAAGTAGCTTTTCCAAAACGGCTCCGACTTTATATAGCCTCGCGTCTTCGCGAGCCGGAGCTAAGAACTGTGCTCCGACCGGAAGGTTGTCTTCTTTGGCAAGACCCACCGGAAGGCTCATGCCTGGAACACCCGCCAGGTTGGCGGGAATGGTTGCGATGTCGTTTAGATACATGGCCAAAGGGTCCTCTTGCTTCTCCCCCAACAAAAATGCTGTTGTCGGAGCGGTTGGTGAAACTAGAACATTGGCTTTTTCAAATGCCTTGGCAAGGTCTGCCTGAATCAAAGTTCTTACCTTCTGAGCACTTCCGTAGTAAGCGTCGTAGTATCCAGAAGACAACGCGTAGGTTCCCAAGATAATTCTTCGCTTTACCTCTGGACCGAAACCTTCCTCGCGGGTTGCCGCCATTACCTTTTCCACGGTGGCTGCGCCTTCTGGCATTACGCGCAAACCAAAGCGAACCGAGTCAAAGCGGGCCAGGTTCGAGGAGGCCTCTGCAGGCTGAATCAGGTAGTAGGCGGCAATCGCATACTGAAAACTGGGGCAGGAAACCTCGACGATTTCGGCCCCTGAGGCAACAAGTAAATCAAGCGCTTCTTGGAAGCGTTCGGACACTCCGGCCTGAAAACCTTCACCGGTTAGTTCCTTGATGATTCCAATCTTTAGTCCCTTGACTGAGTCGTTCTTTGCGGCTTCGGTCATTGAACCTAGGGACTCTGGAAGTGAAGTTGCGTCCATTGCGTCTGGGCCCGAGATGGCATCTTGCAGCATGGCCGCGTCCATCACGTTTCTTGCTACCGGCCCTATTTGATCGAGCGAAGAACCAAGGGCAATAAGTCCATACCTTGAAACCGCACCGTAGGTTGGCTTGACACCAACTGTTCCGGTGACAGCGGCTGGAAATCTAATTGAGCCACCGGTGTCAGAGCCGATTGCAATTGCGGCTTGCATCGATGCAACAGCCGACGATGATCCACCACCTGAACCACCAGGTGTTCTCTTCAAGTCCCAAGGGTTGAGGGATGGGCCATAAGCTGAATTCTCGGTTGAGGAGCCCATGGCAAATTCATCCATGTTGGTTTTCCCAAGGATCGGCATGCGGTTGGCTAAAATCTTCTGAACCACGGTCGCGTTATATGGTGGTATCCACCCTTTAAGGATTTTCGATCCTGCGGTTGTTTCAATACCTATGGTTGTCAGGTTGTCCTTAACAGCTATCGGGACTCCCGCGAGCGCGGAAAGCTTTTCCCCTTTTGCACGAAGCTCGTCAACTTCCTTTGCCTGAGCCAGTGCAATCTCGTGAGTCACAGTTAGGTAGCTGTTGATTTTTGGGTTGAGCCTGTCGATGTTATCCAGCTGCGCTTGGGTTATTTCAACCGAGGAGATCTCTTTCGAGGCAAGCATCGCGGAAAGCTCGCTGGCAGACTTATTTACAAATGACATATTTTTGGCCTAGTCCGCATCCAAGATGGCGGAGACTTTGAAGCGGCCGGACTCGCTTTCGGCAGCGCCGGAAAGAGCCTCAGCCTGGGTAAGCGAAGGCCGGACAACGTCTTCGCGAAAGACATTAGCCATTGGAATTGGGTGGCTGGTTGCCTTGATGTCATCGTTCACGGCAGCTTTGACAGTTGCCACCGAGTCCACAATAAGAGCCAGCTGGCTGGCGAACTGGGCCACCTCGGCATCGGTCACCTCAATGCGGGCGAGGCCCGCTAGATGCCTAACTAGCTCGGGGGTGATCTCGGACATGGAAACCTTCGGTTTAGAGAAACTCTTGATTTGAGGGGTATTTCGCCCCAGCTGGCCCATTCTAGCAACAAAGAAAAATCTTGATTCGAGCGCTAAATACCCCACTAAAGTAGGTATCTAGGTAGTAAACCCCCAGGCCCCCCTATAAAAAGGTTAATCCACGTGGACAACTCAGAATTTCAGCTCGTCTTTAGAGGCTACGACAAAGATGAGGTCGACACTGCCGTTGCAGCAATGCGCGAAGAACTCGACCACGTCCGTGACTACAACTACAAAGCTGCCAGCGAAGTCGAATTCCTAAAGTCGGAGATCGCAAGCCTCAAGCAGCGACTAAAGCGCGATGCCGGAACCGGCTACGCCGAGCTAGGTGCTCAGTTCGAGCAGACTCTTCGCGTTGCCGAGGAGCAAGCCAGAAAACTTATGACCGATGCCGGTCAAGATGCCCTTCGCATTCGCGAAACCGCCAAAGCCGAGTCCGAGCAGCTGACCCGTAGGGCCGAGGCTGCGGTTCAAAAACTTCTATCAGAAGCTGAGTCCAAAGCTAAAGAAATAAAGCTGGATGCTGAGCGCCTAAGCGCTGAAATTTTGGCGCAGGCAAAGACTCAGGAGTCAGAGGCTGTTGAGAAAACCGTTCACGCGCAGCGTGAAGCAGCCGCTATTCGATCCGAGGGTGAAAGGTACGCAGCTGAACTTCGTGCATCAGTTCACCGTGAGACCGAAGAGGCCCGCGCTCTTGCAACCGAACTTGCTCAGCGCACCGCCCAGTCAAGAGTTGAACTCGAAGCAGAGCTCAAAGCCAAGCGCGACGAGGGCGAGCAGGAAGCACTCAAGATTTACGAGTCCGCTGTCAAGCAGGCCCAGCAGGCGACAGAGGAAGCCAACAAGGCAGTTGCCGAAGCTTCCCGCCTAGCAGCCGAGCTAAACTCCGAATCCGAACGAACTCTTCGAGATGCCAAGGTGACCGCAGCAAATGTCACCGAGGACGCCCAGCGAAACGCCGGAAACTTGATCAACCAGTCACGCCGTCGTGCCGAGCTTCTAGCGCGTAAGGCTGAGGCCTTCGCCAACGCGGTAATCGTTGACGGCCAGGAGAGACTATCTCGCTGGGAGTCAGAGGCTAACGAAATTGAAGACTTCCTAAACACCTTGAAGTCACTGATGTCAACCGAATCCATGGTGGCAGCCGACGAGACCCTAGCTCAGACCGAGCTTGAGGGATCATCGCCTTCAATCACCGACGGCTTTGAGACAGAGGTTGATTACTCCGAGCAGCGCTCAGCTGGCTATGAACCAATCGAAGTTGAGTCCTACGAGGATAAGAAGTACTAACTAGCCAATTCGCTTAGCGAATTCGGCTTCATCGATAACCTCAACACCCAGGGCTTCCGCCTTGGCAAGTTTTGAACCTGCGTTTGCCCCTGCCAATACAAAAGCGGTGTTTTTCGAAACCGAGGAAGCCGCTTTGCCTCCCCGAGAGATTATCTCCTCTTCGGCCTGATCACGAGTGAAGTTCTCGAGCGTTCCGGTCACCACAATGCTGAGGCCGCTAAAGACTCCTTCGCCGCTACTGGATATCTCCTGAGTGAAGTTCACACCGGCTTTTTTCCAGGCCGAGACAATTTCTTGGTGCCAGTCAATTTCAATCCACTCTTTGATTGTTGCGGCAACAACCGCCCCGACGCCATCGACGTCGGCAAGCTCTTGCTCACTGGCAGCAAAGATCTTCTCGATAGAACCGAAGGAATTCATCAGTGACCTGGCAGCTACCGGTCCTACGTGGCGAATAGAAAGTGAGACCAGAACTCGCCAGGCGGGCTGAGACTTGGCTTTTTCTAATTCCTCTAGCAACTTGGTGGCTACCGTTGCAGGAGTTCCATCTTTTTTCCTGAAGTATTCAACTACCTTTTGTTTGCCCTCGGCATCGCGCTTTGGAGCTCCTGAGTCAGCATCGACCACGACCGACCTGATTGGAAGTAAGTCCTCAAGGGTTAGTGAGAAAAGATCCGCTTCGCTTTGTACCGGCGGAGTCTTAGGTTCCAATGGCTGAGTAAGGGCAACTGCAGTCACAAAGCCGAGGGCTTCAACATCTAGAGCGGCTCTCGAGCCGATGTAAGCAATCCGCTCTCGTAGTTGAGCCGGGCATGATTTGGCATTCGGGCAGCGAAGGTCAACATCGCCTTCCTGAGCCGGTGCTAACTTCGATCCGCAGTCGGGGCAGACTTTGGGCATGACAAACTTTTTCTCTGAGCCATCCCTGAGGGCAACAACCGGCCCCAAAATTTCAGGTATTACATCGCCGGCTTTTCGAAGCACCACGGTGTCGCCAATCAGTATGCCCTTGGCAACCACCACTTCCTGATTATGAAGTGTGGCAAACTCAACTACGCTGCCGGCCACCTTGATTGGATCAAGCACGGCATACGGTGTTGCCCGACCAGTTCTTCCAATCGATACCCGAATATCCAAAAGTCGGGTGTTTACCTGCTCCGGCGGATACTTGTATGCAATTGCCCAGCGTGGTGCTCGGGAGGTAAAACCCATCGAGGCTTGGCGAGCTAGCTCGTCAATTTTGATTACCACTCCGTCAATCTCATGCTCGAGGCTGTGACGCTTGGCTTCAAAATCATTTATGTATTGCTTGACTTCCTTGGCAGTTTTTAGAACCTTGTAACGGTTTGAGGTTGGAAGCCCCCAGCTTTTTAGGTGCGCGTAAAGCTCGGACTGGCTGACAACGGATGTATCAACCCAGGCGCCAATACCGTGCACGATCATCTGAAGCGGCCTTGAGGCGGTGACGCTGGAGTCCTTTTGACGAAGTGATCCAGAAGCTGAGTTTCTGGGGTTGGCAAAAGGTGGCTTTCCAGCATCAATCAAGGACTGGTTCAGCTTTGCGAAATCTTCCAGGGAGTAGAAAACCTCCCCGCGAACCTCAACAACTTCGGGGTGGTTTTTACCCGACAAGCTATGAGGTATGCCCTTAACCGTCATTACGTTTCGAGTGACATCCTCACCCACTGAACCATCGCCTCGGGTGGCGGCTGAAATCAGCTCACCATTTTTGTACCTCAAGTTGATAGCTAAACCATCAATTTTCAGTTCGCATAGAAATGGTCCACCTCCGGCTTTTTCTAGCCAGGCATCTAGCTCCTCTTCCGAAAAGACGTTATCCAGGCTCATCATGCGCTCAAGGTGCTGCACCGGTGCAAAGGTTTGGCTCACTTCTCCCCCAACAGTTTGAGTTGGGGAATCACCGGTGATTAGTTCTGGATGCTTGGACTCGAGCTGCTCGAGCTCACGCATTAACTTGTCGTAGTCGGCATCTGAAATTAGTGAAGTGTTGGACTGGTAGTAAGAAGCTCGATGTTTGTTGATCAGGTCTACAAGTTCAGAGACTCTGTCTCTTACTTTTTGGGTTGCGCTCACACCTGCTCCATTACGGCAGAAACCGTTTTGTCGATGGTGGTTTGACCGAGCACCCTGGAGCCCAAGTAAATAACTGCGGTCTGTCCCGGAGAGATACCCCTAAAGGGTGAGATTGGTCGAATAACCATCTGGTTTTCTGAAACCATCACTTTGCAGGGGTGAGATTCGCCGTGGGCCCTGACCTGCACCTCGGCGTCAAACCAATCGGAGACATTAGCGGGAGCCTTGCCGCACCAGGAAAACTTTCTTCCGGAAAGCTCTGAAATAACTAGGGCCTGCTCTGGTCCAACCACCACGACGTTTTCCTTTGGCCTAATCTCAAGCACATACCTGGGCTTTCCATCTTTGGCAGGGCGGCCAATGTTTAGCCCCTTGCGTTGGCCAACTGTGTAACCCAGTGCGCCATCATGAACTGCCACCTGCTCGCCATCGGTATCAACAATTAGACCCGGAGTTAGCTCAATCTTGTCCGAAAGCCAATCCCTGGTGTCACCTTCTGGAATGAAGCAGATGTCATAGCTATCTGGTTTATTAGCAACCGATAGTCCTCGCTCGGTAGCTTCTCTCCGAATATCCTCTTTGTTGGCTGCTTTCCCTAGAGGAAAGAAGGAGTGCTTGATTTGCTGCTCGTTTAGTACACCGAGCACATAGGACTGATCCTTTGCCATAGCAAGAGATCTGTGCAGCTCAAGGTTGCCCTTTTCGTCTTGCTCGATACTTGCGTAGTGACCGGTGCAAAGAGCATCAAAGCCCAGGGCTAGTGCCTTTTCTAAAAGGGCTGCGAACTTGATTCGCTCGTTGCAGCGCATACATGGATTTGGTGTTCTACCGGCCGAGTACTCGGCAATAAAATCATCAACCACGTCTTGCTTGAATCTTTCGGAAAAATCCCAAACGTAGAAAGGTATACCGATCTTGTTAGCAGCTCGCTGAGCATCCATCGAGTCCTCGATTGTGCAGCAGCCCCTCGATCCAGTTCGCAACGTACCAGGCATTCTGGATAGAGCCAGGTGTACTCCCACCACCTCGTGGCCTGCCTCGACCGCGCGCGCAGCGGCCACCGCGGAGTCGACTCCACCACTCATTGCTGCCAGAATCTTCATCGCCTGGTAAGCCCCGCCTTTTTTGCTCCTTCGTGGGCTTTTGGAAAAGCCTCCAGGAAAGCGTCGATATCTGCTTCGGTCGAGTTGTGACCCAGGGTAATCCTCATGGTTCCCATGGCTTCATCAGCGTCTGCGCCAAGTGATAACACAACGTGCGAAGGACTACTCACCCCCGCTGCACAAGCTGACCCGGTCGAAATGGAAACGCCGTTTAGATCCATCAGAAACAGCAGGCTGTCTCCTAAACAGCCAGGGAATCTGAAGTGCACATTATTGGAAAGTCTCTCGACATTCTCAGAAGACACCTTCACATCGGGGGCACAAAGTTTTACCCCAGCAATCAATCTGGCTGAAAGTTTGGCGTGTGACACTGCCAGAGTTGCCTGCTCTGTAACTGCCTCTTCGACCGCTAGAGCAAAAGCGTCAGCGGCTGCGGCATCAGGAGTACCAGAGCGCAAGTTACGCTCTTGACCGCCGCCGTGCAAAACGGCAGTAACTTTTTGCTTTCTAGAAAGAATTAATGCGCCGACTCCAACTGGGCTTCCAAGTTTATGTCCGGTGATAGTCATCGCCGAAAGACCAGATTCTTTGAAGTTAACCGGTATGTGACCCAAGGCTGCGATTGCGTCCGAGTGAACCGGTATCTCGTAGTTTGATGCGAGCTCAGTTATTTTCTTGATTGGGTGAACAACACCGATTTCGTTGTTTGCCCACATCAAAGAAATTAGTGCGACCTGGTCAGCTCTTTCTCGAAGCACTCGCTCTAAATCCTCTAGATCTAAAACGCCGTTTTCGTCCATCGCAACAAAATATGCCTCGGCGCCCTGTTCGGAAACTAGCCAGTTCACCGAATCCAACACAGCGGCGTGCTCAGCACTCGATGAAATGATTAGGGTTCGGTTTCTGTCTTCCGCGTGGCGCTGCCAGTAAAGACCCTTAACAGCCAGATTGTCTGACTCGGTTCCACCGGAGGTGAACACCACCTCGTTACGATCGCAGTCAAGGTTTCGGGCAATTTGCTCCCTAGCTTCCTCGAGAAGCTGCCTCGAGCTTTGACCAAACGAGTGGACCGAAGCAGGGTTGCCAATTTGGGCCAGCGTCCTGGTGTAGCGCTCTAATACGCTCGGCCGAATCGGCGAAGTGGCGGCGTGATCTAGGTAGACGGGCATGGCTTTAAGCCTAGTTTCTAATGGGTTGGCTAAATCGCTAAGCAAAAAGTATCTGGCTAAGGTTGTAAAGTGACTCAACAACTGAACCCTGCAAATGCTGCTCTAGGGATGCGATTTGAGCCCGATATGGGCCATTTTGGGCTCTATTCGGCTACCGCCAGTGCGGTTTGGCTTTGTGTCTTGGGTCCTGATTCCAACAGCGTTGAAGCCGAGCTCTCACTTGCCAAAACAGAAGGTGACATATGGTCAATTTCGTCACCGCTGATAAAGCCTGGGATTAGCTACACAATTCGGGCCGATGGGCCGGATGAACCAAGAAATAGCTTCCGGGCAGATATAAATCTGATTGACCCCTACGCCAGAGGGGTGGTTCGAAAATCAGCTCGTGAATACTACAACGTGGCAATCGATGGCTCCTTTGATTGGCAGGGCGTAGAAAAGCCAAACTTGCCACTTGATCAAACTGTGATATACGAAGCCCACGCCAGAGGACTTACCCGGGGCAACGAAGAGCTACCCGACGAATTGCGAGGTACCTACCAAGCTTTGGGTCACCAGTCAACAATTGACAGATTGAAATCGCTTGGAATAACAAGCCTTGAACTACTTCCAATTCAGATGTTTATCTCGGAGCCGAGGCTCAGGAACATGGGACTGATCAACTACTGGGGATACAACACCATCAACTTCTTCGCGCCGCATCCAAGATATGCAACTGGTGCAGCTCTTGCCAAAGGGCCAGAAGAAGTTGTCGCCGAGCTAAAAACTGCAATTCGCGAGCTGCACCGAAACGGTATTGAGGTAATCATGGATGTGGTTTACAACCACACCGCCGAAGGTGGATCGGGAGGACTTACTTACTCGTTCCGTGGAATTGATAACTCTAACTACTACCGTCAAGATGACCAGGGAAATTATCACGACACCACCGGCTGCGGAAACTCATTGGATTTTTCCAAACCCCACGTTGTTCAGCTGGTGCTGGATTCACTTATTTACTGGAGCACCGAGATGCAAATCGATGGCTTCCGATTCGATCTGGCAACAACTTTGGCAAGAGATGAAAATAACCACTACAACAGGCAGCATCCTTTGCTTATTGCAATAGAGAATGAGCCCGCGCTAAAAGACTCAAAGCTTATCGTCGAGCCTTGGGATGTTGGGTTGGGAGGTTGGCAAACTGGAAACTTCCCAGACCGCTTCAGTGAGTGGAACGATCACTACCGCGACGACGTGAGAAAGTTTTGGCTTTCCGACATCGGTTTTGCAAGGCAAGCCGGTCACTACCCAAACGGCGTAGCCGATCTGGCAACCAAGCTCGCCGGCAGCGTGGATGTGGTGGATGGGCCGCACGGGGTTCTCGGGGGTGTGAATTTCATTACCGCCCACGACGGGTTTACCCTTCGGGACCTGGTGAGTTATAACGTCAAGCACAACCAGGTCAACGGCGAATCAAACCGCGATGGAACCAACAACAATCACAGCTTCAACTTCGGGGTCGAGGGTGACTCCAACGACGATGGACTAAACACTCTTCGAAGAAGAATGATTCGAAACCTTATGGGAACAATGCTGGTTTCTTCTGGGATACCGATGCTTACCGCAGGCGATGAGCGAGGCAAGACTCAGCTTGGAAATAACAATGCCTACTGCCAAGACACCAATCTGTCTTGGTTGAATTGGGAGCTGGCTCAGTATCAGCGGGAGCTTGAGCAAACCACTTCTTTTTTGATTCAAACCAGGCTCTCCCACCCAAGTCTTAGACCGGAGCACTTTGCTAACTACGAGAAAGCCACCAGTGAATCTGACCGGATGCGTTGGTTCAATGCAGCTGGCGAGCTAATGAGCGATGAGAATTGGGCCGATGCCCAATGCCGAACCATGATGCGCCTCACTGATCACCTAAATGATGACGGCAGCCTGGACTCGATGCTTGTTGTGATTCACGGGGCAGAGTATGAAATCACAGTTCAACTGCCAGAAGTGGAAGGGGTAGCTAGCTACCAACTGCTCTGGGAGTCCAGCAACGAGACTCCTGTAGCGCCGCGAGAGCTTGAGACTGGAGCAGATCTCACCATGCCCGCTCTGTCAATGGTGCTAATCAGAGCTTTCTGATTGGGCCCGCACAACACGCCCCTTGGTTTTTTACTAAGTTGGGTCTCATGACAAAGGGCGAAGCTGTTGCAATCGGTCGAATTCCGATTGCCTCGCTAAAGCCCGAAGTTGATGGGGGTGCCTTCCCGGCCAAGGCTTATCTTGGCGAAGTGATTGCCTTTGGAGCAACGGTATTTCGCGAGGGCCACGACGTGGTCGGAGCTGAATTGGTTCTAACATCTCCGACTGGCAAAACCACGCAGAAGCGATTGGCAGAGACATTTCCAGGAAGTGACTTTTTTGAAACTCGAGTTCTGATTGATGAGATTGGGACTTGGAGCTTCAATATTCTGGCCTTTGGGGATGATTTCGAGACCTGGCACCACAACGCCACCGTAAAAATAGCTATCGGTCAAGATAGTGAACTGATGATTCTGGAAGCCCTAGAACTATTCAAAGGTGCCTCCAAACAGAAAACCCGTTCCAAGCAATTTCTTGCGCTAATCAAGCAGCTAATTTTGCTGTTCGAAGATGCATCGGTATCCGCTAAAGCAAAGCTTGCAGCTGTTGATAAGCCAGAGGTGCTAGATCTTTTTCGCCTGGAACCGATTCGCTCACTGGAGACTGTGAGCGTAAGTCGCAAGGTGCTTGCCGAGCGTAAGCTCGCGGGTTTTGGCAGTTGGTACGAGTTTTTCCCCAGAAGTGAAGGCGCCACCAAGAATGCCGACGGCAGTATTTCCTCCGGAAACTTTGCCTCGGCTACCAAATCGCTGGCCAGGGTAAGCGAGATGGGCTTTGATGTTTTATACCTTCCACCGATTCATCCAATCGGTAGTGCCTTTAGAAAAGGCGCCAACAACTCACTAACCGCCTCGGCTAACGATCCCGGATCGCCCTGGGCAATCGGGAGCGCTGCTGGCGGTCACGATACCATTCATCCGGATCTCGGAACCGAGAAAGACTTCGTAGCCTTTATAAAGGCTGCGAACAAATTGGGTATTGAGATAGCAATGGATTTTGCTCTGCAGGCCTCTCCTGATCACCCCTGGGTAAAAGAGCACCCGGAGTGGTTCACGACTCGAGCCGATGGCTCAATCGCCTACGCCGAGAATCCTCCTAAGAAGTACCAGGACATTTACCCGATCAATTTTGATAATGACCCAGAAGGTATCTATCAAGAGTCGTTGAGAGTACTACTGAAGTGGATCGGTCTTGGGGTGAAGATCTTCCGAGTTGATAACCCGCACACCAAGCCGGTGAATTTCTGGCAGAGGCTAATTGCTGAAGTGAATCTAGCTAACCCTGAGGTTATATTCCTGGCGGAAGCTTTTACTAGACCGGCGATAATGCACACCCTCGGAAAAGCTGGTTTTCAGCAAAGCTATACCTACTTCACCTGGCGAAATACCAAGCAGGAACTAGAAAGCTACCTTTTGGAGCTTGCCTTCCAAACCGATAGCTTCTTCAGACCAAATCTTTGGGTCACCACACCGGATATTTTGACGCCTTATCTTCAATACGGCGGTCCTGCAGCTCACCGAATCAGAGCAGCCCTGGCTGCCACCATGGCACCTAGCTGGGGCGTCTACGCAGGATACGAACTCTACGAGGCGGTTGCCAGGCCGGGTGTGGATGAGCATATCGACAGTGAAAAGTATCAGTACAAGATTCGTGATTTTGAGGCAGCCTCAAAGGCCGGCAAGTCGCTAGCTCCATACCTAAACAAGCTCAATGAGATTCGTGCATCGCAGCCAGCCCTTCGTCAACTAAGAAACGTTTCGGTTCACTACTCCGATGATCCAGAGATTCTGGTTTTTGCAAAACATCTTGATTCGGAGTTTACGAAAGGGGCACCAAACACTGTAATTGTGGTTGCAAACCTAGACCCGCACGCTGCTAGAGAAACCACCATCCACCTGGAGCTTTGGAAGCTTGGGCTAGATGAAACGAAACCATTCAAGGTGAAGGATTTGATTACCGGAGTTGAGTTCAGCTGGGGTAAATCAAATTTTGTAAAGCTGGACTCATTTAGCGAACCGGTTCACATCCTTGAGGTACAAAGGTGATACTTCCCTCCCTTGACGAGGGTGTACTGGATAAAATCTCGCATGGCTCATATGCTTTTCCGCACGATGTACTAGGCGTGCATCCAATTGCAAACGGATTTGTGATTCGGGTTCTTCGCCCGCTAGCAAAATCAGTTACTGCAGTGCTTGCTGGCGGTCGCGAACTCGAGCTCGAACATCTTTACCGCGGGGTTTGGCAGGTGTCTCTAAAGACCGAGTCAGTGCCCGACTACCGAGTAAAAACTGTTTACGAAGCTTCCTCCACGCCTTGGATTGCAGATGATCCTTACCGGCACCTTCCAACTGTTGGCGAACTGGATCTTCATCTGATATCAGAGGGGCGCCACGAAAAGCTCTGGGAAGTACTGGGCTCAAGAGTGCTTAGCGTAAGCGGCGAACTGGGCAATTCGGTTGGCACAGCCTTTGCCCTCTGGGCACCAAATGCCCAGGCGGTTCGGGTGGCTGGCGACTTTAACCACTGGAGTGGCGGTGCTCACGCGATGCGGAACATGGGTTCCAGCGGGGTCTGGGAGCTGTTTATTCCTGAGGTGGCATCCGGTACCAAGTACAAATATGAAATCCTCACCAAATCAGGCAGCTGGATTTCAAAGATTGATCCGCTTGGAAATTACTTCGAACACCCTCCCCTTACGGCTTCAATAGTTCACGAATCAACCCACCGCTGGAGTGATCAATCTTGGCTTGAGGCAAGAACAAAGCGCGATGCATTGAAATCGCCAATGAGCGTCTATGAAATGCACCTAGGCTCTTGGAAACCGGGCCTTGATTACCGATCGATGGCCGATGAACTAATTGAATACCTAACCAAGCTTGGCTTCACGCACGTGGAGTTTATGCCGGTGGCCGAACACCCCTTCGGTGGCTCTTGGGGCTATCAGGTCACTGGTTATTTTGCACCAACTTCCAGGTTTGGTGACCCGGATGATTTTAGATACTTGGTAGATAGGTTGCACCAAGCCGGCATCGGAGTAATCGTGGACTGGGTACCGGCACACTTTCCCAAAGACGAGTGGGCCTTGGCTAGCTTCGATGGTGAACCGCTATACGAGCACGCTGACCCAAGACGCGGTGAACATCCGGACTGGGGCACCTTGATATTTGACTTCGGAAGAAACGAGGTCAGAAACTTCCTGGTTGCTAACGCGCTGTATTGGTTTGATCAGTTCCACATCGATGGCCTGAGAGTGGATGCGGTTGCTTCTATGCTTTACCTGGACTACTCGAGAGAAGATGGCCAATGGCTACCAAATAAATTTGGTGGCAGAGAGAACCTAGACGCCATAACTTTCTTGCAGGAAGTAAACGCCACCTGCTACCGCGAACACCCCGGAATCATGATGATTGCCGAAGAATCAACAAGTTGGGGTGGGGTGTCTAATCCAACTGATTCTGGGGGCTTGGGATTTGGATTTAAGTGGAACATGGGCTGGATGCATGACAGCCTGCAATACATCTCTAAAGACCCGATGTATCGCAAGTACCACCACGGTGATCTGACTTTCTCAATGCTCTACGCCTACGACGAGAAGTTTGTGCTCCCGATCAGCCACGACGAAGTTGTGCACGGCAAGGGGTCGATGATTTCCAAGATGCCCGGTGATCACTGGCAGAAGTTTGCCAACCTGCGGGCTTACCTTTGCTTCATGTGGGCTCACCCGGGCAAACAGCTTTTGTTCATGGGGCAAGAATTCGCTCAGGCAAGTGAGTGGAGTGAATCTAGGGGTCTGGACTGGTGGGCGCTTGAGCAGCCCGCCAATCAGGGCATTCAAGATCTAGTCGCAAACCTAAATCGGCTCTACGCTAAGCACCCAGCTCTCTGGGAGCTTGACCACGAACCATCTGGCTTTAGCTGGATTGATGGCGGCAATGCCGACGCTAATCTGTTGAGCTTTGTCAGAACAGATTCCGATGGCAACCGTCTGGTTGCTGTGATTAATTTCTCGGGAAGCCCCCACCACGATTTCGTCCTAGGCCTTCCAGCATCAGGTGACTGGGAAGAGATCCTAAACACCGACTCCACGGCCTTCGGTGGATCAGGGGTTGGAAACTTTGGTTTAGTTCAAGCTCTTGGAGGGCCTTCGCACGGGCAACCACACTCTGCCGTGATTTCAGTTCCGCCGCTGGGTGGCATTTGGCTAATCCTTAGAAAAGTAGCAGGCTAAGAGCTTTTCTAGCTTCGATAACCTCTGGCTGATCGTTTCCAACCACCAGGAACATCTCGACTATGCGAAGCCTGATTGGCTCCCTCGCGTCCTTAGCAGTTTTCTCAAACAGTCCAAGTAGTAGCTTAAATCCAGCATCGGCCATTCCGGTTGCAATTAGTGCATCGGCTTTCAAAAGAACCGCATCATCAGTTGATTCATCCGAAGCTATAAGCGCGTCAAGATCTTGTCCCTCAAGTCGGATTAGTAGTTTCACCTGAGCCAGGCCAGCCTCAGCAAGAACATCGCTCGGGTTTTCAAGTAATGCTTTTTCATAAAGACCAAGGGCCGCTTGATAGTCACCTTTGTCAATTGCGTCGTAGGCCAAGACAACCGTTGGGCTGGGTTCTAATTCCCTGGTAGCTTCTTTTACTTTCGCCTTTGCGGTTAGGCCATTTTCTTTTGCGACTTCGAGCACCTTGGTGATGATGTGCTGGATTTGTTCCATGGGCTGGTCACCAACAAAAAGTGGTGCAGGTTGGCCCTTCAGCAATCCGTAGGCGCTAGGAATCTGATTCAACTCAAATGCCTGGGCAAGCTCTGGGGATGCGGCTGCATCAACCACGAGCGCGATCAAAGAACCTCCGGCTTTTTCAACCAGGGCCTTTACTGACCGCTGCAGATTTTCGGAGGCTGGGTCGCCGGCTTGAACAAAGATCAGCATGATCGGGAGTTTCTCCGAAAGGGCCAGGTAATCCCTTATCGAGGAAGCATCGACTTGAAGAACTAGGGCTGGAACATTAATTTCGGCGGCCGAAGCTCCCAAATTTCCAAAATCGACAGTCATCTAGAGAGCCTCGATGCTAAGAAGCGACTGGGTGGCTCCCAGCAAAGTGATTCTGCCTTCGTTGGTCGAGGCCGGAACATAGAACAAGAGCATTCCGCCGTACTGGGTTCTAACTCCCTCGGCGCTTCCCTCAACCCCCAGAAGCAGCAGCTCATTACCCGATACGGTCACGGCTGCGTTATCTCTGGTTGGCTTAATTAGATAGTTGTCGGTCATCAAGACCGCAACCAAGGCCCCGGAATCAGAAGTGGAAAGAGAAATGACATTCTCGTCACCAAGTTCGTGAGTAAAGGTGATTTCGGCTCTTCGAAGTCGCTCGCTTTGTTCCTGCTGGCTGGTTGAAATCTGCTCGTAGTACTCGTCGCCTTCTAGGTTGAATAGGTTATAAAACTCGCTTGCGACACCCTTGTCGATGACGTCACCGAAAGCATTTGGTAGTTGAATCGGAGAAATACGAAGAAACAGCGAATCTCTTTCGACCGGGATAGCACCGATATCGGAAGAGGGAACTACCGGTATTTCAGATCCTGGAAGAAGTGGGATGTTGTACCAGAGCTTGTATTTTTCTCTCGGGCTCTGCTGCTGCATAACCAACATCTGCGGTAGTTCACCGACTCCGTCACCCTCGGTTACGATCATGAAAGATCTAGGCCAGGCATTGGTTGTGGCAGGAAGAGTAATTGAGATAGCTGATCCTGAAATTGGAGGCAGCGGCAAAATTTCGGGAGATTTTGACATCAGCTCGTAGTGCACTTCCCGAAACAAAAGTGCTGGGCCCGCAACCCTGGCTCCAAGTAAATCGGAATCTCCAGACTGATCCGCTTCTGCCACAACCTGTTGCAGCTCTCGAAGTATTTTTCTAACTTGAGTGTTGTTTACAACCGGTGGAATCAGATCAACCGCGGACTCGGATTGCGACTCGGTTGGGGTGGGGGTAGTACTTGGCACCGGCGTTGCAGCGCAAGCTGACAAAGAA
The DNA here is from genome assembly GCA_945883505.1 of Rhodoluna limnophila. Taxonomy (GTDB): domain Bacteria; phylum Actinomycetota; class Actinomycetes; order Actinomycetales; family Microbacteriaceae; genus Rhodoluna; species Rhodoluna limnophila_B. The sequence goes on from CAMCXL010000002.1 coordinate 123,670, forward strand.
AAAGTCAGAGCGATTCCAACCGGGACTAAGGCAATCTTGGCTCTGGCGGATCTTCGTCCGCGCTTTGGAATATTCAATGGGGCTTTCTTCGGACGGTATTTTGGACCCTGCGGGGCCTTCGGGAGTTTTCTTCTCGGTCCTCGATTGATAAGCATCTTTCGAAGTGCCAAGAGATTCAAAACAATTGCCGCCAGTAAGAACCCGAAACCAACCGCAAGAAAAATGTCTGAGACAACAGTTGAGTTGGCAATCGGCCATGAGATTCGCACTCGTGTAGGTGCCGCCTCAAAACCGTCGCTTGCAACCAGGACCGCCAGCTTGGATCCCGAGGGAACCTGGGTCTCAGCAAAACCCTCGCTCAGAGTCTCGGTGATCCAAAGGTCGGACCCCACCGGGTTGGCAAAATCGCTGGTTCCAACAACCTGTCGAACCCCGATTGCTACTCCGTCATCTGAGGTCACAGACATTGAGTGGCTGGCAAGGCCAATCCAGGCACTGACGTCATCTTCTCGACCCACCGCTAGGAACACATTCTCGTCGCCAAAGGCGCTCACAATGGGGTCCCCGGGCATCAGAGCTAGCTCATCGGCTGGGATCACCACATACGGGTATTCGCCTGGAATTGTGAGGTTTACCGAGAAGTTGTCGGGGGCTGCCCAAATGGTTCTTTGGGCCAGACCGAGCAAAAGTAGCGAAATAGCGAGGATAAACAGCAGTGCTGCCAGCAAAAAGCGCATGATTATCCATTCCAGCTAAACTTATGAGTCGGGCCTAAGCGCCCTACCCATTCTACTTAAAAGCTGCAGGAGGCCGGATTTGACTGGAGATGCCAACTCGTTCCCGACTGCCATGCGTGGCTACGCCAAGACAGCCGTTGACGATGCCTTTCTAGACCTGAATCGCGATGTTCTTAGACTCTCGACCCAGAATGCCCAACTTGCCGAAGAGCTGAAGCAGGCCAAGGCTGAAATTGAGCAGCTTACAGCCAAAATCGAAGAAGTCCAGTCCCCCACCTACGCCGGATTAGGCAACCAGGCCGCAATCATTTTGGCCTCGGCCGAGGATCAGGCCACCCGCTTGCTCTCACATGCCGAGAGTGAAAGATCTCGCATCATTGGAAGCATCAATGAAGAAGTTGAGACCAAGAAAAACGAGGCTAAGGATTACTACGATTCTCTAGTTGCCGAGGCAGACCGCAGAGTTGAGCGCATCATCAACTCCGCCAAGAGCGAGGCAAATGAAATTCTTGATCGAGCTCGCAACGAGGGTAGTCGACTAATCGAAGAAGCTACTCGCGAAGCCGGAGCTATCCGAGGTGAGATTGCAACCGAGGTTGCCAAGCTTCGCGCAGACACCAAGCGCCAGACCGAGAGCCTAAAGGCCATGGTTGAAAGAGACCTATCGGAGAAGAAACTGCTACTTCAAAAAGAAATGGTTCGGGAGATGGATTCCGAAAAAGCAGCGCTTCTGATTGGAGATCAGGCCCGAATCGACCTCGAGCTCGAACTTACCGCCAGAAGGTCCGAGGCCGAAGAGGAATATCTTCGGAAGCATCAGGAGGCTGTTCACCAGACCCAGAAGTACCTGGATGATGCCAAGACCCAGCTCCAGTCGGCTATTGCCAGAACTAACGCAGCCCAGCTTGAGGCCGAGACCATTGAGTCGGCGGCTCGGTCGATAAATAAAGAAACCACCGACGCAGCTAATCTCCAGGCCGAACAAACCATTGCACGCGCCGAGGCTGAGGCAAGACAACTTATTGCCGACGCTAAGACTCAAGCCGCTAGGGAGCTCGATGTTGCCAACGCTAAGCTCGCCAAACTAGAGATCGAACGTCGCACCGTAGGCTCATACTTAGAGCACCTTGAGAAAGTTGTTGAGGCATCAAGAAAATCACTCGACTAGGCGAAGGAAGTTCTGAAGTGGAAAACCAGAATATGAAACTGAACAACTCCTTCACCCTCGGTCTTTATGGCGGTCTTGGCGTTCTAACCGCGCTGCTACTTGGCGGCGCCCTGGCAACTCTTGCAAACGTGCTGACCTATGTCTTTGCCGCGATGTTCCTAGCCCTTGGCCTAGACCCGCTGGTTTCTGCCCTCGAGAGGGCAAAGTTTCCAAGACCGCTCGCGGTTCTTACGGTCGTAGTTGGCCTGTTGTCGTTCATATCCGTTCTGGTGTGGACGATGGTGCCAACGCTAATCACCGAGGGAACGAAGTTTATTGAGTCCGCCCCAGCGCTTATTCAAGGAATCACCGAAGTGGCTTTCATCGTGAGGCTTGATGATCAACTCGGTGGTGCAATTAGCTCTGCGCTTCTAAACGCCAGCGGGTACCTGTCTGACTCTGCCAATTGGCCAGTAATGCTTGGTGGCGTAGTCCAGGTTGGCATCAGTTTTTTCACCGGGGTCTTTGGCTTCATCGTTATTTTGGTCCTAACGGTTTTCTTCCTGGCTTCGCTTTCCTCGCTGAAGAATTCGCTTTCTAAGCTGGTCCCAAAAAGCAAGCGTGATCGGTATGTTCAGATATCAGACCAGGTGTCAAAATCAGTTGGACGGTATGTGATCGGACAGGTCTCGGTTTCTGCCCTTAACGCGGGTCTTGGATTTGTTGTGATGAGCCTGCTTGGGTTGCAGTTTGCTCTAGTCCTGGCATTCGTGGTTTTCCTGTTGGCAATCATTCCTTTAGTTGGTTCTATTTCAGGTGCAATATTGGTTGTTGTGGTGGCCCTTGCGGTGGACCCAACTGCGGCACTTATTTTGGCGATTTACTACCTGATCTATCTTCAGCTCGAGGCTTACATAATTAGCCCACGCGTAATGAAGGTTGCGGTGTCGGTTCCGGCACCGGTTGTTGTGATTGCAGCTTTGTCCGGAGGTGCCTTACTTGGCGTGCTGGGCGCACTGGTTGCCATTCCGTTTGCAGCTTCGGTGATTTTCATAATTCGGGAAATTTTTATCCCGAGACAAAACGCTCGCTAATAGCTTTCCGGAAGCGGATACTTACTCGGGTTCACAGCTCGCACAATTTCATTTAGTACGCGCTTTGTTGCTGTTTCTCCTACCCAGAGGTGCTTGGCATCATCAACATAAATCATCTCGGCCTCCGGAAGCACACTAAAGCGCTTCCTGGCTGCCTCTGGAGCCAGGAACTCATCATGCTCTGGAACTAGCGCTATCAACTTTTTGCCCGATCCGATCCATCTTTCAAGGTCGTTCTCGCCAGCTCTTCGAAGTGGAGGAGACAGCAAGATTGCACCGGCTATGTCCTTGTTGTACCCGTACTTGATTGCAAGTTCTGTTCCAAAGGACCAGCCCAACAGCCAAATTGGACCGGTAGCTATGCCTTGTAAATACTCCAGGGCAGCCGTTAGGTCTTTCTCCTCCTCAATTCCATCGCCGAAGGAACCTTCGCTTACGCCATGCGGACTTGCGGTTCCCCTGGTGTTGAAGCGAAGCACAGCAATCTCAGCCAGGGCTGGAAGGCGGTTGGCGGCTTTTCTCAAGATGTGCGAGTCCATAAATCCGCCGTGGGTTGGCAATGGGTGCAGCGTTAAAAGTGTTGCAACCGGCGAAGTGGAAACTGGGGTTGCAAGCTCTGCCACCAGCTTTAAGTTGTCGGCGGTGATAAGTGTGAGGGCAGCTCTGTTGGAAGGAAGTTCTGTTGATGATGTTATTTCTATCAAAGCAGTGGTCCTTGGAAAGCCTTCCAGCAAGCATTATGAAAATGTCTTCTAGTTTCTACCCCGCGTACTGAATCCCAAGCCACGGTGTGATTTTGACCTTTGGAAATTGCTTGATTGCAATGCGGGCAAACCCAGCTTTTGTCATCTTCTGCTTTTTGACCGGTGGTAGTTTGCACCGAGTATTCGACTCCGCGCTTTATCTCTGTTCGTTTAACACCGATCCGCACCCGTTCCAGATCCAATGGTTGAAACTCCGCGCCCCACTTGGATTCGCGATTTCTGCGGCTTTTCATTAGTACCAGTTGTGCTCTTCAGAGTGCGCCCAAGCATTGCAAGGAACTTTATACCTTGCTGCAATGTATTTCACACCCCAACGAATCTGAGTTTCTGGATTGGTCATCCAGTCCGCACCCTCGGTTGCCATCTTGGAACCTGGAAGTGATTGCGGGATTCCATATGCCCCACTCGAAGAATTCTTCGCAAGGTGTCGCCAGTTGGATTCTCTGTTCCAAAGATTCACGAGGCAGGAGAACTGATCCATACCCCAGTCTCGCTTGGAGATATATTCCAAGGCGTAAGCTTGGGGGCTTCCGGCTGGTGGCATGGCGGCGGCCAGAACAAAGTAGCTCTTTGCTTTGGATCCAGAAATCATTCGGTAACCACCGCGCTCGAAACTCACCGAGTATTCCTGTTCAGAAGCAAAGCTTTGACTGTCTTGCTTGCCTGGGTCATAAACCTGAATCGTTGATGCGCTGGCCAGGTTTCCAGAATATGGATCCACCACATAAACCAGAGTCAAGCTAACGGCGAATACGGAGCCCAGAACCGGAAACGACCTGGCCCTTGTGAAGCGAGGCAGGTGAGGTCTTGAAAGACCGCGATTTGCCAAAAAGGAGTCAAAGGACAAAACTAAGCGCTTGGCGAGGGTTGGCCTAATGAGTTCGTACTTGCCCATGCCACACCCTTTCTTGATATCTGGATAAAGTTTTTGCCAGCGACCTTCAAGTGTACCTTTAGAGTTCCAATAGGGCTAGGTAAGGCCTCTAGGTAGGCAGGCGCTTCTTTGGGCAAGTGGCAAGGACCCGACTCATGGCGTCGTGCTCTGCTTGGGTCACCCAAAGCCCGTATTTGGCCTTAACGGCTATTTGCCGAGCTACAAATGCGCACCGAAAGCCCTTATTTGGTGGCAGCCAGCTGGCTGCGTCCGAGTCGCTTTTCTGGCTGTTGGCTGGTCCCCAAACAGCGAGCAGATTCAGCGGGTCGTTATAAAACAAGAAGCGCTGATAACCCTCTAGTTGCTGAGCGCCTTTTTGCCAGGCATCGCTTAGTGAAACCACGTGATCAATTTGAACCTCTAGTGATGTTCTGACCCCTCGCTGAAAAGCAATCACTTGACCGGTAAACGGATCTTCCAGCACACCGGTTTCAATAATGCAACTTGACCCAGAGCGATAGGTAATTTGAACCAGGTCTCGCCAAAGAATCCGATTCCTGGTGTCACAACCGTTGCTGTAGTTCCAATCATCGGCAAACAACTCTCTGGCGTATCCAGTCTTTGGTGCTCTGCCCTTGATTGGAATTTTCGCTAAAGCTTTTAGGGCCTCGCCTCTTTTCTTCGGCGGCACCGGCTCTGGGCTGGGTTCTAAAGTCTCAGTAGGAGTTTGGGTGATGGTCGGCGTTGGGGTTGAAACTGGAGATCTGTCATCGTCGGAACCAAAGATGCTTCCATAGATCAGGGCAGAGACAACAAAGACTGCAATCCAGCCTGATTTATTCAGTGATTTCAAGTTGCAGCGCTTCTATTACTCGGTCCAAAAAGCTATCAACTTGTGGCATCGAGTATCCGGATCGAGTGGCACTAAATTGGGCACGCCTGACTTTGTAGACCTTAATCCTTGGGCCACCTTGGAAGTGGGCCATCAGTTGATCGCAAAACTCGTCCACTTTCTTCTTGTCGTAGCCGCGAGCCAAAATCGATACCTTCGCGAAGCGTTTGCCGCTTGCGCGACGCAGTCTTGGAATAAGAGCCTGTTGCAATTCATCGAAGCGCTTAGTGAGCTCCTGGTCACCGTAGCGCTGCCTAAAGGCCTTAACCTCGGCCTGAATAAAGTGATCCTCGAGGTTATCAAGCGCTGCATCCACCTGAGCAACTGCGTATCCTCCCCTTACTAAATCAAGTCTCAGTCCCCGAAGATCGGAGGCTCGAAGTAGCACCTCTTCGGGGCTTTCATATTGCCTTTTGGCTAGATCCAGAAGAGCATCGACTTGTTCGGGGTTATATCCCATCCCCTGAACCTTGGCGAAACCTTGGCTCTCAGGCAAAGAAGACCACCATCACCAGGTAGGTCATGAGCGCAGAAGGCAGCAAAGAGTCGAGCCGGTCCATCATGCCGCCGTGGCCCGGCAGCAACTTTGACATATCCTTTATGCCTAGATCTCTCTTGATTAGAGATTCAGCCAAGTCGCCAAAAACCGATGCCAGAATAATTCCAGCCGCCAGGATTAGCCCCACCCACCAAGATCCACCTAGCAAGAAAACAGTAAACAAAACGGCGGAGATGGTGCCGAAAATAATCGATGCAACCAATCCCTCCCAGGTCTTTTTAGGACTCACTCCAGGAGCTAGTTTGTGCCTGCCGAATACTCTGCCAAATAGATAACCTGCTGAATCGATTAGACCGACAGTTGCAACAAAGGCCAAAACCCACCACTGGCCATCTTCTGGCCGCCTGAGCATAAGCATCGAGAAGCTAAGTGAGAGCGGAAGATAGATAACCAAGAATGCAGCCGCACCAAAATCCCTGATGGTAAAAAGAAATGTTTGGAAGTTTGCTTTCCTTCTCTCCCAGAGCAGATGAACCGTTCGCCACAAGATTAGAGCTGCCACAATTCCCAGGCTCACGAGCCACTGGACAATAGGTCCACCAAAGTAAGTGGCCGGCATGATGATTACCGATCCGACTACGGCCGGAACCCTCGGCACATACCAACCCTTGGTTCGTAGTGCGGTGGATAACTCCCAGGCTCCGATGGCTGTTGCCGCAATGGCGAGCAAAATGAAAAGTTCTTTGTAAACCAAAAGAGAAGCTAGAAATATTCCGGCCAAAAAAAGCCCCACCGCCACCGACTTAGATAGCGACCTTCCGGCCGGCGCGCTTACCTCGGACACTTTAGCTTTACACCTCTAGTAGTTCGGCTTCTTTGCGCTTCAGAGCCTCATCGATAGCATCCACGTGGTTCTTGGTCAAATTGTCTAGCTCTTTTTCAGCTCTGGCTAGTTCGTCATCGCCGACCTTGCCATCTTTTTTCAACGCATCTAGCTCGTCGTTGCCCTTGCGGCGAATGTTTCTAACTGAGACTCTGTGATCTTCGGCCTTGGTCTTTACCAACTTCACGTATTCTTTTCTGCGGTCTTCGGTAAGCTCCGGAAGGCTAACTCGAACTAGGGTTCCGTCATTTGTTGGATTAGCACCTAAGTTTGGAACGTCGCGAATCGCTTTTTCAATTGCTGCCAGAGCACCTTTGTCATAAGGGGTGATGACGATGGTTCGAGCCTCGGGGTTCTGAAGCGATGCCAGCTGGGCAAGTGGGGTCATGGTGCCGTAGTAGTCAACCATTATCTTCTGAAACATCTGTGGGTTGGCGCGGCCAGTTCTGACAGTTGCGAAGTCGTCCTTAGCGGATTCGACCGCTTTATCCATCTTCTCGGCTGAGACTTTGAGGATATCGTCAATCATTTGATGCTCGCTTTCCTTATGTTATTCAAAACCTAGGCAGTGACCGTGGTGCCGATCTTCTTGCCCTTGATGGCGTCCGTGACATTACCCTTACCCTGCATACCAAAGACCCGCATCGGCATCTTGTTGTCCATGCAGAGCGAGAAGGCGGTTGCATCAACGACCTTCAGGCCCTGAACCAGGGCTTCCTGGTAGGTGAGCTTTTCAAGTTTTTTGGCATCTGAATTCTTTTTAGGGTCAGAAGAATAGACACCATCAACACCATTTTTGGCAACTAAGACCTCATCGGCTTTGATTTCGAGTGCTCGTTGGGCTGCCACGGTGTCAGTTGAGAAGTATGGAAGTCCGGCGCCGGCTCCAAAGATGACTACTCTTCCTTTTTCTAGGTGCCTGATAGCTCGAAGCGGGATGTACGGCTCGGTGACCTGAGACATCGTGATCGCAGACTGAACTCGAACGCTAACTCCGGCCTGCTCTAAGAAGTCCTGCAAAGCTAATGCGTTCATGACGGTGCCTAGCATTCCCATGTAGTCAGCGCGCGATCTTTCCATGCCGCGCTGGGATAGTTCTGCCCCGCGGAAGAAGTTTCCTCCTCCAACGACAATTGCAACCTCGGCTGACTTGGCGCCCTCGGCAATTTCCTTTGCTAGCTCGGCAACCACATCGGGATTAACCCCGATGGTTCCGCCACCAAAGGCTTCTCCGGATAGTTTCAACAAAACTCTGCGTCGTTTTAGCGGCACGGTACTTCCTCCAAAGGGTTCTTTTCCTAGTCTAGGCGGGCATAGAAAAAGACCCGGCCCCTCAAGGGGCCGAGTCTTTTGTCCATTAAGTTCTTAGGCTCCGACGCGGAAGCGAAGGAAGGCCGAAACCTTGGTGCTGGACTGGTCCAGCACCTTCTGAACGGAGAGCTTGTTGTCCTTGGCAAAGTCCTGCTCCAATAAAACGTTCTCCTTGAAGTAGCCGTTGACGCGACCCTCAACAATTTTTGGTAGAGCCGCTTCTGGCTTGCCTTCGTTCTTTGCGGTCTCCTGGGCGATGCGACGCTCGGTCTCAACTGTCTCGGCTGAGATTTCCTCACGGGTTAGAACCGATGGGCTAAAAGCTGCGATGTGAACTGCAACGTCGTGAGCTGTTTCAGCGTTTCCATCGAAGGCCACTAGAACTCCAACCTGAGGTGGAAGATCTTTAGAGGTGCGGTGAAGGTATGCATCCACCGCTGCATCAGATACCGATGCAACTCGGCGTAGCTCAACTTTTTCACCCAGCACTGCAGCTTCGTCGTTGATTGCGTCGGCGACGGTCTTGCCCTTCAACGGAGCTGACAAGCTGGCGGCTAGGTCCTTGGCTCCGGCGGCGGCGATTGCGTCGCCGATTTCTTCGCCAAGAGCAACAAAGCGCTCGGCCTTGGCAACAAAGTCAGTCTCGCAGGCAAGCTCGATTAGGTAGCCGGTCCCGCCAGAAACCCGAGCAACGATTAGACCATTGCTGGTTGTTCGTCCCTCGCGCTTGGAAATTCCCTTGAGTCCCTTGAGGCGCAAAACCTCAAAGGCCTTCTCGATATTTCCTTCGGCTTCGTCAAGGGCTACCTTGCAGTCCATCATTCCGGCACCGGATTTCTCGCGGAGGGCCTTTACATCTGCTGCGGTGTAGTTCGCCATAAATTACGCCTTCTTCTCTTCAGTAGCTACGGGCGCATCGGTTGCTTCCTTGCCCTGCTCTAGTAGCTCGCGCTCCCACTCAGCAAGTGGCTCAGCTTCTGCTTCTGGCTTCGAGTGACGAGCGATTAGGCCCTCAGCAACAGCGTCTGCGATGATTCGAGTTAGTAGCTGAATTGAGCGAATAGCGTCGTCGTTTCCTGGAATACCGAACTGAACATCATCAGGATCACAGTTGGTGTCCAAAATTCCAATAACCGGAATGCCAAGCTTTCTAGCTTCGGTGATTGCAAGGTGTTCCTTGTTGGTGTCAACGACCCAGATAGCCGAAGGAGTCTTGGTCACGTTTCTAATTCCACCGAGTGACTTTTCTAGCTTGTCTTTCTCGCGACGAAGGATAAGAAGTTCCTTCTTGGTGAGTCCTGACTTTGAAGCGTCAGCGAAGTCCATGGTCTCAAGTTCCTTGAGACGAGCAAGACGCTTGCTTACAGTCTGGAAGTTAGTTAGCAGTCCACCAAGCCATCTCTGGTTGATGTATGACTGACCGACGCGAAGAGCTTCGGAGGCAATTGCTTCCTGCGCCTGCTTCTTGGTACCAACGAACAGAACTGATCCGCCAGCTGCGACGGTGTCCTTTACGAACTGGTAGGCATTGTCGATCATCGCAAGCGATTGCTGTAGATCGATGATGTAGATGCCGGAGCGGTCGGTGAGGATGTATCGTTTCATCTTCGGGTTCCAGCGTCTGGTCTGGTGTCCGAAGTGTACGCCGCTGTCTAGCAGCTGGCGGGTGGTTACGACTGACATGTAAGTCGAACTTCCTTTCGGCGCAACAAATGCGCCCACTCAGTTAATGGTTTATGACGGTTGTCAAAAACCCCTGGTGCCGGATCTTCCCCACAAACCCGTTAGGGCCACTGAGTGGGAACTATCTTGGTCGGCACGCGAAGTCGACATTTTCAAAATCAATGATTTTTAGCGAGAATGCCGCTAGAGCCAAGCATACCAGCGAAGCAGAGGCTAAAAAAGCCCCAGGATTTGTCCACAACCTGACCAAAAGACCTGCGAACTGGCTCCAAAAACCTGCAGATTAGAGCTGTGATACAGCCCGAGCGCTTAGCCACCCTCCAGTTAGCCAGCTTTTTGGTGCTCGCGCTGACCTGGCAGCTTCCCACCCCGAGCCTTGGTAGCCAGAAGCTGCTCGAATCACCAGTGGTGGGCTCGGCGCTTATAAATAGCTACCGCCAGTCCGAGACTGAGTATTCGGCCGGCCACCGAGGAGTTGATTACCAGGTTCAGCTCGGTCAAGGGGTCTTCGCTCCAGCCGATGGACAAGTTCACTTCGTAGGAAAAGTTGTTGATAGGCAGCTTATTTCGATCTCTCACGAAGGTGAGCTGCTTAGTGCGTTCGAGCCGGTGTGCTCGAGGCTCAATGTAGGGGAGCAGGTTTCAACAGGAGATCTGATTGGTGAGATCTGCGAAGCAGATGATAGTTATCAGCCGCACTGCGAGGACATGTTTTGCCTGCACTTCTCGATTCGCAAAAACGGACAATACCTATCGCCACTTTGGTTCACCGGTGAGCTAACTCAATCGAGGCTACTGCCTTGGATAGATCCGGAGGAGCTTTAGGCCCTCGGGTGAGCCTTTAGGTAACCCTGTTTTAGTCGGTCAACCGAAACGTGAGTGTAAATCTGTGTGGTAGCCAAAGACGAATGCCCGAGCAGTTCTTGAACAGCTCGAAGGTCAGCTCCCCCATCTAGTAAATGAGTGGCCGCCGAGTGACGAAGGGCGTGAGGACCGGCTTGGCCAACCGCGGTTTCTCCTAGAAGATTTGCAACCAAGGCATAGACCTGTCGGACCCCAACTCTTTTTCCGCGGGAGGTAATCAAGAGTGCGTTTTTACTTACCTCATTCTCGAATTGAGTGCGTCCAACACGAATCCAGCTAGCAAGAGCCTCTCCTGCCGGGTCACTGTATGGAACCATGCGTTGCTTATTTCCTTTTCCGGTGACCCTAAGAATTTTTCGCCCGTAGTCAATGTCCTCCAGGTTTAGACCAACTAGTTCACTGACCCGGATTCCGCTGCCATATAAAAGCTCGACCATAAGAAGATCCTGAATCCCGGAAGGGTTCTCGCTAGTGGCCAGTGGTTCGAGCTTGTCAAAGATCCCGGACATCGCCTCGCGGGATACCACCTTGGGAAGAGTCCTGGAAGCCTTCGGCGAGCGAAGTTTCAGACCCGGGTCGGATTGAATTTTGTTTTGCTTGTGCAGCCATGCCGTGAAGGCCCTGGCCGCAGCTGATTTTCTAGCGAGGGTTGTTTTGGTGAGGCCTTTTTCGCTTACTCTCCAGAGCCAATCGCGAAGTAGCTCAAGGTCAAGATCTTCGATCTCGTTTTGATTTTTACTTTCCATAAATGACTGAAGGTCGGAAACATCAGACACGTAGGCCTTGACTGTGTTGGGGGAAAAGCCCTTACCCACCAATAGCTCGGCGGCAAACTCTTCTAGCAGATATGCAAACTCAGTGGGCATATTTCAAAGCGTAATGGACCTCGCCATTGTTATTGCGGTCTTGGATCACCAGGTTTTGAGTTGTTAGCTCGTGCAGGGCTAATGAAACCTCGGCACCGGTGAGCCCCGCGACTTTAGCGATTTCGGGCCTGGTCGGATATCCGATCTCACGGATGGCATCGCGAGCTCTTTTGGCAAGTGCGCTTTCTGCAGCTTGAAAGAATTGCTCTTGGTTGCCAGTGGCAAAAAGTTGCAGGTCGTGAAGAACCTGCGCCTTTCCGTCGGCTATTAACGCATTGGTTCCAGCAGATGTCCCAGCTAAAACAGAGCCGGGCACCGCGTATAACTCGCGGTCAAGCTCCATGGCATTGTTCGCAGTTCTTATCGAGCCTGACCGGACCCCCGCCTCTACAATCACGGTGGTTCTGGTCAAGGCTGCAATCAATCTGTTGCGCTGCAAAAACCTCCACCTGGTTGGGGCTACCCCCGGTGGTAATTCACTAATTAGTGCACCCTGGGATTTGATTTTCTCGAACAACGGAAAATTGGCCCTTGGATACTTTCTATCGAGACCGCCAGCCATCACTGCAATGGTTTCAAGCCTTTGTTCCACGCTTGCCTGATGAGCGTAGGCGTCAATTCCAACCGCACCGCCGGATACCGTGGGCCTCGATGCTGCGGCTAGCTGTTGCACCAGCAAGTTAGTGACCTGCTTGCCGTATGAGGTGCAGGCCCTTGATCCAACAATTGATACACCCTGCGCTAGATCGGATAGCTTTCGGCTCTTACCCTCAATGAATAACATCGCGGGGGCCGCGTCTTGAAGATCATCCAAACCCTCTGGCCAGAGCGGGTGCTCTGAAGTGATGAGCTGAAGCCCAAGAGCCTGGCTTTGGGTAAAAAGGTGCGTCAATCGAGATTTGGAAAGCCTTGGTAGCCAGCGCTGTCTGGAATCCGAGATGGTTGATTCCAGATCTCCAAAGCTTTGGCGAAAGCCATCTATTGACTGCAGCTCCCCTAGGGCTTTGATGACTTGCTTGGTTTCTAGTCCGTCAATCAAAAGTCCAAGCAGGCCGAGCTTGCCCAATGCTCTAGCTAGAGCGCCAGCCATCCGATCGCCGGGTTCTGTAAGCATCGCCAAAACAGCTGAGCTCACAAGCTCTAAGGCATGGTCTTTTGAATAGTTGGAACCTTGAAAGGAAGCGGTTAGTTGAAATAATTCTTGATCGCTGAGAATTTGTGGTTTGGGCATGCCCAAACTCTTTCAAGAAATTGATTTGGTTTGACTGGAAATAATGAAGCTGTGGAGAAACTACTCTCCTACCGCTAGTTCCTTCGGAAGCTCGTAGGCTTTTCCGGAAAGCTCCTCGACGTTTACGTCCTTGAAAGTTAGAACTCGAACCGACTGAACGAAGCGGTCGGTGCGGTAAATATCCCACACCCAAACATCTGACATGTTGAGCTCGAAGTAAAAATCCACTGAAGTATCGATTCTCTTGAGCTCGACTTCGTTCGCGAGGTAGAACCTGCGCTCAGTTTCCACTACGTACTTGAACGTGCCAACCACGTCCCGATACTCGCGGTATAGCGCGACCTCGGCTTGCCTGTCGTAGTCTTCGTACTCGTTTTCTTCCATTGTTTTTCTAGTCTATTGGCGCTCTAGGCCAGAATCCTAGTCAGCCAAGTTACCCTGTGGAGAGAGCTGGGGCCATGGGCTCTGAGGGCCTCGATGTGCTTGGCGGAAGCGTAGCCTTTATGTCCAGCAAAGCCATATTCTGGGTGATCCAGATCCTGAAGTTCCATCAATGCGTCACGATTTACCTTGGCAAGCACAGCCGCACAAGCAACCGAGACGCAAGTAGTATCGGCTTTGACTTGAAGGTCAACTTCCAATCCGGCGGCCTGTTTACCGAGCCAGTTTTGTGAACCATCGAGCAAGATGACGCCACCCTGGGTTGCGATATCGGCCCGGAGCGTATCTTTCGAGAGTAGTTCGGTGAGCGCCCTAGCAGCCGCCATCTTTAGTGCTTCACTAATTCCACTCTCGTCAATTTCTTGATTAGAAGAGTACCCAACTGCATAGCTGTGTACCCAAGCCTCAAGTGGTTCTTTGATCTCGGCGCGAGATTTTGGGGTCATAAGCTTCGAGTCCTGAAGCTTTTCAGGCCAGGAGTTAAGGTTTGGGTTTTGCCTATCAATTAGCGATACGCCAACTGCCACCGGACCTGCGATTGCACCCCTGCCGACCTCATCGATTCCGATTACGAAGCGATTACCTCGCTCGAATAGTTTCGACTCAGTTTGAAGGGTCGGGAATGTTTTTAAAGACATCGGGGTAGTTATCTAGCAGCTTCCAGTTTTCAAAGGGCCAGCTAATGACAAAGGCTCGCCCAACGACCCAGTCGTTCGATACGAAGCCCTTGCTCGGTAAATCTCCGTGGAAGCGAGAGTCTTCGCTGTTGCCGCGGTTATCGCCCAGCACCCAGAGTGAATTTTTTGGAACCTTTACATCAAACTCGATGCTCGATGGTGCTTGGCCTGGAGCTATGTAGACATCCTCTGTGATTGGAACACCGTTGACGGTTATTAGTCCTTCTTCGTCACAGCAGATGACCCGATCACCCTCGATACCAATCACTCTCTTGACTAGGTGCAACTTGCTATCTGGTGCTGTGATGCCAAAAGCCGATAGGAACCAGTCGACGGTGACAACAAGCGGGTCAGTTGGCTCGTCAAATGCAGGACCTAGCCAACCGCCTGGATCTTTGAAAACCACAACATCCCCGCGCTCGATTGGGTATAGAGCCGGGGTTAATTGATTGACAATAATGCGGTCGTCGATTTGAAGAGTTTCGAGCATTGAGCCCGAAGGGATAAAGAATGAGCGAATCAGGAAAGTTTTTATAAGCAGAGATAAAACCAGAGCTGCAGCTAGAACCACTACTAGATCGATCAGAAAAGCTACAAAGAAATTCCTGCGAATGCGACGAAACTTCCGTCTTCTTTCGCTGCCTTTTTTTCTTGGCCGAATCGGCTCGTTAGCAAGGGGTTTGTCTCTCACGCTCTAATGCGCTCCGCTACAAAATCTAAACGTTGTCGCGCTTTTCGCGAATCTTTGCCTTCTTGCCACGAAGATCGCGCAGGAAGTAAAGCTTCGCACGGCGGACCTGGCCGCGGGACACTAGCTCGATCTTGTCAATGACTGGGGAGTGAATTGGAAAAGTTCTTTCAACACCAACCTGGAAGCTTACTTTTCTAACAGTGAAGCTCTCGCGAACGCCCTCGCCCGAACGGCGGATGACAATACCCTGGAAGACCTGGATACGGGAGCGGCTACCCTCAATGATGTTTACGTGGACCTTGACTGTGTCACCGGAGCGAAACTCTGGGATGTCGGTCTTTAGTGAAGCCTTGTCTACTGAATCTAGAATGTGCATTTTGTGTCGCTTCCTGTTCTTAGCACGCAGGTCAAAAACATAAATGAAATGGTGTTGTGCTTTACTTCGCCTTGTCTCCCCTGCGGCAGAGTCCATTACTGGCGGCGAAGCTCCTATATTGCCACAGTTTTGGACCCTTAGGCAACCGCCCTAGTCAAGTAGCTCGGGCCTAACCTGCTCAGTGCGCTCTAAAGCCTTGGCTTTTCGCCACTTTGCTATCTCGGCGTGATTTCCACTAAGCAGCACCTCGGGGACCTCCATACCTCGCCAATTGGCAGGTTTGGTGTAGCTCGGGTACTCCAAAAGTCCTTCGGAGTGAGACTCTTCTGTCAAAGAGTCTGCGTTTCCAATCACCCCTGGAATCAGTCTGGCAATTGCCTCAATCATGGCAACCGCCGCAACCTCGCCGCCATTCAAAACGTAGTCGCCAAGACTTATCAATCGAACCTTGGCAATTGAACCCGCGTAATCAACGACGCGCTGATCGATACCTTCATACCTGCCGCAGGCAAAAACTAGATGCTTGGCTAAAGTCAGTTCCTTGGCTGTTGCCTGATTGAATAGCTCTCCAGCTGGAGAGGGAAAAATCACAATTGTGTCTGGGGTGACTACCTTATCCAAGGCCTGGCCCCAGGGTTCTGCTTTCATGAGCATCCCGGCGCCGCCGCCAAAGGGGGTGTCGTCAACAGTTCTGTGCTTATCGTCTGTGAAGACTCGAAGATCGTGAATCTTTACTGTCAGTATATCTTGAGCCTTGGCTTTACCAAGCAGAGAAATATCTAGCACCTGGAAAAAATCAGGAAAGATGCTTATTGCATCAATTCTCATCTTTGGTACCTGCCTCCTGATTTACCTCAAAAAGTCCCTCCGGCGGAGTCAGAACTAATTGACCAGATTTGATGTCTACCTCCGGGACAATTTGCTTCACAAATGGAACCAGCACTTCCCCGTTAGCGGTTTCGATAGCCAGTAGATCTTGAACCGGCATATGATCGACACGGATTACGGTTCCAACTGACTCTGCACCAACTAGGGCCTTTAGGCCAACTAGCTGGTGGTCGTACCACGCCTCTGGTTCCTCGGGAAGAATATCGGTTTCAGTTTCAATCAGAAGGATTGCCTTGATCAAGGTTTCGGCTTTTGACCGATCGTCGATGCCCTCAAGAAATAGCACCGGTGATTGGTTATAAAACCTAAGCTCCAAAACGGTTATGGTTTTGCCAAACCACTCTGAGGTTTCTGGAACTTGCAGTTCAAGTATTTGACCAGGCTGAAATCTCTGATCCGGACTGTCTGTGTAAAGTTCTAGCTTGATGGCACCTTTTAAGCCGTGGGCTTTGACCAATCGGCCAACCCGCAGCTTGGTTTTGCTAGAAATCGCTGTCCACCACATCAACGCGAATCTTCTTGCCATCGGCAAGAGCGTTGACCAGGGTGCGAAGTGCTTTAGCTGTTCTGCCGCTTCGCCCGATTACCCGACCCAGATCATCTGGGTGAACGTGAATCTCAAGAAGATCTCCTCTTGGGGTGGAACGTTCGGTGACGGAAGCTTCGTCGGGATTATCGACGATGCCCTTCACTAGGTGCTCGAGCGCAGCGGCTAACATCTTTTTACTTTATGCCTCTGGCTTTGGCTCTTCAGCGGCTTCGGCTGCAGGAGCTTGCTCAGCCGGTGCTTCGGCAGCTGGAGCTGCTTCCTCGGCTGGAGCTTCTGCAGTCGCTTCTGCTGGAGCTTCGGTCGCCTCTACAACTTCTGCAGTCGCTTCTGCTGGAGCTTCGGTGGCCTCTGCAACTGCATCAGCTACTGGAGCTTCTGCCTTAACTTCGGTCTTGGCTTTTTTAGCAGCAAGTTCTTCCTTAGGAAGTAGCACGGCTTTTTTCTTGGTGTCTTTTTCAAACACTGGCTTTGCAGCTTTGACTTGAACTGTGTTCTTGGCGTCCTTGTCACCCTTTGACTTCTGGAAGTCTCCGGTGAGCTTTAGTAGAACGGCAACCTGTTCGGTTGGCTGAGCGCCAACGCCGAGCCAGTATTGAGCGCGCTCTGAGTCGACCTCAATGAAAGATGGGTTCTCGGTCGGAATGTAGCGACCAATTTCTTCGATGACGCGACCGTCGCGGTGAGTTCTAGAGTCGGCGACAACGATGCGGTAGTGCGGCGTACGGAGTTTTCCGAGACGCTTTAGGCGGATTTTTACAGCCACAATGCTCCTGTTATTTGTATTGGGGCGAACAATCAACCGTGAGCGTGGGGGCACACTCGGTAGTCAAGCTCTATGGTTTTGTCTTTGTTGGTCCCTGGTTAGAGGGTCAGGTACCTAGACAACTTCCTTATTCTGCCAGAAATGGCCAAAGATAGCTAGTTGCCGATTCCAAAGGCCGATCCAGCTCCACCGGAGGCTGGCTTTATGCCCAATTCTTTGGCATTTAGCTCGGCTGCGCGCTTGGCGGGATTGCCGGATTTCGAACCAGCTTTTTTCTTGTCCTTGGCTTTTTTCCTTGGGACAACTCCCCCGACCCCAGCTGGCATCCCTGGGATTTGCGGGGTTCCACCCTTGGCCACGGTCTTCATCATCTTGGCGGCCTGTTCGAACCTATTCACAAGTGAGTTCACATCGGTCACGCTCATGCCCGAGCCTCTAGCAATTCTGGTTCTTCTGGAGCCATTCAAAACTTTGGGGTTTTGCCGCTCCACCGGAGTCATTGATCTGATGATCGCTTCGGTCCGGTCAATTTCCTTTTCGTCGATATTGTCCAGCTGCTGACGCATTTGACCAGCGCCCGGCATCATGGCCAGCATCGACTTTAGAGAGCCCATCTTTCGAAGCTGCTGCATCTGATCCAAAAAGTCCTCGAGAGTGAAGGTTTCCTTGGCAAGCTTGAGCGCCATCTCTTGAGCAGAGTCTTCATCGAAGGCTTTTTGGGCCTGCTCAATTAAGGTGAGCACATCTCCCATGTCGAGAATTCGAGAGGCCATGCGATCTGGATAGAAAGGCTCGAAGGCGTCAAGGCTTTCTCCGGTTGAGGAGAAGATGATTGGCTTACCCGTGACCGAGGCCACCGATAGCGCCGCACCACCTTTTGAGTCGCCGTCCAGCTTGGAAAGGACAACCGCAGTTATGCCAACACCGTCTTCAAAAGCCTTGGCAACATTCACCGCATCTTGACCGAGCATCGAATCAATCACAAATAATGTTTCGTCCGGCTTTATGGCATCGCGAATCTTGGCAGCCTGGGCCATCATCTCCTGATCAACACCTAGACGCCCTGCGGTGTCGACGATGACCATACTCAAGCCTCTAGATTTAGCGTGAGCAATCGAATCCTTAGCGACCTTGACTGGGTCGCCAGTTCCAGAACCTGCCTCGGGCGCAAAAACCTCAACAGAGATCTTCTCTCCCAAAACCCTCAGCTGCTCAACGGCATTTGGCCGCTGCAAATCGGCAGCCACCAACAAAACACTTTCGCCTTCGCTAACCAACCATTTGGCTAACTTTCCAGCGAGGGTTGTTTTACCAGAACCTTGTAAACCGGCAAGCATAATCACCGTTGGGGCGGTTTTGCCGTAGCGAAGTTTTCTAGGTTCTGCTCCGAGGATCTGTATAAGTTCCTGGTTGACGATTTGGACAACCTGCTGGGCCGGGTTTAAGGCTCCGGAAACCTCATCGCCCAGGGCGCGATCACGAATTGCTTGAATGAAGGACTTCACTACCTCGAGGGCGACGTCGGCTTCTAGAAGTGCCTTCCGTATCTCACGAAGGGTTGCGTCGATATCGGCAGGAGAAAGCCTTCCCTTACCACGAAGGCTCTTGAAGGTCTCCGCGAGACGATCAGATAAATTCCCAAACACTTTTTTCTCCTTGAAACTAGGCTAGGCCACTAGCCCGCTGGCAAATTCCTTGGCGTCAAAAAAGGCAAAGTCATTGATGCCCTCGCCCACCCCGACAAGTTTTATTGGTATTCCAAGCTCGCTCTGAATTGCGAAGGCGATACCGCCCTTGGCGGTTCCATCTAATTTGGTAAGGACTATTCCGGTCACTTGAGCAACCTCGGCAAACGCCTTGGCCTGCGAAAGTCCGTTTTGTCCGGTGGTTGCATCAATCACAAGCAAAACCTCTGAAATCTCTGCTCGCTTTTCAATCACGCGACGAATCTTAGAAAGCTCGTCCATTAGGTCGGATTTGTTTTGCAATCGGCCTGCGGTATCGATTATCACGATGTCAGAATCTTCAGAGATGGCAGTTTCAACAGCTTCGAACGCAACCGAAGCCGGGTCTTGACCATCTGATTTGGGTCCCACGAGTTTGGCTCCTGCACGCTCCGCCCAGGTTGCTAGTTGGTTCACGGCTGCAGCCCTGAAGGTATCTGCAGCACCCAAAACTACTGACCAAGAACCTTCGCCCAGCCAGTTGGCAAGTTTTCCAATTGTTGTAGTCTTACCCGCACCGTTTACTCCAACAACTAAAAACACGTACGGTAACTTACCGCTTGAAAGATTGAGTTCCCGCTTATCTGAACTCAGTTGTGACTCAATAACCTGCGCCAGTATTTTTCTTAGATCCGATTCGGTTGAGGCGCCCTGTAACTTGGCTTCGGTTTTTACTGCAGCTACTATTTTTTCCGATGCGCTCAGTCCAAAATCCGCCTGCAGCAAAATCTCTTCGAGGGTTTGCAAGTCATCGGGGTCAAACTTTGAAATTGCAAAAAGTGACCGGATTCCCTTTTTGGAGCTTCGAATAGGCAAGGTAGCCGCGGTTAGCTCGGCGTTAGCTGTTGTTTGGTCGGAAACCTTAGAACCGGAGGCTTGTTTTTCCTCTTCGCGTTTTTTGCGCCAGAAGAAAATCGACGACATTAGGCGTCGGCCTTCTCACGCAGCCGCTGGCCAACCACTGCTGAAATACCGTCTGATTTCATGGAGACTCCGTAGAGCGCATCGGCAATTTCCATGGTGCGCTTTTGGTGGGTGATGATAATCAGCTGAGAGCTGCTTCTTAGATCCTCGAAAATCGATAGCAGTCGACCGAGGTTGGCATCGTCCAAAGCGGCCTCAACCTCATCCATGACATAGAAAGGCGAAGGGCGAGCCTTGAAAATCGAAACCATCAAGGCCACAGCGGCAAGAGATCTTTCACCACCAGAAAGAAGAGAAAGTCGTTCAATCTTCTTTCCTGCGGGCTTCACATTTACCTCGAGGCCGGTGGTCAAAAGATTATCCGGGTCGGTGAGGAAAATTGAGCCTGTTCCGCCAGGAAACAGAACTGGGAAAACTTTCTCAAAGGCCTTCTTGGTGTCCTGGAAGGCATCGTTGAAGATGACCTGCATTTTTTCGTCAAGGTCAGCAATGATTTTGATTAGGTCTTTGCGAGTCTCGGTTAGGTCCTGAAGCTGGTCGGTTAGGAACTTGTGCCTTTGCTCAAGCGCTGCAAACTCCTCGAGTGCGAGCGGGTTCACACGGCCAAGTTTCTCAAGAAGCTTCTCGGCATCCTTTAGGCGCTGCATCTGAGAATCTCTATTGAATATCTCAGGCTCTTTCTCTTCGTCACCGCTCGGGATTAGTTGATCCGGTCCATACTCAGCGAGCAGGGTTTGCTCATCCAAGCCCAACTCCTCCTGAGCTCTGGTCACGAGGTTTGCCAGGTTCAGGCGCTTCTCGTGATTTTGTAGTTCGATGTCGTGAACTGACTGAGTCAGCTCCGAAAGCTTTTGTTGAATTGAAGCTATGTCGCCTCTTACCTTTGTCAGTTCCTGGAACTGATCGGACCGCTCCTGCTCAAGGAGGTTGTATTCCCGCTTGGCCTGATTGGAGCTTTCCGAAACGTTCTCAATCAAAACTGGTAGCAGCTTTAGAACCTGCTTCGCGGATCGAAGCTGAGCAGTTCTTGACTTCGCGGCTGTGATGGCCTGGTCCACCGCTGCCCTAGAGGAATCGAGCTGGTTTTTTAGGTTCTCAGACTTTTCGGTCTCAACCCGAAGTCGCTCCTCAGCAGCTCCAAGCTCGACTCTGATGTCGAGTTCGGTGGAACGCTCTTTTTCAAGTGCTTCGGAGAGAATCTGACGATCCAGCTGAGACTGCTCTGGGCGTCCTTGATTCTCAAACTCACGGAGTCTAGAAATAGCCGCTTCCAATTCCTGAACCGCTTGGGCAATAGCCTGATCGTGTGATTGCGCAACTGAGCTGAGTCGATCAAGCTCGCTCTGAAGTGCCTCAACCTGAACTCGGATGCGGCCAAGCTTTTCGGCCTGCGAAGCTAGCTTGGCATCTTGCTCGTTTAGCTCGGCAAGGGCCTGCTTAGCAGAGTTTTTTGAAGCCAGTTCGTTGGATTTGGCCTGAGCTAATTCAGAGGAGAGAGTTTCGATTCTTGACGAAAGCCTAGAGAGTGCGGCTTCTGCCGCATCACGTTCTGCAACCAGTTCCAGCTTGGAAGGCTTGCTGGAAGATCCTCCGCGCAAAACAGCCCTGGTCAAAACATCGCCCTGCTTGGTGATTACCTGTCGGTCTTCGCCCGAGGAACGGAAGTAATTCCGAGCTGAATCAAGATCGTCAACAATCACCACGGTGGATAGCAGTTTCAAGATTCCATCCGGCGCACTAACTACTTCGGAAGCGAGTTTGGCTCCCGCGATTTGGTTACCCAAGGAGATTTCGGAGCGAATGTCAACATCGGCAATGATGATTTCAACTCGACCACCGTCGGTTCTTTTCAGGTGCTCAAGAGCAGAAAGTCCTGAGTCCATGTCTTCGGCAACTAGTGCGTCGGCAAGCGATCCAAGCGCTGCCGCGATGGCCTGCTCAAAACCTGGCTCGATGCGCATATGGTTTGCAACTAAGCCTCGGATACCCCGAAGTTGAGCTTGTGTGAGAGAAGAAGCACCATCTTTTTGTTCCAGAGTTAGATTCAGCGCCGAGCGCTTTCCGGCAAGAGCATCTTTTTCACGCTCTGCCTCATGAAGCTGATCGCGTAGCGATTCAATCTTGGCCGAAGCGTCAGAAACCGCTCGCTGTGCTGCTTCGTAGTTTGACTCTAGATTGCTTGCGGCTGGCTGATTCTGGGAAAGCACTGACTCGAGTTCTTGGTACTGCCTTGACTGCTCCAAGTGACGGGATCGTGCGGCCGACAAAATTTCCTCGTGACGAGTCTTCTCGTTGCGGAAAGCTTCTAGCTTGCTTTCTGCAACTTTTACGTTGTTGCCAAATTCAGCAAGGTCAAGATCATATTTCGAGATTAGAGAGTTTTGCTCTTGAGTCTTACGCTCGAATGCATCCAGTGCCTCTCGGGCTACATTCCTACTAGCCTCGGCTTTTCGAAGATCTTGATTTAGGCGCGCAACTTCTTCCTGGAACTTAACCATCTGGAGTTCTGCTTTTTCGATATCCACCGTGATTGAGGAAATGTCGAACTTGCTCTGCTCCTGGTCGCTGGATTCCAAAAGTGCTGCTCTGGCACTTGCGATGTTGGAGATCGAGCGAATTCTTTCCTGAAGTGAATCAAAGTCAAAAGAGATCTGGCGAGCGCGGTCTAGTTTCTGGTTTAGCTCAGGAGATTCCAACTGGCCAAGGCGCTGAGTGTTTTCGGAAAGCATTTCTTGCAGGATGTTTCTCTCGCTACGACGCTGTGATTCACTGGTCGCAGTTGTTTCCAGAGAGGTCTGAATTTGAACTATGTCGTTTGCAAGAATTCTGGACTTGGCATCTCTTGCCTGAGAGGCAATGTTCTGAGCCTCTCTGGCGATTTCAGCCTGCTGTCCAAGTGGCTTTAGCTGGCGACGAACCTCACCGGCTAGGTCACTGAGTCTTGCGAGGTTAGCCTGCATGGCCTCAATCTTGCGCTCGGTTTTTTCCTTGCGGCGACGGTGCTTCAAGATTCCGGCAGCTTCTTCAATGAAGCCGCGTCTTTCTTCGGGTGTGGCTCGAAGAACGCTGTCTAACTGACCCTGACCCACGATGACGTGCATTTCCCGGCCGAGGCCAGAATCGCTAAGCAGTTCTTGAACATCGAGTAGTCGACAGGGGTCTCCATTGATTGCATACTCAGAGCCACCACTTCTAAACAGGGTTCTTGAAATGGTGACTTCGGTGTATTCAATAGGTAAAGCGCCATCGGCGTTGTCTATTGTGAGCATTACCTCGGCGCGACCAAGGGGGCCTTTAGTTGCGGTACCGGCGAAGATGACGTCTTCCATCTTTCCACCGCGCAAAGTCTTTGCGCCTTGCTCCCCCATTACCCAAGCAAGGGCGTCAACAACGTTGGATTTACCAGAACCATTTGGTCCCACTACACACGTCACACCGCGTTCAAATTGAAACGTGGTGGGCTGGGCAAAAGACTTGAAGCCTTTGAGGGTAAGGCTCTTGAGATGCAAGCTGAGTCAACCCCTCTTAAAAAATGAAGCCTGGCCTACTGGCTAAGCAGTATCTAAAATTACCCCATTTTTGGGGTAGCTTCGACCGCTAGCTTGGGCGCTGGCATCTGGGGCAAAAGTGCGAGCCTCGGTTAGCCCAGGCTTGACGCCTAATGGGGGTGTGGCACCTGGCACAGGGCTTATCGGTCTGACCGTAGGCATAAAGCTGCTGGGAGAAGTAGCCGGCTTCCCCGTTTACGTTCTTGTACTGCTGGTCAAACGAGGTCCCGCCCTGCACAACAGCCGCCTGAAGTACCTGCTTTGAGATCTCTAAAAGTTCGGTCAATTTGGACTTAGAGATGCCATCTGCGGAGCGGTCAAAGTGCAGCTTTGCAAGCCAGAGTGATTCATCGGCGTAGATGTTGCCAATTCCACTAAGTAGGTTCTGGTCCAAAATAACCCGCTTGATACCGCTTTTTTTGTTTCTCATCTTGGAAACTACCGCAGCAAGGTCAAAGGCATCATCGAGTGGGTCTCGGGCTATGTGCTCAGCTGAAACCGGAATCAAGTTTTGCCATGGCTTTGAACTATTTTTGCCCGAACTGAATCCACCTGATCCTCCGTCCCGGGTTTTCACCAAGTCATCGATTGCCAAAGATCCAAAGATCCGCTGATCTACGAACCTAAGCTCGAGCGGTTTTCCCGTTTTGGTTTCAAACTCAATCGTCACGCGATTTAGCTTGTCTTGCGGATACCCGGGGGTCCGGATTAGCATTTGGCCACTCATCCCAAGGTGACCAACCAGCGCGGTGGCTTCACCCTCAAGTGGAAGCCAGAGAAATTTGCCGCGCCTTACAACGTCCAGCACTTTGGTACCCAGGAGTTTTTGTCTGAAGTCCCTAACGCCGCTTAGATGTTTCTTGAGGCTTCTTTCCTCGTGGATCTTTATCCCAGTTACGGTGGCATCAGTAATTGACTTTGCAAGACCCGACCGTACGGTCTCAACCTCGGGAAGCTCGGGCATCTACTTGTAAGAAGCCAAGGCCTTGATGGCGGCGTTGGTCTCGGCTAGTTTTCTAGACCTTCCCTCAGCGCTAGCTGCAACCTCGCCGTCAATCAATAGCGTTGCAAGAAAAGTGCGGTCGTGATCTGGCCCTTCATGTGTGATCTGATAAACCGGCTGTGCCTTGCCAGCGGCTTGCAGGACCTCAAGCAAAGTGGTCTTGGGGTCGGCCGAATCAAGCAACTGCACCGGATCAGCCAGCATCGGAAGAATCAACTTCTCCACAATCTTTGCTGCCGCGGGCATGCCCTTAGACACAAAAGCTGCTCCTAAAACCGCCTCAAAGCAATCGGCTAGAAGGTTCTGCTTTTCGCGACCCCCGGTTTGAATTTCACCCTTGCCAAGCAAAAGGTGTGAACCTAGATCTAGTGCGGTGGCCGCCTCGGCTAAAGCCGGTGCGCTAACAACAGCATTTTTTAGTTTGGTGAGTTCACCCTCGTCAAGGTCGGCGAAGTGATCATGTATGTGTGCGGTGACTAAAAATCCAAGTATGGCGTCGCCCAGAAACTCGAGGCGTTCATTATTTGGACCTCTACCGTTCTCATAGGAGAAAGAACGGTGAGTCAGGGCAAGCTCTAAAAGTTGAGGCTCAATTTCAACGCCAAGGGATTTACCCAGCGCATCTAGGTTCATGCTTTACGCGTCAGCGACCTTGCGGCCCTTGTACTCCATGAATAGGGCGTTGCCGCTTGAGTCTTCGACTAGCTTGGCGCGGTGAGGAAGAGAGTAAACGGTCTTACCGTTTTCAATGCTCTTGACCAGAGTGATAGGAGCGGCCTTCCACTGCGAGCGACGTGCACGAGTGTTGGAACGCGACATGCGTCTTTTAGGTACTGGCATTTCTTACTCTTTCCTAAAGCTTTCTAATTCACTCCAGCGAGAATCAATCTGCACCTGGTGAACGTGGTTCGGGTCTTCGGCCATTTTCACACCGCATTCAGGGCAAAGACCTAAACAGTCTTCGCTGCAAACGGGTTTGAACGGAAGGCTTAAAACTACCGCATCTGTGATGGCCTGCTCAAGGTCGATTTTCTCTTCCTGAACCAGGAAATCATCTTCCTGCTCTAAAGAATAGGCGAAAAGTTCCTGAAAATCCACTTCGACCGCCAGTTTCAGGGGCTCCAGGCACCTTGAGCACTCGGCAGTGGCGGTGGTGTCAACCTCACCGGTTACCAGAATTCCCTCGTGGACCGACTCCAGGCGAAGGTTTAGTTCAATTACCTCACCGGCTGGCACCGTGGCTAGACCCTGACCCATTGGGTCAACCAATGGAATATCGAGCTCAAGCTCGTTCATCTGGCCAGGCCTTCTGGTTAGATCATTTACCGCAACTACAAAACTTGTCATTTCGAACTACCTAAAGCTTTTGCCACAGCCTTGGAAACATAGTTTTCAACCGGTCCACCAAGTTCTGCTACCTGCCTAACCAGCGAGCTCGCCACCAACCCGTACTGCGGATCCGCAGCGATAAAAACGGTTTCAATTCCACTCAAATCCCGATTGACTTTCGCCATTGGTAGCTCGTAATCCAGATCGACATTACTTCTAAATCCCTTGAGCAATACCTTTGCTCCAACAGACCTCAGATGATCAACTAGCAAACCAGAAGATAGTTCAGTCACTTTAATGTTGGAGGTATTGACTGAAGCTTCAGAAAGTGAATCCTTGATTAGCTGCACCCGCTCGGCACTTGTAAAGCGCGGGGCCTTGTCGGGGTTGTGAACTACCAGCACTTCAAGCTCGTCAAACAGTGAAGCAGCCCGCGCGATGATATCGACGTGGCCAAGAGTGATCGGGTCAAATGAGCCCGGGTAGACGGCGAGTTTTGCCATAACCCAAGGTTAGCAACAATTGCAAGGGCTAGCCCTTGGCTAGATTTTCAGCTGAATTGACCTGCTCCAGCAAAGCTCTAAGGATCGGGGAATTACCTAGCTCGGGATCGGATTCAAATAGCTCCTCAACCTCAAGCCGGACCTTTTGAATCAATTCCGAATCCTGAATCACCCGAAGCAGTAAAAGACTGGATCTGCCGCCGGACTGGGTGGCACCAAGCACATCTCCTTCGCGGCGTAGCTCAAGGTCAATCTCGCTGAGCTTGAAGCCATCGCTTTCCCCGGCAACAGCTTCAATCCGCTGGAGCGCTATCGAGTCATCCTCGGCTGCCGTGAGAAGTAAGCAAAGCCCCTTGGCGGAGCCTCGGCCCACTCGGCCACGAAGTTGATGGAGCTGAGACATTCCGAAGTTATCGGCGTCCAAGATAACCATCGCGGTGGCGTTTGGAACATCAACACCAACTTCGATCACTGTTGTGGAGACCAGAAGATCTATTTCCTTTTTCACAAACGCTTGCATGATTTGTGCTTTTTGGTCAGCGTCCATCCGTCCGTGAAGCTCCTGAATCCTAAGCCCCGACAAAGCGGGGTTTTTCCGAAGCTGCAAGATTGTCTTTTCGACCGATGCCCCAGATTGCTCCTTCTCGCTCTCGTCGATTTTTGGACAGACCACAAATCCTTGGTGACCCTTGGCAATCTCCTCCGCAACCCTTTCCCAAACCCTTGCAACCAGGGCCTTATCCCCCGCCCGAACTACATGGGAATCGATTTGCTTGCGGCCTGCCGGAAGTTCAGTCAGCGAGGAAACCGCCATGTCACCAAAAACCGTGACCGCCAGTGTTCTAGGAATTGGAGTTGCGGTCATAGTCAAAACATGAGGAGAGAGTTTGCCTTTTAGTCGGAGTCTGTCTCTTTGCTCAACCCCAAAGCGGTGCTGCTCGTCAATAACTACAAGACCGAGATCATAGAACTCCACTTTCTCCGAAAATAGGGCATGGGTTCCAATTACAATTCTGGCTTTTCCGGAAACCACTTGCAGCATGGCTTTTTTGCGAGCGTCGGTTGGAAGCTGTCCGGTCAAAAGGGTAAGGCCTACCTCCTTGGCAAGATCCTCTCCGAGACTTTTTTCAATTGACCGAAAGTGTTGCGAGGCCAAAACCTCAGTTGGAGCAAGAAGGGCAGATTGACCGTCACTATCGGCAACCGAAAGCATGGCGCGAAGCGCCACGAGAGTTTTCCCAGACCCAACCTCGCCTTGCAGCAGTCGGTTCATGGGGTAGGTCTTTGCTAAGTCCTTCCTAATTTCTTCGCCCACTTCGGACTGACCGGAGGTAAGTGTAAATGGAAGCTCCGCATCAAATCTTTCTAGGTAGCCACCGGTTGCGCTGACTCGAGAGGTAGCGGGAGATTGCTCGTTGTTTACTCTTCGTTGAATCAAGTTTGCCTGCAATAAAAAAGCCTCGCGATAAACCAAGGTCTTCTTGGCAGAGCTAGCTTCGGATTTGGTCGCGGGTCTGTGAATTTGTTCCAAGGCTTGATTTATAGAAAGCAGTTTGTGCTTTTTCTGAAGGGCGGGAGGCACTTCGTCCGCAATTGGCTCTAGCGTATCCAAGACAATCCCCATGGCTTTTTGAATCATCCAAGTCGTGACAGTTGCCGATGCCGGATATATCGGGATTGGCTGATCGGCCCAGGCCTTGGCGTCAAACTGTGATACCTCGTCAGTAAAGAGTTCATAGTCTGGGTGCGCAAGCTGAAGCTTTCCTTGATACTCGCCAATTTTTCCAGCGAATAGACCTCGGACCCCGGGCCTTAGATCCTTTTGTCTCCAAGCTTGATTGAAGAATGTGAGCGATAAGAATCCGCTGCCATCAGTAATTCGAACCTCGAGGATGTGGCTCACTCGTCCTTTGGTTCTGCGCTCTCTGGCATCCACAACCTCAGCAACAATCGATAGCGATTCGCCGATTGGCAAATTTGCAATCGGGGTCAGTTCACCTCGGTTGGAGTATCGCCTCGGATAGTGCTGAAGCAAATCCGCAACCGTGAAAAGCCCTAAGTTCTTTGAGAAGCTCTTGGCGGTCTTATCCCCTAAGACTCGGTCCAAAGAAGTGGTTGGCAACAGCATGCTTCAATCCTCCACGAGCTAACCGACAAAAGCGGTTAGGCTTTGCCAGACATGACGAGAATTATTGGTGGCCTAGTTGGCTCAAGAAAGCTGGCCTCGCCAGCAAAAAGTACGAGGCCAACATCAGATCGTATCCGCGAGAGTATCTTTAGCTCTCTCGAATCAAAGGATGCTTTGCAGAAGGCTTCAGTCTTGGATCTCTACGCTGGCACTGGAGCTTTGGGATTAGAAGCACTAAGCCGCGGTGCCACATCAGCTCTGTTGGTCGAGAGCAATAAGCAGGCCGCAGCGGTTTGTATCCAAAACTCCCGCCTGATTCAAGACGCACTATTGGAAGAAGATCACGAGGTGGTAGCCAAGGTTCAGATCCAGCCAGTTCAAAAATTCCTAGAAAACAACTCGCAAGTTTTTGACCTTGTGTTCATTGACCCGCCATATGAAATCCAGAACCAAGAAGTTGAAAAGAACCTAGAGAGTCTGCGCGGTCAGCTGTCGAAGAATGCACTGGTTTTGGTTGAGCGATCCACTCGCGCAGAAGCTCTTGAAACTGCCGGCTACGAGCTCTTAGAAACCAAAAACTTCGGCGATACCGCCGTCTATTGGCTTAGAGCGAACTAGATACTTCTTTCGGCTTCACCCAAATAGACCTGCTGGGGTCTTCCGATTCGGTTGTTTGGATCCTGCATCATTTCGCGCCAGTGAGAAATCCACCCGGGGAGTCTTCCTAGGGCAAATAGCGGCGTGAACATTCGCTGCGGGAATCCCATGGCTTTGTAGATAACGCCGGTGTAAAAATCAACGTTTGGGTAAAGCTTGCGCTCGGCGAAGTAAGGATCGGCTAAGGCTGTTTCCTCGAGCTCCTTGGCAATATCCAGTAGCGGATCTGCAATTCCAAGGTCGGCAAGCACCTTGTCAGCGGTTGCCTTGACGATTGTGGCGCGAGGATCAAAGTTTTTGTAAATTCGGTGACCAAAGCCCATAAGGCGAATACCGTCTTCTTTATTCTTCGCTCTTTCAACAAAGCGTTTCACCGATTCACCAGACAAATGAATTTTATTCAGCATGTCAAGCACCGCTTCGTTGGCGCCACCATGAAGCGGTCCAAAAAGTGCATTGATACCAGCTGATACCGATGCAAAAAGATTGGCCTGAGCCGAACCCACCAAACGAACGGTTGAAGTCGAGCAGTTCTGCTCGTGGTCGGCGTGCAAGATTAACAGGGTGTCTAGTGCTTTGGTCACAATTGGGTTCTGGATGTAAGCCTCGGCCTGGGTTCCAAAGTTTAACCGCAGGAAGTTTTCCACCATTGACAACGAGTTGTCGGGGTATAGCAGTGCTTGTCCGAGGCTCTTTTTGTGAGCATATGCTGCCAGCACTGGGAGTTTCGCAAGCAGTCTTCTAGTTGAGAGCTCAACTTGCTCTGGATCATGCGGATCTAACGAGTCCTGATAAAAAGTTGAAAGCGCTGAAACTCCAGCAGCAAGAACTGACATCGGGTGGGCGTTCTGCGGAAAGGCGTCAAAGAATCTCTTCAAGTCTTCGTGAATCAACGTGTGACGGCGAATGCTTTGGTCAAAAGAATCGAGTTGGGTCTTATCTGGAAGCTCTCCATAAATCAGTAGGTAGCTGACATCAAGAAAAGACTTCTTGGCGGCCAACTGTTCGATTGGATAACCGCGGTAGCGCAAGATCCCAGCATCTCCGTCGATAAACGTGATAGCTGATTTAGTTGATGCGGTGTTTACAAAACCTTGATCGAAAGTGTGGAGGCCAAGGGTTGATTGAAGTTTGCTGATGTCCATAGCGTCGGATCCGACGTTTGCAGACACCACTGGAAACTCAGCAGTTTTGTCTTTGTAGCTGATAACTACTTTTTCGTTGTCAGTCAAAGCGCTCCTAGAATAAACAAAAAATCAACTGTTTTAGCCTAAAGCATTTTCGAGTCTGCCCGCAGCCCGCGAAATGTCTTCGTCTGTAGCGGTGAGCGAAAAGCGCACGTGCTGGGTGGCAAATTCCCCATAGAAGCTGCCCGGCACCACCACAATGCCCAGCTGGGCCATCTTCTCAACAGTGATCCAGCAGTCCTCGTTCAAGCTCGCCCACAGGTATAGCCCAGCCTGACTCTCAGATAGTTCAAAGCCGTAGCTTCGAACTGCCTTCAAGAGCACCTCGCGACGCTTTCTGTAAATTTCCTTTTCGACCCTAACGTGCTCAATATCGCCAAGGGCTGCGATCACCGCCTGTTGAGTTGGAAGCGGCATGATCATCCCGGCGTGCATCCGAAGATTCACCAGGTCTTTGATTAGCTGCTTCGAGCCAACCGCGAAGGCTGCTCGGTAGCCGGCCATATTTGATTGCTTAGAGAGTGAATAGAGACAAAGAATTCCCTCGTGACTGTCACCGGAAACTCTTTTATCCAAAACACTTGGGATAACTTCGTTATCCCAAGGCTCGCTCCAGCCAAGTTCGGCGTAGCACTCGTCCGAGGCCAAAAGGGCACCGAGTTCCCTCGCCTTGGCAACTGCCTTGGCAAAGTCTTCGGCGGATAAAACTTTTCCGTCGGGATTCCCAGGAGAATTAATCCAAACCAACTTGGTATTAGCTGGCCACTTTTCTGGATCGTCTTCTGAAACCAAAGTTGCTCCAGCGAAAGCTGCACCAACCGCGTAAGCGGTGTATGCAACCCTGGGCTGAACTACAACATCGCCTTTGCCTATTCCCAAAAGAACTGGTAGCCAGCTGATCAATTCTTTAGAACCGATGGTTGGCATTACTTGATCCGGGTGAATCCCCGGGACTTTTCTTCTAGTTTCAAACCAAGCGGCAACGGACTCGCGAAATTCTAGAGTTCCGGCGGTGGAAGGGTAGCCCGGCGCGTTGGAAAAGTTCCTAAGGGCATCTTGAATGACTTTGGGCGTTGCATCAATTGGTGATCCAACCGATAGATCAATTACGCCGTCTTTGTGAAGAGATGCTTTTTCACTGAAAGGCTTCAGGGATTGCCAAGGGTACTCCGGCAGATCGGTAAACACTTAGACCTGTTGAGGTTGAGGTGGTAAGGCTGCAACGATTGGGTGATCCCCGGGAATTGGTCCAACCTTGGCGGCACCGCCAGGAGAGCCAACGGTCTCGAAGAATTCCACATTTGCTTTGTAGTAATCAGCCCACTGCTCGGGAACATCGTCTTCGTAGTAGATAGCCTCAACTGGACAAACCGGTTCACAGGCACCGCAGTCGACGCACTCATCCGGGTGGATGTAAAGCATGCGGTCACCCTCGTAGATGCAATCTACCGGGCACTCCTCGATGCAGGCCTTGTCCTTGAGATCAACACATGGCAACGCGATTATGTACGTCATTGGAAAATCCTTCCTGATGCTATTTTACTAGCGATGTCCGGAAGCATTTTTCGCCCAGGTGCCGGGTCTTAGCTTTGGGAACAAAATAACCACAGCGCAGATAATCAAGGATCCGTAAATCCAGATATTTCCAGCTTCGTTGTCGATAATCAGCGCATCCCCTGCGGCACTTGGTCTAGAAAGCCAAAATACGGTTCCAGCCAATGTAAAGCTCATTAGGTATAGCGCGCCCCTGGAGTTTCGAAGCAACCGAAGTGCCACAGCCAAAGAAAAGGTCATCACAAGAGCGACCACAAGACCAATCGGGGTCCTAGCATCATCGGAAGCCGTGACAGAGTGCAGCAGGGTTCCTGCAAAGCCCAGCAATATTCCAAGCGGAAGAGCCCACAGAGCTAGAAAGACCAGCTTTAGCCACAGCCATGGCCTGGTTGACGCCTTGCGAAGGCGTTCGGGGGTATCAAAGCGGAACTCTCGACCGGCGACCAAAGAATAAGTGTCTCGTCCGATAGAAACCTGACTCGCGTGTTGCTCAAGGGCGGCTTTTTTCTTTGGGGCTGTCTTGACTCCCCCGACCTCAACGTCAAATCGCTCCCGTGGTTCTGCGATAACCCAAAACTGTGGGGTTCGAAACTTCGAATCTCTGGCGAAGCGGCGAAGCGCCATTGCGGTTGCCTCGTGAGCTTTCTTGTGATCCGGGTGCCCGAACCCACCCTTGCGGTTATAGGTGATCACTGCATCTGGCTTGAATTCCTTGAGCACCTGGTAAATGTCGTCTGAAATCACAGCGGTTGAAACTGATGAGAGTGACATCTCGTCAGTTCTTTTGAGCTTAATTGGTTTTCCAAAGGCATTTAGTCTCATACCGGAGTCAAGATAGGCGCGTGTGCCGGCAAATCTATGCTTGACGTCTCCAAGTTGTGCAAGGGCATTCCGGAGTTCGTTGGAACGGAACTGTCCCATCGAAGCCAAGTTTCCCTCGAGTGGTTTGAGATCTTCTAGCTTTACTCGTCCTCGTTCACCACGAGTGAGAGTAAAAACCATTACCTCGGCTCCGGATGCGGCACGATCTGCAATTACGTGACCGGTAAAAAGTGACTCGTCGTCTGGATGCGCGTGCACCAGGAGAACCTTTTTTGGATTGAAAGCAGCTCTAGCCATAGTGACAACTCTAAGCGTTTTAGCTGTCGCTAGCTCGTTTTCTAGCCGATGCAGCCCTAGCCCTTAGGTTTGGGTCCAGTTCAAGCTTGCGGATTCGGGTGCCTTCAGGAGTCACCTCAACACACTCGTCTTCACGAGCAAATTCAAGACACTCTTCCAAAGAAAGCTTTCTAGCCGGAGTCAGCTTCTCAAAATCTTCGCTCGAGGAGGCTCTCATGTTTGTGAGCTTTTTTTCCTTTGTGATGTTGACTTCCATGTCATCGGCGCGAGAGTTTTCTCCGACTACCTGACCTGCGTAGACTTCCTCCGTTGGCTCCACAAAGAATGTTCCTCGCTCCTGCAAACCAATCAAAGCAAATGGGGTTACAGCTCCGGCTCGGTCGGCAATTAGCGAGCCATTGGTTCTGGTGACAATCTCACCAAACCATGGCTCGTAGCCGGCTGAAATAGCGTTAGCAATTCCAGTTCCTCGAGTGGTGGTCAAAAACTCGGTTCGGAATCCAATCAGTCCACGAGATGGAACCATGAACTCCATGCGAACCCAACCGGTTCCGTGGTTAATCATGTTCTTCATTCGACCCTTACGCGAAGCAAGCAGCTGAGTGATTGAACCTAGGAATTCCTCAGGAACGTCGATAGTCAAATCTTCAACCGGCTCGTGCAACTTGCCATCGACCTTGCGAGTAACAACCTGTGGCTTGCCGACGGTGAGCTCGTAGCCCTCGCGCCTCATTTGCTCAACCAAGATCGCAAGAGCCAATTCACCACGGCCCTGGACTTCCCAGGCGTCCGGGCGCTCGGTCGGCAAAACCTTGATCGAAACGTTTCCAATTAGCTCACGGTCAAGACGGTCTTTAACCAAACGAGCCGTGACTTTGGCACCCTTTACTCGTCCAGCCATAGGAGAGGTATTGATACCGATAGTCATCGAGATTGCCGGGTCATCCACCGAGATAAGTGGTAGCGGTCTGATGTCGTTAGGGTCCGCAAGGGTTTCACCGATTGTGATTTCTTCGATTCCTGCAACAGCAACGATGTCACCGGGTCCGGCTTGCTCAGTTGGGAACCGCTCTAGAGCCTTGGTGATTAGTAGCTCGGTAATCTTTACGTTTTGAGTTTCACCGTTTTGTCTAACCCAGGCCACCATTTGGCCCTTCTTAATAGTTCCGTTGAAAACACGAAGCAGGGCAAGTCGTCCAAGGAAAGGAGATGCGTCCAGGTTTGTTACGTGAGCCTGAAGAGGCGCATCGGCGTCATACTTTGGTGCCGGAATGTATTTCAAGATTGCAGCAAAAAGCGGCTCTAAGTCCAGATTGTCCGGAAGAGATCCGTTGTCGGGCTTGTTCAGCGATGCCGCTCCGGCTCGACCTGAGGCATAGATAATCGGCAGGTTCAAAATTGCGTCAACGTCTAACTCGGGAACATCGTCAGATAGATCGCTTGCAAGACCCAACAAAAGGTCGTGAGTTTCCTCAACTATCTCATCGATACGTGCGTCTGGACGGTCAGTCTTGTTCACAAGCAAGATAACTGGCAGGTTTGCCTCCATGGCCTTACGAAGCACAAAACGGGTTTGAGGAAGTGGTCCTTCGCTGGCATCGACTAGCAACACGACGCCATCAACCATTGATAAACCTCGCTCAACCTCGCCACCGAAGTCGGCGTGGCCCGGGGTGTCAATCACGTTGATTGTGATGGTCTTACCCTCTGCTGCCTTGCCTGAGTAAGCAATCGCGGTGTTCTTGGCAAGGATCGTGATTCCCTTTTCCTTTTCGAGATCGCCGGAATCCATCAGTCGCTCTCCCATGTTGGAGTGCTCGCCGAAGGAGCCGGTCTGACGAAGCATTGCATCCACCAGGGTGGTCTTTCCGTGGTCTACGTGGGCCACGATTGCAACGTTTCTGAGGTCATCTCTGATTGCCAGAGTCATAAAAAACTTCCTTTATATGTGCGCGTCAAAGCGCCTTTGATTCAATCGGTGATTGATTGTGCCTGTCTGGAGCCAATGAAATTTGCTTCCCAAGAGGCCTACCTCCAAGTTTAGCTACATAAGCCAACCGAAGGCGGTTTGCGCCTCATTTTTCGGGTTTAGGCTCGTTATGTGAGCGCAAATCAGGTACTTATTTATGACGGCGACTGTAAGTTCTGCCAGCTGAGTCTTGATTTTGGTATTCGCCACCTTAGAACTTTTCCAAGGTACGTGGCCTTCCAAAAGATTGACCCAGCTCAATTTGGCCTGACAGTTGATCAGGTAAGGACACAGATCTGGCTGGTAAATCAAGATCCTGATTCGAAACAGCCAAAAGGTGGTCATCTGGCTGCCGGTGAGATTTTGACTATGCAGCAAAATCCCTTTTACAAACTTCTGGGATGGTTTATCAAAACTCCGCCGAGTTCATTCCTAGCTGATGTGCTTTATCGCTGGATTGCAAAAAATAGGCACCGCCTGCCAGGTGGATCGAGACAGTGCAAGCTGGAAGACAACTATTTCGAAAACTAAGGTTGGCTAGACCCTCCAGGTTGGCAGGCGCCAGCCAAGTAAAAGCGCCAGCACTCGAAGGACGATTGTGAAAACTGCAGCAACTGCAACCGCAACGAACGCCTCGGCTCCAAGGAAGTTCAAGCCCACAACCACCCAGCCTCCAGTGAATGCAATCACCGAATAGGGAATGTGATCGCTGAAGGCCTTTGGAATTTCGTTCACTACGACATCTCGAAGAACTCCTCCAAAAATTGCGGTTAGCACACCCATGATCACTGCGATGATTGCTGGTACACCAGCATTCAAAGCCAACTGAGTTCCACCGGCTGTGAAGGCACCCAAACCAATTGCATCCGGCCACTGCATTGCCCTGGCCGTTGGCTCAAGATGTTGTGCTCTCATAAACAACAAAGCACCGATACAAATCAAAATTAGAATCCATACCCAGATTTCATTCTCAACCCAGAAAAATGGTCTACGGTCCAAAAGAATATCTCTAAGGGTTCCACCACCAAAAGCTGCAAGGCCTGAAACCATCGCCATGCCAACTAGATCAAGTTTTTTTCTGGCGGCTTCAATTAGTCCCGAAAGTGCAAAAGCCAGTGTTCCGATAATTTCAAATAAAATGGTGCCGTTGAGCAATAACCAACTGGTATCCAGCATTCCTACCTAACAACCTTTACCAGGCGATAGCCTTCGCCTTCGGTGACAACTTCGTGGTTGAAGCCAAGCTCCATGTTTCCAAGGGTCACCACATAGTCAGTCTCAACAACGCTGTCTTCTGCAATTACACTTCCATCGCCAACCAGTAGATCTCGAATGTTTGCCTCATCAATCCAGAACTTCACTGTGAACACCTCTGTTCTAGTCTGACCGACTACCAAGATTCGATCTCCTGGAACATCCTGAAGGTAAGTGCGGGAGTCCCAACCCGCTTGATCAAAGTAGGCGGGTGTTCCATTGATCTCAATCAATTTGTTTTGCGACATGACCAGCGCCAGAATTAGCACAGACGGCATAATCACCCGGCCAATAAATTGATTACCGCGCTCTGGATTCACAATCCAGAAAATAACCGCACTAACCACGAATAGCCCAACAAAGATGAAGAATCCTTGGGTGTCGCCAATGCCTGGCAGCGTAGATGAATCTGCGTACTGCTTGTTGAAGGTAATTGGGTAAACGATAGTAAAAGCCATCGCAGCAAGGACAATTACTGATCCTTGAATAACACGCAAAACAGTCTTGGAGTCTGTGAAGCGATCAAGCAACAGTCCCATCACCACAAACTGTGGAATAAGAAACTCGTAGTATCGAAGAATTAATCGATCGCTGTGATCATCGCCGCTTCCAGTCACATATGCCTCGAAGAGTGCAACAACCACAACCATTGAAGCAGTGATTAAGGCAATCAGAATAAAGAACGAGCTCACATCACCTATGGGCTGCTTTGTCTTTGAGACTGAGAACGCTATCCGAAGAGAGAGAATCAGTGGGATTCCGGCGAGAAGTAAAAGAACGGCTACGTGTGCAAGAAAATGACTCGCACTCACTTCCAAGAATATTTCCAGCCCAGAGGCAGCACTCCCAAAGGTCGAATCTGAATCAGTTGGAGACTCTGGTGAACTGACCGCTGCGGGCTTGCTTACAACTCCAGCTATGGCGCCCACTGGAGAGCCGTAGCCACCAAAAAACTTTAAGCCTGCAATTCCAGCAAACGCGTAGCCCAAACCTAGCTTTGTCAACAGAAAGCCTGCGCCCACCGCAGTCGATGATGCGGCTGCTCTTACCCAGGATGAGGAGTACTTTTTATACGCATAGACCAAAGCAAATAACCCAAATGCTGGGAGCATAAAGATCGCATGCGGCTTAACCAAAGCTGTTGAACCCAAAGAAAGGCCAGGTAGGGCCCAAAGCAGCAGGTTCTCTCTCTTCGAAACCACCAGAGTCAACCAGACAGTAAACGTCATCAAAGAGAAATACATAGTCTCCGGCATAAAGAACGAAACCGGGATAGCAATTGGGCTAAGGGCTGTGACCGAAGATGCGAATATCGACCAGCGGAAGGTCAAGAACCGGCTGGCAATTAGGAATGTAAACATTACCGTGGCCAAGAAAAAAACCGAGTTTATCGACTTGGTGCAGGCATAGAACTCATCACCGCAGTAGTTCGTTAGGCCCATAACAAAAGAGAATATGTAGTTCGAATAGAACTGTTCCGCGAATGGCAGGTTCTTAGCCTGGCTTGTGTAGATGTACTCGTCCTGCATGATCGAAGGAAGTACAGTCCAGACCCTGCTGATTGACCAAAGCGCAAGGATAAATGGCACAAGCACTAGGGAGTGCTCTCCCCTCAGCTTGGTCACCAACTTACGTCCCCTTTGTGCTTTGGTCTGCTGGGAACAACTGACACATCGTGGCTAACAAAAGCCAAAAGTAGCTGGAATCCCAATATTAGAGGAACTACAGAAATCATTACGGTTCCAGTTGTTGCGGCAACACCGGTTGCTATGGACTGGTTGTAGGAGGAGATGCCAAAAATCAAGCCGAACCACCAGAGAACAAATCCTAGAGGGAGCTCAATGGAGGCAGCCGATACGTCTCTCAGGTAGTAGTTATAGAAAAGCCTTTTGTGGAAATTCTTAAAGTGTTTCCAGGGGAACTCCCACAAAGTCTTGATGATGCTCAAGTTGCTCTTCTCGGTTCCGTAGCGAGCCTGCATCGGAACATCCCAAACCACAGCGCGATAAAGACTTAGGCGAAACAAAATGTCAGACTCAAAGAAAAATCTTTTGCTCAGCATGTCAAGAGGTAGTGCTTTCAAGACATCTCTATGAATCGCAGTGAAGCCGTTGGTTGGATCCGTGATGTTCCAGTACCCGGTGGAAATCTTGGTCAGAAGTGATAACCCTGCGTTCCCAATCAATCGAATGCTTGGCATTTGGCTGAGGCCCGTCAGACTGTCAAGGCGATCTCCCTTAGTGTAATCGGCCCGCCCGTTAACAATCGGTGTGATCAAGTCTGAAATTTGAGCCGGGTCCATCTGACCGTCGCCATCGAGTTTGACGATAATGTCTGCGTCGGTCGCAAGAGCTGCTTTGTACCCGGTAATCATGGCTCCGCCAACACCCTGGTTTTCCTCGTGGAAAATTACCTGCACGCGCTTATCCGAGACTTTTTCCTGGACTAGTTTTCCAGAGCCGTCGGGGCAGGCGTCATCAATGACAAAAATGTATGAAACCTCGTCGCCGATCTCACCGAGGGTTTCGACAACGTGAGAAGTGACCTTATAAGAAGGTACGACCACGGCAATAACTGGCTTAGACAACAAGGCCCCTAACGGTTTTATCTATGCCCATGCTAGAGACCTTCTTTACTGACTTGATTCATTGTCTCTTCCAGGCTTGCAGGTATCTTCAAAATAATAAGCTCTGAGAGTTAATTTACTTGAAAAGTCGCCAAATCACGCGTTAAGCAACAAAGCCCAAGGGATTCCTTGGGCTCTGTTGATGTGTGGAGATGGGGGGAATTGAACCCCCGTCCGATATTTGGATTCTGACTCT
This sequence comes from Rhodoluna limnophila, assembly GCA_945883505.1. Classification (GTDB taxonomy): domain Bacteria; phylum Actinomycetota; class Actinomycetes; order Actinomycetales; family Microbacteriaceae; genus Rhodoluna; species Rhodoluna limnophila_B. The sequence continues at coordinate 162,622 of CAMCXL010000002.1, forward strand.
TCTACGGGTGTAGCTTCAATACTGTTTTACTCGACTCCGGTCAAAGCTTGAAGCGACCTAACCGACGAGCCCAGCCTGAGTAAAAGTCCCAAGTAGCCCTAAGGCGTAGCTACTCAGCAAGATTTCTAAATGACGCCAGTACCTAAAACGAAATCAGATTTAGGCTGACGGACTTCGAGGCTAGCTTATGCAGCTAGGGCAAAGTCGGTGCTTTTTGATTTGGCACCTATAGTTTGCAGAGGACGTTTACGAGATAACTCTGCATTCTCGACCCGCTTCATTCAGTTTCTGCAAAAACCGTCGAAACCGATCATCCCCATGTTTAGTTATCAAACTGTCTTTCAACAGCCTCTCAGTCTAACCCGAAGATAAGACAAAGGGAAGAACTACCATTCCTTGCCCTTGGTAGACACGGCCCTAGCTGCCTCGCGCTTATCCTGTTGTTCTTTCAGGGCATGCCTCTTATCGTAATCCTTCTTACCTTTGGCTAGAGCTATTTCAACCTTTGCTTTGCCATCTTTGAAGTAAATCGAGATTGGAATCAGCGTGAATCCAGACTCTTTGATTTTTCCGGTCAACTTATCGATTTCAACTCGGTTCAACAGAAGCTTTCTACGACGTCTGGTTGAGTGATTGGTCCAGTTGCCCTGAGAGTACTCGGGAATGTGAACATTTTCGAGCCATGCCTCGCCCCGCTCGACTGTTGCATATCCGTCTACCAGGGATGCGCGACCGGCCCGCAACGACTTCACTTCTGTTCCGGTTAGAACAATGCCTGCTTCGTAGACATCTTCGATGTGATAGTCGTGACGGGCTTTACGATTGGTGGCCACAACCTGCTGGCCACGCTCTCTCGGCACGATCGA
>CAMCXL010000003.1 GCA_945883505.1 Rhodoluna limnophila
TCTAACCTATGGTGGCAGTCAATTTCCAAGGCTGCATCAGGTGAGTTCACTCCTCAAGAGGCTATGAACGAGCTTGCAGCTGCTCAGGATGACGTCATGATCCGTCTAGAAGCATCGAACCCTGATGCTAACTGTGCGGTCAAGATGAACCCAGAGCAGGACGAGCAGTACTGGCTCGACCAGCCAGGTGCCCCGGTTGCGAAGCTTGCAAACGAGAAGCCTAAGGGTGAAACCCAGAACTATGACGAACTAGTCAAGCGCTGGGCTGCAGCCAACTAATTTGGCTGTAAAGTAGAGAAATATGTTGGCTGGCAACTTCGGTTGCCAGCCAACATTTTTTTACTAAAACATCTGTCATAGCAAGCAAGTAAGAAAAGAGCCAAATTGATTACCTCACCGGTTATGCCCCTGTTAGATGGCAACACCATCCCGCAGCTTGGCCTTGGCGTATACAAAGTAGACAATGACACGGCTGCTCCTTTAGTTGCCCATGCACTAACCAATGGCTACCGCCTCATTGACACTGCCTCGATGTATGAAAACGAAGCGGGAGTGGGGCAAGGTATTAGGGATTCTAGAGTGCCTCGCGAAGAGGTTGTGGTCGCCACCAAATTTTGGATGGATGGCTTAGGTTTTGAAAATACCCTCAAAGAATTCGACAAGAGCCTGAAGCTTCTAAAGCTTGAATACCTTGATCTTTACTTGATTCACTGGCCGGCACCCAAGCGTGGTCTTTTATATGTCGACTCCTGGAAGGCGATGGAAAAGCTCAAGAATGAGGGCGTCATTCGTTCCATCGGGGTTTGTAATTTCCACACCCACCACATTGACGAAATCCTTAAAGTAGCCGAGCACAAACCGGTGCTAAACCAGATCGAACTTCACCCCTGGCTCACCCAGGAAAAAGTCTTGGAATACGACAACTCGCACGGGATCGTGACTCAGGCCTGGTCGCCTTTAGCCCGAGGCAAGATTCTTGAAGAGCCAATGCTTGAAACTTTTGCCAAAGAACACGGGAAGTCTGTGGCTCAGATTGTGTTGCGCTGGCACATCCAAAGGGGAGTGGCGGTTATTCCAAAGTCAAACTCCAAAGAGCGCATCATTGAGAACATGAACGTGTTTGATTTTGAACTTACGCAAGAGCAGATGTCAGCGATTACCGGTCTGAACACAAACTTTAGAACCGGCGTGGACCCAGAGGATCGAAACTAGAAGTTAGTCCACCCAGTCGAGAGTTTTTGTGACGGCTTTTTTCCACTGCTTGATCTGACGCTGGCGCTCAGCATCATCCATATTTGGAATCCAGCGCTTGCCTTCGTTCCAACGGGATCTGAGCTGATCAAGATCTTCCCAGAACCCAACCGCGAGTCCTGCCGCGTAAGCAGCCCCCAAAGCAGTGGTTTCTGTCACAACTGGACTGATAACTGGAACGTTCAAGATATCTGCCTGGAACTGCATCAGGGTGTTGTTTTGGATCATTCCGCCATCGACTTTTAGTTCGGTGAGTGCAACCCCCGAGTCGGCGTTTAGGGCATCTAGGACCTCTAGGGTCTGGAACGCAACCGCCTCGAGGGCGGCCCGGGCGATGTGTCCCTTGTTGACGAACCTGGTTAGTCCAACCAGTGCTCCTCTGGCGTCTGGTCGCCAGTATGGGGCGAATAGACCGCTGAAAGCCGGAACGAAGTATGCGCCGCCGTTGTCCTTTACGGTTTTGGCCATGTCCTCAACTTCTGGGGCGTTGTCAAAGAAATTCAGGTTGTCGCGAAGCCATTGAATCAAGGAGCCGGTGACGGCAATTGACCCCTCAAGGGCGTAAACCGGCTTGGCATCGCCTAGCTTGTAGGCAACGGTTGTAAGCAGTCCATTTTTAGAAAGCACAATGTCTTCACCGGTGTTGAAAATCAGGAAGTTACCGGTTCCGTAGGTGTTTTTTGATTCACCCTTGTTAAAAGCAGCCTGGCCAAAAGTTGCCGCGTGCTGGTCTCCCAAGATTCCCGAGATTGGAACATCGCGAAGCAAGCTCGACTCACTTACGATTCCGTAAACCTCGGAAGATGAGCAAATCTCGGGAAGTATCTGAGTTGGAATTCCAAACTCCGCTGCCACTTGCTCATCCCATGCCAGGGTGCGAAGATCCATCAGCATTGTTCTACTGGCGTTAGTGACGTCGGTTTTGTGCACGCCGCCTTCAACACCGCCGGTGAAATTCCAAAGCAACCAGGTGTCCATGGTTCCAAACAGCAGATCGCCAGCTAGGGCTGCTTCCTTGGCTCCGGGAACGTTTTCTAAAATCCAGACAATTTTGGTTCCGGAGAAAAAAGTCGCCAGTGGCAAACCGGTTTTTTCTCGGAAGCGATTAATACCGCCGTCTTGAGCTAGCCGATCTACGATCGGCTGAGTTCTAGTGTCTTGCCAGACCAGAGCGTTATAGACCGGAATGCCGGTGTGCTTGTTCCAAATCACGGTTGTTTCACGCTGGTTAGTAATACCAACCGCGGCGATTGAGTGGCGAGTGATGTTTAGGCTACCGAGGGCTTGACCCACAACCGCACGAGCGTTATCCCAGATCTCCATGGCATCGTGCTCAACCCAGCCAGCCTGGGACATGATTTGCTTGTGTTCAAGCTGGCCAGAAGCTAAAGCGCTTCCGGCTTCGTTGAAGATGATTGCTCTAGTGCTGGTTGTTCCCTGATCGACAGAGATGACAAACTTTTCCATTGATTCTTAGGCTCTAACTTCCTTGGTAGATTCGCTTTTCCTCAAGAATACTGCAATCGAGCCTTGGATTTATATTGCTCGTTCTAGAGCATCCATCCCAGCTCGCCAGGTGGTGTATCCGCCGGAGAGGTTCCTGGCCTTGATGCCGTGACCTTTTAGAAGCTGAACCGCGGTGTGTCCGCGCTGTCCAACAGCGCAGTGCACCACGATGTCTTTACCCTTGACCTCGTGAATTCTTTGTCTTAGGTCATTGACCGGAATCAACAAAGCACCCGGGATGGCACCGGCTTCGTTCTCATCGTCGGTTCGAACATCGACAATTACTGTTCCGGACTTTTGAAGATCCTCGATCTCGTGCCACTGAACGCTCTCGGTCTTACCGGTGAAGACGTTGTCGCCGACGTATCCGGTTTGGTTGATGGCGTCCTTGGCCGAACCAAAAGCCGGCGCGTAGGCAAGTTCTAAGTTCATCAAATCTTGCACGGTGAGCTTTGCATAAATAGCTGTTGAGATGACATCGATTCTCTTATCGATGCCGTCAAGCCCAACAGCCTGAGCTCCAAGGAGTTTTCCAGTTTTGCCATCGAATAAGACTTTGAGCGAAACCCTTTCCGCTCCTGGGAAATAACCGGCGTGCGAGCTTGGGTGCAGGTGAATAATCTCTGCTGCGATTCCAAGTTTTTTGGCTGACTTTTCGGTAAGTCCGGTAGCCGCAATTGCCATTCCAAAAGCCCCAATGATTCCGGTTCCAATGGCAGGCTTGACCGCTACCTTTTCTCCGGCAATCACGTCGGCAACTAGCCTGCCGTGACGATTGGCTAGGTTTGCAAGCCAGATCTGCTGGCCAGCTCCTGTAAAGGAGCTGGTCTTTTCGGCTGCATCACCGACAGCGAAGATGCTCGGGTCTGAGGTTCTCTGGTGTTGATCTACCCATATGGCTCCCGAGTCGCCTATCTGGAGTCCTGCCTCAACGGCCAGGTGGTGATCTGGAACAACACCGGCAGCTGAAACCACAAAGTCAGCCGGGATTGTTTCACCGGTAGATAGCTTGACCGAGTGCGGGCCAATTTCCTCGGCCGAAGCATTTAGCTTGAGCACAATTCCGTTTTTCTCAAGGTGTGCCTGGAAAGGCTCAATGATCTCTGGATCAAATGCTGGCAAGATGCTTGGACCCAGTTGAACCACCGTGGTCTTCACTCCGCGGTGAATTAGGTTTTCAGCCACCTCGATACCGATAAAGCCTCCACCGAGAATGACAGCAGACTGACCTTTGAAGTTATCAACCTGCAGTTTTAGTTTGGCGGCGTCTTCTACGTCTCGAAGGACAAAGGCGCGCTCTGCTCCGTGGATTGGTAGCGCCCTTGGCTTGGCACCGGTTGAAATAACAAGGTTGTCGTAGGACTCGTCGTAAGAAGTGTTGTCTTGCACGTTCAGCACAGTCACGGTCTTGGCTTCTTTGTTAATTTTCGTGACTCTTGATAGCACCCGGACATCTAGATTGAAGCGGTCTTTGAGTGACTCAGGTGTTTGAAGAAGCAGGGAGGATTCTTTCGGGATGATCCCACCGACGTGATACGGCAATCCGCAGTTGGCGAAAGAGACATTTGGACCTTGCTCGAAGATGATGATCTCGGCATTTTCTTGAAGCCTTCGAAGTCTGGTGGCAGCCGACATGCCGCCTGCGACTCCGCCGATGATTACTGTTTTCATTTTTTTCCTGGATTCTTAGAAGAAGTGGATTTAGGCAAGTGACATAAAGGCTTTTTCGAGTTCTGCTCTATTGGCAGTTCCTTTGGCATCTGTTCCACACTTAGCCATGCCGGTGGCAATAATGGCAAAGCCTGCCTTGGTGAGGGCGGAGTTGGCAGCTGAGAGCTGGTTCAGAATTTCGGTGCAGTCTCTGCCCTCATCGAGCATCTTGATGACTCCGGCCAGCTGGCCATTTGCTCTAACTAGGCGGTCTCGGGCTTTTTTGAGGTCCTGGGGATCAATTTGCATGACAAGTATCCTTTGGTTAGTTGCTGCATTATGATTTTTAGTATACCCTAGGGGGTATACGAAAGGAAACACCAAATTGACCAAATTCTTCAAAATTCTTAGCGCAGCTTTCATCGCAGCAATTGCCGTGACCGGACTTACCGGTTGCGCAGCCCAGGAGCCAATCGACATGAGCCAGTACGCAGCAGTGATTGATGTTCGCACCCCGGCTGAAACCTCCGCGGGTCACCTCGACGGATCACTGTTATTTGATGTTCAGGACCCAGCCTTCATGGCGTCTCTTGAAACCTTAGACAAGTCAGCCAACTACTACATTTACTGCCGCTCAGGAAACCGCTCCGGCCAGGCAATCCAGATCATGAAAGATGCTGGCTTCACAGGTGAGCTAGCAAACGGTGGATCGCTGGCTAATGCAGCTTCTGAAACCGGTATCGCGGTAGTCAAGTAGTAATTCGATGAACAAAGCCTTTTGGGATGAAAAGTACTCCACAGATGAGTATGTCTATACCAAGGATGTAAACCGCTTTGTCAAAGAAAGTTTGTCCGACCTCGCCCCTGGCAAGATGATTGATCTTGCCGGGGGCGAAGGCCGTAACACGGTCTTCTTCGCCGAAAAGGGCTGGCAGGCAGAAAACGTTGACCTATCGAGCGTTGGTTTGGAAAAGTGCTTGGTGCTGGCCAAAGAGCGCGCGGTCTTAGATAAAGTCTTCACCACCCAAGCCTCAGCATTAGTTTTTGAATCCAAGCTCGCTCCAGTTGATTTGGGTGTTTGTGCCTATCTTCAGATTCCGCAGGCCGATCTTGAAGTTGCCATCACTCGCCTGGTTGAGAACATTTCGCCGGGTGGAGTTTTCTTTGGGGTGTGGCACGCACTCGAAAACCTAGAAGAAGGATTTGGGGGACCGCAGGACCCAGAGCTGTTGCCATCGACTGAGTCGATGACGGCTCTTTTATCCAAGCTCCCGCTAGAGATTTCCTTTGTCACCAATCGCGATGGACAGGTTCAGACCAAGGAAGGTCTAAAGCCCTCGATTACCTTGACCGCTATGGCCATAAAGGTTTAGAGCAACCAAATACACTCGCCTAAACTTAGGCTCATGCCCAAGCCCAAAAAGCCAGTTCCCCCAACACCTGGGGAAACTACCGACATGGAGGCCTACGAGCCCTTCGATGCTGAGTGGCGAAGGATTGGCCTAACGGCTCCTTCCAGGAGAGCACTGGTTGATGCCAAGCTCTATAAGGTCTCGGACCTTAGAAAACTAACCGAGTCAGAGCTTTCATCCCTTGGGGGATTGGGTAAATCAGCCGTTGCCAGGCTCAAGGTGATCATGCACGGCAAGAGAATCTCGTTTCGGCTCTAGTTCTAAGGGGTCTATTCCAAGCCAGTAAAGTTGAGGTTCTGCCTCTTTATTGGGTTTTTTAGGTAGTTGTATAGAGGTATCAAGAGTTTTTGGAGAAGTAATTGGCTAAAAGCGTGAAGCTGGGTGTAATCCCAGGAGATGGCATCGGACCTGAGGTCACGGTTCATGCCGTTCGCGCTCTTGAGCTGGCAGCTCCAGAAGTTACATTTATAAAGACCGAGTATGACTTTGGCGCCAAGCGCTATAACGCAACCGGTGAGGCGCTTACCGAGGCTGACTTAGTTGAGCTTTCGAAAGAAGATGTGCTGTTGCTGGGAGCCATCGGAGACCCAAGCGTTCCCTCCGGCATCTTGGAGCGGGGCTTTTTGTTGAAGCTACGCTTTGGCTTTGATCACTTTGTGAACTTGCGTCCAACCAAACTACTTCCGGGGGTGGTATCTCCTTTGGCTAACCCTGGAGAAATTGACTTTGTGGTGGTTCGTGAGGGCACCGAGGGTTTATACCTTGGCCAGGGTGAAGTGACCAATAAAGGAACTGCGCAGGAGACAGCAACCGAGTACTCGATCAACACCGCCTCGGGGGTTGAGCGGATTGTTCGCTACGCCTTTGAGCTAGCTTCCACCCGCGCTCGCAAGAAGCTGACTTTGGTCCATAAGCACAACGTGCTGGTTAGGGCAGGAAGCCTGTATCAGGACACCGTGAACCGAATTGCCAAGGAATACCCCAGTGTTTCCCACGATTACCTGCATATTGACGCGGCCACTATTTTTATGGTCACGGACCCTGCTCGCTTTGATGTGATTGTGACCGATAATCTATTTGGAGACATCATTACTGACCTGGCCGCCGCCATAAGCGGAGGCATCGGGTTAGCTGCAAGTGGAAACATAAACCCAACGGGGAAGTTCCCATCGATGTTTGAGCCGGTACACGGATCCGCTCCTGATATTGCAGGCCAAAACAAGGCCAACCCAACCGCAGCCATTCAATCGGCTGCAATGCTTGCCCGTCACATCGGGGAAGTTGAAGCTGCTAACCGGCTAGAAGCCGCAATAGCAACTGCACTAGCCAAAGGCCAGTCGGGTAAATCAACAACTGAGATTGCTAACGCAATCTTCGAGAATCTTTAGAGGAATGTCATGAGCTTGAGCTTCAAGGTCACAAGGAATCAAAAGCCGCTTCCTGATTCAGAGCGCGAGGCGATTATCGCCAATCCAACTTTTGGAACGCACTTCACCGACCACCAGGTTGTTGTGGTGTGGGAAAAAGACAAGGGCTGGCACTCAGCTGAAGTGATTCCCTATGGCCCGATTCTGATGGATCCATCCAGTGCTGTTTTGCACTACGGACAGGAAATCTTTGAAGGCATCAAGGGCTACCGTCACGACGACGGATCGATCTGGACCTTTAGGCCACAGATGAACGCCGAGCGCTTACAAAGAAGTGCGAAGCGGATGGCCTTGCCTGAGCTTCCGACCGAAATCTTTATCGAGTCTTTGAAGCAGCTAATCGCCGTTGACGGAGCCTGGGTGCCAAAGCCAGAAAACGAAAAGACTTTGTACTTTAGACCTTTTGAGATTGCCGCCGAGAACTTCCTTGGCGTTCGATCAGCTCACCGCGCCGAGTACCGGGTTATTGCATCTCCGGTGGGGCCTTATTTCACCGGGGGAGTAAAGCCGGTATCAATCTGGATTGCCCTGGATTCTTCTCGTGCCGGCAAGCACGGCACCGGAGAAGCAAAAACCGGTGGTAACTACGCTGCATCGTTGTTGGCGCAGAACGAAGGATATGAGCACGGTTGCTCGCAAGTGATGTTCTTGGATGCCGACAGTGCGACCTATATAGAAGAGCTCGGCGGCATGAACTTATTTTTTGTCTATAAGGACGGCCACGTTGTGACACCGGCATTGGATGGAACCATCCTTCGGGGTATCACCAGGGACTCGATTATTACTTTGTTGAGCGATAGAGGCCACGAGGTTCAGCAAAGAAAAGTAACCCTCGATGAAATTCGTAAGGGTTTCTCCTCCGGAGAAATCACCGAGATCTTTGCCTGCGGAACAGCTGCTGTTATCACTCCCGTTGGATCACTAAAATCCCGCGAAGAGGAAATCGGCTCGGCCGATGCCTTACCTGGAGCACTTACCGTTTCACTTCGTGAGGAGCTAACCAGCATTCAGTATGGCCGGCTAGAAGATAAGCACGGCTGGATGCACAGGCTCTCGGCATGAAAATAGCAAGATTTTCTAACGGTGCCGAGCCTAGGTACGGAATCGTTGATGGACCGGAACTGGTTGTTCTAAAAGGTCACCCGCTAGCTGTTGGCTACGACACAACCGGTGAGCGCATTCCACTCAAGGAAGTGAAGCTTTTGGCACCAACGATTCCCTCGAAGGTGATCTGCATCGGTAAAAACTTTGCCGATCACGCAGCTGAAATTGGCGAAGAGGTAACCCTCGAGCCGCTTATTTTCTTTAAGCCTTCGAGTGCAATCATTGGCCACGGGGAAGCAATTGTGCTTCCGGAGCAGTCAAGCCAAGTTGAGTTAGAAGCAGAGCTGACTTTAGTGATCGGCAAGATTGCCAAGAACGTCTCGGAAAAGGACGCTTTGGATTACATCTTCGGATACACCATCGCCAACGATGTCACGGCCAGGGATTTGCAGTTTGGTGATGGCCAGTGGGCCAGGTCGAAGGCTTTTGATACTTTCTGCCCACTGGGTCCTTGGATTGAAACAGAGTTTTTGCCAGAGAGCCAAGTCATCGAGTCGCGCATCAACGGAGAGACAAGACAGCACGTCTCGATTTCGAAGATGACTCACAACATTCGAACCATCGTGTCCTACGTTTCAAAGAACATGACCCTGCTGCCCGGGGATATCATCCTGACCGGATCCCCGGCTGGAATCAGTGTCATTAGCTCGGGGGACTTGATTGAGTGTGAAGTTGAGGGCATCGGTATCCTCACAAACACCGTGGTCTAGCTTGGGTATTACTGGGCATACCCTCGGGGCCGCTGTCTCAATCGCGTTCTAGACTTAGCCCATAATGACAAGCCAAATCACAGCCCCTTTTTCAACCGCGACCGGAAAAGATGTTCGGGTGCGCTTTTGCCCGAGCCCAACCGGAACCCCGCACGTTGGCTTGGTTCGCACAGCTCTTTTTAATTGGGCCTACGCCCGGCACACCGGCGGAACCTTTATCTTTCGCATTGAGGACACCGACCAGGAAAGAGACTCTGAGGAAAGCTACGAGCAGATCATTGAGGCTTTGACTTGGCTTGGACTTGATTGGGACGAAGGCATCAACGTTGGCGGACCTAACGAACCGTATCGCCAGTCTGAGCGAATGGATATCTATAAAGAAGTAGTTGAAAAGCTCAAGGCCGCGGGGCACCTATACGAGAGCTTCCTAACCGGAGAAGAAATCGATGCCAGGAACGAAGCTGCGGGTCGAGCCAAGCAGCTTGGCTACGATAACTCAGAGCGCGATTTAGACAGGTCTCAAAAAGATAAGTACCTGGCCGAAGGAAGAACTCCAGCCCTTAGACTTCGGGTGCCTGATTCGGAGATTAGCTTCACTGACCTAGTTCGCGGAGAAATCACTTTCCCGGTTGGATCATTTCCTGACTTTGTCGTGGTTCGCCCAAACGGCCAGCCGCTTTATACCCTTGTGAACCCTGTGGATGATGCCCTGATGGGTGTGACTCACGTGCTTCGAGGTGAAGACTTACTTTCTTCAACCCCTAGGCAGATAGCTCTTTACAACGCTATGGTTCAGGCCGGAATCACAACCTGTATCCCACAGTTTGGTCACCTGCCATACGTGATGGGAGAAGGAAATAAAAAGCTTTCCAAGCGAGATCCTGAAAGCAACCTGTTCCACCACCGTGACCGTGGATTTATCCCAGAGGGTCTTTTGAACTACCTGGCACTACTGGGCTGGGGTCTTAGCGCCGACCAGGACATTTTCTCCCTAGATGAGATGGCCAAGGCCTTTGACGTGAAGGATGTAAACCCAAACCCGGCGCGGTTTGACCTGAAAAAAGCCGACTCGATAAACGCCAGCCACCTCAGGGCGCTAGCTCTTGAGGATTTCACAAAGCGGCTAATTCCTTACCTGCAAAAAAATGCAGTTATATCCTCGCCAGCAACTTCAGGGGAGCTTGAGATTTTATCTAAGGCTGCACCTCTTATTCAGGAGCGCATCCAGGTGCTGAGTGAGTGCGTTGGAATGCTGAGCTTTTTGTTTGTTGACTCATCGAAGATTCAAATCGAAGAGGATGCCAAAAAGGGTCTTCCAGAAAACGCGAAGGCAATTACCGTTGCAGCAATCGAAGCAATCAAGTCGCTGGATGATTTCTCAACCGAGAAAATCCAAGCTCTGCTCAATGAGGTTTTGATTGAACAGCTTGGTGAAAAGCCCAAGAATGCTTTCGGACCGCTGCGCACAGCGATCTCAGGCCGTCGTGTTTCACCACCACTATTTGAGTCGATGGAAATTCTAGGTAAGGCCGAGACACTAGCTCGACTAGAGCTGTTTGCCCGTAGCTAGCTCGCAAGCTAGGATTGGAAGCTGGGCCAGGGCCCAAGAAAAAAATCCCTTGGGGTATGGTGTAATTGGCAACACGGATGATTCTGGTTCATTTGTTCTTGGTTCGAGTCCAGGTACCCCAGCAAGTTAGATTTCTAGGCTGTCGCCAACTTTTAGATAAGTAAAGCTCCCACCGTTTTCTTCTGTGACCTGCTTCACTCGGCTATTGTTTAGATCGTGGCCCAAATCACTAAGTAGGACATTGTGGGTTGCGAAGCTTTTTTCTGGTCTAACGGCTGAAATAAAATCCATAACATCGCCGATTTTTAGCCACGGGGCGCTGGTTGGGCAGGCTAAGAGTCTTACTTTCTTTTCCGGAGTGGTGTAGCTATCTCCCGGATAGTAAAGAGCGTCGTTTACCATAACGCCGGTGTTTTGAATCAGCGGAATACTCTGGTGGATTATCTGGTGCATATCCCCAAAGAACTCAAAGCTAAATCCTTCGACCTGATAGAAATCACCGTGATACACAGTTGTCACTGGAAGTGAAGACAGCTTGGCAGCGACCTCGCTGGTTCCAAAAATCTTTAGCCCTGGGTTATTAGCCAGTAGACCAGCGGCTTGGGCTTCGAAGCAGTGATCGTCGTGTGAGTGAGTAATTACTAGGGCCACTACCTCCTTGGCACTTGAGACATCCTCGGTATAAAAGCCAGGGTCAATAAAGGCTTTCTTGCCGTCATTTGCTAGCTCTAGGCAGGCGTGACCGCGCTTGGTTATCTTCATATTCCGTAGTCTAGCTTTTAGCCAAAGCGTGCCTACGGTGCTATTGTCTGACAATGCGCATAGGCCTAGTTGTGAACCCGGTTGCCGGAGGCAACCGTGGAGCCTCGATCGGGGCTGAGGTTCTTGCCTTGCTTTCGGCAAGCGAACATTTAGTCACCAACCTCAGCGGAGCAAATCTTCTAGAAGCTAAAGAGCGCATTCAAGTTGCAATTGATTCCAAATCAGTTGACGCCTTGGTGTTTGTTGGCGGGGACGGAATGGTGCATCTTGGGACAAACCTTTGTGCCAATAAAGATTTACCAATGGCGATAGTGCCGGCCGGCACCGGAAACGATGCGGCACTGGTTTTAGGCATGCCACTAGCCAATACCGCTGAGTCAGTTCGTTTAGTTCTTGAAGGCCTTGGGTCACCCAAGAATATTGATGCCATAAAGATCTCTCACGGAACTACTCAAACCTGGGCACTGGGTTCAGCATCTGCTGGCTTTGATGCCCTGGCTGCCGCCAGGGCCAATGCCATCAGTTGGCCGAAGGGCCCGATGCGTTACTACGTGGCGATGTTGCTTGAACTTGCCAAGTTCAAGCCGATTAAGTACCAGAGTGTGATTGATGGCAACCCACGTGATTTTGAAGCAATGCTGTGTGTGGTCAGTAACACCGGTGTCTATGGTGGGGGCATGCTGGTAGTTCCCGATGCAGCCGTGACCGATGGAGTCTTGGATGTTTTGCTTGTGAAAAAGATGAGCCGGATCAAGTTTGTGACCATATTTCCAAAGGTTTATAAGGGAACCCACGTAACCGATAAGGACGTTGAGATTCTAAGAGCGAAAAATATTTCAATTACCGCAAGCGGTATGCCAATTTACTCAGACGGTGAATACGTTGGTCAAGCGCCGTTTCAAGCAGAGGTTGTGCCCGGAGCGTTGAAGGTGATTGCCCCCGCGATCAAAGGGGTCTAGTTAGTCAATGGCTGGTGTGGCATAATGGCAAGGTTGCTATACGGCCCCATCGTTTAGCGGCCTAGGACACTGCCCTCTCACGGCAGCGGCGCGGGTTCGAATCCCGCTGGGGTCACAAAATTCGCTCCTGATGAGAAGATCTCGGGAGCGAATTTCCCTTTAAGGTTTACTCGTGAACTGGCAGGTCTTCAATGTTGGCTGTTTTTGCAAGTTTTGCTCGGTAGTTACCAACAATCACCGAGGAAACCACAATCACGCTTACCGGAACAAGGGCAATTAGGTTTAACCCAGTAAATAGGTATAGCGCAACGAAAGTACCGGCAATTGCGCCACCGAATGCTCCAGATAGGTTCATGAGTGAATCGCTGAGGCCTTGCACGTTAGTTTTTTGATCAACCGGCACGCTAACTGCCAAAAGCGCTGATCCAGATACCGTTGCGGCTGACCAGCCAAGACCTAAAAGAAACAGTCCGATGGTCACCAGGTGCTGCTGCTCGGATCCCAGGCCTGCTAATAGCAGTGCTGCCACAAATATAAGCTGGCCAGTCAAGACGGTCTTGACTGGACCGATCTTGTCGCTCAGGATTCCAAACAGCGGGGCGAAGGCATACATCCCCAAAATATGGAGCGAGATAACAAAGCCAACAACCGTAAGAGACCCGCCGTGACTTGTCACGTGAACTGGAGTCATGCTCATGACCGAGACCATAACCATGTGAGATAGCGCGATACTGATCATCGCGTAGGCGGCAACCGGATGCTTTTTGAGGGTCGAAAACGCACTTGCCAATGAGACCTTAGGTTTGGTCTTTAGGCTTTCGGCCGCAATTTGTTTGGCAACCAATAGCGGGTCAGGCCTAAGGCCAAACCAGAACACTGTGGTGGCAAGCACCTGGGCTGCGATTGTGAAAACGAAGGGACCGGTTAGTTCCGGAAGACCTAGGAATTGCCCAACAACTTCACCCGGTCCAAAAAGATTTGGTCCGGTCACCGCGCCGATGGTGGTTGCCCAAACCACCAAGGAAAGATCTTTTCCAACATTTTTACCGGTTGGAATATCGGTTGCTGCGAAGCGAGCTTGGAGTCCAGCTGCCGAACCTGAGCCGAGTAAGAAAAGCGCAATAAGAAGTAATGGGAAGAACCTAACCTCGGCGGCAACAATCACTAGAGCCGCACCAGAAATTGCAAGTGCTGCTCCTAGCGCAAGTGCAATTCTTCTTCCTCTTGCAAAAGCAAGTCTTGCTAGAGGAATAGCCCAGATAGCTGCACCCAGGGTTGAAAATGTTGCGGCAGCACCGGACCAAGCAACGGTTCCAGAAAGATCAGCGGCTAGCAGTGCTCCGATAGAAAGTGTTGATCCGAGGCCGAAGCCTCCGAGGATTTGGCCTAGGGCTAGGGTTCTTACCGTTCTTTTCTGCAGGAATTCAAGGCCTAAATCATTCACCTGCCCAATCTACTCCTCGATTGGTAAACTATAGATTCAGCAAATTTGAGGTGTCAAAAAAGCTAATGTCGACAAAATCCAAGCCACTAACACTGGCGGAAAAGCTCTGGGCCAGCCATTTGGTGGCCCAGGGTAAAGATGGCGCACCCGACCTTTTGTATATCGACCTCCACCTAGTTCATGAGGTCACTAGCCCCCAGGCCTTCGATGGTCTTCGCCTGGCTGGACGCAAGGTTCGTCGGCCCGACCTAACTATCGCAACCGAGGATCACAACACCCCAACCATTGACATCGATAAGCCAATTGCTGACCTGACTTCAAGAACCCAGATCGAGGCTCTTCGCAAAAACGCTGCCGAGTTTGGTATTCGACTTCACTCGCTGGGAGATAAGAACCAGGGCATCGTTCACGTGGTTGGTCCGCAGCTTGGTCTTACCATGCCGGGCATAACTGTGGTGTGTGGCGATTCACATACCTCGACCCACGGAGCCTTTGGAGCCTTGGCTATGGGAATTGGAACCAGCGAGGTTGAGCACGTGCTTGCAACCCAGACTCTGCCGCTTAAGTCTTTCAAGACCATGGCCATCAACGTCGAGGGAACGCTGCGCCCAGGGGTCACCGCAAAGGACATCATCCTGGCCGTTATCGCCAAGATCTCAACCGGTGGTGGCCAGGGCTATGTCCTCGAGTATCGCGGCAGTGCTATTCGCGCTCTTTCCATGGAAGGCCGAATGACAATTTGCAATATGTCGATTGAGGCTGGAGCTCGTGCCGGAATGGTGGCACCGGATGAGACCACCTTCGCGTACCTAAAGGATCGCCCACACGCACCCCAGGGTGCCGATTGGGACAAGGCCCTTGAGTACTGGAAGTCTTTGCCAACCGACGAAGGCGCCGTTTTTGACGCCGAGGTATTTCTAGACGCTGACAAACTCGATCCATTTGTTACCTGGGGCACAAACCCAGGTCAAGGTGTTTCGCTTTTAGATTCGGTTCCAGACCCCGCCGACATAAAAGACCCGAACGAGCGAGCTGCCGCCGAAAGAGCTCTGGAATATATGGATCTGAAAGCTGGAACTCCGATGAAGGAGATTGCGGTTCAAACTGTCTTTCTTGGTTCTTGCACCAACTCTCGCATCGAAGATCTTCGTGCGGCGGCAGCGATTGTTAAGGGCCAGAAAAAAGCCGAGGGTGTTCGCATGATGGTGGTTCCAGGTTCTCAGAAGGTTCGACTCCAAGCCGAAGAAGAGGGTATCGACAAGATTTTCAAAGAGTTCGGTGCTGAGTGGCGCTTTGCCGGATGCTCGATGTGCTTGGGTATGAATCCAGACCAGTTAGCTGTTGGCGAGCGAGCCGCATCAACCTCAAACCGAAACTTCGAAGGACGACAGGGTAAGGGAGCAAGAACTCACTTGGTTTCACCGCTGGTTGCAGCCGCTACCGCAATTCGTGGAACGCTGTCTTCTCCAGCTGATCTTGAGGTACTGGTCTAGATGGAAAAAGTAGAGAAGTTTTCTGGAGTTGCCGTTCCACTAAAGCGCTCCAACGTTGACACCGATCAGATCATTCCGGCGGTTTACCTAAAGAGGATTACCAAGACCGGTTTCGAAGATGCGCTGTTTGCATCTTGGAAACAAGATCCAGAATTTGTTTTGAACCAGCCGATATTTGCAAACGGCGAGGTGCTAATCGCGGGTCCTGATTTTGGCACCGGATCCTCAAGGGAGCACGCCGTTTGGGCACTAAAGGACTGGGGCTTTAAGGCTGTGTTCTCGGCTAAGTTTGCCGACATCTTTCGCGGCAACTCCGGCAAGCAAGGCTTTATCACCGGTGTCATCACAGAAGATGAAACCAAAGCCTTCTGGGACTTAATTGATGCAAACCCAGGCGTAGCAGCAACCGTTGATCTGCCAAACCAGACAGTATCTATTGGAGAGCTAACGGCGAGTTTCGAAATTGATCCTTATACCAAGTGGCGATTGATGGAAGGGTTAGACGATATCGGACTCACCCTTCGGGACGAGCCGGCAATTACATCTTTTGAAGCAAACCGCGAGTCCTGGCGACCCAAGACCCTTCCAGCCAAGGGGGTCTAGTGAGCACGATTGTCGTAAACGGCGGAAAGCCGCTAGTTGGTCGCGTTGACCTAAAGGGAGCAAAGAACTTAGTTACCAAGGCGATGGTTGCGGCTCTTCTGGCCGATAGCCCATCCGTTCTAAAAGATGTTCCAAAAATCAGCGACGTGGAAGTTGTTTCAAGACTTCTCGAGCTACACGGCGTAACGATTGATTTCGATGACGCTGGGATCATGAAGCTAGATCCAAGAGGGGTCAAGCAAGCTCGAATGGTGGACATCGACGCTCACGCCGGATCTTCCCGAATTCCAATCTTGTTTTGTGGACCTCTACTGCACCAGCTTGGCGAAGCTTTCATCCCGGACCTAGGTGGCTGTCACATCGGCGACCGTCCGGTTGATTTCCACCTCGATGTGCTCAGGCACTTCGGGGCAATCATTGAAAAAAGCCCTAACGGCACCAGGCTTAGCGCCCCGAACGGTCTACACGGAGCCAAGGTCACTCTTCCTTACCCGAGCGTTGGTGCTACCGAGCAGGTGCTACTTACCTCGGTTAGAGCTAAGGGCATCACCGAGTTATCGGGTGCGGCGATTGAGCCAGAGATTATGGACCTCATTGCCATCTTGCAAAAAATGGGCGCCATCATCTCGGTTGACACCGATCGAGTAATTCGCATTGAGGGAGTCGAATCCCTTATTGGTTACACTCACCGAGCTTTGTTTGACCGCAACGAGGCAGCCTCTTGGGCAGCAGCAGCTCTTACCACTCAAGGAAATATCTTTGTTGGCGGAGCCAAGCAACTTGAAATGACAACTTTTCTAAACGTCTTTAGAAAAGTTGGCGGTGCCTTTGACATCGACGATGACGGAATTCGCTTCTACCAAAAAGGTGAAGATCTGCACCCGGTGGTAATCGAAACCGATGTTCACCCCGGTTTCATGACCGACTGGCAGCAGCCGTTGGTTGTTGCCCTTACCCAGGCCAAGGGTCTATCGATTGTTCACGAGACTGTTTATGAGAACCGTTTTGGATTCACTGATGCGCTTGTGAAGATGGGTGCTCAGATTCAGATTTATCGAGAGTGCCTGGGTGGAAACCCTTGTCGCTTCGGACAAAGAAACTTCTATCACTCGGCCGTTATTTCTGGAGCAACACCTTTGATCGGTGCCGACATCGAGGTTCCGGATTTGCGCGGCGGCTTTAGCCACATGGTGGCAGCTCTTGCAGCTAAGGGTGTGTCAAACGTGGGCAATGTCCAGTTGATTTCGAGGGGATACGAGCACTTCCTCGACAAGCTAGGTAATCTCGGGGCCGACTTTAGCTATTCTGAGTAGTCATGGCTAGACAACCAAGAGTAATTCCGATGCCAAACATCACCTCAAATGAGATGACCCTGGCGGTTCGAATAGTTGCCGGAATTCTTGCTCCAATTGTCAGGCTGATGTTCAAAGTTGAAGTCGAAGGAATGGAGAAACTTCCCAAATCCGGGGCTTACATTTTGGCCCCAAATCACGCCACCAACGTCGATGCTCTAGCAGTTGCTTACTTCATTTACATAAAGACCAAGCGAGCACCGCATTTTTTGACCAAGGAGAAATTGTTTCGGATTCCCTTGGTTGGATCAATACTCTTAGCAGCTGGCCAAATACCGGTATTTAGAACCGGTGGGCAGCGAAACGATGACTCGCTGCGGGTGGCTCATGCCTATCTTCAAGCCGGTCACTCGGTTTGTGTTTTCCCGGAAGGCACCCTCACCCGGGACCCGGACTTCTGGCCGATGCGGGGAAAGACCGGAGCGGTGAGGCTTGCTCTTGACTCCGGTGTTCCTGTTTATCCGGTTGGACAATGGGGTAGCGAAAAAGTCATGGCGCGCTACTCCAGCAAGTTTCGTCCTGGATTCTGGAAGAAAGTTTCTTTTCTGGTCGGCGATGAGATTGACCTTCAGCGGTTTCGTAAACCAAACCCCGCCCCTGCAGAAGTTTTGGAAGCAACCGAGGTTGTCATGAGCGCAATCACAAAATTGGTTGAGCAGCTTCGAGGCGAGAAGGCCCCCGATCGTCGCTGGGATCCGATAGCGGCAGGTCAGGCAACGACTGGAAACTTCATTAAAAAAGCCAAAAAGGGTGAAATCAGTTGACCAAGGTTGCGGTAATCGGAGCCGGTAGCTGGGGAACCACCTTTGCTAAAGTCTTGGCCGACGGTGGCTCTGAAGTTGCGCTCTGGTCAAGAAGATCTGAGCTTGCCGAAGAGATAAATACTTTTCACCGAAACGGAGACTATCTGCCGGGGGTGAACTTGCCAAAAACAATGTCAGCCTCGGATGACATCTCTAAAGTTCTTGCTTCGGCTGCCCAGGTCTATTTGTCGGTTCCATCTCAGTCGCTTCGCGAGAACCTTGCCGAATGGGGTCACCTGATTCCAAAAGACGCGTTGGTTGTGTCCCTAATGAAGGGCGTCGAGAAAGACTCCGGGCTTCGAATGAGCCAGGTCATTGCTGAATCAGGGATTGACTCCTCAAGAATCGTTGTGGTGTCGGGGCCTAACTTGGCACTTGAAATTGCCGATGAGCAACCGGCGGCATCGGTTGCAGCCTCTAGTTCACTTGATTCTGCGAAACTTGTAGCGGCGGCTGCAACCAACTCTTACTTCACAACCTTCACCAACACAGACGTTATTGGAACCGAGTTCGGGGGAATCTTGAAAAACTTGATTGCCGTTGCAATAGGTATCGTCAATGGGGTTGGCTACGGCCAAAACACCAAGGCGTCAATCATGACTCGTGGAGTATCTGAGATCTCAAGATTTGCCGTGGCATTTGGGGCAAAGCCTACGACCATGGTCGGGCTCGCAGGTCTTGGCGACCTGATTGCCTCGAGTGAGTCACCGCTATCGAGAAACCACAAGGCCGGAGAGATGCTTGGTAAGGGATACTCCAAGAAGGAAGTTCTGGCAAGACTTTCCCAGACCGCCGAGGGTCTAGCCTCGGTATCCACCATCTTGGAACTGGCTCGGGCCAAGGGAATTAGCATGCCAATTGTTGAGCAAGTGGAGCTTGTAATTGAAGGCAAGATGAGTCCGAAGGACATAGCTCCGCATTTGACCCACGAAACCGAAGAACCGCAGGGCGAGTGATGAGTAAAAAAATGCGCGTGGCAGTTTTGTTGGGTGGCAAATCCAACGAACACTCAATCTCGGTGGCTTCCGCCGGGGGAGTAATGGGATCTCTTGATACCTCAAAGTTTGAACTGATTCCAATTGGAATCACCAAAAAAGGCGAGTTTGTTCCCTTCGATGTTGACCCAAAAAAGCTGGCATTATCCGAAGGTCTTCAACAGGTCAAATTCAGCGGCGAAACAATCAGCTTTAGCCTGGATGGCTCGAAAGAGATTTTCCTAACTGACAGCAAGGAAAAGCGCTCAAGCCTTGGAGTGATTGACGTTGTGTTCCCGGTGCTACACGGTCCATTTGGCGAAGACGGAACCATTCAGGGATTTTTGGAGCTAGCCGGAATTCCATACGTTGGCAACGGGGTTTTAGCTTCTGCGGTAGCGATGGATAAGCAGTTTAGCAAGACACTGTTTAAGGCGGCTGGGATTCCAACCCCGGACTTTATGGTTGTGACAGCCAAACAAATGGTGAATGATCCAGAGTCTGCCATTGAAGGATTAAAAAAGCTAAAGCTTCCGGTTTTTGTCAAACCCGCACGAGCTGGTTCTTCGGTTGGAATATCCAAGGTCAAAAACTTCGATGATCTTGCAACGGCGGTTGCCGATGCCCTCGAGCACGATGACAAGGTGATTATTGAAGTTGGAGTATCGGGTCGAGAGATTGAGTGTGCGGTGCTGCAGGGCAGATCGGATGAGCCTGAGCGGGTGTCGGTGGCCGGAGAAATTGTTGTCACGGGACGAGAGTTTTATGACTTTGAGGCCAAGTACGTTGACTCAGACGCTGCCACACTCACCTGCCCGGCGAAACTATCTGACCAAGAGCTTCAACAGATGCAGAGCTTGGCAAGGAAAGCCTTTAGGGCTTTGGGTTGTACCGGACTTGCCAGAGTTGACTTTTTCTTGACCCAGGATGGCTTTTTGCTCAATGAGATCAACACCATGCCTGGGTTTACTTCTATCTCGATGTTCCCGCGCTGTTTCGCAGAATCCGGAATGAACTTTACCGAGCTGGTAACAGAACTTATTGAGCTGGCGCTAGAAAACTAGTTCGTAATCTCGGTGCAGCGCTTGGTGGCTTTCAGCACACCAACCGAAGCTGCCAGCTGCTCCAAAACAGTCACTCCCGCAACCACGGTCGAGTCAATGATGACCTCGGTGGCTGGGAAGCGGGCATAGCTTATAAACCTAAAGCTCGGGGCATTGGAATCATCAATCAACCAGTCAACCTCTGAAGCAGTGACGCAAGCAAGCGCGGAGGTTTCAACCGGGTCTAATCCGCACCTCAGTATCACCGCAACCGGTTCACCCCAGGCGGCGGTGGACTGAGCGTTCACGCTTCGCTTTGGCTGCTCGGCAACCGTATCGGGCAGCCGAACAATGATCTCGGCGCACTCCGGGTTATTGGCATCGGCGGCAGGATCTAGGACCACCATTGGTGCACAACCCGCGAGCAAGGCGCTGCCAATAACTAATACTCCAAGCCAGAGCTGTGTTTTTCTCATCGAAAATAAGGCTACCTTTGATTTGTGGATGACAAGACCCTCCAGCAACTCGGCGAAATAGAGAGCCTGAAGCGAACCGTGGCAAGGCTTAAGCCAGCGCAAACCGCGCTGGTTGGTTCCGGCGATGACGCGGCCGTAGTTTCAGCAAAAGACTCTTTTCTGGTTTCTACCGACACCCTCGTTCAAGATCACGATTTCAAGCTTGAGTGGTCAACCGGTTTTGATCTGGGGTTCAAGGCTGTGGCTTCGAATCTTGCCGACATTGCAGCTATGGGAGCTACGCCAACTGTTTTGGTAGTTGCCGTGGTGGTTCCCGAAACCACAAAGATTAGCTGGCTCGAGGAATTTGCCGATGGCCTGCAAGCTGCCTGCGACAAGCTTTCCCCGGGAGCTTCTAT
This sequence comes from Rhodoluna limnophila, assembly GCA_945883505.1. Classification (GTDB taxonomy): domain Bacteria; phylum Actinomycetota; class Actinomycetes; order Actinomycetales; family Microbacteriaceae; genus Rhodoluna; species Rhodoluna limnophila_B. The sequence goes on from CAMCXL010000003.1 coordinate 20,938, forward strand.
TGTGGGCGGGGACCTAGCAGCCGGTGACCAATTGGTTGTTTCGGTGACTGTGCACGGAAGCCTGGACGGGTTGCAGCCTGTTCTTCGTTCTGGAGCAAAGCCTGGGGATCTGGTTGCGGTTTGTGGTTCACTCGGAAAAGCTGCCTGCGGATTGGCCCTATTGCAATTTGGCAAAGATGACTTGATTCGCTCCTACGACGACTGGGTAAATGCTCAGCTTCGACCCGAGCCACCAATCAACCAGGGCGTTGTTGCAAACCAAGCTGGGGCTAGCAGCATGCTGGATGTTTCAGATGGACTAGGCAAAGATCTGCTCCGGATTGCAAATGCTTCAGGCGTTGCTATCGAGATCTACAGCAAAGATCTTTTGGGTTTTGAAGCGATGCTCGAACTCCCTGCTCAGTCGCTAGATGTGAATCCAAGGCAGTGGGTTTTATCTGGCGGGGAAGATCACGCGCTGCTAGCAACTTTTCCGCCGACGGCGCAAATCCCAAGATCTTTCAAGGTGATTGGAAAAGTACTAGCTGCAGGCGAACCTGCAGTCTTACTTGACGGTGAACCGGCTGATGTATCCGGTTGGGATTCAGTTTTAGGAAGCTAGCAACAGTTAGCGGTGAAGCTCGCTGTTTAGCACCACACCAGCACCGGAGCGAGATAGGGCCTCAACTCTTCCGGTTAGCGAGTTTCGTCTAAACAACAAATTGGCAACTCCGGACAGCTCAGAAGCCTTGAGGTTCTTTTCGCCCTCGTCGGTAATCAAGGTGAGCTTGGTACCGGCTGTGACGTAGAGACCGGCCTCAACAACTGTGTCATCGCCGATTGAGATTCCAATGCCGGAGTTTGCTCCAAGCAGGGCGCGCTTTCCGATGAAGACTTTTTGCTTGCCACCACCAGAAAGTGTTCCCATGATCGATGCTCCGCCTCCGATGTCTGCACCATCGTCGACTATTACCCCCTGGGAGATTCTTCCCTCAACCATGGAAGCTCCTAGGGTTCCTGCGTTAAAGTTCACAAAGCCCTCGTGCATGACGGTTGTTCCAGGAGCTAGGTGAGCTCCTAGCCGGACCCTTGAGGCGTCTGCGATGCGGACCTTTTTTGGTGTGACGTAGTCAAGCATTCTTGGGAACTTATCCACTGAGTGGATTGAAACCCCAGCTTTGGTAAGAAGTGGTCTTAGTTGATCGAGGTCCTCTAGGGCAATTGAACCAATTGAGCTAAAGGCAACAATTGGAAGGGTAGCGATTAGCCCCTCAAGGTTTATTGAGTTTGGCTTGACCAAAAGGTGTGACAACAGGTGAAGTCTTAGGTATGCATCTTCCACAGAAGTTACTGGCTGAGTGAGGTCGGACTCGGTTCTAACTACTCCGGTTGTCACAAGCCTTCTGGCATCTTCACCAACTAGAGCATCTAGCTCACGGGGTACTACCCAAAGCTCGTCGGTGACGGGGGCAGCTCCTAGCTTTGGATCCCTGAACCAAACGTCTAGAACGTTGCCTCTTTGGTCATAGGTTGCCAATCCGTGTCCCCAGGCAGTTGAAATCTCAGTCATCCCTCAAGATTACAAGCTAGGCTCTTGAACTGTGGCGAGTATGAAACTAAATCTCTCGGGGGATGTTGCCGAGCTAACCCGCGAACTGGTTGATATCGAGTCGGTTTCGGGAAACGAAGGCCAAATAGCCGATGCCATCGAGCAAGCCCTAGCTTCCTACCCACACCTTTCTATTACTCGCGATGGCAACGCTGTCGTAGCCAAGACCAACCTGGGGTTAGCAAAGCAGGTAATCATTGCTGGGCACATTGACACCGTTCCGGTGGCGGATAATCTTCCCTCCAAGCTGATGTCCTTTGAGCGCGAGCAGGTTATCTGGGGTCGCGGCACGGTGGATATGAAAGCCGGGGTTGCGGTCATGCTGAAGCTTGCCGCCGAGATAACAAAACCGGTGATGGACGTGGTTTGGGTGTTCTATGACCAGGAGGAAATCGAGGCTACCAAAAACGGTCTTGGTCGATTGGTTCGAAACCACCCGGAGCTTATCAAGGGTAGCTTTGCTATTTTGTGTGAGCCAACTGCAGCCACCGTCGAGGGTGGCTGCAATGGAACCATGAGAGTAGAAATAGCCCCCGCTGGCATCAAGGCTCACTCGGCAAGGCCCTGGATGGGCTCAAACGCGATTCATAAACTCGGGGGAGTGCTCAATGTTCTGAACGCTTACATGCCCGAAGAGATTGAAGTTGACGGGCTGGTGTTTAGGGAGAGCCTAAGTGCGGTTTCAGTTTCCGGAGGCATAGCGTCGAACGTGATTCCAGATCAAGCCCTAATCACGCTGAATTATCGCTTTGCTCCATCCAGATCAGTTGCTGATGCAACTAATCACCTAAAAACAATGTTTCAAGACTTTGAGCTCAATGTGGTTGATAGCGCCGCTGGCGCAAGACCGGGCATGAATTCACCAGAAGCTAAGGCTTTTGTTGAAGCTGTTTCGGCACCGGTGAATCCAAAATATGGTTGGACCGATGTTGCCAGATTCAGTGAAATGGGCATACCTTCAGTGAACTACGGTCCTGGAGACCCCAATAAAGCGCACGCTGACGACGAAAACGTGCCTGCTAGTCAGATATACGCCTGTGAGGCTGGATTACGAAAATTTCTTGCTCCAAATCTTTGATAAACTTGGGGGTAGGTAAGCCGAAGTAATCAAGGAGTCTAGTTATGGCAGCAATGAAGCCACGCACCGGTGATGGCCCAATGGAAGCAGAACGAGAACCACGCGGTTTGATCATTCTTCGCGTACCCCTTGAAGGCGGCGGCCGTCTAGTTGTTTCAGTGAATGACGACGAGGCCAAAAACCTGCACCAGGTTTTAGAAGGCGTAGTTAAGAAGAAGAAGTAAGTTTCTTGCTTGCTATAAGCAAGCCGTCTCCAATTGGAGAAAGGGCAGAGACAAAGTCTTGTTGCCCAGAGAAAAACCTCAAAACATCGCGATAAGCGCTAGTTGCGTCATCGCGCATCGCAGGGTCCGGGACTCTGTCTCGCCACAAAGCATGGGCGATCGCCACAACCCCACCGGGACGAAGCAACCTTGAAGCTTGGCTCAGTTGAGCCTCCAGATCAGCTCTGTCGGCGTCGAGGAAAGCAAGGTCGTAGGCGGCATCAGCCATGTTCGACATCACCTCGACCGCCATTCCAGAGATCACCCTGGTTCTAGTCGGGGCAATCTTGGCGTCTTTGAAGGCAAGCTTTGCGGCAACCTGGAATTCTGGCTGGGAGTCGATAGTTGCAAGCACCGAATCCTCCGAAGCACTCAGCATCCAAAGAGCAGAGACACCAGCGCCGGTGCCGGCCTCGACGATCGCCTTGGCCGAAAGAGCCGAAGCTAAAACGGCTAGGTGTGCTCCGACCGAAGCCGTGATGCATTCAATCCCGAGCTCTTCGGCTCTTGCCCTTGCCTCAACTATGGCTGGGCTCTCCGAAGGGAAATCCTCGGTGTATTTCCAGCTTGAAATCTTGTCAACCATTTATGCGTATCTCCTAGTGTCAAAGCCTATTCTCAGGAGGGCAAAATACCCCGCAGCTAACGAGGTAACCTGAAAGGGTGTTTGGACTCTCTGGCGAAAAGCTATTAATCCTCGGGTTGATAGCGATTTTTGTGCTGGGCCCGGACAAGCTCCCACACTACGCCCAGCAGTTGGCAAGGCTCGTGAAGTCATTAAAGCGCATGGCCGAGGGGGCCAAGGGGCAGCTCCAAAATGAGCTCGGTGAAAACGTTGACTGGAAACAGCTTGACCCGCGTCAGTATGACCCGAGAAGAATCATTCGCGAAGCGCTTGCCGAAGGCGAAGCGGTAAATCCGATTGCAACTCTTAATAAACCGGTTCAACAAACTCAGCCAAAGCTAAAAAAAGGTGAGGTAGCTCCCTTTGATGCGGAAGCTACCTAAAAAATATATCTTCTTGCTTGATTACTTGAGCAGCTTGGCCAGTAGGTTCATCATCGGTGCCATGGCGTTGTATTGACGGGCCCTGGATGGGAACTTCAGTAATCCGGTCGAGACTCCAACTGTCCTGGCCTCGGTAAATCGCAAGATTCCGTACTGGCCATTTCTTCTTCCAACACCTGATTGCTTCATGCCACCCATTGGTGAATCAAGTGATGCCATCGAGGCGCGGTAGCCCTCGTTCACATTCACCGATCCAGCCATGATTCTGCCCGCCACCTGCTTGGCCAACTTGGTTGGGCCAACCACCGAAGCGTTTAGTCCGTACTCGGTGTCATTGGCCAAGTTAACAGCTTCGTCGATGGTGTCGTAGCCAACCACCGCAATCAGCGGTCCAAAGACTTCCTCGCGGGCTAGCCGCATGTCCTCATTGATGTTTGTTAGAACTGTTGGTGCGTAAAAGTAGGGACCGAGCTCAGGCAGAGCCTTGGCTCCGGCCAAAACCTTTGCTCCCTTGCCAACTGCATCAGAGACAAAGTCTTGCACTCTGGTCAGCTGATTGATTCCGGTAAGGGTTCCCATATCCATCGCGAAGTCATTGCTTTTGCCAATCGCCATCGATGTCACACGCTGGGCTAGCTCGCGCTGAAACTCTTCCTTGACGTTATTTGGAACATAGACTCGCTCGATTGACACGCATAGCTGCCCTGAGTTTCCAAAGGCTCCGGCGATGGCCTTTTCGGCGGCGTCGCCAAGTTTTGCACCGGGCAAAACAATCAAAGGATTTTTGCCACCGAGTTCCAGTGAAAAACCAATCAGGCGCTTGGCAGCTCGCTCTGCTACCACTCGACCGGTTGCAGTTGATCCCGTGAAGGCCACAAAGTCAACCGAGTCGGTGATGGCGTTTCCAACGGCTGCTCCTTCGCCAACCACAATTGTCCAAGCCGATTCTGGAATGCCGGCTTGAACCGCTAGTGATCTTGCGTAGAGCGAAACTAGAGCTGTTTGGTTATCGGCTTTTTGAATTACAGCATTTCCTGCAACCAGGGCTGGAAGAACATCGAGCATCTGAAGCGCTAGCGGATAGTTCCAGGGGGTGATTATTCCAACTAGACCCACCGGTGTATACATAACGTAGGACTTCGTCAAAAGTGGAACACCGGCAATTGTGTTCTGGGTCTTTAGAGTTTTAGGAGCCGTCTTGGCAAAGTATCTTGCGGAACCTAGCGAACCGGCGACTTCTTCGAAGGCGTGAGCTCTGGATTTTCCAGTTTCTAACTGCAATAGATCCATCAGGTTGTTTTGGTTTTGAAGCAGCAGGTCGTGAAGTCTAGAAAGAGCTTTGGCTCGTTCCTTGACCGGGACATTTGCCCAACCGGGCTGGGCCAGCCGGGCATCTGCTACTGCCTTGGCAATTTGTCCAACGCTTAGCTGGGGAAGATCGTAGATCTTCTTACCCGTTGACGGGTTCACAATCGTGACCGCCTCGGCGGATGGAGGTAGGTGGGCCAGTAGGGTATCGATGCTGGTTTCGCTCATGGCCTAATTCTACGAAGCAATTATCACCTTGGACTAAGCGGTAGACGTCTTCCAGCTAACTCACGGCCAGTGCCTGCAATTTTTTGGGCAATCTGCTCGATTGCTAAAGCGGCAAGGTCGTTGGATTCTTGCCCAAGTAAGGGGTTACCGGTGTCGGAGCCTTCCCGAAGCGGGATAGAAATTGGGATTTTACCCAGTAGCAAAACTTCCGTTTTTGAAAGTTCTGAAAGGTGGCTTGCCACGAGCTCGCCGCCGCCTGACCCAAAAAGCTCAATTCTTTGATCTCCTTGCTGGAGGTAGCTCATATTCTCAATCACACCAAAGATGGCCTGACCGGTTTGTAAGCCAACCGCACCACTTCGCTCGGCTACCTCGCTGGCTGAGATCTGAGGGGTTGTGACAACAATTGTTTTGGCGGTTGGAAGTAGCTGACCTAGGGTGATTGCGATATCTCCTGTTCCAGGGGGTAAATCAACCAGCAGCACATCAAGATCGCCCCAGAACACATCGGATAAGAACTGCTCGATGGCTCGGTGCAGCATTGGTCCTCTCCAGGCAACCGGAGTGTTTCCCTCGATAAACATTCCAATCGAAATCACCTTCACACCAAATGCCACCGGGGGAAGAATCAGTTCATCGACCCGGGTTGGCTTTTCGGTGATGCCAAGCTGACCAGGAATCGAGAACCCGTAGATGTCGGCATCGATCAAACCCACCCGAAGACCCTGGGCGCTTAGTGCAACTGCCAGGTTTGCTGTGAGGGTTGATTTACCAACACCTCCTTTGCCTGAGCCGATGAGAAAGATATTTGTCAGGGTGGTTTCGTCGAAGGGGTTGTGCTTCATGGGCTTGCCACCACGAAGTTTTATTTTTAGGGCATCGCGCTCTTCCGGAGTCATCACAGAAAGCTTTATGGAAACTGATTTGATGCCTTCAACTTGTTCAATGGCGGCTTTGGACTCGCTCTCGATTCTTCGAGAGGCCGGACAACCCGTGATGGTTAGCTTTATCTCAACCTCGGCAACGCCTTCCGAGCTCACCGAGATTTCGCCCACCATGTCAAGTTCCGTTAGGGGAATGCGAAGCTCGGGGTCGATTACCTTCGAGAGGGCCTGGATTATTGCATCTTGCACCCCTCAACTCTAAGGCTTTCAAGTTTCGTGCGAGAATAGGGGTTATGAGTCCAAAGCAAAACGATCAGCTCGCACAAGACGGTTCCAGTCTTGCCAGCTTCACCGACTACAAGCAGGCGGTTTCCTACGTTGAGAAACTGATTGAGAATGACTTTCCAGCCAAGCTGGTTTCAATTATTGGCACCGATCTAAAAACGGTTGAGATCATAAAGGGCAAATTGGGCTACGGACGAGTCTCTATCTCTGGGGCAATAACCGGTTCCTGGCTTGGATTGTTCTTCGGTCTGATCTTTGGTGTTACCGGAACGGCAACTGAACAGCTGCTTCTAACAAACGTGTTAGCTGGAATCATCATCGGTTCCGGCCTCGGAATGCTACTCAACATTCTGCGCTTTAGTGTCACCAAAAATCGCAGGGGATTTATCTCGGGCCAATCGGTGATTGCGAAAAAGTACGAGGTCATTGTTCCAAACGCCCAGGTCAAGCTAGCTAAAAAAGCTGCTTCGGCTGGAAGTGCCAAGGCTAAAAAGCCAGCTAAAAAATCTAGCTGAGGCTAGCCATCCAGGCTTCGATCTCATCTGGTGTTCTTGGAAGAGCGCGAGAAAGATTCTCAACCCCGTCCTTAGTCACCAGAACATCGTCTTCAATGCGAATACCGATTCCCCTAAATTCTTTAGGAGCGAGTAAATCATCCTCGTGGAAGTAAAGCCCAGGCTCAATAGTGAAAATCATTCCTTCTTGCAGTTCGGCGTCTAGGTACATTTCCTTGCGAGCTTCGGCGCAATCGTGAACATCTATGCCCAAGTGGTGACTAGTTCCGTGCACCATCCACCTGCGGTGAAACTGCTTGTTCTCATCTAGTGACTCTTCAGATGAAACCGGCAAGATTCCCCACTCTGCGGTTTTTGAAGCGATCACTTTCATTGCAGCGGCGTGGACTTCACGAAACTTAACTCCTGGCTTAGCAACAGCAAAGGCAGCATCGGCTGCCTCGAGAACAGCCAAGTAAATCTCCCTCTGGGTTTTGGAATACTTTCCAGATACCGGAAGGGTCCTTGTGATATCAGCGGTATACAGCGAGTCCAGTTCAACCCCGGCGTCCACAAGCACCAACTCGTTGGCCTTTACTTCGCCATCGTTAGAGATCCAGTGCAGCACGCAGGCGTTTTTGCCCGAAGCCGCGATGGTGTCATAGCCCAAGTCATTTCCCTCAAGTCTGGCCCTGGCAAAAAAGGCAGTTTCAATCACTCGCTCGCCCTTTGGGATGCCAACCGAGTGAGGAAGTGCTCGAACAATGTCTTCAAAGCCTCGGACGGTTGAGGAAACTGCCTGTCTCATCTGGTCAATCTCGTAAGAGTCCTTTACAAGCCTCAGCTCAGAAACAAACTGAGCTAGCTCTTTGTCGCCAAGGTCTATCTTCGGAGTTCCTTCCAAAAACGCGTCTAACTCTGAAAGGTCCCGGGTTTCGATATCCAGAAGAGTCGAAATCTGCTCGAGGGTTGGCCTTGCTCCTACCCAGAACTCTCCGATGGCAGAGTTGGCGAAGAACTCATCGGAATCCTTGCCGGCTGTTGGGCGAAGAAACAAAATGTGCCTTGGTTCTTGCCTTGCATCAATTACCAGAACTGAGTCAGCAACTGTTTTTGAGCCCCAGCCGGTTAGGTGGGCAAAGGCAGCGTGCGGCCGATAGCGATACTCGGTGTCATTGGATCTGGTTTTTGGTTCTCCTGCTTCAATAACTAGAACTTTCCCGGGGAATTGGCTTGCTACCGCAAGACGTCTTTTTAGTGCAAAGGAAGCACACTTATCGGTTTGGATTTTTGGTGAACTGTGATCTGCCCAGCCACTGGAAATGAAATCTAGAAACTCTTTGCTGTGCGGGGTGCGGGATCGAGTTTCGTCCTTGCCCTGATCGCTTGCGCTCATTGAACTATTGTGTCACTGTCGAGGATTGAATTGCCGGTTGCGTAGGCTTGCAGGTAACAGATAAGGGCTTTTTCCTATGGTCAAAATCGACCTCCACACTCACTCCACCAGATCCGACGGGCTTGATAGCCCGACCCAGTTGATGGAGAACGCCGCCAAGGCAGGCATCGAGATTATTGCACTAACCGACCACGACACCGTTTCTGGTTGGGATGAGGGTAGGTCTAGCGCAGCAAAGCTTGGTCTGGGATTTGTCCCTGGCATTGAGGTCACCTCGGTTTCTGATGTCACAAGAAACGAAAAGACCTATCGGATCAGCGTTCACCTGTTGGCCTATCTTCCAGACCCAGACCACCAAGCACTTGAAGTTGTTTTGGATGATACGGTTGCAACCCGCGAGGCCAGGGGTAGAGCGATTGTTGAAAAACTAGCCGAGCAGATTCCAATTACCTGGGAGATGGTTTTAGATCATTTAGATAAGGGTGCGACCATCGGTCGCCCCGCTATCGCGGACACCCTTGTGACCATGGGGCTGGTAGCTGACCGAAGCGCTGCCTTTGATTACTACCTGTCTACCGACGGCCCTTTTTACGTTTCACACTCCGCGGTTTCAACAATTGACGCCATCGGATTGATCCGTCAGGCCGGGGGAGTGCCAGTGATTGCGCATCCGCTAAAAGGTGTTGGTCCAGACACTGATCCCGAGGATCTACCCATCGCACACTTCGAGGAAATGATTCAAGCCGGTCTTCAAGGAGTCGAGGTTTATCACAGAGACGTTCCTGAGACCGCCAGGAAGTGGCTTTTAGATTTAGCCGATAAACACAATCTTGTTGTCACGGGCTCTTCCGATTATCACGGTCTTGAAGGCAAGCCCAATCGCCTGGGCGAGAACACAACCTCGCAAGAAATGCTTGATCGAATCATTGAACTTGGAACCGGAACTAAGCCTTCGCTTTAGCTAGGTGTTTGACCGCTTCTGGTGCGGTTTCTAGTTCTATTTCTAGGCGGCTGCTTGTGCTCTGATTTACCCTCGTGCGGGACCCTTGGCTTATGAGGCTCTGATTCTTTTTTGTGGTGCTTGGGCCGCTCTGAAGTTCTTGGCTTTGAGCCTTGAGTTCTGGAATTTGAATTCGATGGTTTGGTGTCCACTTTGGTCGAGGCTCGAATTCTTCCCTTGGTTCCAGCTGGGATGTTCAGGTCAGTGAATAGGTGCTCCGAGCTGGAGTAAGTTTCCATTGGATCTGGCTGACCAAACTGTAATTCTTTGTCTATGTGGGTCCAGCGAGTTAGGTCGTCCCAGTCCACAAAAGTCACCGCAATACCCAACCTTCCGGCACGGCCAGTTCTTCCAACTCGGTGAAGGTATGCCTTCTCGTCCTCCGGGACAGAGTAGTTGATGACGTGGGTCACGTCGTCAACGTCAATGCCTCGGGCTGCAACTTCGGTTGCCACCAGGATGTCTTTTTTACCGGTGCGGAAAGCCGTCATTGATCTTTCTCTGGCTTCCTGGGTCATGTCACCGTGCAGCGCGCTTGCATTAAAGCCGCGGTCAATAAGTTCCTCGGCGAGCTTGCCGGCTTGACGCTTGGTGCGGCAGAAGATGATGGTCTTTCCTCTTGCCTCAGCCTGCAGAATTCTTCCGACCACCTCGTCTTTATCTAGAGAGTGAGCTCGGTAAACAAACTGTTTGATGTCAGCCTTGGTGAGTCCTTCGTCAGGGTCATTGACTCTGATGTGAACTGGCTTGTTTTGGTACTTTCTTGCCAAAGAAACGATTGCCCCTGGCATGGTCGCCGAGAACAACATGGTCTGACGGTGCTCTGGGGTGTAGGCAAAAAGTCTTTCAACATCGGGTAAGAATCCAAGATCCAGCATTTCGTCGGCTTCGTCTAGCACCATGAACTGGATGTTGCCAAGGTCGAGTTTTTTCTGCTTCGATAAATCGATTAGTCGCCCCGGGGTACCAACAATGATTTGCGCTCCGGCATCAATCTCAGCTACCTGGCCTTCGTAGGCCTTGCCGCCATAGATGGCGGCAACGGTTGTGGATCGATTACTTGAGGCAAGCTTTAGATCTTCTGCGACCTGGATGGCTAATTCTCTAGTTGGAACAACAACCAGCGCCTTGGCGCCGTGCGCCGGGTCTAGTCCAAGACTCTGGATAAGAGGCAGCCCAAACCCAAGGGTCTTTCCGGTTCCGGTTTTGGCCTGACCGATGATGTCTTGGCCAGTTAGGGCCAGCGGGATGGCTTGTTCTTGGATTGGAAATGGGGCGGTAATTCCTCTGCCCTCGAGGGCCTGGCAGATATCGCTGTCGATACCTAGATCTTTGAATGTCAAAATGCTCCTATTTATACCTTTCCTACTCTACTTGGGCATCTAATAAGGCGTATATGCTGGAAGGATGTTTGAGTGGCTAAAGGCGTTTCGCAAAAAGGTTAGCAAGCTAGCCCTTCCCGACCGCCAGGAGCGAGCCGGTAGGAACCAGGGCAAGGTAAACCTCAAGCCCTACACTCCAGAACCTAAGGTTTACCTCGGCCAATTGGCCTATCTGTTGCTTTCAAACTTTGAGATCTTAACTAACGAGTTGAAGTATGCGCCCACCACCGCTTATAAGGCAGAGCTTTCCGAAGCTGCCGCCAAGACTTTTGAAAAGTATCGGACTGTCTCCAAAAAACTCTCCGGGCTCGGCTTTGATGTCACTGACTCGATGGATCCATTCGTTGAGCGAATTGATACCTTTCACTCTCGAACTAGCGGAATTGACTGGTACGAGTCGGTAATCAAGATTTACCTGGTGTCTGGTCTGCTGGATGATTTCTATCGAAGGCTAGCGGTTGGTTTACCTAGCGAGCTTCGGGAGGATGTTGAAAAGGCTTTGAATGATAAGACCTTCGAGAAATTCGCCAAGCGGGTTCTAATCGAAGGAATGGCTGGCAACGAAAGTCTCGAGTCAAGACTTGCCCTCTGGGGAAGAAGACTGATGGGGGATGTCTTGCTTGAAGTTAGGGCAGCCTTCGATAACCGAAAGCTTGCAGGATCGGATAAGGATTCCAAGTTATCCCTTGAGCAAGAGCGCAAGGTAAATCTTGAGTCTTACGCCAAGATTGAGCCACTGGTCACCGAGATGATTGCGGCCCACTCGCTTCGAATGGATGCGGTCGGTCTTACCGCGTAGCGGCTAGGGCTTGGTTGTCTGACTGCTCGCGCTTTTTCTCCAGCGCCTTGGCACCAAAGAACATAGCAATCGGCATCGAAACCATCACGATGGTCCAGATCCAGCCATCGACATAGCTAAAGCCGAGCCAGGTAAGAACTATCCAAATTACTGAACCGGTGGCTAGGCCAATCGCGGGCGGCACAAGCACCCCGTAGCGGTCGGAGGTTATCTTGACGTATGGTGCCACCAGTGCAAGCACTGCGGTATAGAAAACGATGAATAAAAATTCCATTAGGAGATAAACCCAACCCTTCTAGCTTCCTCGGCACCAATTTCTAGGTAGGAAATTCCCTCGGTTGGCACAAGGAACACATTGCCCTTAGAGTCGGTCAGGCTAATCAACTTGGCTCCCGATTCGATACTCGAGGAAACTTTCGCCTCCAGCTGCTCTGCGGTGTCCGCGGTGTCGAAGCTAAGCTCACGAGCCGAGTGTTTGATTCCAATTCTGATGTCCATGACCAACCTTTCTGGTACTAGATTACGGCCTTTCTGGCAGGGCCAAAAACCAGCTGTCAGTGGCTTTTAGTATCTTTGGAAAATGACCGATCCGAAATTTATCCGTAATCAGGGAATCGAATCAGTCAAAGACTTTGAGCTTTCGCCTACCCAATTGCAGGCAACGCAGTTGCCTGCCAATGCGGTTGCAACCGTTATTGGCTCTCCTGGGTCAGGTAAAACAAGCTGCCTGATGGCCAGGTTCCTGAAACTGGTAGCTGATGGAATCTCCTCCCAAGAGATTGTTGTTATTGCTGCCACCAGGGAAAGCGCCAACAGCTTGCGCGATCAGCTCGCTCTCGAGTATCAGGGTGCAACAAACGGGCCCCTGGCAAAGACCCTAACTAGCTTGGCGTTTTCAATTTTGGCAAGCGATGCTAAACAATTAGGTGAGTTAGCTCCAGTTCTAGTAAGCGGTAGCGAGCAAGACCAGCTTCTAAAGCAAGTTTTGGAACAACAAGATTCAACTCTGTGGCCCAAGCAGCTAGATGCTCAGGTTCGTGCCCTTACTGGTTTTAGAACCGAGCTTCGAGATTTGATTACTGTTTGCCTCGAGCACGGTATCAACCCTGCCGGACTCAAAGAATATGGCAAGAGCCAAAACTTACCCCAGTGGATTGCGGCGGCAGATTCTTTTGAGCAGTACCTTGTAAAGCTCAAGGCAGCAGATCGCGCCAGATACGACTCAGCGTCTTTACTTCGCGAAGCCGCTTCGGTACTTGCCGAACTAGATTCATTTCCTGCTCCGTTGGGTGAAATAAAAGCGATATTGGTTGATGATGCCCAGGAGCTAACCCCGGCAGCAGCGGAACTTCTTTTTCAGCTCAGTAGATTCGGCGCTGGCGTTAGCTTATTTGGAGATCCAGATAGTGCAACTCTTGGCTTTCGCGTTGCCAATCCAAGGGCCATGAGTGAGCTGGCTGACAAAATTGCAGCTGGGATTTCATCATCAGTTGAGCAAGTTTTTCTAGAGCCAACCCACGCGATTCGGCGACCTGAGATTTCCTCCGCGCTTTCTAAAATCAGTGCACAGATTGAAGTTGCTAGGGCCGGTAGGCAACGAAAAGGCCTAAATCCACCGGCTGGAGTTATGGCAACCGGTGAGGCGCTAGAGGTCAAGGTTTTTCGCTCCGAGAGCGAAGAGCTAAGTTTTGTGGCTGGAATCCTTCGAAAAAGACACCTGTTTGATGGAGTTGCCTGGTCCAAGATGGCGGTGGTGGCAAGAAGTCGCCAGTCCTTAGAACAGCTTGCGCTATCGCTAAGTGGCGAGTCGGTTCCGATACAAATCATGGGATCGGCTTCATCTTTGAATAATGAGCACGCCTCCGGTGAGCTTCTTGGCTTGGCAAGAATTTGTCTAAGCGGTGAGCCGGTAACTGCCGAAATAGCTAGTTGGATCCTCAGCTCTGAGCTTTCTGGATTAGACCAACTTGGAATCTTGCGACTTCGTCGCTCGCTTCGAAAGGTAAGCGAAGATAGTGAAATCTCCTCCGATCAGCTGCTCGAGGATGCTTTTGCCAATCCAAATATGCTTTCACTGATTCGCTCGAGCGAAGCAAGAGCAGCCGAGAAAATGGTTCGGCTGATGGCTGCAACTCGTGAACTTGCAGCGGTTGCTGGAGCCACAGCCGAAGCCGTACTTTGGAATTTGGTGGCTGAAACCAAGATTCTGGAAAGATCCGTTGAGCTTTCCAGGGGAGTGTCTGAAGTTTCGCTCCAGGCCGGCCGCAATTTGGACTCATTACTTAGATTATTTGCAGCTGCGGTTCGTTATGCCGAGCGCAATCCAGCTTCCAAGCCATTGGATTTCATTCAAGATCAGCTCGATCGGGAAATTCCAGAGGACTCACTTGCGCTAAATAATAGATCTCAAGAACAGGTGCTGCTCTTGACTCCCTCAGCTCTAATCGGTAGGCGCTTTGATACCGTGGTGCTTCCTGGTTTGTCCGAGGGAGTTTGGCCAAACCTAAAACCAAGATCTTCGTTGCTTGGAGCTAACGCTTTGGATGCTTTAGTTGCCGGTGAGGTGCAACTAGCTTCAGAGCTGAAAAGATCCGAGCTAACCGGTGAGCTTCGCATGCTTAATAAGGCAGTCGGAGCTGCCTCAGAGCGTTTGATCATGACCGCAACCGATCACCAGGAGCAGCAACTTTCGCAATTTTTACCACTTATCCATGGCAGCTACCCAGAAACCGAAAGTGTTATTTACAAAACCCACACACTTCGATCCATGGTTGGAAACCTCAGAAGATCCCTTGCCGTGGGACAAGGAACCAACACCAGCGAGCAAGCCCTCGGTCTGGCTCGCCTTGCGGCAGCCGGGGTTCCAGGTGCAAGTCCAAAGAACTGGTATGGACTGCTACCAATCTCGACCGAAGAGCCACTTACAGATTTAGCCAACCAGACACTGCAGCTTCGGCCCTCCCAACTGGATAATTTCTTGAAGTGTCCGCTGCACTGGTTTATTGAAACCCACGGCGGATCTTCCGGTTCGTTTTCGGCATCGCTTGGTTCGCTAATTCACGAAGTGCTGGAGGTGACTGAAAGCTCGGAATTGGAAGAGCTTGAAAAACTCAAGCTCTCGCGTTGGAATTCCCTTGAATTTGAGGCGGACTGGTTAGAGGAATTGGGTAAGCGCCAAGCCGCCCGCATGCTCACAAACCTAGCTAGCTACCTAAAGCAATTTGAAGACGCCGTAGGCAAAGTATTAGCCAGGGAGCAAAACTTTAGCTTCGAACTTGGAAACATCCAGGTTCGAGGCCAGGTGGATCGAATCGAGCAACTTGCCGATGGCAATGTTGTGATTGTTGATCTAAAAACCGGAAAGCTTGCCGCCACCGCCGAAGACACCAAAACCAATCCCCAGCTAGCTCTTTACCAAATGGCGGTACTCGAGGGCGGCTTTGAAAATCTTACCGGCCTAAAGCCGGAAGCCTTAGCGGGAGCAAAGCTACTAATTGTTGGCGGGGAAAAATACGCCGAGCGGAACCAACCGGTGATGGGAGAGTCCGAATCAGCCAGATTCAAGAAGCTACTTTTGGATTCCTCGGAGGGGATGTCAAAGCCGGTCTTTGTTGCCCAGCTTTCCAATCACTGTGAGCAAGAGCGAGAATATGGTTCCTGCTCGCTGCACCTAACTAGGGCGGTGAGCTATGTCGGGTAGTGAACCAAAGGCCAAGTATTCAGCTGTTGAAATATTTAGAGTCATCAAGGATTTTGAACTAGCTGAGGAAAAGATTCAGGCAATTCAAAATGCTCCACTGGATTCGCCATCGCTTGTGGTGGCCGGGGCCGGTAGCGGTAAAACTGAGCTGTTGGCGGTTCGGGTGCTTTGGCTAGTGGCAAATGGCTTTGCAAGGCCCGAGCAAATTCTTGGTTTAACTTTCACCAAGAAAGCTGCCACCGAGTTATCCAAGCGAATCTTTGAAGCGCTAATCAAACTTCGGGAAAGCGCTTTCTGGCCAGAGGATCTTGAGTTTGAGTTTGTTTCGCCAACAATCTCGACCTATAACGCATTTTCCAATCAGATCTTTCGAGAAAACTCGCTAGCTCTTGGCTACGAAAGCGAATCAACCCTGCTGAGCGAAGCCTCTGCCTTTCAGTTGGCTAGAGAAGTTTGCGTTAGGTACGGCTCTAGTGTTTCCGGAAGTCTGAGCGACCTAGAGCTAAACCTTGAGAACCTGGTCCAAAAAGTTCTCGAACTTTCGCAGGCCATGAGCGATAACGGGAGCTCCGCCGAGGCAGTTCGCGAACTGATTGAGCAAACCGCTTACCGCATTGGTTCACTGCCTAAAAAAGCTGGCCAAGAAGTTGATTCACGCTTTGGATATATAGAAGACCTGGTTGAGGCACTAAAGCCCACACCGCTGATTGCCGAGTTAGCAGAGCGGTTCCAGCAGGAGAAAAAGAAGCGCTCCTTGGTGGACTACTCAGATCAGGTTGCACTTGCATATAAAGCAGTGACTGAAATTGATCAGGCTGCCATGGATGTTCGGCAAAGCTATGGCCAGGTGCTACTTGATGAATATCAAGACACCTCGGTACTACAAACCAATCTACTGTCAACACTTTTTTCTAAGACTTCGGTTTTTGCAGTTGGAGATCCAAATCAGTCAATCTACGGTTGGCGTGGGGCAAGTTCTTCAAACCTTGACCAGTTCAGCTTGGACTTTGGAAGCGTGAAGCTTTTTTCTTTGCAGACTAGCTGGCGAAACCCGGTCAAGATTTTAGGAATGGCTAACCGCATTTCCGAACCTCTCCTAACCCCCGCTAGCTACGAGATTAAGCGAAATGAATTCGAGCGGGTCCTTCCGGTAAAACTAATGCCTAAGCAAGAGGCAGTTTCTGGGGTCACGGATTTTGCGTTTGAGCAAGACATTGAAAAAGAGGCTGAGAAAGTTGCCAGCTGGCTAAAGCCAGCTGCAGCTTCGGGAAAAAGTTGCGCGGTACTAATGCGCAAGAGATCTTCGATGGCGCTATTTGTTGAAAAGCTGCAGCAGCAGGGGATTGAAGTCGAGGTTGTCGGACTCGGTGGATTACTGGAACTTCCAGAAATTGTTGATCTAGTTTCAGCACTGAAAGTAGTTCAGCGATCAGATGCTGGAAGTGAACTGATCAGACTCCTCACCGGAGCGAGGTGGCGGATAGGAGTCAAGGACATTGATCGCCTATTCGTTATTGCCAGGAAGCTGTCGGGCCCCAGGCAAGAAGGTGTCTTCCGGGAAGAGCTGACCATAGTCGAGGCACTAGATCTTGTACTGAACGAAAAACTTGAGCTTCTCAAGGAGTTTTCGGAAGTCTCACTTGCAAGGCTGCAAGAAGCAGCCCGGCTGTTTCAGAATCTGCGCTCGGCAACGGCCTTGCCGTTGACGGATTTTGTAAGGGTTTGTGCTGAAGAGCTGTGGTTGGACATCGAACTTCGGGCTAACCCAAAGCTTCAAAACCCGATGGCGCAGCTGCAGTCGTTTTATGAAATAGTTGCCAGTTTTGGGATTGGTTCCGCTTCGGCACTGTTGGGTCAGTTTTTGAACTGGCTGGATTACGCGGCCAAAAAGGAACGCTTTGAGATTCCCAAGGGCAGCCCCGGAGCCGGTGTTGTTCAGGTTCTTACCGTCCACGCTGCTAAAGGATTGGAATGGGACTACGTTGCAATTCCAAATCTGGTCGAAGACGATTTTCCCTCTAAACCAAGATCAGTTTCTGGTTGGCTTTCGGGAGCGGAATTACCTTATCCGCTTCGCGGTGATGCTCAATCGCTCCCAGTATTCAGTCTCGATGCAGCCAAGACTCAAGCCGATGCCAAGGCGGCGGTTGAAAACTTCAAGGCAGAAAATAAGGAGCATCAGCTTCGGGAAGAGTTCAGACTTATCTATGTTGCGATTACCCGTTCGAGACAGGCTTTATTACTTTCTGGTTCCTATTGGAAACCGGCTAACTCAGGTCACAGAAAACCTTCCAGATTCATGATCGAGCTCGCCTCCGGTGTCTTTGAATTTCCGGAATTGGAATCAGCTGAGAATCCGCTGGATTTAGCTCCACGCATTCAGTCTTGGCCACTTGAACCCATCGGTGACGCTCACAGAGTTGCACTAACTGCGGCTGCTGCGGATGTGGAGCAAGCTACTGGAAAGCTATCTAGTATCTCGGCATCTGATCTATCGGGATCTACGCTCCACGAAGAAATTGATCTACTGCTTCGCGAACAAGATGATCGAATAAGGGCACTTTCGGAAGTTTCTCTACCGGTTCGAATCCCAGCTTCAAAGTTCAAGGAATTTATCTCTGATATTTCGGCCCAAGCAGCTAGCTACCTAAGGCCGGTTCCAGCCAAGCCCTATCGGCAAACCAAAACCGGAACCGCGTTTCATTCCTGGATTGAGGACTTTCTGATCTCCGAGGTTGATAACCAGAGTGAGGAAATTGCGGATCTGGCTGAAATCTTTAGAAACTCCAAGTTCCGGGAGCTAACTGCTTGTGATGTGGAAATTGAAATCAACCTGACCCGAGGGCTAAACACTTTTGTTTGTAAGTTGGATGCCGTTTTCCAAGTTGGCGACCGGTTCAAAATCGTGGACTGGAAAACTGGCAAAGCGCCAGTTGGCGAAGCGGATCAGGAAAGCATGGCCTTGCAGCTGGCCCTTTATCGATTTGCTTACTCGGAGCTTCGCTCGATCCCGATTGAGAACATTGACGTTAGCTTCTATTTTGTAAGCGATGATATGGAACTTATCCCCGAAGACCTACCAAATCCGGATCAGCTTATGAGAATGTGGGAAGAGCTCTTTAGTTAGAAAAGCTCTTCGTTTTTGGTCTCTGGCGCACGAGGCGATGACGCAAGATTTTCTTGGGCAATTGAGGCGGCCAGAGGAGCAGGGTGCAAGCGCTCGGCTTTTCCTGATTCGACTTCTTCGGTAAGTACCAGCAGCATTCCAACCGCATCTTCGATGATTTCCTGGTTGCCGGTTGAGTATCCGTGAAGCAGCCACCTGGTTAGCTCTAGTTCGCTATAAAGCAGCGCACGTGGCCAGATGTTGCTGTCAGACCCAGGTCTTGCTTCGTAGTAGCGAGCCATCAAGTTTCTAGAAAGCTCAGGAACTGCGCCACCAAGGATCCAAGAAAGATCTTCGGCTGGGTCTGCGATTCTTAGTCCAGACCAGTGCAGCACTCCGGAAACTTGTCCATCTAGTTCTAGCATGCTGTGTCCATTCAGGCTGCCGTGAATGACGGTGGGCTGATACCTAAACAAGCTGACATCTTCAAGAGCTGATTCCCAGCGCTGCAACAAAACTGGAGGGACTTTTCCGGTCTGCGCTGCCCGGTCTAGTTCGGAAACTCGGTACTTCAAGTTTGAAGCGGGATCTAATTCTGGAAATCCGGCGCTTTGGACTAGCTCCACTGGAAGTTTGTGAATAGTTGCAATCGCGGTTGCAATACTCAAGGTCAGGTCGGAAATTGCTTCCACTTGCGCTATCTCGATTGAGTTTCCATAGACGAAGTTGAAAACCATTGCACGCTGACCGTCGGAGTCTTGAGTGTCGCCGATTAGTTGGCTCACCTCGAAGGGCAGGTTCAGTCGAATAACGGGGGTAAAGGTCTTGATGGCACGAATCTCGGCTTCGAGCTCTGTTCCGGCACTTGCACTGTTTGCCATGCGAACCACAAAGTGCTCACCGCTCTTGGCTGTTAGAAGAGCTGCGTCAAAGGCACCGGAAGTTCCGCCATCTAGGTGCTTGACCTGGGCGAAGTCGAACTGGGGAACGGCGTCTTTCGCTAGGGCCGCTAAAATCAAGGGAGATCTAGCCATAAATTTAGGTTAGACAACATTGCCCGATCTATTCAGTTTCGCCACGCGAGGGATAAAGTGACCCGGAATCAGCTGCCACCACTGGCTCGCCAGGCCCTCGATCGAGACTACTTATCTCGCGATATTCCTGACCTTTATTCCAAGCTCCGGGACCAGCCCAACTCCCTTGCACTTGTGATGCACGCGGGCAAGGTTTTAGTTTCCAGCACAAAACAAGCGACCCTTGACCTGAGGCCGCTTTCGCAAGCTCCGGCAGATTCCCTAGTTGCTTATCTTGGTAAAACCGATCGGGACAGTGGGCAAGTTAGAGCTGGAAGCGCTATTTGCCTTGCCGTCATAAATCAAAAGCAGGCAGAGAGCATCGAGCCAGACCCGAAGCGCTGGGTTAGCCTTCGAGCATCGGGGGCAGGGCTTTCTGATTTAGATGCTGGGATCTTCACTCAAGGGCTTGCTTTGTACAACTGGCACCAAAGCCATACTCACTGCCCAAACTGCGGAAGCCAAACCGTCATCGAAAAAGCCGGTTGGGTAAGACGCTGCAAAAAAGATGACCTTGAGCTTTTTCCAAGAACTGATCCAGCAATCATTGTTTCGATCATCGACGAAAGCGATCGAATTCTGCTTGGTTCGCAGGGTGTCTGGGAAGCAAATCGTTGGTCGATACTGGCCGGTTTTGTTGAGCCCGGGGAATCGCTTGAGGCTGCAGTTATTCGCGAGATGAAGGAAGAATCTGGCTTGGATGTTTCAGAGCCAAAATACATTTACTCTCAGGGCTGGCCCTACCCGTACTCGTTAATGGTTGGCTTCAGTGCCAAGGCGAGCTCTGCCCAGAGTCTTAAACCAGACGGTGAAGAAATTGTTCGGCTGCGCTGGTTCTCGAGGCAAGAGTTAGCCAACGAGGCAGCAGAGCTTTTATTGCCGAGTAAAGCATCTATTTCACGCGCGATGATTGAGCTTTGGTTCGGAAAAGAAATTTCCTCGGCGAGCGAGACTTCGAGCAATGGCCAACAGTAGCGCTCAAGAGATTCTGGCTGGGCTAGATCCCAAGCAGCAAGTGGCCGCCCAAGCTTTGGTTGGCCCAACTTGCATACTGGCTGGAGCGGGAACCGGCAAAACCAGAACTGTCACCCACCGCATCGCCTACGGAATAGCAACCGGGCACTTCGCAGCCAATCGGGTTTTGGCACTCACCTACACTAACCGCGCTGCCGGTGAACTCCGGTCACGACTGCGATCGCTAGGGGTTGGCGCAGTTTCGGTTAGGACTTTTCACGCCGCAGCATTGGCACAACTTGAATACTTCTGGCCTCAGCTAGTTGGTGTTCCAGCACCGTCAATCCTGGACTCAAAAGCCAAGATGATTGGACAAGCCGCCAAGTCGCTTTCTATTAACTTAGATAACGCAGCGCTGAGGGATATGGCAAGTGAAATTGAATGGCGCAAGTACTCGATGCTTTCAATGGATGAGTATTCCGAGCTTGCTGATTCGAGGCCCAAGGTTGCGGGACTAAGTTTCCAAAAGAACATCGAAATTCAAAAGATTTACGAGCAGGAAAAGATTCGAGCCCAAAAATTGGACTGGGAAGATGTGCTGGTTCTAACTCTGGGGCTTCTAAAGGCTGAACCCAGGGCCCTAGCGCACGTTCAGAGTCAGTACCGGTTTTTCACAGTCGATGAGTATCAGGATATTTCTCCGCTTCAGCACGCACTTTTGGATCAGTGGCTCGGAGATCATGCTGAGCTTTGTGTGGTTGGAGACCCAAATCAAACCATTTACTCTTTCACCGGTGCAAGCAGTGAATTCCTAAGGGACTTTGCAGACCGCTTTCCTGGAGCGAACGTTGTGGATCTAACAACCAACTACCGCTCGACTCAGCAGATAGTCTCTTTCGCCAATCGCCTAACCAGCGATGTCGCGCTTGGTGCCTCGCTTGAGGCTGCTGGTCCATTCGGAGTTGCGCCACAGATAGTCAAATACGATTCCGCTCAAGCTGAGGCCAAGGCGGTGGCGTTGGTTATCTCCGAGGCCATTCAATCCGGAGTTTCGAAAAGTGAAATTGCGGTGCTATATCGAATCAACAATCAGTCTGAAGTTTTGGAGCGGGCTTTGGATGAGCTTGGAATCAACTATCAGCTTCGAGGCGGCGAACGGTTTTTTTCAAGACCCGAGATAAAAAGTGCAGTTCAGCTAATTCGAGCCGAGGCACTTAGTCCAGTTAGTAAGCCTCTTCATCAAGCGGTGAGCGACATCGTTAGATCTCTTGGCTGGCAAGCAAGCAAGCCCACCGAGGTCGGAGTTGTTGCAAGTAAGTGGGAAGCTCTGAACTCGCTACTTTCAATGCTGGATGATTTGCCGGAAGGAGCGGGAATTAAGGAGTTTGCTCTTGAGCTTGCAGACCGCGCACACTCGCAGCATGAACCAACCACCGAGGCGGTAACTCTTTCAACCATTCACGCTGCTAAGGGTCTGGAGTGGCCTTTGGTTTTTATCGTCGGGGTCAACGAAGGCTACCTACCGATTAGCTATGCCAAGTCAGTTATGGCAATCCAAGAGGAAAAAAGACTTTTGTATGTTGGCATCACAAGGGCGATGCGCGAGCTAAGACTTTCCTACGCAAGCTTTGATTCCTCAAGGGAGCGATCTCCCTCGAGATTTATCTCGCTACTTCAGGCCCCGTCAGCCGAGTAGATCGCGAAGGGCAACGTCCATGGCGTCGTCGGTTCCCTGGCTGCGAAGTTTTTGGATCAGAAGCTTTGGGTTCTGAATGTCTGCATCGGTTGGCATTAGATCCGGGTGAGACCAAATCGAGTCGCGTTTTTTGATTCCAACTTCGTCAGTTATGTCATTCCAAAGCGCCGAAGCTTCGCGAAGTTTTCTCGGTCGAAGCTCCAATCCGATTAGGGTCAAGAAGGTCTTTTCAGCCGGGCCTCCCGATGAGCGCTTTCTTCTGACCACTTCGGCGATTGCGGCTGATCGGGGCAGGCGAGTAGTTGCGCGCTGAGTCACGCAATCTACCCATCCTTCAATCAGGGCCAGCACCGTCTCTATTCTTTCTAGCGCCTGAGTCTGCGACTCGGTCCTGGGTGAAATTAGGGCTCCGGTTTCAAGTGCCTTTTGGATATTTCCAATATCGGTTGGGTCAAAGTTTTCCGACATCTCAACAATTCTTGAGTTGTCGATGGTTATTTCTCTGGCGTATGAAGTAATCAAGTTAACGGTGTAGTCGCGAAGCCACTTACTTTGCTTGAATAACCTGGCGTGAGCCAGTTCCCGAATAACCAGATAGAAATAGACCTGGTCAGATTCCTCATCCAGTTCTTCAACAATCTGGGCCAGGTTCTGCGCCACAAAGGCTGCTCTCGGTTCCTTAAAAATAGGTAGCCCGATGTCGCCTCCGCTTAGCACTTCCTCGGAAAGTTTTCCAAGGGCTTGACCGAGCTGCATGGCAAACATCACAGAACCAGCCGATTTCATTATTCCGCTGGCTTGGCTTAGAAAACCGGAAAACTCATCCGGGAGATTCTCTTGAAAGTTTTCGGTTAGGGCATCTGACATTCGGTTCGCTACCGGGGTGGCAAGGTCTCTAAATAGTCCGAGTGAGTCGGCAACCCACAGCTCTCTAGATAACAGCTTGGGTTCGGAAGATAGCGAAGCAATCTCGGTTGCTTCATCGAGCCATAATCGCCCAGTGGCGGCAGCGTTGGAGATTGCGATACCAACCGACTCCGGAACTTTTTTGCTGCTTTGGTTTGCTATTTGTCTGGCTTGAGTCTCAACCAGTTGCCAGTTGACACCTTCTGTTTGGTCGCCGGGGACAATGGAGTTGGTGAGCTGAGCCAACATTTCCTGGAGCGCCTTTGGGTCAACCGGAAGACCGGCTGCTCTGGCTATTTCCTCTGGGTTAAGTTGTTCGCCAGCAAGGAACTTGCGAAGCAATGCCTCGAAATCCTCTGGTCTTGGCTCGTCCAACTGTTTCTCCTAACTCACCTTCTTATTCCTAAGGGTACTTGCCAAGCTGGGGATTTTGTTGGCCCGTAGCTTCTAGCTTGCTGGGTGTTCGCCGAGAGCGTTGGCGAAACGGGCAAATAAATAGTTGGCTCGCCTAGGCTTTAGTTCAACACAATCTCTCAGGGCGGTAATGACTTTTTTCCAAAAGCGATGGGGCAAAACTAGCGCGGCGATCAAAGCTAAGCGCGGCGTGGGTTTCTTCGCAGCCCTTACTTTTCTAGTGGGAGCTCTGACCCTGGCACTATTGCCAACCCCTTATCTAATTGAGCGACCTGGACCAACTTTTGATGTCCTGGGGGAGATTTCGGGTGAGCCGGTAATCAAGATCAACAACCAGCCAAGCTACGAGTCCGAGGGCCGACTGGATGTGCTAACCGTCAGCGTAGTTGGGAGACCCGAGCGAACTCCGAACTGGGTAGAAATTGTTTTGGCCTGGCTTGACTCCTCCCAAAAGGTTGTTCCCGTTGAAGCGCTTTACCCGCCTGATCGAACCAGCGAAGAAGTTCGAGCGGAGTCCAGCGCGATGATGGAAGTTTCGCAACAGGACGCTGTGGCTGCAGCTCTTGGATACTTGGGCTACGACTCACCCAGGGAGATCTACATCGCCGAAGTCACGGCTGACTCACCCTCGAGTGGCAAGTTGGTGGCTGCTGATTTTGTTATCTCCGTCAATGACCAAAGGCTTACAAGCGTTGAGCAGCTTCGAGAAATTATCGGGGCCTGGGACGAGATCTCTGAAGTATTTGTCACCGTGAACCGTTCGGGAGAGTTATTGACCGAGCAGATAACCCCTCGCAAAGATGCCGAGGGTAATTTCAGACTCGGGATTTTAGTTGGCTATAAATACGATTTCCCGGTTGATATTGAACTGCAGCTTGGCGAGGTGGGGGGACCATCCGGGGGAATGATGTTTGCCCTTGGCATAATCGATCGACTCACCCCGGGAGATCTAACCGGTGGTTTACACGTCGGGGGAACTGGAACAATCCAGCAATCTGGGATAGTTGGGCCAATCGGAGGGGTAGTTCAGAAACTTTATGGCGCCAAAGCTGCCGGTGCCACGGTGTTTCTAGCTCCTGCGGGCAATTGCCGTGAAATTGCTGGGAACGAACCCAGTGGCCTGAGGGTTGTTAAAATAGAACAACTGCGAGATGCCGTTTCGGCTCTCGAAAAGCTTTCAAAGAATCAAGACTTGGCAAGCCTGCCTAGCTGCACCAATTAGAAATCGGGAGAATGATGACTCAAGCACCAGCCGCACCCATGGGAAGACCCAAGGTCTCGCCAGCCACAATCGCCCTGATTGTATTGGTGGTAATTGGTGCCATCTTGCTAAGCGTCGCTGACCTATACACCGATGTGATGTGGTTTGACCAGCTTGGATACTTGAGCGTTTTATCTACCCAGATTTTTTCTCAGGTTGGACTATTCGCAGCAGCAGCGGTGACCTTTGCTTTGATCACCGGAGTAAGCCTTGGTTTGGCATATCGATTTAGACCGGTTTACATTCGTTTCCCAGACGAGAATTCACCATTCGAGCAGTATCGTCAGCTACTGGAGCAGCTAAGAAAAGTAGTGATGATTGGTGTTCCGATTGTTTTGGGCGTGCTGGCTGGTTTGGCGGTGGCACCTTCCTGGGGAATCGTTCAGAGCTATATAAATCGAACCTCCTTTGGTGAGACCGATCCGCAGTTTGGCTTAGACATCTCGTTCTACCTATTTGAGCTACCTTTTTACACCGGCCTGATTGGCTTTTTGTCTGCAGCCCTGCTTCTTGGGTTAATTCTGACCGCGGGTGTTCACATTATTTACGGCAGCATCAAATTCAATGGCCGCGAAACCTTTGTGTCAAAGGCGGCCAGGGTTCAAATTGGTCTGTTGGCGTTTTTATACCTTCTTGCTCAGGGCGCATCTCTTTGGTTGGATCAGTATCTGACACTTACTAGCTCTAGCGGTTTGTTCACGGGTGCAACTTACTCCGACGTAAACGCTGCCATCCCAGGTCTTCAGATTCTGTCTTTGATCTCGGTCGTGGTTGCGCTGTTGTTCTTGCTCGCGGCCTTCATTGGAAAGTGGCGCCTACCGGTGATTGCTACCGGTTTGATGGTGGTTAGCTCACTTGTGCTCGGAGGATTGTTTCCCTGGGCGGTTCAGACCTTCCAGGTTGTTCCGAACGAGCGAACTTTGGAAGCGCCGTTTATTGATCTAAACATCAAGGCCACTCGCGATGCCTACGGCATAGATGTCGTAGAAAAAGTTGATTACAACGCCAAAACTGAGGCAACGCCCGGAGCACTTCGCGCGGACGCCGAGGCAACCGCCTCGATTCGAATTATTGACCCGGCTCTGGTGAGCGCATCTTTTAGGCAGCTCGAGCAGTTCCGTCAGTACTACAACTTCCCAAACCTTTTGGATGTTGACCGCTACGAGATTGATGGTGTAGTTCAGGACACCGTGATTGCGGTTCGCGAACTAAACCAGGGTGGTCTTGGAGACTCTCAGTCTTGGTATAACAACACAATTGTTTACACTCACGGCTATGGAGTGGTTGCGGCATTTGGAAACCAGAGAACCGTTGATGGACAGCCCGTGTTTATGCAGTCCGGTATACCAACCAAGGGAAAACTCGGTGAATACGAGCCTCGGGTTTACTTTGGCGAGAACTCTCCGGCGTATTCGATTGTTGGAGCACCAGCTGGAGCAGAGCCGCTAGAGCTTGACTTCCCAGCCGGCGAAGGCGCAGACGATCAGACCTACAACACCTTCTCAGGCGAAGGCGGTCCGAGAATTTCTGGAATCATTCCTCGGCTGGCTTACGCACTGAAGTTCCAGAGTGAGCAGATTTTGCTATCTGATGCTATCAACTCCGAATCTCAGATTCTCTATGATCGCAACCCTCGCGAACGCGTAGCTGCGGTTGCTCCATATCTTCAGTTGGACTCCGATGTTTATCCGGCAATTGTTGATGGTCGTTTGGTTTGGATAGTTGATGGATACACAACATCCAATGATTACCCTTACTCCAGGTCTGAAAACCTAGCTCAGATGATTGCCGACAGCACTTCGGCCAACCTCTTGCTTCGAGGCCAGGTCAACTACATTCGCAACTCCGTAAAGGCAACCGTTGACGCCTATGACGGCAAGGTGACTTTGTATCAGTGGGATGATGAGGATCCAGTTCTAAAGACCTGGATGAAGGTTTTCCCAGACACCGTTTTACCAATGTCTGAGATGTCTGGTGACTTGCTAGCGCACGTTAGATACCCAGCTGACTTATTCAAAGTTCAGCGCTCACTGCTTGGTAGCTATCACGTAACCGAAGCGGGGTCTTTCTACTCTCAGCAGGATGCTTGGATGACTCCAAACGACCCTGTTGGTGGAGCCGGAATCGGAACCCTGCAGCCTCCGTACTACCTAACGATGCAGGTGCCTGGAACAGAGACACCAAACTTCTCGATCTATTCGACATTCATCCCGCGCTCCACCGGTGAGTCTGCCAGAAACGTGCTGACCGGTTACCTCGTGGCAAACGCCGATGCGGGTAGAGAAGCTGGAAAGAAATCAGCCGATTACGGACAGCTGACGCTACTAACTTTGCCAAAGAGCACGATTGTCCCAGGTCCCGGTCAGGTGCAGAACAACTTCAACGCCGACTCGGAAGTTTCCAGGTTGCTAAACATTTTGCGACAGGGATCAACCAGAGTTCTAAACGGAAACCTATTGACTCTTCCAGTTGGTGGCGGCTTGCTATACGTCCAGCCGGTTTACATTCAGTCAACTGGTGAAACCAGCTTCCCGTTGCTTCAGAAGATTCTTGTTGCCTTTGGTGACCAGATTGCGTTTGAGGATACTCTCGACCAGGCACTAACGGTGTTGTTCGGATCTACTGGAATTGATCCGGAGCCGGCGCCGACTGATCCAGAAGCAGACCCAACTGAGCCATCAGAGCCTGCTACTCCATCGGTAAACCTACAGCTAGCGCTTCAGCAGGCTCTTGAGGCAATTCAGGAAAAGGAAGCCGCGATGGCAGCCGGTGACTGGACTGCGTTTGGACAAGCTGAACAGAAGCTTCAAAGAGCAATTGAAGCTGCACTCGATGCAAGCCGATAGGTAAGTTGCAAGCCCAAGCTTGAAAAGTGGTAGATTAGAGCTTCGCCGCGGGGTGGAGCAGTTCGGTAGCTCGCCGGGCTCATAACCCGGAGGTCGTAGGTTCAAATCCTGCCCCCGCAACCACTTGAAAAAACCCCATCCTTTGGATGGGGTTTTTTCTTTGTGTAAAACTTCTGCGCCAAGTAAGAAACCAATTTAGTTTTCTTTGCATGAGAAAAAATCTATTTGGAAGTTTTAGTTTTGCAAGTGTCTTAGTTGCCACCGCGCTGGTGGGTTTTGATACTCAGATTGCCATGGCTTGTTCCGGTGGGGGAGCTTCGAGCTCTGGGGTATCTCACGGCTCAAGTCTGGGTTCTGGATCGGTGACGGTTTGTGTTGGTTCAAGTGGTGGATCAGCTGGCTCATCTTCGACCAAAACCATCACCAAGACAGTGAGAGTCAAGGTAGCTGAAAAGCCCAAGCCACCGCCTCCAAAGGCAAAGCCCAAGGCAAAGGTTGTAGCGCAGTCGGCACCAAAGCCCCCAACTTCGCCGGTGCAAGTAAGTTGTCCGAGTGCCGGGGTGATGGCAAGTATGCCTCGCTCGGCCGATGCCGCTGAGCGCTGGGTCGAATCAATTTGCTCGCCTGCTCCCAAAACAGTGTCAGCTCCGAAACCAGCTCCTAAGGTCAGTGCGAAGTCAAGGTATGAAACCAGAACAATAACCGAAACCATTACTATCGAGACGCCCGGTTTTTCTTACACAGATAACGACGCTGTGCAGTTTTACCCAAACGCCCTGCGCGCAATAATGACTCCGGACAAGGTTTTGGCTATCGGGACAGCTGCTAGCTTTTCTTCAAACCCGACCGCTCACTACGGCAGCTCCACGGTTTTGGGTAAGCAGGCTCAGGTGCATTTCGTGCCACAGCAAACCGGCTGGTCCTTCAGTGACGGGGTTAGTAAATCCGGCGCCGATACCAGCAGGTCTTTTGGTACCGCGGGTAAATATCAGGCAGTTGCCTGGGTGGAATATCAGGTCAGCTATCGGTTGGTTGGAGAAACCACTTGGCAAGAGGTAGCCGGACTTTTGAGCGTTGAAAGCAATACTCTCGAGGTCTTAGTTGGCGCCTCCTATCTCAAAGCTGACCAGAAAAGCCAGGGAGCTCTGCTGGTGGGAGAAGACTGCCGGTCCAGATCCAGCTCTTTTGGTTGTGACCTATTAGGCAATTAGAGGGAATCTATCTGGGTCATCTAAGGTTTCTCTCAGTATCTGCTCAGCCATCTTTGCCATGATGGAAGCAGATGAAAGGCCACCAAAAAATGACCAACTCAGATCAAGAGCCCAGTGGGCTAAGTCGCATCAACAGCTACAACAAGCAGTTCCTGTTCGATCCGCCGCCCACGCTCTCACCAGCAAAAGTGAAGAAAAAGCGCGATAAGGAAAAGCGTCTAACGTTTTTCACCGCCACCTCGGTTGCTGTCCTGGGCGCAATAATTGGAGCATCGGTGGGTGCCGGGGCAGGTGTTGTAGCTCACAACTATCTGACTAGACCCTCTGCGATTGTGGTCAATAACTTAGAAAACGTGAACTGGGCAACGGCAGCCTCAGCCACAGCTGCACCTTCAGTTGTTACCATCAGAGTTGCTGGGGGTTCCTCCGGCGGCAATGGCTCAGGTGTTGTGCTGACAAGCGATGGCTACATTCTTACCAACGCTCACGTAGTGAGTGTGAATGGCTCAACAGAAAATGTTCGACTATCGGTTCGAACCAATGACGGCGGAGTTTTCAGTGCCACTCTTGTTGGAGCAGATCCAACCAATGACTTGGCTGTAGTGAAGATCGAACCAACTAAGCCACTAACTCCAATTGTTTTCGCTGATTCTGCCAAGATCAATGTCGGCGATCAAGTAGTTGCCATCGGTGCCCCGCTTGGTCTGGAAGCTACCGTGACCAGGGGAATCATCTCAGCACTTAATCGAACCATTCAGGTTGCTTCATCGGAGTCACCGGATCAGTCAAGTCTGGAGTTTTGGTCCGGAAATACTGGCCGACCAATCAACTTGAACGTGATTCAAACTGATGCCGCGATTAACCCTGGAAACTCCGGTGGTGCATTGGTAAATGACCGCGGAGAACTAGTTGGAATCAACGTAGCAATTGCGACCGCAGGATCTTTTGCTCAATCGGGCAACATCGGAGTTGGTTTTGCGATTCCGGCCAATGTTGCAAAGCGAATCGCAGATGAAATTATTGTCGGCGGTGAAGCAAGCCATGGGCTTTTGGGAGCACTGGTTTCCGACGCGATGTCATCAGATGACGGAGCCGGATTCCCTATTGGAGTCCAGGTGGTTGAGGTGACCCCGGGGGGAGCTGCGGAGCTAGCCGGCATTAAAGCTGGCGATATCATCACCCGTGTTAATTCAAAGACAGTTACTACTGCCAGTGAACTAACGGCAGCCGTCAGGCAAGAGCCGGCCGGTTCTACAGTTAAGATTGAACTTATTAGAGAAGACGTTCGATTGACCATCTACGTTGTTTTGCAGGACGCCAAAGAGTAAAAGGGGAATACCCAGGTGACAGAACCGGCTCCGCTCCAAACCGAAGAACTTGGCACTGACACAACAACCGCTCCCAAGCTCCACGAACCCGGAGATCATGAGAGATTTTCTCACTACGTGAGAAAAGAGAAGATTGTTGAGTCAGCGGTAATGGGAACACCTGTGATTGCCCTTTGTGGCAAGGTGTGGATTCCAGGAAGAGACCCAAAGAATTTTCCGGTGTGCCCAGCCTGCAAGGAGATTCACTCGAAGCTCAAACCAGGCGACGAGGATAAAGGCTAAACAAATTTTGTGGGAATCGCCGGCTCACCTTTGGTGAGCCTTAGCGCACTAGAAGGCAAAGCCTTCTTCGCCATTTGGTGATGCGATCTAGCCGCTTCGACGGCTTTTTTTCCAGTGGTTCCAGATTGAATCTCCCCATCGAGCATCAGGGGAATCAATAGTTCCCGGTCGCCAGAGGAAATAGTTCCTGGGTTTTTCGAACTTACCTGCTCAGTAATTGCAATCTGATTTTCGTCGTGAATTCGAACGGCATGTTTTCTTCCTCCGAGATTAGTTTTCTTAGCCGACTGCTTGGAAACCGCGAGCCACTCACCGGAGTCATTTTCGTAAGCCACCATTTTGTATACAAAGCCGGCTGCCGGAACTGAGGATCCGGTCACCACTGAAGTTCCCACACCGTAGCTATCCACCGGAGCAGCCGCTAGTGCGGCAATCGCATACTCATCAAGATCGTTAGTCACGGTGATCTTGGTGTTGTTCGCGCCCAATTTATCAAGTAGTGCTCGCGCTTTGGCAACTTCAATTGGTAGATCGCCCGAGTCAATCCTTACTCCCGCAAGCTTGGTCCCTGCAACAGTTATGGCGTTTTGAATACCCGCTTCGATGTTGTAGGTGTCAACCAGAAAAGTTGTGTTTTCCCCAAAGGCCTCGAGCTGGGCAGCGAAGGCAAGTTGCTCACTCTCGTGAAGCAGGGTGAAAGCGTGCGAGGCAGTTCCCATGGTTGGAATTCCGTAACTTCGTCCGGCCTCAAGGTTAGAAGTTGCGCTAAAACCCGCGATGTATGAGGCCCTAGCTGCCGCAACCGCTGATGATTCACCGGTTCGGCGGGAGCCCATCTCAGAAACACTTCTCGGGCCGGCTGCGGTTACCATTCTGCTGGCCGCACTTGCCACTGCGCTGTCGTAGTTCAATACCGAAAGAATTAGGGTTTCCAGAATTACCGCTTCGGCAAAGCTTGACTCAACGATTAGCACGGGGGAGTAAGGGAAGTAAACCTCGCCCTCGGCGTAGCCGAAGATACTGCCAGAGAATTTGTATGTCGATAGCCAGTTTGCAGTTGCTTGATCAACAATGTCTTCTTGCAGCAACCACGAAAGCTCTTGTTCGCTAAATCGAAACTGCTCAATAAGTTCAAGCAATCTTCCGCTTCCGGCAAAAACTCCATAGCGGCGGCCACCGGCTAGGTTTCTGGAAAAAACTTCAAAGACACCTCTGCGGTGAGCTTTTCCAGACCGAAGGGCCGCTCGGAGCATAGTCAGCTCGTAGCGATCTGTTAGTAGGGCACTGGTTGAAAGCACAATCCAAGCCTAGCCCGACGGGCCGGCAATAGAATTGGGGCGTGAGTCAACCGCGAAGCAGTGCGCCAATTGGAGTCTTTGACTCCGGTGTTGGTGGCTTAACAGTTGCCCGTGCGATCATCGACCAGCTCCCGAACGAATCCCTAATTTACGTTGGCGATACAGCCAACACACCCTACGGCCCCAAGCCGCTGTCTGAGGTTCGTGAACTTGCCCTGGCGGTTATGGACAAGTTAGTTGATGAGGGAGTCAAGGTTTTAGTAATTGCCTGCAACTCCGCCTCGGCGGCAGTTCTAAGAGATGCCCGCGAGCGCTATACCGAAGGGCGAGGAATTCCTGTTGTCGAAGTTATTCAGCCGGCTGTTCGAAGAGCGGTTGCCTCGACTTCGAAGGGCAAGGTTGGAGTAATTGGAACCCTCGCAACAATAAATTCTCGTGCCTATGAAGACGCCTTTGCAGCTGCCGTTGAAGTCGAGCTATTTAGTGCGGCCTGCCCGAGTTTTGTTGAATACGTCGAGCGCGGAATTACCTCCGGCCCAGAAATAATTGCTGCCGCGAAGCAGTATCTGGCTCCATTGAAAGAAGCCGGTGTGGACACCTTGGTTCTTGGCTGCACTCACTACCCGCTCCTAACAGGCGCTATCTCACTGGTGATGGGCGCCGAGGTGAATCTAGTTTCTTCCGCGGAAGAAACCGCCAAGGATCTTTATAGGGTTTTGGTGGACAAAGATTTGCTTCGAGTAGAAACTTCTTCGCCAACTTTGAGCTTTCGCGCAACCGGTGACGCATCGGCATTTGAGAAATTGGCCAGAAGGTTTCTGGGACCAGAAGTTTCCACTGTGGAAAAGCTTTAGAAATAGACTAGGAAGTTGAGTGACTTGGAAAGAGTAGACGGACGCAAGCCCGATCAGTTGCGCGAAGTAAGTGTCGAGCGCGGTTGGTCTGCTCATGCTGAAGGCTCGGCACTGATTAGCTTTGGCGAGACCAAGGTGCTTTGCACAGCTTCATTTACAAATGGTGTGCCGCGCTGGAAAGTTGGCAAGGGCGAGGGCTGGGTCACAGCCGAGTATTCGATGTTGCCAAGGGCTACCCACACCAGATCAGACCGCGAAGCGGTCAAGGGCAAACTCGGCGGAAGAACTCACGAGATTTCCAGACTCATCGGTCGAGCTCTAAGGTCGATTGTCGACTTCAAGGCACTTGGGGAAAACACCATCGTGATTGACTGTGATGTTTTGCAGGCCGATGGTGGAACCAGAACCGCTGCCATAACGGGTGCCTACATAGCCCTGGTGGATGCAATCGAGTGGGGTAAGGCCAATGGTTTTATCGCTGAGAAAAAGAACCCACTTTCTGATTCCATTGCCGCAATTTCGGTTGGGATCATCGATTCTGTCCCGATGTTGGATTTGGCATACACCGAAGACGTTCGAGCAGAAACCGACATGAACGTTGTTGTTACCGGTTCCGGCAAGTTCGTCGAAGTTCAGGGCACCGCCGAAGCCGCACCTTTTGACCGCGCTGAACTAAATGCTTTGTTAGACCTTGCGCTAAAAGGAACTAGCGAATTAGCTCTAGTGCAGGCCAAGATTCTGGAAAGCCCGAGAGCCTAACTTGCAGCTGGTACTTGCAACGCATAACCCTCATAAGGTCAAGGAAGTGGCGGCCATACTTGAGCCGATTGTTGCCGGCTTAACAATCGGAGGCTACGACGGACCTGAGCCGATTGAAGACGGTACTTCTTTTCTAGAAAACTCTCTAATCAAGGCAAGAGCTGCTTTTTTACACACCGGTCAAACTTCGATTGCCGATGACTCCGGTATTGCGGTTGAGATCCTTGGCGGTGCACCCGGTATTTTCTCTGCTCGCTGGTCGGGTTCAAAAGACGATGCTAGAAATCGTCAGCTGCTGCTTGCTCAGTTGGCGGATGTTCCAGAGGGTAATCGTCAAGCCAGCTTTATCTGCACAATCACTATGGTCGGGCCCGATGGTGAGCAGAGCTTCACAGGAGTTTGGCCAGGGCGAATTGCATTTTCGGAAACGGGATCAAATGGCTTTGGTTATGACCCAATTTTTATCCCGGAGGGCTTTGAGGTTTCGGCTGCGGAGCTCGAGCCGCTGGTTAAGAACTCAACCAGCCACAGAGCGATGGCGCTTTCGCAACTGGCTAGCTATTTGCGCCCCCAGTAGGATTCGAACCTACGCTCCCGCCTCCGGAGGGCGGTGCTCTATCCCCTGAGCTATGGGGGCAATGCGTTCCAAGCCTAACAGCGTGGCTTCAAATGGGCCTTTCTCGGTATGATTTAAAAGAATTCCCTTTATTTACCTAAGGTGTTTCTCACAGCCGAGATCTTTGAATTCTTATTTAGCTCCTAATTGTGAGGCCAATCTTGACTCCAGCGGAATTAGCTGTAGCCATTCGCCGCATCTTGGTTCAGATGCAAGCCGATGGCTCGCTCTCCGCGGCCGAGCTCCCTGCAGAGATTGTGGTTGAGCGACCAAAAAACCGTGAGCACGGTGACTGGGCTACTAACGCAGCAATGCAACTGTCTGGCACATTTAATCTAACCCCAAGAGCTTTTGCAGAGCTTCTGGCTCCACGAATCGAAGCCCTCGACGAGGTCTCCAAGGTCGACATTGCTGGTCCTGGGTTTATCAACATCACCTTGAATTTGGCAAGTGCTGGAATGCTTGCCAGAACAATCGTTGAGGCCGGCTCGGCTTATGGCAAGGGTGAAGCCCTGCTGGGGCTAAAGATGAACCTAGAGTTTGTTTCTGCCAACCCAACTGGCCCAATTCACATGGGTGGAACCCGCTGGGCAGCGGTGGGGGATTCGCTGGCTAGGGTTCTTGCTTTCCAGGGTGCGGAAGTCACTAGGGAGTATTACTTCAATGATCACGGCGAGCAGATAGACCGCTTTGCTAGATCTCTACTGGCTCGCGCCAAGGGCTTACCCGCGCCCGAAGATGGCTATGGCGGAGAATACATCGAGCAAATCGCTAATGCAGTGATGGCTTCTGCAACCAAGGACATTCTTGCGCTGGAGGACGAAGCTGCCCAGGAAGCATTTAGAGCAGCCGGTGTGGAATTGATGTTTCAGGAAATTCGTGAATCGCTTCACGAATTCGGAGTTGATTTTGACGTGTATTTCCACGAGAACTCGCTGCACGAATCCAAGGCAGTTGAAAGAGCGATTTCAAGGCTTCGCGAGCTGGGTCACGTATTTGATGAAGATGGTGCAATCTGGCTTCGCTCAACCGAGTTCGGTGATGACCGCGATCGAGTGATCGTGAAATCTGACGGCAAGCCCGCCTATATCGCAGGCGATTTGGCTTACTACCTCGACAAGCGTGAGCGTGGATTCGATCGTTGCTTGATTATGTTGGGAGCCGATCACCACGGCTATGTTCAGCGCATGATGGCAATGTGTGCCGCTTTTGGGGATGAGCCTGGGGTGAACCTCGAAATACTTATTGGTCAGATGGTTAATCTTTTGCGCGACGGGGAACCGGTTCGAATGTCCAAGCGAGCAGGTACCGTGGTGACCATGGAAGATCTGGTTGAGGCAGTGGGTGTGGACGCGGCTAGGTATGCGCTCGCAAGGTCTTCCTCGAACTCCCAGTTGGATATCGACTTGTCTCAACTTTCGAAAAAGACCAACGATAACCCGGTGTTTTATGTTCAGTACGCTCACGCCAGAACTCAGCAGGTAGCAGTCAATGCCAAGAGTATGAAGGTGGATCACTCAATGTTTGATCCAGCGCTATTGAATCACCCCACCGAAACCGATTTGCTCGCCAAATTGGGAGAGCTCCCAAGACTTGCGCAGCAATCCGCTGAGTTTAGAGAACCTCATCGCATCGCAAGATACATTGAAGAAGTTGCCGGTAGCTACCACCGTTGGTATGACAACTGCCGGGTTATTCCTCTAGCTGATAAGCCGGTGGAAGCGATTCACTCCACCAGGTTGTGGCTAAATGACGCAGCCGGCGTGGTCTTGAGAAATGGGCTGGGCCTTCTTGGCGTTTCTGCCCCGGAGCGGATGTAATCATGAGTTCAAATCAGAAAAAGTTTGCCCCGGAGTGGCTGCTAGAGCCAAAAGATATCAACTCGATTGAGCAATCGGTTTGGCCAAGCGGTCTTGCCAGAACTGCCAGCGGCGATGTCTCAATTGCTGGTGTGCCGGTTGGTCAACTTGCCACTCAATTTGGCACACCTCTCATGGTGATTGACCAGAATGACTTTTTTGCTCGAGGAAAGAAAGTAAAGAAAGCTTTCGATGACGCCGCCGCTCGAATTGGAACAAGTTCAAAAACTTACTACGCCAGCAAGTCACTTCTGACAACTGAAATAGTGAAGTGGATTGACAAGCTCGGTTTGAATCTTGATGTTTCCACCGGTGGAGAGTTAGCGCTAGCGCTGGCGGGGGGAATCAGCCCGGACCGAATTGGCCTGCACGGAAGCAATAAGTCCTTATTCGAAATAGGTAAGGCGGTCACTGCCAACGTTGGAACCATAGTTATCGATTCCGACATCGAGATCGAGCGAATTGCTTCGGTTGCTGGGGCGCAGGACAAGATCCAGGCTGTGCGCATCCGCGTCAATTCTGGCGTGCACGCCCACACCCACGAGTACCTAGCAACGGCAAGAGAAGATCAGAAGTTTGGTATTGCGATTTCTGACGTACCTGCTCTGGTTGAAAAAATCAGGTCACATTCTCACCTAAAGTTTCTGGGTCTTCATTCTCACATCGGTTCGCAGATTTTCTCGATGGACGGCTTCATTGAGTCGGTGAGAAGACTTTTGCCGCTTCACAAGCAGCTACTTGCCGGCGGAGAAGTCCCAGAGCTGAACGTAGGTGGGGGCTTCGGTATTAATTACACCTCCGCCGATAAGGCTCCAGAAATTGAGCAGTTTGCCGACCGCATTGCGGACGAGGTTGCCAAGATTTGCAGTGAACTTGAAATCAGCGTTCCGGTTTTGTGCTTTGAGCCAGGGCGAGTAATTTCAGGGCCCGCTGGCATAACCCTTTATAACGTGGGAACCATCAAGGATGTTCAGCTAAATGAGGACGGAGTTTCGGGGGTTAGAAAATACGTCAGTATCGACGGCGGCATGAGCGATAACGCCAGGCCAAGTCTTTACGGCGCCGACTACTCTCCGATTCTGGCATCGCGAGTTTCGAGTGCGGCGTCTGTCCTTAGCCGAGTTGTTGGTAAGCACTGCGAGAGCGGTGACATCGTGGTTAAGAATTGCTACCTGCCCGAGGACATTAGCCCGAATGATCTTTTGGCGGTTGCGGCAACCGGTGCCTATTGTCATTCCCTTGCCAGCAACTACAACTACGTCACCAGGCCAGCCATTGTTGCGGTCAAGGACGGCAGCGTGCAGCTAGTTCTTAGGGCAGAGACCGAAGCCGATATGTTCGCCCGCGACCCTGGGTACTCGGAAGAATAAGACAAGGTAGTTTGGATTGAGTATGGAGTCGAATGTGAGTGAGTATCGCCCAATCCGGGTTGCCCTGCTTGGTGCCGGATCAGTTGGCGCTGAGGTGGCCAGGCTTTTGCTTTCGCAAAAAGCGGAACTTGCCTCTCGCATTGGTGCTGAACTTGAGCTAGTTGGCGTTGCGGTTCGAGACCTAAAAACCAAGCGCAATGGTTTTCCTAAAGAGCTTCTAACAACCGACGCCGAAAGTTTGATTCTTAGCGCAGACATTGTCATCGAAGTCATGGGCGGTCTCCAGCCAGCTAAGGACTACATCCTGCTAGCTCTAAACTCCGGATCAGATGTCATCACAGCCAATAAGTCACTTCTTGCAACCCACGGTTCAGAGTTGTTCAGAGCCGCTGAGCAAGTTGGTGCACAGCTTTACTTCGAGGCCTCGGTTGCCGGAGCTATTCCGATTATTCGCCCACTGAGGGAATCTCTTGCCGGCGATCGCGTGAAGCGAATCATGGGAATCGTGAACGGATCAACCAACTACATTCTTGACCGCATGGATAAAAGCGGAGCAACTCTAGAAGCTGCGATGAAAGAAGCCACCGAGCTTGGCTACCTAGAAGCTGACCCCTCGCTTGATGTTGAAGGCTACGACGCCGCGCAAAAAGCTGCAATTTTGGCTTCTCTTGCTTTCCACACCGAAGTTCCACTCGAGAGTGTTTACCGCGAAGGAATCACCGGTATCTCGGCCGAGCAGATTGCTGCTGCTAAGCGCGAGGGTTTCGTCATTAAGCTTTTGGCAATTTGTGAGTTCATTGAGGCTGACGAGGCAGGACCTGAGGGAATTTCAGTTCGGGTCTATCCGGCCTTGGTTCCAAGGTCTCACCCGTTGGGATCTGTGGACGGAGCATATAACGCGGTTTTTGTTGAAGCCGAAGCTGCCGGCCGACTGATGTTCTATGGATCTGGTGCTGGAGGAACCCAAACCGCTTCCGCGATTTTGGGCGATGTGGTTTCTGCTGCCAAGCGCCACGTTGCTGGCGGGCCGGGTCTGACTGACTCAATTCACGCAAACTTTGAAGTATTGGGCATGGGACGAGTGAAGACTCGCTACGTGATTCAGCTAGAGGTAAAGGATCAGCCTGGGGTGCTAGCCAAGATTGCCACTCTCTTTGCAACTCACAACGTTTCTATTGAAACGGTTGAGCAGGCGGTTCTTGGACGCGATAGCTCAACCGCCAGCTTAGAAATTGGAACCCACCTGGCTAGCGATGCTGCGTTGGCTGCGGTGGTTGAGGCCCTGAAGTCCAACGATGCCGTCCAGTCAGTTTCTTCTGTTATTCGGGTAGAGGGCTTGTAATGAAAATTAGTTTTGTAGTTTCGGCTAGTTCTTTCGAGAGGAGTGTTTACCGTGTTTGGTAGACCAAAAAAAGCGCACCAGTGGCGTGGTGTTATAAACGAGTACTTCTCTCGACTGGACGTAGACAAAAACACTCCAATTATCTCCCTCGGCGAGGGCGGCACTCCTCTGGTATCGGCACCGGCACTTGCCAAGCTGGTCGGGGCTGACCGGGTCTATCTAAAGTTTGAAGGAATGAACCCAACCGGTTCATTCAAAGATCGCGGTATGACCATGGCGGTATCCAAGGCAGTTGGGCAAGGCGCTAAGGCGGTTATTTGTGCTTCAACTGGAAACACTTCTGCCTCGGCTGCTGCCTACGCGGCAGCCGCCGGAATCCAATCAGTTGTTTTGGTTCCAGAAGGCAAGATCACCCTTGGCAAACTAAGTCAGGCGGTTGCCCACAAAGCTCAGATTCTTCAGGTGCAGGGAAACTTTGACGACTGTCTAACTCTTGCAAGAGACCTCTCGGATAACTATCCAGTTCACCTCGTGAACTCGGTGAACCCGGACCGAATCGAAGGACAGAAAACAGCTGCCTTCGAAGTGGTCGATTTATTGGGCGAAGCGCCAGATTTTCATGTGCTACCGGTTGGAAATGCCGGTAACTATTCGGCCTATTTCAAGGGCTACCAGGAAGATTATAAAGTTCGTCGCATCAAGAAGCTTCCAAAAATGTATGGCTACCAAGCCGAAGGCTCCGCTCCTTTTGTTTTGGGCGCACCGGTGAAAAACCCTGACACCATTGCAACCGCAATTCGCATTGGAAACCCGGCTTCTTGGGACCTGGCTCAAACCGCCAGAGAAAAAAGCCAGGGTAAGTTCGGAGCCGTTTCGGACAAGGAAATTTTGTGGATGCACCGATTCCTATCTCAGGAAGTTGGAGTGTTTGTTGAGCCGAGTTCGGCCACCGGAGCGGCGGGTCTTTATAAGGCTTCCCAGACCGGAGAAAGCTTTGCTGGCGCTTTGATTGTGATCACAGTCACCGGGCATGGCCTGAAAGACCCGATGTGGGCCTTGAAGGACGAAGACGGTGGAGAAATTACACCTCAGGCAGTTTCGAACAACGCCGCCGAGGTGGCAGAGCGTTTGGGGTTGGCTTAGAAAATGACTGTGGCTGAAGGCACTGTAGTAAAGGTAAGGGTTCCTGCAACTTCTGCAAACCTGGGCCCGGGTTTTGACACGCTCGGTATCGCACTTTCTTATTACGATGACCTGGAAGTAACGGCTCAAAAACCCGGCAAGGTTTCCGTTGAAGTAGTTGGCGAGGGCAAGGGGCAAGTTCCACTGGATGAATCACACCTTGTGGTTCGTGCCATTCTTGAAACCTTCAAGCGAGCAGGGCAGCAAGCCCCGGGTCTTTCGCTAAAGGCAGTGAACCGCATCCCTCACGGTCGAGGAATGGGATCTTCCGGAGCAGCAGTAGTTTCGGGAATCATGGCAGCCAAGGGCTTACTCAAAGGCATTGCCGAAGTAAGTGACAAGTTGATGCTAGAGATAGCAACTGAGTTTGAAAATCACCCTGATAACGTGGCGCCGGCTTTATTTGGGGGACTGAGCATTGCCTGGGAGGACGAGCTAGGACCCCACACCAAGAAGCTTTCAGTGCACCGGGGGGTTTCTCCGCTGGTGCTTGTTCCAAGCACCAAGATGTCGACGGAGTTGGCAAGGTCCATGCAGCCAGAATCTGTTCCTCACGCTGATGCTGTGTTCAACGTTTCCCGCTCAGCACTGCTGGTAGCCGCCATGGTTTCTTCACCGGAGCTGTTACTTGCGGCCACCGAAGATAAGCTGCACCAGAACTATCGGGCAGCTGCCATGCCTGAGACCGATCAGCTGATTCAACTACTTAGGTCCAATGGGCATGCGGCCGTTGTCTCTGGTGCCGGACCTTCGGTCCTGGTGCTGGCCAGTGACCCAGCCCAGCGCCTAAGGGCCAAGGAATTAGTGGAAAAGAAGTACCCAAAGTGGCAACCGCTACTGTTGGCCGTGGACAACAAAGGTGCTACGCTAGAGATACACCAAAAACAAGACGGCAAATAAGCGTCAAATCTAGGTGCAATCCCCGCAGAAAATAACTGCGATACCACGCGATTCAAATCGTGTTGGCGATAATCAGATTTTTTGGAAATCGGTTATCTAATCACTCAAGAAAGAGCAATCACATAAATGGATGAAGTCCAAGACACTAAGCCGGTACGCAAGTCCCGCAGAGCAGTTGCCGAAACGGCAGCTCCAGCAGAGGCAGCGGAATCCGCTACCAAGAAGACTCGAACCAGAAGTTCCAAACCAGCCGAAGAAAGATCAGACTCAGGCGAAGTCAAGGCTACAAGCCAAGGCTCCTCCTCTAGCGACTCAGCTTCGGACTCGGGCTCAAGCTCAGACTCCGGAGATCGCCGCAGAAGCCGCGACTTCGACGACGAGCGCCGTGGTGGCGGTCGTAACTCAAGAAACCGCAATCGCTACCGTGACCGTGACCGCAGACGCGGCGGTGGCGGCGGCGGAAATGACCGCGAAGAAGCAGAACCAGAGATTTCCCCAGACGATGTTTTAATCAGCGTTGCTGGAATCCTTGATGTCCTAGACAACTACGCGTTTGTTAGAACCAGCGGCTACCTGCCAGGTCCCAACGACGTTTACGTTTCTTTGGGCCAGGTCAAAAAGTATGGACTCAGAAAAGGTGACGCCGTAGTTGGCGCGATCCGCCAGCCACGTGAAGGCGAGGGCCAGGGTCGCCAAAAGTTCAACGCGCTAGTTCGCGTTGACACCGTTAACGGTCTAGACCAGGACGCCTCCGCCGAGCGCGTCGAGTTCAGCAAGCTAACC
Source organism: Rhodoluna limnophila (assembly GCA_945883505.1). Lineage (GTDB taxonomy): Bacteria > Actinomycetota > Actinomycetes > Actinomycetales > Microbacteriaceae > Rhodoluna > Rhodoluna limnophila_B. The sequence goes on from CAMCXL010000003.1 coordinate 62,391, forward strand.
CCGCTTTACCCTCAGACCAGACTGCGTCTGGAGACCGAGCCAAATAAGCTTTCAACCCGAATCATCGACTTGGTAGCCCCAATCGGTAAGGGTCAGCGTGGACTAATTGTTGCGCCTCCAAAGGCCGGTAAGACACTTATTCTCCAGGCCATTGCAAACTCAATTGCAGTGAACAACCCAGAGGTTCACTTGATGGTTGTCCTAGTAGACGAGCGTCCCGAGGAAGTTACCGACATGCAGCGAACAGTCAAGGGCGAAGTGATTGCTTCCACCTTCGACCGTCCAGCCGAAGATCACACCACAGTTGCAGAACTTGCAATTGAGCGCGCCAAGCGTTTGGTTGAGCTGGGTCACGACGTTGTTGTTTTGCTTGACTCGATTACACGCCTTGGACGTGCTTACAACCTGAGCGCTCCTGCGTCGGGTCGAGTTCTTTCCGGTGGTGTTGACTCGTCAGCGCTTTACCCACCAAAGAGATTCTTTGGTGCCGCCAGAAACATTGAAGATGGCGGATCGCTAACTATTTTAGCTACCGCTCTAGTTGAGACCGGTTCCAAGATGGACGAAGTTATCTTCGAAGAGTTCAAGGGAACTGGAAACATGGAGCTTCGCTTGTCTAGATCACTTGCGGACAAGAGAATCTTCCCAGCGGTTGACCTAAACGCATCTGGCACCAGACGCGAAGAGATGCTGATGAACCCAGACGAGACCAAAATCATTTGGAAGCTTCGTCGCGCTCTTGCAGGACTAGAGCAGCAGCAGGCCCTAGAGCTTGTTTTGAACAGACTCAAGGAAACCTCCAGCAACGTTGAGTTCCTAATGCAGGTTCAAAAGTCCATGCCTGTTCCTTCTGGTTCCGACGGAGAATAATGCTTGATTCAGTCCAGCCCCTGCTGGCTGAGCATGCCTCGCTTCAGGAGCAGTTATCCGATGCAGCAGTGCATCAGAATCCGGCCTTGGCTAAAAAACTCAACCGACGCTACGCGGAGGTAAGTGCGATTGTTTCGGCCTACCACCAGCTAGTTGAACTAAACGATGACCTGGCGGCCACCAAGGAACTTGCCAAAGAAGACGAAGCATTCGCATCTGAACTACCGGCAGTTGAACAAAGGGTCACCGAGGCTCAAGAAAAGCTTCGTCGCCTCTTGATTCCAAGAGATCCGGATGACGGTCGCGACATCATCATGGAAATCAAAGCCGGTGAAGGCGGTGCGGAGTCCGCACTGTTTGCAGCGGACCTGCTTCGGATGTATATCCAGTACTCCAATTCCAAGGGTTGGAAGACCGAGATTTTAGACAAGAATGAATCGGACCTTGGCGGCTACAAGGATGTTCAGCTTGCAATTAAGGGAAATTCCAACGACCCCGCTGAGGGAGTCTGGGCTCACCTGAAGTATGAGGGTGGAGTCCACCGAGTTCAGCGCGTTCCGGTAACCGAAACTCAAGGCCGAATTCACACCTCCGCAGCCGGAGTCTTGGTCTTTCCTGAAGTTGACGAGCCCGAAGAAGTTGAGATTAGCCAAAACGATATTCGTGTTGACGTCTTCCGCTCATCGGGTCCCGGTGGTCAGTCCGTAAACACTACCGACTCAGCCGTTCGAATCACGCACCTTGCCACCGGCATTGTGGTTTCTATGCAGAACGAAAAGTCACAGCTGCAAAACCGGGAAGCTGCGATGCGCGTACTCCGCGCTAGATTACTGGCCGCCAAACAAGAGGCAATTGATGCGGAGCAGTCAGCGGCAAGAAAATCCCAGGTTCGAAGCGTTGACCGATCAGAACGAATTCGTACCTACAACTTCCCAGAGAACCGAATTGCCGATCACCGCACCGGATACAAGTCTTATAACTTGGATCAAGTAATGGATGGAGCGTTGGAGCCGGTTGTGCAAAGCGCAATCCAGACCGACGAAGAAGCCAGACTGGCAGCGCTAGGGGATAAGTAATTGCTTATCTCGGAGGCTCTGGAAATGGCAACCGACAAGCTATCTTCAGCCGGAGTGCTATCCCCAAGTGTTGATGCCGAGCTACTTGGCTGTTTCGTTCTAGGCGTTCCAAGATCTGAACTAGCAATGCTGACCCTAAGTGATCAACCATTTCCTGAAAACAAAGTTGGCGAGTATTTGCTTGCGGTTTCTAGAAGAGAAAAGCGAGAACCACTCCAGCACATCACAGGCATTGCTCCCTTTAGACATTTAGAGCTACAGGTTGGACCGGGGGTTTTTATCCCACGCCCCGAAACTGAACAGTTGGTTCAGCTCGCGATAGAAATGATCAAGGATATTCAGAATCCACGCGTGGTTGATCTGTGCTCTGGAAGCGGGGCTATTGCAATCGCTCTTGCAACCGAGATAGCAGGTGCCGAGGTTTACTCTGTTGAAGCCTCCGAACAAGCTTTTGGTTTTCTAGAGCGCAACTACCAAAAGTATGGGCTCGATTCGAGATCCGCCAAGAATGCAGATCTCGCCGAGGCGTTTGATGAGCTTGAAGGAAAGCTGGATTTGGTGATTTCAAATCCTCCCTATATCCCAGATGCTGCGGTTCCGATTGACTTAGAAGTCCAGCTTCACGAACCGAGCCTGGCTCTTTACGGAGGAGAAGATGGGCTGGATGTCATCCGCAGGATTTCATCCAGGGCCCTTCATTTACTAAAGCCTTCAGGCCTTGTCTTGATTGAGCATTCGGACTCTCAGGCCCTTGCAATCAGTGAACTACTATTAACAGAAGGCTGGCTCGAAGTGATCTCGAGTCAAGACCTAGCCGGCAAAGACCGGATGATTTCAGCAAGAAAGCCCTAGCGGCAATATCAAGAGGCGGTGTTTTGGTGGAGCGCATTTACGACTGTTCTCTCGACACCGATTTACTCACCGGCATGAGACTTGCGAAAGTTTCTCTAGGTCGTAAAGAGCTTGTTGTGTTTCCAACCGACACCGTTTACGGTCTCGCCTGCGACGCGTTCTCGCACGAGGGTGTGCAAAAACTTCTCGATGCTAAAGGCAGAGATAGGCAGTCACCCCCTCCAGTGCTAATTGGCAATGCCGCAGCTCTCGAGGGTTTGGCCAAGGACGTTCCGCAGTTGGCTAAAAAACTCGCCGAGACTTTCTGGCCCGGAGCACTAACGATTATCTTGAAAGCTCAGCCTTCCTTAACTTGGGACCTAGGCGAAACCAAGGGCACAGTTGCACTTCGGATGCCAGATCACAAAATTGCCCTCGCACTGTTGCAAGAAACTGGACCGCTTGCGGTATCGAGTGCAAACCTGACCGGCGAACCGGCTGCAACCACTTGCCAGCAGGCTGAGCAGTATTTAGGCAACAAGGTCAAGGTATACCTTGACGGTGGATCAAGCCCCAAGGGCGAGGCGTCAACCATTGTTGACATGACAGACCTGGTAGAGACGGTTTCTGATGGCGGCGAGGTTATTACAACCGGCAAGGTCAAAATTGTTAGGCGCGGAGCATTGAGCGAGAAAAAGCTTGCCAGCGTGCTCGGCGATTTCTTAGAGGCCTAACCGTGAGAGCGTATTTGCTGATTATGGCGGTTGCCGCAGTGGTGACCTTCGCGGCTACTTTTTTGACTCTAAAGCTAAGCCGAAAGCACTCGATCATGCCCGAGATTCGAGAGCGCGATGTTCATACCGATCCGACCCCTCGAATTGGTGGCTTGGCGATGCTGGTTGGTTTTCTGGTTTCGCTTGCAGTTGCAGCATCGCTTGGCTGGTTCCGTTCGGTTTTCGATGACCCGATTCACATCCTTGCCATTGCCGCTGCCGCGACGTTGATTGCCGTTATTGGGGTTTTGGATGACATCTTGGATTTGGACTGGACAATCAAGTTGGCCGGCCAATTCATGGCGGCTGGAATCTTGGCCTGGCAGGGCGTTCAGATTGTTTCCTTGCCAATCGGTGGCTTGATAATCGGAAGCTACGGGGTTTCCATAATCGTCACTATTTTTGTCACCGTCCTGGTGATGAATGCTGTGAACTTCATCGACGGGTTGGATGGCTTGGTTGCCGGGGTTGTTCTAATCGGAACCGGTGTCTTCTTTTTGTATACCTACCTACTGGTTCAGCAGACTTCACCGACAAACTACTTCAACCTGGCATCACTAATTTCAGCCATAGTAATCGGCGTCACCTTAGGGTTCCTACCGTTGAACTGGCACAAGGCAAAAATCTTTATGGGAGACAGTGGAGCGATGCTGCTCGGTCTTCTAATGGCCACATCAGCCCTTGCGGTAACCGGCCAAGTTGACCCAGCTGCGGTTTCCAGCGAAGTCTTGGCCCCAGCGTTTCTGCCTCTGATCTTGCCGCTGGCAATCTTGCTGTTGCCGCTTTTAGACCTTACCCTTGCGGTGCTTCGAAGGATGAGAGCCGGCAAGTCACCATTTGCAGCCGACCGAAAGCATATTCACCACAAGCTGCAGGATTTTGGTCACAGCCACATCGGTTCCGTAATGGTGTTTTACCTTTGGACAACCGTAATCTCGCTAAGTGCCTTGGCATTGCTGTTTCTTCCAGAGGGGGTCGTGGTGGCTCTAACTGTGGCAGCGGCGATTCCAGTTTTGACCTACACAGTTTGGCCGGTTCTAGAACGAAGAAGAAAGCGAGCTAACGCAAAATGAAGCCCTCCACCAACGCCGATCAACTTTTCAAGAAGGTTCTAGGACAGACTGCTTTACTGACCGGCCTAATAGCCTCGGTTGGGTCAGTCGCCGGATACTTCGTTGAGGGTGCCAACGGCGTGGTGAGTGCGCTTATTGGATCGGCGTTGGCCTTTGTGTTTGGAGCCTTAACCGTGATAAGCATGCTGGTCGGTCGAAGGCTTTCGCTGGCTGGCTTTTTTGGTGTGGTGATGGGCGGTTGGCTAGTAAAGCTAATCGGATTCGCCTTGCTAGCAAGAGCCCTCCAAGGGGCCGAGTTTATAAATGGTCCAGTGCTGTTCTTGACCCTGGTTGCTGCCATCTTGGGGTCGCTGGTAATCGACAGTATTGCCGTGCTTTCGGCCAGAATCCCCGTGGTCGAGGCCTAGTTTTTTCTTGATACACTTTTCAAGATGCCGCAACTTATTGGGCATTGACACTGTAAATCGCCGCGATAAATCGCCCCGAAACAGGAGCCAGCCCTGCTAGATAACGCAATGAGCCTTCTAATAAAGGCCGCGGTAACCGACGAATCGGGTAATTACAAGGGCCCCTCCATCATGGAGTTTTACCCGGACATTATTGCTTTTGAGGGCACACCTTTTGCTTTGAACCGAATCATGCTGATTCGTCTTCTAGTTGTTTCGCTACTCCTAATTCTTTTCTACCTGTGGACTCGTTCCTTCCAAAAAGCCTCTCGCAATCAGAACTTTGTTCCAACCAAGTTCCAGCTAATGGGCGAGATCTCACTCAACTTCGTTCGAACCGGTATCGCCCATGGTCAGCTTGGAAAAGTGGACGGGGACCGCTTCCTTCCACTTCTAACTACGATTTTCTTCACGGTGCTTGGCATGAACATCACCGGAATTATCCCGGGCTTGAACATCGCTGCATCATCGGTTATTGGGCTACCGATTGTGTTGGCTGCGGCAGCCTACGTGACCTTTATCTATGCGGGTATGAAAAAGCACGGTTTCCGCTTTTTCAAGAACTCACTGTTCCCCTCTGGTGTTCCACCGGCTTTATACGTCATGGTGACCCCGATTGAGTTCCTGTCAACATTTATCCTTAGGCCAGTTACCCTGGCTCTTCGTTTGACCATGAACATGGTCGCAGGACACCTTTTGCTGGTCCTTTGCTTCGGAGCAACCCAGTTCTTCTTCTTTTACGCCGACGGCTTCTTCAAGTTCTTCGGTATCGGAACCTTTATATTTGGATTCGCCTTTACTCTCTTTGAGATTCTGGTGTCATTCCTACAGGCTTATGTGTTCACCCTGCTAACAACTGTTTACATTCAGTTGGCATTGGCAGATGAGCACTAAAGAAAACTGACAACCGTCAGGGAAAAACCACGGAAGGGAAAAAACAAGTGGACATCACTAACGTCGCCGAACTAACCGGCAACATCGCTGTAGTTGGATACGGTCTAGCAGCAATCGGTCCTGGTATCGGTGTAGGTCTTGTTGTATCAAAGACAATCGAATCCATCGCTCGCCAGCCAGAACTAGCCTCGAAGCTTCAGGTCACCATGTGGCTTGGTATTGCTTTCACCGAAGCGCTAGCTCTTATTGGTCTAGCAACCCCATTCATCTTCGCCTAATTCAAGTAGGGACTAAGCAATGATTTCAAGGATCATCGTCGCTGCAGCAGAGACAGAGGCTAAAAACCCTCTTCTGCCAGCTGACTACGACATCCTTTGGTCGTCGGTCGTTTTCGCGATCATGCTGACGTTTTTCTGGTTCAAGGTTCTTCCTAATTTCAAGAAGACTTTGGATGAGAGAACCGAGGCAATCGAGGGACGCCTGGCTGCTGCCGAGAAGGCTCAGGCCGAGGCAGCTGCTAAGACAGATGAGATCTCAAAGGCTCAAGAAAATAATCGCGCCGAAGCTAGCGCAATTCGTGAAGAGGCACGCGCCGAAGGCGCAGCCATCCTTGCCGAATTGAAAGAGCAAGCTCAGGCCGAGGCAGCTCGCATCACCCAAACTGCAAAAGCGCAGATTGAGGCTGAAAGGCAGGCTGCACTTATTTCCTTGAGAAGTGAAGTTGGTTCTATGGCAATCGATCTAGCCTCCAAGGTTGTGAGCGAAAGCCTGAAGGACAGTGCAACAGCCGCCAAGGTTGTTGACGACTTCTTGAAAGACATCGAGTCTTCAAAGGCAGGCAACTAAAGAACATGTCCAGCTCAACTAGACAAGCGGTAGCAGCGGCTAAGCAGATTATTACGCCTCTGCTGCAAGATGCTGACCTGAAGTTTGCGGAAGAACTTTTCGCAATCGGCTCGGCTGTGTCTGAATCTAAGCAACTGCGCAACATTCTCTCGGACCCTTCCTCCGAGATTGACGGCAAGAAAGCGGCCCTAGCGGCGGTTTTTGGCAAGAGCGTTTCCTCAAAGAGTGTTGACTTCGTTGCGAAGCTAGTTGATCTTCGCTGGTCTAGTGGCCAGGACCTAGTTCGCGCTCTAGAGCAACTAGCAGTTCACTCGGTTGCGGCAATCGCAGCTAAGGCGAACCAGCTAGAGGCCCTAGAAGCAGAGCTGTTTGGGTTCCGTCAGGTGGTTGATTCAGACCAGGAGCTTCAGATCGCACTTGCCTCCAGGCAAGCATCGAGCGACCAGAAGATAGTTCTTGTAAACAACCTTTTGGGCAGCAAGTTTGGCCCTGAGGCAGGGCTATTGATTCGCTTCGCGGTGGTTGGTTCAACCAAGCGTCGCCTGGCAGTTGTTTTAGAGCAGTTTGGAAAGCTACTGGCGGCTTATGCGGAGCGCCTGGTTGCGAATGTAACAGTTGCGGCTGCGCTGAGCGATGCGCAGCGAGCTGCTTTAGAGGCAGCACTTTCCAAAACTCACGGACACGCGCTAAGAATGAACATTGAGGTAGACCCAGCAATCCTCGGTGGCGTAAAGGTACAAATCGCTGGAGAAATTATCGACGGTAGCGTTGCTAACCGTCTCAAGCAAGCAAGGATGATGCTGGCTTAGGCCAACATCTAATACGGGGTTCGCCCCAGAAGTAGAGGAAGCACATGGCAGATCTGAAAATCAGCCCAGATGAGATTCGCGACGCCCTGAAGGGATTCGTGAACTCCTATGAGTCAGACAAGGCCTCTCGAAACGAGGTGGGCCACGTAATCGACGCCGGTGACGGTATCGCGCACGTTGAAGGTCTTCCAAGTGCGATGGCCAACGAGCTACTGAAGTTCGCTGACGGCACCCTAGGTCTTGCTCTAAACCTTGACGAGCGTGAGATCGGTACCGTTGTGCTCGGAAACTTCGAGGGCATTGAAGAAGGTATGGAAGTGCAGCGCACCGGCGAGGTACTCTCTGTTCCGGTTGGCGACAACTTCCTGGGTCGAGTTGTCGACCCGCTTGGAAACCCAATCGATGGCCAGGGCGAGATCAAAGCTGAAGCTCGTCGCGCACTGGAGCTTCAGGCTCCTGGCGTTATGGCTAGAAAGTCAGTTCACGAGCCACTTCAGACCGGAATCAAGGCAATCGACGCCATGATCCCAGTTGGTCGCGGACAGCGTCAGCTGATCATTGGTGACCGCCAGACCGGTAAGACTGCGATCGCCATCGACACGATTATTAACCAAAAGGCTAACTGGGCAACCGGAGACGCCAACAAGCAGGTTCGCTGCATCTATGTTGCAATCGGACAGAAGGGTTCAACCATCGCCGGCGTAAAGGCTGCTTTGGAAGAGGCAGGCGCGATGGAGTACACAACAATCGTGGCTTCTCCAGCTTCTGACCCAGCAGGATTTAAGTACCTGGCTCCATACACCGGCAGTGCCATTGGTCAGCACTGGATGTATGGCGGCAAGCATGTTCTGATCATCTTCGATGATCTTTCCAAGCAGGCCGAGGCCTACCGTGCGGTATCGCTTCTTCTACGTCGCCCACCGGGCCGCGAAGCATATCCTGGCGACGTCTTCTACCTACACTCCCGTTTGCTAGAGCGTTGCGCGAAGCTAAACGATGCACTCGGTGCCGGTTCGATGACTGGATTACCAATCATCGAAACCAAGGCGAACGACGTCTCGGCATATATTCCAACCAACGTGATTTCGATCACCGACGGGCAGATCTTCCTGCAGTCTGACCTGTTTAACGCCAACCAGCGTCCAGCTATTGACGTAGGTATCTCGGTTTCTCGAGTTGGAGGTGCAGCTCAGGTAAAGGGAATCAAGAAGGTTTCTGGAACTCTGAAGTTGGAGCTTGCGCAGTATCGCTCGCTCGAGGCCTTCGCAATGTTCGCATCTGACCTTGATGCCGCATCTCGTCAGCAGCTAGCTCGTGGAGCAAGACTGATGGAGCTTCTAAAGCAGCCTCAGTACTCTCCATATCCAGTTGAAGACCAGACCGTTTCGATCTGGGCCGGTACCTCGGGCAAGCTTGACGAGGTTCCAGTTGAGGACGTTCTTCGCTTCGAGTCTGAGTTCTTGGACTACCTAAAGCGCAACTCTCAGGCACTAACAACAATTCGTGAAACCGGAAACCTTGAGGACGACACAGGTCGTGAACTCGAGGGCGCAATCGAGAAGTTCAAGAAGAGCTTCCAGACCGGTCAGGGTGTCCCTCTGGCATCGGTTGGCAACGAAACTGTTGCAGCGATGGGCGAAGAAGAAGTAAACCAGGAAAAAATCGTAAAGCAGAAGCGCTAAGCGCTTTTTGCTTGAGTGAAGAGCAGAAGAAAGGAGTAGGAAATGGGAGCACAGCTAAGGGTCTACCGTCAGAAGATTAAGTCGGCACAGACCACCAAGAAAATCACTCGCGCCATGGAGTTGATTTCGGCATCCCGTATCTACAAAGCGCAGCAGCGCGTTGCAGCCTCTACTCCTTACTCAAGAGCTGTCACCCGCGCGGTGTCAGCTGTTGCCACTTACTCAAACATCGACCACCCGCTAACAACTGAGCCAGAGACCATCGATCGCGCCGCGATTGTTATCTTCACCTCAGACCGCGGTTTGGCCGGAGCATTTTCTTCGAACGTTCTAAAAGAAGTTGAGCAGCTCACCACTTTGCTCAAATCTCAGGGCAAGGATGTTGTTTACTACCTGGTTGGTCGAAAGGCAGTTGGTTATTTCAACTTCCGTCGTCGAATCGCGAGGCAGCAGTGGATTGGTGGTACCGACCTTCCTGAGTTTGATACCGCTAAGGCAATCGCAGATGCTGTCTTGGCTGATTTCAACACCGAGGCCAAAGAAGGCGGAGTAGATGAGATCCACATGGTTTACAACCGCTTCGTTTCGATGATCGCTCAGGTCCCGGAGGTAGTTCGCCTACTTCCACTTGAGGTCGTCGAGGGTATTGAGCCGCCATCCAAGTCCGAGGTTTTCCCGCTTTATGAGTTTGAGCCAGATGTGAACAAGGTGCTTGATGCACTTCTTCCGGTTTACATCGAAAGCCGGATCTTCAACGCCATGCTTCAGTCTGCGGCCTCCGAGCACGCAGCTCGCCAGAAGGCGATGAAGAGCGCAACCGACAACGCACAGAAGTTGATCTTGAACTACACCCAGCTAAGCAACCAGGCACGTCAGTCCGAAATTACCCAGCAGATTTCCGAAATCGTCGGTGGAGCAGATGCCCTGTCCACTAAAGGCGACGAGGACTAAGAGAAAGAAAAGAACATGGCCGAGACAAAGACCACCCCAAAGGCAGGAACCGGGCGCATTGCGCGAGTTAACGGTCCAGTTGTTGACATCGAGTTCCCACACGATGCCATCCCTGAGATCTATAACGCGCTAACCACCGAGATTGCCCTACTGGGGGAGACAATTACTCTTACCCTCGAGGTTGCCCAGCACCTAGGTGATGACCTGGTCCGCGCAATCGCACTGAAGCCAACCGATGGCTTGGTTCGTGGCGGCAGCGTGTCAGACACCGGAGCTCCTATCTCTGTTCCGGTTGGCGATGTAACCAAGGGTCGCGTTTTCAACGTGACCGGTGAAGTTCTAAACGGCAAGCCAGGAGAGAAGATTGAGATCACCGAGCGCTGGCCAATTCACCGCAACCCGCCGGCTTTCGACCAGCTGGAGTCCAAGACTCAGATGTTCGAAACCGGTATCAAGGTCATCGACCTACTAACTCCTTATGTACTCGGTGGAAAGATTGGTCTTTTCGGTGGTGCCGGTGTTGGTAAGACAGTTCTTATCCAGGAAATGATTTACCGCGTTGCCGAAGACCACGACGGTGTTTCGGTGTTTGCAGGTGTTGGTGAGCGTACCCGTGAAGGTAACGACTTGATTGACGAAATGACCGAGTCCGGCGTTATCGACAAGACCGCTCTCGTGTTCGGCCAGATGGATGAGCCACCAGGCACTCGTCTTCGCGTTGCCCTTTCTGCCCTAACCATGGCGGAGTACTTCCGCGATGTTCAGAAGCAGGACGTGCTGTTGTTTATTGATAACATCTTCCGTTTCACTCAGGCAGGTTCTGAGGTTTCCACTCTGCTTGGCCGCATGCCATCAGCTGTGGGTTACCAGCCGAACTTGGCCGACGAGATGGGTCTACTGCAGGAGAGAATTACCTCTACCCGTGGTCACTCGATTACTTCTCTTCAGGCTATTTACGTTCCTGCCGATGACTACACCGACCCGGCACCTGCTACCACCTTTGCTCACTTGGACGCAACAACCGAGCTAAGCCGTGAGATTGCATCCAAGGGTCTATACCCAGCTGTGGATCCACTAGCTTCAACCTCCAGAATCTTGGACCCTCGCTACATAGCGAAGGACCACTACGAGACTGCAGTTCGTGTGAAGCAGATTCTGCAGAAGAACAAGGAACTTCAGGAAATTATCGCCATCTTGGGTGTCGAGGAGCTTTCCGAAGAAGACAAGGTCACCGTATCCAGAGCTCGTCGTATTCAACAGTTCCTATCTCAGAACACCTACATGGCCACCAAGTTCACCGGTGTTCCAGGATCAACCGTTCCACTCAAGGAGACCATCGAAGGCTTCTCGAAGATTGCCGCCGGTGAATTCGACAACGTCGCCGAGCAGGCCTTCTTTAACGTCGGTGGCTTGGAAGACGTTCAGCGTCAGTGGGAAAAGATTCAGAAGGAATCCGGTAACTAACTTTGTCCGAAAAAACGCTAAAAGTAGAACTAGTCTCGGCCGCCTCGTCGGTTTGGTCCGGTACCGCCAAAATGGTGGTAGCCAAAACCGTCGAGGGCGAGATTGGTCTATTGCCGGGCCACGAGCCGATGCTTGCCATTCTGGCAAGCGGTGAAGTTCGTGTGACTTTGCCTGAGGGTGACGTGATGAAGTTCAGCGCCGAGGATGGCTTTCTAAGTGTTGAGCACGATGTTGTAACGGTAGTTGCTCGAAACGCTGCGCTGGTTTAGGGGCATATCCCAATAAGGACGGTGCGAAAGTGATGATTTTCTTGCTTCCGCCCTCCGAGTCAAAACAACCTGGCGGCAAAAGCTCAAAGCTTGAATTGAGCTTCCCAAGCCTTGATAAAACTCGCAGCTCAATTCGCAAAGCTCTTATTGAACTTTCCCAAAATCCAAAAGCTGCCGCTTCGGCACTAAAGCTTGGGCCCAAGCAATTGGGGGAGCTGCAGGTAAATCTGGATCTTGCAAAACCTAAAACTATGCCGGCCATCGAGCGGTATACCGGGGTGCTCTATGACGCCTTGAAACTCAATGGCCTTTCTTCCGCGCAGCAAAAAAAGGCAATGCAGTCGGTTTTTATCCAGTCGTCATTATTCGGTTTGATTGGTGCCTTCGATCAGATTCCAAACTATCGACTATCTGCTGGGTCAAAGCTACCGGGAGTGAATCTTCGCGCTTTGTGGGCTACAGCCCACGAGGATCTTTGGTCGCAGTTTCGCAATCACACGGTAATTGACCTAAGGTCTAAGGCCTACGCACAGCTTGCACCAATACCTGCTTGGATTAACTCCTTCGAGGTTGAGGTGGTAGCCGAGGATGCCAAGGGAATTTGGAAAGCACTGAATCATTTCAATAAGCAGGCCAAGGGAAGTTTCATTAGGTCCTGTCTATCGACCGGGTCAAAGCTAAATAAACCAGAAGATCTTAAAGCGGTTGCGAGCCGGGTTGGATTGAAGCTCGAGCAGCAGGGTAAGGCTCTGCTACTTATTACTAACTCCTGAGTCACCGTCGGGAAGTGGCATGATGCCAAAATCAGTTTCCTCAGGCAGTTGGATTACTCCCTCGATAACTGCGATGACTGCACCAAACCAACCCTGATCATTAATCAAGATCCAGCCCGGAACCAACCAAACTTCTCCGCTGGCATCCCAGACACTCAATAGGGCTTTCTCGGCCTCAAGGATGGTCAGCGTAAGTGTTTGAGGTTCAGGCTGGGGTTCTGGCATCGACTCATCGCCAACACTTGAATCCCCGGCGGAACCTTCCGAGGGTGAGCTTTCGGTCCGAGTGTCGTCGGTTTTTACAAACGGCGCTGGCTCGCTAATAGCACGAGGTTGAAAGCGCTGGTAGTAAATTCCAGAAGGTGATCCACTCCAGCGCCAGTCCGCCAGAAGGTCAACGGCGGATAGTGCAGAGATTGTGTCAAAGGTTCCCATAGCTTCAGCTGCAACTGAGTGACCTCCTGCATAGCTAAGCTCACCGGTTGAAGACCAACCTAGGTACCACTCGACATTGGTTGGTTGGCCATCAACATACATCGAAGCCGATGCGCTAACGCCCCACTCCGAAGAGTCGATGCGGATCTGTTCTTTAGTGACTTCTAAACCGGTTGCGTTGAATACCTCAAGAGCCTTGGCTAGTGCCTCTGCTTCGGTGGGTAGCAATTCAGGAGTTGGTTGGAACTCGGTCCAGGTGGTGCAATTTCCATCGGCGTCAGTTTCCTCGCAGGAAGATTGTGGGAAAGCAATTGGGTTCGAGTAGTTCCAAGATGCGGTTCCTGACCACCAGAGAGAGATAACTGGATTTTCTCCGTCATAACCCCAAGGGTCATCGGACTGGCCAAAGAAATATCCAGGGTTGGTTTCTGCAAAATCTGGATACTTCTTGATTGATCCCTCAACACCAAATACATTAGCTACGTTTTTTAGGACCTCTTCCGGTGTGGACTGGCGGACCAGCTTATAGACCTCTCCGGAGCCTGACTCATCAGAAAGATTTGGACCCGGGAGAAACTCAAAGTAGTTGAAAGGCATCATCATTTTGTCCGACCCAGCATCCAGCTGGGCGGCAGCTGATTCTGAGTTTCTTGCACCCTGCATGCCCGACAGCTGGATTAGTGGTTGCGGGGTAGAGGTAATAACCAAGGCAACCGCAACCGCCGCAGCCGAGCCACCAACTGCCAAGCCAACGCTGGCGCGCCTTAGGTTTTGGCTAAGTAGCTCAAAGCGATCTCTTAGATTGAGGCGATTTTCTCCGGCAATGGCTTCGGCTATCAAGTTTTCGCTTAGCTTTGGCGGGGTTTGCCTAAGAGCAGGGTCGGCCTTTGCTAGCCGCTGGTCGAGTTCGTCTTTTTCGGTCATATATGGTTTATGTCCCGATGGGTGAGGATGTGTCTAGGAATCCGAAGAAAGATTGGCTTTCAACTGGTTGCGGGCTTTTGCTAGCCGCTGAGTGAAGGCATTGGGGCTAATTTCGAAGACCCGAGCGGCGTCTTGGTTGCTAAGTCCTTCGAATGCGGTCAGCGAAATAGCCTCGCGCTCGAAGCTACTGAGCTTTTTCCAGGCTTTTGACAGGCTGAGGTCCGCAACTGCAATGTCCTCAGGCGATGGGGCGAAATCGCTTGGCCTGAAGCGCTCTAGGAATGATTGCTCGCTGCGGATGGCCCTTCGGTGATTTGAGATCACAAAACCGGCGATTCGATATAGCCAGGCTAGTTCAAACCCCTTGGGCGCTTGAGTTCTTTTGCGCCAGGCTATTTCGAAAACTCTCGAGGCAAGTTCCTCAACATCGGACCGGTCGCAGCGACGAATGAGGTACCCAGAGATTTGTGGAAGGAATCCCCGATACAGGTTAGTGAATTCTTCTGGGGACACGCCCCAAGTCTAAACCTTGAGTTGGTTTCTTCTGAAGCAACCCGGAGCGTGGTCATTTACCATTCCGATGGCCTGCATCAGGGCGTAGACCGTGGTTGGCCCAACAAAAGAAAACCCAAGTTTTCTAAGTTCTCGGCTTAGGTTTTCGGATTCATCACTTTTGGCAACCACTTCAAAGCTTTGAGCAGAAGCTCGCCTGGTTTTTATGGCAGGGGCATGGGACCAGATGATTTCTGAAAGCGGCCGATCAAGACTTAGGCAGAGCTTGGCATTTGCAATGGCTGCTGTGATTTTTGCACGGTTTCGAATAATGTCTTCATTTTGCATGAGGCGCTCGATGTCTTGCTCGGTCAGCTTAGCTACCTTCTTGATTTCAAAACCACGAAACGCTTTTCTAAAACCCTCACGCCTTTTCAGGATTGTGATCCAGGACAATCCAGCCTGGAAGCCTTCAAGGCAGAGGCGCTCAAATAGCTCGTCATCGCCCAACACTGGAACTGCCCATTCGGTGTCGTGATACTGAATGTATAGCGGGTCATTTTTTGGCCAGCTACAGCGCGTTAGGCCGTCGGCATATTTTGTGACTAGGTCGCTCAATCTAAAAACTCAATACCCTCGTGATTTAGTAGCCAAGCCTTGGTCTTAATTCCTTCACCACCGGTGAATCCAGTTATCTTGCCGGTAGAACCAAGCACCCGGTGACAACCCACCACAAGCGGTGTTGGGTTTGATCCGACCGCAGCCCCAACTGCGCGCGAAGCCAGAGGTTTTCCAAGCTTGGCCGCAATTTCTCCATAGCTTATGGTTTTACCCAACGGTAACTTGGCTATTTCTTTCCAGACCGCCTTTTGGAACTCGGTTCCAGAAACCTCGAGGGGTAAAGAAAAGCGCGATAGCTTGCCGGAGAAGTATTGTTCGAACTGTTTTTGAGCTAGGTCAAAAATCTTGGCTTGGCCTTGCGGCTTGGCTTTTATGCCAAGCTCAACCCGAATCAGTTTCTCACCCTGCGCAATCAGGGTGATAGGACCAATCGGCGAGGAAATGGTGGTGACGGCCTTCGGAGGTAGCTTCATGGGATTCATTTTCCCCTATAAGGCTTGAGGTATTTGGAATCTCGAGGAAATGTGGAAAACCCCCAAGCCCGAAGAGCTTGAGGGTTTTCCAACAATCAAAGTTCTAGAACTTCTTCATGGCTGGAGTCAAAACGCGCCTAAGCATCTGCTCGAGCTCATCGAACTCTTTGGGCCCAATCGTTAGCGGCGGGGCCAGCTGTATCACAGGGTTGCCTCGGTCGTCGGCGCGGGCGTAGAGGCCCTCCTTAAGCATGGCGCTAGCCAAATAGCCGCGCAGCAACTTCTCAGCCTCTGGAGGGCTAAAGGTCTGCTTGGTGGCTTTGTCTTTTACTAGTTCGATTGCAAAGAAGTAACCATCGCCACGAACGTTTCCAACGATTGGAAGATCGTAGAGCTTTTCCAGGGTCTTTCTAAACTTGGCAGAGTTTCTTGCCACGTTTCCAACCAGGTCTTCTTCGTCAAAGACGTCAAGGTTTTCTAGTGCCACGGCACAAGCAACCGGGTGAGCTGCGAAAGTGTAACCGTGGGCCAGGATGTTGGTTCCGGTCTTGAATGGCTCAAACAGCCTCTCGGTAATAATTAGTGCACCGAGCGGCTGGTAGGAAGAGGTGATTCCCTTGGCGGTGACCATCATATCCGGCACGATGCCGTACTTCTCACAAGCAAACATGGTCCCGGCTCGTCCGTAGCCGGTGATGGTTTCGTCGGCTACCAATAGCACGTCGTATTTGTCGCAGATCTCACGAAGTCGCTGCCAGTAAATTGGGGGAGCCGTGAAACAGCCACCGGAGTTTTGGATTGGCTCGGCGTAAAGTGCTGCAACGGTATCTGGATCTTCGAACAGAATCATTTCTTCGGCGCGGTTGGCAGCCCAGAGTGCAAACTCTTCCTCGGTTTTGAATTGTCCGGGAGCTCGGTACCAGTTGGTGTTTGGAATTCTAAAAGTTGAAGGAACCAGCGGTTCGAACATCTTTTTCATCGCCGGGATACCGGTGATTGAAAGTGCTCCCTGGCTGGTGCCGTGGTAGGCCACATGCCGAGAAATAACTTTGTGCTTGGTTGGCTTGCCGGTCATTTTGAAGAACTGCTTGGCAATCTTCCAAGCGGTCTCAACTGCTTCACCACCTCCGGTGGTGAAAAAGACACGGTTTAGGTTCTTTGGAGCGTAGGACAGAAGTCTTTCGGCCAATTCGATAGCCCTCGGATGAGCAAAAGACCAGAGTGGGAAAAAGTCCAGCTCTTGCATTTGCTTGGAAGCTGCCTCGGCGTAGCGAACTCGACCGTGTCCAGCGTTTACCGAGAACAGACCAGAGAGGCCATCAAAATACTTATTACCGTTGACATCAAAGATGTGGTGACCGGAAGCTCTTGCGATGATGGGCATGTCTTTGGTATCGAAGGTGCTGTGACGAGTGAAGTGCATCCAGAGGTGCGCCTTGGCAGATTTTTGCAGCATGGCTGGGGTGATCTTGGTTCCGGCTTTTCTAGCCGCCACTAGTGGCAGTTGGATGCTGGAAGCCGGCTTTATCTTCCTAGCGGTTGATTTGATTAGGGATTTGATTCCCGCAACCAGTTTCTTAGCTTTGCCTTGAGCTGCTGACATTTCTAGGTTCCTTCATTCTCGCTCGGGGACAAAAACAGCCAAGTCCTCGAACATTGCTTGGAATAAAGTCTAAGACCGGATTGGCTAGGATTTCGACGCCAAATCACCGGTTCCTTGCCCTTCGGGGCCGCAATAATCCTGGCAACTGTGGCCCATTTGTGGGGGTTAGAATTTTGCAATGGAATAATCCAACAGAGCTGTTGGATAGACATAGGGAGTTAGCAAATGGCAGTCAAAGAACTAAAAAACTTCATCAACGGTCAATACGTTGCCGCTAAGGGGTCGGAGCGATCTGACGTTATCAACCCGGCAAACGGCCAAACCTATGCCACGGCAGCGGTTTCCTCAGACGCCGATGTTGACATGGCTTATAAGGCGGCCGAGAAAGCGTTCGAGGTTTGGTCAAATTTCACTCCTTCCGAGCGTCAGCTAGCACTTTTTCGAATTGCCGACTCACTTGCTGCCCGCGCCGAAGAAGCAGCCGATGTTGAATCAGAGAACACCGGTAAGCCAAGACCAACTCTGGTTGAGTATGAAATGGATCCAAGCGTTGACCAGATTCGGTTCTTTGCTGGTGCTGCTAGAAACTTAGAAGGCCGCGCAACCGCTGAGTACGCCAGAGATCACACATCTTCTATTCGTCGTGAGCCAATTGGAGTCATCGGTCAGGTAACTCCTTGGAACTACCCATTGAACATGGCGGTTTGGAAATTTGCTCCAGCCTTAGCGGCTGGAAACACAATTGTTTTGAAGCCTTCTGACACAACCCCGGTTTCGACTTTGCTGTTGGCTGAAATTGCAGCCGAGCATCTGCCACCGGGAGTATTCAACGTTGTCACCGGTAACCGTGACACCGGGCGTGCTCTAATCGAGCACGAGATTCCCCAGATGGTTTCGATTACCGGTTCGGTTCGTGCCGGAATGGAAGTTGCCAAGGCTGCCTCGGCTGATGTTAAGAAGGTTCACCTAGAACTTGGTGGAAAGGCTCCGGTAATTGTATTTGCCGATGCTGACCTTCAAAAAGCTGCTGCGCAGATTGTTGTTGCCGGATACTTTAACGCCGGTCAAGACTGCACCGCTGCAACCCGAATCTTGGTTCAAGAAAGCGTGCACGATGAGTTCCTAAAGATTCTGGTCGCCGAAGTGAAAGCTAACGCAATCACTGGAAACCCAAGTCGCGATGACATCTTGTTTGGTCCGGTAAACAACGCGAATCAGCTCGAGCGAGTCAAGGGCTTTATTGATCGCCTTCCCGGCCACGCCAACCTAGAAACCGGTGGCGTTCAGGTCGGTACCGAGGGTTACTTCTTGGAGGCAACTGTTTTGTCGGGACTCAAGCAGCAAGATGAGCACATCCAGTCCGAAATCTTTGGACCGGTTATTACTGTTCAGAAGTTCAAGGATGCCGACGAGGCCCTAAGAAACGCCAACGACGTGAAGTACGGTCTGGCATCGAGTGTCTGGACTAAGGATCACACCACTGCAATGCGCTTTAGCAAGGGACTGAACTTTGGTTGCGTGTGGATCAACACCCACATCCCACTTGCTGCCGAAATGCCTCACGGTGGTTTCCGGCACTCTGGGTACGGAAAAGATCTATCGATGTACGGCTTCGAGGACTACACCCGCATCAAGCACGTCATGAGCTACATCGGGGACTAATCCACAGTTAGCAAAACTTTCACTAAACCTGCCTGATTCTCAGGCAGGTTTAGTTTTATGCAGCTTATTTGGTACCTACCGTCGCTGATCATTGGTCTAACCGTTGGATTCTACAGCGGATACTGGCAGCTTGCCCTGGTGAGTATCCTCATGGCGTCTTTGATGCTTGGCTTTCAGGTCTATCGAAATCGCTATCCGCAGTTTGAAACAAGCTCTAGTGTTTTTCTCTCGGCAAGTCAGGTTGCGATCAGTGACCGTGTGCTTCCTAGGTTTGAGTTGTTTTGGAAAAAGCAGTGGCATGAATTACTGCTGGCGCATTTTCAGGCTCGCCAGGCTCCTGATTTTTTGAGCCAGCTGCTGGTGCAAAAAAGTGTCGAAGGTTTTTGGAATAAGCCAAGTTCTGAGCTAGCGCTCTGGCTCGGTGCCAGTAGCTCGAGAGAAGTGAGTGTTGATCTGGCAACCGAGGGCCCCCACCTATTGATTGTTGGCCCAACCGGATCAGGGAAGTCCGAGCTTCTAAAGCTAATGCTTGGATCACTTCTGGAAAATCAACGCGTCGAGCTTGTGCTGTTTGATTTCAAGGGTGGTGCAACTTTGGAACAGTTCGTAACGGCTGCGGTTGGTATGGGTACCGATTTGGATGCTCGCGGCTCTGAGAAACTTTTTGACTATATTCAGGCTGAGTTAGCATCCAGAGAGAAACTCTTTGCAGCACGAAAAGTATCAGAACTTAGGCAATTCAACTTGCTCGGGGAACCACTGCAACCAATAGTTTTGGTCATCGATGAGTTTGCTGCCTGTTTAGCAACTGGACCGAAGGCATCAAGTTGTGTTGAGAATGTCTTGGCTCGGGGCAGATCGCTTGGGGTCTACTTGATTGCCGCATCCCAGTCGCTGACCGGCATTTCCCGGTCGTTTTTAACAAACCTCCGGGCAAGAATCGCGATGGGAAGTTCTGACCCAATTGATTTTGTTCAGCTCGGGATTAGCCCAACCAAATCGAGCCTGCCCGCGGTTCAAGGCTTTGCTCAGGCTGTTTTACTTACCCCCGCGAGAGCGGCTGAGGGCTTTTATTTTCCGCTTGGGTTTAGGCCAGAGCCGAAGCCAGTGACTTTGACGGAAGCTGGTGAGCCACCGCGACCGGTTCGTTCACAATTGCTCCGTCAAATGTATTCAGGCCCAGAGCCAGAGACGAATCTGCCTTTAGAGCAGTCTTCCAGCCCAGATTCGCAATTGCTTTCACGTATGGAAGGGTTGCGTTGGTCAGGGCATAGGTAGAGGTGTGGGGAACAGCGCCTGGCATATTCGCTACGCAGTAAAAGACGGTGTCATGGACTTTATAGGTTGGCTCGGCGTGGGTGGTTGGCTTGGAGTCTTCGAAGCAGCCGCCCTGGTCGATGGCGATGTCAACAAGGACCGCGCCAGGCTTCATCTTTTTTACCAGGGCATTAGTAACTAGCTTCGGAGCCTTGGCTCCTGGAATCAAAACAGAGCCAATTACAAGATCAGAGTCCTTGACGGCACGCTCGATCTCAAAGCTGTTGCTAGCAATAGTCCTAAGTCTTCCGGCATACAAGGCATCCAATTCGCGAAGGCGGTTTAGGTTGTTGTCCAAAACGGTGACTTCTGCTCCCATGCCGATTGCTACAGCGATCGAGTTAGTTCCCGCTACACCGCCACCCAAAACTGTGACTCTTGCAGGTCTGGTTCCTGGTACTCCACCGAGCAGCATTCCGTTGCCTCCGTTTTGACGAAGCAAAGTGTTGGCGCCAACTAAGGGGGCAAGGCGACCGGCGACTTCTGACATAGGGGCTAGCAGTGGAAGCTGCCTGGAAGGAAGCTGAACCGTTTCGTAGGCGATTGCGGTCACTTTTTTGGAGACCAGTTCCTTGGTTAGCGGAAGATCGGCCGCCAGGTGAAGATAAGTGAAAAGAGTTAGGCCATCGCGAAGGTGCGGATACTCAGAGGCGATTGGCTCTTTGACCTTTAGAACTAGATCGGCTGCTGACCAGGTTGCTGCGGCGTCGGAGGTGATGGTCGCGCCGGCTTCTTTATACTCTTGATCCGAGATTGCAGAGCCTAAACCAGCGCCGGTTTCAACGAAGAGTTGGTGGCCGGAGGCAACCAGCTCATGAACACCGGCTGGGGTTATGGCCACCCGGTACTCATTATTTTTGACCTCTTTGGGAACCGAGATCTTCATGGATTTCTCCTGCTTGACTTCTGGTGGGGGCCAACTGGCCACCTCAACCACAATACCTTCTGGCGGGGGTCGGGGGTTTTTCTCGGGAAGCTCCCCACTAGTTCGCAGGAATTGCCTCGGGCACGCCGAGAAGAAATTGAAGGTTTTTGGACTTTTGGGCTAATTATTTATGGCAGGATAATCCAATAAGAGGCCTGAGTCTTTTCGGTCTCCTACCTTGTTTCCTTTTGATGAAAATAGGAGTAGTCCAGATGAAAGACCCAAACTCACTTCCCCAAGACCCAATGATGGCTGAACTTGTCAAGATGGCAAGACGAAAGCAACTCACCAGAAGAACTGCTTTGGCAGGTGCGGCTGGTACTGTCACCGCACTGGGTCTGGCTGCTTGTGCTCCTGCGAGCGAGACTGGAGAAACCGAAGCGCCAGTTGCGGCACAGGATCTTTCTGACACCGAAAAGATTTTGGTCTGGGATAACTGGACCGAGTACATGGACCTCTCAGAAGATGAGACATCTCGTCCAACCCTCGAAAGATTCGAGGCTCAGACCGGCATCAAGGTTGAGTACCTAGAGACTTACCTAGACAACGACGAGTACTTCGCAATTGTGAAAGATCAGCTTGCACTCGGTCAAGACATCGGTGTTGACCTAGTGTGCCCAACCGAATGGATGGCTGCTCGCTGGGTTTCAAATGGCTACTCACAGAAACTTGATGCAGCCAACATTCCAAACAAGGCAAACCTCGCTCCGGCTTACCTGGGTGCTTCTTATGACCCAAACCGCGACTTCACAATGCCTTACCAGGGAATCCTGGGCGGAATTGCTTACAACAAGCAGCTCTACCAAGACCTAACCGGTAAGGAAGCTCCTCAGACCGTTGATGACCTATGGGCCGATGAGCTAAACGGTCGAGTTGTGGTCCTATCCGAAATGCGCGACACCGTTGGTTTGATTGCTCTTTCTGAGGGCATCGATATCGCAAGCGAATCCTCATTCACCGAAGATGCCTACATGAACATCATCGATAAGGTTGCAGGTTTGTATGCCGATGGCAAGATCCGCAACATCGAGGGCAACGAGTACACCAAGGGCTTTAGAAATGGCGACTACGTAGCTGGAATCGTTTGGTCCGGAGACGTCGTTCAGATGAACTTCTCAAAGAAAACTCGAGACATGTTCGGATTCTTCTTGCCTCAGTCTGGTGGAACAATTTCTTCTGACGTGTTTACAGTTCCAATTGGAGCCACTCACAAGAAAAACGCCGAAGCTCTGATCAACTACTACTACGACCCAGTAAACGCAGCAGAACTAGCGGCATGGGTTAACTACATCACCCCGGTAGCTGGAGCCTATGACGAGGCAATCAAGCTCGATCCAGAGCTAGCCGAGAACAACTTGATTTTCCCAAGCGAGGAGTTCTTGTCATTAACTCATGCGTTCCGCGCACTTAGCCCACAGGAAGAGCAGACCTTCTCAACTGCTTGGCAGCGTATTCTTCTGGGCGCTTAGTTGGCCGCGGAGTTCGTAGCTCGAGGTGCGGATCTTGAGCTAGTCGGAATCAGGAAAGAATTTCCTGGATTCGTCGCAATCGAAGACCTGGATTTGAAGATCCCAGCGGGCGAATTCTTCGCCCTGCTGGGCCCTTCCGGTTGCGGAAAAACTACAACTCTGCGTTTGGTTGCAGGTCTAGATTCGCCCACTAAGGGCAAGATTCTGATTGGCAATAAGGACGTAACCGCTGATAAGCCCCACGAGCGTCCTGTGAACACCGTGTTCCAGAATTACGCTCTGTTTCCGCATATGTCGGTAGTGGAAAACGTTGCTTTTGGCTTGAAGCAGCGAAAAGTTTCGGACCCCATGCCCAAGGCAGTCGATGCTCTAAAGCTCGTTGAGCTTGAGCACTTGGCACAGCGACGACCACAGCAGCTCTCCGGAGGGCAGCAACAGCGCGTGGCATTGGCAAGAGCCTTAGTGAACCGACCATCGCTGTTGCTACTTGACGAGCCACTCGGAGCACTGGATCTAAAACTTAGACGTCAGATGCAAGTTGAGCTCAAGGCAATCCAGATGGAAGTTGGGCTAACTTTCTTGCACGTGACCCACGACCAGGAAGAGGCAATGGACATGGCCGACACCGTTGCGGTTATGAATAAGGGTCGCATCGAGCAGATGGGTGCTCCAGAGGCGCTATACGAAAGACCCAAGACCATCTTTGTGTCCAAGTTCTTGGGCCAGTCCAACTTGTTTGTGGGAGATGTAGCCGAGTCAAACGCCGACTCGGTAAGCATCAACGTTGCAGGAAACAAGATCACTGTGCCAACCAAGCGAGCCGAGAAGACAACCGGCAAGATTGTAATCGGTGTTAGACCGGAGAAAGCAACTTTCCACGAGGACCAGGCCCCTGAAGCATCTTCCGGCTTGAACGTCATTGGCCCAGGAAAGATTATTGACATCCGATTCACCGGCGTTAGCAACCAGTACCTAATCGAAGTTCCTCAAATAGGTAACATCACGGTATTTGCGCAAAATGTCGGCAAGTCTCCCGTGACCGAACTCGGTGCCAAGGTATGGGTTAGCTGGAAGGTAGAGCACAGCTTTGGACTTTCTGATCTTCCAGTCGACAACGGTGAGGGTAAGTAAGTAATGGCGACGCTGGCTTTGAAGCCCCAAAAGCTTGCTACCGCTCAACCGAAAAAATCGCGAATCGTTTTACTGCTTCTGCTGCCTGGGCTGATTTATCTGGGTTTATTTTTCATCACGCCCTTTGCCGCACTAATTACAACCTCTCTGCAACAGCCGGTTCTAGGCGGAGGAATCGGTCAGTATCAGCCAGGTTTGGAATTTGGAAACTATGCGTTTGTGGTGGGGGAGTATCTCGAGCAGATTATTCGATCTTTCATTTACGCGACCGTAGCAACTTTGCTGGCCTTAGCCTTTAGCTACCCAATTGCATACTTCATTGGAGTCAAAGCCAGAAACTACCCGATACTTCAGGGGTTGATGCTGACACTAGTTATTGCCCCTTTCTTTATCAGCTTCCTGCTTAGAACTTTTGCTTGGAAAGAAATCTTCGGACAAGATTCTTGGGTGTCAAACCTACTTCGCGACACCGGGCTAATGGCGGATAACGAGTTTCTGCTTGGAACGCCGCTGGTGGTTATTTTTGGTTTGACCTACAACTTCATTCCATTCATGACCTTGCCGCTATATACAAACCTGGAGCGGTTGGACACAGCCTTACTTGAAGCAGGAAGCGACCTTTACGCAAAGCCAGCAAGCACCTTCTGGAAAGTCACTTTTCCTCTTTCAATTCCTGGAATTACCTCCGGAACCCTGTTGACGTTCATTCCCATAGCCGGCGACTACGTAACGGCGAGCCGATCATTCCTGGGTAGCCCCAATACCGCGATGCTCGGAAACGTCATTGAATCCAATTTCTTGCGCATCCAGGACTACCCGAGCGCTGCCGCGCTCTCGGTGATGCTTATGGCAGCGATTGTGGTCCTGGTTTCGATATACATCCGTCGAACCGGAACGGAGGATCTACTGTGAGTCGATTCAGCCTCGGTAAGTACCTGCTTCCGACTTATACGGTCTTAGCCTTTGTATTCCTCATGATTCCGATCGCCTATACATTTGTTTTTTCTTTCAACGATCCGTTCAAGAACACAACCGGTTGGCAGGGCTTCACCTTTGACAACTGGACCGGGGTTTGCAACAACATTGATGTTTGCTTGGCTTTTGGAAACTCGGTACTGATTGCAACCACAGCGACCACAGTCTCGACCATTTTGGGCACCATGTTGGCAATTGCTGTCACCAGATACGAATTCAAGTTCCGCTCGTCGACAAACCTTTTGTTGTTCTTGCCGCTTGCAACCCCCGAGGTAGTAATGGGTGCGGGACTTGCCGCACAGTTTTTGAACGCCGGTATCCCAAAGGGCATCGGAACTGTGATTGTTGCGCACATCCTATTTACCTTGAGCTTTGTGGTTGTGACCGTGAAGGCTCGAATCGCCACCTTAGATCCCAAGCTCGAAGAAGCCGGTCGAGACCTTTACGCCCCTCCAATTCGAGTCTTTACCAAGATCACCCTTCCACTGCTACTTCCAGGAATCATGGCCGCCTCACTTTTAGCCTTCGCACTAAGTTTTGATGACTACATCATCACGGCGTTTAACTCAGGAACCGAAGTGACTTTCCCGAAGTATGTCTTTGCCGCCGCCGTTCGAGGAATCCCACCGGAGGCAAACGTGATTGGTTCCGCAGTGTTTTTCTTTGCCATTGCTCTGGTTCTGGTTTTCCAGATCGGCGGAGCAATGAGAGCAAAGTCCCTTGCTAAAAAGAACTAGCTGAATAGCGCCCTTGTGGCATCCCTGAAGTGCTCGGTGTGGCGCTTTACATCTTCCAAGGTTGTGGCCGGAGAAATCAGCGCCATGTTGTGAAATGGCGTCATCAAAATCCCGCGGTTTAGGGCGTGCAGGTGAAGATACTGCTGAAGTTCAAAGTCATCCGCGTCGGCTGCTTCCTTACCGGTTCTTGGGGCGGTTGGTCTAAAGCTGTATTCGGCTCGAGCTCCAAGCTGGGATACCTGCCAGGGAATCTGGAATTGGTCGATAATGGCTTGAACATCTTGCGTCCAAATAGTGCAAAGTTCTTCCATTTTCTTGAAGGCTTCCTCGGTTAGGACTTTTGTTAAGGTGGCCCTTACAGCTGCCATCGACAGTGCGTTTCCTGCCAAGGTTCCGCCGATGCCACCAACATCGATGTGTTCTAAGTTCAAGCTTGCTGCGATTCGGGCGGCAAGATCTTTGGTCATGCCAAAAGCACCTGCAGGGATTCCGGCTCCAATTGTTTTACCAAGCACCACAGCATCCGGGGAAAGATTTCTTCGCTTCGTCATTCCACCCACGCCTTCTGAAAGAGTGTGAGTCTCATCGTGAATCAAGATCACGTCGTACTTTGTCGCAAGTTCCCTAAGACCCTCTAGGTAGCCAGGCTCTGGCAAGACAATTCCGATGTTGGTCATGGCAGGCTCAATAAGGGCAGCAGCCACTTCCCCAGAAGCAAAAGCTTTTTCCGCGGCCTCAAGATCGTTGAATGAAACCACCCAGGTGGTTTCGTGTAGCTCTACCGGTGCACCGATATTGTTGACTCGACTTACAGTGTTTCCTTGGTCATCCAGGTTTGCAAAGGTCTCGTCCACGGTTCCGTGGTAGCAGTAGTCGTGAATCAAGATCTTTCTGCGGCCCGTTATGTGTCTGGCATAGCGGATGATGTGGCGGTTGGCATCGGTTGCTGTGAGAGTGAACTGCCACTTCTCAACGCCGAAGCGATCTGCCAGAGTCTGGGCCGCAATGGCAGCATCCTCGGTTGGAAGCATCAAGGTAATGCCTTTTTCGAGCTGATTCTTGATTGCCGTTATGGAAGCATCGGGGGAGTGACCAACCATGGCACCGGTGTCGCCCAGACAAAAATCAACGTAGTCGTTGCCGTCAACATCGGAAAAGTGTGCACCCTTGGCAGTTTTCACATAGACCGGATACGGTCCTGGCCACTTAGCCATCCAAGACATCGGAACACCATTCATCATGGGTCCAGCTGCTTTGTCGTGGAGCTTTTTAGACTCCGGGTTTTGTTTGATGAAGAGCTCGACCTCTTCGTCAAACAGCTTTTTTAGTCGCTCTGGATTTGAAAAAGAAGTCATTAGAAGTAGGTTCCTCGCTTAGAGGGCTGCGATTCCCGCCTCTATGATATCGAGCGCTTCGTTCAGCAGCTCGTCGGTGATCGCAAGCGGAGGTAGGAAACGAATGACGTTTCCGTAAGTTCCAGCTGAGAGGACAACAACTCCGTTTGAGTGTGCGTGCTTGGAAACGGCTTCGACTGCCTTCGGGTTTGGATTCATGGTTCCAGGCTCCACAAACTCGATGGCCTGCATGGCGCCGCGACCGCGAACATCTCCCATGACGGGGTATTTAGTCTTCATAACCTCTAGACGAGGACGAAGAATTCTTTCGATTCTTTCGGCTTGTTCAATTACTCCGCCAGCTTCCAGCTGAGATAGCACTGCTACCGCTGCAGCTGCTGCAACCGGGTTACCTCCGTAGGTGCCACCTAGCCCACCGGGGTGTGAAGCATCCATGATCTCGGCTCGACCGGTGACAGCCGAGATTGGCATACCGCCAGCGATTCCCTTTGCGATTATTACTAGGTCTGGCTCGAAGCCTTCTTCCCACTCGCTTGCAAACCACTTACCGGTTCTTGCGATACCGGACTGAACTTCGTCGGCAACCATCACGATGCCATTTTTCTTGGCCCAGTCAGCAATGGTTTTTAGGAATCCAGGAGCTGGAACGATAAATCCACCCTCGCCCTGAACTGGCTCGATAACTACAGCAGCTAGTGACTCAGCTCCGAGACGCTTTTCCATATAGGTAATCGCACGTCTTGCTGCTTCTTCACCCGTCATACCCTCTGGGTCGCGGTAAGGGTAAGACATCGGAACGTGGGTTACACCCGGCGCAAATGGTCCAAAGCCGGTGTTGTATGGGTGGGCCTTAAAGTTCATTGCCATGGTCAAGTTGGTGCGTCCATGGTAGGCGTGATCGAATACTGCGATCTCGCCACGGCCGGTGTGTTTGCGGGCAATCTTTACTGCATTTTCAACCGCTTCGGCTCCGGAGTTAAACAACGCCGAGCGCTTTTCAAAGTTTCCTGGGGTGTGCCGATTTAGAATCTCGCAAACCTGGATGTAGGGAACATAGGGTGTAACGGTAAAGAGGCTATGGGTGAGCTTTTGAACCTGTTCCATGACTGCGTCGACTACCTGCTGATTGGTGTGTCCTATGGTTACAACACCGATACCGCTTCCAAGGTCAATTAGCTGGTTCCCGTCCACATCGATCAAGATGGCGCCGTGGGCGCGCTCGATGTA
Organism: Rhodoluna limnophila; assembly: GCA_945883505.1. Taxonomy (GTDB): domain Bacteria; phylum Actinomycetota; class Actinomycetes; order Actinomycetales; family Microbacteriaceae; genus Rhodoluna; species Rhodoluna limnophila_B. The sequence continues at coordinate 90,494 of CAMCXL010000003.1, forward strand.
CACCGGAAGCAGGGTGCCAACACCGTGGCTTACTTCCTGCAGCTTCCTTTTATGCAGTTCCTGGGACTTAGGTCCTGGAATGGCGGTCACTAATTTACGCTCTTGGGCGATTTCTAGAGTGGTCATGGTTAGATTCTACGCCTGTCTATTTATGGGCGCTGGCATGCCAATATGGGTAAATGCGCCGAGTCATTATCTTGGGATCCACTGGATCCATTGGCACCCAGGCCATTGAGGTCATTGATAAAAACCCCGATAAATTCCAAGTCGTGGGACTTTCCGCCGGCAGCAATGCGGCGGCCCTAGAAGCCCAGCGGGCTCATTTTTCTTTGGCGGAATCAAAGGCAGTTTTGGGCTCGGCGGCTGCGACTTTACTGGTGGAGGAAACCGAAGCCGATGTAGTTCTAAATGGCATAACCGGTTCGATTGGTCTGGCGCCAACCCTGGCTGCCCTTAGAACCGGAAAGACTCTTGCGCTTGCAAATAAAGAGTCACTAATTGTTGGCGGCCAGTTAGTCACGAAGTTGGCAGCCCCGGGACAAATTGTCCCGGTTGATTCTGAGCACTCCGCGATAGCCCAGTGCCTGAGGTCTGGATCAAATAAAGAAGTAAAGAAATTAATCCTGACCGCCTCCGGCGGACCATTTCGAGGATTTTCAAAGCAGCAGCTTGCCAAGGTGAGCCCGGCCGAGGCACTGGCTCACCCCACCTGGGTGATGGGTCAGGTTGTCACAACTAACTCGGCGTCACTTGTCAATAAGGGCCTCGAGCTTATTGAAGCTCACCTATTGTTTGATGTTGCATTTGACCAAATAGAAGTGACTGTTCATCCACAGTCGGTCATTCACTCGATGGTGGAGTTTGTGGACGGGTCGGTTATTGCTCAGGCATCGCCACCAGATATGAAACTACCAATTGCCCTTGGATTATCTTGGCCCGATCGCTTGGATCAAGTTTCTATTCCAGTGGATTGGAGTAAATCTCACTCCTGGCAGTTTGAGCCACTTGACGAAAGCGTTTTTACGGCGGTTGCGCTCGCAAGGCAGGTTGGAAAAGCCGGTAAGAGTTATCCGGCTGTTTATAACGCAGCCAATGAGCAAGCCGTGCTGGCTTTCCACAGCGGCGCGATTAGCTTTGATCAAATAACCGAATTAATTGCTCGTGCGGTTGATGCTCACCAGCCCGATGGTGAGCTAACTCTGGAATCGCTGTTGGCAGCTGAGAAGTGGGCCAGGGACAGAACTGACGCCCAGATTGCTAAGGCCTGCTAGTTTCCCCAGAATCACTCGCCACACCCAAAAGATTTCGATTAGTTGAAGTAGGTTTGTTGGCGTGAGCGAAACCCTCTGGTACCTAGCCGGCATACTCTTTATTGTTTTGGGTATCGGTGTATCCATTGGCATTCACGAGATTGGTCACCTAGTTCCAGCCAAGCTATTTGGCGTAAAGGTCACCAAGTACATGATTGGTTTTGGTCCAACCCTTTACTCCAGAAAAGTGGGTGAGACCGAGTACGGGCTAAAGGCCTTTCCACTCGGCGGCTACATAGCGATGTTGGGGATGTACCCACCGGCCAAAAAACCAGAAACCAAAACCGGTTTTTTCAGGGATATGATCTCTCAGGCTCGAACAGCTCACTCGGAGTCTGAAACTAAAGCTGACGCGAATAGAAAGTTTTATCAACTGCCTGTTTCAAAGCGCATGATCATCATGCTCGGTGGGCCGTTTATGAACCTGGTGCTCGGTGTCTTGTTGACGGCGATAGCGCTGACCGGGTTTGGTATCTACCAAAGCTCACTAAAGATTGAAGCAGTTTCGGTTTGTTTTGAAAACACCAGCACCGACTGCTCGGTTAGCGAGCAGACCCCGGCTTACATCGCGGGGCTTCAGGCAGGCGATGAAGTGGTAAGTATCTCAGGCCAACAAGCCATCGACTGGGTTCAGATTAGGCAAATTCTAACCTCCACCCCAACCGCCGAGCTTGAAGTGCTGCGCGACGGGAAGTTTCTTAAAGTCACGGTGACGGCCGTTTTGCAACAGCGCCCGCAGTTTGATTCGCTTGGCTCACCGGTACTTGATGAAGCAGGCGATATCGTTTACCAGCCTCAGCCGTTTTTGGGAGTGTTCTTGTCCCCGGAGCGCAAAGCGTTGCCGCTTACCCAATCACTTGAAGCATCGGGACAAACCATCGCCCAAATTGGCCAGCTGATTTTGCGCCTACCGGAGGAAGTAAGCAAGGTGACCGCAGTCACCTTCGGTGGTGGGGAGCGCGATATAACCGGACCTATTTCCATCGTTGGCATCGGACAGGTTGCCGGGGAAGTTGCCGCCTCCGAAGAAGCCAGCTTCGTGGATAAATTCGCTACCGGAATTCAAATATTGGGTTCTTTGAATTTTGCTCTTTTTGTCTTCAACATGATTCCGCTGCTACCACTTGACGGTGGTCACGTCGCCGGCGGTATTTATGAATCTCTAAAGCGCGGGCTTTATCGATTAGCCGGCCGAAAAGACCCGGGGCCCGCCGACACCGCTTTATTGATGCCGCTGACCTGGTTTGTTTTTATTGCCCTGCTTTTGGTCTCGGCACTGCTGATTACCGCTGATTTAGTGAACCCAATCTCGCTATTTGGCTAGGGCTTCGGCAATGCTGGTTTTACAACTTATGCTTTAAGAAGATCCATTAGCTATTCAAGGAGCAGTGTGCCAGCAGTAAACCTAGGACTTCCCAAAAGTCCGCCCCCAGTTCTAACCCCGAGACGCAAGACCCGACAAATCATGGTCGGAAAAGTTGCAGTCGGGGGAGATGCTCCAATTTCAGTTCAGTCGATGACTACCACTCCAACCACAGACATCAACGGCACCCTGCAGCAGATCGCTGAGCTAACAGCCACCGGTTGCGACATCGTTCGAGTTGCCTGTCCTTCGCAAGATGATGCTGATGTGTTACACATCATTGCCAAGAAATCGCAGATTCCGGTCATCGCCGATATTCACTTCCAGTCCAGATACGTTTTTCAAGCCATCGACGCCGGTTGCGGTGCGGTTCGAGTTAATCCTGGAAATATTCGCCAGTTTGATGGCCACGTTGGCGAAATCGCCAAGGCCGCCAAGGCGGCCGGAGTTTCAATTCGAATTGGTGTCAACGCGGGTTCTCTAGATCCAAGACTGATGGAAAAATACGGCAAGGCAACTCCCGAGGCCTTGGTTGAGTCAGCAGTTTGGGAGGCTAGCTTGTTCGAGGAGCATGACTTCCACGACTTCAAGATTTCTGTCAAGCACAACGACCCAGTTGTGATGGTTAGGGCTTACGAGCTTCTTTCCGAGCGTGGCGACTGGCCACTTCACCTCGGGGTCACCGAAGCCGGTCCTTCATTCCAGGGAACAATCAAGTCTTCAGTTGCATTTGGTGCACTTTTGTCCAAGGGCATCGGTGACACCATCCGAGTTTCTCTTTCGGCGCCTCCCGCCGAGGAAGTAAAAGTTGGTTCCCAGATTCTAGAGTCACTGAATTTGCGTCCGAGAAAACTTGAAATCGTAAGTTGCCCAAGCTGTGGTCGTGCTCAAGTTGATGTATACAAACTTGCCAATGATGTGACCGCAGGTCTTGAAAAGCTCACCGTACCGCTTCGTGTTGCGGTAATGGGTTGCGTTGTCAACGGTCCCGGGGAAGCTCGCGAGGCAGATCTAGGAGTAGCCTCCGGAAACGGTAAGGGTCAGATCTTCGTAAAGGGTGAGGTTATAAAGACTGTCCCCGAGAGTGAAATCGTTGCGACCTTGATCGAAGAGGCTAATCGCTTGGCTGCCGAGATGGATCCAGCCCTGGTTGGCTCACCACAGGTCGTAGTCAAGGACAAGTAAGTCCCTGCGGGCGGTAACATTGAGCCCATGCCTATCCGCCTGAGCCAACTATTTCTTCGCACGCTGCGCGAGGACCCTTCCGATGCCGATGTTCAAGGCCACCGGCTGTTGCTTCGTGCCGGATACATTCGAAGGGCAGCCCCTGGAATTTATACCTGGCTTCCGCTAGGGCTAATGGTCAAAGCGAAAATCGAAAAGGTAGTGCGCGAGGAAATGGCAAACGCCGGCTCCCAGGAAGTGTTTTTTCCGGCGCTGCTACCAAGAGAACCTTTCGAGATCACCGGTCGTTGGACCGAGTATGGCGATAACTTGTTCAGGCTTCAAGATCGCAAGAAGGCGGACTACCTTTTAGCACCAACCCACGAGGAAGTTTTTACGCTGCTGGTAAAGGATATGTACTCCAGCTACAAGGACCTTCCGCTTTCGCTTTACCAAATCCAAAACAAGTACCGCGACGAAGCTAGGCCTCGCGCGGGACTGCTTCGCGGTCGCGAGTTTGTGATGAAGGATGCCTACAGCTTTGACGTCAGTGACGAAGGGCTCGAGGTTTCTTATCAGGCTCAGCGCGCAGCCTACGAACGAATCTTTACTCGGCTCGGTGTTGACTACGTAATCGTGAAGGCCGACGCCGGTGCAATGGGTGGATCAAAATCTGAAGAGTTTCTATCGCCTTCGCCAATTGGCGAAGACACTTTTGTTCGCTCGGCCGGTGGCTACGCCGCCAACGTCGAAGCTGTTGCAACGGTTGTCCCTAAAGAGATTCCAATTTCGAATCAGCCGGCGGCAGAGGTTCATGATTCGCCAAACACACCAACTATCAAGACGCTGGTTGATTTGGCAAACGCCAAAGTCAAAAAAGCAGATGGCTCTTCCTGGGTTGCAGCTGACACCCTAAAAAACGTTGTGCTCGCACTTACCTCACCGGAAGGAAAACGCTCGCTTGTAATTGTTGGTATTCCTGGAGATCGTGAAGTTGATGAGAAGCGCGCCGAGGCGGCTTTTTCACCGTCGGAAGTATCGCAAGCCACCGACGAAGACTTTGCAAAACACAAGTTGCTGGTGAAGGGATACATCGGTCCTACAAAGGACGGAGCTCAGTTCCTCGGTGAAAAAGCCACGGCCGGTATTCGCTATCTATTGGACCCTCGAGTTGTTTCTGGAACCAGCTGGATCACTGGAGCAAACCAAGACCAGAAGCACGTCTTCCACCTAGTCGCCGGACGAGATTTTTCTTCCGATGGGGTAGCGGACATTGCCGAGGTGCGTGCGGGTGACCAAGCTCCGGATGGATCTGGCGAACTTGAGCTAGCTCGTGGAATTGAAATTGGGCACGTCTTCCAGCTCGGAAGAAAGTATGCCGAGGCACTAGAGCTAAAAGTTTTGGACGAGAACGGCAAGTTAGTCACAGTCACCATGGGTTCCTACGGAATTGGTGTGACCAGGCTGGTGGCGGTTTTGGCAGAAGCCAATAACGACGACAAGGGATTGATTTGGCCAGAATCGGTAGCACCGGCCGATGTGCATGTGGTTGCAGCCGGCAAAGAGGATTCGGTGTTTGCAGCTGCTGAGAAACTTGCTGAACAGATCGAACAAACTGGCAAGACCGTGCTGCTCGATGATCGCCAGAAGGTATCCCCGGGGGTTAAGTTTTCTGACGCTGAACTACTTGGAGTTCCCAAAGTGTTAATTGTTGGCAAGGGCCTGGAAACAGGCGAGGTTGAGCTCTGGAATAGAAGGAGTGGGGAAAGGCGTTCTATCAAGATAGAATCGGCTTTGTCCGAAATTTAAGTAAATAGCGCTTGGAGGTGTCGCCCCTGTGGATATAGACCTAGGCGTCCTTAGAGGACTCGAGCGCGAAAAAGAGATTCCCTTCAAGGAACTCGTCGAAATCATTGAAGCAGCCATTTTGGCCGCCTACCACCGCACCGTCGGGAACACCGACAAAGCCCGCGCTATTTTAGATCAGAAGACAGGCCACGTTCAGATTTTCGTGACCAGCGTGGATGAAGATGGTAATGAGACCGGTGAGACCGAGTCAACACCGGATGGCTTTGGAAGAATTGCAGCCAGCGCTGCCAAGCAGGTTATTGCATCCAGACTTCGTGAAATTAATGATGAGGGTGTGTTCGGAGAATTCAAGGGCAAGGACGGCGACATTGTCGCCGGCACCATCCAGCAGGGGCAGCGTTCATACATGGTCTACGTTGACCTTGGTTCAATCGAAGCCATCATGCCCCCAGAAGAGCAAGTCCCCGGCGAGGATTATGCTCACGGCAAGCGCATCCGGGTTTATGTAACCAACGTCTCCAAGGGAACCCGCGGTCCACAGGTCACAGTTTCTAGAACCCACCCGGGGCTAGTTCGAAAACTGTTTGCAATGGAGGTTCCCGAAATCGCCGAAGGAATCGTTGAGATTGTCTCGGTCGCCAGAGAAGCCGGCCATCGCACCAAGATTGCGGTTCGTGCCAACGACCCAGCGGTTAACGCCAAGGGCTCTTGCATCGGAGAACTGGGTCAGCGAGTTCGCGCAGTTCAGACCGAGCTCAACGATGAAAAGATCGACATCGTTGATTTCTCGGAAGATTTGCCACAGTTTGTGGCTCACGCGCTTTCCCCCGCCAAGGTCTCGGATGCCTTTATTATCAACGCCGAGGAGCGTCAGGTTCGGGTTTTGGTGCCTGATTTCCAGCTCTCGCTGGCAATTGGTAAAGAAGGTCAAAACGCCCGTCTGGCTGCAAAGCTCACGGGAGCGAAGATTGACATCCAGCCAGACAGTATTTTGGACGGCGACTAGTCGCTTTTGGGTCTTTGGGTCTAGACTGTGATTTGGTGGTTTTATCGCCACAGACCATTTGGTCGAAATCGGTTTTTAGGCCTTTAGGTCTAAATCCGCTGGAAAAATAAGAAGAAACAGGCAGAAAAGATGTTGGAAAACTAATGAGTATCTCGAAATGAGTACCCAACAGCTTTAACGGCCTGCCCTGTTTGGGAAGGCCCAGACAGGAGAAGTAAGTGGCGCTACCACGTGTTTACGACGTAGCCAAAGAACTTGGTATTGACACCAAAGTTGCTCTGGCCAAATTAGAAGAGCTCGGCGAATACGTCAAGAGCGGATCTTCCACCATCGCGCCTCCGATCGCTAAGAAACTACGCGCTGCCTTTCCCGACGCTAAGCCAAAAGAAGAACCAAAGAAAGCCGCAAAGCCAAAGGCTGCAGCCAAGAAAACTGCCGATCCAAAAGAACCCGAAGCCGCCACCGAGAAACCGGAAACCGATGAGGCACCGGAGCCTCCAAAGAAAAAGACTTCAAGACTTGCTCCAAGTTCAATAACCGACGCGCCCAAGCTACCGCCAGCTGCTTCTTCAGTGCCGGGGGTTCCAAGGCCAGGTAACAATCCATTCGCCTCAAGTCAGGGAATGGGTATTCCTCGTCCAATGGCAAGGCCTGGAAACAGTCCCTTTAATCCAGCGCAAGGTATGGCACGTCCTGGAACTCCAAGACCTGGTTCACCAAGACCAGGAACCAGATCTGAAGGTGGAACCGATCGCCCAGGTGCAAGACCAGCTGGTGGTGGAGCGCGTCCAGGTTTTGCAGGTGCCAAGCCAGGATTTGGTGGCGGTGCTCCCGGAGGAGGATTTCCTCCCAGAGGACCAGCCGGAGGTCGCGGTCGCGGCGTTGGCGGAGGAACCGCTGGAGCTTTTGGTAAGGGTGGAGCAAGGGGACAGAGCAAGGCTCGCAAATCCAAGCGCGCTAAGAGAGAAGAATTCGAACAAAGAAGTATCCCGAGCCTAGGTGGCGCAGTTGTCCCACGCGGTGACGGAACAACCGTTATCAGGCTTCGTCGCGGTGCATCGATTCAGGACTTCGCGGACAAGATTGATGCCAATGCCGGTCAGCTGATTACGGTGCTATTTGCACTAGGTCAGATGGCAACCGCAACCGCATCGCTTGATGAAGAAACCTTCCTAATTCTCGGAGAAGAACTTGGTTTCAAGATTGAGGTTGTCTCCCCAGAAGACGAAGAGCGCGAGCTATTCGAGGGCTTTGGGTTGGATATCTCAACTGACTACGACGATGACGAAAAAGACTTGCTTGCAAGGCCACCGGTTGTGACAGTAATGGGTCACGTTGACCACGGAAAGACAGCTCTTTTGGACTCAATCCGAAACTCTAACGTCCAGGCCGGTGAAGCAGGAGGCATTACCCAGCACATCGGTGCCTATCAGGTGCACACCACTCACGAAGGTCAAGACCGCGCCATTACTTTCATTGACACCCCGGGTCACGAGGCTTTCACAGCTATGCGTGCTCGTGGTGCTCAGGTCACCGACATCGCAATCTTGGTAGTTGCAGCCGATGACGGCGTGATGCCTCAGACCATTGAGGCTCTAAACCACGCCCAGTCCGCGAACGTTCCAATTGTGGTTGCGGTGAACAAGATGGATAAGGAAGGCGCTAACCCGGACAAGGTAAAGCAGCAGCTAACCGAGTTCAACTTGATTGCCGAAGAATACGGTGGTGACGTGATGTTTGTTCCTGTGTCTGCCTTGAAGGGCCAGGGAATCACCGAGCTATTAGACGCGGTGCTTCTAACTGCGGACGCCGCACTAGACATGCGAGCTAACCCAAACAAGGACGCTCGCGGTGTTGCAATTGAAGCCAACCTAGACAAGGGCCGCGGAGCGGTTGCAACCGTTTTGATTCAGTCCGGAACCCTAAACGTTGGAGACTCAATCGTTGCTGGAAGTGCGCACGGTCGAGTGCGAGCGATGTTCAACGAAGACGGGGACCCGGTTGAGTCTGCAACTCCTTCCAGGCCGGTTCAGGTACTTGGCCTTCAGAGCGTTCCACGTGCCGGTGACACCTTTGTTGTGACCGACGACGAGCGTCAAGCAAGACAGATTGCCGAAAAGCGTGAAGCTGCCGACCGCAATGCGCTATTGGCCAAGACCAGAAAGCGCATCAGCCTAGAAGACTTCACCAAGGCACTCGAAGATGGCAAGGTCGAATCTCTCAACTTGGTTATCAAGGGTGACGTTTCCGGTGCTGTTGAAGCGCTGGAAGACTCACTGTTGAAGATCGAGGTCGACGATTCAGTTCAGCTTCGAATCATTCACCGCGGTGTTGGTGCAGTGACCGAGTCGGATGTGAACCTAGCAACTGTAGATAACGCCATCATCATCGGATTCAACGTCAAGCCAGACAACAAAGCCAGGGACCGCGCTGACCGCGAGGGAGTGGACATCCGCTTCTACTCGGTTATCTACGCGGCAATTGAGGACATTGAAAAAGCCCTTAAGGGAATGCTCAAGCCAGAGTACGAAGAGGTGCAGCTTGGTACCGCAGAAGTTCGGGAGCTATTCAAATCCTCCAAGGTTGGAACCATCGCTGGATCTATCGTTCGAACCGGAACCATCAAGCGAAACTCTTTTGCTCGCGTCCTCAGAGCTGGAAACGTCATCGCTGAAAACCTCAAGGTTGATTCTTTGAAGCGATTCAAGGATGACGCCAACGAGGTCAAGACCGACTTTGAGTGTGGAATTGGACTGGGTGGTTTCAACGAGCTTGAGCTTGAAGACATCATCGAGACCTACGAGATGCGCGAGAAGCCAAGGGTCTAAATCATGGTTGATGTTGCCAGGGCTCGGAAATTAGCCGAGCGAATTAAGGTTTTGGTTGCCGAAGCGCTTGAAAAAGCTGTCAAGGACCCCGACCTTGGTTTTGTCACTCTCACCGAGGTGAAAGTGACCCCTGACCTATCGCACGCTCAGATTTTCTACACGGTTTTTGGTTCCGATGAAGATCGAGAGCGCTCGAACGAGATCATAAGACAAAATACCGGGCGAATCCGCGGAGAGGTTGGACACAACCTCTCGATTCGCCTAACTCCAACTCTTGAGTTCATCGCTGACGAGTTGCCAGAGAACGCAGCTCACATGAATGACCTACTCGCTGAGGCTAGAGCAAGGGATGCTGAGGTCGCCAGGCTTGCCGCTGCCGCTAAACCTGCCGGGGATGCCAATCCGTATAAAGAGCCAAGGCAAATCGAAGACCAGGAATAGTTTTGGCGAGCTCGGGTCTAGTTCTAATCGATAAGCCCCAAGGCTTCACATCCCACGATGTTGTAGCGAAGGTTCGAAAAGCTGTCGGCACCAAAAAAGTTGGTCACGCTGGAACCCTTGACCCACTGGCAACCGGATTACTAGTTCTCGGAATTGAGTCTGGAACCAAGTTGCTGACGTTTTTAGTTGGAGCAGACAAAACTTACCTTGCAACCATTCGGCTAGGGGTATCGACCGTATCGGATGACTCTGAATCTGAAGTCGTAGAAACTGCGGCAGCTGATTCATTGGCGCTTATCACACCCGATCGAATTATTCGGGAAATTTCCAAGCTAACCGGGGTAATTTTGCAGCGGCCTTCGTCTGTGAGTGCAATCAAAGTCGATGGAAAAAGAGCCTACGACTTAGTGCGTGAAGGTGTTGAAGTTGAACTCAAATCGCGCGAGGTGAGTGTTCATGCTTTTGAGCTACTTTCGAGTTCGAAATCTCCAGAGGGTTTTATTGACTTAGAGGTTAGGGTTGATTGCTCGTCAGGGACATACATCCGGGCCTTGGCTAGGGACCTAGGTCAAGGCTTAGGTGTTGGAGGCCATATCACCTCGCTTCGAAGAACTAAGGTCGGATCCTTTGAGGTTGAGTCAGCAAATCAAATTAGCGAACTTGAAGATCTTCGTCTAACCTCACTGGCTGAGGCGGCAAGCGATCTATTCGAAACGATTACCCTAGACGATCAGCAAGTCACCGATTTGGTTCACGGTAAGAGAATTTCGCCTAAGGTAAGCGTTTCTTCGACGGTGGCTGGCATTTCTGAAGCGGGGAAATTGATTGCGGTGCTGGAGCCGGTTGATTCTGACTTAAAATCAGTTGTGGTCTTTCAAGGAGAATTAAATGACTGAACTGCTGTATTTGATTCAGCTCTGGTTTGCAGTTGCGGCCGGATTATTCGCCATTGCTTTAGGGCTTTTTGGAAGGTTGCCGAGCCTTTGGAGCGTGGGGTCGATAGCAGTTGTTCTACTTGGGCTTTTGATTCAGTTTGGCTACAGCGTTTTCGCGGTGGTTGGGGGAGAAGAAGCAGCCGTTGACACGGTCGAGTTCTTCGCATATTTGGTCGTTGCAATCATGGTCCCAATCGGTGCCGGGTTTTGGGCCTTGGTTGAAAGAAACCGCTGGTCAACACTTATTCTCGGCGTTGCAGCACTCACGGTTGCAGTGATGCTGGTACGCATGAATCAAATTTGGACCGGTAGCTACTAAATCCCTAAAGCCAAGAAAGCCAGAACCTAAGATGTCAATCCCTAAGCTACCTAAGCTACCTAAGCCGAGCCGTTCACTTGGAGCCGGACGGCTACTGATTGTTTTTTACGCCGTCTTTGCAGTTTCTGCAACCGCCAGGGCTTCGTTTCAGATCATTACAAAGTTTGAGCAGGCTCCGCTGGCTTACTCGCTGTCCTTGGTCAGTGCACTGGTTTACATCCTTGCAACTGTTTCGCTTGCCAAAAACGGGAAAGCTTGGAAATCAATTGCCTTGGCTTCGGTAATTTTTGAGCTGGTCGGAGTTTTAGCGGTCGGCACACTTTCGTTTATTGCACCGGAGCTTTTTGCACACCCGAGTGTTTGGTCTGGTTTTGGCTCAGGATATGGATACATTCCTCTGGTGCTACCAATTCTGGGTCTGTTGTGGATTAGAAAAACTAGCAGGGACTCTTAGCGTGCTTACCCTTACTTCGCTTACGTCAATCCCGAGTGATCTTGGACCAACCGCTGTCACGATCGGGAAATTTGATTGCCTTCACCTAGGTCACCAGGCTCTGTTCACCGAGGTTGTTGATGCAGCTATGGATATGAACCTGGTCCCAACGGTTGTGACTTTTGATCGTCACCCAGATGCTTTGCTTCGACCAGAGCGAGCCAAGCTTCCGGTCCTAGGGCCCGGACAAAAGACCCACCTAATTTCAGGTTTTGGAATTGCCGCAATGTTGCAGCTTGAATTTAATCAAGCGTTGGCAGATCTAACCCCGGAGCAGTTTGTCAGGCAGATACTGATAGAGGGACTAAACGCGAAGCTTGTTTTGGTTGGCCAAGGCTTTCGATTCGGTTACCAGGGTTCGGGAAACTTTGAAACTCTAGTCGAACTTGGAGCCTTAAACGGGTTCGAAGTTCGCGAGGTTAGACCCGTTGAGGTCGAGGGGGAGATTGTCTCCACAACCCGAGTTCGTGAACAGCTGGATTTGGGAAACATTAGGTTGGTCACCGAAATGCTCGGTCGAGTCCATGAAGTTAGTGGCATGGTTGAGCACGGTCTAAAAATCGGTCGAAAGATCGGATTCCCAACTGCCAACATAGCTCGTGACGCCGAAGGATATCTGCCACTGGATGGGGTTTATTCGGGCTGGCTAATTGCCGAAGGTGTTCGGTATCCCGCAGCACACTCGGTGGGTATCAACGAAACTTTCCAGGCGGTGCCCAGGCTTGTTGAGTCGCACGTCCTGGATGAAACCGAGCTGGATTTATACGACCAGATTGTTCAGCTAGAGTTTGTGGACTTTGTTAGGCCGGTTGCTAAATTTGACGGCGTTGACTCACTTGTGGCGCAAATTCATCTAGATTTGATTGTAGTTAGAAAGCAGTTAGGACTGTAAATGAAGAAACTATCTTTTGCTGACGCTGTAAAAAGCGTTTTCGTGAACTGGAATAAGTTCAAGGGCGTAGCGGCTAGGCGCGAGTACTGGTTCTTTGTTCTGTTTACCGTCTTGATTGGAATAGTTCTTTCCACTGTTGAGTCCTTGATTTGGCCTCCGGTTGAAACCGCAGACCTGATTGAAGCAATCAACCAACCCACTCCATTGACCAGCATCTCTGCACTGATACTGCTTATCCCAACTTTGGCTGTCACTTCCAGAAGAATTCAAGACTCCGGCTGGTCAGGTAAATGGTTGTTTTTGTACCTTCTTCCGATCGTGCCGCTTGTGATGGGAATTCTCGGAGTAATTAGCTACCTAGATTCCACCAGCGCCCCCGAGGTAGAGATGCTTGCTACATCCGTGGCTTATTTTGTCCCAACCTTGCTACTTGCCTTTGCCGTTCAGGTGTTTCTGCTGATTTTGTGCCTGTTGCCCTCTAAGCCAAAAGAGGCAGGCAACAAATACGCCCCAGAGGCCTAAATCTTGGACTGGCGGCGGAGCCGCCAGCTGGGGTAAGCTTTCAAAGTTGCCGTGTATCGGCCGCGGATCAATAGAGCAAAAGACAACGGGTCTTTTGCGCCGCGCAGCGAACCAAAAGGAAGTAACAAAGTGTCACTAGATGCAAAAGTAAAAAACGACATCATTGCCCAGTACGCAACTCACCCAGGTGACACCGGTTCTCCTGAGGTTCAAGTTGCAGTTTTGTCTCAGCGAATCAAAGACCTAACCGAGCACCTAAAAGAGCACAAGCACGACCACCACTCCCGTCGTGGTCTATTGCTTATGGTTGGTCAGCGTCGCCGTTTGCTTGGATACCTTCAGAAGGTAGACATCAACCGCTACCGCGCGCTTATTGAGCGCCTCGGCATCCGCCGCTAACCCAAGTAATCATTAGCGTTTGCCTAGTTTCCTAGGCTTATTTGGCTTAGCCTGTTAGGCTTTACAACGAGCGATGAAGATAGGTTTGCTGGTCTTCGGTGGTGGATCTTGGGAAATTCCCCAAGTTTTTCTACTGACGATCAGGCAGCAGCTCAATTCTGAGACGCAAAAATCTTTTCATTCATCCTCAAAATCAGCGCGTTCACTCAAACGTTGAGTGAATTTACGCGCGTTTATAACAAAGAGGAGGGACCATGGAAGGTCCAGAAATTAAATCAGCCGAAGCAGTAATTGACAACGGCAAGTACGGAAAGCGAACCATTCGCTTCGAAGCAGGACGCCTAGCGCAGCAGGCGCAGGGTTCTGCAGCTGTCTATCTTGACGGCGAAACCATGTTGTTTTCAGCAACTAGCGCAAGTAAGCAGCCAAAGGATCAGTTTGACTTCTTCCCGCTAACTATTGACGTTGAGGAAAGAATGTATGCCGCGGGACGAATCCCAGGATCATTTTTCCGTCGTGAGGGTCGCCCATCGACAGAGGCCATCTTGGCCTGTCGTCTAATCGACCGTCCACTTCGCCCATCATTCGTTGATGGTCTAAGGAACGAAATTCAGGTAGTTGTGACCGTTATGGCTATCGAGCCGGATGAGTTGTATGACGTAATCGCGATTAACGCGGCTTCGATGTCGACTCAGATTGCCGGTTTGCCATTTTCAGGTCCAATCGGTGGAGTGCGAGTAGCACTTATCGATGGCCAGTGGGTGGCATTTCCGAAGCACTCTCAGCTTGAGCGAGCAGTATTCAACATGGTGGTTGCAGGAAGACTAATTGTTGAAAACGGTAAAGAAGACATCGCGATCATGATGGTTGAGGCCGAAGCTTCCGAAAACGCCTGGGACCTAATCAAAAACCAGGGCGCAACCGCTCCGAACGAGGAAGTTGTATCTCAAGGACTTGAGGCTTCCAAGCCATTTATCAAGGAATTGATTCTGGCTCAGCAGAAACTTGCAGCTATCGCTTCTCGTGAAGCCGGCAGCTACCCAGTGTTCTTGCCTTACACCGATGAGTTCTACGCAATGGTTGAAAAAGAAACCGAAGCGAACTTGGCTCGCATCTACCAGGTAGCTGACAAGCAGGCTCGTCAGGACCAGGACGATGCATACAAAGCTGAGGTTAAGGAAAAGATGGCAGCAACCGTTTCTGAAGAAGAAATGGCCATGTTTAGCGCAGCCTATAAGTCCGTGACCAAGAAGGTTATGCGTCGTCGTGTTCTTGAAGAGGGCATTCGTATTGACGGCCGTGGCCTTCGCGACATCCGTCAGGTTGATGCTGAAGTTTCAGTAATTCCTCGCGTTCACGGATCGGCAATCTTCCAGCGCGGAGAGACCCAGATTCTTGGTGTCACCACACTGAACATGTTGAAGATGGAGCAGCAGATTGACTCACTTTCACCAGTGACCAAGAAGCGCTACATGCACAACTACAACTTCCCGCCATACTCAACCGGTGAAACCGGTCGAGTTGGAACTCCAAAGCGTCGCGAGATTGGACACGGTGCGCTTGCAGAGCGCGCCCTAGTTCCAGTTCTTCCGGCTCGTGATGAGTTCCCGTATGCAATTCGTCAGGTATCCGAGGCCCTAGGCTCAAACGGATCCACCTCGATGGGTTCAGTTTGTGCATCGACGCTTGCACTCCTAAACGCGGGTGTGCCACTTAGGGCACCGGTTGCAGGTATTGCGATGGGTCTAATCTCTGACACGGTTGACGGCAAGGTTCGCTACGCAGCTTTGACTGACATCTTGGGTGCAGAAGATGCACTTGGAGACATGGACTTTAAAGTTGCCGGTACCTCTGAGTTTGTGACTGCTATTCAGCTAGACACCAAGCTCGATGGAATTCCTGCTTCGGTGCTGGATGGAGCACTGCTTCAGGCCAAGGAAGCCAGACTTCACATCCTGGGAGTTATGAACCAAGCAATCTCTGAGCCAGACGAGATGGCGCCAACCGCGCCTCGAGTTATCTCTGTGAAGATCCCACTGGACAAAATCGGTGAAGTCATCGGACCTAAGGGCAAGATGATCAACCAGATCCAGGACGACACCGGAGCTGACATTTCGATTGAGGACGACGGAACCGTTTACATCGGTGCCGTTGACGGACCTTCCGCTGATGCTGCCAAGGCAGCCATCAACGCGATCGCCAACCCTCACGTACCTGAGATTGGCGAGAGATTCCTTGGAACTGTTGTGAAGCTAGCCACCTTCGGTGCCTTTGTTTCGCTGGTTCCAGGTCGCGATGGTCTGCTACACATCTCAGAACTTAAGAAGATGGCTGGCGGCAAGCGAGTCGAGAACGTCGAAGACGTGCTCGAGGTTGGTCAGCGCATTCAGGTTGAAATCTCCAAGATTGACGACCGTGGAAAGCTATCGCTTTCACCGGTTGACGTTGAGGAAGCGTAAGCCATCCGTTTATGACCGAGATTATTCTCCCGTTAGAACAATCTGATCTTTCGTTCACCGCTTCGGGGGGCTCTTCTGTTCGCAGAAGCGTTCTCCCAAGCGGTGTTCGCATTTTGAGCGAGCAGGTTCCGGCAAGCCAATCAGTCTCGGTGTCGTTCTCGGTGGCGGTTGGTTCGCGGGATGAAACTAATAATCACTTTGGTTCGACTCACTTTCTAGAGCACCTGTTGTTCAAGGGAACCAAGAAGCGCACCGCGATGGATATCGCGGTTGCCTTTGACTCGGTTGGTGGCTCATCAAATGCCTCAACCGGTAAAGAGCACACTTCTTACTATGCGAAGGTTTCCCACAGAGCCCTGCCAATTGCGGTAGAGGTTATCGCCGACATGCTCACATCGAGCTTGCTAGATGAGACCGAGTTTGAAAACGAACGCCCGGTAATCCTAGAAGAACTCGCGATGAACGACGACGATCCTCAAGATGTCGTACACGAGGCTTTCTCGACTGCTGTTCTGGGAGATCATCCACTCGGTAGGCCCATTGGCGGAACTATTGAAACTATTTCGGCTGTCTCAAGAGATGCCGTCTGGGAGCACTACCAAAAAAATTACCGCCCGCAGGATCTTGTGGTGGCTGCTGCTGGAAACGTTGATCACCAAGAATTAATCCAGTTGGTTGAGAAGGGTCTTTCCGAAGCTGGTTGGGACTTGGGGCTAGCGGCTAAGCCGGTGCCTCGAAGGCTACTTCATCCAGCCAAGATCAATCGAGGAACAAAGCTTGCAGTGATTCACCGTCCTATCTCTCAGGTGAATATTTTGGTTGGATCAGAAGGTCTGTTTGTGGATGACCCAAGAAGGTACGCCATGGGTGTATTGAACACCGTGCTAGGTGGAGGAATGAGCTCCAGGCTATTCCAAGAAATTCGTGAAAGACGTGGACTGGCATACTCGGTTTACTCTTTCAACCAGGGATATTCAGATGCCTCAACCTTCGGTCTCTACGCAGGCTGCGCACCGGCTAAGGCTGAAGAGGTTACCGCGCTCATGATTCAAGAGCTTGAGAAAATTGCCGAAACCGGAATCACGGTGGGTGAGCTATCTCTTGCCAAAGGCAACATCTCGGGCTCACTTGCTCTGAAGTTCGAATCCAACCAGGCCAGGATGTCCAGGCTGGCAAGCGCTGAGATTGTCGCTGGGGAGTTTATCGACCTTGACGATACCGTTGCCCGCTTCGACTCGGTTGAGCTTTCCGAGGTTCAGCAGCTAGCTCAGGATCTACTGTCTAAGAATCGGTCAATTGTTGCGGTGGGCGATGTGACCGAAACGATGTTTGATAAGTTCGTGAACTAGATTTTTTCTAGGTAGGTTTATCTCGTGTCAGTCAAAATCTCAGTACTTGGCTCATCTGGCCGCATGGGCCAGCTGGCCCTGAAACTAATCGAGCAATCCAGCGACCTCGAGCTGCACTCAGCCCTAACCTCAAAGAATTCTCTTTCAGAATCCCAGGGCGCCGACTTGCTTCTCGATCTGACCAAGCCCGAAGCCTCAACGGCGATTGTGGACTACGCCATTCAAAACAACTTGCGCCTATTAGTTGGCACAAGCGGTTGGACCAAAGAAAAACTTGAAGCCGTTGAAAAGCAAATTGTTGGGTCTTTGGCAACTGTGACCATCATTCCTAACTTCTCGATTGGGTCAGTGCTAGCCACCAAGTTTGTTGCCGAGGCCGGCAAGTACTTTGACCAAATAGAGATCACCGAGACTCATCACCCAAAAAAGCTAGACGCTCCTTCTGGTACAGCCCTTTTCACATCCCAGGCTATTTCTGCTTCCAGGCAGGGAAGACCTGCAAGTCCCGTCACAGAGAATAACCAGGCACCGCTATTCAATGGCATACCAATTACGAGCCTTCGAATCGAAGGAGCTCACGCCGAGCAAGAAGTGTCGTTGGCGGCAACAAACGAGAGCTTGTATGTGAAGCACGTCGTGACATCGCACGAGGTTTACTCACAAGGGATTTTGCTGGCAATCAGGAAAACAATGCAACTTACTGGCTTGACAGTTGGATTACTGCCGCTGCTTGAGGGAAAGTAATTGACTTCAGCTAAATTCGGCGCGCTGGTAATGACGGCGCTCGTGATTATTTATTTGGTTTTGGTTGCCGAGAGGTCCTACGCACTGGTTGTCTCGGGTGATCCGATTGGAATTGCAATTGGATCCACCATGCTGTTTTTACCGGCCATAGCGTTCTGGGCAATTTACATGGAGCTTCGCTTTGGGCTTCGAATTGAAAAGCTTGGCAAGGTCCTGTTGGAAGAAAATGCCTGGCCACAGTTTCCCTTTGAGCTTCGACCAAGTGGTCGTCCCACTAAGGCCTCAGCTGAAGCGGTCTTTGATACCTACCGCGAGAAGGTTGAAGCTGATGAGCGCAATTGGAAGGCTTGGTTCGCACTTGGTCTGGCCTATGACGCGGCCGGGGATAGGGCAAGAGCAAGAAAGTCAATGCGCGAAGCTATTGCTCTAGCGAATAACTCCAAGACGCTTTAGACCCAAATACATCTGGCAACCAAGGCAGTATGCAAACACAGCATTTATAAATGCCGCCACAAAAGCCGCAGCTGCCGCTATTGGTAGAGCGTTTGGAACAGCAAGTAAGTGCAGCACCAATCCGGTTCCAGTGACAATCAACCCGACAACCTGAGCAAAGTGCACAGGCCTTGGCGCTTCTAGCTCAGTGGGAGCCTTGAGGAATTTCCTGAGGGTGTATTTGTAAAGGTAGCTGTAAGGGTGCTTGGCAGGACCCAACAAAGAGCCAAAGGTGAACATCACAACTGCAAAGACCATGATTCCAAGGGCCAGGTTTATGGTTTGAGGATCGAGTGAGAAATAAATCACCAAAATCATCAGGATTGATGTGATTCCGGCTCCAAATCTTGGTCCTCTTGGGTCTAGTTGTTTGGGGGTCATTTTTGCTCCAGTTTCTTTAGTTCTTCGGTTACAACATTTGGTCTTGGGGCTCCGCCGATGCGGGCCTTGACCATGCCGTGCTTATCCAGAATTAGTGTGGTGGGGGTTTGCATTATTGAAAAATGTGCGGCCAGATCCATCCGGTCGGTGATATCCACCTCGATATGTTTGAGTCCCGGGGTCGTCTTCTCAAGGTCACGGAACAACCTAGCGGTAGCAACACAAATGCTGCAGACCTCGGTGGAGAACTGAACCAGGGTGGCCACTTTTCCAAAGTTCTGGACCGGCTTTCCACCTTTGGTTGCTTTTAGCTTTGAAAGATCCACCAGTTCACCGGATCGAACCAGCTTGGCGCGTCCGGTTCTGGCCTTCCACCAAAAGCCCGCGACTAGGCCAAAAGACACCAAGACGCCAATCAAGGCTATGCGGTTGTCCACTGGGGGCTCCTTTTGGGAATTTGATTGCTTCCTGATAGATAACTTCAAAACCCAAAAGATTATGCCCAAATTCGAGGGTTAATTACACCCGCCGAGGGGTCTGTGCGGGTCAATCCCGGCTACTTACTAAGCTAGGAGGAATGTCTGACGTAATTTTTAGATCCGATGTAACCGTTGAATTGGTGCGCGCCAACGCCAGCGATCAGGATGTGCTTTTTGCTGCCCGGGTCTCCACTCAAGGGGAGCAGTCTCTCGAGGCGGCTACCGCAAACAAAGACGCCGACACCGATAAGCGCGACCGCGGGCTAATCAACTATTTGATGAGGGATCGTCACGGCTCTCCTTTTGAGCACAACTCGATGACTTTTTATGTTCAGGCTCCAATCTTTGTTTTTAGAGAGTTCATGCGTCACCGAATTGCGAGCTACAACGAGGAATCGGGTCGCTATAAGGAGCTTTCGCCAGTTTTTTACGTTCCAGGTCCAGACCGAAACCTAGTTCAGACCGGAAAGACCGGACACTACGAATTTTTGCCCGGTTCTGCGGAGCAGATTGCTCTCGTGGAGCAAGAAGCTCGCACCGCTTCGGTCACGGCCTACGAGTCTTATCAGCGAATGCTTGAGGCAGGAGTTGCTAGAGAGGTAGCAAGAATTGTTTTGCCGCTGAATATTTACTCGAGCATGTATGTGACTATGAACGCCAGGGCTCTGATGAACTTCCTGAGCCTTCGCACCAAGCGCGAAGGCACCCACTTCCCTTCTTTCCCGCAGCGTGAGATTGAGATGTGTGCCGAGAAGATGGAGGATGAGTTCGCCAAGCTCATGCCTTACACCTACGAGACTTTCAACCAAAACGGGCGAGTAGCCCCCTAAGTTAGCCTTGGGCTAGGGTGTAGTAATGGCAACGCAAGCTAAAGACATATTCGGCCAGGTGCTGGTTGCACTTGTCACGCCCATGACACCAGATGGTGAAGTTGACTGGGCCTCAACCGAGAAGCACATCGACTACGTAATCTCAAATGGAGCAGACGGCATCGTCATGACCGGAACAACCGGTGAGACATCAACACTGACTGATGCTGAGAAAATCAAGCTCGTCGAAGTTGGAAAATCAGTTGCCGCAGGGCGTGCCAAGATCATCACCGGTGGTGGCTCCAACGAAACAGCTCACGCCATGCAGTTATACAAGCAGAGCGAAAAAGCCGGTGCCGACGGCGTAATGATTGTGACCCCTTATTACAACAAGCCAACTCAGGCCGGAATCTTGACTCACTTCAGATTGATCGCTGACTCAACTGACCTTCCGGTTATCTTGTATGACATCCCGGGTAGAACCGGCGTGGCGATTTCGCAGCAGACTTTTCACCGGGCCGCCAAGCACCCGAACATCGTTGCCGTCAAGGACGCGGTTGGAGATTTGGCGCAAGCGTCAAGACTTATGACCGAGACCGACCTGATGTATTTTTCTGGCGATGACTCGAACGTTTTGCCACACCTCTCTATTGGCGCAACTGGACTGATTGGCGTCACGGCAAACGTGGCTCCTGCTGCCTACCGCGAGATTGTTGATGCCACCAACCGCAATGACTTCCACCACGCGCTTACTGTGCATAACGCTCTCGAGCCGCTGCAGCGCGCAATCATGACAAACGTTCCAGGAACCGTAGCTGCCAAGTACGTGCTGCACGGATTGGGAAAGATCTCTTCTCCAAGAGTTCGTTTGCCACTTGTTGGACCAGAAGACGACGAGGCCGCTCGCATCGAAGACGGCATTGAAAAGGTGGGAACAATTCCTGGCCTGTCGTTTGAAAACTTTAGACCAGATAGAAATGCTGCCGCTGGCGGTGCCCTGCCGAAGGTGGCTGGCACAACCAGGTAGTACCTAAGAAAGAAGACTGTGGTTCAAACCCTGCCTAACCCGGCACCGCTCAAAAAAGATGTAATGCGAATCATTCCACTCGGTGGAATCGGCGAAATCGGTCGAAACATGACCGTGTTTGAAATAAACGGCAAAATACTAATAGTTGACTGCGGTGTGCTCTTCCCGGAAGAGCACCAGCCCGGAGTCGATGTGATCTTGCCCGACTTTGGCTATCTCAAGAACCGACTCGATGACATCATCGGAATTGTTCTAACCCACGGTCACGAGGATCACATCGGGGGAGTGCCATACCTTCTTCGCATGCGAGGGGATATCCCAATCCTTGGGTCTTCTTTGACCCTTGCTTTCATAGAAGCAAAGCTCAAAGAACACCGCATGCCGGCCTTCACACACACCGTTTCGGAGGGCGATATCGAAGTAATGGGCGATTTTGAACTTGAGTTCATAGCGGTAAACCACTCGATTCCTGATGCTCTCGCGGTACTGATTAAATCCAAGGCCGGAACTATTCTGCACACCGGCGATTTCAAGATGGACCAGATTCCTCTGGATGGCCGCATCACCGACCTTCGAGCATTCGCTCGAATCGGTGAAGCGGGACTTGATCTGTTTTTGTGTGACTCAACCAATGCCGATGTTCCAGGTTTTACGCCGCTAGAAAAAGACATTGGCCCTGTTCTTGAAGATGTTATTGGCCGTGCTACCAAGCGTGTGATTGTTGCATCGTTTTCTTCGCACGTACACAGGGTTCAGCAAGTCATTGATGCAGCTATTGCCAACGACCGCAAGGTTGTTATGGTTGGGCGCTCAATGGTTCGAAACATGCAGATTGCAGCCGAGCTTGGCTACCTGAAAGTTCCGGAGGACTGCATTGTCGATGTGAAAGACTCCCACAAACTAGATCCGGCCAAGCTTGTGTTTATGTCTACCGGTAGCCAAGGAGAGCCGATGGCGGTGCTTTCCAGAATGGCGAAGCTTGAGCACGACATTGAAATAGCCGAAGGCGACACTGTTATATTGGCTAGCTCGCTGATTCCTGGAAACGAGAACGCGGTCTACCGGGTTATCGATGGGCTCACCAAGCTGGGTGCAAATGTTATCCACAAAGGTAATGCCAAGGTGCACGTTTCAGGTCACGCCGCAGCCGGGGAGCTTTTGTATGTCTATAACCTCCTGAAGCCCAAAAACGTAATGCCGGTGCACGGCGAGTACCGACACCTGGTGGCAAACGCCAAGGTTGCCGAAGCAACCGGCATAAACCCCGAAAACATCATCTTGGCCGAAGACGGCTTCGTGATCGATCTAGCCAACGGCGAGGCCAAGGTAGTTGGCGAGGTTGAGTGTGGGTTGTTATACGTCGATGGCAAAACAGTGGGAACAATTACCGAAGAAGATTTACATGACCGCAGAGTATTGGCCGAAGAGGGCTTTATCTCGGTGTTTGTAGTTATTGATCCAAACACCGGGCTGATTACGGCGGGACCTGAAATTAGGGCCCGGGCCTTCGCTGAGGAGGATCATGTCTTTGACACCGTCAAGCCTCAGATTGAAAAGGCGCTGCTGCAGGCCGCCAGAGAAGGTGTGCGGGATACCCATGCACTCCAGCAGGTAATTCGAAGAAGTGTCGGAGGTTGGGTTTCGAAGGCTCACCGCCGAAAGCCCATGATCATTCCGGTGGTCATTCACGGCTAGCCGCCCTAGCTTCCGCGGGTTTTGGGCCCTGCGCTAGTAGTTTGTAAGCCATGGCAACCAGAAAATCGTCGCCGGCGCCAAAGCGCGCCCCAGCCAAGACCCAGGTGCTAAAACCCAAGGCTCAAGGCGCTAACCCGGCACACCCACTGGTTCGTTTTTATCTGTTTTTGGCCCACGGTTTCGGCGGTGCGGCAAGGGCGCTCTCGCCAGATCAAATCGAGAAATCGGACCGTCGCGATGGCTTTCCATTTTTGATAGCCATCCTCGGGGTGCTGGGGATTGTCTTTGGTTGGTTCCTGATTCAAGAAAGCTGGGCTCAGACCCTAAACGCCTGGACCTTCGGGCTGTTGTTTGGGCCGGTGTCCTTTGGTCTGCCCGTAGTTATGATCATCTTTTCTATTTTTCTGGCCCGTCACCCTTCCACTGTCAGGGATAACTCCCGCATCGGGGTGGGGCTATTTTTGATGCTGATTACTGTTTCGGGCTTTTTCCACCTGTTCAGCACTCAGCCTGAGCCAACCGATGGCGTGATGGCCTTAGCTTCAGCCGGTGGCCTATTTGGTTGGTTGATTGCCATACCGTTTTTGGCCACCGTCACGATCTGGGGAGCGGTCCCGATTTTGGCCGCGATTGGTTTCGTGGCGGTTTTGATCATGACCAAAACCGCGCCCAATAAAATCGGGCAGCGGCTCCGCGAGCTCTACGAGTACTTATTTGGTTCAGCCCTTGGGGGAGCGCACCAGAAACCGGATTTGGAAGAAGAACTATCTGATGCTTTCGATGGCACCAAGGTGCCGTGGTGGCGAAAAGGTAAAAAAGACGAGGGGTCATTTGACTCGGCCCTAGTTGAAACCGATGGAGCCACCGATCTGGTTGAGCAACTGTTCGATGAGCCAACTCCGGCAACCAAAGAGATTCCGATTATCCAGCAGCCGCCGCTTTCACTCGAGCCGCTGTTTGAAGAAGATGAGCAGCCGGTTGCCCAAGTTGGCAAGATTAACCGAACCTACAAACTTCCCGACCAATCGCTTTTGGGCACTGGGACTATTCCCAAACTCAGGTCAGAGGTAACCGACGAGGTGGTTGCCTCGATTAGTGCGGTATTTGACGAATTTGATATTGAGGCAAGCGTCACCGGTTATTCAAGGGGTCCTACGGTCACCAGGTATGAAGTTGAATTAGCCGCCGGAGTGAAGGTCGAGGCTGTCACCAGGCTCGCCAGCAACATTTCCTACGCGGTGGCATCTAACGAGGTGCGCATACTGGCGCCTATTCCGGGCAAGAGCGCCATCGGTATCGAGATACCAAACACCGACCGTGAGACGGTGTCACTGGGTGATGTGCTGCGCTCGCAAAATGCCAAGCTATCCCAGCACCCTTTGACCATAGGTATCGGTAAGGACGTTGAGGGTGGTTTTGTAGTTGCAAACCTTGCCAAGATGCCCCACCTTTTGGTTGCCGGTGCAACCGGTGCCGGTAAGTCCAGTTTTGTGAACGCCATGATCACCTCGATTTTGATGCGGGCTAAGCCTGCCGAGGTGAGGCTGGTGCTGATTGACCCAAAGCGAGTTGAGCTGGCGGCCTACCAGGGAGTCCCGCATCTAATCACGCCGATTATCACTAACCCAAAAAAGGCAGCCGAGGCACTGCAATGGGTAGTGAAAGAAATGGATATGCGCTACGACGACCTGGCCTCGTTTGGTTTCAAGCACATCGATGATTTCAACCGCGCAGTAGTTGCAGGGGAGCTTTCGGTTCCAGAGGGCTCAACAAGAAAGCTTCAGCCCTACCCGTACTTGTTGGTTGTGGTTGACGAGCTTGCGGACTTGATGATTGTGGCTCCTCGGGATGTGGAAGATTCCATCGTTCGAATCACTCAGCTGGCTCGTGCCTCCGGTATTCACCTAGTTCTTGCAACGCAGCGCCCATCAGTTGATGTTGTGACCGGATTGATTAAGGCCAACGTGCCATCGCGCCTAGCGTTCTCGGTTTCTTCTTTGACCGATTCCCGAGTGATTTTGGATCAGCCGGGAGCCGAGAAACTGGTTGGTCAAGGAGATGCGCTGTTTTCCCCGATGGGAACCAATAAACCAATCCGGGTTCAGGGTGCCTGGGTCGGCGAAGCAGAACTTCATGCCGTGGTCTCGCACGTCAAGGCCCAGATGGAACCCGAGTATCGAACTGACGTGGCGGCAACCGTTAGCGCTAAAGTGGTGGACGCCGACATCGGCGACGACCTAGAAGTACTGTTGCAGGCAACCGAGCTGATTGTGAACTCTCAGTTTGGCTCGACCTCGATGCTGCAGCGAAAGCTCAGAGTTGGCTTTGCTAAGGCCGGAAGGCTAATGGACCTATTGGAATCAAGAAACATAGTTGGCCCCTCGGAAGGCTCTAAGGCTAGGGATGTGCTGGTAAAGCCAGATGAGCTAGCTACGGTACTCGGCCAGCTTCGAGGAGATGTCCCACAAACCATGGCAGTTGATTCCGGTGCAACCCGCTCAACTGGTGACGACGACGGCGATGAGGATGCGTGGCAGCTGACGGGCAGAACGTGAACATCCCAAACGCCATAACTATTGCTCGAATTGCCCTGGTTCCACTTTTTGTTTTTTTGCTCCTGATTGCAAAGGACATTAATTCCATTGAGCGCTGGGCCGGAATCGTAGTTTTTGTACTCGCCATTTCAACCGATGGGTTGGACGGCGCTGTTGCCAGAAGAACCGGCAAGGTTACAAACCTTGGAAAGATTCTGGATCCGATTGCCGACAAGGCGCTTCTGGGTGGAGCGCTTTTGACACTTTCATACCTTGGTGAAATTGACTGGTGGATCACAATATTGATTTTGCTAAGGGAAGTAGCCGTCACGGTCTACCGAGTTTGGGTAGTTAGAAAAGATGTCATTGCCGCTACCTTAGCCGGCAAGCTCAAGACCATCTTTCAAGGCGTTGCAATCGGAGCGGTGTTGGCACCGTTCGAGGTTTGGGTTCCGGCCTGGAGTTTTGTTGAGCAGGGCTTATTGTTTATTGCCTTGGGCGCAACTTTGATTTCTGGTTTGCAGTTTTTTGTGGCGGCGAATAAAAAATGAGCACCGCAGAGCAGATTCTGTCAGCGCTTCGCGCTGCAAATAAAAAGCTTGTGATTGCAGAGTCGCTAACTGGAGGATTACTCACGGCGGAGTTTGCGAAAGTTGCGGGAGCATCTGATGTTTTGCTAACCGGGATTGTGGCCTACGACACCAGCTTGAAGCATGAGCTGCTTGGGGTCTCGAGGCAGCTTCTCGAGAATCAGGGCGCGGTCGATCCCGAGGTGGCTGCCCAAATGGCCGAGGGTATTCGAGTAAAGATGGCTCTCAAGATGGGGCTGGAGCTTTCTGAGCTAGTGGCAATTTCAACAACCGGAGTTGCGGGACCAACCGAACAGGATGGCAAGCCGGTCGGAGAGCTCTACATATGCGTCTCCCAGGGCCCGGAAGACCAGGTCTCGAGCAACGTTTTTGCCCACCAGCTGGGCGGGGATAGGCAGAACATCCAGAAAACTGCGGTTTTGCTGGGACTTGACCACCTGTGGGAAGAAATTGCGCAATAATCAAGTTGTCGTAAGTCCAGGCTAGAGTTGAGAATCGAAGGGAGGGTCAAATGACACTTG
Organism: Rhodoluna limnophila; assembly: GCA_945883505.1. Lineage (GTDB taxonomy): Bacteria > Actinomycetota > Actinomycetes > Actinomycetales > Microbacteriaceae > Rhodoluna > Rhodoluna limnophila_B. The sequence continues at coordinate 117,055 of CAMCXL010000003.1, forward strand.
TAAGAACAGAGATCGGAGACGTCCTCCGTGATTTTAGGCTTCAGAAGGGCCAGACCCTCCGCCAGGTAGCAGCCCGGGCCAGCGTGGCCCTTGGTTACTTGAGCGAGCTAGAGCGTGGCCAAAAAGAGGCCTCATCAGAGATTTTGTCTGCGGTAGCAGATGCCCTAGAGGTGCCACTGTCTGTGGTGCTGCGTGAGGTTTCGGACCGAATTGCCCTAGTTGAAGGCGTTTTGCCCGAGGAATTCATGGCTCAGGCAACCGGTGCCCGCGAGCTATCGGATCTAACGGTCCCAATTGGCTTCGTCCAGGACTTCAACGAGCAGCTTGAAAAAGACCTGCTCGGCGGTCGCATCTAGCCCGAATTACGGCCTAAATTGCGCCTAAGCCAGTTTTATGAGCTGATGGCCGATGAATTCGGCAAGGCCCACTCCGACGTCATAATCCGTGATTTTGCCCTGCTTGAGCTCGGGGATAAGACCGCGGCCGTGCTCTTGGCCCAAGGCGAGGACCCTAGGCAGATTTGGATAGCCATTTGCCGCGCCCAGCAGGTGCCAAAGGAGCGCTGGAGCGGACTGGACAAAAAAGCTAAAAAACAACACGCCGAGTGAATAAACACTCGAAATCTTGTTCGAACCCTGCTAGGGTTCATTTTAGGCAGTTGAAAGGCTCAAAGTTATACACAAATTGGTGTTTTGAGCCCATAAGTGTCGGTAGCCAAAAGTAATGTCGGAAGCATCACGAATCGAAAGAGGAACCAAAGATGCCATCAGCTTCAGATCGCGAAAAAGCACTAGACACAGCGCTAGCCCAGATTGACCGCCAGTTCGGAAAAGGCTCAGTTATGCGCCTCGGTTCCGATGAGCGCGCGCCGGTTGAGGTCATTCCGACCGGCTCCATCGCCCTAGATGCAGCCCTTGGTACCGGAGGCCTGCCGCGCGGAAGAATTGTTGAGATTTACGGACCAGAGTCTTCAGGTAAGACCACACTTGCACTTCATGCCATAGCCAACGCCCAGCGCGCTGGAGGAATTGCTGCGTTCATTGACGCCGAGCATGCCTTGGACCCGGAATATGCCAAGGCGCTCGGCGTCGACATCGACGCTCTGCTGGTAAGCCAGCCAGACACCGGTGAGCAGGCGCTAGAGATCGCAGACATGTTGATTCGATCAGGCTCAATCGACGTGATCATTGTTGACTCAGTTGCCGCGTTGGTTCCTAGGGCAGAAATCGAAGGCGAAATGGGAGACTCCCACATGGGCTTGCAGGCAAGGTTAATGTCCCAGGCACTTCGCAAGCTAACCGGTGGTCTAAGCAACACAAACACCACCATGATCTTTATCAACCAGCTTCGCGAGAAGATCGGTGTGTTCTTCGGAAGTCCAGAGACCACTGCTGGAGGAAAGGCGCTGAAGTTCTACGCTTCGGTTCGACTAGACATTCGTCGAATTGAGACTCTAAAGGACGGCACCGAGGCAGTTGGAAACAGGACCCGCGTCAAGGTTGTCAAAAACAAGATGGCCTCTCCGTTCAAGCAGGCGGAGTTCGACATCATTTACGGAATTGGAATTTCTCGTGAGGGTAGCTTGCTTGACTTTGGTGTCGAGCACGAGATTGTCAAGAAATCTGGCGCCTGGTACACCTATGAAGGCGAACAGCTTGGGCAGGGTAAGGAAAATTCCCGCAACTACTTGATTGAGAACCCAGAGGTTTCAAACGAAATTGAGAAGAAGATCAAGGCCAAACTCGGTGTTGGTGTTCCAAGAGCGGTAGCCGACCTACCCAAGGAAACTCCAGAGGTAGTGGCGGAGGTCCCTAAGAAGGCCGCTAACGCTGGCTAAGCATGCTCTCGTCGGTAGATAACCTCGAGGAACGTGCCCGAACTATCGTTCTCAAGCTGCTCGAGCGAGGACCCAAGTCCTCCTCCGAGCTTGCCTCAGCGCTTGAAAAGCATGAGATTCCAGCCGAGATAGCCAGCCAGGTAATCGCAAGATTCTCCGAGGTCGAACTAATCGATGATGTCGCTTTTGCCCAACAGGTAGTTGATGCCTCAAGGCGAACCAAAGGCTTGGCCCGATCAGCGGTGAAGCGAAAGCTGGCCGATAAGGGTTTAGATAGCCAAATCATCGATCAGGTGGCCTCCGAAATTTCAGACGAGGATGAGCTCTCGGTTGCTACAGAGGTTGCCGTGAAGCGACTTGGTCAATTGGCCAAACTAGCTCCCGAGGTTAGAAACCGGCGTTTGATTGGCTTTTTGCAACGCAGGGGATTTGGCTCCGGTGTAGTTTTCGCAGCCATTAGGGAAGCTGAGGCCCGCGCGGTAAAATCAGAATTCTGATGCTTACCCAAACCCGCAGCTATGAGGTTCGAACCTACGGCTGCCAGATGAACACTCACGACTCCGAGCGACTCTCGGGTCTGCTTGAGGATGCCGGCTACGCCCCTGGAACCCCCGGTGAAACTGATGTTGTGATATTTAATACCTGCGCGGTTAGGGAGAATGCCGACAACAAACTCTATGGAAATCTTGGAACCATGCTTGCCAAGAAGGAAGCAAATCCTGATTTTCAAATTGCGGTAGGCGGCTGCTTGGCCCAAAAAGACCGGGACACCATAATCAAGAAAGCCCCTTGGGTTGATGTTGTTTTTGGCACCCACAACATGGGCTCACTTCCTGCGCTGCTTGAGCGGGCTAGACACAACCGCGAGGCACAGGTTGAAATTATTGAAGCCCTCGAGACATTTCCTTCTGATCTTCCAACCAAACGCGACTCGCTCTATGCCGGATTAGTATCAATTTCGGTGGGTTGTAATAACACCTGCACCTTCTGCATAGTCCCTCAGCTAAGGGGTAAGGAAAAAGACCGTCGCCCTGGAGAAATACTTCGAGAGATAAAGGCATTAGTTGACGATGGCGTTATCGAGATAACACTGCTGGGTCAAAACGTTAATACCTACGGAGTTGAGTTTGGTGACAAGGGCGCCTTTGCCAAGTTGCTCAGGGCTTGCGGGGAGATTGATGGCTTAGAGCGGGTTAGGTTCATGTCTCCACATCCTGCGGCCTTCACTGATGATGTGATTGAGGCGATGGCCGAAACCCCGAATGTTATGCCACATCTTCACATGCCATTGCAGTCGGGATCGAACTCAATTTTGAAGGCCATGAAGCGAAGCTATCGAAGCGATAAGTACCTTGGAATCCTAGAGCGGGTAAGAAAGGCAATTCCAGACGCCTCGATAACCACCGACATCATTGTTGGCTTTCCGGGTGAAACCGAGCAGGACTTCCAAGACACCATGTCGGTTGCAACCGAAGGCAGGTTCGCGATGGCTTACACCTATCAGTATTCGATTCGTCCTGGGACCCCAGCTGGTGAAATGGCGGATCAAATTCCCAAGGAAGTGGTCCAGGATCGCTACGAGCGCTTGATTGAGCACGTGAATGCAATCGCCTGGGAGGAAAACAAGAAGCAGGTTGGCAAAACTGTTGAGGTTTTGGTCGCCAATCACGAGGGTCGTAAGGACCAGCAGACTCAGCGCCTAACTGGAAGAGCGAGGGACAATCGCCTGGTTCACTTCGAGGTGCCAAGTCAGTTGGAAATCCCAAGGCCAGGGGACCTTGTCACCGTGACAGCTACCGATGCTAAGCCATACTTCTTGTTCGCCGATCAGCCGGCGGCCGGATACTTAGTTCAAAGGACCAGGGCAGGGGATGCTTTCGACAAACTGGGAGAAGCGTCTTGCGGAACCGATGTGCCTCCGGCTGGAAGTGTCAATCTCGGTCTTCCAACTCTGCGCGCCAAGTAAATGACGACAAAACTTATTGCCGTGGTTGGTGCCACCGGCACCGGTAAATCTGAACTGGCCTTGTCTTTGGCGCAGATGTTGTCCAAGCAAGGAATCAACGCAGAAATCGTCAACGCCGATGCGATGCAGCTTTATCGCGGTATGGACATAGGAACGGCGAAGCTACCAATCAAGGAGCGTCGCGGGATAGAGCATCACCTAATTGATGTTCTCGACATTACCGAGGAGTCAACCGCAGCCGAGTATCAAAAACTTGCCCGAGCTACGATCCTCAAGCTACAGGCTTTAGGAACCTTGCCTATCTTGGTTGGCGGATCGATGCTCTATGTTGCATCTTGCCTGAACAATTTTGAATTTCCAGAACGAGACCAAGAACTGCGCGCACAACTTGAAGCGGAGCTTACAGAGCACGGCGCGCTCCACATGCATAAAAAACTCGAGCAACTTGATGAAGTTGCTGCCTCTCGGATTATTAAAGAAAACGGTCGAAGGATTGTTAGGGCCTTGGAGATTGTGATGCTAACTGGGGAACCATTTGCGGCGGCACTTCCAGAAAAAATCGATTCCTGGCAACCGGTTTTAGAATTTGGACTTCGAATGGAACGGGAAACACTTTTGCCAAGGCTTGATGAGCGGGTCCAGGAAATGTGGGAAAAAGGTTTGGTCGAAGAAGTTGAGTCACTTATCCCGAACGGGCTTAGACAGAGCAAAACTGCATCGGTTGCCATCGGATATGCGCAGGCCCTTGGTTTTATCGATGGTGAGCTAACCCGCGAAGAAGCTATCGCGTCGACTGTGCAACTCACTCAGCGCTACGCAAGAAGACAGGTGAGCTGGTTTAAGCGCGATGATCGAATCAGCTGGCTAGAGGCCCTGGACCCGGACGTCTCGGAGCAAGCCTTCGCGAAGGTTGTAGCTGAGGGCATTTTGGATCTAAAGTCCTAGGCTTATGGCATGTCAAAAATCTCTTTTACTAAAGGCCATGGCACCGGCAACGATTTCATTCTGGTGTTAGACGCTGAAGGTGAGCTCTCGCTATCTAAATCTCAGATAGCCAAGATTTGCAATAGACACTTTGGGGTCGGCGCCGACGGACTAATCCGAGTTGTTCGATCAGCCAACCTTCCCGAGGGAAAGGCGATCTTGGAGCAGGAGCCAAAGGCCACCTGGTTCATGGACTACTACAACGCCGATGGGACAGCAGCCGAGATGTGTGGCAACGGTATTCGGGTTTTTGCTCTATTTCTTCTGGAGCGAGGTCTTGCGGTCATTGAGGGGGGCTCAACCCTCGCGGTTGGAACTCGTGACGGTGTCAAGGACATCACAAAGTCTTCAAACGGCTTCGCTGTTGACCTTGGAAGGTGGCGCCTAGAGGGCGAGTCAGTTGTCGAAGTAAACGGAATCAGCGTCGCGCGCCCAGCCCAAGGAATAGATGTTGGAAACCCCCACGCCGTTGTTGCTCTGGCAAGCGAGTTGGAGCTTAGCTCATTGAGGTTATTTGACGCCCCTTCGGTTGAGCCAAGAACTGATGCCGGTGTGAACGTTGAGTTTGTTGTCCCTTCCGACCCGATGGTGAAAGACGGAGTTGGGCATTTTTCTATGCGGGTTTTTGAGCGCGGGGTTGGAGAAACACTTTCCTGCGGAACCGGTGTTGCAGCTGCAGCACTTGCTACCAGATATTGGGCAGGAAAAGAAGCGCCAAGCCAGTGGCAAGTTTCTGTGCCTGGTGGTGTTGTTGGGGTTCGAATGTTTCCGGCTGAAGATGGCGAGCACGTCGGGATTAGCGGTCCTGCAGCACTATCTTTTGACGGCGTGATAGACCTCGCAACTCTTTAAGTGAGTTTTTTTATTCTTAGCACCCGGTAGGTCTTGATCGAGGTGTGCCTGGATACTTGATAACCCGAGGATAATTCCTCGGTCAGCCATTTTTGGAGTGAATCAGAGCCTAGGTTTTTTTGAACCACTAGAAATGCTTCGGCATCCTTTTGAAGCCTAGGAAGCCACATCAACAAAAGTTCGTGAAGCTCTTTTTTGCCGATCCGTATTGGCGGGTTTGACCAGATGCCAGAAAACTGCAGGTCTTTGGGGACTTGTTCGGGCAAGGCGGTTCGAATGTTGGTAATTCCAAGGTCTTGGGCGTTTTTGGCAGTTAGCTCTACAGAGCGGGTATTGACATCAACTGCCCAGATAGTCGCCTTCGGTCGCAGTGCTGCCAGGTTCAGGGCAATGGGCCCCCAACCACACCCAAGGTCAAGCAAGTTGCCGGAATCGGCAGCTTCGGTCATCTGCTCGATCAAAACCTCGGTGCCGAAATCAAGCTGTTGTGGACTGAATGTTCCAGAAGCTGTGGTGACCTGATGCAGCTCTCCAGCTACCGGAATCTGAATCGATTTGGCCTTTAGTGGGCTGAGAGGTTCCTTAGAAAAGTAGTGCTCCTCTGACATGCAGTCAATCTATCTCAAATATTGATTACTAGTGTTGAACCATGGAGCAAGAGCCAGAGCGCGCGGTGTCGATGATTGACCGCATTCTGCGCCGCGATGAGCGGGCGAAGAAGTTCGGTGCGGGCGACTCCTCATTTTTTGATGGCGATCAACTAGACCTCGAGGAGCGCTCGGCGCTCAGGCGCGTTGCTGGTCTTTCCACGGAGCTTCAGGACATCACCGATGTTGAGTATCGACAGCTAAGACTTGAGAAGGTGGTGCTCATCGGCGTCTGGGGGAAGGGCACTTTGCAGGATGCCGAGAACTCTTTACGTGAGCTGGCAGCCCTTGCGGAGACAGCGGGAGCTGAGGTGCTGGACGGTTTGCTTCAGCGCAGAGATTTTCCGGACGCGGCAAGCTACCTAGGTAAAGGAAAAGCTCAGGAGCTAAAAGCTGTAGTTGCAGCATGCGGCGCAGATACCGTGATTGCAGACACAGAGTTGGCCCCCAGTCAACGAAGAAACCTCGAGGACATCGTGAAGGTGAAAGTGGTTGATCGAACCGCAATCATTTTGGACATTTTTGCTCAACACGCCAAGTCCCGCGAAGGAAAGGCCCAAGTTGAACTAGCCCAGCTTGAGTATCTCTTGCCAAGACTTCGTGGATGGGGTGAATCTATGTCTCGTCAGGCCGGTGGTCAGGTCGGCGGTGGTGTCGGAATTGGATCTAGGGGACCGGGTGAAACAAAGATTGAGCTAGACCGAAGAAGAATCAACACCAGAATGGCAAAGCTTCGGACTGAGATTAAACTCATGGCACCAGCCAGGGATACCAAGCGGGCAACCAGGTCTAAGAATCAGGTGCCATCGGTAGCCATTGCTGGATACACCAACGCTGGCAAGTCCTCGCTGTTGAACCGTATTACTAAAGCTGGAGTCTTGGTTGAGAATGCTCTTTTTGCCACCCTTGACCCGACTGTTAGAAGAGCCGAGACCTCGGATGGTCGCGAATACACACTTTCGGACACCGTGGGGTTTGTCAGAAATTTGCCGCACCAGTTGGTTGAAGCCTTCAGGTCAACCATCGAGGAGATATCACACAGCGATCTTGTGGTCCACGTGGTAGATGCCTCCCACCCAGATCCAGCAAGTCAAATACAGACGGTGCGGGATGTCTTGACTGAGGTTGAGGCAACCGACATCAAGGAGCTCGTGGTCTTTAATAAGTCTGACCTGATTGACGAAACCCAGGCTCTGGCGCTTCGAGGAATGGAGCCGGGCTGCTTGTTAGTTTCGGCGGCCACCGGCGAGGGTATGCAGGAGCTGCTACTTAAGATAGAGACTCTGTTGCCGCGACCTGAGTTGTTCGTGAAGGTTTTACTGCCATATTCTCGAGGTGATTTGGTTTCTAGAATTCATTCCGAGGGTAAGGTCTCAAGGCTTGAGCACCGTGAGGACGGCACTTACGTCGAGACGCTTGTTAAGCCAGGCCTTGCAAGTGAGCTCAATGCTTATTTGCTAAATGCTTCTTAGGACCGCAACTACTTTTCCAAGAATTACAGCGTGATCGCCAAGAATGGGCTCGAAGCTTGAGTTTCTTGGAAGTAGCCAGGTGTGGCCATCGCGCTGCTTAAAGGTCTTTACGGTGGCTTCTTCTTCTAACAAAGCGGCAACGATGTCGCCGTTTTCAGCATTCTGCTGCTGACGCACAACCACCCAGTCGCCATCGCAGATAGCGGCGTCAATCATCGATTCGCCAACAACTTTGAGAAGGAATAGGTCGCCCTTGCCAACCAACTGGCGCGGGAGCGGGAAGATTTCTTCGATATTTTGCTCAGCGGTTATTGGACCACCGGCTGCGATGCGTCCAACCATTGGAACCATGGCCGCGTCGCCGATTGGGGTGACGTTATCGACATCGGCACCCGGGTCGGCTTCGAGCCCTGGCACCTCTATCAAGACATCGATGGTTCGAGGCCGCTTTGGGTCTCGGCTGATGTAGCCGGCAAGTTCTAGCTGGTTTAGCTGGTGAGTCACAGAAGAGGGGGAAGATAGGCCGACTTCGTCGCCTATTTCTCGCATGCTCGGGGCGTAGCCCTTATCCAGCTTGGATCGTTGAATTGCCTGCAGAATTCGCTCCTGCATGGCGCTCAGGCTCGAGGCCCGGCGGGATGGCTTCTTGGCGTCCATTTCTCCCTTTCGGATAGGCCCAAATTGGGCTGATATCGAAACTTTATTCTAAATTAGGCCATAAATCAAACACATTTTCGAAGATTTTGCCGTTTTGTTGACAAAATGTCGGTGGTTCCTTGTAATCTTGTTCTAAGTAGAACACTTGTTCGAATAGCTCAAGGAAAGGTAAGACCATGTCAGCAACCACCGCAGTAGCGTTCCACCCAATGAGCCCCAAGCGTCGCGCCAGGCTAGCTCGGACCCTTTTTGTCCTAAGCGCCCTGACTCTGGTGCTTGCCGGACTGATTTTCAACCAGAGTGCTGTAGCAACCGATCAGCCAATGTCTGGTTCAAGCGCTTTCAACTACATTTCAGTGATGCCCGGAGATTCTCTTTGGGATCTAGCCCAGACCTACGCCGAGGGTAAGAGTCAGCAGGACTGGATTGCGGAAGTGATTTTGCTAAACAACCTATCCAGCGCAACCCTTTCAACTGGAGATCGCCTAGCTCTTCCGTAAATCGCAGGTGGGTGCTTATTTGCAAGCGACTAATCTTGAGTAGTGGCTAGCTTAGAAGACCTTCCAATTCGCGATGACCTGCGCGGAAGAAAACCGTACGGGGCGCCGCAACTAAATGTTCCAGTCTCGTTGAACGTTAATGAAAACACTCACCGAATTCCAGAAGAAGTTGCCATCGATGTGGTTGGTGCAATCGCAGCTTCTCTGATTGACATAAACCGCTACCCAGATCGTGAATTTACTGAGCTTCGATCTGCGCTTGCTGGCTACTTAGGCGATGGCCTGACTGAACAAAACCTTTGGGCTGCTAATGGCTCGAATGAGGTTCTACTCCAAATCTTTCAAGCCTTTGGCGGTCCTAATCGCAAGGCCCTTGGCTTTGGCCCCACCTACTCGATGTATTCACTGCTTGCCTTGACTAGCGGGACTAGCTATGTAGATGCCAAGCGAGCTGACAAATATGAACTAACCCCAGAGCTTGTGGTGCAGGCAATAGAAAAGGAACAACCAGCTATTGTTTTGCTCTGCTCACCAAATAATCCAACCGGAACACCGCTTAGCCTAAGTGTGATCGAAGCAGCCTACGAGGCAACCGATGGTGTTTTGGTGGTGGATGAGGCCTACGCTGAATTCAGCGCCAGTGAATCGGCCACCAGCCTGCTTGAGGGTCGCCCGAGACTTCTAATTAGTCGAACCATGAGCAAGGCTTTCGCTTTTGCTGGCGCCAGGGTGGGCTATTTGGCTGCCGATCCTGCCGCTATTGACGCACTTAGGCTGGTACGCCTGCCGTACCACTTATCTGCTTTCACCCAGGCCGCCGCCACCGCTGCCCTGAAGCACTCGGCATTGATGCTAAAAACAGTGCAGGACATTGGGTATCAGCGCGATCGAATGAGTGTTGAGCTAGCCGCTATGGGCTTTGAGGTGTTTCGCTCGGAGGCAAACTTTGTTCTGTTTGCGGGCCTAGCGGATTCAGCCAAATCTTTCGAGCAACTTCTGGCTCAGGGAATTTTGGTTAGAAATGTCGGGATTCCCAACACCCTGAGAGTCAGCGCCGGAACTGAAGAAGAAACCACCAAGTTCCTCGAAGCTGCCCAAGATTTGGTCAAACTGTAGACTTTAGATTCAACGAGATATGAAGCGGAGAGCGCAGTGAGTCGTATTGCCCAGCTAGAAAGACGCACCAGTGAGTCTTCTATATCGCTTTCTTTGAACCTGGATGGAACCGGCCGGTCGGAGATTTCGACCAGCGTTCCATTTTTTGATCACCTATTGACCGCTTTTTCCAAGCACTCCCTGATTGATTTGGTCGTAAAAGCTACCGGTGACACACACATCGATATTCACCACACCGTTGAAGACACCGCAATTGTTCTGGGTCAAGCTATCAAGCAGGCCCTGGGCGACAAGGCTGGAATTTCTCGCTTTGGAGATGCCAGTGTGCCACTCGATGAGGCGCTCGCCAGAGCTGTGGTGGATGTTTCCGGGCGGGCCTTTTTGGTACACGAGGGCGAACCTGCCGGTTTTGAGTTTCACCTAATCGGCGGTCACTTCACAGGCTCGATGGTTAGGCACGTCTTTGAGGCGATTGCTACTAACGCCGGTCTTACAGTGCACATAAACGTTTTGGCCGGACGCGACCCACACCACATCGCCGAGGCGCAGTTCAAGGCATTTGCTCGCGCTATGCGCTTTGCCATCGCAAAGGACTCTCGCGTTGAGGGCGTGCCCTCAACCAAGGGCGCTTTGTGACTAAACGCGTAGTCGTTCTCGACTATGGCATTGGCAATGTTCACTCGGCAGTAAAGGCACTCGAGTATGCCGGTGCTGAAGTTGAGTTAACCTCAGACTCCAAAAAGGTTCAAGATGCCGATGGACTAGTGGTTCCAGGAGTCGGCGCATTTGCTGCCGTCATGGAGGCGCTCAACAAGGTCAAGGCTCCAGAGCTTATTGATAAGCGCCTATCAGGGGGCAAGCCGGTTCTTGGAATCTGCGTTGGACTTCAGGTGATGTTTGAAAAAGGTCTGGAGCATGAGCTTGAGACCGAGGGCTTGGGTCAGTGGCCGGGGGTAGTTGCAAAACTTAATTCCCCCAAGCTCCCACACATGGGCTGGAATAACGTCTCTAGCGCAAAAGACTCAAAGCTGTTTGCCGGGATTGAGAACGAGCTTTTTTACTTTGTTCATTCCTACGCTGCGAAGGAGTTTAGCTTGCAGGTTGATCCACCTTTTATTGCTCCGGCTGTGAGCTTTGCTGAGTATGGCGAAAGGTTTATTGCTGCGGTTGAAAACGGACCCCTAATCGGAGTTCAGTTCCACCCCGAAAAATCCGGGGAGGCAGGAATTTCTCTGCTGCGCAATTGGCTCGGAACGATTTAGAGAGGTAATTGAGATGGCAGATTATCTAGAGCTACTACCAGCGGTGGATGTTGCAGACGGTAAGGCAGTTCGCCTGACCCAGGGCGAGGCTGGTTCGGAAACTGACTACGGCTCACCGCTAGAAGCTGCGCAAACTTGGATTGATGCTGGGGCCGAATGGATTCACTTAGTTGATCTGGACGCCGCCTTTGGTCGCGGGGACAACCGAAGAGTTATTCAGGAAGTTGTCGATGCGTGTCAGGGTGTCAAGATCGAACTCTCCGGTGGAATCCGTGACGATGCCTCTTTGGAGGCAGCTCTTGAAGCCGGCGCCACTCGAGTCAATCTCGGAACTGCTGCTTTAGAAAATCCGGACTGGACCGAGAAAGTAATCGCTCAATTTGGCCAACAGATTGCCGTTGGACTTGATGTTCGAGGCACAACACTTGCGGCTAGGGGCTGGACTCAAGAAGGCGGTCAATTATTTGAGGTGCTCGAGCGCCTAGAGCAGGCTGGTTGTGCTCGTTATGTTGTGACCGATGTCACAAAAGACGGAACCCTAAAGGGTCCGAACCTGGATCTTCTTCGGCAAGTGATGGAAAAAACCAATAAGCCAGTTGTTGCAAGTGGTGGCATTTCCACCCTAGAAGACATTGCCGCACTGAGAGAGCTTGTCCCACTTGGCCTTGAGGGGGCAATCTTAGGAAAAGCTCTTTACGCTAAACGCTTTACACTCGAGCAGGCTCTGGAGATATCGGGGAAGTGAACGAGCACCTAAACCCCAATCGCTTTACCGACTCATCCGGAACACCTTGGGAAGGTAGAAGCTTCGAGCAGAACTCTTTCTCCGATGATGACGGCAAGGCACCAGCGGAATTAGTGGCCGTTATAGCTGCCTTTCGAAGCGGTCAAGTCGGTGCAGAACAGGTTGTTGATCAGATCAGAGTTTCGAGGTTATTGGTTCCACTGATCGCACAACTCGGAGAATCAGAAGTTGGTGCCCACGGACAAACGGTCGACAAGAGCGCCGAGTTGTCAATTATCACGGTCAAATCTCCCGATGATCAGGAATCTCTTGTGGTGTTTTCTTCGGTTGATGCAATGAGCCGCTGGAATCCATCTTCCCGGCCGGTCCCAACCGATGCCATCAGGGTGTGTCTTGCAGCGGCTAGTCAAATGAGCACGCGCGTGGTGCTAGATCCAGGAAGTGAAACGGAGTTTGTCATTAGACGCCCGGCTATTGCCAAGATTGCTCAGTCCTTACCTTGGAGCACTCCGGAGAAAAACCCGGCTGTGCTGCAGGTGATTAGCAACTCGCTTTCGGGGGAGGCTAATGTGCTTGGGTTTGAAGCTGGGACGGCAGATCCATTCTCAGTTCTTGCCGGCAGCGAGCTTGAGATTCGACTTACTTTGGAGGCTGGGTTAGATCCTTCGGTTGTGAAGGATCTGATTGAGCGGATCAGCAGTTTTTGGTCAAAATCTGAAGATTTTGCCGTTTCGGTGGACTCGGTTGCGATAAAGCTTCGGAGCTAATTCACCGGTCCAGTGTATTTTTCCCCAGGGCCTTGGCCCGGGGCGTCTTTGATGACCGAAGCTTCCCGAAATGCCAATTGAACTTGGCGGAGGGCATCCCTGAGTGGCCTGGCGTGGTGATCTCCAAGGTCAGGGGCAGCCGCAGTAATTAGGCCGGCAACCGCGGTGATGAGCTTTCGGGCTTCATCGAGGTCGCCTTTTCGGCCGTCGGCAGCCAGGCCACACTGCACCGCAGCGACGCTCAGCAGGTCAACCGCGTAGCGGCCAATCACCTCAACGGCTGGAAGGTCGGAAATCTCGGTGATCTGGTCCTCGACCTCGTCGTATTCAGACAACTATTCTCCTTAGGTGGCTTTGATGCTAGGCTATCCCATGGCTCCGAGGCTTTTGGTCTCGGTCAGAAGTGGATTAGTTTCCCACCCGCGTCCACCGATTTTATAGGTTGCCGGGTAAAGCTTTTTTGCGTTCTGCATTTCCGCGAGCATTTTGGTGCTCTTGGTGTGGCCAAAGTCATATCGATAAGGAGAACCAGATCAGCGATCCCCGCATCAATGACCGTATCCGTGTAGCCGAGGTTCGCCTCGTAGGTGCATTGGGTGAACAGGTTGGAGTTGTAAAAATCGAGGATGCACTGCGCATGGCGCAAGAAGCAGACTTGGACCTCGTAGAGGTTTCACCACAATCCAGCCCTCCGGTTGCGAAGCTAATGGATTTTGGAAAGTTCAAGTATGAAGCTGCCCAGAAAATCCGTGAAGCTCGTAAGAACCAGGTAAACACTGTTCTAAAGACAGTCCGCTTTGGTTTGAAAATCGACGGTCATGATTACGGCACCAAGAAAGCTCAGATTGAGAAATTTCTGAAGGCCGGCGACAAGGTAAAGGTGATGGTGGTCTTCCGAGGAAGAGAGCAATCTCGTCCGGAGATGGGAATCAAGTTGTTACAGAAGTTGGCTGAAGAGGTGGCCGTATTTGGCGCCGTTGAATCGACACCGTCGATTGACGGCCGAAGTATGGTCATGGTCATTGGCCCACTAAGAAACAAAGCGGAAGCGAAAGCTGATGCCAAGAAAGCTGCGGACAAGGCTGCAAAAGCCGAAGCCAAGGCTGCAACCACCGAAGAAGTAGTCCTAGAGGCTGCCAAGGAAACAGGAGAGAAGTAAATGCCAAAGCAGAAGACCCACTCGGGTGCCAAGAAGCGTTTCCGCTTCACAGGTAGTGGCAAGCTCATGAAGCAGCAGATTAACATGCGCCACAATCTAGAGCACATGTCATCTAGGCGTAAGCGTCGCTTGAACGCCGACCAGGTAGTTTCCGCTGCCGACTTTAAGACCATCAAGAAGCAGCTCGGCAAGTAACCCAAGACGATTTTAGGAGTATAGAAAATGGCAAGAGTAAAAGGCGCAGTCAACTCGCTGAAGAAGCGTCGCGTTGTATTAGAGCGCGCAAAGGGTTACCGCGGTCAGCGATCACGCTTGTACCGCATGGCGAAGCAGCAGATGCTTCACTCTCTGGTTTACGCATTCAACGACCGCAGAGCTCGCAAGGGTGATTTCCGCAGACTTTGGATTCAGCGCATCAATGCTGCATCTCGTGCAAACGGAATGACTTACAACCGTTTCATTCAGGGACTTGGTCTTGCAGGCGTTCAGGTTGACCGCAGAATCTTGGCCGACCTAGCAGTCAACGAACCAACGACTTTTGCGTCGCTGGTTGCAACTGCTAAGGCCGCGCTTCCAAAAGACACCTCAGCACCTAAGGCGAGCTAACAAAATTGATTCAAGATCCCTCCCAAGCGGAAATAAAAGGGGTCGCAAAGCTCACAAAGAAAGAGGCCCGGTCAGAGACCGGGCTCTTTCTGCTTGAGGGACCGCAAGGGCTAAAAGAAGCTCTTGAGCGACCGAAGTTAATTGAGAAACTGTTTGCGACCGAAAGCTTTGAAGAAAAGCATCCAGGGCTTATTCAGCGTGCTCGGGAGGCTCGAGTAAGTGTCAACTTAGTCTCTGACGCGGTTCTTAAAGAACTCTCTGACACAACGACACCCCAGGGCGTTGTCGCAGTTTGCCAGCAATTTCACGTATCGATTGGTGACGTGCTGAGTGCGAAACCTAAACTTGTTGCATTCTTGGCTCAGATTCGCGATCCCGGTAACGCCGGAACAGTCTTGCGGGCCGCCGATGCGGCCGGAGCTGATGCGGTTATTTTCAGTAAGGGAAGCGTCGATATCTATAACCCAAAGGTCGTTCGCTCAACCACCGGTTCGATGTTTCATCTGCCATTCGTAATAGAAGCCGACATATCTTCCGCGCTTGATAAGTTCAAGGAGGCGGGGCTTAGAGTCTTGGCTGCCGACGTCGCAGGCGATTCACTATCAACTCTTGCCGCCTCCGAATTGGCAAAGCCAACCCTCTGGCTCTTCGGCAACGAGGCCTGGGGTCTTGAGCCTGAAGTTTCGGCCCTGGCTGACAAGCTGGTGCAGGTTCCCATCTTCGGAGCTGCTGAATCGCTAAACCTGGCTACTGCGGCCAGCGTTTGTATGTACGCGTCTGCCTTCGCTCAGAACAGCTAATCGGTAAACTTGAGGTCTTATGTCGAAATCAGAAGGTATTAGCCAAGCAGAGGTCGATAAGGCCATAAAGGCTGCGCTAACTGATATTTCGGGTGCGTCCTCAATCGCAGAGCTCAAAAAGGCCAAGGGTTCGATTCTTGGTGACGGCTCGGCCTTGGCATCATTTAGTGCCCGGCTTGGGAAACTGCCGGCTGATCAAAAAGCTGAAGCCGGCAAGATTGTTGGTAGCGCAAGGGCCAAGGTAAGCGAGGCCTTTGAAGCCAGAGAAGCTGAGCTTTCAGCTCAGGAAGAAGCCAAGCTTTTAGAAAAAGAAGCCATCGACATAACTGCCTCAGCGCAAGTTTCGAGAATGGGCGCACGTCACCCCTTGAGCTTGCTGCAGGAGAGAATTTCCGACGTGTTTGTTGGGATGGGCTGGGAAATTGCTGAAGGTCCAGAAGTTGAGAGCGAGTGGTTCAACTTTGATGCTTTGAACTTTGACGAAGATCATCCGGCCCGCGCCATGCAGGACACATTCTTTGTTGAGCCAACCGAGCAAAAGCTAGTTCTTCGAACTCACACTTCTCCAGTTCAGGTGCGCTCGATGCTAAATCGCGAGGTACCTATCTATGTGCTTTGCCCGGGAAGAGTGTTTAGGACCGATGAGCTGGATGCGACTCATACCCCGGTGTTTCACCAGGTTGAGGGTCTTGCCATAGACAAAGGCCTGAGCATGGCTGATCTTCGAGGAACTCTTGAGCACTTCGCAAAAATTATGTTTGGCGAGGAAGCGAAGATTCGTCTTCGTCCATCGTTTTTCCCCTTCACTGAGCCATCCGCCGAGCTAGACGTTTGGCACCCAGGTGCCAAGGGAGGAGCTAGATGGGTTGAGTGGGGCGGTTGCGGAATGGTTAACCCGAACGTTCTTATTGCAAGCGGCATTGATCCCGAGGTTTATTCCGGTTTCGCTTTCGGAATGGGTATTGAGCGAACCTTGATGTTTAGAAACGAAGTCACCGACATGCGCGACATGGTTGAAGGCGATGTTCGATTCAGCAAGCAGTTCGGGATGGTGCTGTAGATGAGAATCCCACTTTCCTGGCTTGGCGAGTACGTCGATTTACCAACCGATGCAACCCCTGAATCCGTGATGGATGATTTGGTGCGGGTTGGTTTCGAAGAGGAAGCGGTGCATTCATTTGACGTCTCCGGTCCACTGGTTGTCGGTCAAGTCTTGGAGTTTGTCGCAGAACCTCAGGACAACGGGAAGACAATTCGCTGGTGTCAGGTTCGAGTAGCTCCCGAAGGTGAGAAAGCAGCTGACGGCGGCGAATCAGTTCGCGGAATAGTCTGCGGGGCTTCGAATTTCGAAGTCGGGGACAAGGTGGTTGTTAGCCTTCCAGGCGCGGTGCTGCCCGGAAACTTTGTCATCTCGGCGCGATCTACTTATGGCCACATCAGCGATGGCATGATCGCATCCGGAAAAGAGCTGAACCTTTCCGATGATCACGATGGAATCTTGCGGCTTGCGCTCATGGGCCTAGACCCAAAGGTAGGGGCCGACGCCATAGAGCTACTTGGTCTCTCCGACAGCGCTGCCGAGATTAACGTTTTGCCTGACCGCGGCTACTGTCTGTCGATTCGCGGTGTGGCGAGGGAGTACTCCCACGCAACTGGAAAAAACTACCGGGATCCAACTGGCAACGTTCACCCAATTCACGCCGAAGGTTTTGGGTTGACTATCAATGATCAGTCGCCTATTCGGAACAGGAAAACTTCCCAAAGCTTTATTCTTCGCACTGTCACCGGAATCGACGCAACCAAACCAACTCCCACTTGGATGCGAGCGAGGCTAAAACTTGCCGGTATGCGATCTATCTCACTTGCGGTTGACATCACTAACTACGTGATGCTGGAGCTCGGTCAGCCGGTGCACGCATATGACCTTGACAAAGTAAAGGGCTCCTTCACAATTCGTCGCGCCTCGAAGGGCGAGACTCTAAAGACACTCGACGGTCAAGTTCGAAAACTCCACGAAGAAGATCTACTAATCACCGACGAATCCGGGCCAATTGGTATGGCTGGAGTTATGGGCGGTTCATCAACGGAGGTATCAGACTCAACCACCAGCGTCTTGATTGAGGCTGCTCACTTTGACGGTATTTCAGTAGGTCGTTCGGCAAGAAGGCACAAGCTTTTTTCTGAAGCTTCCAAAAGATATGAGCGCGGAGTTGACCCACGCATTGGTGAGATTGCGGCGGCCAGAGTAATCCAGCTGCTTGAGGTTCACGCCGGGGGAGCTGCCGGATCGGTCGGGGCGACATTTGCAGACTTCAATCCCGCTACCGAGATTTTCTTACCCACTGACTTCGCGAGTTCTCTAATTGGTGTTGATTACAAAACCGAAGAAATAGCTAAGGTGCTTGGCGACATCGGGGCTGAGATTTCAAATGTTGAGGGCGGTGTTATGGTTCTGGCTCCAAGCTGGCGACCGGATCTAACTCACAAGACCGACCTAGTTGAGGAAATAGCTCGAATCACTGGCTACGACAGGATTCCTTCGCGACTTCCGGTTGCACCGCCAGGAGCTGGCCTTACTCGCGAGCAGCAGTTCACCAGAACAGCGCTAAATTCGCTAGCGGCAGCCGGTAGTACCGAAGTCCTAAGCTACCCATTTGTCTCCACTTCCTCTAACAACTTGTTTGCAGATGCTGCCAAGGCAGTAGCTCTTGCCAATCCAATTCAGGAAGAAGCTGGCCAGCTTCGGATGTCTTTGATTCCAGGGCTTATGGAGACCGCACGGAAGAATCTTTCTCGCGGACTTACTGACTTAGCATTAGTCGAGCAAGGCTCGGTGTTTGCGTCAGCTCCTAATAAGTCACCGGTTTTTCCAGACACCAAGTCAAGACCCAGCAAGGAACAACTTCTTCAACTAGAAGCGGGAATTCCTAGCCAACCAAAGCACATAGCTGGACTGTTCTTAGGTCAAAGGCTCGGTGCTCAACCCGGCTCAAAGGCAATTGCTTTCGGCGTCGAAGACGCACTTCAGGCTGCCAGAGTTCTGGGCCATGCAGTTGGGGTCGAACTAGAACTTCGGCAGTCAAAGCCCAAAGGCTTTCACCCTGGCAGATCTGCTGATCTATTGGTCAATGGTGAGCTGGTTGGTTTCGTGGGGGAACTGAACCCATCAGTTTCTAAGCTCAACGACTTACCAAGAACGGTCGGGGTTTTTGAGATAAACCTCGATGAGCTATTTGCTTTGGCACCCGAGTCGGTAATGGCCAAACCAATTGGCACCTTGCCGGCAGCAACGCAAGACCTGTCTCTTGTTGTTGGCCAGGAAATACCGGCAGCTGAGGTCTTGACTGCGGTGAAAGAAGGGGCTGGCGATCTACTTGAAGAGATCACACTCACCGATGACTACCGCGGAGCAAATATTCCAGAGGGCACCAAGTCACTCACCTTTGCCCTGCGCTTTAGAGCAATGGATAGAACTTTAACTCAAGCCGAAGCCAGTGACGCTCGCGATGCCGGGGTTGAAGTTGCAAGGAAAAAATTTAACGCGAAGATCCGTTCCTAACTCGTAGGCAAAGGAAGATAAAAAATGGCCTTGAGTGTTGCAATCGCTGGAGCCAGCGGCTACGTTGGCGGGGAATTGATGCGCCTGATTGCAGACCACCCAGAACTTGAACTAAAGACCGTTTCGGCTATCAGCAATGTTGGCCAGAAGGTGTCGGATCTTCATCCGGAGAATTTTTCTCACCGAGGTATGGAATTTGTTGAAACAACAATTGGGAACCTTCAGGGCCACGATGTTGTTTTTCTTGCCATGCCGCACACCAAAAGCGCTGAGGTTGCCAGTTGGCTTACCGAGACCAAATTGGTTTTGGACTGTGGTGCGGACTTCAGACTTCAGGACCCGAAGGCCTGGAAAAAGTTTTACGGGACCGAGCACGCCGGCACTTGGAGCTATGGGTTACCGGAGCTTACTTTGGCGGAGGGCGGCAAACAGCGTGGTCGGCTAAGAAGTGTCAGTCGAATTGCGGTTCCAGGTTGTAACGTAACGGCAATAACTCTGGCTCTGGCCCCAGCCCTTACGGCAGGACTAATTGAAGCGAGCGACATCGTTTCAGTGCTCTCGGTTGGAACATCCGGCGCGGGAAGAAACCTGGCGTTGGAGCTTGGAAAGGGCGAGGGCACTTCAAACGCCTACGGTGTTGGAGGAATACACCGGCACACTCCCGAAATCGAGCAGAATCTTTCTCTTGCTGCTGGTAAGGAAGTTTCGGTCTCATTTACTCCCGTCCTGGTTCCAATGTTTAGAGGCATTCTTGCGGTGAACACTGCGACGGCGTCGAAATCACTAACTGCGGATTCACTGCGCGAGGTTTATCTCGACGCCTATGGGGATGAGCCCTTCATTGAAGTCCTTCCCGAGGGTGAATTTCCAACTACCGGTTCTGTTGCCATGACTAACAATGCGGTGATTGGTTTGGCAATTGATGAGCACGCGGGGCGGGTAGTGATTGTTTCGGCAATCGATAATTTAGTGAAGGGCACTGCCGGCGGTGCAATACAGTCGTTGAATTTGGCTCTTGGGTTCAGCGAAACACTCGGGCTGGAGGGAGCTAAATCTTGAGTGTGACATTCGCAAAAGGATTTATGGCAGGGACGGTGGCATCTGGTCTGAAATCCAGCGGCAAGCTTGATGTGACCGTTGTGCAAAATACCGGTCCCTCAGATACTGCCGCCGCTGTGTTTACCAGCAACCGCGCCAAGGCAAACCCCATCCTCTGGTCTATGGAGGCTATCAAGGACGGTGCCGCACGGGCAGTTGTTCTAAATAGCGGCGGCGCCAACTGCTACACCGGGGCAGCAGGTTTTCAAATCGCTCACAAATCAGCCGAGTTGGTGGCCGAGGCGCTCTCGATCTCAGCTCAGGACGTTTTGGTTTGCTCAACCGGTCTTATCGGTGTGCAGCTAGATACCTCAAAGCTTTACCCGGGGATTGAATCAGCCTGCGGCCAGCTTTCTAGTGATGGGGGTGCTGATTCAGCAGCGGCCATCATGACAACCGACTCGGTTCCTAAGCTTTCAAGCGTCGAGTCGGCTGAAGGTTGGAGAATCGGGGGAATGGCCAAGGGCGCAGGAATGCTGGCTCCGGCTCTTGCAACCATGCTGGTTGTAATAACAACCGATGCGGTTATCAAAAACGCAGACGCCCATCTTCGAGCCGCCACAGCCATTTCTTTTGACCGGCTTGATTCAGACGGCTGCACCTCAACCAACGACACGGTTATCCTGATGAGCTCGGGCTCAAGTGGAGTTTTGGCTGACCCAATAAAGTTTCAGGAAGCACTAGATCAGGTCTGCATGGATTTGGCTAGGCAGCTGATGAAAGACGCCGAAGGCGCCTCCCATGAGATAGCCATTGTGGTTGAAGGAGCTTCGTCCGAAGCCGACGCTCTGGAAGTTGGACGGGCGATTGCAAGAAATAACTTGTTCAAGACTGCGATCTACGGAAACGATCCAAACTGGGGAAGAATCCTGGCGGCGATTGGAACTACCGGCGCGAAGTTTGACCCTTACGACATAGACGTTGAAATAAATGGGGTTCGGGTTTCTACAAAGGGTGGTCCCGATCAAGATCGTTCTAGAGTTGATCTTTCTAAGCGCGAGGTAGTAATTAGGGTGGGTTTGAACGCTGGAACTTCGGCGGCAACCATTTTGACCAATGACCTGACCAAGGAGTACGTAATCGAGAACAGTGAGTACTCCAGCTGATGAGTAAAAACCAGATACAGGATGCAGCGCTTGCGCGCATAAAAGCCGAGACCCTTATTGAGTCACTGCCTTGGTTGCAGGATTTTCACGGCAAAGTGGTGGTTATTAAATTCGGCGGCAACGCGATGGTTGACGAGCAGCTATCCAAAGCCTTTGCAGAGGATATGGCATACCTTCGCTTTGTTGGAATTAAGCCGGTTGTGGTTCATGGAGGTGGACCTCAAATCACCGCTCGACTTGCGGAGTTGGGCATCGAAACAGAATTCAGAAGCGGTCTTAGGGTTACAACTCCCGAAGTCATAGAGGTAGTTAGGGACGTGCTTCGCAATCAAATTTCTGCGGGGCTTGCCAATTTGGTTCAGGAAGCCGGTGCCAAAGCAGTCGTGCTTTCCGGCGAAGACTCAAGTTTGTTTAGGGCCGAGAAAACTACGGTTGATCAGGCTGGAAAGCCGTTGGATGTTGGTCTAGTTGGTGAGGTTAGTCAGGTTAACCCGCGCGTGGTGCTTGAAGCGCTAGCAACTGGCGTGGTTCCAATTATTTCTACTGTGGCACCACAAGCAGATGGCCAACTACTTAATGTCAATGCCGATCTGGCCGCTGCCTCCCTGGCGGTTGCGCTTGGGGCTGAGAAGCTACTGCTACTTACCGATGTTGCTGGCCTGTACAGCAATTGGCCGAATAAGGATTCGCTAATTTCAGAGATCAGAGTTCCCGAGCTAACAGAATTGTTGCCTCAGTTGGAATCTGGAATGATTCCAAAGATGCAGGCTTGCCTAAACGCTCTGGCTGGAGGAGTGCCAAGGGCTCACATCATCGACGGACGCACCCCGCACAGTATCTTGCTTGAGATCTTCACCTCCAGCGGTGTTGGCACACTGGTGCTACCTTAGGAACTTGGGCGAGAAGGAGAAAATGTCATGACCCGTCACTTCTTGCGCGACGATGACCTTTCACCCAAAGAGCAAGCCGAGGTATTAGAGCTTGCCGCGCAACTAAAAAAGGACCCCTACTCTTCCCAGGTTTTTGCAGGTCCCAAAACAGTTGCTTTGATTTTTGATAAAACATCCACCAGAACCAGGGTTTCTTTTGCGGTTGGCGTTTCCGACCTTGGGGGAGTTCCGTTGATTATGGATTCGGGAACGAGCCAGTTGGGCGGCAAAGAGTCGGTTGCAGATACCGCAAAGGTCTTGGAGCGCCAGGTTGCAGCTATTGTGTGGCGAACTTTTGCGCAGTCTGGCTTGGAGGAAATGGCTGCTAATTCTAGGGTTCCGGTAATCAACAGTCTGAGCGATGAGTTTCACCCCTGCCAACTGCTTGCTGACTTGATGACGATTCGAGAAAAGATCGGCGATCCTTCTGGCAAGGTGCTGGCGTATCTTGGCGATGCCTCAAATAATATGTGCCATTCCTATATGCTCGCTGGTGTCACAGCGGGTATGAAAGTTAGAGTGGCGGGCCCAGCCGGCTATCAGCCGAACCAAAAGGTTTACCGCAAGGCCGAGGAAATTGCTCTTCAGACCGGCGGTTCAATCGATATCTATACCGATCCCAAGCTCGCCCTAGTTGATAGCGACGTTGTTGCAACCGATACCTGGATTTCGATGGGGCAGGAGGCCGAGAAGGCACAAAAGGTTAAGGAATTCGCCGGGTTCACCCTGGATTCAGAGTTGATGAGCATCGCTAGGCCTGAGGCAATCGTGCTTCACTGCCTACCTGCCTATCGTGGCTATGAGATTTCGGCTGAGGTGCTAGATGGCCCCCAGTCGGTTGTGTGGGATCAGGCAGAGAACCGGCTGCATGCTCAAAAGGCGCTCATGGTTTGGTTGGCCGAGCGCTCCAAAGCCTAAGATTGAACTATTCCCGAGGTTTTCCGGGTTAGGTTTTGACAAAGTAGGAGAAAAATGGCCCAGCGCGTTGTTCTGGCATATTCCGGTGGTCTTGACACCTCAGTTGGTATCGGCTGGCTTAAAGACGCCACCGGTAAAGAGGTAGTTGCGATGGCCATTGATGTTGGCCAGGGTGGCGAGGACATGGAGGTCATCAGGCAGCGTGCCCTTGACTGCGGAGCTGTTGAATCTGTGGTTATTGACGCCCAGGCGGAGTTTGCCGATGACTACATCATGCCTGCACTCAAGGCCAACGCTCTGTATCAGAAGCGCTACCCATTAGTTTCTGCACTATCTCGGCCACTGATTGCTAAATATCTTGCCAAAACAGCCAAAGAGCTAGGTGCTGACACCGTGGCTCACGGTTGCACAGGTAAAGGTAACGACCAGGTTCGCTTTGAAGCCTCAGTCGCAGCGATCTCTCCAGAACTTACTTCGATTGCTCCGATTCGTGACCTGGCTTTGACTCGCGATAAGGCAATTGAGTACGCGGCAGAGCACAACTTACCTATTGCCCAGTCCAAGAAGAGCCCTTACTCGGTAGACCAGAACGTTTGGGGACGCGCCGTTGAAACCGGTTTCCTAGAAGACCCTTGGAATGCTCCAATTGAAGACCTTTATACCTACACTCAGGATCCAGATGTGCTGCGCGAGCCAACCGAAGTTATCATCAAGTTTGATCAAGGCATCCCAGTTGCGATTGACGGAGTTTCATACAGCGCCATCGACATGGTCAAGAAGATGAATGAGCTTGCGGGTTTTCACGGAATCGGTCGAATCGACCTGGTCGAGGATCGTCTGGTTGGCATCAAATCCCGTGAAATATATGAGGCCCCGGCCGGAATCGCTCTGATTCAGGCTCACGAGGAGCTTGAAAACCTAACCCTCGAGCGCGATGTTAACCGATTCAAGAAAGGTATCGAAGATAAGTGGGCGACCATGGTCTACGAGGGACTATGGTTTTCTGATCTCAAGCGCTCGCTAGATGTGTTCATCGATCACACTCAACACTACGTCTCGGGAGAAATTCGCCTCAAGCTTCGTGGCGGTAGAGCGGTAGTCACGGGCAGAAGGTCCGAGCAGAGCCTCTATGACTTTAACTTGGCTACCTATGACACCGGGGACAGTTTTGATTCCTCGCTAGCCAAGGGATTCATTGAGCTCTGGGCTCTTCCGAGCAAGATTTCAGCAAAGCGTTCACATGGCAAGTGAGTCAAAGCCGGGATCGCTCTGGGGCGGCAGGTTTGAAGCTGACAGCGCAGCTGCGCTCCTGGCTCTAAGTAAGTCAACTCATTTTGATTGGCGCCTCGCCCAGTACGACATCGCAGGATCCAAGGCTCATCTGAAAGCTTTGTTTACCGCAGGCTACCTAACTAACGACGAAGCCGAGCGCCTGACCAAAGTATTGAACCAGTTGCTCGAGCGTGTCCAGGCCGGAAGCTTCGCCCCCAAAGAACAAGACGAGGATGTTCACTCAGCTCTTGAGCGCGGGATTATCGAGATTGCCGGGGCTGAGCTAGGTGGCAAACTTCGGGCCGGCAGATCAAGAAACGATCAGATTGCAACCTTGATTCGCTCCTACCTTATGGATCAGGCCGATGACATCGACACTTTGGTTCGTGAACTGATTTCAGTTCTCACCGATCGCGCCGAAGAGCACCTTGGTTCTGCTATTCCTGGAAGAACTCACATGCAGCACGCTCAGCCGGTGCTTCTTTCTCATCACCTTCTGGCGCACGCCTGGCCACTGGTTAGAGATTTGGAAAGACTTAGGGACTGGAGAGTAAGGGCTAATCTTTCTCCCTATGGGGCTGGAGCACTGGCTGGTTCGAGTCTTGGATTAGATCCAGTCTTGGTGGCAAACGAGTTGGGTTTTGCTGGCACCACGCAGAACTCAATGGATGGAACTTCGGCCAGGGACGTTGTTGCTGAGTTCACATTCATCATGAGCCTGATTGGCATTAATCTTTCGCGCTTCGCCGAGGAAATTATCATCTGGGCAACCACCGAATTTGGATACATCAAACTTGACGATGCTTTCTCCACTGGGTCCTCGATTATGCCACAGAAGAAAAACCCAGATGTTGCAGAACTAGCCCGCGGTAAATCAGGACGGCTGATTGGAAACCTAACGGGACTACTGGCAACACTAAAAGGATTACCACTTGCCTATAACCGCGATCTTCAAGAAGACAAAGAGCCGGTGTTTGATTCCATCGACACACTCAAGGTTTTACTTCCGGCTTTTTCAGGCATGGTGCAAACCATGAAGTTTGATTTGGACAGGCTGGAGCGTCTTGCTCCAGCTGGTTTCTCACTGGCAACCGATGTTGCCGAGTGGTTAGTTAAACAGCAGGTGCCATTTCGTGAAGCTCACGAGATAACTGGAAGACTTGTCGCCTATTGCGAGGAGAACTCACTTGGTCTTCACGAGGTGCCGGATGCTCAGATGGCAAAAATTTCTAAGCTACTAACCCCCGAGGTTAGAGATGTGCTTTCAGTTTCCGGTTCCATCAAGTCACGCTCCGGTGTCGGGGGCACATCGCTTCCAAGAGTTCTAGAACAAATCAGCGAACTTCGAAAGAGCTGGGTAGCAAAATAATGTCTTTAGCTAATCAGTCCAACGACAGCTCCTTTCCCGCATTTTGGGAAGAGCTTAAGTGGCGCGGGCTGATTGCAATCTCAACCGATGAAGCGGAATTAGCCAAGGCACTAAATTCAGGCAAGCTAACTTTTTATATTGGCTTTGACCCGACCGCGCCGAGCCTGCACCTTGGAAACCTGGTTCAGCTTCTTGTTATGCGAAGGCTGCAACTTGCAGGACATCAGCCAATTGTTTTGATTGGTGGGTCGACCGGATTGGTGGGGGACCCTCGTCCTACTGCGGAGCGTCAGCTAAACACCAAGGAAACTGTTGCCGAGTGGGTCGAGAAGCTATCAAAGCAGGCCTCCAAGTTCTTAGATTTTTCAGGAAAGAATCCAGCAATGCTTGTAAACAACCTGGATTGGACGGAATCTCTAAGCGCTATCGATTTCCTGCGTGAAATTGGCAAGAACTTTCGGGTTGGAAAGATGCTTGCGAAAGAAGCCGTTAGCGCAAGGCTAAATTCCGAGCACGGCATTAGCTATACCGAGTTCAGCTACCAGATCCTTCAGGGCTACGACTTCTTAGAGCTTTACAGAAGACACAACTGCACACTTCAGCTGGGAGGCTCGGACCAGTGGGGAAATCTAACCTCGGGTTCGGACTTGATTCACAAGGTTGAGGCTAAAAGCGTTCACTTAATGGCGACTCCGTTGATTACGAACTCGGATGGAAAAAAGTTTGGAAAATCAGAAGGTAACGCGGTTTGGCTAGATGCCGAGCACACCAGCCCTTACGCGTTCTATCAGTTCTGGTTGAACGTTGAAGACGCCGACGTGATTGACCGTCTAAAAGTATTCACATTTTTGTCCAAGTCTGATATTGAAGCCCTGGCCGAAAAGGTTAGGTCCGAACCTCAGCTTCGTGAGGCTCAGCGAGCCCTGGCCCTAGAGGTGACGAGCTTGGTTCATTCACCCGAGGCAGCCCAGGGTGCCATTCAGGCCTCCAAGGCACTGTTCGGGCAGGCTGAACTTTCGGAACTTGGCGAGGCTGATCTGCTCTCGTCTCTATCGGAGCTTCCAAGTGTCAAGTCCGCCAAAGGAGCTTCGATTGCCCAGCTTTTGGTGGATACCGGCCTAGAGGCTAGCGTTTCCGCCGCTAGGCGGGCCATCAAGGAGGGTGGGGTCTACCTGAACAACGAGAAGATCACCGATGAGGGAGCTTTATTTGATCAGGTTTTGGCCGGAAATTGTGCGGTGCTTCGACGGGGCAAAAAGACCCTGGCTGCGATCTACCTTTCTTAGGTTTATCTCTCAAAAAAAGGGCCAAAAATGGCCGGTTTGATTTGACATAGCAGGCGGCAACAGCGTACTCTTATGAAGCTGACCAAAGCTTGGGATTCTGCTTAGAAATCCGGCTCAAGTGCAGCCAATCTCCGTGAAAAACCAGGCCTTGCAGGCCTGGAATTTCGCGCCTAAGATTGAAAGTCCGCCTCTTCAATATGTAGCAAGAAGCCTAGGCTTCTTGCGATTTTTTGACTCGGCGACTTTGGAAAAGTAGCTCTAGAGATTGACCTAAAAATCAATTCCCAGATGCGTCCGATCCTTGAGAACTCAACAGCGTGCACAATGTCGATGCCAATAACATCTTGGCTTTATTTGGCTTGCCAAATGAAGACAAGAGTAACAATTGGATTAGACAGATTGTCAGACAATCTGATTTAGTCAGATCAAATTGATTGCCCCATTTTCCGGGGCATTCGTTCTAGTTTGCTTGAGGGCCTTAGGGTCCGAAAAGCTACTTAACTTTTACGGAGAGTTTGATCCTGGCTCAGGACGAACGCTGGCGGCGTGCTTAACACATGCAAGTCGAACGATGAAGCTGGAGCTTGCTCCAGTGGATTAGTGGCGAACGGGTGAGTAACACGTGAGCAATCTGCCC
>CAMCXL010000004.1:0-142930 GCA_945883505.1 Rhodoluna limnophila
TGAAGAAAATCCAGCTCTCGTGAGAAGAAACTGGATTTTCAGTGCACCCCCCGGGACTTGAACCCGGAACCCACTGATTAAGAGTCAGTTGCTCTGCCGATTGAGCTAGAGGTGCATTTGTTGCTCTATAGAGCAACAGCTCTAAAGAATACCACTTGGGCTAAGCCCAACCAAACTAGACGCCTAGGCGTCGAAGGAGCTTTTCGGTGGCAATCAAACTGCCACCAAGAACAGCTGGAATGCCACCGCCTGGGTGTGTGGAAGCTCCAACTCGCCAGAGCCAAGGGCGAACAATCGACGAATGCTTCGGGGTGTGAAGCGGTCCCGACTGCCAAATCTTTCTAGCTTCACCGTAGAGTGCTCCACCGGTTGCTCCCCAACCGGAGAAGTACTCAGGATCTAAAACCTCAAAGGAACTGAAGTACTCTTTGATATTTTTCGGTAATCCCATGACCTTTGACACTCTTTCAAGCTCGGCCTTCGCGAACTCACTATCGATGCCGTAGTGCTTTCCGTCAGCTGGAGCTGTAATCAATACGGCAACTGTTGATTTGCTGTTTGGGTAGATATGCCCAGCCTGGTAATAATTCACAAAAACCATCGACTCTTTGGGAACTTTCTTGTCCCCAAGAGCTTTATGCAAAGCGCCTGGGTCATCAGGCATAATCACCGAGTGGGTCTTGGTTCCGGCAGGCAAGTCCTGATCTAACACGGCGTATATGGCAACCCCCGAGCAAGACATCTTGCGGCCTGACTCGTTGGTTGATTTTCCAAGCAGTCGGTCGGTGACTTTGGCATCCAGGCTCGAGATAATGATCTCCGCCTGGTATTCGCGAGATTCGGTCTTTACTTTGTTTTTGGAGATGGCTATTGCCTTCTCGCCCATCACTATTTCCACACCGGCATGGCGGGCTAGCTTTTCAAGTGTCAACGGAATCTCGTTGACTCCACCAACTGGAACTAGGACCTTTTGGCTAGCCATAACCGCCGGCATGGTTGCAAATAGTGCAAGTGTGCTCTCGGGGGCAACGCCTGCGTTCAAAGTATGGATTGAGATAACTTCTTTTAGCCCCTCGGGTAGCCACTTCAGTCCATCCAGGTAGCTCTTGGTAGTTAGGCGTATTCCGTAGTTTGAAACCAATTTGCTTACCGCCGGCACAGCCTTGGGGCTCATGGAGGTGTTGGTAAGAAGCGTCGTGATTTCTTGATCGAGCTTGCCGTGGATCTTTTCGAACCTTGCCCAAGGCTCGTGCCACTTATTGCCTTGCTCAACGGGCAGCAGGCACTTATCGCCCTTATAGAAGTACTCGCCTACCTCGGCAAGCGGTTCAAAGGTTATTGGTGCTATCTCGATTGCTTTTTTGTCTTGGTTTCCAAGTAAATCGTAGCGACGAATAAATTCCTGCCAGACTCCGGGGAAAGTAACCAGGGCGGGACCGGTGTCCATGCGCTGGCCGTCAACGATTATTCTTTTGCTCTTGCCACCGATCCAGCTAGATCCTTCTATCACCGTGACTTGGTTGCCGGCTTTAGCCAACAGTGCTGCTGTTGCAAGACCCGAGATGCCGGCGCCTAGAACGATTATGGATTTTGACTTCACGGATAAAGACCTAGAACCATTGCAGAAACTAGCTGAACACCGGCTACCGCTCCGGCTAGGTATGGGAAGAAGATAGAGAGCCGGTAGAGCTTACGGCCAGTTTCGGGAACCGGGTTTCTAAAGATTGAGTAAGTCAGATAGCCAGCGATCAAGAAGTTAACTATCGCAACCGGGATATTCACTAAGCCAAACAACACAGTTGAGATCAGCCAGAAAATACCGACCCAGTAAGCACTTCCCTTAACCCCAAGCCAGACGGCAGTTGTCTTAATTCCTACGAAGCTATCTTGTGGGATGTCCTGCACGGCATCGAAGGTGTGCTTGGCCATCGACCATATCATCAAGCCGATAGCTGCGAACCAAACCGGTTCGTTGCTAAAGGCCAGCGGGATAAACACCAACGGGAAGGCATAGTCGGTGTTTGAAACCGAGTCCCAAACGGGCCTTGCCTTGAATCTAAATGGCGGTGAGGAGTAAAAGTAGAAAAAAAGTGCATAGGCCAGGATCCAACCCATTGCCGCTAGCGGCACGGTGAAGGCAAAGTAAATCAAGAACGGAATGTTGGTTAGGGCTACGCCAATGAAAATTGGCTTTACCTCGGAGGGGCTTATCTTGGCACCTTCCATGCCGCCTTTTCGGGCGTTGATGTTGTCAGTTTCCTGATCGAAGATGTCGTTGATGCCGTAGATCAGCAAGTTGAAAGGGAAAGTCACCCAGATTAGGAACGGGATGATGTCCCAGCGCCAGAGGTCTCCGCCCAGCCACATGGCCATGACGGTTGTTCCGATGGTGTTTACCCATAGAACGGGACGAGAAATCTCGACCAGGCGCTTCAGCATAGTTTCAAGCATAGACAAGGTATTTGGGCAGCTTAACCTCCCACAAAAAGCTGGTTTAGACTGAAAATACCGCGAAATAAACTTTGATTCCGATGGAGATGAGATGGCAGAGCTAAAAAGACTAGACACCGGTGACAAGGCTCCAGATTTCACCCTGGTCAACCACGACGGTAAAAAGGTAAAGCTCTCGGGCTTCAAGGGCCAGAAGGTAATCGTCTATTTCTTCCCGGCAGCTTTGACCCCGGGTTGCACCAAGGAAGCCGAGGACTTTAACTCAAACCTCAAGGCTCTAAACAAGGCAGGTTACGAAGTTTTGGGCGTCTCCCCAGACAACCAAGCCAAGATGGCAAAGTTCCAAGTTGCCCACAAACTAAAGTTTGCTCTATTGGCCGATGAGGACCTGGCGGTACACAAGAAATACGGCGCCTACGGCACCAAGAGCATGTATGGAAGAAGCTACGAGGGTGTGCTTCGTTCAACTTTCGTGGTGGATGAAAAAGGAAAGCTTGAGCTTGCCCTTTACAACGTCAAGGCAACTGGTCACGTCGATGCCCTGCGCAAGCAGCTGGGAATCTAGTTCTCGTTTTCCTCGTTAGTTTCAAAAACCACCGTCTTGTTGAAAAGCAGCAACACAACAGCACCCGCGAGAATAACCAACAGCGCCCCAATCAACTGATTGCTGCCGGTTTCGGCAAGAGCGCCAGCCCCAGTGACTGCCTGAAGTAATTGCCAGAAAAATGCTGCGCTTCGGGCCCAGCGTTTTTTCCTTAGCAATCCGCGCATGAAAAAAAGCACCCAAGCGGTCGCCCCGAAAGCTAAAACAATAAGGAAAATTTCGGCAAAAACGTTTATCACATTTCCACTGAGTAATTCAAGTGAAAGTGCAAAGAATATCCAGGCCACTGCGAGGGCCTCAATAAGTAGCAGGATTGCCACCAGCTGGACCAAGGGATGGGCTGAACTAAAGGGTTTCAAGGGGGTCCTTACAAACTTGGGTATTTACAAACCGTCCCCAGTATGGAACGATTATGAGTAGAACGTGTGTGGCGCTTCAAGCGTAAGTCACAATTTTCGTTCTTCACAAACCAGCGTGAAGTTTCGTATTGCCCGTCGTATTGGCCCTCAAGGGGCCGAGAATAAGGATAAAAGCATATGGATATGCAGTGGCTAAATCAGGCCCGTTGCCTCAACGAAGACCCAGAACTGTTTTTCCCGGTTGGAAACACCGGTCCTGCGGTTGACCAGATCGAGCAAGCAAAAGCAGTTTGCCGCGAGTGCAATGTGACCAGCCAGTGCTTAGAGTATGCAATCAAGGAAAACCAGGACACCGGAGTTTGGGGTGGCCTGAGTGAAGACGAGCGTAAGTCGCTAAAGCGCAAGTACGCCAGGGCTCGCAGAGCTAGCTAACAGCAATTTTTGGGCATCATGATGCCCAAACTGGCTTTATAAAGGTATCGATATGGCAACCTTGGTTCCGCCCTCTTTGGGTGAAAACCAGGTGATTTTGCCTCGAAGTTCGCCCTCAATCAGGGTCTTAATGATCTGAGTTCCAAGACCGGTTCCAACCGAGTCTTTTGCAAGCCCTACTCCGTTATCTTCAACCTCAATCGAAAGCTGCTTGGCAGTTTTCTTGGTGCTGATGGCAATGACACCACCGTGAGCACCGAGCCCGTGGGTTGCCGCGTTGGTGACAAGCTCGGTTAGCGTCACGGCCAAAGGCGTTGCTATTTGACTGTCGAGCTTTCCAAACTTTCCCTCAATTACAAGTTTCACGTTCTTGGAATCTCCCGAGGCTAGTTCTTTAACTAGCTTCATGCTGCTTGCAAAAACGTCATCGAAGTTAACCTCGTCGGAAAAACCCTCGGCCAAGGTGTTATGCACTAGGGCAATTGATGACACTCTCCGAATGGCTTGCTCGAGAGCATCCTTAGCCTCGGGGCTTTTGGTTCTTCTGGTTTGAATGCGCATCAAAGATGCCACCGTTTGGAGATTGTTTTTCACCCGATGGTGAATCTCCCGAATGGTTGCATCCTTAGTGAGTAGCTCCTGCTCCTGACGCCTAAGTTCGGTTATCTCCCGACACAAAACAATTGCGCCGGTTCGAGCTCCTGCCTTCAAAAGTGGAATTGCGCGAATCGAAAGAGTCAGGTTTGTTGACTCAAGGTCTGCGCGCCAGGGGGCTTTGCCGGTTAGCACCAAAGGTAATGACTCATCAACCGTGGACTGTTTTTTTACAATCTTGGTGGCTGCCTCCGCCAGTGACTTACCCTCGAGCTCGCCTGAAATTCCAAGTCGATTAAATGCCGAAAGACCGTTGGGGCTAGCGAATGTAACAACCCCGTCCACATCAAGCCTTAGTAATCCATCGTTCGCTCTTGGCGCTCCGCGCCTTGGACCGGTGGGAGTTGAAAAATCTGGGAAGCTGCCTTCTGAAATCATTTCCAAAAGCTCATTCCCACAATTCACGTAGTTGATCTGGAGCTTATTTGGAGTTCGGTTATCTGAAAGGTTTTGGTGCCTCGTGATGAGCGCAATCGGTGGCTTCTTACCCTCTGGGTTAGCCGGTCCCCTGACCGGAATAGCACTTAGTCTGGTTGGAAGACCGCTCACGTTGTCAGAGGATTTCAGGGCTGCTATTTCACCGTCTTGGAAAGATTGTCTGGCAAGCTGCAGCCACTCTTTTCTGATTGCCTCACCGGTGATGTCTCGAAAGAAAACTGTCGCAGCACTAGATGGCCTGGCGTGACCAACGGCAACAAACTCGCCCTCTTTGGCTGGAATCCAAAGCACAAGATCTGCAAATAGCAAGTCAGCAGCCAGCTGCCACTCCGAAAGCAACAGAGTCAGCCACTCGGTATTGGCTTTATTGGACTCACCGTGTTTGGCGATTAGCTCTGAAAGGGTCGACACCTAGCCAAGTTTAGCTACCCGTGAATCGAGTTGCCCCTTGCTCCCTAGAATCTCAGCTCTAACAAAGCCAGTCATGGCCTGACGGAATAACCCCGACCTGGAAAGCGAGACCGCTGGCACCCCGGTTCTGATGGCTTGATCAATTTGTTGCGGATCATCGGGGAGGTAGCAAGCTACCTCAAATTGACTAAGCCGCTGAAGGGTTATTGCAATTTCGCGCTTAGCCGCTGGGATAACCGAGTTCCGAACCCGATTCATCAAAAGTAGTGAATCACTGGCAAGTTCTAAAACTTTTTGCTCGGTAGCTAGAAACCGAAAGATTCCAATCGGATCAGCCAGGCAAACAATTAGCTTCTTATCCGCCATTCCAAACACGGTCTGGGTAAATTGCTCCGCAACTAGCGTCGGCGCAGCTAAGCCAATACTTCCCAGATCAATTACGGTGTAGTCAAAGCTTGCCTTCGCGGTCTCCAGAATCCGCTCCACAGCTTGAGAGGAAATTTCTGATTCTGCCGGCCCAGAAAACCCCGGCATGATAACCAGAGTGGATTTTGCAAGGGGAAGAGTTAATCTCTCCAGTTGATCTATGTCGAAGCGGTTTTGGTTGGCGACCCGAATAGCTCCCGGTAAACCAGCCGGTAGGTCTGAAAGCAAAAAGTGGTTTGGGATTGAACTGGCCGCTAGGTCACCATCAATCAACAAGACCCTGGCCCGCTCGGAGGCTAGTTCTAATGCCAGGTTTATCGCGACCGTGGTTTTGCCTTGTGAGCCGTGCGGACTAGATACTGCGATAACGATCGGGCCAGCCTGGGATTTTTGAGCCACTCGACCAAGAATTGACCTTGGAATGATTGGAAGCATCTATTGACCCAGAGTTTGGCCAGTAGCGGTGAGCGCTATAGCGTCACCGTTGGAAATTGATCTAAGCAGTGATTGCAAGGCATCAATTGGAACTCGAAGCTC
Organism: Rhodoluna limnophila; assembly: GCA_945883505.1. GTDB lineage: Bacteria > Actinomycetota > Actinomycetes > Actinomycetales > Microbacteriaceae > Rhodoluna > Rhodoluna limnophila_B. Next base: position 6,313 of record CAMCXL010000004.1, read on the forward strand.
TACTGAGTTTTGGGCTTGTGCAAAATTTCCCTTAGGCTCTCGAATCTCAACCACTTCGACATCGACTGCGGCTATCCCCGGCTCCCCAAAGCTTTGGTAGTCAAGTGCCGGGGAAGCCCAAACCAATACCTTGCTGCCGGGCCCAATCGAGCTACTTAGCTCAACCGAGGGAGTGATAACAATATTTGACCAATCGTCGAGCTCTTGGGTGGTGACAGCGGACCTGGGTATTGCCTCGCCTTTCGAGATAGAGCGGGATAGGTAGGAGCCGGTTGGAATTTCGCCCACTTTCAGATAGTTGTCTCCAATGCCAAACATTGCAAGCTCTAAGGTTTCAAGGCTTGATTCTTGGAGCGGACTTCCAGTTGAAAGATTTTGCTTGGTGACCAAATAGCTCTCGGTTGCCTTTGAGCTTTCAATCAGCCACCAAGCTCCGAGTATCGAGCAGGTTATTAGAACTCCAGATAAAACCAATCGTGTGGGTTTGGCACCCACTCTGCCCAATGCGCGTAACATTTCAACCTCCCAGATTTCTTTGGTTCAAAGTATTGCGATTTCTGACTTAGGGTCAACAAAGTTATACACACTCGACCTCGATTGAACTTAGAGCCGCAAGCGGTATAGCGGGGTTTAGGTAATAGTCCGTTACTAGAAAGCCTCGATAGATTCCAACCACCACGACTTTCTGAGTGGCCCCGCCGTCGCGATACGAAATCCTAAACCGGGCTGGCATTTCAAGCTCCAGTAGTTGCTCGCCAACCGCCTTCCTCGTAAAGCTAAGCTCGGGAAGATCATTTCTATCGTCGGTTAGAAACTCAACACTTCTGATTGAACTTCTTCGAAAATAGCCATTGGTCTTTGAGTCTTCGAGAATCCCTGAGACAAAGTCTCGACTGAGTTTTGGGTGAATTATTTCTCTAGTGCTACCGTCCGGTAGCTGCACTCGAAGAGTGTTGACGGTTGAGGGTAAAAAATATAACCCTGAGGCGTAGCCTGAATATTTGTGTAATTCCAAGATAGTTATTGGTTTCATCAGGATATTTTGGGGTCACCTCGGTTGATACAAAAAAGTTATTCACAACTAATTGCTTCGATTTCTATTCGGTATCACGAAGGTCTATCCTCAAAAAACCTCACTTGGGGAACCTAAATAGAAAGAGGAACCATGCGCAAGCCGGACATAAAGATCGAAAGCACAGTTTTCTCGCAAGAATATGAAAATCAAAAACACCTGGAATTTGGTCCGGAGTTGCCCAAAACCCCTCCCCTTGAGAATCCAACCGTTTACCTCGGACGCATTGCCACAGCAATCAATGAGGTTATCCTGGGCACTCGCCCAGTGGATCAGTTATCGAAGGTTCTAAACGAACACGTCTTTGAATCTCTCAGAACCAGATCAGCCGCCAGGGCTCAAGCTCGACTTCGTGACAGAAAACAAAACGTAGTTCAGCCAACCGATGTTCTAAAGGTCAGTTATCAGTCTCCAGCCGAGAACGTTATCGAGTCGGTGGTTTTACTATCCAATCGACAGCGAGCCAAGGCGATAACAATCCGTTTGGAAGGCCAAAACGGTAGCTGGCGAGCTACCAACATCGGGTTTCTCTAACCCTTGAAGAAAGAGCTTCCCTTTTCGGGCTTCGCTGACTTGCCGGCCTTCTTGCGATTGGCAGCCTCTTGCTTCCTGGCAGCAGCCCTGTTGACCGGAGCCTGGTTCACAACCGGCTTCGCGTCTTCAGCGGGTGCCCCGGGAGAACTGTAGGTGAGGTTTCCCTGAGGTCTGATCTGATCAACCGGTGACTCGTTCAGTGTCACTTCAACGTTGAATAGGTAAGTCACGGACTCTTCGCGAATGGCGCCCATCATCTGCTGGAACATGTCAAAACCCTCGCGCTGGTACTCAACCAAAGGATCGCGCTGAGCCATGGCGCGAAGGCCGATTCCTTCCTTGAGGTAGTCCATCTCGTAAAGGTGGTCTCGCCACTTGCGGTCGATTACCGAGAGCACAACGCGTCTTTCTAGTTCGCGCATTGCCTCCTCGCCTAGGGATTCGGTTCTGCGGCCGTACTGAATCTTGGCATCGCTGATTATTTCCTTGGCCAAAAACTCTGAAGTTAGTTTTGATCTACTTCCGGCCTCGGCAAGGACCTCGTCGATCTCGATTGAGATTGGGTAGATGGCGCGAAGCTCAGTCCACAACCCCTGCAGCGCCGCATCGGTATCTTCCTTGGTGGCTAGGGCTGAGCTGGTCAAATACTTCACAGTTTCTTCTAAGAAGGTGTCGACTCGGGACTTGATGTCATCGCCTTCTAGGATATGACGACGGTCTCCGTAGATCGCCTCACGCTGGCGGTTCAAAACGTCGTCATACTTCAAAACGTTCTTTCTGATTTCTGCGTTCCGACCTTCGACTTGTGACTGAGCACTTGCGATTGCGCGAGAAACCACCTTGGATTCAATAGCGGTGTCGTCTGGAACACTCGAGCGGTTCATCAGTGCCGAGGCGGCACCGGAGTTGAATAGGCGCATTAGGTCATCGGTCAAAGAAAGGTAGAACCTTGATTCACCGACGTCACCCTGACGACCGGCACGACCACGAAGCTGGTTATCGATACGTCTGGATTCGTGACGCTCGGTTCCAAGAACGTATAAACCACCGACCGACAAAACCTTCTCGGCCTCAACGGCAACTTCTTGCTTGATGCGTTCAAACTCGGTGGCCCAGGTGGCTTCGTACTGCTCTGGGTTTTCCTCGGAGTTTAGGCCTTTCGAGCTCAGAGCCTCAACGGTTAGGAACTCGGCGTTGCCACCGAGCATAATGTCTGTTCCACGACCTGCCATGTTGGTGGCCACCGTTACCGAGCCAAAGCGTCCAGCCATGGCAATGATCGATGCCTCACGGGCGTTGTTCTTGGCGTTCAGAACCTCGTGGCGAATACCGCGCTTGGCAAGCAATACCGAAAGGTATTCGCTCTTTTCTACGCTGGTGGTTCCAACCAGTACTGGCTGCCCCTTGGCGTGACGGCCAACAATGTCTTCCACCACCATGTTGAATTTGACCTCTTCGTTTTTATAGATCAGGTCTGACTGGTCGAGACGAATCATCGGCTTATTTGTCGGAATTGGAATAACCCCGAGCTTGTAGGTGGCCATAAACTCGGCAGCTTCGGTCTCTGCGGTACCGGTCATACCGGCAAGCTTGGTATACAACCTAAAGAAGTTCTGAAGCGTCACCGTTGCAAGGGTCTGGTTTTCAGCCTTAACCTCAACGCCTTCCTTGGCCTCAATGGCCTGGTGAATACCCTCGTTGTATCTGCGGCCCGAAAGAATACGGCCGGTGTGCTCGTCAACAATCAGCACCTCACCCTTGATAACGACGTAGTCCTTGTCTTTTTTGAACAGGGCCTTAGCTCTAATGGAGTTGTTCAAAAAAGAAATCAGCGGTGTGTTGGTTGATTCGTAGAGGTTTTCAATCCCTAGGTAATCTTCGACCTTCTGGATACCTGGCTCCAAGATTCCAACGGTGCGCTTTTTCTCGTCAACTTCGTAATCGACTACCGGCTGCAAACGCTCAGCGATTTTTGAGAACTCGTTGAACCAGCGGTTAGCTTCGCCGGAGGATGGACCGGAAATAATCAGAGGGGTTCTGGCCTCATCGATAAGAATCGAGTCGACCTCATCGACGATGGCGAAGAAGTGTCCGCGCTGGACCAAGTCAGATTTTTGCCACGCCATGTTATCGCGCAGGTAGTCAAAACCAAACTCGTTGTTGGTTCCATAGGTGATGTCCGCAAGATACTGCTGGCGACGCTCGGTTGGATCTTGACCGGAAAGAATGCATCCGGTTGTCATACCCAGTGCTCTAAAGACTCGGCTCATCAGTTCGGACTGGTAACCGGCAAGGTAGTCGTTGACTGTTACGACGTGAACTCCGCGACCTGCGATGGCGTTTAGGTAAGCAGGCAGGGTTGCAACCAAGGTCTTACCTTCACCGGTTTTCATTTCGGCGATGTTCCCTAGGTGCAGCGCTGCACCACCCATGATCTGAACATCGAAGGGTCGAAGGCCAATTGTTCTGGTGGCGGCTTCACGAACCGCAGCGAAGGCTTCTGGCAGAAGATCATCGAGCGACTCGCCGTTGGCAAAGCGCTCTCTAAGGACAGTGGTTTCGTTCTTTAGCTCCTCATCCGAGAGCTGCTGGAATTCCGGCTCGAGGGCATTCACTGCTGAGGTAAGGGTCTTTAGTTTAGAAAGAACCTTGCCCTCGCCGGCGCGGATAATCTTGTCAAAAATAGACGGCAAAGAGCGCTCCAAACAATTGGGAAGTTATTAGCTCAATCTTAGACGATGGGCCTTGGAGCCAGCTAGCTCAGGGAAATAACCCCGTAGTCCCAACCTTTTCGCCTATAAACCACACTCGGCCTCCCAGATTCCTCGTCTAAGAAGAGGTAGAAATCATGCCCGACCAGCTCCATGTGATACAGCGCATCGTCCACGCTCATCGACACCGAAGGAAACTCTTTTCGCCTTATCACTACCGGGCTTTCACCCATGTCTTTTTCCTCCACAGCCTGCTCGACTGCCTCTGGTTTTGCTACCGGTAGTAAAACATCGGCTGATACCGGAGTGATGTCTAATGTTGCAAAGTCCGAGGAGCTTAGCTCGCTGGCGGATAAGTTACGGTGTCTACCGCGGTGAACCTTTAGGCGATCTGAGGCACGGCGAAGCCGCTCCGAGAGTTTTCCAAAGGCAATATCAAAAGCTGCAAATTTGTCCGAGGCTTGAGCCTCGGCCCGAATGACATGGCCCGGTTCTAGAACTGTTAGTTCTACGCGATCTTCGGGACCAGAGTTTTTGCTGTGGTCATACCTTGTGACCTTAATGTTTAGTGCGGTAGCCCTATTAGAAAGTTGGGATACCTTAGGGGCTCGATCGGAGACGTAATCTTTGAATCGGTCCGAGACTTGAAGATTTCGAGTTGAGATGTTGATTTCCATTTTTTTCTCCTCCAGTCCCAGGCTCCACCTTGAACCTGTTAGTTCCAAGGCTAGACCTATCTTGAGCAGCTCGCATCCGTCATGCTCTGGCCTCGCTAACTACCAGCGCACCCAGCACTATGGCTCCCCCCAGAGAAACTGTTGCCCAGGCCTCGGTGATGGTTGCTCCAGTTGTCACTACATCGTCCACCAAAAACACTGTCTTCCCAGCAACCGATTGGTTTAGCCTCATGCTGCCCGAAAGGTTTCTAAATCGTTCAGCACTTGATAGACCAACCTGATCGCGAACCTCTGAACCAAGCAGCAAACAGTTCATCACCTTGGCAGTTGGCACCCGATTGGCCAGTTGCCGAGCCAGCAGCAGGCTTGGCTGAAAGCCTCGCTTGGCGAAGTTCTGGACTCGACTCGGAGCGGGAACCAAATAGAGGTAGTTGGGCACTTGCAATAGTTCGTTGACCAAAGGCTCCATTAATTGACCGAGCTCTCTAGCTAGGGCAAATTGCCCCCGGTCCTTGAACGCAATAAGAAGCTTTGCCACTTCAGCTGAATAGCTTGTTGCGGCAAGACCTAAGACCTTGCCCCTTTGAAAAACATGCGGCTTGGGCTCAAGGACAAAATCGCAGCCCTGACACAGATTGGGTCCAGGCAGCTCACAAACCGCGCACCGGGAAGGAAAGATCACATCTAGTAAGCCAGTTTTGGACATTCAAACAGTTTGGCAACCAAGACAGAGGTGAAACCGGTCGGAAACTAAGTTGTTGAAAACTTATTCCACTAGTTCACAGCACTCAGTGATCTAGTGTCCTCGCGAACCAACACCCAGCTGGAGCCATTGAATCTATGGAGCTCATCGTTGTTGGTCAAAAGATAAAGCTGAGCGGTGGAGCCCGCAGCAACTATCTGCCTGGTGTTACTGAGGGCACTAATTATTCTTGAGGTGCCACCCACCGAAACCAAAACGGTATTGGTGAAATCGGCAGTGGAATTCACCACCGCAACAGTCATCTGATCCACCCAGGCCAGCTGGCTGGGATTTGCGACCTCGGCAGCTATCTCAATTGGTGGTGCTAGCTCGAGGGGAGCGCCCGACTGGTCTCGGATGATGCCAGAAACCAGAACACGGTTGCGGCCAGCCGATGCAACCAAAACGGCAATTCTGGACCCTTCCGGCGAAATGCTAAATCCTCTGACCGCTTGGCTCTCAAGCCAAGGTGCCAGCACTCTGGTTTGATTGCCGGTTGAAGGAGTCACGAGAATATTGCTCCCGCGAGCTCGAGTAAAACTCCAAAGATAATCCTGCCGATCAAATTCAATGGCGAGGATTCCTGAGCGTGAATCCACCAGCTCAACATCTACCCCCGGGCTTGCCAAGCTCGTTCTAAAAACTCCAGCTGCAGTTACCGCTGCCAGCCAGCTGGACTGTCTTGAAATTGCAATCTCGCTGGCTGGGTTCAAATCAAAAAAGCTTTTGCCGTCGCTGAAGAAATCTGTTTCCGAGCTACCGATTGCTTCTAGCCCGGAATCCCCCAAGACAATGAGTGATCTTGCTCCCGGAGTTCTTAGCTCGCCGGCCGGCTCTTCAATTTCTTGACTGGATCGCTCAATCGATATCGCTACCCGGTCGACGTTTGCCAGCTGCGACAATGTCGCATCCAGCTGAGCCTTTATCAGCGAGCGGTCGGCTCGAGAGGCGACCAGTGCTCGAGCTGTTAGGTCAACCAGCGCAACTCCGTCTTCAACGGTCACGGCATCAATCGAAAGCCTGGTTCCGCTTGGAATGGCCGAGATCACAGCCGGGCGAAGCCAGGCGCTTGGACCACGAAGCAATGCATTGGCAAGCTTGGTTCCGGTTGCCGCGGTGGCTGGGAACCACCGCATCTCGGGAACTAGAAAACGCTTTTGTCGATCGACGAAAAATACCGAGTAATCCCGAAACACAACTTCAAAGACCGGTCGAATCAAAACCGTCAGATCCGGTGCAGTGGATAGTCGCCACTCACCGCCTTCTCGAACAAACTCGTAATCCAGAATCCGACTCGTCCCAGAAAGTTTTGTTTCATACCTTCCGTCCGCGTCGATCGAGGCTATGACGTCAACCGTTAGCTGCGCGGCGTTGTTATCGCCAATGGTTACCTGAGGACTTTGGCGCTGGATTAATACCTCTAGGTTGGGATTCCAGGTGGACCTTAGTGATTCGCTAAGGAACTCTCTGGCCACCGCGTAGTCGTTTTGCGGGCCAGTACCTGCGGCCAAGAACCCACTCAGTATTTCGGCCTGGCTGGCTCCATCGGTTGGTGGCGAAGGAGAGTAGTAAAACGACTCGACTTCGGTGCCTGGAGCAAGATCTGGGCCGATACGAACCGGACCAGAAACTGGAAGTGCTGCGCAACCGGTGAGCGAAATCAACAGGGCAATCGCGGCGAATTTTCTCACGGACGGGCCTCTGTGCCATCTGAAGCCGACTCCGGCTCTGACCCCTGATCGCTAGGAAGCTTCAGCGGAGACTCACCAAACTCAGAGCCTTGCACCTTGGGAAGTGTTAGCCGAAAACTTGCTCCCTGACCCGGTCTTGCCCAAACATCAAGTGAACCACCGTGCAGCAAGGTGTCCTCGAGTGAGATTGCTAATCCAAGACCGGTTCCACCGGTAGTTCGCTTTCTGGCGGGGTCCGCTCTCCAGAATCTGTCAAAGACTCTTTCTAGTTCAAGCTGTCCCATCCCAACACCACTGTCGGTGACGCTGACGGCAACGGCTTTTTCGTTCACGCCAACCGCAACTACCACCGGTTTGGATTCGCCGTGCTCAATTGCATTGGCGAGTAGATTCCTAAGTAGCCGCTCAATTCTCCTGGCGTCAAACTCTGCTAAAACCTCTTCACTTGGAAGTTCAATTTGAATCTTGCTACCGCGATTTTTAGCAAGCGGATCGATTGAAGCAACCGCCATACCCACCACTTGGTTCAGATCATGAATTTCGAGTTCAGCTCTAACAGCACCGGCGTCGTAGCGAGAAATTTCAAGAAGGTCATTTAGCAAGGTTTCAAAGCGAACAATTTGACCATTTAGTAATTCAGCTGAGCGCTTCAAGGATGGGTCGAGGCTGTCTCTGGCCTCAAAGATTAGATCGCCAGCTAGCTTGATGGTGGTAAGTGGTGTTCGAAGCTCGTGGGAAACATCGGAAACAAATCGCTGTTGCATTTTGGAAACGCTCGCAAGCTTTGTAATTTGCTGCTGCAGCGAATCGGCCATCTTGTTAAAGGATCTGGCCAAAACTGCGATGACGTCCTCGCCCTTTTCTAACAGGCGAACATCCAAAGCTCCGTCGGCAATCTCCTCGGATACTTCGGCGGCTACTTTGACGGGGCGAACCAGCCAGCCGGTCACGACATAGGCAACTCCACCGATGATAAAGATAAGCGCCAGTCCACCAATAAGAAGTGTCTGCTGGACAAAATCCAAGGTCTGCTGCTCGCTGGATAGATCAAACACCAAATAGAGCTCGTACTTGCCGGCCAAGGGAATCTCAACCGGAGAGCCAACCACAATTCCCGGGCTTAGCTGGGTCAAAGAATCTTCCGAGTTTGTGAGTTGAATCGACTGATACAAAACTCGGCCGCTACTATTTCTAACCTCGGCGCGGAAGTTCTGGGAAATCAACTGGGTGTCTAAGTCGGCAGAAATTGGGCTCTGTAACAACTGAATGCTGGATTGCCCAGGAGTACGAAGTAAGGCAACTCTTCTGGTGTCGGCTACCCCTGTTGCCTCGAGCTTTGGAACCACCGAATTCATCAGGGTCTGAAGGGCTACTTCGTCATTTACGCTCGAGGCTGCAAAGGTGTTCTGAACATCGATTACGGCAGCTTCCGATTCGGCAAGGACCTGACTGAGCCTTGCCTCAAATAATCCATTTCCAATCGAGAAGGATAAAAAGCCACCCAGGGCAATAAGTAGCACTCCGGAGAGCGCAACCGTGGTTGCTACCGCCCGAGCTTGAACCGAGCGTCTAAATAAACTAAGCATCTTAGATTATCCGGCCCTATAACCAATGCCTCGAACCGTTGTCACAATCTTTGGGTTGTCTGGATCTTCCTCGATCTTGGAACGAAGTCGCTGAACGTGCACATTCACAAGACGGGTGTCGGCTTTGTAGTGATAACCCCAGACTTTTTCTAGCAGCATTTCACGAGTGAAGACCTGCTTTGGTTTTTGCGCCAGGGTCAGTAGCAGGTTGAACTCAAGTGGTGTCAGGGAAATCTGCGCACCATCTTTTAGCACCTGGTGGCCAACAACATCTAAAATCAGTGGGCCAATTGAAACCGAGTCTTCAACGCTTGTAATCGGACGAAGCCTGGCCTTGATTCTTGCGGTTAGCTCACTCGGTTCGAAAGGTTTAACGATGTAGTCGTCGGCTCCAGCTTCGAGCCCCAGCACAACATCCTGAGTCTCGGTCTTGGCGGTGAGCATGATAATTGGCGTTCCCGAAACATTTCTTATTTCCCGGCAGACCGCAATGCCGTCCTTGCCGGGAAGCATGACATCGAGTAAAACTAGGTCCGGCTCAACCGATTGAAAAGTTGCCAAGGCAGTATCGCCGTCAGGACAGTATTCGGGAGTAAAGCCCGCAGCGGTCAGAACAATTCCAACCATTTCCCTAAGGGCATTGTCGTCATCGACGACAAGAATCTTAGGGTTCATGTGTTGTCCTAGTAGCGGTAGTGATCAACCTTGAAGGGCCCGGTTGCTGGAACCCCAATATACCGCGCCTGTTCGCTGGTTAACTCGGTGAGTTCTACACCGAGAGCCTTGAGGTGCAGCCTGGCCACCTTCTCATCCAAGTACTTAGGGATAAAGTGCACACCCAGTGGGTAGTCCTTTAGGTTAGTGAACAACTCAATCTGAGCCAAGACCTGGTTAGAAAACGACGTGCTCATCACAAAGCTTGGGTGACCGGTGGCGTTTCCAAGGTTCATTAGTCGACCCTCGCTCAAGATCAAAACGCTTCGGCCGTTTGGTAAAACCCACTCGTGAACCTGAGGTTTGATTTCAATTTTCTTTACCCCGGCAAGTTTACCAATGCCCAGCATGTCAATCTCGTCGTCGAAGTGTCCGATGTTTGCAATCACCGCGTAGTTTTTCATGTTTAGAACATGCTCGGGAGTAATCACTCTGGTGTTTCCAGTTGCGGTTACAAAGATGTCTACTTCTTCGATTACCGATTCGAGGGCTGCAACCTGGTAGCCATCCATAACTGCCTGCAGAGCACAAATTGGATCGATTTCGCTAACGATAACTCTTGCGCCCTGGCCGGCCATTGCCTCAACGGCACCCTTGCCAACATCGCCGTAGCCGCCAACCCAAACTGTCTTGCCGCCGATTAGAACATCGGTTGCACGGTTTAGGCCGTCAGGCAGTGAGTGTCTGATTCCATACTTGTTATCAAACTTGGTCTTGGTGACTGCGTCGTTGACGTTGATAGCGGGGAACAAAAGTTCGCCACGCTTGAAAAACTCATAGAGCCTGTGAACGCCGGTTGTAGTTTCTTCGGTGACACCGATGATCTCTTCGGCAATTTTTGTGAAGCGGTCGGATGATTCTTTCAATGAGTCGCGAAGCAACTCAAGAATTACGCCGTACTCTTCGCTGTCGTCGGCACCGGTTGGTGGAACCGATCCGGCAAGTTCAAACTCTCGTCCCTTGTGAACCAAGAGAGTTGCGTCACCGCCGTCATCCAAAATCATGTTTGGGCCGGTGTAGCTTGCGCCCTCGGCCTCTGCTTCTTTAGACCAGTCAAAGATTCTTGAGGTTGCCCACCAATACTCTGGAAGAGTCTCACCCTTCCAGGCAAAAACTGGAACTCCGGCAGGCTGCTCGGCACTTCCGGAACCAACGGCAACTGCTGCTGCTGCCTCATCCTGAGTTGAGAAAATATTGCAGCTTGCCCAACGAACTTGTGCACCCAAAGCGGTAAGAGTCTCGATCAAAACTGCGGTCTGGACTGTCATGTGCAAAGAGCCCGCGATGCGAGCACCCTTTAGGGGCTGGCTAGCCTCGAACTCGGCACGAAGAGCCATAAGGCCCGGCATCTCGTTTTCGGCCAGACGAATCTGGTGTCTTCCAGCCTCGGCTAGCGACAGGTCGGCAACTTTGAATTCAACGGAGGTCTTTGGTTTCAGCATCCACCTATTATCCCCCGAATCTCTAGTTCTGGATGATCCCTAGAACCCTGTCGGTTAGGGATTTTGTGGTGGCCGGATCACTGGACTCGACGTTCAGCCTTAGAAGTGGCTCGGTGTTTGAACTTCTGACATTTAGCCACCACCAGGGGCTTTCACCGGGGCTTGAGCTGATGGTTATCCCATCTAGCTCATCAACTGGTGAGTCGGAAAATTCTGACTTGATCAGGTCAATTTTTGCCCCGGCATCCAAGACCTTGGAGTTGATCTCACCGCTTGCGAAATAGGGATTAAACCTGGCGGCAAATTCTGAAAGTGGCTTAGCTTGGGACCCAAGTTCCAAAAGCACATTCATAGCAGCCAACATTCCGTTATCAGCTCCGAAGAAATCCTTGAAATAGTAATGCGCCGAGTGCTCGCCTCCAAAGATTGCTCCGGTTCTGGCCATGTCATCCTTAATGAGTGAGTGTCCAACCCGGGTTCGAACTGCCTTGGCTCCGGCTGCTTCAATAAATTCCGCCACCGCCCTTGAGGTCAACAAGTTATGCAGCACCGTAATCTCGTTATCGCCACGAGACTTAGCCCTGGCAATTTCACTGAGTGAAACAATGGCTGCTACCGCCGAAGGGGTTACCGGTTGACCTTTTTCGTCGATGACAAAACAGCGATCGGCGTCACCGTCAAAAGCTAGACCGGCGTCGGCGCCGTGGGCCAAAACTGCCCGTTGCAAATCAACCAGGTTTTTGGGATCTAGTGGATTGGCCTCGTGGTTAGGAAAAGAGCCATCCAGTTCGAAATACATTGGAATGATTTCGATCGGAAGTTTTGGAAGATTGGCGGCTGTTCCAAAAACAGCTGGTGCGGTGAGACCGCCCATGCCGTTGGCGGCATCAATTACAATCTTTAATGGTCGAATGTTTGATAGGTCAACTAGCTCCCGAAGGTAGCTTGCGTACTCAACCAAAGTGTCGTGCTCGCTCGAGAAGCCAACTTCCAAAACTTCAGCTACGCCGGTTTCCAGATACTTTTCGGCGCGCTCTAAAATCTTTGCAAGTCCGGTGTCCATCGAGATTCCCCGGGCTGAAGCTCGGGAAAGCTTTATGCCGTTATAGGTTGCGGGGTTGTGACTTGCGGTAAACATCGCCGAGGCAGCATCTAGGTGCCCGGAGGCAAAATAGCACTCATCGGTGGAACAAAGACCAAGATTTATGGCGTCCGCTCCCCTGGAGGTTGCGCCATCGATGAAGGCTTCGACAAACATGGGTGAGGAATCTCTCATGTCATGGCCCACAACTACCGACTTTCCGGCAAGTCCCAGCTCATCCACAAAGGCTGCGCCAATTGCTTTGACGTTCTCGGGCGTTATCTCGCTCCCGACTAGGCCACGGATGTCATACATCTTGAATATTTTCTGGAGTGAGCTCACGCCCTCAAGAATACAATGGGGCCATGGCAAAAACCCCTCGACCTCGAAACAGCTATCGAGACCGACACGACCGAGGAATCAGAAGGCCAATTCTTTCCAAACTTTTTAAATTCGGTCAAACCAGATCTCACGGTTTTGAGCAGTATGTCGAAACTGCCATTGAGTATCTAAAGGGTATTTGGGTAGAGGAACTAGAGGGTCTGAGCTGGCGGGTATTAGATTCACCCATGGTTTCTGGAGACAGTACAGAAATCCCGAGGTGGAGAGTTGATCAAGAAACCAAGATGATTGTCATCTATCGAATTCCCACCGAGCGCTTCGGAGCTCACTCCAGACAGGGCGCTATCGAAGAGCGCCTAAAGGTTGAAGAACAGGTGTTTGAAGCCATTGCAGAACTTCTGGATATCGATCCGTGGGATCTAGTTCCTGAGTATTACAACCGCTAGCGGAATCTAACCAAAACTTCTGAGCCAAGGTTTTTTGGATCAGCAACATCGATATCCGAAATCTGACCCTCAATCAAAACAATTGCCTTGGCAAATACACTTGCCGCCGCAAAAATCTGCGCTGGCCCAGATAGCGAAACAGTTGCGGTGCCAAGAGCTGGAACCGAAACATTAACGGTTTCACCGGTTGCTAAGTTTTGAACCTTGGCGGTAGATCTTTGAGAACCTGCGTTTGCCAAGACCAAAATGGTATCGCCGGAATCTGGAATGGTGATTGCTCGATTTGAAGTTAGTTCCTCGGCTGGGCTCAGCCAAGCAAAATCAACCCTCGGTGTTTGTCTCGGGTTGCCTCTGGCAACCCGAAGGCCGGCATAAACCGGCTTATCGGAGGAGATAAAAACCGAGTAGTCACCATCTAGTAGTTCAGCGATTGGGAAATCCTGCACGCTACCTGGCTCAACGATGCCGGTAAACACCGCACCAAAAACATCTTGCTCGGAAGAAGTTATCTGCACTGTGACATTTGCTCCCTCCGGGGCAAATACGCGAAGCGCATGTCCGGCATCGGAATTCTCCTCAGACCTGGAAACCTGTTTGATTGCACCGGTTCCGCGAATCACAAGACCTGGGATAACTACTTGCTCAGAAGCTTGCGGGTTTGGACTAATCCAGTCCACTCCCTGGGCTGCGGTTCCTCGAACGGCACGCTGCTGGATCCAACCGGCCAACTTGGCCCCCTGAGACTGAACAAAAACTGCCAAGGCTGGGACCTGCGGGGCAAAGCTTGCAAGAGACAAAACAGTTGTGGTCTTGGCTGGAACCGAGATTCCCGAAAGACCGGAGACTTTGACCTCGCCTAGGTCGGTAAAGATCTTTAGGTCTGCGGTGGCATCAATTGGCGAAGGATTAGTAAGAACCAGTAGCGCCTCACGACCTGAAGCAGTGGAGCCACCGACGATATAGAAATCATTGCTTGGCTGCTGGCAGGAGGCCGCAGCCAATCCTCGCATCGAGTCGGTGGCCACCAACTGATTCGTACTTGAGGCAATAACCAAAGACCCCTGGGGGGATTCTGGGTCGGCGTTGGTATTTGTAATCGATGTGGCATCAAGAAGCGATCTGGATTCATAAACTCTTGAGTCGCCTAGTTCAATTGTCCCAACTCCAGATTCAGAAAGCTGAGCAATTTCAATCTCTCCAGTTCCAGTTGCAGTTATTTCGGCGCTTGCCGAACCAATTCGATTTATCTGACCCAAAGCTGTTCCGCTCTCACCACCGGTTCTAAAAACCGGTCCCGGGCAAACTAGGTTTAGATCAGCAGGTTTTACGCTGTAGCTTCCACTAACCGATTCAAAGTCAAGGTTTGAAGAAACTGCCGGCGCAAAAAATGCACCGGCTGCCAAAACTGCACCGACGGATAAAAACACCAAGACTCTAATAATCATTAGTTGTTCTCCTCAACGTCAACAAAAATTGCGCTTTCTTTACCGTTGCGCTTTCTGATTGAGCTGGTTGGAAGACTCAAGAGCGCATAGAACAAAACTCCCGCAAGACCTAAGGCTTTTGTCAAACCAAACTCAAAGCTGGATTCTTCTTGCTCTCCTGAAACTGCCTGAACTTTCCAGAGCTGACCAAAATCGGTTTCACCGATTGATTCCAATCCCCTGGTTGAGTCAAGTGCCATCTGAAGATCGCGGTCTTTTGGGAACACCAAAACGTAGCCAATGCCAAATTGCTCCAAGGGGGAAATAACATCGGCGCCGTTGGCAGAAACCAAGTTTGCAACCAGTTGCCCAAGTTGCTGATACTCGGGGTTATCTAAAGAAAGTCCGGAGTTTGAAATCTGGTACGAGGTCGAAAGCTGCTCAAGTTTCATTCCCGGCCCCTCAATAACCTCAACCGAGATCTCACCCTCGAGCGACTCGAGGCGAAGGGTACGAACCAAAACGTTGGCGTCGGAGTCAGCCTGAATGATCGAGGGAACGCTTCGGCCATCTGAGTACACAACACTTGGTGGGTTAGTCGCCATCTGGAAAGCTGCTGGAGCTAAACCTAAGAGGGCGATTGTGGAAACCGCAACCAGCTTTAGTCCCCGGCTGGCTGTTGCAAGCTGGGCAACAGCCAAGATAAGCGCCAAACCAAATAGGGCCAGAAGGCCCTTCACGTCGATACCGACAGTGACTAGTTCACCGAAGTTGAAGCTAACCCCAGCGGCTAGAAAGGCCAGGGCCAGGGAGATTAGGGCTACGAACCAAAGCTTGAGGTTGGCCCCAAGCTTTGGGGTCAGAAGTGCAAATAGTGCAAGTGCGATAACCGGGACAGTTATGAATAGCCCTAAGGAAAGTGCATCAAAGCCAAAGCCAAAAAACGGCAGCGTCCAGTTCGGCAAGAGGCTAGTTGCCTGGGCCACCCCGGGGTCAAGAAACCAAGTCAGAATCAAGTTGCTATCTAGCCGCTGCAATAAAACAGGCGCAAACCACAGCGCCGTTAGGCCGGTTGTAAAAATAAGAGCGACTAGCTTTCTAGGTTTTGTGAAGCCAATCAGCAAAATCAACGCGATTAGCGTCATCCCAAGAGCCGGTGAACTTGCCGAAATAATAGCCAGCAGCAGAGCCGAAATACCAACTTCCGACCAAGACGAAACAAAAGTGCCCGGGTTTTGGTTTCCAAGGTTTGCAATCTTTGCGATCGAGTGAGCAAGCCATGGAAGTAGAGCAATAGCTAGCACCTGACTGAATCTGGTCTCAGTAATTGAAGTAGTTAGTGCGGGCCATAAAGCGTAAGTCAGGCCTGCGGTAATCCGAACTGGATTACTTGGAGTTATCAGCGCGGCGAGTCTAAAGACTCCGAGAAACGAAATCGCGGTTGAAAAAAAGAAAAGAACTGATACCGCTAAAGATGGTTGAAAAAACACCGGAGCACTAATTAGTGCCAGCACCCAAACAAAAGGATCACTGGCTCCTTCAAACCCGAGCCCAAGATTCTGAGACGAAGATCCGGCCTGAGCAAAGATGTCTAGCCAGTTAGCAGATAAAGGAATCACACCTTGCCCGGTCACAGCAAAGTTAGTTGGAAACCAGGTGATGTTCAGCGCGATAAGACCTAGAGCAAACCAGATCGCTCCAGAAGAAATAAGACCTGAGTTATTCGCGCTAGCTACCTGATCGTTGTCTCCTCTTTCGTGGGCGTCTAGCAGCTGCTTAGAGATCTCTTGGTCTTTGGCTCGCTGGTTGGAGCTTTTCACTTCTTGCCTGCTGGCTCGAAGGCTTGCAAGGCTTCGAAGCTTGGCGGAGGTTGTTCTTCTAATTTTGGACCGAGAGGAAAGTATTTGACCCAAGCCCAAAAAAGCAGCAATTGCGGCACTTAGCTCGGCCGGCACATCACGGGCACGCTTTCTTATAAGAAGTACAAAAGAGTTCAAGATTGCAAAAGGAACCAAAAGTAGCCATCCGAACAAGAATCCAATAAAGCTTGAGTAGCTAAGTGCTAGGTGAAACTCAGCTAGCCGAATGGCATGACCTGGGCTTCCACCAAGCCAACTCATCGGGCGTTGTCCGTTCATAGAGAGCATCTGATGCGAAATTCTGGCGTCTGGCGCTACCGCCACCCGGCCACCGCTCAGCCTGGCGCGAATAGAGAAATCAACATCTGCCGCCAGCGGCGGCGCCTTTTGGTCAAAGCCACCAAGCTCGCGGTATTTTTCAATGTTGATTAGCGCTCCGGCGGTTCCAACCGCCATCACATCCTCGAGGTGATCGTGCTGGCCCTGGTCAAATTCGCCGCGCACTCGGCTAAAGAGTTTGCCTCCGCGAGTTAAGGTAAGGCCCATTTGTTTGATGAGCTTTGGGTTATCCCAATCGACCTGCTTGGTTCCAACAACAGCCAACGAAGGGCTTAGCTCAACCTCGGTTAGGAGTTTTTCCAGAGCATCGATTTCTGGAGCACTGTCGTCGTGCAAAATCCAAAGGTAGCCATCGACCGAAAGATGCTTGAGAGCGGATTCGATGGCAACTGCAAAATTTGTCTTTGAGGAAAGTTTGAGAGTTTCAAATCCGCCGGAAGAAATGGTTTCATTTTTGGAAGTGTCGACAATCAAAATTCTTGATGGGGAAATGCTCTGCTTGGAAAGTTGATCTAAAACTCTGGCCAGTGAAGATGGTTGGTCGTGTGATAAAACTACGGCAGAAACGTTAACTGTCATGTTTGTGCTTTCCTAGAAGTTGGACGCACTATGCACGTTTTTTAAGCTTGCGTCTTTCTCGTTCAGAAAGTCCGCCCCAGATACCGAAGCGTTCGTCATTTGCTAGTGCGTATTCGAGGCACTGAGCTTTCACATCGCAACCGGTGCAAATTCTTTTTGCGTCTCTAGTTGAGCCGCCTTTTTCCGGAAAGAAAGCTTCCGGGTCGGTCTGTGCACAAAGTGCATCCGCTTGCCAAGCAAGTGGATCTTCTTCAAAGTCTGTGTAGGCCCCCGCAACGCCTAGAAGTATTGGGTCGATGAACCAGTTATCTGGTACCTGTCCGCGATTTTCCATTTGCTGCCTATATCCGTTCACTTGGTTGCCATCCCCCACGAAGATATGGCAAAAATTGCACTCGTGTAATTACACTGGTGTTATTCCCCTGTTGTCAAGTCCATTTCCACATCCCCCAAGGGTCCGGATCTAAGTAAATACGCCAGTATCCTTTGAATATGAGTGTTCTAGTAACCGGCGGAGCCGGCTATATCGGGTCCCATGTGGCACGAATTCTCAGCCAATCTGGCACCGAGGTTCAAGTGGTGGATAACTACTCAACTGGCTTAGATTCAAGGGTTTTGGGCCTTTCAAGCACCAATCTCGAGCTTTCTGAGCCCATTGCCATTGCGGCCCTCGAGCAGATCATGACCACCCATAAAGTCACTGCCGTGATCCACCTAGCCGCCCTTAAGCAGGTCGGCGAATCGGTAAAAAAGCCGGAGGAATATTTCCTCAAAAACCTAGGCGGCCAGGCGAATTTGCTCACCGCCATGAAAAACACCGGGGTCAAGAAACTAGTGTTTTCATCCAGTGCCGCAAGCTACGGGGTTCCGGATGTGGACCTAGTTTCCGAAACCCAAAGCCCCGAGCCGATCAATCCCTACGGTCAGACCAAGCTGATTGGTGAGTGGATGGCCAAAAATGCCGAGGTTGCTTGGGGTCTTTCGCAAGTGAGCCTTCGCTATTTCAATGTTGCAGGAGCTGGCTGGCCCGACCTTGCAGACACCCAGAAGTTAAACCTGATTCCGATTGTCTTTGCTGCAATAAAAGAAGGAACTACTCCTAAAGTTTTCGGAGACGACTACCCAACTAACGACGGTAGCTGCGTTCGAGACTACGTGCACGTTATGGATCTAGCTAAAGCTCACGTGGCCGCGCTGGATTATCTTGACAATGACTCGAGAAAACACGATGTATTCAATGTTGGAACTGGAACTGGGTCTAGTGTTCTAGAAGTGATTCAGCAGATCAAGAAAACTACCGGAATCGACTTTAAATTCGAGATTGCCCCCAGAAGAGCCGGAGATCCTCCAAAGCTGATTGCCGATGTTTCGAGAATAAATCAGGTCATGAACTGGAAAGCTGACAACGGGCTTGTGGAGATTGTTGAAAGTGCCTGGCAGGCACTTGAGAATTCTTAGTTCCCCAAGACCACAAACGCGGACCCGCTACCGCTCAAGCTAAATTTCTTTGCTTCGCTGAGGTAAACAACTTCTCCCTTACCAAGCACCTCGCGCTCTTCGAGGCTTGTGCTAACCGCAACTTCCCCTGCCGAACAGATAACCATGGCGCCAGCAGGCAAATCAAGATCTGCCAGCAGATTAGATCCGGTGAGCTCGGCTCGATAAAGCCTGAACTCAGTGGCAGCAACCTGATACTCGAAAAAACCCTCGGCTCGTTTTACCGGTTCAACAAGTGGTTCAATGAGCTCTTTGAAGTCTGTTATTTCCAATAGCTCAGCCTGGTCAATGTGCTTTGGTGTCAAGCCTCCGCGAATCACATTGTCACTGGCAGCCATAACCTCAACTCCAAGCCCGGAAAGGTAGGCGTGCAGGTTTCCAGCCGGAGCGAATATGGCCTCTCCTGGTTTAAGTACTAAGTGATTGAGCATTAGAGCTACCATGGCACCGGTATCACCCGGGTACTTTTCTAGTAGAGATAGCGCTAGATCACGAGCTTTACTCGCAAGGTTTTGCTGATTCCCAATTGACTCTGCTTCGCCAACTGTTTTACTGAACCTGGCAGCTAGCTTCGTATCCTGAAGCAGCTCGGTGAAGATTTGCTCCAGGGAAGACCCAGCGGCAAGATTTCTAGCTAAAGACCCAAAGCGCTCTTCGCTTTCCGAGAAAGCCAAGAAGATTTCTGTGAGTTCGGATACCGGGCGGAATCCACAAAGTGCACTAAAGGAAGAAAGTGCAACCAGAATCTCTGGCTTATGCAACTGGTCTCGATAGTTTCTATTTGGGTCGGTGAGTTTTAGTCCAAGTGCTTGCTCTCTGGCAAAGCCAGCAATAGCCTGCTCTTTATTTGGGTGCACCTGAATCGATAGCGGGGAACCGGCCGCTAAGAACTTTGCAAGAAATGACAGCTTTGTGCCAAGCAGTTCAGAAAGTGGCTTACCCGATTCAGCGGCAATCGACTCGCCTGCCGGGTGTGTACCGAACCAGATCTCGGCAACTGGTTGGTTGGGCTCGCCCAACTGGAAGCGGTCCTGAATGAGGTTTGTAGATCCCCACTCGTAGTTTTTTTCTTCACCACTAAGCCGAACTAGCAAAGTAAAATCCCTAGCTCTTGAAGTGCTCGTTGGCCCGCTCGAGGTCCTCGGCGAAATCCACCTCGACGGCGTACAGGTCGCTGATGTCGACGGCTTGAAAGCGCAGTCCATCAACTTCAATACCAACCTCAATAGCGCGCTCGAAGTAGTCCTGGTCATCGACTTGGGCAAGGTGACTAATAAGTGAAGCCTTGTCAGCGCCTGATACGAAGTTGATGCCGACTGCCTCGCCAAGCCCGTCCACTACCTGCTTAGAGAGCAAGTGAATGAAGCCATCGGAAGAGAGGGTGTATTTGACTTCCTCGTCGCTGACCTTGGAGGTGTTCACAACAACAAAAGACTTATCGGCTTCGATTAGCGGAAGCACTCGGTTTAGGACCTCGGGGTCAAAGACCACATCGCCGTTCATCCAAAGCGCTCCGCCGTCGTTGGAGGCGCGAAGCGCCTTCAGAAGAGACTTGGAGGTATTGGTCTGGTCATAGAGCTCGTTATAAACGAAGGTAGCCTCCGGAAAACGCTCAATGATTGATTCGAGCTTGAAACCCACAACAATCATCGCCCGAAACTCTTCGCCAAAGGCCAGGGCTAAGTTATCCATCTGCTGCTTCATGATTGAGCGGCCGTCACGAAGTTCAGTTAGGGGTTTTGGTAGCGGCCGGGCAAGCCTTGTTCCCATCCCGGCAGCCAGGATGATTACCTGTTTAGACATGAATACAAGCTTAGGGAAGTTTGATGACTTGACCGATACGAATTCGGTTCGCGTCCGTGATTCCGTTCAAGTTCATGAGTTTTTTAGTGGTGGTTCCGAACCGGTCAGCAATACCACTCAAGGTGTCACCGGATTTGATCGTATATGTCTTGGCGCTAGTCTCAGGGGCCGAAGCTGGGGCTGAAGCACCTGGAAGTTTCAAGACTTGACCGATTCTGATCAGATCCGAGCTCAAGTTGTTCAAATTACGAAGACGCTTAGAGGTAGTTCCAAATTTTTCGGCAATTCCACTCAAGGTATCTCCCGATTTCACGGTGTAGCTTGTAGCACTCGAAGCAGGGGAAGGCGCAGGGGCCGGCGTTGCAGCGGGAGTCCTAGTAGGTGTTGGGGTAGGTGACGGTGTTGGGGTAGGTGACGGTGTTGGGGTAGGTGTCGCAGTCGGAGCGCGGGTCGGAGTTGGAGTTGGCGTAGTTCTAACCGGGGCTGGTGCCACTACCGGAGCAGCTGAAACCTCGTCGCGAATTTCGGTGGCTCCAGCTTTAACTGGTGTTCCCGTTGGGACTCTGGATGCAAAGGTATTATCAACCGCGACAACTGCCGGTCCGCCGGCGCGAAGAGCTTCGTATTGTGCACGAGTGGCAATTGGTCGCTTCTTGCCATCTTCAACAAGGAAGAATTTCTTGTCTGGGGTCTGGATGAATCTTGACCCGGCCGCTTGGCTAATAGTCAGCGCCGCACAAGTTCCAGGGTCCAACATTTGAGAAGTTGTTGGGTAGTGCGAGAAAGTCTCGTCACTGACTCGAACTAGTTTTCCGGCAACCACGATGTGAGGGGTTGCATTGCAAGTGACCTTCACTCCGGCCAATTTACCTGAGCGCTTATAGGAAGAAAGTGCTGCCTTTGAAACCGTTCTTGCTGAACCAAGACCGAGTGCTTGGGCCTGGCTAGTATTCGGGATTAGATAGACGCGAGTCAGGCCATCAACCAAGAAAGTTTTCGATCCGAGACGAACCAAAGCTCCGGGCGGAATTACCTGACTGCCTTTTTTCATCTGCGTGATGGCAGAAGGTGAAATTCGGTGAATGGTCGGGTCCGGAAGACTGGCACGGACCGATTTGCGGTCGGATTTTTCAATCGGTCTTAGCTGACCGTCGTTTACTAGGAAGATGGTTGAGTCGGTGGTTGATCTAACTACCGCTGGCGCAACAAGTTGCTCGGCCGCGGTTGGAATTCGAGCAAGCACTGATTCCGGCAGTACCGGAGGAGTCTTAACCCAGTTTGCGCTGTCTTGAATCAGACGCTTTCCAGTTGGGGTAAGAAGGTACTGCTGTCCGGCATTATCAGCCACGATTGATTGGATTGCCGGGCCACTGGCCAACTGTTTAATACTGTCGGTGCTCAAGGTTGAGCCAGAACCCTGGAACCAGACACCAAAGTTGACATCTTTGGCGGTGTCTTTATCGATTGCGAAGAAGCTTTGATCGGCAACGATTCCAAGCTCACCGGTCTCGCGGTTTGAAATCAGCGATCCGTTGGAGGCGATTGGCTTACCCAACGGAAGGTAGTTGACAGCAGCTCTTCGAATAGTTGGGGTTCCAGTGAACGGAACGCTGGCTTCAGCAGCCGATGCATCGTTCAAGATTTCGCGAAGGGTTCCGCCCTCAACTAAATAGCGCTCATTGCTGGCACCAACTACAACGCTGGTTACGCTGCCACCTAGAGCCAGGGCGCTAATTTGTGGGCTGGTTAAACTAACCGCTGCACCACAGTTCAGACCAAAGGCGGCCACCTGCTCACAGCTTTCAAATTGGACTCGCTTACCTTGATCAACAAAGAAGTAGTTGTCGGCGGTTGCGCTTTTCACCAGTGGAGTTATATCGCCAACGGTTGTGAAGCTATCTAGGTAATCCTTGGAGATAACTCCGACCGGGCCAAGCGGTGATAGTGATGAAAGCAATTCACTGTCTGGAACGCGGTACTTGACCTCGTCAACGATTAGGAAGGTTTCACCCTTGGCTGCCTTGAGCAAGAAGCCACCACCGATTGGGGATCCAAACCAGTCCGAGAAAAAGCGCCAGAAGTTCCTATTGCCGTAGGCGCTGCAACGATCTCCCAGTCCATAGAGGTTATCCAAAGCGGCTTGGTTTGGAACGTATGGGGTGTAGTAATAAAGTGCAGCGGTGGCCTTGTTCTGCAATACGAACTGCTTGCGTCCACACTCCGGTCTTCCAGCCTGGTACAAAATGTTGACGGTGGATCCAACTTTCAGCCAAGTGAAGGGCCCGGCTGGATTGCTGTAGTAGTTAAGCTGTCCAACACCTTTATACAGTTGCCAGAAAAAGCCAGCCGATGCAGCGCTACAACCACTAGGAGTATCCGGGCAATCCATTCCAAGGGCAAAATCATATGCTCTCGGGCTTGGGTCGGTTGCTGTGATTAGACCCTGCTCTTTTTGTAGTTTAACCAAGATCACTCTCGGGTTAATGCCGCAGGCCCGTGCTACGTCATAGATAAGTTCGGCTGCTGAGATATTGTTTTTGGCAGGCAGAGATTCACACCTGCCAGGAGAACCGGTGGCTCCCGGGTGGCTAAGTCGATAGTCCTTTAGACATCCTGGGCGATCGGCAGCTGCCCTACAAGCAGAAAGCCTTCCATCTAAAAAGCGCTGGATATCGGCAACGCTCATGGTGCCAAAGTCATAAAAGACACTGTCGCTGATGATTTCACCAGGATTAAACATGGAGCCATTGAGCGCAGCCGCTGGCTCTTGCTCAGATGGAATTGCAACCAGTCCGACTACCGACAGGCTCAGAACCAAAACGGCAGACCAGAACTTACCCAGGGCTTTAAGCATTAGGGAATGACCACCTCGGTTACCTCGGACTGACCCTCGTAGCGTTCAGATTCATAGGACACCACCAGATCGATCTTTCCCTTGGGAAGTCTGGAGAGAGAAATAGTTAATGGAAAACACTGTGTCGTGGAGACGTTCGCTTCGGCTGGAACTCGCTCCATGACTATCGGGGTGTTTTCGGAATAGAAAGTTACGATGCACTCGCCGCCGTTCTCAGCAAAGTTCAAGACTTCACCAACCACCTGAATGTCAGTTCCTTGGATGTCGTAAAAAACAATTCTTGGTTTAGCAAGTTCTTTCACTACCGGTGCCGGGGTTTCGGTTGCGACCGGTGCTTCGGTAGTTTCAGATGCCGTTGGGGTTGGGTTTAGTGGATCGCTCGGGCTCTCATTGCTTCCGATGTTGGGATAAAAAAGAGCGCAACCAGCCATAGTTGCAACCGCAACCAAAGTTGTGAAAATTAGCAGGGCCCGCTTCATGCTCAACTCCTAGATACTCTAAAGTCTAGGTTTAATGTTCTGAAAATAGCCTGTGAAACGCCCTAGAGTGTCTGATCCACAACGCGCTTCGACGCTTGACCATCTTCCAAGTAGTTAAACTTCTGCTGCCAAGCAAGATAGCGCTCTGCGTAGCTAGCTTTGACGCTCTCAATGTTCTCTAAGGTTTCATTCAGCTTCGAGTCGTCTCTAAGAATTGGGCCAGGGGCCAAGCGTTCAAAATCAAAGTAAAATCCACGGGTTGCTTCATAGTTATCGATATCGGGAACAAGGAATATCATGGGCTTGCCCGTGACGCTGAAGTCAAACATCGATGAAGAGTAATCGGTCAGTAAAACATCAGCGGCTAAGTACAGCTCGGCAACATTTGTGTAATTGGTCACATCGATAGAGCCTTTGGAAACCTTCTCGCTATGGGCCTGGTGAGTATTGGTGTGGCCCCGAAACAATAAAGTCACCTTTGGACCCAAGCCACCGGTCAAGAAATTAACCGGCCTCCAGTTTCCGGTTGGAGTTCTTTTGGTGTCTCGCCAGGTGGGGGCATAAAGTACCACTAATTGATTCGGATCTGTAATCCCAAGCGAGGCCCTGATTAGGTCTCGATCGCCTGATCGGTTAATCAAAATGTCGTTTCTTGGATAACCGGTTTCGATTATCTTCCCGGAATATCCAAAGGTACTTGGGAAAATTTCGCTGCAGTACTTACTCGGTGAAACTAGATAATCCCAGAACGAAGCCTCTCGGTCCATCATCTTTAGGTAGCTTCCGGTTGGAACAACATCAACAATGTCCCGACCCAGTCTTTTCAGTGGGGTGCCGTGCCAAGTCTGAATGTATTTTTGGCCAGCTCGCTTTCTAAAGTATCCGGGAAAATTTGTGTTGTTTACTAGAACCTTCGAGGTAGCAAGAACCCGAAGCCAAGCAATTGATCCGTGTCTAACCAGTAATGCTCCAGCAGGGGCTATTGTCTTGGCATTGACGGTGAAGTAAAGTTTTTGGCTCGGGTTTCTAGAAAGTACTTCCAGAAAAATAGCCAATGGGTTATCGCCAATTACCTTGCCTTGGAATGCTTCGAATAGATAGCTATCGGTCAATGGAGATTTTGAAAAAGCTCGATAGATGACTCCACGAAACCAATCCAGCTGCCTTCTTCGAAGAGCTCCTAGAATCCTGCTGGGTGAATACTTCACTTCTTATCACCGGCATCAACAGTTTTTCCAGCACCAAATATGAGACCAATCCAGAATCCGGTTGCCCAACTAAAGTGCATAACGGGTAAAGCAATTAGCACCATGATTCGATCAACTAGAGCAAGTGATTTTGCGGTTCCTGCTGCCAAGCTGAGCATCAGAAGATATAGCGCTACCGGAATAATCAATGCCAATTGGTTTAGTAATCCGCCCACCGACAACAAAGCCGAGACAGTCAAAAAAAGTAGCGCTAGTGGCGGAAGGAAATATCGAAGCGAGGCTTTTGACGGAGACTTTCTGGTTAGCTCACCTCGCCAGACACCGGTGGAATAAAACTGCCAGGCCAGCGCCTTGATGTTTGACCTGGGCCAGTAGTGAACTTCTAGCTCAGGACTAAACCAGACCTTGCCACCTTTTGCCTTTAGCCGCTGAGACAAATCCCAGTCCTCGCCGCGGATGATTTGCTCGTTATAGCCGCCAACTTGCTTCAAGGCCTTAGCCTCGAAAATTCCAAGGTATGCCGACTCGGCCTCGCCGGCCTGACCGCCGATGTGATATCGGCCACCCCCCAGACCAAACCTGGAGCCATAGCCAAATGCCACCGCTTTTTGAAAAGGTGAGTTACCCCTGGCGTTCATGATGCCGCCCACCAACACCGAACCGGTTTCTAGAAGGATTTCAACCCCGCGGGAAATATAGTTAGCGGCTAATTCGCTGTGAGCGTCGACTCGGATGATTATCTCCCCCGAGCTGTCTGCTATCGCAAGATTCAATCCCACGGTTGTTAGACCCTTTGGGTTGTCAACTATCTTGATGCCGGCATGCTTTTTGGCAAGCTCACTGGCAACCGATTTGGTTTGGTCGATGGATGGGCCAATTGCTAAAACAATCTCGAGTTGCCCTGGGTAGTTCTGAGCTAGGACCGACTCAACGGCTTTAGCTAAGTGATGCTGCTCGTTTCGAACCGGCATCATCACAGTCACGGAAGGCAACGAGTTTGACATCTACTCGGCGTCGCCCTTTTCCATGGCGGTGATATATGCAGCGCAAACCTCTTTTGGTTCGCCGTCCATTACCAGCTCGCCCTTTTCAATCCAGAGCACTCGGCTACAGGTGTCCTGGATTGATTTCATGTTGTGGCTAACAAGAAAAACTGTTCCGGCATCTTTTCGCATCTGACGGATTTTTTCTTCCGCCTTTAACCTAAACTGGCGATCTCCAACTGCGAGAGCTTCATCGATGATCAAGATGTCGTGCTTTTTGGATGCAGCAATTGAAAACCTTAATCTGGCGGACATTCCTTGCGAATAAGTGCGCATTGGAAGATCTATGAAGTCTTTTAGTCCCGAGAAATCAATTATCGATTGACTAGATTCAAAGATTTCCTTCTTCTCAAACCCCATCGCAAGTCCACCGAGAATGATGTTTTTTTCACCGCTCAGGTTAGGAAGTAGCGCTGCCCCAACACCGAGCATGGTTGGTTTGCCGTAGGCATAGACCGCTCCCTTGTTGGCCGGGTAGAGGCCAGCAATTGCCCGCATCAGCGAGGATTTACCGGAACCGTTAGATCCCACGATGCCGATGGTTTCGCCCTCGTGAACTACAAAAGAAACACCCTTGACGGCGTGCACCTCACGCATTCGTGATTTCTTAGCCAAGCCGCCTTTGGTTTGGCGCGCCTTTTTTCCAGTGCCAAAAACCTTATAGATCACATGCACGTCATCGGCAACAACAACCGGCTTGTGTTCGGTGGTTCTAATCCCGTCCATACCTGGCCTCTGCTTTCCAGAAGTACAGCACACCGAAGACAAATATCCCAACCGACCAAATTGATGAAACTATCCACAGAAAAGGAGTCATTGCCAAGTCGTTCACAAGCGCCCCGCGCGCCAGGCTAATGAAGTCATAAACCGGGTTAAGCATCGCAATAGCCAGAATCTCTGGGTAGCCGGCGAAGATACGCTCGATTTCAAAAAAGATTCCGCTCGAGTAAAACATCAGGCGAGTAATAAATGGCACTAGCTTTCCCAGGTCCTTAACCTGAACCGTTAGCCTCGCTGAAATCATCGCGAGACCGGTGCTAAACAAAAACATCAAAAAAGTAATTGGAATCAGATATAACCAATCCCAGGTGATGTCTTGGCCAAACATCACCATCACAATCGGTAGTAGTGCAAGTTGGGGCAAGAAGTTAATGAACTCTCTAATTACTGCGGACAGCGGAAGTAAAATCCTTGGAAAACTTAAGGTTCTAAGCAATCCGGTATTTGAAGTGATTGCCTTAGCTCCAGCGGAGAAAGAACCGGAGAAAAATGAAAACAGAAAAACCCCGGTGATTAGAAATGGAATGAAGTTAGCAGGACGCAGGTCACCAAGGATTAAACCAAAAACTAAACCGTATGCGAAAGCCTGAAGCGAAGGTAAAAGAACTAACCACCAGCGACCGAGTCTGGTTCTGGCGTTCTGAGCTTCCGAGGCATAAAGCGACATGGTGAAAGCAAAATCACGTCGGTCCCAAACCTGGCCAAGGTATTCAAGAAATTTTGGACGCACGCCAACTTGGCTAAGACCATGCTTTAGTGCATAGTCGGCTAAATTCATTTTCCGCCTCTGGAGATTTCTGCCTTGAGCTGCTCATTCTTTTCAGCCACTAGAGAAGCTAAAGACTTACCGAACTCAACGAGCTTGCCCTCGAGGACTGGGTCAGAAGTTCCAAGAATTCGAGCCGCCAAAATTCCGGCATTTCTGGCTCCACCAATAGAAACCGTGGCAACTGGAATACCGGCTGGCATCTGAACAATTGAAAGCAGTGAATCCATTCCATCTAGTTTGCTAAGTGCTACCGGAACACCGATTACGGGCAAGGTTGTTACCGAGGCAAGCATGCCTGGAAGATGGGCGGCGCCTCCGGCGCCGGCAATTATTACTTTGACCCCGCGACCGGAAGCAGCCTTGCCCCACTCGATCATCTTTTCTGGGGTGCGGTGGGCAGATAAAACCTCCACCTCGTATTCGATTCCAAATTCTTTCAGTGCCTGTGCAGCATCCGACATAACGGACCAGTCAGAGTCTGACCCCATGACAACGCCGACCAATGGATTGGCCATTATTGACTCCCGTCGGATTGAATCGAAGATACCCGCCAATTTTACTGATGAATCGGGTTTAGTTGACACCCAAAACAGCGGACCGGGCCTGATTGGCGGTGGCTAGAGCCGAATCTATGGACTTATCGAGAACAGTTATGTGACCGAGTTTTCGACCCACCCTAGGCGACTTACCGTAGGCGTGGATCTTGGCAGCTGGAAAAGCCTTCATGACTAGCTCATAGTTATCCACGAAGTCTTTATCGTTTGATACGCCAAGTAGGTTCACCATCACAGCTACCTGGTCCATCGAAGTATCGCCAAGCGGTAAATCCAACACCGCGCGAAGGTGCTGTTCGAATTGTGAGGTGGTTGCTCCCTCGATGCTGAAGTGACCGGAGTTATGCGGTCGCATTGCAAGCTCATTCACCAGCAGCCGGCCATCGGTTGTTTCAAACATCTCGACGGCTAAGTTGCCGGTGACTTCTAATGAAGAAGAAATAAGCTCGGCAATTTTGATCGCCTCAAGAGAAAGTTCCTTAGAAGCATTTGGCGCCGGAGCTAAAACTTCTGAGCAGACACCATTTTTTTGTCTGGTTTCAACTATCGGCCAGGCTTTGAATTCACCGCTTGAGTTTCGAGCTGACAGCTGAGCAAGTTCTCTTGTGAACTGGACTTTCTCCTCGGCCAGTAATTCTCCGCCAAGAGCACTGAGGCTTGAAGGTTCCAACCAATCGGAAACCTGGCTGGCCGAGCTAACTACTCTTACGCCCTTACCGTCGTAGCCACCGATTGGGGTTTTGACTATTACTTCTGGGCCAAACTCAGCAATGAATTCCTCAAGTTGTTCTTTGGATGAAACAGCTCGCCAGTTTGGGTTTGGCGCTCCGATTCTGGCTAAAGCTTTTCGCATCACCAGCTTGTTCTGGGCGTGAGCTAAAGCTCTGGATGGTGGTTGAACTGATTTACCCTTTTTTTCTAACGCCTCCAGAATATGAAGCGGCACATGCTCGTGATCGAAGGTGATGACATCAACGCCTTCGGAAAAATCCAAAACGGTTTGAAGATGGGTGTAGTCACCGACAACCGTGGTCGCCAGCGAGGCGGAAGAGTTTTCGGTTTCGGCTAGCACTTTTAGTTCAAGACCTAGGTTGATAGCTGGCACGGTCATCATGCGAGCTAGCTGACCGCCGCCTATAACCCCAACCCGATTTGCCAACTGGATACCCTTATTTCTCAGACAGTTGCCTTGGCCAGAGCCTCAATCTCGGCTGCCAAGTACTTAGGTCTAGCATATCCGCGAATAACTAGCTCGCTGCCATCGACCGACAAAATGGAGATTGCCTTGGCTCCCAAGCCATCTTTTTGTAATTCGATGGAGGATAGCTCCGAAAGCTGTAGCTGCCTTTTCCTAAAGCCCAGAAACCCGGAGCGATAAATAATCCTTTGGTCGGTTAGCTCAAGGTAGCTAGCCAAATAACTAAGCATCGGAAATACCCAGAACAGCACCACAACCAAAGCTCCTGCCATCAAGGCAATTTCATAATCCAGAGGCGAGAACTGTTCGGCAACAAATGCCAGAGCAAAGCTCACTAGTAAAAGCGAAACCGTAGGAAGAAAAAGCCTACCCGCGCGCGGCTTTAGGCGAACCACTGAGATCTCAACAGAATTTGTCACCTACTTATCCTCCCGCTAAGAGCTTCGAAGATGAAGGACATCGCCAGCTGAAACGCTAAGTGTCTCGGAGGAAGTTTGAATAACTAACCGGCCTCCTGAATCAATATCCTTTGCAAGGCCAACGGCCTTGCTATTATCTGGAAACTCAACCGATACCTGCTGCCCCACGGTTGCAGAACACTCAAGTAATGCCTGGCGCAGTCCAGCCGCCTCGGCATTACCTTCGGATGCCGCGAGATTGCCATAAAGCGAAATAATGTTTTGGATAACTTTTGCCAATAGCTCGTCACGATTTATTTGCTTTCCAGTCTGAAGATATAAAGAGGTGGCGGTTTCAACCGGTAGCTCTAGCTGGCTTTGCGAAACATTGATTCCAAAACCCAGCACCACGGTTGAAAGATCTGCGGATGCCTCTGCCAAAATGCCACTTACTTTCTTGCCCTCGATTAACACATCGTTTGGCCACTTGACCTTTGGGGAAACACCAAAGCTTGCTATCGCCTTAGTTATCGCGAGCGCGCCCAGTAGAGAAAGCCACCCGATTCCTCCCGCATCAGCAAATTTTGGTCGAAGCAAAATTGAGGCCATCACCGAAGAGCCAGGCTCTGCTTCCCAGCGCCTATCGAGTCGACCACGACCGGCTGTTTGGAAATCAGTTGCCAGGACGTGAAACTCCTCAACCGCTAATGCGCGCTCCAGTAAGTCCCGGTTAGTTGAACCGGTTTCTCTGAGGTTTTCAAAACCACTGGCTGCCTGGCTGGATAAGAGGTATTCCATGTCTCAAGCCTAGGCCAGGGGGTATTTGTAGGAATCCTCAGCAAATTCCCTAGATGCTGTGTAAGAACCTGCAATAGCATCGGGGTAGGCCTTCGCTAAAGTTGGTCCGATAGCGCCAAACAGCAATTGGAGAGACCTTGACCGAAAAGCCCGAAGCCGACCTTTCAACCACGGCTGGCAAGATTGAGGACCTCCGGGACCGCTACCACCAGGCAGTTCATGCAAGTGGCGATGCGGCAATTGAGAAGCAGCATGCCAAGGGTAAAAAAACTGCCCGTGAGCGCATCGAAATACTTTTAGACCCGGGCTCCTTTGTTGAGATCGACGAGTTCGTTCGTCACCGATCAACCGCTTTTGGCCTAGACGCCAACCGTCCATACGGTGACTCTGTGGTCACTGGTTTTGGAACTATCCACGGCAGACAGATTGCCCTGTTCTCCCAGGACTTCACAATCTTTGGTGGTTCGCTCGGTGAGGCGGCAGGTAACAAGATCATCAAGATCATGGATCTTGCAATTTCCACCGGTGTTCCGCTGGTTGGAATTTTGGACTCCGGAGGTGCCCGCATCCAAGAAGGTGTTATTGCCTTGGGTAAGTACGGCGAAATCTTTAAGCGAAACACCATGGCCTCTGGGGTAATTCCTCAGATCTCTATCATCATGGGCCCTGCCGCAGGTGGAGCTGTTTACTCCCCCGCCCTAACTGATTTTGTAATCATGGTTGATAAAACCTCAAACATGTTTGTCACCGGTCCTGATGTAATCAAGACCGTGACCGGAGAAGACGTCGGCATGGAAGAACTAGGTGGAGCTCTGGCTCACAACCAAACCTCGGGAGTTGCGCACTACCTGGCAAGCGACGAGGAAGACGCGCTGGATTACGCAAGGACGCTGCTTGGATTCTTACCCGAGAACAATCTTTCAGAATCGGTGGTTTATGACTCAAGCTCAGAACTTGAAGTCACCGAAGCAGATCGCAAGCTAAACACCTTGATTCCAGATTCACCAAACCAGCCCTATGACATGCACACCGTCATCGAGCACCTGGTTGACGATAGTCACTTCCTCGAGGTGCAGCCACTTTTTGCACCGAATATCTTGATTGGCTTTGCAAGAATCGATGGCCGAAGCGTTGGCGTAATCGCCAACCAGCCATCGCAGATGGCTGGAACGCTGAACATCGATGCCGGTGAAAAAGCCGCACGATTTGTAAGGTTCTGCGATGCTTTTTCCATTCCAATTCTTACCCTGGTGGATGTCCCCGGTTATCTTCCCGGCACCGACCAGGAATGGGCAGGGGTTATTCGAAGGGGAGCAAAGCTTCTTTACGCCTATGCCGAAGCTACCGTGCCACTAGTTACCGTTATTACTAGAAAGGCTTATGGCGGCGCATACATCGTCATGGGATCCAAGCAGCTCGGAGCCGACATTAACCTGGCTTGGCCAACTGCCGAGATTGCGGTTATGGGAGGTCAGGGAGCTGTCAACATTTTGTTCCGCGACAAGATCAAAGAGGCCGAAGCTGCCGGTAAGAACATATCAGAGGTCAGAGCTCAGCTTGCCGCCGAATACACCTATAACGTAGCTTCACCTTTTCTGGCAGCCGAGCGCGGTGAGCTCGATGGAATCATTGAGCCGGCTCTAACCAGGGTCTCTGTTATCAAGGCCCTGCGTGCGCTTCGCACCAAGCGAGCTAGCCAACCTCCGAAAAAGCATGGAAATATTCCGCTCTAATGAATACTCCAGACGAGCAAGAATTTGCCGAGTCCGTTCAGGTGGTTGCGGGTAGCCCAACCCCCGAGGAATTGGTTGCGGTGATAGCGGTGCTAGAAGAAGCTAGCAAACAGCAGCAAAAAGCCAGCGCAGCTCAGCGCTCGACCTGGGCCAAAAACGAACAGATCCTAAGAACCGGTCTGGTGGCCGGAAACGGGCAATGGGGATCTGCTTACAAACAGGGTCTCTAATCAGCCAGCTATAGAACCAAGCTTGCGATGGTTTCGAAGTGATGGGTGTGTGGGAAAAGATCGAAAGCCTTAAGCTGCTCAAGTTTGTATCCACCCGATATCAATATCTTTAGATCCCGAGCCAGCGAAACCGGATCACAGGCCACGTACACAATTTTGTTCGGACGCAAAAACAACAGTTGATCAATCACTGCCTTGCCGGCTCCGGCGCGCGGTGGGTCAAGCACCACCGTGGCACCCGAAAGCTCCAGACTTTGTTTAATCTGCGCTTTTAGAAATCCTTCGACGGGAGCCGAAACGGCCTTGTGCTTGCCAAGGTCCACAAGGTTTGCACTGGCATCGGAAGTTGCAACCTTGGAAGATTCCACGGTTGTTATGTTTAGGGTCTTTCCATATTTAGTTGCCAGCGCTCCAGAAAATAGGCCTACTCCCCCGTAGAGATCTAGGTTGTTGGCGGCCGGATCTAATCCTTCAGACATTTGAACTACCTCTTGCGCCAGTAATTCAGCGGCACCGCGGTGCACCTGCCAGAATCCTCCGCTCGAGATTCGGAATGATCGACCCATTGCTCGCTCGACAAGTTTTTTATCGCCCTTTACTTTTTTGTCGATGAGCCACTGAACACCTCCGGTTGAAGCGGTGGAGATTTCGATGCGCTTGACATCCTGCCAATTCTTTAGGTGAATGCCCAATTCGTTAATTTCAGTATTTGCAAGCGGCAAAGATTTCACTGGAACAACCTCGTGAGTTCTCTCCCGGTATGGGCCGGCTACGCCTTCCGAGGAAACGTGCAGTTGAATTCTGGTGCGGTAGCCAAGGCCGTTTATGAGCTCATCGCCTGGCACCGGCAGCACAGGAACCTCGCGCTCGATTCCTCCCATCCGAGAAAGCGACTCGGTGAGCACTTCGGTTTTTAGCCTGCGCTGATAGTCAAGTTTCAGGTGGCCAAACTCGGCGCCTCCGGCGCCTAACCGATCTGCTTCTTTCCAGATGTGTTCAACTCTGGAACCTGAAGGGTCTAAGACTTCAACGGTCTCCGCTCTACAAAACGAGCCGCCTTTATCTTCGAAAACTCTGGCCCGGACTTTTTCTCCCGGTGCAGTGTGTGAAACAAAAACCACCCGGCCCTGGTGCCTGGCAACGAAGATCCCTCCGTGGGCCACCTTCTCTATCTCCAGTTCGATTTCGGAATTTAGCCAGTTTTCAGTTTTTGTCATCCCACCAGTGTTTCACAGCTACAAAGTAGTCTTGTCAGGTGACCCGATTAGTTCTAGCTTCTTCTTCCCCGGCAAGGCTGGCGCTATTGCGCTCCTCGGGGATTGATCCCGAAATAGTGCTACCCGATGCGGACGAGGAAGCGCTAACACTGGCAGCCAGGCAAAAAAACCCAGAGCTTCGGGCAGAGCAATTGGTTGGCATGCTGGCAAAGGCGAAAGCCGAATCGGTGCTCACCAACACCTCTACCCACGGAGCACTTATTTTGGGTGGCGACTCAGCCCTTGAATTTCAGGGACAAATCCTTGGTAAACCCCACGAGCCCGAGGTTGCGATAAGGCGCTGGTTGGATCTAAGTGGAAATCAAGGTGTCTTACACAGCGGACACTATTTGATTGACAACCGCTTCCCCACTAATCCGGTTGGGTCTTCAATGGTGAGCTCAACCAAGGTATTTTTCTCAAAACTCTCAGAGCAAGAAATTAGAGACTACGTCGCAACCGGTGAACCGCTGAAAGTTGCCGGAGCCTTCACAATCGATGGCTTAGGCGGGGCCTTTATAGATCGAATCGAGGGTGATTCTCACACCGTGGTTGGACTATCGCTGAAGGTGCTTCGCGAGCTGGCAGCTGGCTTTGGGGTCCATTACCCAAGTTTTTGGCGCTAATCACAGCCTAATTCGGCTTTATTTTGTAGCTAAGCGCCAATCTCGACCCCGGTTATCCGAATAGGCTTTTGTCTTATGGCAGGACCGATCCGAAAAGTCCTCATCGCAAACCGTGGTGAGATCGCCGTTCGCATCGCAAGAGCCGCCAAAGACTCCGGAAGATTATCGGTAGCGGTCTATGCCGACCAAGACCGAGACAGCCTGCATGTAAAGGTGGCCGATGAGGCCTACGCCCTAAATGGCATAACCTCGGCTGAGACTTACCTGGTCATAGAGAAGCTACTGTCAGTAGCCAAAAGAAGTGGTTCTGACTCGGTTCACCCGGGTTATGGATTCCTGGCTGAAAATGCCGACTTTGCACGAGCCGTAATTAATGCCGGGCTTACCTGGATCGGCCCATCCCCGGAAGCCATCGAACGACTCGGGGATAAAGTATCCGCCCGTCACGTGGCTGAGAAAGTTGGCGCTCCGCTAGCCCCTGGAACTTTGAATCCGGTTGCCGATGCCAAGGAAGTTCTGGATTTTGTGAAAAAGCACGGTCTCCCGGTTGCCATCAAGGCAGCCTACGGCGGCGGCGGCCGAGGTATCAAAGTCGCTTACCAGGAATCAGAAGTTGCAGAACTTTTTGAATCAGCAACAAGAGAGGCAATCGCGGCATTTGGTCGCGGCGAGTGCTTCGTTGAAAAATACCTAGAAAAACCTCGTCACGTTGAAACTCAGTGCCTAGCCGATTCCAAGGGAAACGTAGTTGTGGTTTCCACTCGCGATTGCTCGCTGCAGCGAAGACACCAGAAGCTGGTCGAGGAAGCCCCGGCACCTTTTTTGACAGCGGAGCAAAACAAAAAACTTTACGAATCTTCGAAGGCCATCCTAAAAGAGGTTGGCTACTTAGGTGCCGGCACTTGTGAATTCCTAGTGGCCCAAGACGGAACAATTTCCTTTCTTGAAGTGAACACCCGTCTGCAGGTTGAACACCCGGTCTCGGAGGAAGTCACCGGTCTTGATCTGGTTAGAGAACAGTTCCGCATCGCAGAAGGTGGACTAATTGATTACCCGGACCCGGTTGTTTCAGGTCACAGCTTTGAGTTTCGAATCAACGGTGAAGACCCGGGTCGAAACTTCATGCCTGCCCCAGGTTCGGTTCACGTCTTTAAGGCTCCGAGTGGCCCGGGTGTTCGAGTAGACAGCGGAGTGGAATCTGGAGATGTGATCTCTGGAAACTTTGACTCGATGATCGCAAAGCTAATCGTCTCGGGTAAAGACCGAACCGAAGCGCTGGAGCGATCCAGAAGAGCACTTGCCGAAATGGAAGTTCTCGGTCTTCCAACCGTTATTCCATTCCACCGAAAGATTGTTAACGATCCGGCCTTTATTGCTTCTGACGGGAAGTTTGGCGTCTACACCAGATGGATCGAAACCGAGTGGAAAAACACTCTGGAGCCATGGGGTGGAACAGCTGATCAGCAAGATGTTGACCCGGTCACCAGAAATAATGTGGTTGTAGAAGTTGAGGGAAAGCGCATCGAGGTAAGCATTCCTGCTCGCTTCCTTCACTCCGGACCCGGTTCCCAAACCGCCGGGCGAGCACCCAGAAGAAAGATTTCTGCTCATCACGCTTCCGCAGGGGCAACTGCTACCTCGATCAAGGCGCCCATGCAGGCCACCGTTGTGAAGCTTGCGGTCAAGGTCGGCGACAAAGTAGTCGAGGGCGATCAGGTTCTGGTGCTGGAGGCAATGAAGATGGAGCAGTCCATCACATCCTCGAGGGATGGAGTAATCAAAGCCGTTAAGGTTTCCGTTGGTGAAACTATCGCTTCCGGGACTGTTCTTGTGGAGTTTGAGAACTAGATTTCTAGTCCCTTCTTGGGGCGCATAAGGCTCTTGGCAGAAAAGTTGCCCTGGGAGCTAGACTCACATCCATGACTAACCCCCTAGAGCTACTCTCAAATAGCCCCTTCGAAATAGCCCAGCAAGCCGCTGATCAGATTCGCGAAGCGACGGGAGTGGCAAAGCACGATATTGCTTTAACCCTTGGGTCGGGGTGGGCCAAGGCCGCCGATTTGATTGGTGAGACGGTTGCAACGGTTCCAGCCAAAGACATCATTGGATTTTCGGCTCCGGTTGTTGAAGGTCACGTCGCCTCGATTCGATCAATTAAGCTTCCAGGCGGTAAGCACGCTTTAGTTCTTGGAGCAAGGACCCATTACTACGAAGGTCACGGGGTTCGTCGTGTGGTGCACGGAGTTCGAACTGCAGCGGCAACTGGCGCCAAGATCATGATTCTCACAAACGGTTGCGGCGGCATAAAAGAAACTTGGAAGCCGGGGACACCGGTTTTGATTAGCGATCACATCAACCTAACCGCCGATAGTCCACTCGAGGGTGCAACCTTCATTGACCTAACTGACCTTTACTCGAAGCGGCTTCGAGAAATTGCCAAGACTGTTGATGCCTCGTTGGACGAAGGAATCTATGCACAGTTCCGCGGTCCCCACTACGAAACTCCAGCCGAAGTTCAAATGGTCAAGCACATGGGCGGTCACCTAGTCGGAATGTCCACAGCCCTCGAGGCAATCGCCGCCCGCGAAGCGGGAATGGAGATTCTAGGTTTTTCTCTGATGACAAACCTGGCTGCCGGTGTTCAAAAAACCCCACTCTCGCACGCCGAGGTCCTGGAAGCTGGGCGCGAGGCCGAGCCGAGAATTAGTGCCCTGCTGGCTTCGATCATCGACAAGCTATGACCTCTTTAGAGAATTTGATTGCCCAAGCCAAAAGCTGGCAGGCCCAAGACCCGGATCCCGAAACTCGCGCCGAGCTCGATGCTCTAATCGCCGAAGGAAACGAAGCTGGGCTTGCAGATCGATTTGGGTCACGCCTGGGCTTTGGAACAGCCGGGCTTCGCGGAGAGCTTGGAGCTGGACCAAATCGGATGAACCGCGTTCTGGTGGCGCAAGCTGCCGTTGGAATAGCTAGGTATCTGAAGGCAAATTTTGATGATCCAAGTTGTGTGATTGGCTTTGACGCCAGAAAGAACTCGGACATTTTTGCTAAAGACTCGGCCGAGATTCTCACCGGTCTCGGTGTTAGGGCTTATCTCTACGATTCCCTGGTTGCAACACCAATGGTTGCCTTCGCGGTTCGCGAGCTTGGTTGCTCAGCTGGGGTTATGGTTACCGCCTCTCACAATCCGCCAGCTGACAACGGCTACAAGGTTTTTGATCACACCGGTTCGCAGATCATCCCTCCGATGGATGCGCTAATCGCTAAAGAAATTGCTAAATTCGCAGACCAAGAATTGGTATCAGAGCTTTCCAGGTCCGATGACTATTCGGCTGTTCCGGCAAATATCTCCATCGATTATCTTCAAGGGGTTAGTGGATTGCTCAATAGGCACTCTGACCGAAAGCCCATCAAGATTGTTTACTCAGCTATGCACGGAGTTGGGTCAGAGTTCATCGAGAAAATCTTTGAACTATCCGGCATGGACCCACTGATTCAAGTTGCTGCTCAGCAGGTGCCGGACGGTTCTTTCCCAACAGTTGCTTTTCCTAACCCTGAAGAACCAGGTGCTATGGACCTGTCAATGGCAGAAGCAAAGGCATCAAATGCTGATCTTGTTATGGCAAACGATCCAGATGCGGATCGACTTTGCGTGGCATACCGAGATTCAGTTGGGAACTACGTTCAGTTAACCGGTGACGAATTGGGGCTTGTTCTTGCCGAGGAACTTGCCGGGCGCGCCAAGCGCGCTGCAGCTAAGGGATCTTTGGCCTGCTCGATAGTTTCGAGCTCGGCCATCGGTAAAGTTGCCGAGCACTACGGGCTTGGGTTTAGTCAGACCCTCACGGGATTTAAGTGGGTTGGACGAGTTCCAAACCTAATCTTTGGATACGAGGAAGCACTCGGCTACTGCGTGGATTCAAAAAGAGTCAAAGACAAAGATGGTTTGTCAGCAGCTCTGGTGGTTGCCGATATTGCATCAACTCTTGCTACCCAGGGCTACACCATTGGCGATCAGCTCGAAAAACTCTCTGAAAGATATGGCTATTTTGCAACCGGACAGATTTCTTTCCGAGTCAAGGACCTAACAATCATCGAAAAGCTCATGGCCAGACTTCGCGCTAACCCGTTGAAAGAACTTGCTGGAGTCCAGCTCGCTGTCACAGACTTTCTTGAGGGCTGGGGAGAATTTCCAGGCACTGACGCAATTCAGTTTGATTTGGCGGATGGCCGAAGGGTGATTGTTCGTCCCTCTGGTACCGAACCAAAACTCAAGTGTTACCTGCAAGCTATTGGTGACACGCGAGAAAGATCCCAGATACTACTTGCGGAACTTAGGGAAGCAATGGCGAAGGTGCTCGACTAGGCCTTTGGGTTTTTAACGTAGGCTCTAACACTTGCCGGAACTTCTAGCCCGGCCGACTCTTCGTCACTTGGAATTGGTTCTTCGGCGACCAGATGCACAGGTATAACTCCAGACCAAACTCCGGTGCCGGATCCTTCATCGTCTTCTGGCATTCCAGTTCTAACCTTCACCGACGCCTCGTCAAGAGCCAAAGAAAGCAATGTCGTTGCCGCTAATTCTTTGGCTGTTGAGGTCCGAACTTCGCTGACTCTTCCAGGTAGCAAACCATTACTTACCTTTTCGAGCAGTTCGTTTTTCTCCGGTCCGGTAATTTCTTCGGCCGATCCTAAAATTACAACGCTTCGGTAGTTCATGCTCGAGTCAAAAGTTGTCCTTGCAACCACCATGCCATCGAGCTTGGTCACCGTCACACAAGTTGGAACTCCCTTGGCCAGTTCTCTCATGAACCTGGCTCCGGAGGAACCGTGAATCAAAATTCTGTCGCCATCACGAGCGAAGGCATAGGGAAGAACAAATGGCTGGCCGTTTTCAACATATCCGACGTGACACAAAATGGTGGAGTCCAAGATTGCATACATCTCGTCGCGGTCTTCGACCGAGCGCTTTTTTAGCCGGTTGAGGGTAGTTCTGTCGGTTTGACCTGGTTTTGGAAGTGCCATGGCAAGAGCCTATAGCTTCAGAGCAAAGCCTTGGAAAGCTTGGCGTTTAGCTCTTCTAAATCAAAGAAGTGATCGATTGCGATGATCTCGGCGTTTACTCCCCTAAGCGATTCCACTAATTCAGGAGTAGTGAGAATAATCTGGGCATCGAAAGATGCCTTCCTGGCTGTGGACATGTCCGCCGCTTCAACGGTTGCTTCAACGCCCAACATCTTCAGCACCTTTTCGGCGTTTATCTTCAAGAGCACCGAGGTGCCAATACCCATGCCACAAACAGCAATAATCTTCACTTAGCTATTGTGCCAAGAAGTCAGGCAAGCAAAGCGCGAATTTGCTCAATATTCGAACAAGTTAACACCGAATTAATCCGATTCGAGTCCGATAAAAACGAAGCCAGCTCAGCCATTACCTCGATATGAGAGTCGTGATCAGTAGCAGCCAGGCCAAACACCAACTGCACTGGGTCGTTTTCCGAATGTTTGAACTCGATTGGCTCACGAATCATCAAAAGACTCAGGCCGGTAGCTAGTACTTCATCGCCCGGTTTTCCATGCGCCAGGGCTATTCCAGGAGCAATGACGATATAAGGTCCAAACTTTTCAACCGCAGCAAGCATCGATTCGATGTATTCCGGCTTAGCTTTTCTGCTCACAACTAAACACTCACCGGCAATTGAAATTGCCTCGTCGCGGTCAGCTACCGATTCTTTGATGATGATGGAGCCATCACCAAAAGCCTCGGAGAGAATGCTCATTAGGCGTTTGCGAATCCATCGCTGATCATGTCAATAAGTTCCTCGCGGTCCTCGAGGGCCTGGAAGCTGGCTTCTGCTGCGTTGAGTTGGAACTGCTCGATGTCGGCAAGTCCGTATCCAAAAGTTGACATCAGTAATTCAATTTCTCGAGTTAGCGTAGTTCTAGACATCAGGCGGTTATCGGTGTTGACTGTCACCTTGAAACCCAGGTCGTAGAGAATATCAAATGGGTGATCAGAGAATTGATCACCGAGCATCGAGATTGCACCGGTCTGCAAATTTGATGAAGGCGAGAGCTCGAGTGCGATCTGACGATCGTGCACCCATTCGGCTACCTCCCCCAGAACAACTAGGTCGGTGTCCCCCTCGGTTCTAGAAAACATTACGTCTTCGATGATGCGAACTCCGTGCCCAAGTCTTAAGGCCCGACCAGAAACTATGGCGTCCTTGATGGACTCGATGCCATCTCCCTCTCCGGCGTGGACGGTGACTGGAAACAGCTGCTCGGCCAGGTAGTCAAAGGCGACTTTGTGCCTGGAGGGCAAAAAGCCCTTCTCGGCTCCTGCGATGTCAAAACCAACAACTCCGTTGTTGCGGTGACGAACGGCAAGCTCAGCAATTTCCAAACCGCGGCTCGCGTGACGCATTGCGGTCACCAGCTGACCGGTTCTAATAAAACCGCCCTTGGACTCAACTTCCTGCATTCCTTGCTCGAGTCCATCCTGAACTGCCTCAACGGTTTCGTCCAAGCTAAGTCCTTGACGCAGGTGCTGCTCGGGAGCCCAGCGAATCTCGCCGTAGATGATTCCATCGTCGTGGAGGTCAAGAACAAATTCCCTGGCAACTCGAGCGAGACCCTCTTTGGTTTGCATTACGGCTGTGGTGTGATCAAAAGTTTCAAGATAACGCTCTAGCGAACCTGAGTCAGCAGCTTTGAAAAACCATTCCCCTAAAGCACTTGCTTCGGTGTGTGGAAGTTTATGTCCGACTGTTTCGGCAAGTTCAATAATGGTCTGTGGCCGAAGTCCACCGTCTAGGTGATCGTGCAAAGAAATCTTTGGAAGTGCTTTGATTTTGGAGTCCATGTTTTTTTACTTCCTTAGATAAAAAGTCTTAGCCACTGATTCGGTCAAGAACCAGTTTTCTTTGAACCACTGCCTGAGCCTCAATGCTATAAGCATTCTTGATTGTCTCGGCAGCGCGCTCAAACCGAGCCGGTTCATCGGTATGCAGGGTATACAAAGGATCTCCAGCTTTTACGGTATCTCCCAGCTGAGCGTGCAGGGTCACACCGGCACCAAATTGAATTGGGTCTTCTTTGCGGGCTCTTCCTGCACCGAGTCTCCAAGATGCCAAGCCAACCGCTAGTGCGTCCAGTTTGGAAATGACTCCGTCAGAAGTTGCTTTGACGGTCTGCGTTTCTTTAGCCACCGGAAGTTTCGCATCTGGATCACCGCCTTGAGCCGAAATCATCGCACGCCACTTATCCATTGCACGACCGTCTTTCAACGCTGCCTGAACATCAACATCTGGCTTTCCCGCCAGCCTGAGCATTTCGGTTGCCAGCTCAACTGTTATTTCAACAACGTCTTTGGGTCCCCCGCCTGCCAAAACCTCAACCGATTCTTCGACTTCGAGAGCGTTTCCGATTTTTAGCCCAAGCGGTGTTGACATGTCCGTCAACAGTGCAGAGGTTTTTACCCCGGCATCTTGCCCCAGCTGGACCAGAACCTCCGCTAGTTCACGAGCTTTTGATAGCTCCTTCATGAAAGCTCCCGAGCCAACCTTGACATCCAAAACCAGCGATCCGGTCCCCTCGGCAATTTTCTTGCTCATGATGGAGCTTGCAATAAGAGGGATCGCTTCAACGGTGCCGGTGACATCCCGCAGTGCATAAAGCTTCTTGTCGGCTGGGGCAAGGCCCGACCCTGCGGCGCAGATCACAGCGCCAATCGCTGCAAGCTGCTTGGTCATTTCCTCATTGGAAAGATTTGCACGCCAACCAGGAATTGACTCGAGCTTGTCCAAGGTTCCACCGGTGTGACCCAAGCCTCTTCCCGATAGCTGAGGAACGGCAACACCGAAGACTGCAACAAGAGGTGCAAGCGGCAAAGTTATCTTGTCTCCAACACCTCCGGTTGAATGCTTATCGGTGGTTGGGACACCGAGGGATTCAAAATTCAATCGCTCGCCGGAGGCGATCATCGCCATTGTGAGATCTTTGATCTCGCGTCGGTTCATGCCATTCAAAAGTATGGCCATTGCCATGGCCGACATCTGCTCGTCTGCTACTTGCCCCTTGGTGTAGTTCTCAATCAGCCAGTTGATTCCCTCGGTGGAAATCTCCTCTTTGGATCGCTTGGCGATGATTAGATCGACTGCGTCAAAGCTCATGCCCGAGCACCCAGATCTCTGGGTCCAAAGGCATCGGGTAAAACCTCATCGATGGTCTTGATACCAGAAACTGTTTCTAGAAGCATTCCCGGAGCCGAGTGTTCATATAGCAGTTGGCGACATCTGCCGCAGGGCATTAGAACATTTTCGTGCTTGTCTACGCAGTAAAAGGCAACAAGTTTTCCGGGGCCTGTTCGAAATAGATCTGACACCAGCGAGCACTCCGCGCAAAGCGTCACACCATAGGATGCATTTTCAATGTTGCAGCCAGAGACGATTCGCCCATCATCGGTTAGTGCTGCTGCCCCAACTGGAAACTTTGAATAGGGCACATAAGCCTTGTTCATGGCTTCGATGGCCGCTTGCCTTAGTTGATTCCAGTCGATGTTCATATTTATTAGCCCTTCACATATGGAATACCGTCGGCCGCCGGAGGCCTGGATCTTCCAACGAATCCGACCACCGCAATCAAGGTTACGAGGTAGGGAACCATTGTGATGAAGTTGGTTGGGATTCCAGGGCTTACCTGACCCGCCCAGATGCGCAGGATGATAGAGAATCCAAAAAGCAAAGCTGCCGCTGTTGCGTAGCCCGGGTGCCAGCGTCCCAAAATCACAACGGCCAGCGCGATGAATCCCAATCCACCCGACATCTCCCGACCAAAGGAACCGGAGCTTCCGATTGTTAGAGCAGCTCCCCCTAGACCTGCTAGCAATCCACCCAAGGTGACCCACCAGAATCTGGTTCGACCCACGTTAATACCGACGGTGTCGGCAGCTAGCGGGTTTTCACCCACCGCACGTGCGCGAAGACCGAGCTTGGTTTTGAAAAGAATGAACCACAGCACAATGACAATGCCGATGGCCAAAAACACGGTGATTCGGTTTTGGAACAAAACCGGACCAATGATTGGAATATCTCCAAGCACCGGGATGGAAATGATGGGCAGGGTTCCGGGGCTGTTGGTTGCCGACTCGTCCTCAGTGACCCACTGCTGATACAGGAAGTTTGTGATTCCAATTGCCAAAACGTTTAGAACAACACCGACAATAATTTGCTGGGCCAAAAAGCGAACAGCAAATACCGCCAGCACTGCAGAGAACAATGCAGCGGTGATCATTGCAGAAACTATCCCCAATAACTGGTTGCCAGTTATTGTGCTGATGACCGCGGCCATGAAGGCACCGGTTAGCAACTGGCCTTCGATTGCAATATTTACTACACCGACTCGCTCGCTCATGATTCCACCCATGGCTCCGAGCATGATCGGAACTGCCAAAACCAAGGCCGA
The DNA here is from genome assembly GCA_945883505.1 of Rhodoluna limnophila. Lineage (GTDB taxonomy): Bacteria > Actinomycetota > Actinomycetes > Actinomycetales > Microbacteriaceae > Rhodoluna > Rhodoluna limnophila_B. The sequence goes on from CAMCXL010000004.1 coordinate 50,242, forward strand.
TCCAAGAATGAAAGCCACCGGGACAACGTTGCCAGCAGCTAGCCAACCCAAAAGTGCCACCAGAGCGATGGCTCCAAACAGCATGGAAAACCAAATCGAAGCCCGCTTATTTTGGCTAACTTGCCAAGCCACTAATGCAGTTATAACAACCAGCGCAATTCCGGCAAAGGTTCCAAGTAAGCCTGAGCCAACTTCAATGTTTGGAAGCTGAACTACTTCTCTTACACCAGTTAGCTCAAAGGAAACGGCTTCCGGTTTTCCGAGAATGCCAAAGAAAACCAAAACGGTAGCTGACAGCACACCCATAACGGCAGGGGTTTTCCAGGATTCACGGACCTCTTTTTTAGTCTCGGCGCTCATCGCTTTGCTCCTCTGCTAAATAGGTTGGACTTCAACGCGGTCAGCATGTTGGTGGTCTGAGGCGGAGGAAGCCTAAAGATTGCCCTAATCAAAGGTGGTGCAGCGATGAATAACACAATTGCACCTTGAACAATAAGTAGTACATCTGGCGAGATTCCCTCTATCTGGATGGCCGAGGCTCCTGCCTTGAAAGCGCCAAATAGTAATCCAGCGAGTAAAACACCCGGTGCAGATGATCCTCCCAAAAGCGCAACAGTAATGGCGTCGAAGCCAATGCCAGCGTGGGAGGTTGGAGTGACTCCACCGGTTGAGGAAAGTGCCTGATTGGCAGCAGCCAAACCAACGAAGGCGGCCGATAGACCAAGTGCTAGCACGTAAGTTGCGTTCACGTTGATACCTGCAGTCTTTGCTGCCGAGGCATTAAAGCCAACAGCTCGCAGTCTGAATCCAATGGTGGAGCGTTCCATTAACCACCAATACAAAACCACTGCCACTATCGCAAGCACAAACCCTAAGTTCAGGGCAAAGCTTTCCCCGAGAAGAGCCGGAAGTCGAGCGGTTTCAGCGGCTGGATCAGACTTTGTGTAGCCGCCTGCGGTAGCACCCTGCAAAAGATTGTTATCAAGCAGCAGGTAGTTGAAAAAGCTAATGATCACGTAGTTAAGCATGATGGTTGTGATAACTTCATTTGCTCCAGTTCGAGCCTTCAAGAATCCAACAAAAGCTCCCACTATCGCGGAACCAATGATTGCCGCCAAGATCGCAACAACCAAGTGAATAACTGGTGGAAGCTCCATGCGGGTAGCAACAAAGGTTGCCCAAATGATTCCCGATACCAATTGACCAGTTCCACCAATGTTGAAAAGGCCAACCCGGAAACCAAGACCGATTCCAAGACCCGCTGCAATAAGCGGACCCGCAAGTCGCAAGGTCTCAGTTAGCGGTCTGATAGCCCCGTCAAAAGTCGCGGCACTCGCATTGTAAACAGCACCCTTGAACAGTGCGCCATATCCTGAGCTCACAACATCGCCGGCTGCTCTAAGGCTGGCCAGTGGATCGGCAAAAAAGTACCCGATGTTCTGAAGAAACTCACGGTTCGAAATAATCATGAAGAATGCACCAACGGCAAAGCCAAGAATTACAGAGAGCAAGGTCCTTGTGACCGAACCGGAAAGAATCTCCTTCATCGCGGAATTCCAGTTGATTGGCTCTTTTTTCACGGATTCACTCATACCGCTACACCTGCCATCATCTGACCAAGCTTTGCCCTGTCAGTTTGGGCGTCCACAATTCCAACAATCTTTCCTCGATACATAACCGCAATGCGATCGGCCAGTGCCATAACTTCGTCAAGTTCGGTTGAGATCAGAAGAACCGCTTTACCATTGTTACGCTGCTCAACCAGACGCTCATGAATAAATTCGATTGAACCCACGTCAACACCGCGAGTGGGCTGCGAGACAACAAGCAGCTCAACTTCTCTGGAGAGCTCCCTCGCCAAAACAACTTTCTGCTGGTTTCCTCCCGATAGCTTTCCGGCCGGTGTCTTCGAGGAGGTTGTCCGAACATCAAACTCTTTTACTCGCTTCTCGGCAATTTCAGTTCTAGTTGCAAAGTCAATTCCCAAACCCTTAGTAAAGGGTTTAGTGAAAGATCCGTTTAGCATCAGGTTCTCGGCAATTGAGAATTCGGAAACCAGGCCGTTTTTCTGTCGATCCTCGGGAACATAGCCGACACCCTTTTCAAGCACCGACCTAACAGAGCGGTTCTTGCCGCTCAATCCAGAAATTGAAATCTCCCCGGAATCTGATTGCAGGCCGCGAAGACCAATGATTGCCTCTGCCAGTTCGGTTTGGCCGTTGCCCTGAACTCCCGCGATTGCAAGTATCTCTCCGGCTCGGACTTCGAAGCTAACTTCGTTCACGGCACGCTGGTCCCTATCGTCTAAGACCGAAACCCGATCAAGTTTTAGAACCACCTTGCCGAAATTAGCGGCCTTTTTCGAAACGGTAAGTCCAACACTTCGGCCCACCATCATGCTGGCAAGTTCTGCGGTCTCAGCGCTTGGTTCGGCCTCTCCAACTACCCGACCCTGGCGAATAACCGTGATCTTGTCCGCAACAGCCTTGACCTCACGGAGCTTGTGGGTGATGAAAACAATTGAGGTTCCAGATTTAGCCAAGCCTCGCATGATCTCCATAAGTTCGTCAGTTTCCTGAGGGGTCAATACTGCCGTTGGCTCGTCAAGGACTAATACCTTGGCGTCTCTGGCAAGTGACTTGATAATTTCAACTCGCTGCTGAACGCCAACCGGTAGGTCTTCAACCAAAGCGTCTGGATCAACATCGAATCCAAATCGATCTGAAATTTTGTTCACCATCGCCCTGGCTGCGTCCAGATCCAAAACGCCAAGCTTCTTGGTGGGCTCATGACCTAGAGCAACGTTTTCTGCAACTGTGAAGACCGGTATCAGCATGAAGTGCTGATGCACCATACCGATTCCGGCAGCCATGGCATCGCCCGGCCCGGAAAAATTCACGGGCTTGCCATCTAGCAAGATTTGTCCTTCGTCGGCTTTGTATAAACCGTAAAGAACATTCATCAGGGTTGATTTTCCAGCGCCGTTTTCCCCCAGCAGGCTGTGGATCTGCCCAGGCTCAACGACAAGGTTTATTGAGTCGTTCGCTACCAGGGTTCCAAATCTTTTGGTGATTCCCTTTAGCTCAAGCTTCATTGGGCACTCCTATGTGCACTTGGATTCAGTCACAAAATTATCTCACATAAAAAATTGAAGGTCGGATGCCCCAATGGGACACCCGACCTTCAATACTGCTTTTAGCTATTAGCCCTTTGGCTTGATGCTGCCATCGATGATTCCCGCTTCTAGCTCAGCAAGCTTGCCGGCTAGACCGGAGCTTACCTTCGAAGAGAAATCGGTGAATGCTGAGATTGCAACACCCTTGTTTGCCAAGGTTCCGATGTATGGAGTTGCGTTGAACGCACCACCATCAACCAGTGACTTGATTACATCAAATGTAGCAACAGCCATTCTCTTCTCGATTGAGGTAAGAATGTACTTCGCTAGATCTGGGTTTTGAGCTGCGATGTCAACGTCAACACCAAGCATTGCTGCATCTGGGTTTAGTTCGTCAATTGCAGACTGTACGGCTGTGAACTGGTTTCCTCCAACAGGAAGGACAACGTCAGCACCACCGGTGATCTGAGTCTTTGCAATTGCAAGTGACTCAGGGCTGTTTGGTGCGAATCCACCCATGAAGCTACCGGTGTCTGGAGACATTGGGTCCCAACCAAGAACTGTTACTTCTTGTCCGTTGTCTTCTCCCCACTTCATTGCACCGTAGTAGTAACCGGTCATGAAGTCAGTCACTGATGGGAAAGGAAGTCCTCCGTAGGTACCAATTGTCTTGGTGGTTGAAAGGTCAGCTGCTGCGTAACCGGCTAGGAAAGCTGCTTCAGCAGTTTCGAATAGCAACGGCTTTACGTTTGTGCTTTCTGAACCTGAGTCAACTAGCGCAAAGTTTAGGTCAGGGTTAGCTGCCGAAATCTTTGTGATTGCGTCGCCAAGTGCGAATCCAACACCGATGATGATGTCACAACCAGCGTCAACGCTTGCCTGTAGGTTTGGCTCGAAGTCTTCTGGAGTTGCAGACTCAAGAGCGTTGACCTGAACGCCTAGCTCTGTTTCAGCCTGAAGCAGACCAGTGTAAACAGCTTCGTTGAAGGACTTGTCGTTCCAGTTTCCTTCGTCAGATACTGCACAAGCTAGAAAGTCAACTGGCTCTGCGGTTGGTGCCTCTTCTGGCGCAGCAGCGCAACCAGAAAGTACTAGCGCTGATACAGCCGCTAGTGAAAGTGCCTTTGCGGCACTTGAGCGTGAAATTAGCTTCACTTAGGTTCCTCCTATTAAATGCCAGCCGTGTCTTTCACGCCTGGCTTGTATGGGTCTAGGGTATCCGACACGCGGGGCTAAATCGCCCGCAACGCCCAAGGTAAATGGCTTTCGAGATGAAACTGATACAAACTGTTTAGCTAGCTAAAGAATCTCGTCGTGGCCGGTCGCCTTTAAAGAGTCAACCAAAGCTTTAACCTTTTGGGCGTTTTCTTTATTCGTCACAAGCAGGGCATCAGGGGTGTCCACGATGATGACATCTTCCAGTCCGATGACCGCGATCATACGTTTGGTATCGCTGACCAAGATTCCGCTCGAGGAATCAGATAACACCCTGGCCGAACCCAAAACCGCAAGGTTGTTCTTTCTCCCCTGAGACTGCAGTTCAGCAATTGCCGCGAAGTCCCCGACGTCGTGCCAGCTGAATTTACCCGGCACAACCGCAACCAGACCCGCCTCGGCAGCAGGCTCGGCGATTGAGTAATCGATCGCTACTTTCTTTAGGGTTGGCCATATCTTCTTTAGGACATCAGCTTTCTGGTCGGTATCCCAGGCCGCAGCAAGTTCCAAGATTCCAGCGTGAAGCTGCGGCTCGGATTTGGCAAGCTGACGAAGAAGCAATGCAGCGGGGGCGATGAACATTCCGGCATTCCATAGGTACTTACCCGACTCAACATATTTTTTGGCCCGGTCAAGCTTGGGCTTTTCAACAAACTTGTCGACCGTTAGGGCCGACGGGGCACCCGGAACATCCACCGGTTCTCCCGATTTGATATACCCAAAACCAACCGAGGGTTCGGTTGGTTCGATACCTATTACTACAATCCGATCGGTGGCAGCTAGCTCAACCGCCTCGGCTACTGCCTTCTGGAAAGCCTTGTTGTCTTGGATGACGTGATCGGCAGCAAAAGAGCCGATGATTACATCTGGTTCCCGCCTTGCCAAGATGGCTGCGGCGAGCGCAATCGCTGCCGTGGAGTCCTTCGGGCTTGCCTCGAGAACGAGGTTGTTCTTTGAAAGCTTTGGAAGCTGGGCCATAACGGCTTCTTCGTGGGCTACCCCGGTAACGATCATGGTTCGGTGCGCATTGGTAAGAGGAGATACTCGATCCCAGGTGTCCTGAAGCAAGGTTTGGCCAGAGCCAGTTAGGTCATGCAAAAACTTCGGTGCCGATGCCCTAGACAGCGGCCAGAGCCGACTGCCTATTCCGCCGGCGGGGATGACCGCGTGGAAGCGGTCCATGGGTTTTCTGGGATTGGCCATAACAATCAAAACACTAGCCCACCCTTCTGTGGCTTGGAAGAAGGGCCAATAGTTTCGGGGTTAGACTTTTACAAAAGCTAGTTCAAACCCGAGGAGGGGTTTCGTGTCACTACTGTCATCAGGCACCCTGTACCGCGGAAAAGTCGGTATGTGGTCCTGGGTTTTGCACCGAATTACCGGTGTCGCCATGTTCTTTTTCCTTCTGGTGCACGTGCTCGACACCGCGCTGGTCCGAGTGAGCCCAGCTGCCTACGACGTGGTTATAGCCTCCTACAAAACCCCGATTATCGGCCTTGCTGAGCTTGGGTTGGTCGCAGCGGTTTTGTACCACGGCCTAAACGGACTTCGAATCACACTTATTGATTTCTGGAGCAAGGGTGCCAAGTACCAGAACCAGATGTTCTGGGTTGTTATGGCAGTCACAGTTGCGCTTTTTGTCGGCTTTGCCCCCGGGCACATAATTAACGTCTTTAGTTAGGAGAGCAAGAACATGTCAATAGTTATTGAGACACCGAACTCTCCTAGGACCAGGAGCCAGGCCAACTTGGAAAAGTATGGCTGGGTCTTCATGCGCATTTCCGGACCTTTCCTTATTGTTCTGATTTTTGTTCACCTGATCTCGAACCTGGTTGTTCCAGACGGCGGCATCAAGGCCATTGACTTCGCATTCGTTGCGGGTAAGTGGGCGGCACCGTTTTGGCAGTGGTGGGATCTTGCGATGCTTTGGCTGGCACTGATTCACGGCACCAACGGAATGAGAACAGTTGTAAACGACTACACCGAAAAAGAAGGTGTGAGAAAGACACTTGTTTTCTCGCTCTGGGGAGTTTGCTCAGCACTAATTTTGTTGGGCACCTTAGTAATCTTCACCTTTGACCCATGCCCAGCCGGCGCCGCCGCGGAGCTTCTTCCATCATTTTGTCCAGCAGTTCAGTAAGGATTAGTAATTGTCTTTGAACGAACACGGAACTAAAACGCACCACCACCAGCACGACGTAGTAATTGTCGGCGCCGGTGGCGCCGGCATGCGCGCCGCGATCGAAGCTGGGCCTCACCTAAAGACAGCGGTTATCTCAAAGCTTTTCCCTACCCGCTCACACACCGGTGCAGCCCAGGGTGGAATGGCAGCAGCTCTTGCCAACGTTGAGGAAGATAGCTGGGAATGGCACACCTTTGACACCGTGAAGGGTGGCGACTACCTGGTGGACCAGGACGCCGCTGAGATTCTTGCTAAAGAATCTGTCGAGGCGGTTATTGATCTAGAGAATATGGGACTTCCCTTTAACAGAACCCCGGATGGCAAGATTGACCAGCGCCGTTTCGGAGGTCACACCAGAGACCACGGTAAGGCTCCGGTTAGGCGCTCTTGCTACGCAGCAGACCGCACCGGTCACATGATTTTGCAGACCCTTTACCAAACCTGCGTAAAGCTAGGAATTGAATTCTTCAACGAGTTCTATGTGCTCGACCTGGTGATGGCTGACTACAACGGCGAGAAGCGCCCATCGGCAGTTGTTGCATTTGAGCTAGCTACCGGCGACCTACACGTGTTCCAGGGCAAGTCGATTGTTTTTGCAACCGGTGGTTTTGGAAAGATTTACAAGACCACCTCAAACGCCCACACCCTAACCGGAGACGGTGTTGGCATTATCTGGCGCAAGGGTCTTCCACTGGAAGACATGGAGTTCTACCAGTTCCACCCAACCGGTCTTGCAGGTCTTGGCATCTTGCTTTCAGAAGCCGCCCGAGGTGAGGGAGGAATTCTTCGAAACGCATTGGGTGAAAGATTCATGGAGCGCTACGCGCCAACCATTAAAGACTTAGCACCGCGTGACATGGTGGCCCGTGCAATGGCGAACGAGGTTCGGGAAGGAAGAGGAGCCGGACCAAATAAGGACTACGTTCTTCTTGATCTAACGCACTTACCTCCTGAGGTTATCGACGCAAAGCTTCCAGACATTACGGAATTTGCCAGAACCTACCTCGGTGTTGAGCCTTACACCGAACCGGTTCCGGTTTTCCCAACCGCTCACTACGCAATGGGTGGAATACCCACAAACGTAAAAACTGAAGTTCTCTCAGACAACGACACCGTAGTTCGCGGACTGTTTGCTGCTGGTGAGTGCGCTTGTGTTTCGGTGCACGGAGCCAACCGCTTAGGAACCAACTCGCTACTGGATATCAACGTATTTGGTAAAAGAGCCGGAAGGTACGCAGTTGAGTATGCTCGCGAAGCTGACTTTGTTCCGGTTCCTGAAAACGCCATCAGTGAAGTTGAGAAGCTTCTTGCCATTGCTAGAAATGCAACCGGAACCGAAAAGGTTGCCGTTTTGCGCAAGGAACTTCAGGACACCATGGACAAAAACGCTCAGGTGTATCGCACCGAGGAGTCACTAAACGAAGCCCTCGAGAAGATTGCCGAACTTCGGGTTCGCTACCAGAACATTCAGGTTCAGGACCGCGGCAAGCGATTCAACACCGACCTGCTAGAGGCAATCGAACTTGGCTTCTTGTTTGACCTATCTGAGGTTTTGGTTATGACCGCACGCGAGAGAAGAGAGTCCCGTGGTGGACACTTCCGCGAGGACTACGAGACAAGAAACGACGAAGAATTTATGGTCCACTCCATGGCCTACAAGCTAGACAAGACCCCGGAAAAGCCCGGCGAAGACATCCGGGTTGACTGGAAGCCAGTCACCGTGACCAACTACCCAGCGATGGAGCGTAAGTACTAATGGTTGATGACGTAAAGGTAATTGCCGAAGTTCCTAGCTTCACAGTCACGCTGATGGTTCGTCGTTACGACCCAGAGGTAAGCGAAGAAGTGAAGTGGGTTGACTACGAGGTCACCGTTTACGGAACCGACCGTGTGCTTGATGCCCTGCACAAAATCAAGTGGGAAATCGATGGATCGCTTACTTTCCGCCGCTCCTGCGCCCACGGTGTTTGTGGCTCGGATGCTATGCGCATCAACGGAAGAAACCGCCTTGCCTGCAAGACCCTTATTAAGGACCTTGACATCACCCAGCCGATCTACGTTGAGCCAATCAAGGGCCTTGCCGTTGAGAAGGACTTGGTTGTTAACATGGAGCCTTTCTACAAGGCCTACCGCGACATAAACCCTTTCTTGATCGCAAACGACAAGCCAGAAAAAGAGCGCCTGCAGTCTCCTGAGGACCGCGCACGATTTGATGACACCACCAAATGCATTTTGTGTGCAGCGTGTACCACCAGCTGCCCGGTGTTCTGGACCGACGGACAGTACTTCGGACCAGCTGCGATTGTTAACGCTCACCGCTTCATCTTTGACTCTCGCGATGAGGGTGCCGAGGTAAGACTGGATATCTTGAACGATAAAGAAGGTGTCTGGCGTTGCCGAACTACTTTTAACTGCACCGAGGCATGTCCTCGTGGCATCCAGGTAACCAAGGCAATTGCTGAAGTAAAGCAGGCCATCTTGAAAGGTCGCCCCTAGTGATTAGCCGCCGCGGAGTGATCGCCTCGGCAGTTGGAGTGTCAGCAGTTGCAGCTCTGACCGCCTGCACTCCAGAGGTCACAGACCTAGGAAACACTGCGGAACCTTCGGCCCCAACAGCTTCTGGTCCGGTTGCAGTAGCAAAGATCACCGATATCCCAATTGGCTCGGGTAAGAAATTTGATGTTGATGGAACTCCAATTTTGATCACCCAGCCAAGGGCTGGCGAATTCCGAGGCTTTAGTGCAGTTTGCACCCACGCCGGATATGTGATGAACAACGTTGCAAACTCTGAGATCAAGTGTGACAACCACGGGGCGCTTTATAGCGCCGATGACGGTTCGGTTATTTCAGGCCCTGCCCCAAGAGCCCTTGGCAAGGTGGAAGTCACCGTTGACGGTGACGATATCTTGGTGAGCTTTTAGTGCCGGCTAGTTCCGGCATCGAGATTGCATCAATAAACGTAAACGGTGTCAGAGCCGCTTTTCGAAACGGCATGGGCGACTGGCTCAAGAAATCTACTTCCCACATTCTTGCGCTGCAGGAAGTTCGCGCCAGCTACCAAGACCTAGCAGATTTATTTGAAGCTCACGGTGGCCTTGCAGAATCCGGAGGCAAGTGGCACATTCTGCACGACGAGGCATCTGCCAAGGGCCGTGCCGGCGTTGCACTTATAAGCCTTGCTCCCCCAGTTTCCTCAAGCACCAAATTGGGCGCGAGTGATTTTGATTCAGCTGGCAGGTGGCTAGAGGGTGTTTATCAAGTTGGAAATAAAAAACTAACGGTAGTTAGTTGCTACGTGCACTCCGGTGAAGTTGATAGTCCAAAACAAATAGAGAAGTACAAATTCTTGGACGCGATGCAATCGAGAATGGCAAAGCTTAAAAAGATGGAAGATTTTGCCTTGGTGGTTGGAGATCTCAACGTCGGTCACACCGAGCTAGATATTAAAAACTGGAAAGGCAACATCAAAAACGCAGGATTTTTGCCCGAAGAACGTGCTTACTTCGATACCTTCATGCAAAGACAGGGCTGGGTCGATATCGGTCGAGCTGCACACCCGAATCTTCCGGGTCCTTACACCTGGTATTCCTTTAGAGGTAAAGCCTTCGATACCGATGCCGGCTGGCGAATTGACTACCATTTGGCAACACCGGCTCTTGCAAAGACCGCCTCTAACTACAAAGTCCACAAGGCAAAAAGCTATGACTCGCGCTGGAGCGACCATTCTCCGGTGAGCGTGGTTTACGCTATCTAGTGTGAGCGAGCAAAAACCGAACCTTCTAAGCGGAATGCAGCCTTCGGCTGATTCGCTTCACCTCGGAAACTATCTGGGTGCACTGACCAACTGGGTCAAAATGCAAGAAGAGTTCAACGCCTATTACATGATCGCTGATTTGCATGCCATCACTGTCCCCCAAGATCCAAAGGTGCTTCGCGACAACACCAGAAGAACCGCAGCTCAGTATCTGGCTGCCGGCATCGACCCGGAAAAATCTGCTCTGTTTATTCAGTCCCAGGCCCCAGCCCACGCTCAACTGGCATGGGTCATGAACTGCATCACCGGTTTTGGTGAAGCCTCACGCATGACTCAGTTCAAAGACAAGTCCCAAAAAGCTGGGGCTGACACCGCCTCGGTTGGACTATTCACTTATCCAGTTCTCCAGGCGGCCGACATACTTTTGTATCAGCCGAAGAAAGTTCCGGTCGGTGAAGATCAGAAGCAGCACCTCGAGCTAACTCGTGATTTGGCAATGAGGTTCAACACCCGCTTCGGTCAAACCTTCACCATTCCAGAAGCACACATCCTGAAAGAAACTGCCAAGATTTTTGATCTGCAGAACCCAACCGCCAAGATGTCTAAATCAAATGAGCCCAAGGGCACCATAAACATAATGGACGAGTCTTCCGTCACTGCCAAAAAGATTAAGTCGGCAGTCACCGATGCCGACGGCGAGATTCGCTTCGATGCTGAAAACAAAGCCGGGGTTTCAAACCTGCTTGGAATTTACTCTGCGGTTTCAGAAAAGAGCATCGAAGCTTTAGTTTCCGAACTTTCTGGAAAAGGTTACGGGGATCTAAAATCCGCTGTGGCGGATGCTGTGTTGGCTGTTATCGAACCAATCCGCGATCGGGCCAATGAACTGCTTGCCGATGAGGCAGAACTAGATCGCCTGCTAGGACTTGGAGCGAAGCGTGCCAATGCCCTTGCGGAGCTAACTTTGGCCGATGTTTACGAGAAAATAGGCTTCATTCCTAGGAAATAGCTGGGAGCTAAGGAAATAGTAAAGCGAGCATCCTGGTTATCTGTAAGGATAGAAAAGCAACAACGTTCTTCGGGGTCAGTGAAAATCTGAGCCGGCGGTATAGCCCGCGACCCGAATCAAGTGTCTTAGATACTTTTTTCGGTTGATTTGGTGAAATTCCAGAGCCGACGGTTAAAGTCCGGATGGGAGAAGAACTTAGGGCTAGTCCTTGGCGATTTTTTGCCAACTGGAATAGCTCTAATTTGACTTCCCCGCCCCCGTGAGTTCGTCCACCGAACAAATACGAGCATCAAAGGGCATCATGGGAAAACTAACAGTTCAAGACGCGATGAATCGCGCGCTTGAGCTTGCCCTTTTGGGCCCCGCCCAAGGCGTTAATCCTCAAGTCGGCGCGGTTATCTTAAACGCCGATGGCGTTGTAATTGGTCAAGGTTTTCACAAAGGTTCCGGCACAGCCCACGCGGAGGTGGTTGCACTAGAGCAGGCACTAGCTGGAAACCAAAAACTAGAGCCAGGGTCAACAGCAGTTGTCACACTCGAGCCCTGCAACCACACCGGCAAAACTGGTCCGTGTGCGAAGGCTTTGATTGACGCAGGAGTTTCTAAGGTTGTTTTCGCATCCAGTGATCCAGGAGAAAATTCTGGCGGTGGAGCGAAAACTCTCTCCGAAGCCGGCGTGCAAGTTGAGTCCGGTGTCATGGAAGAAAAAGCCGATCAGCAACTTCGGGTCTGGCTAACTGCTACCAAATCCAACAGGCCGTTTGTCACACTCAAGTGGGCCTCTAGCTTAGATGGTCGAGCAGCAGCCGAGGATGGAACCAGCAAGTGGATTAGCGGTCCAGAATCTCGAGCCGATGCCCACCAGCGAAGATCTGAAGTCGACGCAATTTTAGTTGGCACCGGAACCGCAATGGTTGATGACCCGGAGCTAACCGCAAGAAAACCAGACGGAACTTTATTTGCGAATCAGCCGGTTCGAGTCGTGCTTGGTGAAAGAGAGCTTCCCTCCTCACTTCGGGTGTTCAACTCAGATGCCGAAACTCTGACCTTGAGAACTCAATCGATTCACGGTGCTTTAGATGAGCTTCATGAGCGCGGTATCAAGCACGTCATGGTCGAGGGTGGTCCAACCCTTGCCAGTAGGTTTGTGCAACTAGATCTAGTGGATGAGTTTTTGGTTTACATCGCTCCCAAGCTATTGGGAGGCGAGAAACTCTCGATTGGTTCAATCGATGTTCCTTCTATTGACAAAGCCAAGCAACTGGAGTTTTTTGAGATCAAGCAACTGGGCGACGATGTGTTGTTAGTTGCAAAGCAAGCGGGGAGAAATTAATGTTTACCGGAATCGTTGAAGAACTGGGAACTGTTGCAGCCGTTGAAACCCTTGCCGACAGCATCCGACTTCAAATCAAGGGTGACCTCGTTTGTTCTGACCTGTCAAAGGGTGAGTCAATAGCAGTCAACGGCGTTTGCCTAACCGCAGCCGAGCTAACCTCGGATGGCTTTATCGCAGATGTGATGCTAGAAACCCTAAACCGCTCAAGCCTTAGCGGTATCAAAGAAGGTGACCCGGTAAACCTGGAGCGGGCCATGAGTGGCGCAGGTAGGTTTGGTGGTCACGTGGTTCAAGGGCACGTTGATGGCGTTGCCGAGATTATTTCCAGAGAACCCAGTGCGAACTGGGAAGTTGTTAAGGTAAAGATTCCAGCCGAGTTATCCAAGTACGTAGTTCACAAAGGATCAATCACTTTTGACGGAGTATCGCTAACCGTGAATGACATTTCCCATGACACTGTTTCTTTGAGTTTGATTCCAGAGACCCTGAGACTCACAACACTGGGAAGCAAAAAAGTCGGCGACAAGCTAAACGTCGAGGCTGATATTTTGGCGAAGCACATTGAAAAACTAATCGAAGCAAGGAGTCAGGTATGAATCTGGCAACAGTAGTTGAGGCAATAGAAACCCTAAAGGCCGGAAAGCCGGTTTTGGTGGTTGACCACCGAAACCGCGAGAACGAAGGCGACGCCATCATGGCGGCGCAGTTTGCTACGCCTGAGTGGATTGCCTGGATGGTGAAACACACCTCCGGTTTCTTGTGTGCTCCGATGGCCGAGTCTTTGGCAAACCGACTAGAGCTTCCACTGATGACAAATAGCAACCAAGATCGCTACCGCACTCAGTACACGGTTTCGGTTGACGCCGCTCACGGAGTAACAACTGGAATCAGTGCGGCTGACCGCGCTGAAACTCTTCGTGTGTTGGCGGACCCCGAGTCAATGCCGGCTCATTTGATTAGACCGGGTCACGTTATTCCACTACGTGCTCACCCAGACGGTGTCTTTGGAAGACCCGGCCACACCGAGGCAACCGTTGATTTACTAAAGCTCGCGGGACTAGTTCCAGTTGGGGTTATTGCCGAGATGGTTTCTGAAAATGGCGAGATGATGCGTCTTCCTGAGCTACTAGCGGTCGGTGAGAAGGAGAATCTTCCAGTGATCTCCATCGAGCAAATCTTTGACTATCGTGAAATAGCGGAGCTAATTCCTAGAGATGACAGCGTTCAGCGAATTCGCTTCGAAGCCGAGGCCATGATGCCTTCAAGCCACGGAACCTTTAAGCTGCGTGGCTACTACGACACCCGAACCACTGCCGACCATGTTGCCATTATTGCCGGAAACCCGGCCGGTGAAAATGTCTTGGTGCGCATGCACAGCGAATGCATCACGGGTGAAGCCTTTGGTTCAAAAAAGTGTGAGTGTGGCCCGCAGCTGGATTATGCGCTTGACGCAATCGCTAGCGACCCTGAGGGTGGGGTGGTTATTTATCTTCGCGGGCAAGAAGGACGAGGCATCGGGCTACTGAATAAGCTCAAGGCCTACGCATTGCAAGATCAAGGTATGGATACCGTCGAAGCTAACCTGGCGCTGGGTCTTCCAAGCGAAGCACGCGAGTACGGAGCTGCCGTTTCTATCCTGCGCGATCTGGGAATCAAAACAGTTCGCCTGATGAGCAATAACCCAGCCAAGATCGATGCACTCGAAATGGCCGGCATCTCGGTCACAGAGTATGTTCCAATCATCGTTGGCCAGGAAGATGAGAACGTCGGATACCTAGAAACCAAGAGAGACAAGATGGGACACATCTTGCCGGAGGCTGCAAAAAATGAGCTCTAATGGAGCACCGAAGCTGGCTATTGATGCCAGTGGTCTAAAAATAACAATCGTTGCAACCAGTTGGCACACCGTGATAACCGACGGGTTAGTTGCTGGTGCCGAGAGGGCGCTCAAAGCCGCCGGCAACGAAGATTACAAAGTGGTGCGGGTCCCGGGCGCTTTTGAACTTCCGTTAGCCGCACAACTTGCAATCCAAAATGGTGCTGAAGTTGTGATTGCGCTGGGTGTTGTTATCCAGGGTGAAACTCCACACTTTGACTACGTCTGTGACGCAGCAACTGAAGGGCTCACCAGGGTCCAGCTTGATACCTCGGTGCCGATTGGTTTTGGCTTGCTCACAGTTTCGAATGAACAACAGGCTCTAGATCGCGCTGGACTGCCCGGCTCCAAGGAGGATAAGGGTGCGGAAGCCGTTGAGGCTGCAGTACTAATGAAGCGGTTATCCTTTTAGTAGTTAGAAATAAGGAGAATCACCATGTTGGAACTTGCCGGAATCATCAAAAGCTTCCTTGTTGTGCTGCACCTAGTTGGAATGGCCGCCCTGTTGGGTGGCTTCCTAGTTCAAATTAAGGCACTCAGGGCAAAGACCGCAGAGATTCTCCCTGCCATGATCCACGGTGCCTGGACTGCCCTAATCACCGGACTCTTGCTAGTTGGAGTTCGCGAGTGGGAGCTTGCCATGGGTGGCGGCTACGACCTAGACCACAGCAAGATTGCCATCAAGACAGTAATCGCACTCATTGTTGTAATCCTCGTGATGCTAAAGCGCAAGCAAAGGCCAGTTTCCGGGTCAGTGCTTGGGTCAATCGGTGGCCTTACCTTCTTGAACGTCGTTCTTGCAGTTTTCTGGTAGTTCCAAACTCCCAAGCGGGCCTAAGACTTCACTTGTTAGCCTTGACTAATGCCTACTGAAACTCTCTATTCCACGAAGCTTGGCAACACCAGGGTCACAGGTAAAGAGCAGTTCTACACACCTCAAGACTTAGCGATTGAGTTAGTTGCCACGGTAGAAAACACCCTCGGTCCACTCAAGGGCAAAACAATTTTGGAACCAGCCGGTGGCACCGGATCATTTATCGAAGCGGTAGCAAAAGCCGGTGCTAAAAAAATTATTAGCTTCGACATCGAACCACTTCACGAAAGTGTCACCCGAGGAAGTTTCTTAGATCAAGAAATTAACGAAACTGGGGTCATAACAATTTCTAATCCGCCGTTTGGGAGAAATAATGCTTTGAGCATTCCTTTCTTTAACCACGCAGCGAGCTTCAGCGACGCAATTTGTTTTATAGTTCCAAGGTCTTGGAGAAAGTGGTCGGTGACTAACCGGCTAGACATGAACTTCGAACTGGCACTAGATCTTGAGCTAGATATCGATTACGTCGATGCCAGTGGAGAGCTAGTTTCAACTAAGAATCGACTAGCAACCTGTTTTCAAATTTGGAGAAGGAATAAAAACCCAAGAATGCCGATTCGCATAAAGGAGATGAGAATAGTCGAAAAGGTATCCCCTGCTGACGCTGATGTCTCACTTACAATTTTTGGCTACGGCTGCGGAAAACTAAAGACCGAATTCCAACCGGTTGCAAACACCACTCAGATGTTTCTCAAGCTGATCCATCCAGGAGCCTTGGCGGCTCTGAAAAAAGTTGACTACTCAAAGTTTTTTAAGAACACCGCATACACCGAAGCTCTTTCTCTCCAGGAGATTAACTACCTGCTCAACGAAGAAATTTACGGCGACCCGATGATGGAAAGTGGCAGCTAATGAGCATGGTAGGCAGAGGTAGGACCCTCGCACCCAAGGACTCAGGTCCAAAGGCCAAGTTCAGTCAACTGACCCCTTACCTGTTAGAACACAAAGGCGCTCTCGGAGTCGCTGTTGTCTTGTCTTTGATTGGTGCGGTGGTAAGCCTTGCTCAGCCGCTAGTTGTTGGGCAGATCATCACCTCGGTTCAAAACGGTCAAGACGTTGGTCAGCTGGCCGGAATCCTGGTTTTGATCATCTTCGCAGCCGGAGTCGCCAGCGGATTCATGTATTACGTGCTGGCTAAAGCCGGCGAGGGTGTTGTGCTCTCAGCTCGAAATAAGCTCGCTGTTCGCCTGCTCAAGCTACCCATTTTGGAATACGACCTTCGAAGAACTGGGGACCTGGTTTCCAGAGTTGGTTCAGACACCACTTTGCTTAGAGCCGTTTTGACTCAGGGACTTATCGATGCCGCCGGTGGAGTTTTGATCTTTGTCGGTGCCATCATCGCAATGGCCTTTATCGATCCGTTTTTACTGCTTCTAACACTGGCCATGATTTCGGTTGCGGTGGTCTCGATCGTTATCTCCGCAAGGCAGATTCGCTCGGCAACCACCAAGGCTCAGCAAAGAGTTGGCGACATGGCAGCCTCGGTTGAAAGAGCACTATCGGCAGTAAGAACAATTCGCGCAGCCCGCGCCGAGTCTCGCGAAACCGAGAGCATAAATCACGATGCCAAAGAGGCATATGTCCAAGGTGTGAAGATTGCCAAGATCAACGCCCTTATTTCTCCAATCGCGGGCATCGCCTCGAACTCGGCATTTATCGTCGTGCTGGGAGTTGGTGGCTTTAGAGTTGCTGCCGGTGAAACATCGGTTGCCGACCTAGTGACTTTTATTCTTCTAATGTTTTTGATGATTCGGCCACTGGGCCAAGCCTTCGGAGCTTATAGCTCTGTGATGAGTGCGCTAGGAGCTCTAGCTCGCATCGAAGAAATACTTGTTCTACCCCTTGAGGAAACCGCTAAAGAGTCAGCACAAACCGCAAAGCCAAAAAGAACTCAAACCTCAATCGAATTCAAAAAAGTAAACTTCGCTTACCCCTCCACCGAAGACCACAGAGATGGCAAACCGGTTCTTAGTCAGGTGAGCTTCAAGATCAAAAAGGGTGACCGGGTTGCTCTGGTTGGACCATCGGGAGCAGGCAAGTCCACCATCCTGTCGCTAATCGAAAGATTCTATGAGCCGGACTCGGGCGAGATTCTGCTCGAAGGTGTTCCGGTTCGGGATCTTTCCAGAGACGCTCTCAGGTCTCAGATCGGATATGTCGAGCAGGATGCTCCGGTGCTGGCTGGATCAATCAGAGACAATTTGTTGATTGGCTCACCGAATGCAACCGATGCGCAGCTCAAAGCGGTGCTTGGCGAAGTAAACCTTACTGCGGTACTAAAGCGCGATAAAAGAGGCCTAGATGCCGAGGTTGGCGAAGCTGGCATCATGCTCTCCGGAGGAGAGCGTCAGCGCTTGGCTATAGCCAGAGCTCTTCTGGCAGCTCCACCGATACTGCTGTTAGACGAATCGACTTCCGCTCTCGATGGACTAAATGAGCAGCGCATGCGAGAGGCAATCGATGCGGTGGCTTTGGGTCGAACCATGATCGTGATTGCCCACCGACTATCCACCGTGGTCGATAGCGACCTAATTATTGTCCTAGACCAGGGAAAGGTGGTTGGCTCTGGAACCCACAGCCAACTGGTCAAATCCACACCTTTGTATAAGCAACTAGCCAAGCACCAGCTGCTGGTCTAATTTTTTTCGACTCTGGCTTCGGGCTAGGCTGAAACTCATGAGCTACCCATTACTCGAAGGCCTAGGCAATCCATTACAGCGAGAAACAGCCCTCGCCCTTGATAAAGCGGATGAGCTTGCCTCATTCCGCAGCGAATTTTTCATCAAAGATGAAAACATTTGCTACCTAGATGGAAACTCGCTCGGTCGCTTGCCAGTAAAAACCATCGAGTCAGTCAATCACTTTCTCACTGAAGAGTGGGGCACGGAACTGGTTGATGGTTGGAGTCACTGGATCGATGAAGCTCAGCCCGCCGGAGACTTACTAGCTCGAGCGACTCTTGGCGCGGGACCTGGCCAGGTTTTGGTTTGTGATACCACCAGCGTTAATTTGTATCAGCTCTGCGTTGCTGCGATTAGGGCAAGACCTGATCGCAAAACAATAATTGTTGACTCAGCAAATTTTCCAACCGACAGGTTTGTTGTGCAGGGAATCGCCGAGCAGTTTGGGCTAAATCTAATCACCCTTGACACCGACGGTTCCGGTGGTCCTGGAGCAGTCCAGGTCAATTCTGAAAACGAGCTAGTCACCCCCGAACTTCTTAAACCTTTGCTAAGCGAAGATGTTGCAATGGTGACCCTCCAGGTGGTGAACTACCGCTCGGGTGCAAGACAAGACATCAAGGCAATCACTGATCTGGTCCGGTCTTTCGGCGGCTTGGTGGTTTGGGATGCCTCTCATGCCGGTGGTTCAGTAGAGCTGGACTTCGACGCCAACGGCGTCGACCTAGCAGTTGGCTGCACCTATAAATACGGCAACGCAGGCCCAGGGTCCCCCGCTTGGCTGTTCGTTCGGAAAGAGCTCCAGTCCGATTTCAAAGTCCCGATTCAGGGCTGGTTTGCTCAAGACGACCAGTTCGCTATGGGGCCAGCCTTTGATCGAAACTTGGGTATTCGCGGTTTCCAGATCGCAAGCCCTTCAATCATTGGCATCCGAGGCGTCCAGGCTAGCTACGAAATGATTGAGCGGGCTGGGATCAAGACAATTGCCAAGAAGGCCGCCATCGGAACCGAGTTGATGATTGCCCTATTTGACGCCTGGCTTGCCCCACTTGGATTCACTCTTTTGACTCCGCGGGATGCAAGCCGCCGCGGCGGACACGTCACAATTGGCCACCCGGAGGCTAAGCGAATTGCGGCTGCGCTTAGGCAGTATGCCCAGGTGATTCCGGACTACCGGATGCCAAACTCGATTCGTCTTGCAATCTCTCCTCTTCCAACCAGCTACACCGAGGTCTTTGATGGATTTGCTCGCATCAAAGAATCAGTCGAGCGCAAGGATTATGAAAAAATCAAAAACACTGGAAACCGGGTTACCTAAATGACTAACGAACACGACAAAGCAGTCACCTACACCAGCTACCTAAAAGTTGACGAGCTTCTAAAACTTCAGACACCGCTTTCGGATGGTCCCGAGCACGATGAACTTTTGTTTATCACCATCCACCAGGTCTATGAACTTTGGTTCAAGCAAATGCTTCACGAGAGTGAAGCGTTGCAGGTTGCTCTGGAGAGTGGGAACAGCCACCGATCGCTGGCTCTGCTTGGCCGAATTCGAACCATAATGAAAACCTGTGTTGCACAACTAGATATTTTAGAAACCATGACTCCGTTGCAATTCAATTCCTTCCGCGGAAGGCTAAGCTCCGCATCGGGTTTTCAATCGGCTCAGTTTAGACAGTTTGAGGCAGTACTTGGAAGGCGCGATCAAGCCGGTGCAACTGCAACTCCTGGAACCGGCATGGCAATGGCGGCACATTTGGTGCCAGGCTCGCCCGCCAGGGAAAAAGTAGAGGCTGCCATGGCAAGACCCAGTTTGTATGACTCGGCCCTGAAGTATTTCTCCTCTCGCGGTCACGCAATTCCTAAAGAAGTATTGGAGCGCGATGTGACTGTTGGCTATGAGCCGAACGAAAAAGTGCAAGATGCTCTGCTGGATGCTCACCGCAATGACCCAGAGGCGAATATGGTCGGAGAAGCTTTGGTTGATCTAGACGAAGGTCTTCAGGAGTGGCGCTATCGGCACGTCAAAATGGTCGAGCGAACCATCGGAGCCAAGATGGGTTCTGGCGGGTCCTCGGGGGCTGGTTATCTATCCAGCACCCTGTTTCGCCCGGTATTTGCTGACCTTTGGGCTATCCGCTCCAGGTTCTAGGAACTGGCTGAATCGACCACATTCTTCACAAGCATGGCCCTGGTCATTGGCCCAACCCCACCCGGGTTTGGGGACAGGTAGCCGGCGACGGCTGCTACACCCGGGTCAACATCTCCCACCAGCTGCGCCTGACCACTTGATTCAATTCTGGTAATTCCCACATCTAGAACTGCTGCGCCTGGCTTTACCCAATCGGCTTTGACAAAATGTGCAACTCCAACTGCCGCCACCACGATGTCGGCTCGACGAACCGAACCTGGAATGTCCTTGCTTCCGGAGTGAAGTAAAGTCACCGACGCGTCAATTCCCTTTCTGGTAAGAAGTAGGCCCAGTGGGCGACCCACGGTAATGCCTCTTCCAAGAATCGCAACTTCTTTGCCAGCGATATCGATCTTGTAGCGACGAAGTAATTCAATAATTCCTGATGGCGTGCAGGGAAGAGGTGAGTTCATTTCACCCGCAACGCTCAAGACAAGCTTTCCAAGATTGATTGGGTGCAGGCCATCGGCATCCTTGGCAGGATCGATTGCCTCAAGCAGTTCGTTGGTATCGATACCTATCGGAAGTGGCAGCTGAACTATATACCCGGTGACTTCGGGCGAATCATTGAGCTCGCGAACCGCCCGAAAAATATCGGCCTTTGATGCACTCCCCGGCAAATCAATTCGGATGGAGCTTACCCCCACTTCGGCGCAGTCGCGATGCTTACCCGAAACGTAGGAGTGTGAACCTGGGTCATCGCCAACCAGCAAAGTTCCAAGTCCCGGAGTGATGCCGGATTGCTTTAGCTTTGTTACGCGCTCGGTTAGTTCTAACTTGATGGTCTTGGCTGTTGCCCGGCCATCAAGAATGATCGCGTTCAAGAATTACCAATTCTCCAGACCCGAGTAAAGCGGGAACTGGTCGGTTAGTTTACGAACCCTAGCTTGCAAAGCTGGAACGTCAGGATTTGGCATCAGAACCTGAGCGATAATCTCCCCAACCTCGGTGAACTCGGTTGCCCCAAAGCCTCTGGTTGCCAGTGCTGGCGTGCCAATCCGGACACCGGAGGTCACAAGCGGTGGACGAGGGTCGTTTGGAACGGAGTTCCGGTTCACGGTAATTCCAACCTCGTGGAGCAGGTTCTCGGTGGTGATTCCATCGATTGGAGCATTTCTTAGGTCAACCAGTACCAGGTGAACATCGGTTCCCCCGGTCAGAATCGAGACTCCATTAGCCTTCACGTCGGCCGCAATCAGACGGTCGGCAATGATTCGGGCACCTTCAATGGTGCGCACCTGGCGCTCCTTGAACTCGTCAGTCATGGCGGCTTTGAAAGCTACCGCCTTGGCTGCAATCACGTGCATCAGCGGACCACCCTGCTGACCCGGGAAAACACCCGAGTCAATTTTCTTGGCGAGCTCGGCCTTGGAAAGAATTAGACCCGATCTTGGACCACCGAGTGTTTTGTGCACGGTGGTTGAGACAACGTCTGCGTGAGGAACGGGGGAAGGGTGAACCCCGGCTGCAACTAATCCTGCGAAGTGAGCCATGTCAACCCAAAGCTTTGCTCCAACTTCGTCAGCGATTGATCTAAAGGCTGCGAAATCTAGGTGACGAGAATAGGCCGACCAGCCGGCAATCAAAACAGCGGGCTTGGTTTCAATTGCACGAGCACGAACAATATCCATGTCAATCAAGTTTGTGTCGGGGTGTAGCTCATAAGCGTGAGCGTCATACATCTGCCCGGAGAAGTTTAATTTCATACCGTGGGTGAGATGACCACCGTGAGCTAGATTCAAACCAAGAATTCGATCTCCCGGTTTTGCAAGGGCCATCATTAGAGCAGCGTTCGCTGTTGCTCCGGAGTGTGGCTGGACGTTGGCGTGTTCAGCTCCGAATAATTCCTTCGCGCGATCGCGCGCTAGATTCTCTGCGATGTCCACTGCTTCGCAGCCACCGTAGTATCGCTTGCCCGGGTAACCTTCAGCGTACTTATTGGTAAGAACCGAACCTTGAGCTTCGAGGATTCCTCGAGAAACAAAGTTCTCCGAGGCAATCATCTCTAGGGTGTGACGCTGACGATCTAGTTCCTGCTGCAAGACTTGGGCAATTTCCGGATCGGTTTCACTAAGTGGCTTGCTAAAGCTGGAGGAAAGCTTCGTTTCTAACATTCGGGGCTCCTTCAAGGTCTGTAGTTCATGAGGATGGCCCAGGCGCACGACCAAGTGTCTCTTCGCTCCCCGATGGAAACCCATCTATAAGCGCCAGTTGCGATAGGGCCAGCCTATCAGCCCAATAAATCCGCCACTTTCAACACGTTCGTCATTTGGTGTTCGTAATTCCGAAGTTAGGACTAAAATGGGTTAAGCGTGTTATTTTAGCGCCGAAAGGACCAGTTTTTTCTCCATGACTGAAACACCAGTAGTGATGCTCGTCGGGGCGGGCATGATTTTCCTAGGAACCCTGGTGGCAGCATGGATTGTAGCTAGCATCGTTCGGCAGAACCGCAAAGACCGATCCTTCCCAGAATAAGCTAAGAAGTCTTATGTCTAAGACTGCCCTGACCCACTGGGTCCTAACCCTAGTTTGCAAAGATCGTCCGGGTATCGTTCACGCCATTTCTGGCGCCATCGTAAAAGCATCGGGAAACATCACCGAGTCTCACCAGTTCACTTCTGAAGATACCGGACGATTTTTCATGAGACTTCAAATTGAGTCCCCGGTCGAAAGAGCCGAGCTCGAACAAAAAATCGCCCAGGTCACAAAAGAGTTTGGGATGGACTGGGAACTAGATGTTGTTGGCCGGAAGATGAAGACCCTGGTGCTAGTTTCCAAAGCCGCCCACTGCCTCAACGACTTACTCTTCAGACAGCGCTCTGGACAATTGCCAATTCTGATTCCCAAAGTTCTGGCCAACCATGATTCCCTGGGTGAGCTTGCAACTTTCTATGGCATTGACTTTGAATCTCAGGCAATTGATTCCCCAGAGGATAAGTTGGCTTTTGAAGCTGACCTACGAAAGCTGATTCGGTCCGAAGAAATTGAACTTATTGTTCTGGCCAGATTCATGCAGATTCTGTCTCCAGAGTTTTGCAAAGAGTTCGCTGGCAAAATAGTAAACATTCACCACTCCTTCCTTCCAGGATTCAAGGGAGCTGACCCCTACGCCCAGGCTCATGCTCGAGGCGTAAAGCTAATTGGTGCAACCGCACACTTCGTGACCAGTGATCTTGATGAAGGTCCAATCATCGAACAAAACGTGGTTCGAGTTGAGCACGGTGATTCGAGAAACCACCTGTTGGCTATCGGTCAAGACGTAGAGTCCAAAACTCTAAGCCAAGCGGTGCGCTGGTTCGCCGAGCGTCGGGTCCTTCTAGACGGTGCCCGAACCATCATCTTTAGCTAGACAACACACCGGGTATCCCGCGCCTGGCAACAATTAGTCCAGCCACCAGAGCAAATAAGCCCATCCCCAGGAGCCCAAATATCCAGCCATTTTGGCCAAAGCCGGGCTGAAAACCCTGGGCTGGGATTGTCACTATTTGACTGGCCTGTGGCAAGGAACTGGCCGGTGGGCTCTGAAAGCTTGGCTGCTGAGGTCTCACCTCACCCAGCTGGACCTCTGGTGGATTGGCCGGGTTCAACGGTTCGGGGACTAAAACAGGCTCAACTTCGGGACTGGAAATGAGTGGAAACTGATCCTCGTCGCCAGGGATTAGGCCCACCACAGATTCCACCGGATCAGGTTGCAGCACTTGCGGCTCCGAATAAATCGGCTCATCTCGCACCACTACTTCGGTCACAGTTGGGGAATTCTCGGAAGTTAAATCTTCCTCGGGTTCCTGTGCTACCGGTTCGCTGGGTTCTTCGCTGGGTTCTGGAGCAGGTTCTTCGGAAGGTTCTGGAGCAGGTGGTTCTGGAACTTCGGCCGTGAAGCTTGTTGTGATTATTGAATTGGGTCCAAGGTTACCTGTTCCATCAGATACCGAAAGTGCCTTGAGGCTGAGGGTGAAATCACTTTGTTGACAATCTGCAGTTTCGACCTGCCAGATTGTCGCACTCTGTTGGCTAATCCCCACCAAACTGCAGGCTGGACTGGCGGCAGTGAATTCAATTGCTAATAGAGGAAGTGATTCAATTGGCTCGGTAAATTCTAAAACTGATCCTGTTTGATTGATTTCCCCCCAGCTCGCGGTTGGAGCGATGGTATCAATCAGTAAAGTGCTGGAAGAAAACGATTCGATGGGTCCAGTAACTTCAGAATTTGAAACGGAGTTTGGCCTTATGGTAATCGATAGCTGTCCTTGATCGCATCCGGAAAAGACCACTTGATAATTTGCTCCAGAACCTGAGAGCGAAGTGCTAAGGCAGGTGCCAGTGCTGTGGGATAGTTCGATATCTGAGCTATCAAAACCAGACACCGGGCCGTTGAACTGGATTCCAAAAGTTGCCTGGTCGCCCGATAGTTGCGATGTGATGCCCAAAACCACAGGTGCCAGCTGGTAGCGAATTACTACCTGGCCAGAGCCTGGCCAGATGCCTTGGGAGTGAACGACATTTGAAACCATGGCCGGATCAGTAAAGGAGGAGCCTCCGCCTCCGCCTCCAGCATCGGTGCAGCAGGAGTCGGTGTCTGAACCGCCACCTCCGCCGCCGAAGTATCCGCCGCCTCCACCGCCTCCGCCAAAAAGCGAGCTGCTGCCACCTTGGCCACCAGTGCCAAGGCTTCCGGCACTGCCCGAGCTACCGCTACCGTTGGCGGCACCTCCAGCACCTCCCGAAAGCTGGGAGCCTCCTTGGCCACCAATGCCCTGACCGGTTCGACCATTTAGAGCAACCAGCGCTCCTCCCGATCCACCGCCGGAGCCAAGTCCTGCCCCTCGGCCACCTCCACCTCCGGCAACAATAATTCTGGATGAAAGATCTAGTGACGTTCGAATATCAGTTGCTCCGCCTCCCGAGCCTTCAACCCCAGAACCAGATCCAGCGGTGCCTCCACCGTTAAAACCTCCCGGTATGTTCGCTCCCGAATCACCAGCGCCACCGACGAAGATATATAAAACTTCCGGAACAATAGTTAGGCCACCGGTGACCTGCCCCCCTCCACCACCGCTTTTTCCACCCTGTGCTCCTGCCGCTTCAAAGGTCAGGTTCTTGGCATTTGCTGGAGGCGTGAAGGTTTGCATCTGTCCATTGAAGGAAAAAGTCACCGTGCATTTATCCCCGACACAACTTTCTGTGACACTGGCTTGGGAAGGTAAAGGAGACAGCACCGCAAAATAAAGAGCGAGGGCTGGAACAAGATGGAGAAGTCTTTTAGTTGGCCAATTATTCATGGCGCAAATGTAAAACCCTGACCGAATTACGGTCAGGGTTTATACACAGTGTGAATTACTTTAGGCGGGCAGTTAGATTTTCTGCTAGTGAGGCCATGAACTCTTCGGTTGACTGGTAGGCCTGTCCACTTCCAACCAGAGAGGAAAGATCCTTGGTCATCTTGCCCGACTCAACCGTCTTGATAACAACGTCTTCTAGGGTTTCGGCAAACTTATTTACCTCAGGAGTTCCATCCAACTTGGCACGGTGCATAAGTGCACGGGTCCAAGCGTAGATCGAAGCAATCGGGTTGGTCGAAGTCTTCTTGCCGGCCTGGTGCTCGCGGTAGTGACGGGTCACTGTTCCGTGGGCTGCTTCGGCCAAAGCGGTCTTGCCATCTGGGGTAGTTAGCACCGAGGTCATAAGTCCTAGGGAGCCAAAGCCTTGGGCTACGGTATCGGACTGCACGTCGCCGTCGTAGTTCTTACAAGCCCAGACGTAGCCACCTTCCCACTTCAAACAAGCAGCGACCATGTCATCAATTAGGCGGTGCTCGTAAGTGATGCCGGCAGCCTTGAATCTGTCGGCATACTCGGTGTCAAAGACTTCCTGGAAGGCGTCTTTGAAGGCTCCGTCATAGGCCTTCAAGATGGTGTTCTTAGTCGAAAGGTATACCGGGTAGTTTCTGGCAAGGCCGTAATTAAAAGAAGCCCTAGCAAAATCACGAATTGATTCCATGTAGTTATACATACCCATGGCAACACCACCGGCAGCCGGATAGTCCGCAATTGTCCAAGTCTGGGGCTCGCCCGATTCTGGGGTGTAAGTCATAGTGACTGTGCCCTTGCCAGGGATCTTTATGTCAGTTGCCTTGTACTGATCGCCGTGAGCGTGTCGACCGATAACGATCGGCTTGGTCCAACCAGGAACTAGACGGGGAACGTTCGAGATAATAATTGGCTCGCGGAAGACAACACCGTCCAGGATGTTTCGGATAGTTCCATTAGGAGATTTCCACATCTTCTTTAGACCAAATTCTTCAACCCTGGCCTCATCCGGTGTGATCGTCGCACACTTAACTCCAACGCCATGCTTTTTTATGGCGTGAGCTGCATCAATGGTTACCTGATCGTCGGTTGCGTCACGGTGTTGGATCGAGAGGTCGTAATACTCAAGGTCAACATCTAGGAAGGGCAAAATCAGGGAGTCCTTGATGTTCTGCCAAATGATTCTTGTCATTTCATCGCCGTCAAGCTCTACTACTTTTCCGACAACCTTGATTTTTTCCATACGCTTTTTGACTTCCTTTTTCTTTTTAGCTCGTTCCAAACTCTTCTAGACTACTTAACAATCAGCTTGGGGCTAAAACCATGGGTTTTACTGCCCGTTAGACCAGTGAATCTCGCCAGGCCTTATGCATCTTGGAGAACTTTCCGGTGCCCGAGATCAGCTTCTCCGGGGTGTCATCTTCGATGACCTGACCGTGCTCCAAAACAAGCACCCGATCGGCAATTGCCACCGTCGAGAGACGGTGAGCAATGATTATCGCCGTTCGAGAATTCAGCAGGGTCTTTAGCCCCTGCTGGACCAAGCGCTCGGATGGAACATCCAGCGAACTGGTTGCCTCATCGAGAATCAATACCGCGGGGTCTGCAATAAAGGCCCTGGCAAAAGAGATCAGCTGACGCTGCCCAGAACTTACTCGCCCCCCGCGCTTATTGACATCGGTTGAGTAGCCATCGGGGAGCTCCATTATGAAATCATGAGCGCCGACCGCCTTGGCGGCGGCCTCAATTTCTTCCGGTGTTGCGCTTGGCTTGCCAAGCGCAATGTTTTCAGCCACCGATCCAGAAAACAGGTAAGCCTCTTGGGTGACCATCACAACAGTTTTTCTCAAGTCCGTGCTGGAAATGTTTTGAAGATTAATTTCATCCAGTAGCACTTCGCCTGCAGTTGGGTCATAGAACCTTGCAACTAGTTTCGCGATGGTGGATTTGCCAGCACCGGTAGTTCCAACTAGTGCAACGGTTTGTCCGGGCAAGATCTCAAGCTTTAGGTCCTTTAGAACCTTGACCTCGTTTGAATAGTTGAAGGATACGTTGTTGAAAGTTATCCGACCTTCTATTTCACCCAGTTTGGTTGAGGCTTTGGGTTCTAGAACAGTTGGTTTTTCTTGCAGAACTCCGGAGATTTTTTCCAGCGAGGAGTTTGCCGACTGGTAAGAGTTATAGAACATTGCAAGGTTTTCCATCGGGTCAAAAAATCTTCTCGCGTAGATAATTGCCGCGGTTAGAACACCGATGCCAAGTTCGCCCTGGAGCACTCTGGTTCCACCAAACAGCAAAATGGTTGCTACCGTCATGTTTCCAATAAGTAGTAGGCCTGGACCAAAGTAACCAAAGAGCTGAATGACTTTTACCGTGACATCCCGATACTCTTCGCTGAGAATCTCGTAGAGACTCTGATTGGCCTTTTCTTTGCGGAAGGCCTTTACAGCCCTTATTCCGGTCATGGTCTCAACGAAGTTCACAATCAATGACGCCGAGGCAACCCTGGACTGGCGGAACTTCAGCCTTGAGTTCACCTGGAACCACTTGGTTAGAAAGAAAAGCGGTATCCAGCTAATTGCCAAGATTCCAAAGCTTGAGGGGTCAAGCAGGAAAAGAGCCGAGGCGGTAAAGAGCATATAGAAGACACCGGCAATCATCTCATTACCGCCAGAGGCCAAAAGTTCCTTGATGGCGTCCAGGTCGCTGGTTTGTCTGGCAATAACCCGACCCGAGGTGTATTTCTCGTGAAACTCAATAGAAAGTCGCTGGGTTTGCTTAAAGATTCGCTGCCGAAGATCTAGTAGCACATCCTGATTTATCTTTGCCGCAAACCTCAGGAACCAACTGATCAGCGATGCGGTGGCAAGCGCTGCAAAAAGGTATCCTCCAACCACCAAAAATAGCGGTGTGGTTTCTTGTCTTATTGCAGCAGGAAGTGCCCAGTCAATTCCAAGGGCGATAAGGGCTGGTCCTGCAACCCTAAGCATCTGAGACAAAATAACAACAAACAAACTCAGAACCAGTCTGCTGCGGACCGGATGAATCAGCGAGAAAAGTAGTGCGCGCGAGCGAAGCTTGAGCGCCTTCGATTCAGCTTTGTCGAGGATGATCTTGTCTTCACCCTTTACCCCCTGCATGCTCAATTTCTCACCTGCCCTTCATCGGAGTGCTCCTCAAGAGAAGAAACCACGAAGCGATAATCCGGACTTGAAATAAGTAACTCAGCGTGTTTACCAAAGGCAACGATCTTGCCATCTTGCAGTAGTGCAACTCGATCGGCCAACTGCACTGTGGAGGGGCGGTGAGCAACAATTAGCGCGGTGGTTTCAGAAAGCACAGTACGAAGTGCACTTTCCACCAGCGCTTCAGTATCAACATCCAGCGCCGAAAGTGGATCATCTAAAACCAAAACTGCAGGCTTTGCGGCAACCGCCCGAGCCAGCGCTAAGCGCTGCCGCTGACCACCCGATAGCGATAAACCCTCTTCACCGATCTTGGTCTCAACACCATCTGGAAGATCGTAAACAAACTGAGCCTGAGCAATCTCTAGAGCTTCTTTGAGATCTTGCTCGGTGGCCTCGGGTCTTCCCAATAAAACGTTTTCACGAACCGAGCTTGAAAATAAAGTGGCGTCTTCGAAGGCCATGGCGATGTGGGTGCGAAGCTCAGCCCTTGTGAGAGATTTGATGTCTACGCCATCAAGCTCAATTGAACCGCCGGTTGCTTCAAATAGCCTCGTGGTAAGAGCCGTCAACGTGGTCTTGCCAGAGCCGGTGACTCCGATTAGAGCCACGGATTCACCCGGATTTAGCAACAGGTTAACCCCGCTTAGAAGCGGCAAAGAGCCTGGTTTTTGGTCTGGATAGCTAAAGTGAACATCCTTGAACTCAAGCTTGCCCCTGGGGTTCTTGATGGTTTGGGGATCTAATGGATCCTCAATTGAGACCGGCTCATCGATTACCTCGAAGTGCCTGGAGATGGCTGTCTTGGCGTCCAGAGTAAGAGCGAGCAAAAAGCCGATTGATTCGGTTGGCCAGCGAAGCACCGTTGCGGTTGCAAAAAATGCCACCAGTCCACCCACGGTAAGAGAGCCTTCGGCAACCAGAAGTATTCCGGCAAACATAGAAAGACCGAGAGCTGTTTCTGGAAGAAATAACAGGTATGCCCACATATTTGCAATCAGTCCGGCTTTTTTGAGCTCGGTGGAACGAAGATCGGTTGCTCCGGCTGCGAATTTCTGAGCAGCGAACTCGCCTCTACCAAACGCTTTCAAGACCCTGATGCCGTGAACTGATTCTTCAACCGCGGTTGCAAGGTCCCCTGCTTGATCTTGAGACTGCCTGGCTATTTTGCCGTAGCCGGATTCAAACCTAAATCCCTTAATCCAAATCGGAATCGAAACAACAAAGAAAATGGCACCGAGTATCCAACTAAAACTAAACAGCACCACAAGTCCGATTGCGATTGTTGCAGCGTTGGCAATTAGCAAAACCAAACCGAAGGAAAGCCAGCGCCGGATAAGACCTAGGTCTTGGGTGGCGCGAGAAAGCAATTGCCCCGAGGGCCACCGGTCGTGAAAACTAACCGGGAGATCTTGAAGTTTCTTAAAAAGACTCGTCCGCATCGAAGACTCGACTCCGGTGACCGGAGTTAGTACCAGCCAACGTCGAAGCAGAACCAGGAAGGCTTCTAGTAGACCCATTCCAAAAACTAGCGCAACTAAGAAGTAAAGATTTTCTAGGGTCCCAAGCTCGGAGAGCTCATCGATTAATTCGCGTAGAACTTGGGGAATACTAAGCGCCACCGCGTGAGCACTAATGGCGGCGATAACTCCAAGTAGCAGCCTTGGAATGGCCTTTTTGGCGTAGGGCAGAATCCTGAACAGGGTTTTTAGCGTGCCGCTTGCATTACTCAACTAGCTTTGGAGCCTTCCGCCAGACCGATTTGGTCAGCTTTTTAGGCTAACACGGGTTCGCTGGGCTAAAGCTTCCTCGCCTAGTGGAAAAAGTGCCTTTCGCCGGTGAAATACATAGTCACACCCGCAGCTTCAGCTGCAGCGATGACATCCTCGTCTCGAACCGAACCACCGGGCTGAACAACTGCCTTGACTCCTGCTCGAAGCAGAACCTCCAGACCGTCGGCGAATGGGAAGAAGGCATCGCTTGCGGCAACCGTGCCCCGTACCCTGCCGGCTGCTCTTGATACCGCCAGCTCACAAGAATCGACCCGGTTCACCTGACCCATTCCAATACCAATTGATGCACCGTCTCTGGCAAGCAAAATACCATTTGATTTCACCGAGCGAACTGCCCGCCAGGCAAATTCCAAATCCGCCCTAGTTTTCGGATCAGCCTTGGTCCCGGTGACAAGCTTCCAGTTCTTATCGGTGAAGTTTTGGAAGCTGTCAGTTTCTTGAACCAGAAGTCCCCCCGACACTTGCTTGAGCTCCATCGCCGCCCTAGAAAAATTAGGAGGTATCTGCAAAACTCTTAGGTTTTTCTTGGTTAGTAGTAGCTGCAGAGCCTCAAAGTCATAGCCCGGCGCAACAATTACCTCTGTGAATATGTCGGCAACCTGTCTTGCCATTTCTAAAGTGACCGGGCGGTTAGCTGCGATGACTCCGCCGTAGGCGGAGACCGCATCACAAAAGTGCGCCTTGGCGTGAGCCTCCGCAATTGGATCAATAGAGCCTTCCAAACCAATAGCAATACCGCAGGGGTTGGCGTGCTTGATGATCGCAACCGCTGGCTCATTGAAGTCGTAAGCTGCCCGGAGGGCAGCGTCGGCATCAACGTAGTTGTTGTATGACATTTCCTTGCCACCGAACTGCTTGGCTTGAGCAATTCCCAGTGAAGTTTCTAGGCCCTCAACTTTGTATAGCGCGGCTGCTTGGTGTGAGTTCTCGCCGTAGCGAAGTACCGAGGAAAGAGTTGCCTTGACATCCAGGGTTTTAGCAAAGCCGGGGTTCTTGCTGGCATCGGCATCACTTCGGCCGGCGTCTGATTTCCAGGCATCATCGAGCGAGGTTGCCATCCAGTTCGACACTGCGGTGTCGTATCTTGCTGTGTGTGAAAAAGCCAAAAGAGCTAGCTCCTTGCGCTGGGTCAAAGTGGTTCCACCCGATCCAAGTGCGGTGATGATCTCGGAGTACTTAGCTGGGTCAACCACAATGGCAACGTTGGCGTGGTTTTTGGCAGCGGCTCGAACCATGGCCGGTCCCCCGATGTCGATCTGGTCAATGGCTGTCTCGCCAGTTGCACCTTTAGTTATGGCCTCAACGAACGGATACAGGTTCACAACCACCAGCTGAAACGGCTTGACCTTTAATTGCTCAAGCTGCGACTGGTGCTGTACCAGGCGAAGATCGGCCAATAATCCGGCGTGAATTGCAGGGTGCAGGGTCTTGACCCTGCCATCTAGGGTCTCTTCAAAGCCGGTGACTTCCGCTACCTCGGTGACTTTAATTCCTGCTTCCGCAATGGTTTTAGCGGTAGAACCGGTCGAGACAATTTCAACACCGTTTTCCCCGAGTGCCCTGGCAAGCTCAATTAATCCAGTTTTGTCTGAAACAGAAATCAGAGCGCGCTTGATGGGGACTTTGTCAAAGTGACGATAGTCGGCTGCTTGGTATTTGCTGTCCATGGTTTGGTGCTCTAAATCTTTGCCAAGTCGATACGCTTTTCCGCAACCCCGATGATCGTGTCGATAAGAAGTTCACGCTCGTGAACTTTGATTCGCTCGTGCAGAGTTGGGACATCATCACCGGGCATTACTTGAACTTTGCGTTGGAGAATAATCGGCCCGGTGTCAACGCCGGCGTCAACAACATGGATGGTTGCTCCGGTCTCACTGACTCCGGCTGCCAGGGTGTCACGCACAGCGTTCGCTCCGGGGAAAAGTGGAAGTAAAGATGCGTGAATATTAATTAGGTTTGGGCTAAAGCGATTCACAAAAGCTGGAGGCAATATCTTCATGAATCCGGCTAGAGCAACAAGGTCTGGGTTGAAGTGCTCAACTGTTTCTTGTAGTTTCTTTGCCCAACTTTCACGGTCGGGAAACCTACTTCTTTCAACAACAAAAGTTGGCACACCGTACAAATCGGCATGAGCTAAACCGAGAGCTGGTCCATCTGAACCAACCGCGAGAATTCTTACCGGAACCAGGGGGCTCTCGGTGGCTTTCAGAAGCGCCAAAAGGTTTGAGCCGGTACCAGAGATTAGAACTACGACCGACAGCATGGATTTAGCTTAGCGTTTTGGGTTTTTTGATGGCGTTCTCAGTCGGCCTTGCGCTATAGAAGGCGGCTAGGGTCGCAACAACGAACACCTCGACAAAGCTCACCAGCATCAAGATCAAAGGATTCACTCCAACCTCCGAAAGCCTTCCGGGTCCTGCCCCACCGGAGGCAAGGAGTGCGAGAAATCCAAGCTGCAGGGAGGTCACCAGGGCAATCGATAGACCCAGCGAAATGGCTGCACTCCAGGCTGTTGCGAACTCAAATCTGATCTCATCGGCTGACCTTCTGATCATTAGGGTCGCTATAAAAGCCGCCAGCAAAACAACCACAATCGCAATCATTCCAAAATCGAGCTTTCCAACCGGCAGTGCTCCGAGAATAGGCACCGCAGGAAGCGGTCCCACCTGAGATCCCAAAGGGGAAATTAGCGAGCCTGAGCCAATTGAAAAACCGACACCGGTGAACCAAGCAGCACCATAAATAATCAGATTGGGCAAAATAGCTAACTGCCCCGCGGTCAAAACAATTGCTCCCAACACACTGACCTGAACGCTTTCATAGAGTCTTGTGATGTCAATCCAGTTGAGTCCAATCAGCACAGCGATTGTGAAGGAAGAGACCATAAGTAGCATGGCGGTGATTGCGGTGCCAGCCCGGAGGGCTGGGCTAATTAGAGACCTGATGCTCCAGTGCATCTTTAGTCTTAGATCATTAAGAGCTCTTCTGATGCGGTCGCGCTCCGGGGCCTGATCCAAAACGTCTCCATCAAATAAAATATCCGGTCTTCCAAAAACCGAACCCAGAAACTGAAAGAGAAAAAACAACAAGGTTGGGAAGATCACTCCCTGCCAGGTGACCGGGTAAACCGCCTCATCGAAAGCTAGCGTGCTAATTGCAAGCGATGCAGCACCAAAAACCAATACCCCACCTAGCCAACCTGGCCAGAGCGAAGTCGCCACCAGGAATCTTTTTCCGGCGTTGTAGTAAAGTCTTGCGAACCAAATTGTCATTCCCAAAGGAATAAGTGAAACAACGAAAGTTGGAACCTCAACCCCTAGGATTTCACCGGCGGGAACCACGAGCCTGGTTCCGTGAGAAAGCAGCCAGAAATCCGAGGCTGCCCTAAAGGCTACGGTCCAGTTAACGTTTGGGTCGTTCTCGATTATCCAGACGATCGTGAGCGGAACCAGCAATACAGCTAAGCCAATGCCAATTAATATCGTGGCGTCAAAAACCGCTATAAAAAAGGCTTGTCTTCTGTTCACAGCTCAATCTGCCTTGTTTTAGAGAGAACCAATGACCTCGCGCATGAGTGCCGCGGTTTCGCTCGGGGTCTTGCCAACCTTGACTCCAACGGCTTCGAAGGCTTCTTTTTTAGCCTGAGCGGTTCCAGCAGAACCAGACACGATAGCTCCGGCATGACCCATGGTCTTACCCTCGGGAGCAGTGAATCCTGCGACGTAGGCAACCACTGGCTTTGTGACGTTATCTTTGATGTAGGCGGCGGCTTTTTCTTCCGAGTCGCCACCGATTTCACCAATCAAAACAATTGCCTTGGTCTCGGCATCTTCCTGAAATGCCTTGAGTGCATCGATGTGGGTGGTTCCAATCACCGGATCGCCACCGATACCAATTGCTGTAGACATTCCGATATCTCTTAGCTCGAACATCATCTGGTAGGTGAGCGTTCCAGATTTTGAAACCAGTCCGATTGGACCGGGGCCCGTTATATCACTGGGTGTAATACCGGCGTTTGATTTTCCCGGGCTGATTATGCCAGGGCAATTAGGTCCGATGATGCGGGTTTTTAGACCCTTAGAAACGTTGTAAGCCCACGCCTCCGCTGAGTCGTGAACTGGAATGCCTTCGGTGATTGCAACTGCAAGTTTGATTTCGGCATCGATTGCCTCAATCATTGCGGCCTTGGCAAAGGCGGGTGGAACAAAAATAACGGTGACGTTGGCGCCGGTTTCTTTCATCGCATCGGCCACCGTTCCAAAAACCGGAAGAGTCTTACCGTCGACCTCAACTGATTCGCCGGCCTTTTTTGGATTTACTCCACCCACGATATTTGAGCCACCCTTAAGCATTCTTTGGGTGTGCTTCATGCCTTCGGACCCAGTCATACCCTGGACGATGATTTTTGAATTCTGGTCTAGAAAAATTGCCATCTGATGCTTCCCTACTTGCTTGCTAGCTCGGCGGCCTTGTCGGCAGCCAAGTCCATGGTCTCAACAACTGTTACAAGCGGGTGGTTGGCATCCGCCAAGATCTTGCGTCCCTCAACTACGTTGTTGCCATCGAGGCGAACAACCAGTGGCTTAGAAGCCGAAGAACCTAGTTTTTCTAGGGCTCCAACGATTCCGTTGGCAACCGCGTCGCAGGCGGTGATTCCGCCAAAGACGTTCACAAAAACGGACTTAACCTGAGGGTCGTTCAAGATAACGTCAAGACCGGCGGCCATAACCTCGGCCGAGGCTCCACCTCCGATGTCTAGGAAGTTAGCTGGCTTAACACCACCGTGACGCTCGCCCGCGTAGGCAACCACGTCCAGCGTCGACATAACAAGACCAGCACCATTTCCAATGATTCCAACTTCGCCGTCTAATTTGACGTAGTTCAAGTCCATGGCTTTGGCCTTGGCCTCTAGTGGGTCGAGGGCATCTCTTTCCATGTCATCGCGCTCGTGACGGAACTCGGCGTTGTCATCCAAGGAAACTTTGCCATCAAGAGCCAAGATCTGACCATCCTCGGTTAGCACCAGTGGGTTTACCTCAACTAATGTGGTGTCTTCTTTTTTGAACACTTCGTAGAGTTTGACAAAAATGGGTGCCACCTTGGCAGCTAGTTCGCCGTCAAAGCCTCCGGCTTTGGCAATTTCTAATGCCTTTGCTAGATCAATTCCCTTGACTGCGTCGATGGCAATCTTGGCGAGCGCCTCTGGGCGCTCTTCGGCTAACTGCTCAATTTCCATTCCACCTTCGACTGAGCAAAGGGACAGAAAAGTTCGGTTTGATCTATCAAGCAGAACGGAGAAGTAAAACTCCTTTGCAATCTTCGCGCCCTCTGCAATCATCACGCGCTTAACAACGTGACCTTTAATATCGAGTCCTAGAATCTTTTCGGCTGCGGCCTTGGCTTCTTCCGGCGAGTGGGCAACCTTGACGCCTCCGGCCTTGCCTCGTCCTCCCACTTTGACCTGGGCCTTAACAACAACTGTTCCGCCAATCTTGGCGGCTGCTTTCTCGGCTTGTTCGGGAGTGTCGGCGATTAGTCCCTGCAGGACTGGAACCTGGTATTTTTCGAAAAGATCGCGTGCTTGATACTCAAATAAATCCAACTGTTAACCCGTTTCAGAAATAGAGCGATTGGCCGAGGGCCCTTAAGAGCTAAGTTTAGAGCTTTTCGATGGGGGCTATTTTTACCACCAGCGATTTGGTTGCCCCGGTATCGAAGCTGACCTCCGCTACCTGCTTGGGGCCCTCACCTCTTGTTGAAGAAACTGTTCCAACACCGTAATCAGAGTGTTGGATGCGGTCGCCAACTGCCAGCTGTAGTGAGCTGTTGTCTCTTACCTCTCTTATGGCACCGGCTATTTCGGTCTTGGGCTTCAAAGAAGGAGTCGGGGTGGAAGATCCCATGCCCCTGAAGCCCCCGGTAATAAAGCCACTCGAGGCCCGCTCGGCACCCTCGGTTTTTAGAATCTCCGGTGGAATATCGCCTAAGAAGCTGGAGGGCAAAAAGGCCGTGGTTGAGCCAAAGAGTGTTCGCTGCAACGCCGAGGTTAAATACAGTCTTCCGCGGGCTCTGGTCATACCTACATATAAAAGCCTTCGCTCCTCGGCAACTCCGCCTGGTTCATCGAAGCTTCGAATATGCGGCAAGGTCCCTTGCTCCAGACCCACCAAAAACACCACATCGTATTCCAAACCCTTGGCGGTATGTAGGGTCATCAAAG
This sequence comes from Rhodoluna limnophila, assembly GCA_945883505.1. GTDB lineage: Bacteria > Actinomycetota > Actinomycetes > Actinomycetales > Microbacteriaceae > Rhodoluna > Rhodoluna limnophila_B. Next base: position 86,979 of record CAMCXL010000004.1, read on the forward strand.
AAACATTTCCTGAGTCATCGTCAATCTCGTCGGCGGCTGCAGCCAATGTGATATCAGCCAGGTACTCAGCGATTGTGGCATCTGGGTTTTGCCTCTGGTATTCAAAGACCTGACCAATCAGCGCATCCAAGTTATCTACCCGAGCTTCATCCTGCGGGTCACGGCTATCTTCAAGGGCGCCTCGGTAGCCAGAGAGATTTAGCGCCGCCGATAGCACCTCGGCAATTTTTGACTCCACGGTCATGGCGTCTAAATCATTTAGCAACTTAGAAAAAGAGGTAAGCGAATTAGTAAGCTTTGGACCCAGTGCCAAGGTGTCGGTTTTTCCAAGGGCCTGCCTAAAAGAAATTTCTTCTTTCCTTGCAAGCTCGGCGATTTTGAGTTCAGTTTTTTCACCTATGCCACGAGAAGGCTCATTTAAAATGCGTCTGACTGCCTCATCGTCTCTCGGGTTTGCAATCGATGTGAGGTACGCAAGCGCGTCCTTGATTTCCTTGCGCTCGTAGAACTTTAGCCCTCCGATTACCTGGTACGGAATTCTCTGGCTTTTGAGTTCAGCTTCCAGAGAAGGCGAGAGGGCGTTGGTTCGATACAAGATCGCTATGTCCCGATACGCCACCGACAAATCGTGCAGCTCTGCAATCTGGTCAACCACATAGGCCGCCTCGGCCCGCTCGTCGAGCCCGGTGAAGGAAATGATCTTCTCGCCATCGCCCGAGTCAGTCCAGAGGTTTTTCTCCGGTCGGTCAAAGTTTTTGGAGATGACGGCATTGGCTGCCGACAAGATGTTTTGGGTCGAGCGATAGTTTTGCTCCAGCAATATCGTCTCTGAGCCTGGGAAATCCTTGGCGAACTCGGCGATATTTCTCATGTCCGCGCCTCGAAAGGCATAGATCGACTGGTCGGAGTCACCAACCACCGTTATGGCCGAGGGGCCAGCAAGCTCTCCGGTATTGGCATCTGGTTCGTTATGCGCATCGGCTATTGGTTTGGTGAGCTCTCTAATCAGCGAATACTGGGCGTGGTTGGTGTCCTGGTACTCATCGACCAGGATGTGGCGAAATCTCTTTTGATACTGGGCCGCAATGTTTGGAAAAGAGCGGAACAGATAAACCGTCTCGGCAATCAAATCGTCAAAGTCAAAGGCGTTGTTTTTCCGAAGCTCATTGGCATAACGGGTAAAGATATCTGCAATGGCGCGATCTTTTGGATTTGTGGAGTCAATCATTGAGTAGAAATCCTGCGAATCTTTAAGTTCGTTCTTGGCGTTTGAAATACGGGCGGCCACACTCTGCGGTTTGAGTCCTTCGATATCGCTACCGGATTCACGAATCAAGCGTTTGATTAGGGCTCTGGTGTCACCGGTGTCGTAAACGGTGAAGTTTTTGTCATGTCCAAGAAGCTCTGCTTCGCGGCGCAATATTTGCAGACAGGCCGAGTGAAAAGTCTTAATCCACATCCCATCGGCCACATTTCCAAGTAGCGCATGAACGCGATCTCGCATTTCACTGGCAGCTTTATTTGTGAAGGTGATTGCAAGAATCTGCGAAGGCCAAGCTTCTTTCTTGTGGAGCAGGTGTGCGATGCGATGGGTTAAGACTTTTGTCTTTCCAGAGCCGGCACCGGCAACAATTAAAAGCCCTGGACCGCGGTGAGTCACCGCGGCAACTTGCTGCGGGTTTAGTCCTTCAAGAAGATTCTGGTTCATAACTTGCTAAAGCCTAGGCGGTGCCATCGACAATGCTTCGCAGCAAATCCGGCTGATCAACAAAGATTCCATCAAGACCAGAAGCTGCTACCTTCGCAAAATATTCATCGACGCTTTCGGAGGCGTCCTCGGCTTTTAGGGTCCAGCCGTATATCTCAATGCCCAGTTCATGGGCAAGCGCAATGGAACCATTCGGTATGGTGTTGGTTCCAGTTTCGTCTAGATCAAGTAGCAGCGGAAGATCCAGGCTAACTCCATCAAAGTCGCCGGCAATCTTCTCGAGGTAGGACTTTGTCAATTTGGTCTCGTTGTCTGGAAGTCTCACCTGTTCGGTCAAGAAGACATACCTCTTATCTGCTCCGCAGGCTTTTTGCAGAAGCTGCATCATCTCGTAATCGAAGCTCTCGAGCACGAGCTTGATACCGCGGGCTTTCCAGCTGGATTCAGCAAGTTTCCGGGCCAGGATCCCTGCGATATCCATACCCTTTCTAGTGAAGTGCATGCCGTGCTTGACCTCAATAACGAGGGTCTTTCCATCCATGAAGGGTGCCGCTAGCAGTTGATCTATGGTGGGAATCTTGAACTGGCCGTCAAATTTTGCACTCCCAGGCCGAAGATCTGGAAGCCGCTCTCTGGCCCTGATTGAATCAAGCTCGGCGTAGTCAAAGTCCTCGCTGAAAAACCCATTTTCGGTAATTCCATCGGAATAGCCGGCTCTTTCACGATCGGCAAACTCTGGGTGCTGCTCGATGTCGGTAGTGCCATTTAGCCAGTTCTCGTGCCGAAGGATTAGTTCGCCGTCCCTAGTTGGAACTAGGTCACACTCCACACCGTCAGCTCCTTGCAAGATGGCAAGCTCAAAAGCTTCCAGGGTATTTTCTGGTCGGTAGCCGCAGGCTCCGCGATGACCTAGAACTAGGGGCGCCACGACGCTACTCCCATTCGATGGTGCCAGGTGGCTTTGATGTCACATCAAGCACCACTCGGTTGACACCTTCGACTTCGTTAGTGATGCGATTAGAAATTCTTGCGAGCAACTCATAGTCCAACCTGGTCCAATCCGCAGTCATGGCATCTTCGCTTGACACAGGTCGCAAAACAATTGGGTGACCGTAGCTTCTGCCATCGCCTTGAACACCAACTGATCGAACATCGGCAAGCAGTACTACCGGGCATTGCCAAATCTCTCCGTCAAGACCGGCGGCAGAAAGTTCAAACCTTACAATGGCATCTGCTTTTCTAAGCAGATCCAATCTTTCTTTTGTGACCTCGCCAACGATTCGAATTCCAAGACCGGGACCCGGGAAAGGCTGGCGCTGAACTATTTCCTCAGGAAGGCCAAGTTCTTTTCCAATGGCTCGAACCTCGTCCTTGAAAAGAGTTCTTAGCGGTTCGACAAGTTCAAACTGGATGTCCTCTGGTAAACCTCCGACGTTGTGGTGAGATTTGATGCCGGCGGTGACACCGCCGCCCGATTCAACAACGTCTGGATACAAAGTTCCCTGAACCAGGAACTTGATTGGTCGATTATCAGCTTTGGCCTCGGCAATCAGCTCGGCCTGGGCCTGCTCAAAAGTTCTTATAAATTCCCGGCCAATAATCTTTCTCTTGGTCTCAGGATCTGATACCCCGGCCAAGGCGGAAAGAAACTTCTGCTCGGCGTTTACTGTCACTAGTCGGATGCCGGTTGCCGCGACATAGTCGCGCTGCACCTGCTCGGCTTCGCCTTCACGCAAAAGGCCGTGGTCCACAAACACCGCAACCAACTGGTCCCCAACTGCTTTGTGGACCAGGGCTGCAGCAACAGCTGAGTCCACCCCGCCGGAGAGACCGCAAATAACTCGGTCGGTTCCGACTTGTTTTTTGATCTTTTCGACCTGCTCGGCGATCACGTTCCCGGAATTCCAGTCGGCCGGAATTCCGGCTGCGTTGTGTAGAAAGTTTTCTAAAACGTTCTGACCAAACTGCGAGTGCTTAACTTCTGGGTGCCACTGCACTCCATAAATCTTTTTTGAAACCGAGGCAAAGGCTGCAACCGGTGTCGTCTCGGTCGAGGCTAAAACTTCAAATCCGGCAGGGGCTTTAACAACCTGATCTCCGTGGCTCATCCAGCAGGTTTGGGACTCGGGCTGACCGGCCAAAATTTCACCGGCTGCAGATACCTTCAAATCAGTTTTGCCATACTCGCGCTTACCGGTTTTATCAACCTGTCCACCGAGCAAACTGGCAAGGGTTTGGAAGCCGTAGCAGATTCCAAGAATTGGAATTCCAAGTTCTAGAATTTTTTTATCAAACTGAGGAGACCCTGGCTCGTAAACACTAGATGGTCCACCGGACAAGATAATTGCAAGTGGTTCTTTAGCCTTGATGTCCTCGCTTGAGATGTTGTGGTGGACAATCTCGGAATAGACACCGGCTTCGCGCACGCGACGAGCAATCAGTTGCGCATACTGCGCACCGAAGTCAACTACCAGTACCGGACGATTAATTTTTTGCCACCCAACCCACTTCGCACATTTGCTCTTCAGCAATTCTGGCGTAGCGGCGCTCGGTATAAAAAGACAGGAATGGGATAATTCCGCCGGAAGCAATGATTAGAAACCTCAGGAAACTCCAGCGCATCAGGGTCCACATCCGAAAATCGGCGAACAGATACAAAACGTATAACCAACCGTGAATTACCAAAATGCCAACGGTTAGATTCAGCCCAGTTTCTGGAAGACCCTGACCCTCGTTGACATAGGGCTCCAGGGTGATAAGCCCATTGGGGCCGAAGGCCCAAAGGTCATACCCCACGCTTGCGCCAGAGGTTACAACCTCGAGGCGACGAATTCCCCAGGTGATCATCAAAAGTAATAAGAATCCACCGGTAATAAAAGACGAAACCTTGAAAAGCTTCAGGGCCTTCTCAATCGCAGGCAAAGACGCTGGATTTAGGGGCCTGGACATGCCTCTAAGTTTACTTGTTCGGAAGCACCACTACTTTGATGGCCTCTCCTGACAAGACAGCCTCGATGCCTTTTTGGACATCGTCCAGTGAAACCTTGGTGGTAATCAGGTCTGCTACCGGAACCTTGCCGGAGGCAATCAGGGCCAGCGCTTGACGGTTATGGGAAGGCGATGAACCATTAGCTCCCATGAGCATCAGCTCTTTGTAGTGCACGAGGTTGGAGTCGGCTTGGATCATCGGCTTGTCCTTTGGAAGACCTCCGAAGAAGCTAATTCTTCCACCCGGTCTTGCCATTTCGATTGCCTGCTCCTGAGCCTGACCGGAGGGTGCTGCTGTGATGATTACGGAAGGTCCCTTTCCGTCGGTTTCTTTTTTGATTATCTCGGCCAGATTTTCGGTTGACATATCTATTGCGCGGTCCGGCTTCACAACATCGGCGGAAAGTTTTAATCTTCCACCGTTGATGTCGGCCAAAAATACTTTCTTAGCGCCGAGCGCTCTGGCAAGTCTTACGTGAAGGCAACCAATTGGTCCCGCCCCCATAACCAACACCTCATCGCCTTCGCCAACTCGAACTAGCTCCTGGGCATTTAGAGCACAAGCCAGCGGTTCAACAACCGATGCTTCCTCGTAAGAAACTCCCTCCGGGATTAGGTTCATGCCGTCGACTCGAACTACCTCGTTTGGAACAATCATGTATTCGGCAAAGCCGCCAGGGAATTGATATCCCATGGAAAGTTGATTTGGGCAGATCGTCATCTTGTCAGCCAGGCACGCCCAGCAGCTGCCGCAAGGAATTGCCGCTATAACTTGAACGCGGTCCCCGACTTTTACCGAGCTCACATTTTCGCCCACCGTTACTACTTCGCCGGCTATTTCGTGACCGATGATTTGCGGTGGGGTAAGGCGAGGGTGACCGTGATTAAAAATCTTGGCGTCGGTGCCACATGTGGCACAAGCGTGGATACGCAGCTTTACTTCGCCTGGTCCAGCCTCTGGTTCCGGAACTTGTTCAACCTTTAGATCCTGCGGTCCCCGGTAAATTGCAGCTTTCACGAGTTTTGTTGCCTTCCTAAAGATTAAGTAGTTCTAGTAGTTCGTTTGTGGAATTGGATTCCATCAGTTGTTTATAAGAGTCCTCGTCAAGAAGTTTCTCAGCTAGGTTTCCTAGCAGTTCTCCGTGTTCGTCCCCCTTGGCAGCAATGCCAATACACAACCTAACTTGCTCGCCCTCCCACGGAACCTCGTTCTCAAATCGAACTAGGACCAGCTGAGCGAAATTGACGTACTTCCTTGATGCGTCGGTGCCGTGGGGTAATGCAACGCCCTCCCCCATGAATGACGAAATGATGTTTTCTCTTTCCACCATCGCATCCACATACTCTTTCTCCACAGCCCCAAGGCTTAGAAGTAGTTCGCCGCAAAGACGCACGGCCTCCTCTCGCGAGGAGGCCGTGGCGCCTAAGCGAATTCCGGCCAACTGTAAAAAGTTAGTCATCCGAAATATTGTCGCCATTCAAGATGGCGTCAACAACACCTTGGATTCTTGGATCCCCAAGAAACATGTCAAACACCACAACTGGCGTATTTGGCATGGTCTGCTTAGCTCGCTCGCCAAGACCTCGGTGGCACAAAACCACGTCGGGACTGGAGTCGGGCAACTGGTTCACCGGTGAGTGAGTGACTTCGACGCCTTGGGCTTTGAGCTGTTTTGCCAATTGCTTGGCAATCATTACGCTCGAGCCCATGCCGGCTTCGCAAGCCACCACTAACTTTTTTACCTTGGATCCGGAAATTGATGACATGGCTTTTACTAGCCCTTCTTCATCTTCTTGGAGGCGGCTGTTGCACCGGCTAGGTCAGCGTAGTCATCCTGACGACCGGTCTTTAGTAGCACCCATCCAACTAGGAATGAAACTGTTGCTGATAGCACGATACCCAACAGAACTCCAACGTGGTTTCCTGGAGGGGTAACAGCTAGCCAAGCGAAGATCGAACCTGGTGATGGTGTTGCAACAAGTCCAGCGCCGGTAACCATGAAGGTTCCAACACCGGTGGCTCCACCAGCGATTGCAGCCAGGATCATCTTTGGCTTTAGAAGTACGTAAGGGAAGTAGATCTCGTGGATTCCACCAAGGAAGTGGATCACGATAGCACCTGGAACAGATCCGCGAAGAACCTTCGGTCCTGCTAGCCAGAAAGCAACCAAGATTCCAAGACCTGGACCTGGGTTGGTCTCAATCATGAACGCAATTGACTTGCCAGTTTCGGCGGCTTCTGCAACACCAAGCGGTGCCAAGACTCCAAAGTTAATTGCGTTGTTTAGGAACAGAACCTTAGCTGGCTCAACTAGAAGGGACACTAGCGGTAGCAATGAGCTATCCACCAGGAACTTCACACCGGCGCCCAAGGTGTCAGAAATTACGGTAACGGCTGGGCCGATTCCGTAGTATCCACCGATTGCCAGTAGCATTCCGGAGATTCCGAGGCTGAAGTTACCAATCAGCATCTCAAAACCTGCAGGAGTTATTGGGTCTAGGACGTCGTCAATCTTTTTTAGAACCCATGCAGCCAATGGACCCATAATCATGGCACCAAGGAACATAGGGATGGATGAACCAACGATTACACCCACGGTTGCAACAGCACCGATTACGGCACCGCGCTGTCCGTGCACCATACGACCACCGGTGTAGGCAATCAGAATGGGAAGGAGGTTGATGATCATTGGGCCAACCATTGAGGAAAGCTGCTCGTTAGGCAACCATCCGGTTGGGATAAACAGGGCTGTTAGCAAACCCCAGGCAATGAAGGCTCCAATGTTTGGAATAACCATACCTGCAAGGTTTCCACCCAGCTTTTGGACCGCAGCACGCCACCCGGTGTGTGTGCCCGTTCCGCTTGGAATGTAACTACTCATTTAGTCGACTACCTCTCTGTAGCTATTTAGGTTGAGTTGCACTCAATGAAGATTTGCCCTGCAAAGCAAAAAGCTCTGCCCTGGATTCCATCTTCGTTTCCTCGAGTGCTCGCACACTCGAAGTGTTTTTGAAAGTTGTCATGCTAGGACAACCTCAATTCCTTTTTCGCTCAGCGCCTCGACGTGCGCCGGGTCAGCATCGACGTCCGTGACTAACCGGTCGATGTTTTCAAATCCTGCAAACAGTGCCGAGTAGCTAGCGCCAAACTTTGAGTTGTCAGCGAGCACGATGGTCTCGGTTGCATTTTGAATCATTACTTTCTTCACAGCCGCCTCGTCTGGATCAACAGTTGTGAATCCCGAATCCAAATCAATTCCGTTAGCACCCAGGAATGCAATCTGTGCTTTGTAGCCGAGCAAGTCCGCGACAGTCTTGGATCCAACTGAAGATAAAGTCGTGGCCCTGACTCGACCACTGAGGAAAAATACCGGCGTCGATGATTCTCCAATGCGGCTGGCCAAGGAAAGAGAGTTTGTGACAACCATGAGCTGCGGTTTGTTGCGAAGGCCCTCAGCTAAAAATTCGGTTGTGGTTCCACCGTCAACAAAAATGCAACCTTCCTCCGGAAGGTACTGGGATGCGATTTGCGCGATGCGAAGTTTTTGGTCTGGGTTTCTTCCCTTGCGCTCAGGAAAAGTAAATTCGTGAGAGTAGCGGCTTGCAGCAATTGCGCCACCGTGAACTCTTCTAAGTAATCCGCGTCGCTGCAAAACATCTAGATCGCGACGAACGGTTTCAACTGCAACGTTGAGCTTGCCTGCAGCAGCCAGAGCATCAATACGACCGTCGAGTTTTGACCACTCAACTAGTTGCATCCTGCGCTCTTCTGCGAGCATCTTTACCCTGTCCGAATCTGCCTGATTCTGTTGCTTTATGACTGATTTCCAGTAAAAGTAGCAGAGTTTCTGACAAAATGCTGCCAAACAGAAGAATTCGGGCCAAAAAAGGCCAAATATTTAGGCCCCGGAGCCGGAAATTTCCCTAATTCGCTGGTCTTCAACCAGGCGCCACCACAAAAACACGGCAAAAACCCCAAACAAGACCCATTCCACGGCATAGAACAGGGTCAACCAGTTCACCTGAGTGCCAACCCGCTGGGGAGGTAGCGCGATTCGCTCAAGCCCAAGGCCGGGTTCGGCATCGAGGGCCAAGAAACCAGCGAAGGATTCAACTGGTGGTCCTTCATACAGGTTCACCAGTTGCGCAAGGGACAGGCTCTCGAGAACGTACGGTTTGTCCGGATCAGAAATTGCAACCGGTCCCTCGGTTTGCAGGTAGCGACCGGTGGATTCTAAAAATGCTTGCACCAGAATAGATTCTTGAAGTTCGGCTCTTGCCTTCTCGGCCTGTTCCAGTGTGTCTGCATAACCGATTGCCACCGTCAAAGATCCAGTCGCATCGTCATCGGATAACAGCGCACCGGAATTTGAAATTAACCAAAACCCCTCAACAACTTCGTTGGCTGCTTGCTGCAGCCGGTTAGAAACAATGAAGACGTTGGACTGATCAATAAAAATGTTTGCCGAAACCAAAACGTTTGCGGCTTCGGCGGTCATCGGTGCCCCGGGAGTTGCAACCTCGTTCAACACCAGGACTTGCTCGTCTTCTGATTCCGGTTCAATTACGGTGAAGGTTCGATCCAACTGCCACTGCCCCAAAAGCGCAAACACGGCGGCCACGGCAAGAGAAAAAAATAATCCAGCAATCCACTTCGGTCTTCTCGCAATTGAAAAGAAAGTTGGGTTAGACATTAGCTCTTGTGATATGGAGCCAGCACAACTTCAACTCGCTGGAATTCCTTTAGGTCTGAGTAGCCAGTTGTTGCCATTGACCGAGCTAGTGCTCCAACGATGTTTGTGACACCGTCTGCAGAAGTTGATGGGCCGGTAAGAATCTGAGCCAAGCTACCGTTTAGTCCAACCTTGACGCGATTGCCGCGAGGAAGTTCCTGGTGGTAAGCCTCCGCACCCCAGTGCCAGCCACGACCTGGAGCATCCTTAGCCCTTGCAAGAATGGAGCCGATCATCACGGCATCTGCTCCACAAGAAATCGCCTTGACTATATCTCCTGAGGTTCCAAGCCCGCCATCGGCGATGACGTGGACATACCTGCCGCCGGATTCGTCCATGTAGTCTCTTCTGGCCCCGGCAACATCAGCCACAGCGGTGGCCATTGGGGCGTGGATGCCAAGTACGGCACGGGTTGTGGTGGCGGCTCCGCCGCCAAATCCAACCAGAACGCCGGCTGCGCCGGTTCTCATCAGGTGAAGAGCTGCTGTGTAGTTTGCGACCCCTCCAACGATTACTGGGACATCAAGTTCATAGATGAACTTCTTTAGATTCAGCGCTTCGGTTTCTTTGGCAACGTGCTCAGCAGAAACTGTAGTCCCGCGAATCACAAAAAGATCAACTCCGGCTTTCAGTACGACGTCAGAAAACTGAGCGGTGCGCTGCGGTGACAGTGCCCCTGCCACCACAACTCCCCCGGCACGAACCTCAGCGATGCGATCACGGATTAGTTCAGGCTTGATTGGCTCTGAGTAAATCTGCTGCATACGAGAGGTGGAATCTTCTTCCGACAACTTTGAAATTTCATCGAGCAGTTTTTCCGGGTTGTCATACCTGGTCCAAAGACCTTCAAGATCTAAAACACCCAGTCCGCCGAGCTTGCCAATTTCAATTGCGGTGGCTGGGGAAACAACTGAGTCCATCGGTGCTGCCATGATCGGCATCTTGAATTCGTAGGCATCGATTGACCAACTGGTCGAGACGTCTTTGGGATCACGGGTTCTTCTGGTTGGAACAATAGCGATGTCGTCGAAGGCATAAGCGCGCTTGGCGCGCTTATTTCTGCCAATTTCAATTTCAGTCATGGGTCACTTTCTAGCGAGTGCCGTAGTTCGGAGCCTCGATGGTCATCTGAACATCGTGCGGGTGTGACTCTTTGAGTCCAGCCGCGGTGATGCGAACAAACTTGCCCTTGAGCTGAAGCTCAGGAATTGTTTCGCCGCCGACATATCCCATCGATGCGCGAAGGCCACCAATTAGTTGGTGGGTCACAGAGGCAACCGATCCGCGGTATGGGACTCGTCCTTCGATGCCTTCTGGAACCAGCTTGTCTTCACGAAGCACGTCGTCCTGGAAGTAGCGGTCCTTGGAATAGCTCTTGGCTTCCCCGCGGGACTGCATTGCCCCCAAAGAGCCCATGCCGCGGTAGGTCTTGTATTGCTTGCCGCCCACAAAGGTGATATCCCCTGGGGCCTCGTCGGTCCCGGCAAGTAGGGAACCAATCATCACGGCGTTAGCTCCTGCAACCAGGGCTTTTGGAATATCTCCCGAGAACTGCAATCCGCCGTCGGCGATAACTGGAACACCGGCTGGCTTGCAAGCCAAAGACGCCTGATAAACGGCAGTGATTTGTGGGACGCCAACTCCTGCAACAACACGGGTTGTGCAAATCGATCCAGGTCCAACTCCAACCTTCACACCGTCAGCTCCAGCCTCAACTAGTGCCTGTGCTCCCTCGCGGGTTGCAACGTTTCCGCCGATGACGTCAACATTTTTTGCAAACGGTTCTGCCTTTAGTTTTGCAACCATTTCCAAAACTGCCTTGTTGTGACCGTGAGCGGTATCAACAACCAAGATGTCAACGCCAGCGTCAACTAGAGCCATCGATCTTTCCCAGGCGTCTTGGCCGACTCCAACCGCTGCTGCAACCAGCAATCTTCCACTTTCGTCCTTTGAAGCAAGTGGATATTTCTCGCTCTTGTCAAAATCTTTTACGGTGATTAGTCCGCAGAGCTTTCCGCGCTCGTCAACCAGTGGAAGTTTCTCAATACGGTGCTGGGCAAAAATAGCAATGGCGTTTTCTGGTCTTATGCCAACCGGAGCTGTTATCAGCGGCATCGGAGTCATAACGTCTTTGACCAGTGTGGTGGTTCTTTGAACATCCAGCACAAACCGCATGTCGCGGTTTGTGACAATGCCAAGAAGGAGTCCATCCTCATCGATAACCGGAAGACCGGAAACTCTAAAGGTTCGGCAGAGGTCATCGACTTCTTGAATGGTGGCAAGGGGTCCGATGGTGACCGGGTGGGTAATCATCCCAGCCTCAGACCTCTTTACTAGGTCAACCTGAGCGGCCTGGTTCTCAAGAGAAAGGTTTCGGTGCAAAACCCCAATACCGCCCTGCCTCGCCATGGCGATAGCAAGCCTTGCCTCGGTGACGGTGTCCATGGCTGAGGAAAGTAGCGGGATATTGATCTCAACCCGCTTGGTTAGCTTGGTACGGGTCGATACCTGGGAGGGAACAACGTCAGATTCGCCTGGCAGAAGCAGCACGTCGTCATAGGTCAGGCCAACAAGGCCAAAAGGGTCGGTCTGAGCCATGATATTGCCTCACTGAGAGCTGAATAAGAGGTAAGCCTCAAGTCTAGCTTTTTTTGGACCCCTAAAGACAGTGCTATTCTTTGGTGAACCCTAAAACTCAAGGGTAGTAAGCCATAGGCAAGGTTGCCTAGAAACGACTTGGAGGCACTGTGATCCTCTCACGAAGCCGCACTGGGGCCAAATACTGGACTCAAATAGGCCTTCTCACGACGATTCTGACCCTAATGTTTGGGGGTCTGTTCGCGACCAGTGCTTCAGCCGATTCTGTTGGCGAGGACCTCCCCTACCGGGTCCAGGGAAACGTCAAAAACGAAGGTACTGCACTCGAGGGCGTTCGAATCGTGGTTTCTGGCGGTGGCTACACCGCAGAGACCGTAACTGATGCCGATGGTAAATGGCTTATCGGTGTTCCCGAAAAGGCCGGATACAGCGTAAGCCTTGACCAGTCAACCCTTCCTGAAGGCATTGCCGTTATCGAGGAAGGCGGAGCCGAGCAATCGGTTGAAATCGGACCATCGGGGGCCGTAACAAAGAACTTCTTCATCGGCGAAGGCGAGCGAATCGTCGTTAGCCTGTTCGATCAAATCATCGCCCGCATAATTTATGGATTGAACTTTGGTTTGATGCTTGGACTGGCTGCGGTCGGACTCTCGTTGGTTTTCGGAACCACAGGGTTATCAAACTTTGCCCACGCCGAAATGGTTACCTTCGGTGCGGTAACTGCATTTTTCCTAGGCGGGGTTTTATCCCTGCCTATTTGGATTGCGATACCTGTGGCGGTACTAATAAGCGGAGCGATGGGCTGGGGTTTGGACTCTGGACTTTGGAGGCCGCTTAGAAGAAGAGGCTTGGGACTTGTTCAGCTCATGATCGTCTCCATTGGTTTGTCGCTTGCCGTTAGATACATCTTCCAATTCTTCGTTGGCGGTGGAACTAACCAGCTTCCCGGTTTTGACGCACCAAAGATTAAGCTCTTTGGCGCAACCTCGTTGAGCATCATCGACATAACGAGTATGGTTCTAAGCCTGGTTGTGATTTTTGCTTTTGCTTGGTGGCTACTAAACACCCAGACCGGTAAAGCCACCCGGGCCATTTCCGATAACCCCGACCTAGCGGCTGCCTCGGGAATTGACGTTGACAAGGTGATTCGAATTGTTTGGATTGTTGCCGCAGGCCTTGCCGGTCTTTCCGGTGTGCTCTGGGCTTACTTCCGCCCAGGCATCAAGTGGGACATGGGTGCCCAGATCTTGCTGCTTATCTTTGCGGCCGTGACCCTTGGAGGCCTAGGAACCGCATTCGGTGCCCTACTTGGCGCCCTGGTGGTTGGCATGTTGGTTGAGGTATCGAGCCTGGTTATCCCGTCAGATTTGAAGTATGTAGGAGCCTTGGTCGTTTTGATCGTGATCTTGCTGGTCAGGCCACAAGGAATCCTCGGCCGAAAAGAACGAATAGGTTAGGGACGAAATCATGGACTGGTCAGCAATTTTTTCAAACACCGCTCAGGGTCTTTTCAGCCCGGCCACCATGGCCTTTGCCTTGGCCGCTCTGGGTCTTGCGATGCACTTCGGTTTCGCCGGCCTATTGAACTTTGGTATCGCAGGCTTTATGGCAATTGGCGCCTACGGCTACGCAATTTCTATTCTCACCTTCGGTTTCGAATGGTGGCAGGGAATCTTGGTGAGCTTAGTTGCCTCGGTGATCTTCTCCTTGATTCTGGGTATTCCAACACTTCGTCTTCGAGGTGATTACCTGGCGATTGTCACAATTGCTGCCGCTGAGATCCTGCGCTTGTTATTTCTTACAAACGCCTTCGTCGATGTCACGGGAAGTGCCGATGGGCTCTCTGGCTACCACAACAGCTTCAGAGCAGCCAACCCGTTCCCGGTTGGCGACTACGGCTTCGGACCGTGGACATATAACAACAACGAGATGTGGGTTTTGGTTCTAGGCCTTCTAACTCTCGTGATCTGCGTTTCGATTTTGCTACTTCTTATCAACAGCCCATGGGGCCGAGTTATTAAGGGTATCCGCGAAGACGAAGATGCCGTTAGAGCACTGGGTAAGAACGTCTTCGCATATAAGATGCAGGCGCTAATCATCGGAGGTATCTTCGGATCCCTCGGTGGAATTGTTTACGCATTGCCATCTTCTGTGAATCCGGGTGTCTACGTCACGTCGCTAACCTTCTTTGTCTGGACAGCGCTTTTACTTGGCGGGGCGGCCACCATCTTTGGTCCAGTCCTGGGAGCAGTAATCTTCTGGGTGCTGCAGGCTTTCCTATCGAACGTTTTGCCTCAGCTGGTCTCAAGCGGTCTGCTTCCGTTTATTAGCAGCATTCAGGCTTCGACCATTAGATTCATCCTGGTTGGCGTTGGCTTGATGTTGCTGGTTATCTATCGACCCCAGGGAATCCTTGGAGACAAGAAGGAGCTGACTTTTGTCAAGTAGCGCAAATACTCCGGCCAATCCGGCAGCCAAAACCACCGGCCTACACATTGGAGAAATACGTCCAGGTGTTGCCAAGGTGGACCCTATTGTCACAATCGATGGTGTCTCCCGTCACTTCGGAGGTCTGACCGCGGTTGACGTTGAGCACCTGGAGATACCAAGGGGCGCAATCACGGCCCTGATTGGTCCAAATGGTGCAGGCAAGACAACGCTGTTCAACTTGCTGACCGGCTTTGACAAGCCAGACACCGGAACCTGGAGCTTCGCGGGCCATGCCCTGGCTGGTATCCCTGCTTTCAAGGTTGCCCAGATGGGTCAGGTTAGAACTTTCCAGCTCACCAAGGCTCTTAGCTTGCTGACTGTTTTGGAGAACATGAAGCTTGGAGCCAAGGATCAGCGCGGCGAAAAGCTTTTGTACTCTCTGTTCCCATTCCTATGGAAGGCCAAGGAAGCCGAGATCGAAGCCAAGGCCATGGAGCTACTAAAGCGCTTCAAGTTAGATACCAAGAAGGATGACTTCGCTGCCAGCTTGTCTGGTGGTCAGCGCAAGCTTCTGGAAATGGCCAGGGCCTTGATGACTGACCCGGTTCTAGTGATGCTGGATGAGCCAATGGCTGGAGTAAACCCAGCCCTCACCCAGTCACTTCTTGAGCACGTGCTGGGTCTGAAAAAAGAAGGCATGACCGTATTGTTTGTTGAGCACGACATGCACATGGTTCGTCACATCGCCGACTGGGTAATTGTGATGGCAGAAGGCAAGGTCGTTGCCGAAGGACCGGCTGACCAGGTTATGAAAAACCCTGCGGTTATCGACGCTTACCTTGGTTCACACCAGGACGACGACCTTGGAACTATCACCGGTCGAATTACGCTTCCAAAAAAGGGAAAGAAGTAAACCATGGCAAAGACTCCAGTTATTGAAACCCATGATCTAGTTGCCGGGTACCTTCCAGGTGTTAACATCCTGAACGGAGCCAACTTCTTTGCCGATCAGGGTGAGCTGGTTGGAATCATCGGACCAAACGGTGCCGGTAAGTCCACACTCTTGAAAGCAATCTTTGGTCTTGTGAAAGTTCGCGAGGGTGACATCAAGCTAAACGGCGAATCCATCGCCAACCTAAAAGCCAACCAACTAGTTGCCAAGGGCGTTGGCTTTGTTCCTCAGAACAACAACGTCTTTCCGTCTCTAACCATTGAAGAAAACCTTCAGATGGGTGTTTTTCAAAAGCCCAAGGAATACGCCGAGCGCATCGAGTTCGTCACCAGCATTTTTGCTGAGCTCGGCAAGAGATTGAAGCAGCGTGCTGGATCACTCTCCGGTGGTGAGCGTCAGATGGTTGCGATGAGCCGTGCTCTGATGATGGACCCTCAGGTGCTGCTCCTGGATGAGCCATCGGCTGGTCTATCTCCTGTTCGTCAGGACGAGGCTTTCATTCGGGTTTCGGAAATCAATAAGGCTGGAGTGACAACCATCATGGTTGAGCAAAACGCCCGTCGTTGCCTCCAGATCTCAGACCGAGCTTACGTTTTGGACCAGGGTAAGGACGCCGTGGTTGGAACCGGTCGTGAGCTACTAAATGACCCGAAGGTCATCGGTCTCTACCTAGGAACCCTGGGAGAATAATTTCCCAGAGCCAGCATGGCTAGTTCCTGATCAAAAAATTAGGCCAATAGAAAACCCCCGGGATTGCTCCCGGGGGTTTTCTAGTGTTGGTGAATTACTTGAATGGAACGTAGGTGTTGTCGTCCTGGTAGACGTAAACACCGATGCTCGCCTCAGTTGGGTCACCGTTCTCGTCGAATGTGATCGGACCAGAAACGCCATCGTAGTCGGCTACTCCGCCGCCATTGATGATGTCAGCACACTCAGCAAAGCTGGTGCACTTGGTTCCGCCACCGGAGCCGCCAGAAACTTCCTGGAGCTTGCCGGCCATGTCAACGCCCTCTACTGAACCAGCAGCTAGAGCTGCAAGTGCTAGTAGAACAACTGCGTCGTATGACTCAGGTCCGTATGAGTAAACGCCAGCTAGGTCAGGGTTACCCTCTGCTACCCAGTTTGCGTTCATGGTCTCTAGGAATGCAGGAATGGTCTCAATGTCCAAACCAGGAAGAGTTCCCTTAGCGCCGGTTAGGGTGCCAGGCTCAAAGTCCTCAGAGAAGTTAGCTAGGTTTCCATCGACGAAGTAAAGCTTGTCGGCTGGGAACTGGCTTACTAGCTGAGGAATGATTGTCTTAACTTCCTCGAATGTAATCAAAACGATTGCATCTGGGCTGGTTGCAAGAACTTCAGAAATCTGAGCACTGAAGTTGGTGTCACCAGTGTTGTAGGTAGGTGCAGCTAGAACTTCTCCACCAGCAGCTTCAAAAGCTTCGGTGGTGAATCCTGCTAGACCGGTACCGTATGAGTCGTTTAGAACGATCATGGCGATCTTCTCGTGACCGTCAGCAGCGATTAGGTTACCAAGAACCTCACCCTGTAGAACGTCAGAAGGAGCAGTACGGAAGTAAAGACCCTTGTCGTCGTAGGTGGTCAACGCAGCAGAAGTGTTCGCAGGTGAGAACTGGATTACTCCAGCGCCAACAACCTGGTCAATGAACTGCAATGAAGTACCTGATGATGCAGCACCGATGATTGCCTTAACGCCAGCGTTTAGAAGACGAGGAATCTCAGTCTCGTAAGCCTTGTTGTCGGTGTCTCCAGAGTCTCCCCATTCAACCTCGACCTGAATACCCTTGTCAGCTTCGTTGATCTCCTTGATAGCAAGAGCAACACCAGCTTCTTCAGGTGGGCCTAGGAAGGCTAGGTTACCGGTCTGCGGAAGAGCAGTACCGATCTTTAGTGTTAGCTCGCCACCTGCAGCGCCACCGTCTCCGGTAGCTGCGCAGCCAGAAAGAACTAGAGCAGCAGCAGCAAGAGTTGCAACTGCAGCAGCGGCCTTTCTGTTACGGCGAGAGAATGAAAATGAACTCATTTTGCTCCTTATTAATTAATAGGTTTAGGGCGAAAGCCAACTGCTCCTTCAGCCCATTCGTCAAGTCTAGTTTGAGTACCCCCCGAATTCACTGCCCGTTTACTGGGGACTGGCTTGATAACTGGCTTGATGCCCGGTTCACAAAGCAGAAAATCAAAAGGAATGCGCCTAGTGGCCCTTTGTTTGCTTGCTATTTGGCCCAATCCGGAACCTGAGCCATCGCCCAATTAGCCCGTAACAATTGGATAACATAACCCGATTTAGCGGCCTCAGGCCACCGGAGCTACCAATCTGGACCGGTTCCTAAGCTGCCTTAGGGCATCAAAGGACAAGATAGACAGCGCAAACCAGACCATCGCAAAGCCCACCCAGCGGGCCGCCGGCATCGGCTCTTGGAACAAAAACAGACCCAGCAGGAACTGGAGGGTGGGGGTTAGATACTGCATAAAACCTATGTAGCTAAGCGGAACCCGCTTAGCTGCCGCCCCAAAAAGCAGTAGCGGTATGGCGGTTAGCACCCCGTAGGCTGCCAGGCCAAGTGAGGGCCCAAGCCCCGCGTAGCCAAACTGGATCTGCATAATTCCGGCCAGGAACACCAGTTGGATGATTCCAAGCGGCAGCAAAAGTGTGGTCTCAACCGTGAAGCTGTTTAGAGCCGAGACCTTGCCGCCGAGTTTATTTTTGGCTAGGCCATAGATTCCAAAAGACAAAGCCAGGGTGAGTGCAATAAAGGGCGGCTGACCGTAGTTCACGGAAAGCACCAAGACGGCAACAAATCCTAAGCCCACCGATACCCACTGCAGTACGTTGAGCTTTTCTCTTAAGAAAATCGTGGCCAAGGCAATCGTCACAAGTGGATTAATAAAGTACCCGAGCGAAGCTTCTAAAACGTTGCCGTAGGCAACGGCATAGACATAAACCTGCCAGTTGACGTAGATCACAACTGCGGCAAGGGTTATCCAGATTAACTGTTTGGGTTTTTTGAAAACGGATAAGTACTCACGAAAGTTTTTAGTGAACAAGATTACTAAAAAGCCAAATGCAAAACCAAAGATTACTCGCCAGACCACAATCTCAAAGGGGTCAGCAAAGGAGAGCATCGCGATTACAACCGGGAAGCTCCCCCAGATTAGATAGGCCGAAAGACCATATCCGATACCTTTGGTCTTTTCGTTCACAACCCAAATCTAGGGGTTAAAACTAAAACCCCAAGCCGTTTAGGGCTTGGGGTTTTATAAAAGTAATTACTTACTTTGTGACAATCGCTAGCACATCACGAGCTGATAGCACGAGGTAGTCCTCGCCGCCATACTTTAGCTCGGTGCCGCCATACTTCGAGAAGATGACCTTGTCGCCAACTGAAACGTCAACCGGAATGCGGTTGCCCTTGTCGTCAACGCGACCTGGACCAACTGCAACAACCTCGGCCTCCTGTGGCTTCTCCTGAGCGGTGTCTGGAATTACCAGACCAGATGCTGTTACCTGCTCGGCAGCCATTGGGCGGACAACAATACGATCTTCAAGCGGCTTGATTGAAACCGACATTATGACCTCTTCTTCGTTTGAGTAAGTTTTTAGGTGATTAGCAGACTCGAGGTGAGAGTGCTAACTAGAACATTAGCACGGCCGGAGGCCAAAGCCCAAGGCGGTGCTTGGTACCCTCGATAAATGGAGCGCGAGGACTTTATAAGGCTTGCCGACGGGGCAGGTCAGGCCCTATTGGCCCAGATTGACTACTCCTCGACAACCGATGTCGTTGCCCTGGTCTCCAAGCTCAGGTCCCAGGGCCACGACCCCGCCACGGTGGCTGCCGTTCTAACCCAGGCCAAGCTTCGAAAAAGAGCGGTGGCCAAATTCGGAGAATTTGCCTCCCAGATGCTCTTTACCGAAGCAGGCCTCGAGCAGGCCTCGAGGCTCAAGGTCGCGGCCCTCCACGCTGGCCGGTTTCGATCCGCTTCAATCAAGCAGGTGGCAGATCTAGGCTGCGGCATCGGAGCCGAATCAATGGCCCTTGCCTCACTGGGGATAGAAGTTAAGGCTTTTGAAATTGACGAGGTCACGGCAGCTGTTGCCACCTATAACCTCGCCCCCTTTGAGAACGCCTCGGTTGAAATAGCCGATGTTGAAACTCTCGATCTTTCAGGCTTCGAAGCGCTCTATTTTGACCCTGCCAGAAGAGAGCTGCACGGTCCAAAGAAATCAACCACCCAGAGACATTTTGACCCAGCCAATTTCTCACCGAACTACAACTTCGTACTCGCGCAAGCTCAATTAAAACCATCCGGAATCAAATTGGGTCCAGGTCACGACAAAAAACAGATCCCGGTCAATTGTGAGGCGCAGTGGATTTCTGCTGAAGGAGACCTTGTTGAACTTGGTCTTTGGTTTGGAAAATTAGCGCGCGAGAATATATCGCGCTCCGCGCTCTTGATTTCAGCTACCGGCCAACACGAAGTCTTTTCAGACCTTAGAGAAAGTCCCAACGCAGACCTTGCCGAACTTGGTGAGTATGTCTATGAGCCAGACAACGCCTTGATTCGATCTGGGCTCATGGCAGATTTCGCAAAACCACTTGGCCTAACTCTTATCAGTCCAGAGATTGCTTACCTGAGTTCGAATCAAAGAATTTCTTCCCCATGGCTCAAGGGATACAAAATAATTGACAATCTGGTTTTTGATCGCAAGAAACTCAAAGCCTACGTACGCGAAAACAACATTGGGATTTTGGAAATCAAAAAGCGCGGTAGTGATATTTCCCCCGAGGAGTTGCGCAAGCAACTATCACCCAAAGGGGAAGGCGCCGCCACTCTGATTGTTACCAGAGTGGGCGACGCCCACCGAGTGCTAGTCACTCAACCTATAAGTGACTGATCCGCATATAACTAGTCATCCCAGCCCATGCGGAACCTGCCCATGCCCATCTCGCCCAGCTCGCCCATGCCGTACTTACCCTGCAGGTAGGCTCCGGCGACGGTGAAGGCAACGCTTGCCAATACCCACAAAGCAATCGTGACGTAGCCAACGATTGTTCCAGCCAAGGCAAGGCCTCGACCTGACTCACCGGATTTTTTGATCTGGGTTAGGCCAACGTGACCGGTGATGATTGCCGCTACCGCTCCAATCGAGGTTAGAGCGGAGGCGATGGAAACTACCGCCAGGGTGTTTAGCTTGGTGAAATCGAACTTTTGGTTCTTTGTCTCAGCCATGTGTGGCTCCTTCTTATGGTGGGGGTTTACCTATAGTCAGTTGACCACGGCAAGCTGGCTAAAGCTTGAGCTTCGGCTGGGAGCTTACTGAGAGGCGAGCTCAAAAGCCTGCTTGAGCCTTGATTCAAGAAAAGGGCCATAATTAGAGCTTCTAACCCTCAACCCTCTGGCAGGAGTAAAACGATGTCCTCGATCAAAGGCCAAGTTCAGGTACTGGACCCCATCGGGCTCCACGCCAGACCCGCCAGCCAGATAGTCAAGCTGGTAAAGGAATCAGGCCTTGAGATCATGATTGGACGCGAGGGCCAAGAATTTGCCAAAGCCAACTCAGCCCTTCGCATGATGGCGCTAAAAATCTCAACCGGTGAAACCCTAACCGTGGAAGTTCCAACCCAAGACCAGGGCCTTGCCGATGGCATCATCGAACAAATTCAACACTTCCTAAAGGGCGAATAAATTGGCAGCTGCCAAAGGTGCAATCCTCAAAGGCCTCGGCGTCGGATTAGTTTCGGCGGTGGGTGATGTTCTGGTTATTAAGCAGACTCAGCCGCTACCTGCCTGGACTAAGTCCACCAAGACTAAAGAACAAGAACTTACCGAACTTCGTTCGGCAATTGATTTTGTTAGTGGAACTCTCGACGAACTAGGTGCCAAAGCCGGTGGAACAAGTGCCGAGATATTCGAAGCACTAAAGATGCTTTTAGAAGACGAAGAACTTTTTGATGTTGCCACCGCAAACATCGAGGACGGCTGGTCCGCAGCAGCAGCAATTGGAAAAGCAGTTGATGAGTTTTCAGAACTGCTTGGAGGAGATCCAACCTTTGAAGAACGAGTTGCCGACTTCCAAGATCTATCAAAAAGAGTTCAGGCCAGAATTGCCGGAATAGAAATGTCTCTTTCTATTCCTGCAACCGGTCGGATTGTTTTGGTGGGCGAGGATTTCTCGCCCGCCGACACCGCGCAGTTCACCGATGCCGTGGTGGGAGTAATCACCTATAAGGGTGGCCCCACTTCACACACCGCAATCATCTGTCGATCCAAGTCAATTGCAGCGGTAGTTTCTTGCCCCGAGGCTACAGCGCTCGAATCCGGCGATCGAGTACTAGTTGACCCAGTAGGTGATCGAGTTGTGGTGAGCGATGATCAATCCCTTGCCACTAAATCGATTGACTTTGTTGCCATAAACGAAGAGCCACTTATTCCAGTTCGGGCCAACATCGGATCTTTAGAGGACGCCAAGGCAGCCAGCCAAACCAGGGCCAACGGAGTTGGCCTATTCAGAACAGAGCTTTTATACCTTTC
This sequence comes from Rhodoluna limnophila, assembly GCA_945883505.1. Taxonomy (GTDB): domain Bacteria; phylum Actinomycetota; class Actinomycetes; order Actinomycetales; family Microbacteriaceae; genus Rhodoluna; species Rhodoluna limnophila_B. Next base: position 108,934 of record CAMCXL010000004.1, read on the forward strand.
TGCCAAGACCGAACCAACCATCGAGGAACAAGTTGCCAGTTATACCGAGATTCTAAAATCAGCCCCGAAGGGTCCGATCGTAGTTAGAACCATCGATGCCGGAAGCGATAAGCCGGTGCCGTTTTTGAACATGCCCGCCGAGGAAAACCCTTCCCTTGGGGTTCGCGGCTATCGACTGATTGCTGATCACCGGGGCTTCATTGAATCTCAGCTAAAAGCTATAGAGCAAGCCCGAGCTGCCTCCGGCCGCGAAGTGTGGGTGATGGCGCCCATGATCGCAACCGCCGAGGAAGCTAGGGACTTTAGCGACCTGGCGCGTTCAATTGGTAAATACAAAGTCGGAATCATGGTCGAGACTCCCTCGATTGCGCTGATTGTGGACCAACTGGGTGGAATCGTGGACTTCGTTTCGGTTGGAACCAATGACTTATCGCAGTACCTATTTGCTGCCGACCGGATGAACCCATCGCTTGGGGCGCTACTAAATCACTGGCAGCCGGCGCTGATAAAGTCCCTGGCAAGAATTGCCTCGGGGGCTAGCTCGGCTGGCATCACATCCGGAGTCTGTGGGGAGAGTGCATCTGATCCAGCCTTTGCGGTTGTGCTGGCGGGGCTTGGAATTGAATCGGTTAGCGCCTCTAAGTCCCAGGTCACCGAAGTCCATAACGCGCTATCCTCGCTATCACTTTCCGACGCCAAAGAAATAGCCAACGAGGTTTTGAAACAAACCACCGCTGAAGCGGCCAAAGCCACCGCACTTTCTGAAATAGCCAAGCGATAGCTGATGGAACTAACCAACTGGCTCATTTATTTTGCGGCTGTCTTGGGCCTTACCCTGACCCCTGGTCCAAACGGATTACTGGCCCTGACCCACGGTGCCATCTTCGGAAGTAGAAAAACCATCGCGACTATCTTGGGTGGATCGGTTGGCTTTGCAACAGTAATTGGACTTTCGATGTTTGGAATCGGAGCACTGCTTGCAGCTTCAGCTCAACTACTTATTGTGATGAAGTTTCTTGGAGGCGCTTACCTGATCTGGTTGGGTATCCAGGTTTGGCGCTCACCCTCCCTTGGCGATACCAGCCCCAAAGCAGTAAGCGATGTCTCGAGCGCTTCATTGTTTAGGCAGGGAGCACTAGCGGCTCTGACAAACCCGAAGGGTATTTTGTTTTTTGTTGCCTTCTTGCCGCAGTTTATCGATCCAGCAATTTCACTGATTACCCAATTTGTTGTTATGGCAGCAACTTTTGTTGTGATCGAGTTTATCTACGAGTACGTGGTGGCATCGCTTGCCAACAGAATCAAGCCCTGGCTTGCCAAATTTGGTAAGAAAGTAAACCGCGTCTTTGGTGGAATCTTTATGGCAATCGGCGTTGCCCTGCCGCTTCGCGGCTAGATAGCAAGCGTCGAATAAACCCCAAAGCCAAGCTCGCTTGGCGCCTCGCCGGCCATAATCTTTTGAGCCGCGAGCGAGGCAATCATGGCACCGTTATCGGTGCAGAGCGAAAAGGCTGGAATTCGAAGCTCGATGCCAGCCTCCTGGCACCTTGCAGCTGCCACCTCGCGAAGCCTGGCATTGGCCACAACTCCCCCTCCAAGAATGAGCCTTGGCACATTGTTATCAAGGCAGGCGTTGATGGCCTTGGTCACCAAGACATCAACCACCGCTTCGCGGAATGAGGCTGCGATGTCTGGGACGAAGACCTTCTCGCCCTTGGACTCGGCAAGCTCAACGTGCCTTGCAACAGCTGTCTTGAGTCCTGAAAAACTGAAGTTATAGCGGTGCTTGTCCTGGTCCTTGGGCAGGGTAAGACCCCTTGGGAACCTAACGGCCTTGGGGTCACCTTCTTTGCTAACCCGGTCAATCTCTGGTCCACCGGGGTAGCTAAGACCTAGGACTCTGGCGATCTTGTCGAATGCTTCACCAGCTGCGTCATCAATTGTTTCACCGAGTAGCTCAACATCGTTGAGTAGATCTCTAACCAAAAGCAGAGAAGTGTGACCACCGGAAACCAAAAGCGCAACTGTTGGGGTTTCTAGTCTGCCGCGCTCCAAAACATCAACTGCAACGTGGGCGACCAGGTGATTCACAGCGTAGATCGGTTTATCGATTGCAACAGCCAGGGCCTTGGCCGCTCCAACACCAACCATTAGTGCTCCTGCAAGACCCGGACCGTTGGTTACGGCAACCGCATCTATTTCGTTGATTGATAAACCAGCATCGTGCAGCGCTTTTTGTAAAGTGGCCTCCAGTGCCTCGAGATGAGCACGCGCTGCAATTTCTGGCACCACACCACCAAATCTTGCATGCTGGTCCATCGAAGAAGAAATCACGTTGGCTAGAAGTGTGGTTCCTCGAACGATACCAATACCGGTTTCGTCGCAGCTGGTTTCAATCCCAAGTACCACCGGTTCTTGTAGTCCTTGGACGCTTAAGGCAAGTCGCATAACCAAAGCTGCAACACCGTCTGGTTGATAATACTTTTCACGTCTATCAATAACTACAAAGCCGAGCGATTCGTAAAGTTTTTGCGGTGCGGTTTTGTCCTCACGAACTTCCAAATACAGCTCACTTGCTCCAAGTTGAATCGCCTGCGCAATAAGTTTTTCCATTAGCTCGTGGCCAATGCCGCGACGCCTTAGGCTCTCATCCACCGCGATGGTTTGAATATCTGCCGAGCTAGCGCTTTTGACTTTACTTAGTCCGGCGTAGCCAACAATCTTCTCGTCTAGGTAAGCAACAAGATAAAAGGTATGCGGGGCTAATAGCTCAGCCCGCATTGTGGGCTTGGACCAGGAGTCTCTCCCAAAGCTCAATTTCTCCAGCGCCATTATGAATTCCAGATCGGCCTCGGTGGCGGGCCTAATTTGATGACTCATCCGCTTACCTTCTTGCCCTTAGCTGGAATCGCATCCGGAGCTCTCAGGTAATTCGCCAGAACTTGTGATTCCAAGGTGCCGCCAGCCAGCTGGGCCAGGGCCAAAAGCCCAATGTTTGAGGCCTTGATCGAACCGGTGACGGTTTTGTAATTCGTTCCCGAGGCCAAAAGCTCAGCTTCTAAATCAGCTTGCTTTTTTACCCCTGGTCCCAAAATTACCTTCGGTTCACCATGCTTGGTCTTTTCGTGGAACAAAGCGAAGTAAACCTCGGATCTTCTGGCGTCGGTCAATATAAGAGTCGGCTCATCAAGGGGTTCTAAAAAGGCAATCGCCGAAAGCGATGACACTCCAAAGATCGGAACCTGGACGCCTTCTGCGAATAACTTGGCGGCAGCAATTCCAACTCGAAGACCGGTAAAAGGTGCTGGCCCAACACCAACTGCAACTGCCGTTACATCGGAAGATTTCTTTCCGGCCTTAGCTAAAGCCTCAGCAAGTAGCATGCCGATGTGCTCGGCATGCTGCATTGAATTATCTTCGTATAGTTCACTGACAACTTTTCCATCCACCAATACCGCAACAGCCGTTCCGCTACTTGTGTCAATTGCCAAAAGCACCTGCGTCATTTGGTTTCTCCCAAAAAATCCCTCGGGTCCGTAAATCGCCCGGTACCTAAAATGCTTATGGTGCGAAGATCGGTTTGCAAATCTCTTTCGATGTTTATCTCCAACATTGACTCAGCTAAGCCTTCGGCGTAGCCACTTCCCCACTCAATAACGCAAATGCTTCCCGCGTAGTCAATATCTAGATCATCAAGCTCGGCAGGCGAGGAAAGTCGGTAGGCATCGATGTGGTGAAAAGGTGTTCCAGATTCCGTCGCGTGAGTCCTTGCAATCAAAAATGTTGGCGAAGAAATATTTCCTTGGGCGCCAGCGCCTTCACCAATTCCCCTAGTAAGGGTGGTCTTGCCCGCGCCAAGTGGTCCGTTCAAAGATAGAAGATCTCCGGCAATAAGAGCTGATCCGAGTCGAACACCAATTTCGTGCATCTGGTGCTCGGTAGCAATTTCAATTACCAGTGCAGCGTTATCGCTGCTCACCGAAATACCCGCCTAGCCCGTCCACCGATTCGGGTCACGATCTCGTAGTTGATGGTTCCGGCTGCATCGGCTAATTCCTCGGCGGTTGGCTCACCTTTTTTGGCATCGCCAAAAATAACTACCTCGTCACCGACTTTGACGCTATCGCTTCCAACATCCAAGACAAACTGGTCCATTGCTACGCGAGCAAGAATCGGATACCGCTTACCGTTTAGCAAAACGCTGGCTTTACCGGTTGCAATCCTTGGCATTCCTTCGGCGTAGCCAAATGGCACAAGTACCAGCGTTGTGGCCGCTTTGGTTTTGTGAAGGTAGCCATAGCTGACCCCGTGACCGGCTGGAACTTGCTTCACGAAGACAACCTCTGAGCTAACCCGCATCGCCGGAACCAAGCCAAAGCTTGCTGCCTGGGTATCCGGGTTTGGATCTAAACCGTAGAGAGCAATGCCGACTCGAACCATATCCAGATGGGTCTTTTTGTAATTCAAAGTTGCGCCAGAGGCAGCCAAGTGACGGTATTCGAAGTTTGCACCAAGCTCTGAAGCTTTACTAACGGCTGATTCAAAAACGGCCAGCTGATCCATATCGTCTTTTTCGCTAGTTCCAGAAAGGTGACTAAAGACACCAACTAGTTTCACCAAGCCAGCTGCTTCTAGCTCTACCGCCTTGGCAATAACCTTTGGCCAATCGGCAAGCGCTGCTCCATTTCGACCAAGACCGGTGTCTACCTTGAGGTGAATTTTTGCTGGAGAAGTTTTTGCAGCAGCAGAGGCCACCAGCTCCAGACCCCCAACAGTTGAAAGTCCAATCTGGATATCATTTTTGATTGCGGAGGCAAAGTCGGTGTTTTTCCCATGCAGCCAGGCCATAAGTGGTGATTTGATGCCGGCTGCGCGAATAAGTTGTGCTTCTTCTAGGTCAGCGGTGGCCAACATGTCCACGTTTATTGATTCTAGTTTCTTCGAAACCTCAATCATGCCGTGACCAAACGCGTCTGCTTTAACCGTCGCCATCACTTTGGCGTCCGTTAAGGATTTCAGAGTTTTGTAATTTGCGGCAATGGCCTCAAGGTTTATCTCTATAGTTCTCATCATGAACCCTCTGCAATCACATACGCTACGGCCATGCCGCCATCGTGACTCAGGGAAAGGTGAAGGTTGGCAATACCTTTTTCAGAAACTGTTGTTTTGCTTTGGCCGCTTAGCTCAAAGCCTGGCTTGCCAAATTCGTCCTTTGTGATTTCGACTTCCTGAAAGGATAACCCTTGAGCTTTGCCGACCGCTTTCATTAGGGCTTCCTTGGCCGCGAAGCGCGCAGCCAGCGAATAGCCATTGAGGGATTTTTCACCGTCGGTGAAAAGACGGTCTTTGAGTTTTGGAGTGTTTTCAATCGCCGTTTCGAATCTGGCGACATCGACTAGGTCGACCCCGATTCCAAGAATCATTACTCGACCGTGACCGACTTAGCCAAGTTCCTAGGCTGATCAACATCTAGCCCCTTGGCGTTGGCAAGCTCCATCGCAAACATCTGAAGCGGTATCACGGTCAGGACAGCAGCCATCAGCCAGTTGGTGGCAGGCACAAACCAAACGTTCTCGGCGTATTTGGCTACCTCTTTATCGCCTTGCTCGGCTATCGCGATAACCTTGGCTCCGCGAGCCTTAATCTCCTGAATGTTGGAAATCACCTTCGGGTGCAGCGGGTCCTTAGGTGAAGGCAAGATCACAATCACCGGTTGATCTTGCTCTATCAAAGCAATCGGTCCGTGCTTTAGTTCTCCGGCGGCAAATCCCTCGGCGTGGATATAGGCGAGCTCCTTGAGCTTTAGAGCGCCCTCCATTGCAACCGGGAACCCAACGTTTCTTCCCAAAAATAACACTGTTCTGACATCGGCCATCTGCTTGGCCAATTGGGTTACCTGTCCCAAAGAATCCAAAACCTCGGTGACTTTAGCTGGCAGCTTAAGTAGCTCTTTACCAAGCTCGGACAGCTCTTTGGCAGTCATGGACTTTCTTCCTGCCGATAGATGAAGTGCCAGCAAATACACCGCAGTCATTTGGGCGGTGAGGGCCTTGGTGGATGCAACCGCAACCTCGGGACCGGCGTGGGTATAGATCACGGCATCTGATTCGCGAGCCAAGGTTGCGCCCTGGGTATTACAGATCGCCAAAACTTTGGCGCCCTGCTCCTTGGCATAACGGGTTGCCATCAGGGTGTCCATGGTTTCACCGGACTGGCTGATTGCAACAATCAGGGTGTTCGAAGTCAAAATTGGATCGCGGTAGCGAAATTCATGAGCTAGCTCAACCGAAACTGGAATCTTCGCCCACTTCTCGACTGCGTACTTGGCAATCTCGCCGGCATAGCTGGCTGTTCCGCAGGCAACAACAATGATGCGATCGATTGCCATCAAATCCTTGGTGTCTAATCCGTCCACCTCGGGAAGAGTGATCATGCCCTCGGAGTTGATGCGCCCCATCAGCGTGTCAGCAACTGCCTGAGGCTGGTCAGCAATTTCCTTGGCCATGAATGATGGCCAGCCACCCTTGGAAGCTTGAGATGCATCCCAGTCGATGGTGAACTCTTTTGAAGAAACTTTCTTGCCGTCAAAACCTTGGATCTCAACGCCCTCTGGTCGCAAGATAACAATCTCATCTTGGCCCACTGAGATCGCCCGCTTGGTGTGCTCAACAAAAGCTGCGACGTCGGAGCCTAGGAAGTTCTCCCCAACCCCCAGACCAACAACCAAAGGAGCATTCTTTCGAGCTGCCAGAATCAGATCCGGGAAGTCCTCGTGAATCACCAAAATGGTAAATGCGCCGTGCAGCCGATTTACCACTTTGCCAAAAGCAGAGACCAAGTCTTTTGAGGCTTCGAATTCTTTTGCGATCAGGTGAGCTGCAACCTCGGAGTCGGTTTCGCTAGCAAAGCTCACACCGGAATCCAGAAGTTCTTGCTTGAGTTCGGAAAAGTTCTCGATTATCCCGTTGTGGATTAGGGCGAGCTTATTGGCCTTGCCACCAAGGTGTGGGTGAGCATTCTGATCGGTTGGAGCACCGTGGGTTGCCCAGCGGGTGTGACCGATGCCGATTCTGGAGTCAGCGATTGGGTGAGCCTCGATGTCGGCAACCAGGTTATCTAGCTTGCCGGCTTTTTTGCGAGTGGCCAGTGTTCCACCACTTATTACCGAGATACCAGCTGAGTCGTAGCCTCGATACTCCAGACGACGCAAACCACCCAGGAGAACTTCCTGGGTTGATTTAGGTCCTACGTAGCCAACGATTCCGCACACCCTACTAATTTACGGCAGAATGGCTTGTTGTGAACTCTGAAGGCTCCGCCACCAGCAAACAAAGCGCCAACCCAACGCCTTTTGTTGAGATTTCGCGTGCCGATTGGGCCGAGCTCGGCCATAACACCGAGCTTCCGCTAACCGAGGCCGAGATTGCTCAGATCAGGGGCTTGGGTGACTTCCTAGACATTAAAGAGGTTCAAGAGGTTTACCTACCACTGTCTAGATTCCTAAACATCTACGTGTCCGAGTACTCCAAGCTTCACAAAGCAACCAGCAATTTTCTTGGAGAAAGAAGTGCCAAGGTTCCGTTCATTATTGGCATCGCAGGTTCGGTTGCGGTGGGCAAATCAACCGTATCCAGATTGCTTCGAGAATTACTTGCCCGCTGGGAAGGAACACCGAAAGTTGCCCTTATAACAACCGATGGTTTTTTGTATCCAAACCAGGAGCTTGAAAAACGTTCCCTAATGCACCGCAAGGGATTTCCGGAATCCTATGACCGAATGGCACTACTGAATTTTGTTGCCGATATCAAAAGCGGCAAAGAAAAAGTTCAGGCTCCGGTTTATTCGCACCTAACCTACGACATAGTGCCGGGAAAGTTTGAAACGGTTAGCTCACCTGATGTTGTGATAATCGAGGGACTGAATGTTTTGCAATCCCCCGGCCCCGATCAGGAAGTGACGCTGAGTGATTACTTTGACTTCAAGATTTACGTGGATGCCGAAACAAAAAACATCTCGAAGTGGTTTCTAAACCGGTTCCACGAGCTTCGAGAATCTGCCTTTACTAACCCCGCCAGCTACTTCCACCGCTACGCCGAGATGCCACTGGAAAAGGCGCTCGAGAAAGCCAGCGAAATCTGGCAGAGCATTAATTTGCCGAACCTGACTGAGAACATCTTGCCAACCCGTTCAAGGGCGACCCTGGTTCTAAGAAAAGGCGATAAGCACGCCGTTGAATCGGTCCTTCTAAGAAAGCTTTAGTTCGCGCTCAACGACTCGCGCGATTCTCTCGGCCCAGCTCTTAGCAGTTCCTGCATCCATGGCCTCGACCATCACGCGAACCAGTGGCTCGGTTCCGGAGGCACGAAGTAGCACCCGGCCATTGTCCCCAAGTTCTTTCTGGGCTTCTTGGACAACTTTTTGTAATTCGGAGTTTTTGTCAACGCCCCCACGGTCAACGCCTGGAACGTTTATCAGAACCTGCGGATAAACGCTCATCACCGAAGCTAGCTCGTTTAGGCTCTTACCGGTTGCCGCCATCTGGGCAACTAGCTGGAGTCCGGTCAAGATGCCATCACCGGTTGTTGCAAAGCGCGAAAAAATCAGGTGCCCCGACTGCTCGCCTCCGAGGGTGTAGCCACCTTCACGAATTTGCTCCAGAACATACCTGTCGCCAACCTTGGTTTCAATAAGTTCAATGCCGGCTTGTTTCATAGCTAGTCGAAGACCCAAGTTGCTCATAACTGTTGCAACCAGAGTGTTTCTTGCCAGCTCACCACGGTCTTTTGCAGCTACTGCCAAAATCGCCATGATTTGATCGCCATCTACTACTTGACCTAGGTGATCAACTGCGAGAGTCCTATCGGCATCGCCGTCGTGGGCGATACCAATATCTGCTTTGTGTTCCAGAACTGCCGCCTGCAGGCTGCTCAAGTGAGTCGAGCCACAACCTAAGTTGATGTTGTGCCCATCTGGATCGTTGCCGATGACAATCACTTCAGCCCCGCCGTCTTTAAACGCTTCTGGGGAAACTGCACTAGCTGCACCATTAGCGCAGTCGAGAACAACCTTGATGCCCCTCAGGGTGTTTGGCAAAGTTCCAAGTAGGTGAACTAGGTACCGGTCCTCGGCATCTGCGAAGCGCTGCACGTGACCAATTTCTGCTCCCACCGGCGCCAGTGGTTTCTTTTTTAAGGCCGCTTCGATTTGGTCTTCAATCTCGTCCGGTAGTTTGTGTCCACCTCGCGAGAAAAACTTAATTCCGTTATCGGGGGCTGGGTTGTGAGAAGCCGAAATCATTACTCCGAAGTCGGCGTCTAGATCTTCGGTTAGAAAGGCGGTTGCCGGTGTTGGCAAAACTCCAGCGTCAAAAACATCAACACCGCTCGAGGCAAGGCCGGAGGCAATTGCAGCTGCTAGGAACTCACCAGAAATTCTTGGGTCGCGGCCAATTACCGCAATTGGTTTTTGACCACGGCTTCTTGATTCCTCGCCGAGTACGATAGCGGCAGCTTGAGCAAGTTTTAGAGCGGAGTCGACGGTGATGTCTCTATTTGCGAGACCTCTTACGCCGTCGGTGCCGAATAGGCGAGCCATGATAGTAAGTTAGCGAAATCCAAAAAAAGGATTAACGCTTGGAGAACTGAGAAGCCTTTCGAGCCTTCTTAAGTCCAGCCTTTTTACGCTCCTTGATGCGGGAGTCGCGAGAAAGGAAACCATTCTTCTTCAGGGTCGCGCGGTTGTTGTCTTCGTCGATCAAATTCAGCGCACGAGCGATACCAAGACGCAACGCACCAGCCTGACCAGCTGAGCCACCACCGGTGATCTTGGCAACTACGTCGTAAGCGCCAGATAGTTCTAGAACTGTGAAGGGGTCCTTCACTAGCTGCTGGTGCAACTTGTTTGGGAAGTACTCAGCTAGATCGCGACCGTTTACCTTGATGACTCCGGTGCCCGGAACCATGCGCACCTGTGCGATGGCTTCCTTGCGACGACCTAGGCCGTTGCCTGGGACAGTCAGTGGCTTTCTGACCTTCTTGGTTTCTGTCTTTACAGAATCTGCTGGAGATTCGGTTGAGTAGCTAGAAACTTCTGCTTCGGTTTCGTTCTTAGGCAAGGTATTCCTCTAGTTTCTTATTTGTCCCAGTTATTACTGGGCCACCTGATCAATAACAAATTTGGTTGGCTGCTGCGCCGCGTGCGGGTGCTCTGAACCCTTGTACACCTTTAGCTTGGCAAGCTGGTCGCGACCGAGGGAGTTTTTAGGAATCATTCCGCGGATGGCTTTTTCAACTGCCTTCTCTGGAGACTTCTCTAGTAGCTCGGCGTAAGTAGTAGCGGTTAGACCACCTGGGTAACCGGAGTGACGGTAAGCCTTCTTCTGCAAAAGCTTTGATCCAGTAAGTGCAACCTTCTCAGCGTTTACGATAATCACGAAGTCACCGTTGTCCATGTGAGGAGCAAAGGTTGGCTTGTGCTTTCCGCGTAGCAGCGTTGCTGCCTGGGTAGCCAAACGGCCTAGCACCACATCGGTGGCGTCAATGATTAGCCACTTGTTGTCTAGCTCGTGAGCCTTTGGAGAATACGTACGCACGCTAATTAGCCTTACTTTTTCTTGAGTCGGTTTTGTTCATCCAGAATCTAAACCCTGGAATCTTGGGGCCTCTAGCAACCCGCAACAAGTTCCAAGTTTAGCCCCTGCCAGCCGCTATGGTCAAACCCTAATTTTCGTCCAGAGACCGCAATCTACGGGCTTTTTCGGCCTGTTCGGCCAGTAATTCATCCCTGGGATAGCCAACCTCAATAAGGCTCAATCCCCTAGGTCCCAAGACCTTAAATGACCCCGCCCGGTTCGCCGATTTAAGCCGATCCGACACATCCGAAACCGTTGCCCTGCCCCTGGCAACAGCAACCAGTGCCCCGGTTAGCGCCCGCACCATGTTGTGGCAGAAGGCATCGCCCTTTAGCTCAATCTCAACGATGTTGCCGTCTTTAGGATTTCGCTTGATCTTGATATACCTAATCCTTCGAACTGTCGAAGCCCCAGCTCGCGCTTTACAAAAAGCCCCAAAGTCATGAACTCCGACCATTTTCTTAGCAGCACTTCGCATAAGTCCTATATCGAGATCTACTTTTAGTCGAAGCACGTACCTGATCTGCAAGGGATCAACAAAACTTGATTTGTCGGCAATCCTAAAACGGTACCTTCTAAAACTTGCCGAGTACCTGGCGTCAAACCCGGCAGGTGCTTTCTCAAAGCTGAATACTCGGATGTCCTCCGGAAGCGCCGTATTGACACGGCTTGCAACATCCGGGTTTCGCCCGATGCGCTTTATTTGAGATGCGGATAAATCGATGTGCACCACCTGGTGCTGAGCGTGGACCCCGGCGTCTGTTCTACCGGCAACTCTCATTCCAAAATCTTTTGAGGATTTACCAAAGATTACCTCTAGGGCTTTTACTAGCTCGGACTGAACAGTTCTAAACCCGGGCTGCTTGGCAAAGCCTGCAAAGTCGGTTCCGTCGTAGCCAAAGTCAATCCGGTAACGACTAAACCCGTCGACCTTATGGTCAACGGGCTTTGTCATTTCCTTGGTACTACTTGCTCTCTTCTTCAGAAGCAGGTGCCTCTTCGGTTGCAGCATCTTGAGCCGGGGCCTCTTCAGCCGCCGGTGCTTCTGCTACTACCTCAGTTGCGCTAGCTTCGGCAACTGGTGCCTCGGCCGGTGCTTCAACTACTGCCTCTGGAGCTGCAGTTTCAACTGCAACTTCCTCAACCGGAGTCTCTGCTACTGCTTCCTCGACGACAGCTGCTGCTTTAGGCGCTGCCTTAACAGCGTTCTCAAGCTTTGGCTTTTTGTTCATCTTCTTGGCCTGGACTGGGTCCAACACCAATTCGACTACCGCCATTGGAGCGTTGTCACCCTTACGGAAGCCAAGCTTGGTTATGCGGGTATACCCGCCCTGGCGTTCTGCTACTAGGGGTGCGATGTTCACAAAAAGCTCGTGAACTACGTTTCTGTCAGTGATCGACTGCATGACTCGACGACGAGAGTGCAGGTCACCGCGCTTTGCGAAAGTTACTAGGCGCTCAGCGATTGGACGAAGGCGCTTTGCCTTGGTCTCGGTTGTGGTGATGGACTTATTGATAAACAGCGAACGAGCCATGTTGTTGAGCAACATTCTCTCGTGAGCTGGTCCGCCACCGAGACGGGGGCCCTTGGTTGGGGTAGGCATTTTGTTTCTCCTCTAGTTCTTTTTGACTCAGGTCCTAGACCTGGTCCTCTTCTTCGTAAGTTGTGCTGAAGTAAGCAGCGTCAAAGCCAGGCGCTGACTCCTTGAAGCTAAGGCCCATGGAAACCAACTTGTCGCGAACCTCGTCAACTGACTTTGATCCGAAGTTTCTGATGTTCATAAGCTGCTCTTCGGTTAGCCCAATTAGCTCGGCAACGGTGTTGATGCCCTCGCGCTTTAGGCAGTTATAAGAACGAACGGTTAGGTCTAGCTCTTCGATTGGAAGTGCTAGCTCTGGAGAAAGTGCAGCCTCAACTGGGGCTGGGCCAATCTCGATACCTTCGGCTGCTTCGTTTAGTTCTCTGGCCAAGCCAAATAGCTCAACCAGAGTTGATCCAGCCGATGCAACTGCATCGCGCGGGGTCATCGAAGTCTTGGTCTCAACATCAACAATTAGCTTGTCGAAGTTGGTGAACTCTCCGGCACGGGTTGCCTCAACGCGGTAAGACACCTTTAGAACCGGTGAGTAGATCGAGTCGATTGGGATAACCCCTGGGTCAGAGTCTGGGTTTCGATTCTGTGAAGCCTGAACGTAGCCGCGGCCACGCTCAATGATTAGCTCAACTTCGAACTTGCCCTTACCGGTCAAGGTAGCTAGCACTAGCTCTGGGTTGTGAATCTCAACACCGGCTGGTGCCTGGATGTCGGCTGCGGTGACTGTACCGGCAGTTGACTTCTTTAGGTGTGCAACAACAGGAGCGTCGTTCTCGGAGGAGACAACTAGTTCCTTGATGTTCAAGATGATCTCGGTGACGTCTTCCTTGACGGAGTCAACAGTTGAGAACTCGTGGCTAACGCCATCAATTCTGATGTTGGTGACAGCCGCTCCCGGAATCGATGAGAGCAGGGTGCGACGCAGTGAGTTTCCAAGTGTGTAACCAAATCCTGGCTCCAGTGGCTCAAGAGCAAATCTGGAACGGTTGGATGAAAGAACTTCTTCGTTTAGTGTGGGGCGCTGAGCAATTAGCACTTGCTTTGGTTCCTTTCAGCTGAACATCCGCTATTTGATGTCCATTTGTTTAGGCTGCCAAGTGGCCACTTGGCAGTTTGTTGCGAGTAAAAGTAAAGCTAAGAGTTAGACGCGACGGCGCTTTGGCGGGCGGCAACCGTTGTGAGCCTGTGGCGTCACATCCGAGATTGAACCGACCTCAAGGCCTGCTGCCTGAAGTGAACGGATTGCTGTCTCGCGACCAGAACCTGGTCCCTTGACGAACACGTCAACTTTTTTCAGTCCGTGCTCCTGAGCCTTCTTGGCTGCAGATTCTGCTGCCAACTGAGCTGCGAAAGGAGTTGACTTACGAGATCCCTTGAAACCAACATCACCTGATGATGACCAGGAGATAACTGCACCGGATGGGTCAGTGATCGAGATGATGGTGTTGTTGAAAGTCGACTTGATATGAGCCTGTCCAACCTGGACATTCTTTTTCTCTTTGCGACGAGGCTTACGGGCTGCGCCCTTGGTTGCGGTCTTAGCCGCGGTCTTTGCTGCGGTCTTCGCTGCTGCCATGATTTTCTCCTAAGTCCTTTTTGTCGCCCGCTACTTAGCGGCCTTCTTCTTGCCGGCTACGGTGCGCTTTGGTCCCTTGCGGGTACGAGCGTTGGTCTTGGTTCTTTGACCGTGGACTGGAAGGCCCTTGCGGTGACGGACTCCCTGGTAGCTACCGATCTCAACCTTGCGGCGGATATCTGCGGCTACGTCACGACGAAGTTCACCTTCAGTTTTGTAAGTACCTTCGATGTGATCACGAAGAGCAACTAGCTGCTCGTCGGAAAGATCCTTAACTCGGATGTTCTTGTCGATCTTGGTGTCTTCTAGAGTCTTGACCGAACGAGTGCGGCCAATTCCGTAGATGTAGGTTAGGGCGATTTCAACACGCTTGTCGCGTGGAATGTCAACGCCGGCAATTCTTGCCATTTGGATTACTCCTGTTTGTATAGAAGGTCTGTAGCTTTACCGTCTCAAATTTCTTTGAGCTCCGGCCTTCTCCGGAGGTTTCGGTAATTTCTTACCGATGGAAAGCTATTGGAAATATTCAGTTGTGGTGAAGCTAAAGCTTTAGCCCTGACGCTGTTTGTGGCGAGGGTTATCGCAGATGATCATGACGCGACCGTGGCGGCGAATAACTTTGCACTTGTCGCAGATCTTCTTAACGCTTGGGTTAACCTTCATGTCTCTTACTTTTCCTCAGGGTTTTGTAAAACCGATTTACTTGTAGCGATAAATGATTCGACCTCTGGTGAGGTCGTAAGTGCTCAGTTCAACAATGACCTTGTCCTCTGGAAGGATGCGAATGTAGTGCTGACGCATCTTGCCGGAGATATGTGCCAAGACCTTGTGTCCGTTGGTCAACTCGACTCGAAACATTGCGTTCGGTAGCGCTTCAACAACCGAGCCCTCAATTTCAATTACGCCGTCTTTGTTGGCCATAGCCTCACTTATCTTCTTTGTCTTTTAGGCACCAAAAAACCAATCCAAAAAATGGGATTTTGCCCTTACGGCGCCAAAGGTCCAGCTTAGGCTAAAACACGCCGAAAAGGAAATTAAATTCCTAGGCCGAAAGGCCCCCGAAGGGCACCCCGAGAGCCTCTAGCCTTGATTTTCCGCCATCTGGAGCGGTCAAGACCCATACCCCGGACTCAGTTAGGGCAATTGAGTGCTCCCAGTGCGAAGCATCGGATTTGTCCTTGCTCACCACGGTCCAGCCATCGGCCAAAACCTTGGTTTTATTGGATCCAGCGGTCACCATCGGCTCGATCGCGATGGCTAACCCGGGACTAACCTTTGGACCCAGGTCCTTAGTTCGAAAGTGATAAACCGGAGGCTCTTCGTGCATGTTTTGACCGATGCCGTGACCGACGTAATCCTCCAAGATTCCATACTTACCCTGGGCGTCGATGTAATCCTCGATGGCTGCGCCAACTTCATTCAGGCGTTCGGCCTTTGCAAGAGCAGCAATCCCCGCCCAAAGCGAACCTTCGGTAACCCGAGATAGTTCTTGCCTTGCCTTCACTTTTTCAGTGTCTGGCAAAGAGCCGTCCGGATTTGGAACAATGATTGTGATCGCACTATCGCCATTCCAGCCATCAATTTCGGCGCCGCAGTCAATCGAGAGAATATCTCCGGCTTCCAAAATTCGCTCCGGAGCTGGAATGCCGTGCACCACCTCGTGATTTATCGATGCACAGATAGTGTGGTTATAACCTGCCACCAGTTGAAAGTTTGAGTGAGCGCCCATTGACTCAATAGTCTGGTTCGCAATTTTGTCGAGCTCTCCGGTTGATACCCCGGCAACACATGCACTTCTAACAGCCTGCAGAGCCTTGGCCGTGATCAAGCCAGCTTTTCGCATGGCAATAAATTGCTCGGGGGTCTTTAGTTGAAATTCGGAGCGAGACATTTAGCTTTTCTTATTCGAATGCGGCTTATGGCTTTGGTTGGCTAGCTCTGGTTCTTGGCGTTTAGTGCTTCCTTGATTCTGGAAGTCACCTCATCGATTTCACCAAGACCGTCAACCATAATCAAGGAGCCTCTAGCGGCATACATAGTAATTAGAGGTGCGGTCTGCTTCTCATAAACCGCCATGCGATTTCTGATGACATCTTCAGTGTCATCTGATCTTCCCTGCTCAATGGCTCGCCTTGCAAGACGCTTAACAACTTCATCGCTGTCTGCGGTTAGTTGAATAACCGCCTCGAGAGAGCCGTTGGTTTCTTTCAAAATTGAATCAAGCTCATCCACCTGGTCGGCTGTTCTTGGGTAGCCATCGAGTAAGAAGCCGTTGGCACAGTCTGGGTTTTTTAGGCGGTCACGAACCAGTTTGTTTGTTAGGGAGTCTGGAACGTAAGCACCGCTATCCATAAAGGACTTGGCCTCAAGGCCAAGCGGAGTTTGATTCTTGACGTTCTCGCGGAAAATATCTCCCGTTGAGATTGCTGGGATTCCAAAGACTTCCGAAAGTTTTGAAGCCTGGGTTCCCTTGCCAGCCCCTGGGGGGCCGATCAAGAGAAGCCTCATCATTTCAGCAGGCCGTCGTAGTTGCGCTGCTGCATCTGAGCGCTGATTTGCTTGACAGTCTCAAGTCCAACACCCACGATGATCAAAATGGAAGTTCCACCGAACGGGAAGTTCTGGTTGGCGCCAACAAGTGAGAAGGCGATCAGAGGAATAAGAGCAATCAAACCTAGGTAGATCGAACCCGGGAAAGTAACTCGAGAAATTACATACTCAAGGAACTCAGTGGTTGGTCGGCCGGCACGAATACCAGGAATGAATCCACCGTACTTTTTCATGTTGTCGGATACTTCTTCAGGGTTGAAGGTAATCGCAACGTAAAAGTAAGTGAAGCCAATGATCAAGAAGAAGTAAAGCGCCATGTATAGCGGGTGATCTCCCTGAGTTAGGTAGTTAGAGACCCACTGAACCCATGGATCAACTCTTCCTTCGGCATCTGGCTGGTTGAACTGAGCAATCAAAGCTGGAAGGTATAGCAAGCTCGAAGCAAAGATAACCGGGATAACTCCAGCCATGTTTACCTTGATTGGAATGTAAGTGGACTGACCACCGTAGGTTCTTCTTCCAACCATGCGCTTTGCATACTGAACCGGAACACGTCTTTGGGACTGCTCGACCAGAACAACCAAACCAACGATTCCAACACCAACCACGATCACAACAATCAGAGTCTCAATCGAACGAGTCTCAGCAATTGCCAAAAGTGAGGATGGGAAAGAAGATGCGATGGAAGCAAAAATAAGAAGCGACATACCGTTTCCAACACCGCGCTCGGTGACTAGCTCACCAAGCCACATGATCAAACCGGTTCCTGCGGTCATGGTGATAACCATCATGGTGATCGCCAGTGGAGAAGAGTCAGTCAAGATCGGAAGCACACAGTCGGCTCCAAATAGAGCTCCCTGACGGGCAACGGCAATCAAGGTGGTGGACTGAAGTAGACCAAGAGCGATGGTTAGGTACCTGGTGTACTGGGTCAAAATTGCCTGACCGGACTGACCTTCTTTATGCAGCGCCTCAAAGCGAGGGATAACCACTCGAAGAAGCTGAGTGATGATCGATGCGGTGATGTAAGGCATGATTCCAAGAGCAAAGATCGATAGCTGAAGTAGCGCTCCTCCGGAGAAGAGGTTTACCAGCTCATACAAACCCGAGGTGTTGTTGGTTTGTGCCAGACACTGCTGAACGTTTCCATAGTCAACGTAGGGAGCAGGAATAAATGATCCCAAGCGGAAAACCGCAACAATAGCTAGCGTGAACAGCAGCTTGCGTCTTAGATCCGGGGTGCTAAAAGCACGAATCACGGCATTAATCAACTTGAGGCCTCCTGGCTACGGTGCTATTTGCTAACGGAGCCGCCAGCAGCCAAAATCTTTGATTTTGCCTGCTCGGAGACCTTGTCAACCTTTATATCCAGCTTAACTGAGATGTCGCCTGAGCCCAGAACCTTCACGGGCTCGTTCTTGCGAACCAGGCCCTTAGAAACTAGGTCGTTGACAGTCACAGCGCCGCCTTGGGGGAAGTGCTCAACAAGCTTTTCCAGGTTTACAACCTGATACTCAACTCGAAATGGGTTCTTGAAACCACGAAGCTTCGGGGTTCTCATTACTAGACGAACACCACCACCTTCGAATCCAGGACGAACCTGGTATCTGGCCTTAGTTCCCTTGGTTCCACGACCTGCGGTCTTACCCTTGGAAGCTTCACCACGACCAACACGAGTGCGGTCAGTCTTTGATCCAGGAGCTGGACGCAAGTGGTGCAACTTTAGAATTGGAGACTTCTCTGCAGGCTCTGCCTTTTTCTTCTTCGACTTTGCCTGACGCTCTAGCTTTACAACCTTCTCAACTTTTTCTGCCTTAGCAGCAGCTGGCTTTTCGGTTGCTAGCTCGGAAGTTTTAGGAGCTGGCTTTTCGGTAGCTGGCTTCTTTGTCGCTTCAGGCTTTGCTGCGGTCTTGGCAGCAGGCTTAGCGGCAGCAGGCTTCTTGGTCGCGGCAGGCTTCTTCTCCGCAGCAGGCTTTGCCGCGGTCTTGGCAGCAGGCTTAGCGGCAGCAGGCTTTTTAGCGGCTGGCTTTGCTGCAGGCTTTTTTTCTTCAGCCATTAGTTAATCTCCTCGACTACTACTAGGTGGGCAACGGTCTTAACCATGCCGCGAACTACCGGGGTATCTTCCTTGACGACAATGTCGCCAATTCGCTTCAGCCCAAGGCTTCGAAGAGTGTGGACCTGGTTTGGTCTCTCACTGATCTTTGACTTGACCTGGGTGACTTTTAGACGGGCAGCCATTTTCTTTAAACAGCCTTTCTTTGCTCGCGAAGTAGTCCCGCAGGAGCAACTTCCTCAATCGACAAACCACGGCGAGCTGCAACTGCGGATGGCTCTTCGAGCTGACGCAGTGCTGCAACGGTGGCGTGAACGATGTTTAGTGTGTTCGAAGATCCAAGCGACTTGGAAAGTACATCGTGAATTCCAGCACACTCCAAAACTGCACGAACTGGACCACCGGCGATAACTCCGGTACCAGCGGATGCTGGGCGAAGTAGTACTACACCGGCAGCTGCCTCACCCTGAACTGGGTGTGGGATGGTGTTTCCAACTCGTGGAACGCGGAAGAAGCTCTTCTTTGCTTCTTCAACTCCCTTGGCGATAGCTGCTGGAACTTCCTTAGCCTTGCCGTAGCCAACTCCAACCATGCCGTTGCCGTCTCCGACAACTACAAGGGCTGTAAAGCTAAAGCGGCGTCCACCCTTTACAACCTTAGAAACACGGTTGATTGTTACAACGCGCTCCAAGAACTGGCTCTTGGTCTCTTCGCGATCGCGACGCTCACCGCGAGGTGCACGGTCTCTGGAACCACGACGAGCTTCACGCTCAGCTGGCTCAACCGCTACAGCGGTAGCAGTTGCGGCACTAGCATCGGTAGTTTCCAAGTTGGTCTCCTTGTTTTCTTCGCTCATAGCTTCAGGCCTCCCTCGCGGGCTGCATCAGCAACTGCCTGAATGCGACCGGCATACTTGTTTCCGCCGCGGTCGAAGACCACTTCGGTGATACCGGCCTTCTTGGCACGATCGGCAATTGCTTGACCGATCTTGGTTGCCTTGACGGTCTTGTCGCCCTTTAGGGTTCTGAAATCTTTCTCCATGGTTGAAGCAGAAGCCAGAGTGACACCCAGGGTGTCATCAACTAGCTGAACCAGAATGTGACGAGCGGAGCGGGTAACAACCATGCGTGGGCGCATCGCATCGCCCGAGATCTTCTTACGAATTCTCAGGTGACGACGGATGCGAGCAGCTGTTGAGCTCTTTCCGCGTAGTTTAGGAATTAGACCCATGATTACTTACCACCCTTTCCGGCCTTGCGACGAACGACCTCGCCGGCGTATCTGACACCCTTGCCCTTATAAGGCTCAGGCTTACGAAGCTTTCTGATGTTGGCTGCAACTTCTCCAACGGCCTGCTTGTCAATACCAGACACTGTGATCTTGGTGTTTCCCTCAACGGCGAATGAGATTCCAGCCGGTGGGTCAACGGTGATCGAGTGAGAGTATCCAAGTGAGAACTCAAGAGCCTGGCCCTTGGCTGCAACACGGAAACCGGTTCCAACAATCTCAAGACCCTTTGTGTACCCTTGCGTGACTCCAATGATCTGGTTGGCAATCAGGGTGCGGGTTAGTCCGTGCAGTGAGCGAGATACTCGCTCGTCGTCTGCACGGGTCACAACTACCTGGCCGTCGGCCAGTGCAACAGTGATTGGGGCTGCAACGCTTAGCTGTAGCTGACCCTTCGGGCCCTTCACAGAAACGTCTGATCCAGAAATGTTAACTTCGACGCCGGCTGGAACCGGGATCGGTGATTTTCCAATACGTGACATCTTTAGTAAACGTAGGCGATGACTTCTCCGCCTACTCCCTTCTTGGCAGCCTGACGGTCTGTTAGCAGACCTGATGATGTTGACAAAATGGCGATACCCAGTCCACCCAAAACACGTGGCAACTCGGTTGACTTGGCATAAACGCGAAGACCTGGCTTGGACACTCTCTTGATACCGGCGATTGATCGCTCGCGGTTTGGTCCATACTTCAGATCGATGGTTAGTGTCTTACCAACCTCGGCGTCCGCAACTGAGTAATTCTTGATGTAACCCTCTTTCTTGAGGATTTCAGCAATCTGACCCTTTAGCTTGCTGTAAGGCAAGCTAGCACTCTCGTGGTGGGCAGAGTTAGCATTACGCAGCCGGGTCAGAAAATCTGCGACCGGATCTGTCATTGTCATAGTTTGTGCCTTCCTCGGTGGTTTCCCTGTTGGGGACCTATCCGATTAGTTGTTTGGTTTCTTGAATGGGAAGCCAAGCGCTGTTAGTAGCGCAAGGCCCTCTTCGTTCTTTTTTGCGGTTGTAACGATAGTGATGTCCATGCCGCGTACGCGATCGATGTCATCCTGAGAGATTTCGTGGAACACGTTCTGCTCAGTTAGTCCGAAGGTGTAGTTTCCCTTACCGTCGAACTGCTTTGGGCTAAGTCCTCTAAAGTCACGAATTCGTGGCAGAGCAAGATTTAGCAACCTGTCCAAAAACTCCCACATGCGATCTCCACGAAGAGTCACGTGACAACCAATTGCCTGACCCTCACGAAGCTTGAACTGCGCGATGGACTTGGTTGCAAGATTGATTTTTGGCTTCTGACCGGTGATTGCGGTTAGTTCTCTAACCGCACCGTCGATTAGCTTGCCATCCTTGGCAGCTTCACCAACACCCATGTTCACAACGATCTTGGTTAGACCTGGAACCTGGTGGATGTTCTTGAAGCCGAATTCCTTCATCAGCTCAGCCTTGAGCTCTGAGCGGTAGCGCTTCTGAAGCCTTGGCTCGATGCGAACGTAAGGCTTCTTCTCGCCCTTGGCCTTAGCTGGCTTTTCCGCCTTAGCTGGCTTCTCGGCCGCTAGTTCTTCCGAGGCCACGTCTTCAACAACAACATCAGTTGCTACTGCTTCAGTGTTCTCTGCCTCTACAGCTGTGTCTTTTTCGTCAGCCATTAGATTTCCTTACCTGACTTAACCGCAATGCGGGTGCGAACGGTCTTTGCCTTGCCACCCTTGGTGACAGAGCTAAGCTTCGCTCCGATGCGAGTTGGCTTCTTGGTGCTTGGGTCAATTAGAGAAACGTTCGAGATGTGAATCGAAGCTTCCATGGTCTCGATGCCGCCGGTTCTGGCGCCCTTGTCAGTCTGACCAACTTTGTTGTGGCGGGTCATCATGTTGACGCCTTCGACGATTACGCGGTTTTTCTCAAAGTCAACTGCCAAAACCTTGCCCTGCTTGCCGCGGTCTCCGCCGCGTGCCTGCTTGGCTCCGGTGATGATCTGGACGATGTCGCCCTTTTTGATTTTCGGCATGATTAGATAACCTCCGGTGCGAGTGAAATGATCTTCATGAACTTCTTGTCGCGAAGCTCACGACCAACTGGGCCAAAGATACGAGTTCCGCGTGGCTCGCCATCTGGTTTTACGATGACGGCTGCGTTCTCATCGAACTTGATGTAAGAACCATCGGCACGACGGGTCTCCTTCACGGTTCGAACGATAACCGCCTTGACGACCTCACCCTTCTTGACGTTTCCGCCAGGGATCGCGTCCTTCACGGATGCCACAATCAAGTCGCCGATACCCGCATAGCGACGGCCTGAGCCACCGAGAATGCGGATTGCTAGCAACTCCTTGGCACCCGAGTTGTCGGCCACCTTGAGTCTAGATTCCTGCTGAATCACTTCATACTCCTTGTTAGTTGGTCAAAATCTTTTTGGATTTTGTCCGATTGGTTACTTCGCCTTTTCGACGATCTCTACTAGACGCCAGTTCTTGGTAGCTGATAGTGGACGGGTCTCGCTGATTAGAACGAGGTCTCCAATACCTGCTGAGTTGGACTCATCGTGAGCCTTGACCTTCTTGGACTGGGTGACAACCTTGCCGTAAAGCGGGTGCTTTACGCGGTCTTCAAGCAGTACCACGATGGTCTTGTTCATCTTGTCGCTCACTACGTAGCCACGACGTGACTTGCGGTAGCCGCGAGCTTCGCTAGCTTCAGCTTTTATGGTCTCAGCCATTACTTGCTCTCCTTAGTTTTGGTCTTTGCTTCTTTTGCAGGAGCTTCCTTGGAAGCAGCTTTGGAAGATGCAGCCTCTGGCTCTGAAGACTTCTCAGCCTTTTTTGCCTTGGCAGGAGCCGAAGAACCAGCAGCTGGAACAGCCCTGATGCCAAGCTCACGCTCACGAATAATGGTGTAGATCCGGGCGATGTCGCGCTTTACAGCGCGCAATCTTCCGTGAGATTCAAGCTGACCGGTTGCTGACTGGAAGCGAAGGTTGAAAAGTTCTTCCTTTGCCTTCTTCAGTTCTTCAACTAGTAGCGAGTCCTCAATCTTGTCGAGGTTGTCAACGATTAGGTCCTTTGATCCGATTGGCATTATGCGTCACCTTCCGATCTCTTGATGATGCGAGCCTTAAGCGGCAGCTTGTGAATCGCACGAGTTAGCGCTTCCTTGGCCAAGGCCTCGGTTACACCGGAAACTTCAAACAAAACTCTTCCTGGCTTGATGTTTGCAATCCACCACTCAGGAGATCCCTTACCCGAACCCATGCGGGTTTCCGCAGGCTTCTTGGTTAGAGGTCGGTCTGGGAAGATGTTGATCCAAACTTTTCCACCACGCTTGATGTGACGGGTCATCGCGATACGAGCTGCCTCGATCTGACGGTTTGTGACGTAAGCAGGGGTCAGCGCCTGGATTCCCCATTCGCCAAAGCTCACAGCGGTTCCACCGGATGCAGCGCCTGAGCGCTTCGGGTGGTGCTGCTTGCGGTGCTTAACTTTTCTAGGAATTAACATCTTTATGCCTCCACGTTCGTAGGAGCTTCGGGCGCTGGGGCCTCAGTTGCTACCGCAACCGGAGCTGCCGCAGCTACTGGAGCTGAAGCGGAAGGGGCCTGCGAAGGAGCTGAATCGCGAGGTCCACCCTCACGACGAGGACGTCCTTGCTTTGGAGCAGCTGCTGTTTCGCGAGCTAGTTCCTTAGCGGTTAGGTCACCCTTGTAGATCCAAACCTTTACACCGATGCGACCGAATGTGGTCTTGGCCTCGTAGAAGCCGTAGTCGATGTTGGCGCGAAGAGTATGTAGTGGTACACGGCCTTCGCGGTAGAACTCGCTGCGGCTCATTTCTGCTCCGCCAAGACGACCTGAACACTGAACACGAATACCCTTGGCTCCTTGACGAAGCGCTCCCTGCATTCCCTTGCGCATAGCTCTGCGGAATGCAACACGGGAAGCAAGCTGCTCGGCAACACCCTGGGCAACAAGCTGGGCGTCCATCTCGGCGTTTTTAACTTCCAAGATGTTTAGCTGAATCTGCTTGCCCGATAGCTTCTCGAGGTCGGCACGAATTGCTTCGGCTTCTTGACCACGACGACCAATAACCAGACCTGGACGAGCGGTGTGGATGTCAACGCGCACGCGGTCACGAGTTCTTTCGATCTCGATGTGAGAAACTCCGGCACGGTCAAGACGCTGAGTCAGTAGCTGACGGATGCGAATGTCCTCGGTGACGTAGTCCTGGTAGCGCTGTCCCTTTTTGGTTGAGTCGGCGAACCAGCGTGAACGGTGGTCGGTGGTGATGCCGAGTCTAAAACCGTATGGGTTTACTTTCTGACCCATTAGTTACTCCTTGTTCCCGCGCTGGCTTTGTTACCAACTAGTTCGTCTGGGGTGGCAACCACGATGGTGATGTGGCTGGTGCGCTTTAGGATCTTGAATGCACGTCCCTGAGCACGAGGCATGAACCTCTTCAGGGTTGTACCTTCGTCAACGAAAGCGCGGGATACGAATAGGTCGTCCTCGTCAACGCTTAGGTTCTGCTTGTCAGCAATAACCTTGGCGTTTGCAACAGCTGACTGAACCAATTTGAAAATTGGCTCAGAGGCCTGCTGAGGGGCGAACTTCAAAATTGCCATTGCCTCTGAGGCCTGCTTACCGCGGATCAAGTTGACGACACGACGAGCCTTCATCGGGGTGACACGGATGTGACGCACACGTGCGACTGCTTCCATTTGTCTTACCTCTTCTCTCTGTAGTCGCCGCGGTTAGACGCGGCGGCCTTTCTTGTCGTCCTTCACGTGTCCACGGAAGGTTCTGGTTGGGGCAAATTCGCCGAGCTTGTGACCAACCATGGTCTCAGTGACGAAAACTGGGATGTGCTTGCGACCATCGTGAACCGCAATGGTGTGACCCAGCATGGCTGGAACAATCATTGAGCGGCGCGACCAGGTCTTGATCACGTTCTTTGAGCTGGCTTCGTTTTGCTTGGCAACCTTCTGGAACAGGTGCTCATCAACGAAGGGACCCTTCTTCAAACTTCTAGGCATAGTCTTTTCTTTCCCTACTAGCGCTTCTTGCCAACGGTGCGGCGGCGGACGATCATCTTGTCTGAAGGAAGCTTCGGCTTGCGAGTTCTTCCTTCTTTTTGACCCCAAGGAGTCACTGGGTGACGACCACCAGAAGTCTTACCTTCTCCACCACCGTGTGGGTGGTCAACCGGGTTCATAACAACACCACGAACAGTTGGGCGAACACCCTTCCAACGAAGTCGTCCCGCCTTACCCCAGTTGATGTTGGACTGCTCGGCGTTGCCAACTTCACCAATGGTTGCTCGGCAACGAGCGTCTACGTTTCTGATTTCACCGGATGGAAGTCTCAGCTGTGCGTAAGGTCCATCCTTAGCAACCAAACGAACCGATGCTCCGGCTGAGCGGGCCATCTTGGCTCCACCGCCTGGCTTTAGCTCGATGGCGTGGATCACGGTACCAACCGGGATGTTCTTTAGTGGCAGCGCGTTACCTGGCTTGATGTCAGCCGATGGTCCCTGCTCAATACGGTCACCCTGCTTTAGCTTGTTCGGAGCGATGATGTAGCGCTTTTCTCCGTCTGCGTAGTGAAGCAGTGCAATATTCGCTGTGCGGTTCGGGTCGTACTCGATGTGAGCAACCTTTGCCGGAACGCCGTCCTTGTCGTGACGGCGGAAGTCGATCACGCGGTACTGGCGCTTGTGGCCACCACCAATATGCCTTGTGGTAATTCTTCCTGCGGAGTTACGACCACCGGTTTTGTTCAGTGGGCGCAGCAGGCTCTTCTCAGGAGTGCCGCGAGTGATCTCTGCAAAGTCAGAAACTGACGATCCACGACGACCCGGGGTAGTTGGCTTGTATTTACGAATTCCCATTTGTTTTCCTACCCCTAACCAATGCTCGAGAAGATGTCAATGGTGCCGGTTTTTAGAGTGATGATGGCGCGCTTTGAGTCCTTGCGCTTACCAATGCCAAAGCGAGTCTTCTTCTCTTTGCCAGTACGGTTTAGCGTGTTGACGGAAGCTACCTTCACCTTGAAGATGTGCTCGATGGCCTGCTTGATCTCGGTCTTGTTTGAGCGAGGGTCAACCTCGAAGGTGTACTTACCTTCGTCAATTAGGTTGTAGCTCTTCTCGGATACGACCGGTCTCAAGATGACGTCGCGAGGGTCTTTGTTTAGGGCAGACATTTACTTAGCCCTCCTTCTGTGAAATAGGGCTCTTGTCTTGAGATGCAATGAAGACCTCAAGAGCTGCCTTGGTGAACACCACGTCGTCGCTCAGAAGCACGTCGTAAGCGTTGACCTGGTCAACTGGAAGCACGTGAACGTGCTTCAAGTTGCGTAGCGACTTGTAGCTCAGGTCATCGCTTCTATCTAGCACGATAAGTGCGTGACGACCCTTGGTTAGGGCTGCGATAATTCCTGCGGCTGACTTGGTGGATGGCTTGCCATCTTTAAACAGCTCTGCAACTACGTGAAGACGAGAATTGCGAGCGCGGTCAGAAAGTGCACCCTTGATCGCAGCAGCAATCATCTTCTTCGGGGTTCTCTGCTCGTAGGTTCTTGGCTTTGGTCCGTGTGTGATGTAACCACCGCGCATTTGTGGAGCACGAAGAGATCCCTGACGCGCGCGTCCGGTTCCCTTCTGCTTGAAAGGCTTCTTACCGGTACCGGATACTTCACCGTGCTTCAGTGTTGACTGAGTTCCCTGGCGAGCAGCTGCCTGCTGGGCAACAACAACCTGGTGCATCAGTGGCACGTTGGTCTGGACGTCGAAGATCTCAGCAGGAAGGTTGGCAGAGCCAGACTTCTTGCCGCTTACGTCGACGATGTCGATGGTGTTTTCAGCCATTTAAACTCAAGCTCCCTTCACAGCGTTGCGAACGAAAACAAGCTGACCCTTGGGACCTGGGATTGCACCCTTGATCAGAAGCAGACCCTTTTCAGCATCAACTGAATGTAGCTTCAGGTTCAAAGTTGTAACGCGGTCGGTACCCATGCGTCCAGCCATGCGGGTTCCTTTAAATACGCGACCCGGTGTTGAGGTTGCACCAATGGATCCAGGCTTACGGTGGTTTCTGTGCTGACCGTGGGAAGCACCAACACCGTGGAAACCGTGACGCTTCATGTGTCCTGCGAAGCCCTTACCCTTTGAGGTTCCAACTACGTCAAGCATTGATCCAACTTCGAATACCTCAACGCCAATTTCCTGACCAACAGAATATGAATCCGCATCGCTGGTGCGGATCTCAGCTAGGTACCGGCGAGGTGCAACCGAGGCCTTCACAAACTGACCGGCGTCTGGCTTGTTTACCTTGCGAGGCTCGATGGCTCCGTAGGCAACCTGAACAGCGGTGTAGCCATCGGTTTCAAGATTCTTGATTTGGGTTACGACGTTTGAACCAGCTTCAACAACGGTGACCGGAATCATCTTGTTGTTCTCGTCCCAAACTTGGGTCATGCCGAGTTTTTTGCCCAGCAGGCCCTTAACAGTTCTGTTTACGGTAGACATCTTTATTTTCCTTAGAGCTTGATCTCGATGTTGACGTCGGCAGGAAGATCCAGACGCATCAGAGAGTCAACCGCCTTAGGGGTTGGGTCAATGATGTCGATGACGCGCTTGTGGGTGCGCATCTCGAAGTGCTCGCGGCTGTCCTTGTACTTGTGAGGAGAGCGGATTACACAAACCACGTTCTTCTCAGTAGGTAGTGGCACTGGTCCAACTACAGTGGCGCCGGCACGGGTAACCGTGTCAACGATCTTGCGCGCCGATGAATCGATGACCTCGTGGTCATACGACTTCAGTCGAATGCGGATCTTTTGTGCCGCCATCTGGACTCGCTTCCATTTCGTAAAAGGTTGGTGCTAAAGCTGTTTATTCTTGCGTCCCACACCCGCGCTCGGGCGTGTCGAATTGCAACACAACCGAAAAAACTGATGAAGGTTTTTAAGTTCTTGTTCTTGCCTCCGGGGGGCTATATCCCTTTTACTAAAAGGGCTCTAGACACGATGCCGGAAGTGGATTGGCCTAAGACAAAGCCAACTACTTGTGAACTTGTCAATCCTGCCACAGTGGGGCGTTTCAATGCAAGTTAAAGATCCAGCCAAGGGCTATATTTTGGTCCCCTAAGGCCCCTTCGGGACCCCTAGAAGAACAGGGCCAAACGAGCCCTTGCCACCTTCTCAAACCTGGCCACATCGCCTGCAACCTCGCGAAGCTCCTGCCGGTCCAAAAACATCCCCAGGCTGCCATCTGGATATTCGGCCAAAACGCAGGGTTCTTTGCCTGCCGAGGCCTTGGTTTCAGCCTCGGTTCTCTCGTTTAGGTGCTTGAGGGCAAAATCCAACCCAAACTGGGCCTTCAGGTCCTTGGTCAGCTTGTCAAAGCTGGCTTTTTTGCGAATTGGGGAGTGAGTGACATCGCAGAGCTCACACTTGGCTATTCCGATCAGGTGCCCAAAGAAGTACTTGAGCTCCCCCACGATTCCGCCGTCGGCTTTGTATACCCCAACCAGGCGAATTGGCTTTTGCTGATCCATTGCTAACTAAACCTCAATTTGAGCCTTTTTCTTCCAGACAATCAGCTAGAAGGCAACTTCCAGCTGACCAACAACTTGCTCTCCCCCATAGGTTGCAACTGTGAGGTTTTTAAGGAGTTCTTCGTAGACCTTTTTGTCCATCAACCCGTTATTGAAAAGCATCTTGATTGCCGATAGCCCTGCCGGTCTCATGCTGCCGTCGGCCACCTTAACCGCTACCCCGTGGCCAGAAGATAAGCCAATTACGAACACTCCCTCAGCGCCGATCTTGGCAAGCATGCCTTTTTCCATCACGAGTGTGTCCGAGGCGCCGTGGTCATCAACCACCCAGGGGTTTGCGAGCATGGCTTCTTGAATATCGGTTTCGTCTTGCGCAAACTTACCGATTGCCCGGGAAAGACCCTGAAGACTCATCAGGTGAAGCGGTGCTCCGCAGCCATCGAAGGTTGAGTGCGGGATTCTCTCTCCGGAGAATTCTTCAATTACCTCGACTATTAGTTTCTGTAAAGGGTGATCTGGCTGCAAATAGGTTTTGGTATCCCAACCATTTTGAACACAAGCTGCCAGGAAAGCAGCATGCTTTCCTGAGCAATTGAAAGCCGCTCTGGTTTCAGCTGTTGCTTCTGATCTTGCCTTTGGGTTTCCAGGCCAGGCAACCGGGCACTGCAGATCTGATTCCTTTAGGCCCGCTCCTTCAAGAATCGAAAGAACGATTTGGGTGTGCTCGGGGGTGCCCTGGTGTGAGGCGCTCGACATTGCAAGCTGGATGCCTTCGAGTCTTAGCCCGGCACGTCTAAGAGCTAAAGCCTGTAGCGGTTTCACTGCTGATCTTGGGTAAATAAGTTTTCTCGAGTTTCCAAGTTCTTGGATGAGCTTGCCATCAGGCCCGGTTAGACAAATAAGTCCGTGGTGACGAGATTCGATGATTCCAGCTCGGGTGAGATAGGCGAGCTGCACGGTGTCGGCTACCTGATAGCCCCAGTTGGCATCAACCATTTTTTCTCCTCCAGGAATATGAAACTCAAATCCATGGTGAGTCTATTGCCCCAAAAACAGGCAAACCCCCAAGGAGTGATCCTTGGGGGTTTTAGAAGTGGTGCCTACCGGGTTACTTCTTCTTCTTTGGTGCTGCCTTCTTGGCTACCTTCTTGGCGACCTTGGTCGCCACCTTTTTGGTTGCCTTGGCAGTTGCTTTCTTAGTTGGTCTCTTTGGTGAAACCTTCTTGGCTACTTTCTTAGCGACCTTCTTGGCAACCTTGCTGGCTACCTTCTTGGTTGCTTTTGTGGTGGCCTTCTTAACTGCCTTCTTAGCAACCTTGACGGTTGATTTCTTAGTTGCCTTTTTGGCGGTTGCCTTCTTGGCAGTTTTCTTGGCAACCTTTACGGTTGCCTTCTTTGCCTTCTTGGCAGCTGCCTGCTCAGGGGTAAGAGGTTTTTTAGGTGAAGCCTTCTTAGCTGCTGGTTTCTTTGCAGCTGGTTTTTTTGCCGCTGGCTTCTTCGCGGTCTTGAGTGTAATTGTCATGAATAAAACTATGGCCTAGTCGCAAAGGCGCAATTACAGTAATTGCTTGTTAGCAAGTTAATTCTTTTTTTACCTGATTAACAAGTAGTTCACTTCCTTAACGAACAAACCCCCAAGGATTTCTCCTTGGGGGTTTGAACTTAACTAAAAAGTATTACTTGGTGATCTTGGTTACAGTTCCTGCACCTACGGTACGGCCACCCTCACGGATAGCAAAACGTAGACCCTCTTCCATGGCGATTGGCTGGATTAGCTCAACGCTCATTTCAGTGGTGTCACCAGGCATAACCATTTCGGTGCCTGAAGGCAGGGTGATAACGCCGGTCACGTCGGTGGTACGGAAGTAGAACTGAGGACGGTAGTTAGCGTAGAACGGGTTGTGGCGTCCTCCCTCATCCTTAGAAAGGATGTAGACGTTGGCGTCAAAGCCGGTGTGAGGAGTGATCGAACCAGTCTTGCAAACAACCTGGCCGCGCTCTACGTCCTCGCGCTTGGTTCCACGCAGCAATAGTCCAACGTTCTCGCCGGCCTCTGCGTAGTCAAGTAGCTTACGGAACATTTCGATACCGGTCACGGTAGTCTTCTGCTTCTCGCGGATACCAACGATCTCAACTTCGTCGTTCACGTTAACTGTTCCACGCTCGATCTTGCCGGTGATAACGGTTCCACGACCAGTGATGGTGAAAACGTCTTCAACAGGCATTAGGAAAGGCTTGTCAGTTTCGCGCTTTGGCTCTGGAATGAACTCGTCAACTGCGTCCATTAGCTTGGCTACGGACTCAGCCCACTTAGCGTCACCCTCAAGGGCCTTTAGAGCCGATACCTGAATAACAGGAGCGGTGTCGCCTGGGAACTCGTACTGAGATAGTAGGTCGCGGACCTCAACCTCAACAAGCTCAAGAATTTCTGCGTCATCAACCATGTCGGACTTGTTTAGAGCCACAACGATGTAAGGAACTCCAACCTGCTTTGCAAGTAGAACGTGCTCCTTGGTCTGAGGCATCGGGCCGTCAGTTGCTGCAACCACAAGGATCGCACCATCCATCTGTGCAGCTCCGGTGATCATGTTCTTGATGTAGTCAGCGTGGCCCGGTGCGTCTACGTGAGCGTAGTGGCGCTTCTCGGTCTGGTACTCAACGTGTGAGATGTTGATGGTAATACCGCGCTGCTTCTCCTCTGGGGAGTTGTCAATCTGATCGAAAGCGTAGCTCGCGTTCAGATTTGGATACTTGTCGTGAAGCACCTTTGTAATGGCCGCAGTCAGAGTGGTCTTACCGTGGTCAACGTGACCGATGGTACCGATGTTGACGTGCGGCTTGGTGCGCTCAAATTTCGCCTTAGCCATTATGTTGGTCCTCCTCAGGACTGGTTGTAAATCTTTAGACCTTGAGGGCCAAAGGATTTGGGGTTGATTTCTTTTCTTATCTTACAAGATTGTTGGGTCCTAGGAAAAGGACTTTATTCGCCCTTGTTCTTCTGGACAATTTCGTCAGCGACGGCTCTCGGGACCTCTGAATAGGCCTCAAAAGTCATCGAATAGACCGCACGGCCCGAAGTCTTCGAGCGCAGGTCACCGACGTAACCGAACATTTCAGACAGTGGAACCATGGCCGAAACCACCTTGACGCCGGAGGCGTCTTCCATCGACTGAATTTGACCACGACGAGAGTTCAGGTCACCGATTACGTCTCCCATGTATTCCTCTGGGGTTCGTACCTCGACGGCCATCAACGGCTCGAGTAGTACAGGGTTCGCTAGTCTCGAGGCCTCTCTATAGGCCATCGAACCAGCAATCTTAAACGCCATTTCAGACGAGTCAACGTCGTGGTAAGCGCCATCCATCAAGGTGGCCTTTACACCAACAACTGGGTAGCCGGCCAGGGTGCCAACTAACATGGCGTCCTTGATTCCGGCGTCTACCGAAGGGATGTATTCACGAGGAATACGTCCACCGGTGACCTCGTTGACGAATTCGTAAACCTTGTCGCCCTCGACCTCCATTGGCTCGAGCTTGATCTGAATCTTTGCGAACTGACCCGATCCACCGGTCTGTTTCTTGTGGGTGTAGTCGTATCTTTCGACAACTTTTCGCAAGGTTTCGCGGTACGCAACCTGAGGCTTACCAACGTTTGCCTCAACCTTGAACTCGCGACGCATACGGTCAACCAGGATGTCAAGGTGAAGCTCACCCATACCGGAGATAACAGTCTGACCAGTTTCCTGATCCTGCTCCACGCGGAAGGTTGGATCTTCTTCGGCAAGCTTCTGAATAGCTAGACCTAGCTTTTCCTGGTCGCCCTTGGTCTTTGGCTCAATGGCAACAGAAATAACTGGCTCTGGGAAAGTCATCGACTCAAGCACAACCGGGTTAGCCGGGTCACAAAGGGTATCCCCTGTTGTGGTGTCCTTTAGACCAATGGCTGCATAGATGTGACCTGCGGTCACAGAATCTACTGGGTTTTCCTTGTTGGCGTGCATCTGGAACAACTTACCGATGCGCTCTTTCTTGTCCTTGGTTGAATTCAGTACCGCTTCACCGGAAGCTGCCTTACCGGAGTAAACCCGGATGTAGGTCAAGCGGCCAAAGAACGGGTGAGACATAACCTTGAAAGCAAGAGCTGAAAACGGAGCGTCTGATTTTGCCTCGCGCTTGATTTGCTTGGTCTCATCGCGAATATCCAGTCCAACGACCGACTCAACATCCAAAGGAGTTGGAAGGTAGTCAATAACGGCATCCAGCATTGGCTGAACACCCTTGTTCTTGAATGCAGAACCACATAGAACCGGGTAGATCTGGCTAGAAACAGTTAGCTTGCGGATAGCGCCCTTGATTTCGGCAACCGATAGCTCTCCACCGGCAAAGAATTTCTCCATTAGGGCATCGTCGGTTTCGGCAACTGCTTCAAGTAGCTTGGTGCGGTACTCGTCAGCCTTGGCCTTCATGTCCGCTGGGATCTCTTCGATCTCGTACTTGGCTCCAAGCTCAACTTCTCCGCGCCAAACAAGAGCGCGCATCTCAACCAGGTCGATAACACCTTCGAAGCTGTTCTCGGCACCGATTGGAAGCTGGATAACAAGTGGTCTTGCGCCTAGGCGCTTGATAATCGTGTCTACGGTGAAGTAGAAGTCCGCTCCAAGTTTGTCCATCTTGTTAACAAAACAAATGCGAGGCACGTCGTACTTATCAGCCTGACGCCAAACGGTCTCGGACTGTGGCTCAACACCTTCTTTACCGTCGAATACTGCTACCGCTCCATCTAGTACTCGAAGTGAGCGCTCTACCTCAACGGTAAAGTCAACGTGGCCTGGGGTATCAATAATGTTGATCTGGTTTTCGTTCCAGAAACAGGTTGTAGCAGCCGAGGTAATGGTGATGCCTCGCTCCTGCTCCTGCTCCATCCAGTCCATGGTGGCTGCACCATCGTGCACCTCACCGATCTTGTGAGTGATACCGGTGTAGTACAAGATGCGCTCAGTGGTGGTTGTCTTACCAGCGTCAATGTGCGCCATGATGCCAATGTTTCGAACCTTATTCAGGTCGGTAAGCACGTCTTGTGCCACGGTTATCCTCCGAAAGTTTTATTGCTTGAAAAGGGCGAGAAAATATCCCGACCAGGGGTGCTGTATTTTCTACCAGCGGTAGTGAGCAAATGCCTTGTTGGATTCGGCCATCTTGTGAGTGTCTTCGCGACGCTTCACAGCAGCACCCAAACCATTTGAGGCATCCAAGATCTCGTTCTGCAGACGCTCGGTCATGGTCTTTTCACGCCTTGCTTTTGCGTAAGAAACCAACCAGCGCATAGCCAAAGTGTTGGCACGGTGTGCCTTTACTTCGATTGGAACCTGGTAGGTAGATCCACCAACACGACGTGAGCGAACCTCAACGGTAGGACGCACGTTGTCTAGGGCCTTTTTTAGTAAAACAACAGCCTCGGTGCCGGACTTCTCGTTTGCTCCGTGAAGAGCTCCGTAAACGATTGACTCGGCGATGGACTTCTTGCCATCTAGCAAAATCTTGTTTACCAGCTGAGAAACTACAGGGGATCCGTAAACCGGGTCTGCAACAACTGGCTTCTTGGTAACTGGGCCTTTACGAGGCATTTACTTTACTTACCTTTCTTTGCACCGTAGTGGCTACGAGCCTGCTGACGGTTCTTTACTGCCTGAGTATCCAAGGCTCCGCGAACAATCTTGTATCTCACACCTGGAAGGTCCTTAACACGGCCACCTCTAACCAGCACCATG
>CAMCXL010000005.1 GCA_945883505.1 Rhodoluna limnophila
GTGTGTTCAGGGCGGTCGCCAATCGGAACAAGGATCCCGTGACCCACAAACTTTCCGCCGAGAAAGAACAGGTAATGCTCTCTTTGGGGGTCCAGCAGAAAGTTTGTAACCAGTTCATTGGCACGAGCGTAGCTAATTCCCTCAAGATCCCCTACCCATTCGAGATGTTTTGCTATGTGCTTCCCGTTTCTGCGTAAAGCAATGTACATCATCGCAACGTCATTCTCATTCAGTTGCCTATACGTGAAAGGTCGATTAGCGAAAGGTATTTGGTGGGGAAGTCTGAGAAGTTGAAACTTATTTAACGTGTCTATTGTCATTTCGAACTTCTTTACTCATACATCAATTGTCCCACCGTATTTGAAACCTTCCAAAAAGTGAGATTTATAAAAATAAAATAAAGATGAGTTTTCCTTTGTGAAACTACCCCTCTTGTTTTTTGCTTTCCACTCTGGTAAAATGGAGTAAGAAATCAAAAGATTTCGAAACCCCTTGTTGGATTCAGTTTTGCGACTGGATTCTCCGAAGGGGTTTTGTCAGTTTTGGGGCTTGTGTGTTAACAGGCTTATTACTATCCAGCAACAAGAAGGAGATTTATGGGTGTTTCTGCAACAAAAACTAAGGACTCAAATGGCTATTTCGAATACATGAGAAAAGTGAGGTCGGCCAAGCTGTTGGCCAGAGAAAAGAGCCTTCTCTACTTTTATGCCTCAATGTATAACTGGGACGAAAAAGGACCATCGTATGCAGGTATTGAGCTAATTGCTGCTTGGACGGGTATGTCAAAAGCCAGCGTGAATAGGGCAAAGAACAGGCTTATAGAGCTTGGGTGGATAAAGAGCTTCAGAAGAGACCGTTATTCCAAAGTGTATGTCTGGGTACTAAATGGTCAAGAGGATCCTAAGTACAGCAAGCAAACGTTTGCCAAGGATCACACTTACACTTCAACGACATCTGAACCGTCATTTGAGGAGGCTTTTGGATATTCTCAAGACGACTACCCCACGGATCAATTTGATCGTCCCTTTTCCAAACCTGAGTTTCGGAATGATCAAAGAATAATTGCTCAAGAACAAATTGATGAATTGATAGATCAAAACAAAGAAGACGAGATTGATTGGTGAGGACATATATACCTAAGAAATACCTATAGAAGATACTTAGGTAAATACCTATAGAGGTTTAGCTAATCCTGCTCCTGCGGAGCACCGCCTTTCAGGCGGTAATTGCAGTAAAGATTTCTAACCAAGAGAGATTCTCTCCTTGGTTTACTTGATTTTCTTTTTCAATAAAAAGGGTCTTCCTGATTAGCTATTTGCCCGTCTTGCGGGCATAAGTAAACAAAGCTATAAACATCTTTAGGAGGTGAGAAATGAAGAGAACTTTATACACAAATGAAGGAATAGTTGAAGTAGAGGTAGAAGAAGGACCTGATCAAGACATTCTTTTCTGGGCAGACTAATGCGAATTCAAAGTGCGCTCGCAACCTGAGTGCTCACTATTGATTTGATGAACTCTTTCGTTGGATGGAATCAAGCAGAGCCAAGAAATTTTCAGATTTTCACCTGACTGAATTTAGTCAATGAAATCTGAAGCTAAACAGATGAATATCCACCTTGTAATAGTGCTTCCAATCAAGCAGGGTCTTAGAGCAATCACATAGTTGGAGAGCCTTCAGCTGGCCACTGAGGGCTTTTTAGCTACGTTTCTGAGCATCGTTCCCACAGAGTCAGACTCATTATCAAGAACAGAGGTGTAGATCTTGAGGGTCACCATAGGGTCTGCGTGACCAAGCAATTTCTGAGCGGTAGTGACGTGAACACCTTGTTGCTTCAATAGGTATGCATAAGTTCTTCTTAGGGAATGAACTGTAATTCCGTTTTTGTTTACAGCTTTAGCAAGAGCCTTGTAGGTCTTGGGTAGGGGTTTGAAATAGCCAATGTATGGGACTTTTCTATTTGAAGAAGCAGATTTTGTAGATCCATATATTGATTTGTTGACTGACACGTATCCATCGGAAATGTCCTGCTCAGTCAGAGCAACTGCTTCACTCCATCTCAGACCGTGTAGGGCTAAGAATCGAACTTGATCGTTGTATCTTCCCCAATCAAGAGCATTTACCTGATCCCAAGTTAGGAATACTCTCTTTGGCTCTGGACGTTTAGGGAGCTTCACCCCAATTGTTGGGTTCTTCTCTGTCATCCCATAAAGCTTGGCTTCCCTATAAAGGGTCTTGATAATCATCAAGGCAAGACGTGCTTGATAGGGAGTAGTTGCCAAGACCAGCTTTTGAATATCCATTAGAGACACTTCATCTAAGTCTTTTGATCCAATGAATGGTTCAACTACACGACCAAATACGTTTTTGTAGTCATACAAGGTCTTTTTTGCCACTGTAGATACTGTCCAATAGTTCTGTGCCCAATTGCTAACTAACATCTATAACTTCCAATCAGTAGGTTTGCTACTTGACTGGAGTTTCTACACCCCGAAAAATCAGGGGTATTGATCTAAAAGTGCGCTTGGAGGGACTCGAACCCCCAACCTTCTGATCCGTAGTCAGATGCTCTATCCGTTGAGCTACAAGCGCCTTTTGGGCCCTACATAAAGCCTAGTGCGTTCAGATCATGCGGGGCGCCCTCTACGAAATTTTCTCCTAAAAGCTCGGATATAAAATCTAAACTAAGAACTTTCTTCTCAGTCTGGACAAATTACCGAGAATTCTCTTGGTGCGATCTAGCCCTTTAGGCATTCCACCGAAACTAGTTCTCTCAAATTTCTGTGAATCAAATTGGCTGGCAACATTTAATGGGTGCGTAAACTCGTCGTCAACTTTAAAGTCCACCCCACTGTCTATCATAAATTGCCTATAACGGGTAAATGCACTTGTGTAGTTGCTCCGAGCGTCCTCGAAACTTTGGAAGCTCGCAGAGTTTTGATAAATAGTCCTAAGCCTAGTATGTGCTTTCACCCGAGGAAGTCGCCTCAACCCTAGTAGGTCTGATATTTCCTTTGTTCGCATGTCATCATGAAATACTACGGCTCTGCTGCCGCCCTGAAGGGCCGCTATTGCTCCGTGGAGGCGGGACCCGATAGCCAAATCTACACCTTTATAATAATCTACCCAATCCTTGGGACTGGCGAAGAACCGGATTTGGCCAAAGACTAGTTTTTCCGCCAACGCAACTGGTCGTAGCTCCTTGATCTGTTCGCCAAACAATAGTGGCCCAACTACGTCCATTTCGTCCTGCATTACGATTTCAACTCCCCCGGCGAATGCGGCTCCTTGAATATATTTTGCTATCAAAGTATCCGACGTAAAAGCGAGGCGCAATTTTTTTGTTTTATGCTGAACGGGGCCATAAAGGCCCGTTGGAACAGATGCCCCATTATAAAAGAAGGAGGGGCACCCAATAGGTATCGTGTTTGGTATCCCGATTTTCCTGAGAACTTCTCCGGTTATCTCCCCTCGTACTCCTAAGTTAATGGTTCTTTTAGAGAGTCGTCTAAAAAAATCCTTTCTTTCCTCAGGGATTAGGCGAACAAAATCCTCTAGGCCTGATTTCATGGGCCCTATGCCGAGAGATGGAATGACCAATGGGAGGTGCGTACTGTCGATAAATTTTATGAGTCCGTCATAATCTAAAGAAAGGCCATAATCGTACTCGCCTACGCTTACGTGTGTTTGAAACAATAAAACCAGGCAGTCGTGATTTTCGCGAATACGGTGCAGTTCTTTGTTGTTAACATTGTCCCAACGATATCCATGGATGTTTCCAATTCCCGAAATCATCTTTTGCCCGAGTTGTCTTGCAACTGAATATCCAATGAAGGAGTTGCCCGAATTTCCTGCGATTGATTGCGATAGTTCACTTGAAGATTCAGGCCATTTTCCGAGCAGTACATTGTGATTAAGAATGTAGGGTCTTTGAAACAGATTTGTCATACTTGCTCGGAAAGTCCTTTCATGGATAAATGGGCCCTTTGTGACTATTATGTCTAATTTAGATGGGAGTCTCTTTTGAAATCGGATTGGCTATCTTTTTGCTATGAGACCAATGAATTTAATACCTAGAATTGAGGGCTTACAGCACACTAGACCTAAGCTTCTTCACTACTAAAATTTATGTGAATAGATTGAGGAGTTCGCGATGATTGACTTGACCAGCACACGTCTGATTCTAGGTCAAATTCTCAATCCCTTGAGCTTTAATCGCAATCTAGTTCGTCGATTACTCTAAAACTAAGACTCAGACTGCCCATCACTAAAGTACAACTAAATAAGAGTGCAAAGGGAACCCAGAAAGCGATGATTCACGTCACCAATAAGCTCCCCCTTCAACCGATCTGCTCCACACCGGCGTTTCCTCTTTGGAAGGTCTAACCCAAGCATCCGAGTGGTAGTTCGCTAGAAAGTCGTACTGGCTGCTTAGGGGATCCCACCTACCGCCGCGGATTCCAAAGAACAACTGCAGAACACCGCCAATATGGATGCCAACTTTGCCCATGTCCTTGACGCCCGTTGCGAGTGGTAATCCGTAAGCACCAGCAGAAATCAATGCAACATCGAAAGAAAGTTGGGATATTTCCTGAAGCATTTGATCCAGTGCTTTTGCCCAAGTCGAAGGCTCCCCTATGGGACTTGCGTCTCCGGCCGTCTGAAACGGTTTGTAAACCAATAGCTCGAATTCGGGAAGCCAATCCTTGTCAAGAAACAAGTCTGACCTTTTCGTTGGATATTGCCTTTCGATGGTCGAAGAAAATGGATGAATAACCAACACTTTCTTACCACATAAGGTCTTTACCCAGGAATTCTCCTCACCATAGGGGGACAGGGCGTCTATACAACTGAGGGCCTTTGGGTTAGTCGCATCTATGACGGTTCTCTCCATTTTGAAGTAACCACTGAAAAAATCTTTGTTTCGAACGCCCAGGAGATCCAATTTTCTTACTGAATCAATGTATAAATCAGCAAATTCCGCTGCAGCTTCTTGGGTTGCCGGAAATATTCCGGCTAGATTTTTACCATTCTTCAGCAAGGCGATTGGCATCAATCTTCCGCGGTGCCGGATACGCCAGCTAATAATATCTCCTTCGACAGTTCCAAGTCTTGCCGCTGCATAGGGTTCTGCTGAAGAGATCGCCTGATTGATGGGGTGTTGTGCAAGAGCGGAAGAAAGTACAGTTCGATTACCAATTTGGCCTAGTGGCTCCTGATGTTTGTACAACCTAAATCTACTTTGTATGCTGCGTTTTGCATCAGTTAGGAAGGTTCCCGGCGATGTATAAAACCCATTTATCTTTGGGGTCAGCATAAAGGCGACTCTCCACTCCCGATCTGTGAGCTATGAATTCTTAGAATAACGCAAGCTTCAAACGAGCGTATCAGGGCTTTTCTTTGACCTATTCGCAAAGAAATCAACTATGGACCTAGCTACGCCCCTCGATGGATACTGTCTTCGGAATTGGTCGAGTGCCTCCCAATAACCTAGCTCGGTACTTTTGAGCCATTCAAGACTTGTGGGTTGATAGAGTCGCCCGTTTGAATGCCCGGAGTTTCTGTGCGTATCCTCAGACGGTTTACCGGACTCGATTACAGCTCAAATCGCGGCTTTCACCTAGTGTCCCTTTTTGTCAGGCTTCTCATTATGTGTTTGCTCAGGATACAAGTCATTCAATAGCGTCAAACTACAATGGAAACTGTGATTTCATCCCCTTCAGTCCTAGAAGCCCTCGAAAACGAGTCCATAGAGATCTTCAGGGAAACAGCAGCTGCCTTTAGAAAGCCAGTGATGCTGTATTCCATAGGCAAGGACTCCTCTGTTTTGCTTCACCTTGCCCGTAAGGCCTTTGCCCCAGGGCCCATACCCTTCCCTTTGATGCATATAGACACCACCTGGAAGTTCAAGGAGATGATCTCCTTCCGGGATGAAACTGCCAAGGAACATGGGTTTGAACTTCTAGTTCAAACTAACCACGATGGCATCAAAGATGGCATTACGCCTTTTTCTATGGGAGCTTCCGAATACACCAGAATCATGAAGACCGTTGCCCTTCGGGCAGGTCTTGATAAGCACGGCTTCGATGCCGCCATCGGTGGCTCTCGCAGAGATGAAGAGCGAAGCCGAGCTAAAGAGCGAATTCTTTCAGTTCGTGAGCCCGGTCACCGCTGGGACCCAAGAAGTCAAAGGCCAGAGCTCTGGAGAACCTATAATCCCAGGCTCGCTCCTGAACAAACGATGAGGGTTTTTCCAATCTCTGATTGGACAGAGCTAGATATCTGGAACTACATCCTTCAAGAGAACATAAAGGTAAGCCCTCTTTACTTCGCCAAGGAAAGACCAATAGTTTGGCGAGGAAGCCAGATGATCATGGTCGACGACGATCGCTATCCACTCAAAGACGGAGAAACCCCTGAGATACGAAGGATTCGCTTCAGGACATTGGGCTGCTATCCGCTAACGGCTGGTGTTGACTCAGATGCCACCACCATGGAAAAAGTGGTCAAAGAAGTCACTGAGCTCAAGCTCTCTGAGCGAGCAACAAGGTTGATTGACGGAGACAAAGAAGACTCTATGGAGAAGAAAAAGACTGAGGGGTATTTCTAATGGAAAAACCCATCATCAGACTGGTTACCTGCGGTTCGGTCGACGACGGCAAGTCGACCCTGATTGGTCGACTCTTAGTTGAAACAGACAGCGTCCCGGACGACACCGTAGATGCGGCCAAGTCAGTCCGTCGCTCTGGCTCAACAATCAAAGCAGGAGACATTGACTTCAGCCTTCTGACCGACGGCCTTGAGGCTGAGCGTGAGCAAGGCATCACAATCGATGTTGCTTACCGCTCAATGAATCTTCTGAATGGCCGTCGGCTAATTATTGCCGACGCTCCGGGTCACGAGCAATACACAAGGAACATGGCTGTTGCGGCATCCCGATCTGACTTTGCCCTAGTACTGGTTGATGCAACTCGTGGAATCAGAACCCAGACTCTTCGGCACCTAACTATCTGCTCTCTGATGGGAGTCACAAAGATTGCCGTTGTCATCAACAAGCTAGACGGTGTTGGCTACAGCGAACAGGTATACAAAGACATTCAAGAAGGCCTGAAAGAAACCATCGAGCGCCTCGATATCAAAAACATTCACTTCGTTCCAGTCAGCGCCCTAGCTGGTGACAACGTGGTCTATGGAACAGAGAATATGCCCTGGTACGACGGGCCTACCCTGCTCGAATACATCCAAGAGTGGGACGTCGAGGACAAAGGCGAGAATCTCCCAAGACTAAATGTTCAGATGATTTCTCGTGCTGAGAACTTTAGGGGTTTGGCCGGAACAATAGTGGGTGGAAAGTTTGCTGTTGGAGATGAAGTAGCTGTTCTTCCATCCAAGAAAACTGCCAAAATTTCCCAGATCGCAACCTTTAGTGGAGATCTGAAGGAAGCAGAAGACGGCAAAGCCGTCACCCTGGTTTTAGAACCCGATGTTGACGCAACCCGCGGCGATGTCATCGAGCTAGCCGATAAAGCATCTTTACCGGCTGATCGCTTTGCTGCAACCGTTGTTTGGCTCGGGGAGACTGATCTGATTCACTCCAAGAGCTACTTCTTGATTTCGGGCTCGACTCAGATTCCTGCCATTGTCACCAACATCAGGCATGTGCTGAACATAAATAACGGCGAGCATGATGCTGCAAGAGTTCTGAAGACCAACGAGATTGGTGTTGTTGAGTTGGCAACCGATGCACCAGTTGCACTCATCCCCTACAAACAGAACCGCTTCAAGGGGAACTTCATCCTGGTTGATCGCGCCACCATGAACACCGTAGGTGCTGGAATGGTGAAGCATTCGCTTCGAAGAAGTGCGAACGTCTCCGAGCATCACTACGATATTGATCGCGATGCCAGAGCTGGCCAGAAGAACCAGAAAGCCAAGGTCATTTGGCTTACGGGACTTTCTGGCTCGGGTAAGTCGACTATCGCTAATGCCCTTGAGAAGGAGCTGTTCTCACTCGGTATGCATGCCTATGTTCTAGATGGTGACAACATGAGGCTCGGTCTCAACAAGGATCTTGGCTTTACTCGTGAAGACCGAGCGGAGAACGTTCGTCGAGTCTCAGAGGTCGCACATTCTTTGTATGACGCAGGTCTGGTCACAATTGTTGCTCTGGTTAGCCCTTATGCAGAGGACAGGGCCCAAGCAAGAGCCCTGTTCCCAGAGGGCGACTTTGCTGAAGTTTGGGTCAAGACACCTGCCGAGGTTTGCGCGGAGCGCGACCCAAAAGGCTTATATAAGAAAGCCGCCGCTGGAGAACTCCCCAACTTGACCGGTGTTGGGCAAGAGTACGAGGTTGCAGATTCAGCCGAACTTGTTATTGACGGAACAGGGCTTGTGGACGAGAGTGTTGAGCTGTTAATCGAGAAGTTTTTTAGCTAATCCTTTTCAACCCTCATGAGATCAACAACCCGTTCAACCGATGGATTTCTCGCGATTAGCTCCTTGAGCGTGCCGGAGTCTCTTACTAGCCCCTCCTCAACCAAAATAACTTTGTCAGCGTGCTGAATTGTATTCAAACGATGAGCAATGAGGACAACAGTCACTTTTCCCCTCATTGAATCAAGTGCCTTTTGAATCTCAGCCTCCGACTCGGCGTCTAAAGCTGAGGTTGCCTCGTCCATTATTAGTAGGCCTGGCTTTGTATAAAGCGCCCTAGCCAACCCGAGTCGTTGCATCTGACCTCCGGATAGCCCGTCTTGAAGCTTCCCGAGAGGCGTGTCTAATCCCTGAGGTAGTTCTGCAATCAGCTCGGTCAAGTTTGCAAGCCGGAGCGCTTCCAGGGCCTGCTCTCGACTTACCTCTTCCTCATTAATAGCTAAGGCAATATTGTCCAAAATTGTCCCAGAAACTAACCCTGGGCGTTGAGGGACGTAACTAACATTTCCAAGGCCAGAGGCATCACCTGAGGCTCTCGTTGAATCAATTCGAACGATAGCTCCGCTCGATGGAGTCAGAACCGCACACAACAAGTCAGCAATTGTTGACTTGCCTGCGCCGGAGGGGCCCATGAGGGCCACTTGGGTGCCAGGCTGAACTTCAAAAGACGCATTCCTGAGGGCGGGCTGGTCACCATCAGGGTATGAGAATGAAACTTCGCGAAACTCAACCCCTATCGGGGCATTCGATTCGACTAATTTGGGCGACCCAGAATTTTCCCCGCTTGTGATATTTCTGCGACCTGGCTCAACTTCACCACCCCTATTGAGCTCGAGAATTTCATGAGCAGTTCTAGCCGAGGGGATGACTGCGTTGATTGTGAGAAGCGCACTTTGTAGCGGAAGGAGAGCTGCCGTGAGCCTAAACCCTCCAGAGAGAAAAACCCCGATGGTGGCAGCTGACGTTACTATATCTCCGGCGAGGGCCTGAGATATAACAAACAGGGCAACGCCGACCAAAAGAGCGGCCTCGATAATGTACCTGGGCATTCCACTTAGGTAGTACAAGTTCGCAGCACTGTCAGCAGCGGCTGCTCTAGCCTTGTAAATTCCCTCAATGTACTTCTCACGTT
Organism: Rhodoluna limnophila; assembly: GCA_945883505.1. GTDB lineage: Bacteria > Actinomycetota > Actinomycetes > Actinomycetales > Microbacteriaceae > Rhodoluna > Rhodoluna limnophila_B. The sequence continues at coordinate 9,564 of CAMCXL010000005.1, forward strand.
TACCAAGAACAAGCAGTTCCCTGAAAACCGAGAGTAGGTCGCTGATTGCTGTGTTGGCTGCAACAGCACCCTCCGCTGCTATTTGTCCTGCCTTTGTCATCAATGAGCCCACAAAATACTGCATCACTAAGGAAATAAAGCCGAAGTACACGACTGCTGCCAGAGTGGCCCAAGGGTCTACAAAAAGAAAGCCTATACAAATCAGAACGAACAACATGGCCTCTGTTGCAAAGGAGTTTACTGCGTTCAAGAGAGCGTTAAATGCGGCCGGGGACCCGGCCTGAATCGCGTACATCGTCTCTTCGCGGGAGTGCTTTCGGGCGTCGCCCAAATCTCCACCAAAGGCAATCTCGGCAATGGTCTTGGCTGATCGCGCTTCAACAGTTGCAACGAAGTATGCTGCCCGCCGTGTGAGAATCAACGAAAATAGAGCCTTTGCAAGAAAAAGAACCAGTACTGCAGCCGATACCAACGGCAGCGTTTGGGCATTAACCGCGGGAATCTGCAGACCTGCGAACTCAACCACCCGATTAGGATCACTTCCAGATGTCAGAAAAATAGCTGTGGAAGTAACGACGAAGCCAATTGCAAGTATCCCAGCAAGATCAAGGACGGAGAGAAAGGCCCGAAGTCCGGTAAGGAAATACCACTTAGATCTCTCGCTCGGTGTCATGAACGCCAAACTTGACTTGATTGCTTTAAGCATCCCATAAGTCTAAAGCTCGGTTGATATATTTGCGGAGACGAGAGGATTTGAACCTCCGAGGGGCTTTTAAAACCCCTACCTCATTAGCAGTGAGGCGCACTCGACCGGGCTATGCGACGTCTCCAGGCTCCTAACTCTATCGCAATTGATGGGATGCGGTGAGTACAGTAAGTCCTTAGAAGCCAATAGTTTGAGGAGCTCACCATGTTGATCCCCGTTAAAGTTTTGCAAAGGTTCTGGAGAGTCACCCCATCCGGAGTGGTCCACGTTGGAGCTCATTCAGCCGAGGAATTAAGGGATTACGAGACTTATGGTTTTGGGCCTGTTGTTTGGGTAGAGGCCCAACCCAATCTCGTTTCAGAACTTAAGATGCGAATAGAAGCTCCGTCTGAGGTGTTAGAAGCCCTAGTTTGGGACACATCCGGAGAGAGAATGTCTCTCAAAGTGACAAACAATGGCCAGTCCTCAAGCGTATTCGAGTTTGGGACACATGTAATTGACTATCCAGAAATTGAGGTTGTTGATGAAATTTCGTTGAGCACTAAAAGGTTGGATGAAATTCTGCCTAGAGACTTTCATCACAATTTCCTAAACATAGACATTCAAGGGGCGGAATACCAAGCCCTGAAGGGGCTGGGGTTGCTCATCAAAAGATTTAACTATATTTACCTTGAAGTTAATAGGGGGCAGGTCTATAACGGAATTAATCAAGTGGTTGACATAGATAGCCTTTTAGAGGAATCAGGGTTCCTTCGAGTGGCAACTGTTTGGACTTCTGCATCTTGGGGCGACGCGCTGTACATGAAGCGAGACCTCGCCGATCTAGTATTCGGAGGGCGTTTTGGTCTCAGAGTAAGGATCGTGTTATTTGGGATTTGGAAGAATCAAGTTTTAAGGAACTTATACCGCCGACTCGTTAAGAAACTGTTAGTGAAATCCAGGCAGTTAATCTGAACAAAGCTCGGTAGCAGCATTGGTACCTCTTGCCCACTCGGGCAAAACATCTTCATTAGCCTCGGTTGCTTCACCGGTTTCAGCCTCAACAGCATCCGGTTCCTTGAGGGTCGCACCAAAGCCAGTATTGGCTTTTTTAATCAGGACAGGCTGATCATTGGCGATTCGATCGAAGATCAGCTGAGCCTGGTCGTAAATCGGCTCAACTCTTCCAGCTTCGCTTCCCGATAGTCCGCCACGTGATGGAACCTGTAAGAAAGTCATCTTGTCTAGGTCAACATCCCTTAGTGCCCCAGCCAAGGCAACCATGGTTCCAAGGTCGGTCATGGAATCAGAGAGCTTCATATTTCTAGCTGCAGCGTTAGCCAGGCTATACATGTATATCGGGTTGTTTAAGACTCCTTCGTTCTTTACCTTTCTGAGTAAAGAAGTGAGAAATACCTGCTGGTTAGAAATACGGGCAAGGTCAGAGCCATCTCCAACTCCGTATCTAGTTCTAAGAAAAGCTAGTGCTTCTCTTCCCTGGAGGGTGTGAACACCGGCATCAAGCTTGAGCTTTGACTTTGGGTCATCGATTGGGTTGGCAACACAAACCTCAACACCGCCGATAGCGTTAGACATCTCGATCACCCCGCGAAAGTCGATTACCCCCAGGTAAGGAATTCTGACTCCCGTTAGAGCCTGAACGGTGAGTAGTGTGCAGACAGGACCGCCGTATGCAATAGATGAGTTGATCTGCTGCCTGCTCATGGCCGAGAAGGCTCCGCCTTCTGGGTTTGGGCAGGCAGGAATTGGAACAAGAAGATCTCTAGGGAAAGAAAGAGCAACTGCATTCTTTCTGTCAGCGGAGATGTGAAGAAGCATGATGACATCGGCAAGTTCTGACTCTTCGTTGCCAAAGCCCGCTCCTTGGCCCTGCCTCGTATCTGAGCCAACCAAAAGTAAGTTGATTGGGCCGTTGAGGTCTTCAACACCCGGTTGAGCAAAGGCGTTTCCTTCAGCATCGATCAGCTGAATGTTGTTTTCTTTCAAGGTGTTCGAAAGCTGGAAAACCGAGATTCCTGTAACTGCTAAGACAGCGCCCATGCCAACCGCAAGGCCCTTGAAGCCCCAGCGAACGTATTTGCGCCAAGGAGCCGGCGATTTCTGGTTGCCATGACGAGGGGTTTCTTTTTTTGGACCCGTTGGGGGTCTCACTACTCTTCGCGTAGCGAAGTTTGGCAGTTGATCTGACAAGTTAGCTTTTCTCCCTCGAGGAACCTGTCCCCAATTCTATTGAAGGGTCCCAGAAAGGCCCTCTAAGCTCAGCTGATTGGCAGATAATCAATGGCGGAGGCCGTGGGATTCGAACCCACGAAACATTTCTGTTCACTGGTTTTCAAGACCAGCTCCATCGGCCGCTCGGACAGACCTCCGTGAAAGAGTTTATAGGAAAGCCAGACAGCTAGCGCTGCCTAGAGAACAAGATGCCCTCAAACCCAGCCAAAACCCTTGCAACCCCATCATCGGTCACCGATGAGGTCACATCGGTTGCAGCAAGCTGCACTTCCTCTGGGGCCTGACCCATGGCAAAGGCTAATCCGCCATTTCCCTTAGCCCACTGAAACATCTCTATATCGTTTCTTCCATCGCCCATGACGAGTACTTGATCTTTTGATATCCCAAGGCGTGCTCTTTGGTTCTCCAGAGCACTTGCCTTGGTGACTCCCTTGGGAGAGATATCCAGCCATGCCGTATAACCAATTGCATAGCTCACCGAGGAAAGACCGATCTTTGAAATCAAACCTAAGAACTCATCAACATCGTGCTCGGGGGATAAAACCACCACCCGACTCACCGGGTGGTGCATTAGCTCGTCCAAGGGAGTCTCAAAGTTTTGATCTCCCAGAGCATAGGAAGGAAATGGTCGATGGAAGCGGTAGCTTCCATCAACGTCTTCAACTGCGAAGTGTGCATCAGGTAGATGCTCAATCAACTGGGCTAAAACTTCAGCAGGCTCAAAGGTCACAACGTCACTTATCTTGAAGCCCCGAGGGTGTTCTGCATCGAGCTCAACTGTGACGGCTCCGTTGGAGCTAACAACATAGCCGTGCTCAATGCCTAGGTCTCTAACAACCGGAACTGCGTTTGCTGCCGCTCGACCGGTTGCGACTATTACCTCGTGGCCGAGGTCTTTGACCCTTGACACTTCCTTGATGACCTCAGGAGATAAAAAGCCATCGTCGTGAACAAGCGTTCCGTCGATGTCAAGACCTATTAACCAGCGATCACTTGGAGAAAGGTTAGGCATGCTCGAGAAGTTCTCTTTTGCTCTTCTTATTTGCTCTTAGGGCGAATGAATTCTTCGCCGCCCAGGTATGGGCGAAGCGAAGCTGGAATCTTCACCGAGCCATCGGCTTGCTGGTGATTTTCCAAAATCGCCACCAACCATCTAGTTGTTGCAAGAGTTCCGTTCAAGGTGGCAGCGGTAGCGGTCTTGCCGTCTTCGGTTCGGTACCGCACGTTTAATCTTCTGGCCTGGTAGGTAGTGCAGTTAGAAGTTGAGGTCAACTCTCTGTAATCACCCTGAGTTGGAACCCAAGCCTCAGCGTCGTACTTTCTAGCGGCCGAGGAACCGAGATCTCCTGCTGCTGTATCGATAACTCGATATGGTAGATCACAAGCCTGCAACATTTCTTCCTGGAAAGCTAAAAGTTTCTGATGCTCCGCTTCTGCTTGCTCTGGCGCAATGTAGCTAAACATTTCAAGCTTGTTGAACTGGTGGACCCTAAGAATTCCACGAGTATCTTTTCCGTGGCTTCCTGCTTCACGTCGATAGCAAGTGGACCAACCCGCGTAGCGAAGTGGTCCGTCTGCTAGCTCGATGATCTCGTCCCGGTGGTAGCCAGCGAGGGCAACCTCGCTGGTTCCAGTTAGATACAACTCGTCTGCTGGGAGGTAGTAGATCTCGTCGGCGTGCTCGCCCAAGAATCCTGTTCCTCCCATGATTTCTGGTCTAACAAGGGTCGGGGTAATAAGTGCTGTAAAGCCCGCCTTGGTCGCCTTATCAAGAGCCAGGTTCATTAGAGCTAGCTCAAGCCTTGCTCCCATTCCCTTGAGGAAGTAGAAGCGAGATCCCGAAATCTTTGCTCCACGCTCGATATCAATGACGTCAAGTGATTCACCTAGAGCAACGTGGTCAAGAGGTTCAAACCCAAAGGCCGGCTTCTCCCCAACTTCCTTCACAACAACGAAGTCCTTTTCGCCACCTGCTGGCACACCTTCAAGAACAATATTCTCGATCTGCCAGATGATCTTGTCTAATTCTTCGGCTGCAAGGTTGGCTGATTCATTCGCTGCTTTGACCTTGCCGGCTAGTTCCTGAGCTGCTGCAACTAGTCCAGCTTTCTCTTCTTTGGGGGCAGTTGAGACAAGTTTGGAGTGAGCGTTTTGCTCGGCGCGAAGAGATTCGAACTCGGCTAGCGCCTTACGGCGCTTGGCGTCAGCCTCTGCGGCTTGATCGACGAGTTTCTCATCGCGCCCCCTGGCGCGCTGAGAGGCCTTAATGGCTTCTGGGTTTTCCCGAAGTAGATTGAGGTCGATCACACCTAAAGGATACAAGAGGTGGATTACGTTTTGACCTCAGGCCTTGGCAGTAAAGAGTTATTTTGAGGCTTGGATGAAGAAGGTTCCCTCGGAGCGATGTTCAATCTTCTCTAATTCTGGATAAGGGCCGTTCTGGAACTCCAATAAAATTGGATTCTTAAATCCGGCAGAAATCAGAAGCTCCTCCGCCATGGCCGGGGTGGGGTGCCATTTATGGACGTGGCCGAATCTCGAGTTGAGAAGAAACATGACCATCTCGGATTTGTGAAATGGGTAGCTCAAAAGACTGCGGTTGAACTGCCATGAAGCTTCTAATGGCTCGCTCTTGTGTTTATCAATAAACTCTTCAGCTATGAGTTTGTAGTCTGGAAGAGCTAACCGTATAGTGCCACCTGGAGAAAGAAATTTGAAACAGGATTTTAGAAGCTCCTGCGCCTCCCAGTAGTAAATGTGTTCTAAGAAGTGAGACGAGTATATCAAATCAATGGAATCAGCTGGGTAGGCCAGCCTTCTCGCGTCCTTGTAGAGAATCCTCTTATCCCAAGATTTCATATGTTCCGGCTTAAGAAGTCCTAGCAATCTCATGAGTTTTTTTAGTAACGGTACTCTCGATAACAAAACATTTGGAGAATAGTCGATGTTGATATAAGCTTCAACGGCGTTTTCTCCGGAACCAATATTAAGTTTCACTTTTCTCCATCCCTTAAGGTCTAAGGCCTTTTGGCCTTGATTCCCGTGATTCCTTATTCAACTGGCGAACTCGTTCCTTGAACGCATCCTGATGAGATAACTGCTCCTGCTGGACTAGCGCAGGTTCCTCAGGCTACGAAGCCACTTACTCGCATCCTCATACTGACCATTTGAGTTATTTCCCGAAGGAGCGGTCTGCTGCTTATCTGCTCTTGGGTAAGAACCAAGGAAGCTCACCTTCGGGCTGAATCTGTGAAGCCCTGCAAGGGCTTCACCGACTGATTCATCCAGCACATGTCCCTCAGCATCAATGTTGAACCTGTAGCGACCAAGTCTGTCCCCAATTGGTCTCGACTCAATCCTTGTTAGATTCACACCCCTGGTTGCAAACTGCTCAAGCATCTCAAGCAGTGCTCCTGGTCGATCAGTTGGGAGCTCAACAATCACTGATGTCTTGTCTGCTCCAGTTGGCTTTGGCAGGTCGCCTGCCAAGCCAATCTGAATGAACCTTGTCTGGGCCTGCTTGTTCTCGCCGATGTTTTTGGCCAGGACAATCAGTTTGTGGTGGTTTGTGATGGTCGGTGCAGCGATAGCTGCATCCGCCTGATCTGAAGATAGTAGTCCCGCAGCTGCCGCTGCAGTTGAAGTTGCAGGTAAGTGAACATGCTTAGGAAGTTTTTCAAGCAACCACTTGCGACTCTGAGCGTAGGCAACCGGATGGGTTGCGATTGTTTTCACTTCTGCAAGCTTTGTTCCAGGTCTTGCAACCAAGTTGAAGCTAACTGGAACTAGATACTCTCCGTAGATTCTGATCTTGTCTGTGCCCGCGAGCGCATCCAGTGTTGCCGATACTCCTCCTTCGATGGAGTTCTCAACAGGAATGATTGCTCTTTTGGCCTTGCCTGAGATAACGAGTTCAATGGCCTCGGCAACATGATTCACAGGAATCTTCTTGGCGTTTTTGGATTCCTTCACCTGAGCTAGGGCTAGCTCAGTGAAGGTTCCAACTGGGCCTAGGTATGCAAAGGTCATGTTGGAGATAGGTTTTGATTTCTTGGCAGGCATAACAACAAGGTTAGAGCCAATGGAGGGATATTCGCCAACGCTAGAAAGCCTTGGGCGTACTTCTTTATCTATCCAGCAGGTGTTGCGTAGTCCGGAGCTGACTCCAACTCCCAGAACTCCTCAAGGGTCTTGATTCCCCTAGTTCTCATCTCAGTTGCCAGCTCAATCCCCACATATCTGAAGTGCCAAGGCTCGTACTGGAATCCAGTGATTGATCTGTATCCCTTCTGGTACCTAATGATGAAGCCATGCTTATAAGCATTCTCCGCAAGCCACTTACCCCCAGCGGTCTTTCCAAAGCACACCATGATGACGCATCCCTGCCCCTGAACAGAGAAATCAGCTGCTAGACCCAGCTGATGCTCTGAGTGTCCTGGTCTTGCCGAAAGCTTCTCGGCTACCGCAAGTCCCCTAGCTGCCTTGGTCCTGTCATAAAGAGCCTTCTGGGTTTTGTATGTTCTGAAGCCGCTGTTCAAGATCAAGGTCCCCTCGCCTGCTTCAGCCATGGCAGCTGCCAGCGACTCTGTCGCTAGGGCAGCTTCGGAACGAAGCCTCAGGTTGAAGGGGTTTTGAACCTGGGGGTTTGGAAAGGCTGGAAAGACGAGGTTTTCTGGTTTGTATCGAAGCGGGGATATCTGCCGCTGCTTGTTCACCACCACCCAAAGGGAGCTTGCGTCGTCGATTGAGTACTGGGGTGGATTAAAAATGGTGACTGGCTCAGGTGTCACTTGATCAGCAATGTTCTGAATTGATTCAGGTAGCTGTGCTACCTGATCCGAAATCATTCTAGGAAGCCCGAAGACGCTAACTGCTCCAATAAGAAGTGCTGCAACAACCGAGAGAGTGATCAGGCGCCGCAGGCGCATGGATACTTTTTTGTTTGTGCGGGCCATAGCCCCAGCCTAACTTTGCTTGCAATCTTTGCCTTGGAGCTTAGACTTGGAAACAACACGGGAGTTTGGGTAAACCAGACTGAGAGGAAGACTAAAGTCTTCGACCGTCGAACCTGATCTGGGTAATGCCAGCGCAGGGAGGACACTCTTAATTTGTATCCCGTGCCTTGAGAAACTCAAAAAGGGGCACGAAATGAAAAAACTACTTGCAGCACTCGCTGCATCCAGCCTGCTGCTAGCAGGCTGCGCACCAGCTGCCGAAGATTCGGCCAGCACCGCACCAATCAAGGTCACCCTGATTGCTCACGACTCTTTTGCCATCTCAGATGAATCAATCGCTGAGTTTGAACAGGCCTCAGGCTTTGAGCTCGAAATAATCCGAGCTGGGGATTCCGGGAGCCTCACCAACCGTTTGGTCTTAACAAAAGCATCTCCGATTGCCGATGTTGTCTTCGGAATCGACAACACCTTCCGAGGTATTGCTGACGAGAATCAGATCATCGAGGGAGAGCTTCTTCCTGTTGACTTTGCCGATGTCTGCTTCAACTACGACAGGCTTTGGTTTGAAGAGCGTGGGCAAACACCACCGGCTTCTTGGCGAGACCTCACACAGCCAGAGTTTGAAGGTCTGACGGTTGTCACCAACCCCCTGTCCTCGTCGCCAGGCCTTGCGTTCCTTGCCACCACAGTCTCGGCTTTTGGCGAGGATGGCTTCGAGGCTTTCTGGGCTGATCTTCGAGACAACGGAGTCAAGGTCTCGGCCGGTTGGGAGGATGCTTACTTCACTTTATTTTCTGGATCTTCAGGAAATGGTCCTTACCCAATTGTTTTGAGCTACTGCTCATCACCTGCTGCAGAGATCCGAGACAACGGTGAATCACAGACGGCTGCTTTGCTTGATGAGGGTTTCAGGCAAACAGAGTTCATCGGAATACTTGCCGGAGCATTAAACCCCGTTGGCGCTCAAGCATTGATTGATTTCTTGCTCTCCGAGTCGTTCCAGAGCACCATGCCAGGACTTATGTATGTGTATCCGGTGAACCAGGATGCAGCGATCCCTGCAGAGTGGTCTGAGTTTGGCCCAGCTGCAAGATCAACAATCGGTGAAGAACTAGACATTGCAGCAGGCAGAGAGTCTTGGCAAGCCAAGTGGGTAAGCATCTTTGAATAAAAAATTGCTCTGGGCACTACCGCTAACATTTGTTTCGGTTTTGTTCTACTGGCCAATCGCCCGCATAACCTCTATAGGTTTTGCGGGTGATTGGTTGGCAACACTTGGTTCTGAAAAGAATCAGCAGATTATTTGGTTCACCCTCTGGCAAGCGGGTCTTTCAACGCTTGCAACCCTGTTGATTGCTATCCCCGGCGCATACCTTCTCTACAGGAAGTCTTTCCGGGGACAGCTGGCTATTCGAGCGCTAATCACTGTTCCATTTGTGCTGCCGAGCATTGTGGTGGCGGTTGGCTTCACTGTGTTTCGAAACGTCCACGATTTCTGGATTGACCTAGGTTTTACCTTTTTGAGCGACCCCGTCTACTGGATCATTTCAGCCCACGTCTTTGTGAACTACTCGATTGCCGTTAGAACAATAGGTGGTGTTTGGGCAACCATGGATTCGGAGATCGAGGAAGCAGCTGAACTTGATGGTGCTGGCAGACTCAAGACCCTACTGGCCATCTCCCTCCCCCAGCTTCGCCCAGCAATCTTCTCAGCTGCTGCTCTTGTATTTTTGTTCTCAGCCACAAGCTTTGGAATTGTTCTGGTTCTGGGCGGAGCCCAGGTTCAGACAATCGAAACCGCCATCTACTTCGCTGCCACACAGTTCCTGGATCTCGAGGGAGCTGCAGCACTTGTGCTGGTTCAGACCCTGATCACCGCAGCTGCCTTCCTGGTTGGTTCTTCGCTTGCCAAGGGCACCGTTGGCCTCGAGCAGGTCTTTGAGGGCTCCCCAAAGCCCAGAGTCGACCTTCGTGACCTACCGGCGACCTTGATTACTGCAGCAACCGTCATTGGCTTACTTGTTATGCCCATGCTTTTGGTGCTGGTTGAGGCCTTCCGAGTTGGTGATGGCTTTGGCCTCACAAACTTTGCAAACCTTTCTACACGCGGGGCGAGAGATCTCTTGAACATCTCTGTGCTGGATGCTGCCGCGAATTCCCTTCGCAACATGTTGGTTGCTGCAAGCATCTCGTTCTTGCTTGGAACACTTATCTCCTGGCTACTGGTTCGAAGCAAAACCAAATTGCTGGATTTGGTCTTTCTGGTACCCCTTGGTGTATCAAGCGTGGTGCTGGGGTTTGGGTTCTTGATTTCCTTTGACGCAAGCTGGTTCAATCTCAGGTCATCATGGTTGATTGTCCCCCTGGCTCAAGCGCTGATTGCTTTACCGATGGTGATAAGGCTTGTTTACCCAGCGCTTGTCTCGATTGGCAAAGAGCCAATCGAGCAAGCGGGACTCGATGGAGCTTCCTCTTGGCAGATCTGGCGCTTTGTTGAATCAGGAATGATCAAGGGGGTTTTGCTTACTGCTCTTGGCTATGCAGCGATTATTTCTATTGGTGAATTTGGGGCAAGCAGTTTTCTGGCCTATGGTTCACAAGGGACAATCCCAACACTTCTATTCCGGCTTATTGCAAGACCGGGAGAGCAAAACTATGGGATGGCGATGGCGGTTTCCGCCATCCTCATTGCCTTTAGCTTTTTGGTTGTTTACCTGACCAGTCGACAAGCTCGTACCTTACGCCTTCAAGCCTCTGCTTAATAACCTCCAGCGCCTCGGGGTTTTGATCAACCAGCAAGAACTTTCTATTCAGCAGGTTCGCCACCACACCAGTTGTTCCAGACCCTGCAAAAAAGTCCAACACAACATCGCCTTCTTTGCTGCTTGCCTGAATGATTCTTCGGAGTATTCCAATTGGCTTCTGGGTTGGATAACCGGTCTTTTCTTTCCCTGTAGGGGAAACAATTGTGTGCCACCAGACATCGGTAGGTAATTTGCCTTTGGCAACCTTTTCTTCTGTCACAAGACCAGGAGCCATGTATGGCTCCCTATCAACAGTCTCTGAGTCGAAGTAGTACTTCTTTGGGTCCTTCACAAACACCAAAATGGTGTCGTGCTTGGCTGGCCAGCGGGATTTGGACTTGCCTCCGTAGTCGTAGGCCCAGATGATTTCATTCAAGAAACAATCTGGCCCGAACAGGGCATCAAGTAGGACCTTGGCATAGTGAGACTCACGGTAGTCCAAGTGCAGATACAGAGTGCCCGTTGATTTCAAGACTCTCTTTGCTTCCTCGAGCCTTGGCTCGAGGAAGGCCCAGTAGTCAACGAACTGGTCGTCATATGAAAGAACTTGAGACCTGACGGTCTCGTATCTTTTGCCCTTGAAGCCAATGCGGTCACCCTCGTCGTTTCGACGGGTGGTTTCTTTAGATCTTTGCTGGGATCTGCCGGTGTTAAAAGGCGGGTCTATGTAAATCAAATCGACAGACTCAGTCGGAATAGACTTCAAAACAGCAAGGTTATCCCCGAGATAGACAGTGTTTTCGTGCTGTGTTTGATTTGTCTCGGTCACAAGGGAAAGATTAACACCATGGAACCCAAAGTCATCCACAACCAAGAAGCTCATCGGTATGAGCTTTGGCTAGAGGACAAGCGAATCGGCCTTGCCGATTACGCTTCTGTGCCTGGGGAGAGACACTTTGTTCATACCGAAGTTGACCCCTCTTTCCAGAACAAGGGCTACGCGGCCGATCTCATGCGTGAAGCTCTGGCTGATGTGAAGGCCAACTCAAAGGACAGGGTTGTCCCGGTGTGCTCGTACGTAGTTATGTATATGAAGCGTCACCCTGAGACCCATGATTTGTTGAAGGGTTCAATCGAAGAAGCAGTTGCTGCTTGCCGTTGGCCTGGAGCTAGAAGCTAATTGGCTTTCTAGCCAATCCTCTTGTTGACCCACTCAACAAGATCCCCAATAATGGCTTCCTTGTTTAGTTCGTTATAGATCTCGTGTCTGCACTCGTGGTACACAAACAACTCAATGTCGTCAATGCCAGCGTTTTTCCTATAGGCCTCAACCAGTGCTTTGTTTGAGTACTCGCCACCGATTGGATCGGCTTCGCCGACCTGGACCAAGATTGGAAGATCTGTCCTTATCTCTTTGGAAGGTGTTCCAAACATCTGCAGAGAGTTCTTGATTCCAAGGACCTGTGCTGCGGCAGCTAAGAAGGTAAGTGGGTCGGCAACGAACTTGTTCTGAATCTCAACATCCCTTGATAGCCACTCGTAACCGGTTGACCCAGGAAGTTTCTTCCAAACCTTGTTGAAATCCCCGGTTGCAAGATAGCCCGGCATTGTCAAAGCAGAACCTGAGAGCACAACAGCGTCATACATATCCGAGTGCTTGTTTATGAGCTTCTGCGCAATAAAGGATCCCCAGCTGTGTCCAAGAAGAACAAGTGGTTGGTTTGGGTTTTCGGACTTTATCAGCTTTGAAAAGTCAGCCACCTGTTTGTAGGTGGCCTTCATGCCGCCAGGTCCTAAGTTTCCAAGTCTCTTGATTTGCTTGTTCTCAAGCTGCTTCACACCGGTCTGTCCGTGACCTCTGTGGTCATCGGCATAGACACTAAAGCCTGCTCTATTTAGAGTTGCTGCCATCAGGTCATACCTTCTGGCGTGCTCGCCAAGACCGTGGGCTATCTGGATTACTGCCTTTGGTTCTGCTACCGGCCACTCGTAGAACATGATCTCGACCCCAAAGTCATCTTTGAAGGTTCTCTTGATTGGAAGATCTGTCATTGGTCTGGCCTTTTCTATTGTCTAGTTGGTGCTGGTCAAAGTCTGTCGCAAAAAGCTAGGGCTTGGTTAGCCCTGATTGGTTAGTCCCAGCTGCTTGGAGCTGGTTCTTTGCCCTTTGGCAAAGAAGAGGCTTTGGACCAGGCAAGAACCCAATCGGGGAGCTTAGGGATGGGGCCTGTCCAAGGGGTCACGCTAAAGATGTCCTCTGGTGTCACAATGCCCCTGGGGCGCTTCAGGAACCTAATTCGAACAATTGCCCGAGCGTACACCTCACCCTTGACAACAAATCTTTGCTCAAAATAGAAAGCCTCATCGGTCCAACCGATGACCTTGCTCTCTAGATCAAAGACTTGCCAGAGCTTGAGGGATTTTCTAAAGGTGACGTTCTCGGCAACCACAACCGGATACCAGCCGATCTTTTTCCACTTGTTCCAAATACCGGTTCGCTTGCCATGGTCGTATCTTCCTAGATCCAACAGGGTCAAGAACACACCGTTATTCATGTGTGCGTAGATGTCTAGATCGGTGGGCCATACTCGAAAGCGCCTTACGGCAACTTCATGAATTTGTAAGGGTTTTCTTGTTCGCCAGCTAAAAAGCTGAACAATAAGTCTTAGCCAAAGTTTCAATTACCTAATTCCCCACTTATGCAAATCTTGAACTACCAAATGCTCACACGCTTGGGTTCATCCAACCAGAGCTTATCTTCAGCGGTTAGGTTGAACGCCTCATAGAACGCGTCGATGTTTCGAACAATCTGGTTGCACCTAAATTCCGGCGGTGAGTGTGGGTCGGTTGCAAGTCGCTGCAAGACAATCTCATCGCGTCCCTTGGTTCGCCAGGCTGCTGCCCAAGACAAGAACAATCTCTGCTCAGGAGTTAGTCCATCGATGGGGCCAAGTTCGTTGCCTACCGCCTTCTGATCTTCGGCATACATGAGGTATGCCTTGTAAGCGATACCAAGTCCACCCAAGTCACCGATGTTCTCACCGATGGTGAGCTCGCCGTTGACTTTGTTCTCATCCGGTAATTGCTCGGGAGACAATTCATTGAACTGCGAGATAAGACTCGCAGTTCTTTCCTCAAACGCCTTGCGGTCAGCATCTGACCACCAGCTGATCAGTGCTCCGTCGCCGTCATACTTTGATCCCTGGTCGTCAAAGCCGTGACCGATCTCGTGTCCGATGACGGCACCGATTGCTCCGAAGTTCACAGCGTCGTCGGCTTCTAAAGAGAAAAACGGCGGCTGCAAGATTGCAGCCGGGAAAACAATCTCGTTGAACCCCGGGTTGTAATAAGCGTTTACGGTCTGCGGGGTCATGAACCACTCGTCACGATCGATTGGCGAGCCGATTTTTTTCATCTCGCGGTCTAGTCCCCACGAAGTCACGCGCTTAACGTTGCCAACCAAATCATTGCGGTCAATGACGATGCTGGAGTAGTCCTTCCACTTCACCGGATACCCGATCTTTGGTGTGAACTTTTGTAATTTCACTAGCGCCTTGGCTTTTGTCTCATCGCTCATCCAAGGAAGCTCTTCAATGCTTTCTCGGTAAGCCTTGATCAGATACTCAACCAGCTCATCCATCTTGGCTTTTGCCTCAGGCGGGTAGTACTTCTCGACGTAAATCTTTCCAACCGCCTCACCCAAAGAACCCTCAACAAGAGACACCGCTCGCTTCCAGCGAGCGCGGTTCACCGGTGCACCGGTCAACTTGGTTCCATAGAACGCAAATCTTTCATCAACAAAGTCCTTGGACAAATAAGCAGCCTTCGAGGAAATCACATTCCAGCTCATCCAGGTCTTTAGCCCATCAAGGTTGTCTTCTGAATAAACAGTGCCAAGTCCTTCGAAGAAGGACGGCATCATCACAATCGACTCTTCTAGGACTTTTTTGTCTACACCCGACCCCTCAAACCACAAGTTCCAATCAAAGGTTGGGGTGAGTACTTGGAGCTCAGAGAACTTGGTTGGGTTATTGGTCTTGTCAGCGTCGCGGGTAGCGACGTTGTCCCAGTGCTTTGAGGCAAGTGTTGTCTCAAACTCAACTACTGTTTTGGCTGCAGCCTCCGCCGTCTGTTTGTCTAAGCCAGCGAGTGCAAACATGTTTGCAACGTGCACCTCATAGGCAGCCAGGATCTCTTTGTGCTTTTCCTCGCGGTAGTAAGCCTCGTCAGGAAGACCTAGTCCTCCCTGGTAAAGGTTTATTTGGTATCTGGAGGGGTTATTCGGATCGTTATCGACATACATCCCGAAGATGCCGCTGGTTCCGGTTCTTTCGAATTCTCCAAGCAGTCTGGTGGCTTCGGATAAAGAAGTAAGCGCACTTACCTTCTCCAGATCTTCCCTGATTGGTTCAGCGCCAAGTTTGTTGGCTCTTTCCTCATCGAGGAAAGAGGCAAATAGATCTCCAATTTGCTGGCTCACGCCAGGCTTGGGGTTAGCGGAAGCTTCTTCAAGAATGAGCTTGACGGCCTCTTCGGAGGCATCGGCAAGCATATGAAAGCTTCCGTAGATCGCCTTATCCTCAGGGATCTCAGTGTTATCGAGCCAGGGGCCATTCACGTGCCTGAAAAGGTCGTCCTGGGCCCTTGTTTTGGGGTCAAAGGAGGAAGTGTCGATGCCTGGGGAGGGTTTCATCCCTTTATCCTAGAAGACTCCTGACGCTAAGATTTTTTTGTGTCCCTGCAAAAAATCATCCTTTACTACGGCTTCGCTCCTCTCGAGGACCCGGAAGCTGTAAGGCTATGGCAGCGCACGCTTTGTGAATCTTTAGGTCTAAAGGGAAGAATCTTAATCTCGAAGCACGGCATCAATGGAACCCTCGGTGGTGACATGGAAGCACTCAAGAGATACACCCGCGCCACCAAAGAATTCCCTGGCTTTAGAAAGATTGACTTTAAGTGGTCCGAAGGAACCGGTAACGACTTCCCAAGACTTCGCGTTCGAGTCCGAAATGAACTGGTTGCCTTCGGAGCTCCGGAGGAGCTCGAGGTTGGACCAAAGGGCGTCATCGGCGGCGGCAAACACCTAAAGCCCGAAGAGGTGAACCAGTTGGTTCAAGACCGCGGCGATGAAGTTGTGTTCTTCGATGGAAGAAATGCTTTTGAGGCCAAGATCGGCAAGTTCAAAAACGCGGTCGTTCCCGAGGTTGAGACAACCCACGACTTTGTGAAAGAAATAGAGTCTGGCAAGTATGACCACCTCAAGGACAAGCCAATCGTCACTTACTGCACCGGAGGCATCCGCTGCGAGGTTCTCTCGGTCGCCATGAAAAACCGCGGTTTCCAAGAGGTTTACCAGATCAAGGGTGGCATCGTTCGCTACGGCGAGAAGTTCGGGGACAAGGGTCTTTGGGAAGGGTCACTATATGTATTTGATGACCGCATGAAGATGGACTTTTCTCCTGAGGTAAAAACCATTGGGGAGTGTGAGGCATGCGGTGGAAAGACCAGTAACTTCCGCGACTGTGCTTCTCTTGCCTGCCGAGATCTAGTTCTACTCTGTGATTCCTGCGTTGAAGAACCTTCTAACTTGGCATGCAAGCCAGAACACACCAGGGGTAAGCGCATTGGGGCAACTGTCGGTTAGGACAGCAACAAAGCTTTCTTTGGTGTTTCACTGATTTCGCACTTAACCTAATTTCACTGCCCCCCTAGACGATTGGTTCTATAAGTGGATTCACTCAACCGACACGAAGACTACGGTCAAGTCTCCCTCGAAGAGGGTCAACTGCTTGATGATCCCATCAAGCAGTTCCAGAACTGGTTAGTCGATGCCGAAAAGGCCGAGATTTACGAACCGAATGCTTTTGTACTTGGAACTGTTGATTCCGATAACCAGCCAAGATCTAGAACGGTTCTGTTAAAAGGTGTTGACGAAAAGGGATTCTTCTTTGCAAGTAACTTCTTATCTCGCAAGGGCGAAGCCCTTGAATTAAACAACAAGGTCAGCGGGGTCTTTGGTTGGTATTCGATGTATCGGCAGGTGCTAATCCAAGGGCTGGCTGAAAAAGTAGATCCTTCCGAGTCCGATGAGTATCACGCATCGAGACCTCACGATTCTCAGGTCGCTGCCTGGTCATCCAAGCAGTCCAGCCCAATTGAATCAAGGCAGGCCCTTGATGCCCAATTTGATGAAGCGCTCAAGCGCTTCGAGGGAGCGGAAGTCCCAAGACCTGATTTTTGGGGTGGATATCGAATCGTTCCTTCCAGAATCGAGTTCTGGAAGGGAAGGTCCAACCGGATGCACGACCGGATTGAGTTTTATAGAACACTTAGCCAGGACGGCCCTCACGGCGTCTGGATAAGTCAGAGGTTGCAGCCCTAAAGCCTTTGTTTGCTCTAAGGGCAACGCCCAACCCCTTATTTGTTGGGGCCGCCGATAAACTTGTATTTCGCCACCAAACAAGGGACTCGCTTGGGCTTCATAGACAAATTCGAGAAGACACTAGAAAAGAAGGTCACTGGCCTTTTTTCCAAGACCTTCAAATCTGGCCTAGAGCCAGTCGAAATAGCCTCAGCCATCAAACAGGAAATGGATGCCAAGGCATCCATCTTGAGCCGTGACCGCATCCTGGTTCCAAACTCTTACCTGGTTTCCCTAAGCCCTCAAGACCACCAGAAACTTTCTAACCTAGGCGAACCACTCCTCGACGAACTTAAGGACTTGGCTTCCGAGCATGCTCGAAGACAAGGCTTCCAGTTCGGCGAGGTCTTAGAGATCAAACTTGTTGCCTCACCGAGCCTGGCCCTTGGCCAGCTCGAGGTTTCCTCGGAGGCTAAAAAGCTAGATGTTGTCTGGGTTCCTGTGCTTTCAATAAATGGTGTCTCCCACGAGATATCAAAGGCCCGAACCACCGTGGGACGAGACCAGGCAGCCGATCTTCAAATCGGGGACAATGGTCTAAGTCGGAAGCACTTCGAGATCCTTTGGGATGGTCAAAGAGCTGCCGTTCGGGACCTAGGTTCCACCAACGGAACCAAGGTGCTGGGTAAGAAGATCGACCAGCTGACAATTTCTTCCGGCACAGTAGTTTCAGCCGGCCGAACAGATTTCTTATTCAACGTGATTGCGAGGTCGAAGTGAGTGAACTAGCGCTATTTCTAGTCCGCACCGGATTCCTGGTTCTGCTCTGGGTATTTGTCTTTAGCATCATCTCGGTAATCCGTGCTGACCTGTTTGGTCAGAAGGTAGTCTCCCGTGTTGCCCAAGCCAATGTCCCGGCTGTGTTTTCAACCCCAACATCATCTTCTTCTGACACCACCAAGCAGCCAGAGCTAAAGGCAACCAAGCTGGTTGTCACCGAAGGTGAAAAAGCCGGCACTGAAATAGCACTTTCTGGAAGACAGCTCACCATCGGTCGCGCAGGCGATAGCGACCTGATAGTCGATGACGAATACGCCTCCACCCACCACGCCAAGCTCGTGTTCATAAACGGCGACTGGCTAATCCAAGACCTTGATTCCACCAACGGAACTTTCCTTGATGGCCAAAAAGTCGGAACCCCGATGACCGTTTCCATGAACACCCAGGTCCGAGTTGGACAAACCACCTTTGAGTTGAGGGCGTAGCCTCTTGGCTCTAAAAACCATTTCCTACGCTGCAAGCGATGTTGGAAAGATTCGATCTTCCAACCAGGACTCCGGCTACGCCGGAGTCAATCTGTTTTTCGTTGCCGACGGTATGGGAGGTCACGCCGGAGGCGACATCGCCTCGGCACTCGCCGCCCAGCACGTTGCCTTAGCTGATGAGCCAGCCGAATCTGCTCAAGCAGCCGAGCAAAGACTCATTGACTTTATTTGGCAAGCCAACGAAAAACTTGGTATCTCGGTTGCCGAACATCCAGATCTTGCAGGAATGGGAACCACCTTCTCAGGGATCTTGGTCCACGGAACAAAAGTTTCTATCGGACACATCGGTGACTCGAGGGTTTATCTTGCCCGCGATGGAATAGTCAAGCAAATCACTTCCGACCACACCTTTGTTCAGCGACTGGTTGACACCGGCCGCATCACCGAGGAAGAAGCTCTGGTTCACCCAAGAAGAAGTGTGCTGATGCGCGTGCTTGGAGATGTTGAGCAGTTTCCAGAAATAGACGTTGAAACTTTTGAGACCCAGCCAGGGGACCGCTGGATGGTGTGCAGTGATGGTCTATCGGGAGTTGTGCCCGATGGCATCATGCACCGCATCATGCTTTCTAAATCTTCGGTTCGGGAAGCAACCGATCTGTTGGTTGGTGAGGCATTGGAGTTTGGTGCACCGGATAACGTGACCGTTGTCTTGGTTGACATTGTTGAGGCGTCCGAAGAAGTTGAAGCGGGCACTTCTCGAAACTTTGTTGGATCTGCCGCTAACGAAGTTGTCATCGAAGAGCGCAAGGGTCGAAGAATCCTGCGCATTCTGAACCCAATGACACTTATTGAGATGCTCTCAAAGCCAGAAGATCCAACCAGCTTTGCTCCTGAGTCTGAAGAGCTACTGGAAAAGATCTTGAAAGACACCAAGGGTCGAATCAGAAACCGCAGACTTCGTCAGATCGCGACTTATCTTTTGGTACTAGGCATTGCAAGCTACGGGTTATACCTGGGCTACGAATACACCCAGACCAGGTTCTTTGTTGGTGTCAACGACGGAGTCGTTGTCATCTATAAGGGGATCAAAGAAGAACTCGGTCCCTTCAAGTTCTCCAGCGTCTATGAACTATCGAACATCACAATCGATTCTCTAACTGACTTCCAGCGCGAAGCGCTGGAGCGATCAATTGACGCTGAGAACATCGAAGACGCTAGGCGTATCCTCGATCAGCTGGGTGGCAACTAATGAACGCCCTCACCGAAGCGCTTCAGATCTCGAAGCCAATAAAGGTGGTTCCAAGGAGTAGAAACCTGGAAGCACTGCTTTTGTTTTTTGCAGCCGGACTAAACGCTTTTGAGCTGGCTCAAATTCAGCTTTCGATTCTTGAAAGGATGACCACCGATCTTTTCACCTACTGGTTGCCTCCGGTGCTGTTTGCTTTCTTGCTACACCTGATCCTTAGAAGAAGAGCCTCCGAGGCAGATCCACTTATCTTGCCAATTGCCTTGGTATTGAACGGCCTTGGAATAGCCATGATTTACCGGCTAGACCTTGCAACCATTGCCTCCGGGGGAGCTGAGCTATTTGCCTTTAGGCAGGTGATGTGGACGGCACTTGCCATGGCAATCGCTGCCATTGTTATTTTGTATATCCCGAGTCAATTGTTTTTGCGAAGGTATGTCTATACCGCAATGGCGGTTGGAATTGTGCTCTTGTTGCTCCCGCTTCTTCCTGTTATTGGAACCACCATCAACGGAGCAACTCTTTGGATTTCTTTGTTTGGTGTCACCTTCCAGCCCGGTGAAATTGCCAAGATTGCGCTGATTATCTTCTTCTCGGGATATCTGGTGGACCGGAAAGACTCGCTTGCGGTGGTTGGAAGAAAGATTCTTGGAATTCGAATTCCGAGAGGTAGGGAGCTAGGTCCAATACTTGTCATCTGGCTAGCCAGCATCGGTGTCCTTGTTTTGCAGCGCGATCTTGGAACCAGCATTTTGTATTTCGGTTTATTTCTTGTGATGATCTACGTCGCAACAGGACGTGCTTTCTACGCCGGTATCGGCGTAGCGATGTTGATTACCGGTGGCTTAGTTGCATCGAGACTTTTGGACTACGTCTCGCGTCGCTTCGATGCATGGCTAAACCCGTTCGAGCAAGCCAACTACGACGCCGTCGGAGGTAGCTACCAGATTGTTCAGGGCATCTTCGGTATGGCCAACGGTGGACTCTTTGGTTCCGGTCTCGGTGGTGGTGTCCCCCAGCTTGTTCCACTTGCCGAGAGCGACTTTATTATTTCTAGCCTTGCTGAAGAGCTTGGGCTAATTGGTTTCTTTGCTATTTTGGCGCTTTATTTCTTGCTGGTCTCAAGAGGACTAAAGGTTGCCTTTAGGCACTCCGACGAATTTGCCAAGCTGATGGCGGTGGGCTTTTCTTTCGTTATCGCGCTGCAGCTTTTTGTTGTAATCGGTGGCGTCACAAGAATCCTTCCTCTCACGGGACTAACAACACCATTCTTGGCAGCCGGTGGTTCTTCCTTGCTTGCCAACTGGATCATCATCGCGATGCTGCTAAGACTTTCTGATTCGGCTGTCGATCGTCAGACCGAGGTGATCACTCGATGATCAAAGAACTAAGAAGAGTGTCGCTGGTGGTTGCAGCAATGTTCCTGAGCTTGTTTATTGCTGCGACTTTATTGCAATCGGTTAACACCGAAGCGTTAGCCGATGATCCAAGAAACGTTCGAAACATTTACGAAAGCTATAAGACCCAGCGCGGACCGATCCTGGTCGATGGCAAAGCCATTGCAAGTTCCATTCCTTCCGATAACGCCTATCGATACCTGAGGGTCTATGAGAACGATATTTACTCAGCGGTCACAGGATATTTCTCGGTTTTCCGCGGTGCCACCGGCATGGAGTCGGCAGCTAATTTATATCTTTCCGGTCAAAGCTCATCGCAGTTTTTTGAACAGGTCAATGCTGTTCTATCCGGCAACCCGGTCACCGGTGCTGCGGTTGAGCTAACCCTAGATCCAATGCTTCAGCAGGCAGCCTGGGATGCTCTTGGCAACTACAAGGGTTCGCTAATTGCAATTGACCCGGTGACCGGAAATATTCTGGCGATGGTGTCCAAGCCTGGCTTTGATGCGAACCTGGTTGCTGGTCACACCAGCAAGAAGGTAAGTGAAAACTACGAGGAGCTAGAAGCTGACCCTTCCAACCCACTGATCAACAAAACAATCGGTGGGGATCTCTACCACCCGGGTTCAGTATTCAAGTTGGTAGTTGCAGCAGCTGCTTTAGAATCTGGCGAATACACCAACCAGTCATCCTTTGATAACCCGGTCTCGGTTCAACTTCCAAACTCCACCTCCGAAGTTTTCAACTCTTCGAGAAACGCTTGTGGGTCAGCTGATGATGTAACTCTGATTTACGCCATGCGCTTTAGCTGCAACGTACCCTTCGTTGAATTAGGTCTTGCTCTGGGCCAAGACCGACTTCGCGCCCAGGCGGAACTTTTTGGTTTTGGTAAAGAAATTCGCGTTCCGATGATTGCAACCCCGAGTAGCTTCCCGGAAGAAATGGACGAGGCTCAGCTGGGGCTTTCTTCCTTCGGGCAGTATGACGTTCGGGTAAGCCCACTCCAAATGGCGCTAATTTCTGCCAGCATCGCTAACGGTGGATTGATGATGCAACCAAATCTGATTGAGTCAGTGATTAGCCCGAACCTTTCGGTAATTTTGGCACCTCAACCAGAGGTTCTGGCTCAACCGATCACTGCCGCCACCGCAGCTTCGCTAAAGAAGATGATGGTCCAGTCGGTAACCAAGGGCGTTGCCAGCAACGCCTCGGTTTCTGGATTCAAGGTGGCCGGTAAGACCGGCACCGCTGAAAACGGTGATGACGAACGAGTGACCCTGTGGTTCACCGGCTTTGCACCAGCTACCAACCCCAGGGTCGCAATTGCTCTGGTGATTGAAGACGGTGGAGGCCGTGACTTCGGTGCCAGCGGTAACGCAACTGCAGCTCCGGTAGCGAGGTCGTTTTTCCAGGCGGTGCTTCGCTAGTGAAACCAGAAGCTGGACAGATATACGGAAATAGATACAAACTTGTCGATCGCATCGCGATCGGCGGTATGGGCGAGGTATGGCGAGCCCACGACGAAGTAATCCTTCGCGACGTTGCCATCAAGATCTTGAAGCCTGAGTTCATGGGTGACCCGGGCTTTCTAGAGCGCTTCCGAGTCGAAGCTAGACACGCTGCCCGAGTTGATCACGAGGGTATCGCCGACGTCTACGACTACGGCGAAGGATCGGGTTCGGCTTATCTTGTGATGGAGCTAGTCTCCGGTGATTCACTAGCTCGCATTATTGAAAAGCGCATTCGTCTCACCGGTGTTGAGGTGCTTTCAATAATCGAGCAGACCGCCAGGGCTTTGCACGCAGCTCACGAGGATGGACTGGTTCACCGCGATGTGAAGCCGGGAAATCTTTTGATTACTCCAAGTGGCAAAGTCAAAATCACCGACTTCGGTATCGCAAGAGTTGCCGACCAGGTTGCACTAACCGCAACCGGTCAAGTTATGGGAACAGTTCAATACCTTGCCCCCGAGCAAGCAACCGGAAAGCCGGCAACACCTTCGACAGATATCTACTCACTGGGGATTGTGGCGTACGAAGCCCTGACGGGCCGAAGACCCTTCACCGGTGAATCTCAAATGGTTATCGCTATGGCGCAAATCAATGACAAGCCACCGGCCATGGGGGAAGATATCGACAAGCGGGTGCAGGATCTGATTCTTGCCTGTCTTGCCAAAAAGCCCAACCAACGACCAGGATCTGCTCTTGATCTGTCCAATCGCGCGAGGGCACTAAGACTTCAACTGGAAGGTGTTTCACCAACCGAGGTGTTCAACCAAGACCAAACGCCGACGGTTAGAACTAGAAACGCCGAGCCAGATCCAAAGACCGAGCCTGCCGACAAGCTGCCAGTTATTTGGCCCTGGCTTGCACTAATCGGACTTTTGTTTGCGGCTGCAGCCGGAGTGATGATCGCTATTGTTTTGTCTCTTATGGCCGATCAAGAGCCGTCCTCAACTATTCCAACTTTTGAGCCGACCATCGCGCCAACCGATGCTGTGACTGAAGCGCCGGTTCCAACCGCCGTTGTCTTGTTGACCGATGTCATCGGCAAAAACGTTGCCGATGCCTCTATTTTCCTAAAAGAGCGCGGACTGCTGGTTGATGCAATTCCAGGTGAAGCACTAGACCCAGAAGACCCTCGCATCTTGACTGTTTATCGAGCCGATGGCTTAGGACAAGTTCCAGTTGGCTCAACGGTGAAGATCTACTACTACATCCAGCAGGGAGCTATTCCAGACCCAACCGATCCTGAGCCGACTGAATCGCCAACCGAAGACGGTTCGATTCCAATTCCACTTCCAACCACCACTGGTTCGCCACTACCAACTGAAGCACCCGGAGGAACGCCTTAATGAGTGGGTTATATTTGAAACTAAGAACGGGGAAATAAGACATTGTCTGATCAGGAAAGAGTATTGGCTGGCCGCTACCAGGTTGGCGAAATCATCGGCCGCGGGGGTATGGCCGATGTCTTCGAAGGAGTCGATCTTCGCCTTGGGCGAAAGATCGCCATCAAGCTACTCAAGTCTGATTTGGCCAACGACGAAAACTTTGAGTCTCGCTTTGCTCAAGAAGCCCAAGCGTCAGCCAAGATGGCTCATCCAACAATCGTTCGTATCTATGACGCCGGCGAAGAGATCTCAACCGATTCCAATGGCAACATACGAAAGACTCCCTTTATTGTCATGGAGTATGTTCGGGGCAAGCTGCTTAGAGATTTGATGCACGAGCGAAAGCTCACCCTCACCGAGTCAGTTGGCTATGCCAAGCAGGTGCTGACGGCATTGGAGTATTCCCACAAAGCCGGAATCATCCACCGTGACATCAAAGCCTCCAACATCATGGTCACTGAAGAAGGCCAAGTCAAAGTCATGGACTTTGGCATTGCCCGCGCAATCTCTGACTCCTCCGCAACCCAAGCACACACCTCAGGCATTGTTGGAACAGCTCAGTATTTCTCCCCAGAGCAAGCAAGGGGCGAAGCAGTTGATGCCCGAACCGATCTTTACTCAACCGGTGTTTTGCTTTATGAGATGCTTGCCGGCAGGCCGCCTTTCAAGGGTGACACCGCTGTGTCAGTTGCCTACCAGCACGTCAGCGAAAAGGTAACTGTTCCCTCCGAACACAACCCAGAGCTAACCCCCGAGCTAGACCAAGTTGTTCTAAATGCCCTCGCGAAAGACCGCGAGGAAAGATTTCAAACGGCAATGGAATTCCGCGAGCACCTGCTCGCGGCAGCTAACGGCCAAGCGCTAACCAAAGCGCAAGCTAAGACCAAGCCGGTTGTTGTCTCACCCCAGCCAACCGAAGTGTTGCAGGCAGCTCCAACCGAGGTCATCGGTGAGGTTCAGCCAGAGGAGTTCTTCAAGGAGTTGGGAGTTGATTTCAAGGCCAACACCGACACCAACGCCATCAAGATCCAGGCTCAATCTGCAAGTGATCGCCCATCCCCTGGTTTGATGTGGGGGGTTGGTTCCGGTGCTGCGGTAGTTCTAGTTGGACTAGTTATTTGGCTTCTCACCTTGGGTGGAACCTTCCAGCCCTTCACGCCTCCTGCCAATACCGGCATCCAAGTTGCCGATGTCACCGGGGCACTCTTTGATGACGGAGCTCAGACTCTTCGCGATCAAGGACTTCTTGTTCTTCGCCTTACCGAGGCTAGCGATGATGTTGAGTCGGGACTGATCATCCGAACCGATCCGCCTGCCGGAACCGATGTTCCGGAGCGAACCACCATCGAGGTTGTGGTGTCTTCTGGAAAGCTCGAGGCGACGGTGCCGCTTTTGACTGGCCTGTCCGAAGAAGCAGCCCGAGCAGCCCTTGAGGGAGTTGGTCTGGTTCTTGGAGTAATCACACCTGGCAACTCCGCAACGGTGCCAGAGGGATCGGTAATTGAATCGGTTCCGGCAGCCAACGAAAGAGTTGTTGAGGGATCAGTTGTTAACCTTTTGGTCTCAGACGGTCAGGTCCAAGTTCCAAACGTTAGAAACTTGAGCATCTCGGATGCGCAGCGCATCATGCAAGCACCGGAGGTTGGCTTCAGTGTTGTTGTTGCCCAACCCGAGGGTTGCGTTGGAACAGTTGGAACAACTGTTCAAAACCAGTCGATTGAACCAGGTCTTGCCGATCAGCGCTCATCTATTACGCTGACGCTGAACTGCGTGCCTTCGACCTAGAGATTGACCATCGGCGAAAGCGACTTGGCTTTTTCGGCTGCACCTTTTAGTCCAAGTGACTCGAGCCAATTTCCAAGCATCTGGTAACCGCCCTCAGTCAAAACACTCTCGGGGTGAAACTGAACTCCGTATATGGGTTTGCTGATGTGTTGAAGTCCCATGATCACGCCCCCCTTGGTTCTTGAGGTTACGACCAAATCTTTCGGAACTGTTTCATCCAGCACCGCCAAAGAGTGATACCTGGTGGCTTTGAAAGATTTAGGGACGTCTTTGAAGATCAAACTGTTGTCGTGTTCAACAACGCTGGTTTTTCCATGCATCAGTTCTTGAGCTGACTGAACGGTTGCTCCCATGGCCTCGGCGATTGCTTGATGCCCGAGACAAACTCCAAAGACCGGCTGATTGGTTTCAAGGGCTTGCTTGACTACCGGGATACTAAGTCCGGCATCGGCTGGTGTTCCAGGCCCCGGCGAGATTAATACTCCGTCGTATTTGGCCATTAGGGCAGCTAGCTCGGAGGGGGCAACCGCATCGTTTCTTATAACGTCAGTCTCGGCTCCCAGCTGCTGCAGGTAGCCGTTTAGCGTATAAACGAAGCTGTCGTAGTTATCCAGCACGAGAATCTTGGTCATTTGTATAAAGCCTAGTTGTAGAATTGAGATCATGTCTGAACTAAATAATCTGCCGAACTCAAAGCCAGCCAAATCTTCCAAGAAGGAATCTGACTCCGGAGAGGCACTCAACCCGGTCTGGTTTAAGCCAGTGATGTTCGGGTTCATGCTGGTTGGTCTGTTGTGGATCATCACTTACTACGTCACCAGCGCACAGTTCCCACTCGGAGCCGCAACTCCGCTAAACCTTCAGAACTGGAACATCCTGATTGGTTTTGGAATTGCGATGGTCGGCTTCATGATGTCGACCCGCTGGAAGTAAAGAAAAAACTTCCTAGAAACCAACAGGTAGCCGGAAGATAACTCCGGCAACGGTTATCAACACAATCAATCCAATAACTCCAAGCACCTGAATCTTTTGGGCCAGCCCTGATTTATACCTGGTGTTTGCATAGACCCCGGTCACGGCCATTCCAGCAAGCAAGCCACCCAAGTGCCCCTGCCAAGAAATTCCCGGAACAATAAACCCAAAAGCCAAGTTCACGGCAATCAGTCCAACCAGTAAACCTGAGTTATCTCCGATTGCGCGAAGCATGATCAGGTAAGCACCCATCAGACCAAAGAATGCTCCAGAGGCTCCAACCACGGGAATAACCGGCTCGGAGAGCCATAGCACCGCAGCCGAGCCACCGAAGATGGAAATTAGATAAAGAACTAGAAACCTTGAGGGACCGAGCATTGGCTCAATCACTCGGCCAAAGATATAGATCGAGTAAATGTTGATCAGGATATGCCAAAAGCTATCCGGTGAATGAACAAAGCCAGCGGTTAGCATTCGCCAAGGCTCTAACACCGTAAGTAGCGGCGCGTAGAAAAGCGTTGAGGTTAGCGTCGAACCTGGAATCACCTGAACAAGCCAAATGACCAGATTGATCATTATCAGCGAGATGGTTATTCTCGGCTGATCCGATTTCAATCTGGCCATTTGGTTTTAACTAAAACTAAGCAGCTACAACGGCGATGGACTCGATTACCACATCGTCCAGTGGCTTGTCCTGAGGCCCGGTTTCAACGGCTTGAATCTTGTCAACGACCTTTCGAGAATCTGGATCAACAACCTCACCAAAGACGGTGTGCTTGCCATAGAGCCAGGTAGTTGGCACGGTGGTGATAAACCACTGCGAACCGTTGGTGCCAGGCCCTGCGTTAGCCATGGCCAACTTATAAGGCTCGTTGAAGGTTAGCTCCGGGTGAATCTCATCACCGAAGTTATAGCCTGGGCCACCGGTACCGGTACCGGTTGGGTCACCGCCCTGGAGCATGAAGTCAGGAATGATGCGGTGGAAGATCACGCCGTTATACAAAGGTGTTCCTTTGGGCTGTGGTCCGCGGTTTGGATGGGTCCATTCGATGGAACCATCCGAAAGACCAATGAAGTTCTCAACGGTCTTTGGTGCGTGCAGAGCAAAAAGGTTTACCTTGATGCTTCCTAGGTTGGTTTTGATTGTTGCTACATGGGTATGTGAAGTCATGGTTACTATTGTGCCATGAGTTCAATAAGGCCGCTTGGCCGCATGCTGGTGTCTAAAGCAACAAATAGAACAGTTGAGATAGACGCAAGCAAAGTTTCCCTTGGCTCTTTCTATACGACCCAGTCTGGCTGGCTCACCCCGGAAGTTATCAAGTTCCTAGAAAAGGCATTGAAGGAATCCAAGGGATTCCTACTGGATCCCTTCGCAGGAGATGGTCATCTACTTGATGCCGTTAGCAAGAACAAAACCCTAAAGAACAAAGTGGTCAAAGCCTCCGGCTTTGACATCCAAGGTACAACTTGGCCCATCAACGACTCATTGCTCGAAATTCCAAACCAAGAACAAGCGATTATTGTCACAAACCCTCCATACCTTGCCAATCACTCAGCCAAACGCAAAGGGGTTTCTTCCTTGGTTGCCAAATACTTTGAGCGCTCAGCCCAAAAGAATCTATACATGATCGCGCTAGAGAATTGCCTGGCCTCTGCTGATTACGTAGTTGCAATCATCCCAGAGACATTCCTGCTTTCTTCTTTTCCAAAAGACCGCCTTGAGCTAGCGGTGGTTATCCAAGCAGAGTTATTTGGTGATACCGATGCTCCAGCCTTGGTTGCCTGCTTTGGAAATAATGAGCGCAAAGCTGCGCACATCTTCACTGGCAACCAAAGCATCGGACAATTAAATGAGATTCTTGCCCTTAGAGAATCAACTGCACCAAAACAAAGAATTGTTTTCAATGACCCGTTGGGTCGAATCGGGCTTCGAGCCGTTGATGGTAGCGATGGGAAATCACCGATTGAGTTTTTGAGTGCTGAAAGCTTTAGCTATCCGGCTAACTCAGTGGTTGTTTCCTCGAGGCTGATGACTTATTTGGAGCTACCGGAGCTATCTGACAGTGAGATAACTCAAGTAATCAAAGAAGCAAATCGAACCTTGAATAGAATTAGAGAGGCTTCGGGGGATCTGGTTCTAGCTCCTTTCAAGGGCAACGACAAAGCTGGCAGGCGCCGAAGGCGCCTGGACTATGCGCTTGCGAGAAGGATTTTGAACCAGGCGGTTAAGGAAATAAGAAAGTAGTGAAGTAATGGCAGCAATAGAGTTTCTAGACCTTGGTAAAAAATACGGCAAGGTTCGATCTGTTCGTAAGCTCACGGCGAGTATCACTGAGGGCAAGATCACGGGGCTGCTGGGTCCAAACGGAGCCGGCAAGTCAACTTCGCTTCGTTGCTTGCTGGGCCTTGCGAAACCAACCTCGGGTGAAGCCAAGATCCTGGGCGTTCACTACAAAGAGCTCAAGAACCCGTTGACTCAAATCGGAGCCGTGTTGGACTCGAGAGGGTTCCACGGTGGTCTTACCGGAAAACAAAACCTGAAGGTCATGGCGGCAGCCGCCAAGATTCCAGATGCCCGGGTTGACGAAGTCTTAAAGCTGGTTGATTTGGAGGCTGCGGCCAATAAGAAGGCCAAGGGTTACTCGCTCGGCATGAAGCAAAGGCTTTCTCTTGCCGGAGCGCTGCTTGGAAATCCCAAGGTTTTAATTCTGGATGAGCCGGCCAACGGTCTTGATCCAATCGGTATTGCCTGGCTTCGGGGATTCCTTAGAACACTTGCCAACGAGGGAAAAACAATTTTGGTTTCTTCACATCAACTTGCCGAAATGCAGAGCACAGTTGATGATGTGATCATCATCAACCACGGCATGCTGATGGCCCAGGGAAGCATGAAAGAGATCATCGGTGAGGGAACGCTGGAAGATGCGTTTTTGAAGCTAACTGCTGGAGGTGCAAGATGAACCTAGTCAAGGCAGAGCTTAGAAAACTTGTTTACTCGCGCTCAACTTATGGTCTATTGCTTGCGAGCATCTTCGTTGCTGTTCTCAGCACAGTTGTGACACCAATTGTTATTGAGCAGGACGAAACTGGCGTGTTCGGGTCCCTAGAGGACCGGGCTATGGTTGATGGCGTTTACGCCAACGCCATCAGCTCATACATCTTTGCAATCATCCTTGGCATCTTGATCATGTCCGGTGAGTTCCGTCACGGAACTGCGGTTGCAACATTCTTGGCTTCCCCAAAGAGGGCGCGGGTTCTAATTGCGAAGCTGGTTGTAACGGCATTAGCAGGGGCTCTCTTTCAGATCATCTCAGCTGGCCTTTCGGTTCTCACCGGTTATTACACACTCACTTTCTTCGAAAATGTCGCATCCCCTAGTGAATCGGTGTTTATAAACCTTGCTGTGGCTTCAGTTCTCTCCGGTGCTGTGCTTGGACTAGTCGGAGTTGCAATTGGTTCGCTTATAAGAAACCAGTTGATAGCAATTGTTTCAACTCTGGTTTGGCTGTTTGTTTTGGAACCGATTGTGCTTCTATTGTTTGTCGATGCGGGCAAGTGGCTCCCAACCGGTGCTATCACCGGCATGCTCGCCCTGGAGTTTGAATCTGAAGCTATTGGCGTCTCAACCGCTGATTACCTAAGCCCAGGCATTTCCGCTCTTGTGTTGCTGGGCTATGGAGCGGTCTTCACAGCCGTTGCCCTTGTCACGAGCATGCGGCGAGACATCGACTAGTTTTTCAAGCACGCGATTTTCTAGAAACCGGAATTCTTGCTCTAAGGATTGCTCCACCCTCTGGTCTTCTAGTTAGCGACCAAGGGTAGGCAATCTCGTCAATTAATTGAGATCCAAGTCCTGGTCTGAATTGGGCCGGCAGGCCCTTTCCGTTGTCCTCAACAACAACTTGAACAAAACCTGGTTCTGAATCTTCAAAGCGAACTTTGATCGCTTGGGCCCTGCCGTGCTTAACGGAGTTGCTTACCGACTCTTTGATTATTTCGTTTGCGCAAGCACTCGCCCATTTATCTGCCTGAACTCGAAGGGCTGCTGTCGATTTGAGACTGAGCTCAATTTTCACAATCCCCCTCCAGGTGTCCCGAATGGTCTTTAGAGAATCCTTTAGCTCTGTGACGTTCACGGAAGAGACTTTGAGTGCCTTTGCTGCCTGCTGGATGTGCTGCTTTATGAGCCTTATCTCCTCCGGCGAGACAGATCCGGATCTTGAAAGTCTTGCAAGAGCTGCCGTGAGTGATGCCTGCACGCTGCCGTGAATGCGAAGTGCCCAGTCTCTTTTTTCAACCCACAGCCGTTGATTGAGAAGTGCTAGCTCTCGCTCGATACGCTTGTTGTTTTTTTCTAATGCCACCAGGTAGTTGTCCTGGTTGTATTCGTAGGTTGCAACCAAGGCGTATCCAATTATTGAGAAAGCCAGCGCAACAAAAACCAACCAGGCGATGATGGTTCCGGCAGGTTCAGGAAAACCAAATAGCCTGAGAATCTCGTGGCCTATAAAGCCCTGGAGCGCAACAAACAGCAAGAGGATCAAAGACCCTGGCAGGGTTGGGATTGACGGCTTCGGAGCAAAGAATGCCCTCGCTAACCAGAAGGTTGCGAAGTAAAAGCCAGCGAGTAAGAACCCGAGCCAGGTCCACTGCTGACCCTCAAACAAATACATACCAAACGGAATCACCGCTGCCATCATCACTGTGATTGGGACGGGCTTTAGGGCAAGGTCCGGCTTCATCCGATCTGGAATCTTAAACAACCCAAAGCGGCTGATGTTCTTGAAGGTTTTCTGATCAGCAAAAGCCTTGCTGGTATTTCTAAGTCTTGTGCTGAGTGGTTTGATTTGATTGTTGAGTAGATCTTTTAGGTCGTTCGCGAGTGCCTTCTTGGTCGCTGGCTTTATGGACTCTTCCCTTAAGGCTTCACCGATAGCGGTGAGCCTTGGCTCAATCACAGCTCTGGTTGAAGCTTCCAGCTCACGCTGGATAGATCCAATTTCTTTCTCTTTTGCCTTACGCACTGAAGAAATCTGGGACTGGGTGGCAAGAAGTTTCCGAAGGATGATTTGGTATTCGCGGTTGCTAACTAGAACGCTGGCTAAAAACCCAAAGAGTAAGATTCCAAGAATCGCTCCGTTGAGAATTCTCCCAAGCAAGTCAAAATTTGGAGCCAGCCCCAGAGCAAAAGATGTGTAGCCGATGAAGGTGACTCGAATTGCACCTAGTGAGGCTGCAACTAAGAGATTCAGCGCAAGGGAAGGTCTTTTGCTCAGGTAGCTATCAAGACCTAATCCACGGATAAGGAGCGCGACCATTCCGACAAGAATGTGCCCGAGTGTCCAGATAGGAAGCCATAGCCAGGTGCTTGACTCAAACGCCACAACGTCAAAAAGAATCTGAGGGATGAACAGAAAAAGATAAGACCAAGCAAAAAGCCGAAGATTAAATAGCCCAGGTCCAGAAAGCCGAACTAGCGGTTTAGAGTTTCTCCAATCCCACTTCACTTGCCAAAAGCCTCTCTGCACTCTCGAGCTCGGGGCTTAGGAAACGATCTGGTCCAACCCCCGGAACTTCTTTACGAAGTTTAGCTAGAAAGTCAATGCGCAGGATTGGGGCGTGATTACTAAACGCCCCTAATCATGGGAGTGTGAAAGCTCTTTCCAAATACTTTTTGTGATGCTCCGACGCGGTCAAGATAAGGGGTAATTCCACCCATGTGGAATGGCCAGCCAGCTCCCATGATCATGCATAGGTCGATATCCTCAGCTGATTGAACTACTCCTTCATCGAGCATGAGTCTTATTTCTTTAGCAAGCCCAACAATCAGCTGATCAAAGACTTCGGCCTTGGTTCTTACCCTTGTTCCACCAGAGACGATCTTGATCGCCTCTGGGTCATAACCGGTCGGGTTGCCCTTGGCATCCTTGGTTCGGATCTTTCCGTACTTAGCCAAAGCGTGCAAAGACTCTGTCTTATAGAACCTTTCCGAAGAGAACCCATACATCGAATCCAGCACGTGGGCTCCAACCTGAAGCCCAACTAGCTCGAGTAGGTCAAAGGGGTTCATTGGTAGCCCAAGTGGTGCGATGGCATCAGCCACCTCTTCAAATGGGATTCCTTCGTCAACTGCCCGCATGGCTTCGCCAAGCAGGTAGCCAAGCAGTCTGTTAACAACAAAGCCGGTTGAGTCGGAAGTGATAACTGCTGTCTTCTTTAGGTCCTTTGCAACCCGCATTGCGGTTGCAATGGACACATCATTGGACTTTGGTGCTTTGACAACCTCGAGTAGTGGCATAACAGCTACCGGGTTAAAGAAGTGGAAACCAACCATGCGCTCGGGGTGCTTTAGCACCTTGGCGATTTCATCAACAGATAAAGAAGAGGTGTTGGTTGCAAGCACGCAGTCTTCGCGAACTACCTGCTCAACTCGGGTGAAGACATCTTGCTTAATCTTCATTTCCTCAAACACTGCCTCGATGACCCAGTCGCAGTTCGCAAAGTCTTTCAAATCCAGCGTTCCGGAAAGATTCGCGCTGAAACGGTTTCGATCATCAACTGACATTCGCCCTTTCTCAACCAGCTTGTCGAGCTCGGAGCGAACATAGGCCAGACCCTTGTCGACTCTTTCCTGTGAGACGTCGGTGATGATCACTGGAACACCGAGTCTTCTTAGGAACAACAGGGCAAACTGGCTGGCCATAAGACCTGCTCCAACAATTCCAACTTTTTGAACCTTGATCGCAAGCTTTGGATCTGGTGCACCCTGGGGATTCTTGGCGTGTTTTTGAACCAGGTTGAACGCATACATACTCGCTCTGAACTGATCCGAGGAAATAAGTTTTTCTAGTTCTTCGTCTTCGCGCTTGAATCCAGCTTCCTTGGAAGAAAACTTGGCCTCATCAATCAGGTCAAGGGCAGCGTAGGGGGCAAGTGGAACTGTTCCGATCTTTTGTTTCAACATCTTTCTTGCGATGCCAACTGCCGGCGACCACACCACTAGCTTTTCAAATAGACCGGGTTTGTTCTTTCTTGTTGGCTTAAGGCCTGAAAGGACTTTATCTGCCCAGGCTACCGAATCTTCGATAAAGCGCTGGGGCTCAAACATCACATCGGCAATTCCAAGATCAAGGGCCTCTTTGGGAGAAAGCATTCGGTTTTGTTTCAAAGGGTTTTCGATGATGACCTTGAGCGCGTTTCTAATTCCAATCAGGTTTGGAAGGAGGTATGCCCCGCCCCAACCGGGAAGTAGTCCTAGGAACACCTCGGGCAGGGCAATAGCGGGAGCTGCCTTGTTCACGGTTCGGTAGTTCGCGTTTAGAGCGATCTCTAACCCACCGCCTAGGGCAAGTCCGTTTATGAAAACAAAAGTTGGAACTGGAAAGTTTCCTAATTTTCCTAAGGCAAAGTGTCCAAGCTCAACAAATAATCTTCCGGCTCTGGAAGAGGCTAAGTTGCCAGCTTTGGAAAGGTCTGCGCCGGCTGCCAAAAAATAGGGCTTGCCAGTAATGGCAAGACCATGAATCTCTCCGTTTTTGGCACGCACCTCAAGTGCTTCTACTTTTTCAGAAAACTGTTTGAGTGTTAGCGGACCAAGGGTTGACGGTCTGGTGTGATCTTTGCCGTTATCTAAAGTAATCAGCGCAAGGGTCTTGCCTGATTTGAGCTTTACATCCTGAACATAAGAATGAGTGATTACCTCATCCTGGTTGGACCAAAGTTCTTCAAAGTAGTCGAGCTTCATTACTTCTTTTTTCCATCAAAGAACTCGTTCTCCCAGATGACGGTTCCACCCATACCAAGACCAATACACATGCTGGTAATTCCGTAGCGAACATCCGGTTGCATTTCAAACTGACGAGAGAGCTGGTTCATCAGACGAACTCCCGAGGAAGCTAGCGGGTGACCAAATGCGATTGCTCCGCCCCAGGCGTTAACTCTTTTGTCGTCATCGGCAATCTTGAAGTGCTCGAGGAAAGAAAGCACCTGAACCGCGAAAGCCTCGTTGATCTCAAATAGACCGATGTCGTCAATCGAAAGTCCAGCTTTTTTGAGGGCCTTCTCAGTGGAAGGGATCGGACCGATACCCATTATTTCTGGCTCGACGCCAGCAAAGGCAAAGCCAACCATGCGCATGCGAGGCTTTAGCCCATACTGCTTCACTGCCTGATCCCCTGCGAGCAAAGAAATGGTGGCACCATCGGTCAAAGGAGAAGCGTTTCCCGCTGTGACTTTTCCACCTGCCCTAAAGGGAGTCTTTAGATCCTTCATGCCTTCAATCGTTGAGTCGGGTCGAAGTAGCTCATCGCGGTCAACAACCCGGACTCCCTCTGCTGTTGTTGCGGAGATAGTAACTAGGTCTTGCTGGATGTAACCCTTGTCGTAGGCAGCAGCCGCGCGCTGCTGGCTACGAACTGCGAAGGCATCGGCGCGCTCCTTGGTTAGAGATGGGAACCGGTCGTGAATTTTTTCTGCGGTGTTTCCCATGTTTAGAGCCTCTGGGTCAACCAGCTTTTCGGCTATAAACCTGGGGTTTGGGTCGGCTCCTTCGCCCATCGGGTGTCTACCCATGTGCTCAACGCCACCAGCTAAAACCACGTCGTAAGCTCCAACGCCGATTGCCGATCCGGTCATGGTGACGGCCGTCATAGCCCCCGCACACATCCGGTCGATAGCAAAACCTGGAACCGAAAGCGGTAGGCCTGCTAGTAGTGTCGAGGTTCGACCGATGGTTAGTCCCTGGTCACCGGTTTGAGTGGTGGCGGCAATGGCAACATCGTCGATTGATTCTTTCGGCAAGTTTGGGTGCCGATCCAAAAGCCCAATCATGGACTTGACGATTAGGTCGTCAGCGCGGGTGTTCCAATAGACACCTTTTTCGCCTGCTTTTCCAAAAGGCGTGCGAACTCCATCCACAAAATAAGTGTTTTGCATTTTTTATGCTTTCGCTTTCTTTAGGGTTTCGCGGCGCTTGGATTCTGATCCGAATGCAAGATCTGATCTAATCAATCCTTCGGAAAGTCCAAAGGCATCAACTAAGTCGAGGGCGTGTGGCTTTAATCTTCCCAGCAGTCTTCCATCAATGTATTCGGTGATGGCTTCTGCTCGATGAGAGTTGAGGCGACCGTTCATCAGGTACCAGGCAAGGTTTTCTTCCAGCAGAGTAAATCCAAATAGGTCTCGTAGCCAAGTCATAACCTTTAGGGTTTCTGGATTCTTGATCCTCTTTAGTGCTGAGGTAAACGCCTCCCACTGAATCAACTCACCGTGAGCTTTAGCTGCCATGATCAAATCGTTCTGGTGACGGTTAAACATCCGCTCTGCTTCGACCGGATCTTTCTTGCCGGAGTGCTTTAGCTCGTTAGCAAGCCTTGCGATCATGGTGTGGACTCGGTCGGTGAGCAGCTGGTGCTGGTGCTCCTCGTCTCGAACAAAACCAATTGATCTTGCGGTTGATCCAAAGTCGGTGAACTTCTGAGCAAGACCACGGAGTCCGCCGCGGTTGAATGCAACATCGCCAACCTGCTCAACAACATACTGAGCCAGCGTTCCAAAATCAGGAGAAGCAAAAGCCTTCGAATAATCAGAAAGTAGTCGCTTGGCAACTAGTTGAAGTAGAACGTTGTTGTCTCCTTCGAAGGTTGCATAGATGTCTAGGTCAGCACGAAGACCAACCATGCGGTGCTCGGCCATGAAGCCCTGACCGCCGCAAGCCTCGCGAGAGAGCTGAATAATATCCAACGCGTTCCAAGTTGAAAGAGCTTTGGATGCAGCAGCGACAGTTTCCAAATCGGCACGGGTTGAGTCGGTGTCGTTTCTTCCGCTGAAGACTTCATCGAACTGCTCGAGAAGCTCTAGGTGAGCGAATGCTTGCGCATAAGTTCTAGCAAGTGCTGGAAGCAGTCTTCTTTGGTGGCGACCGTAGTCCATCAACACATGCTCTTCACCAGTATGGGAAGGGAACTGACGACGCTCATTCGCGTAGCGAATGGCGATGGTCAGTGCAATCTTTTGGGCATTGGTCACGCCCCCAGTGATTGAAACTCTTCCCTGAACCAAAGTTCCGAGCATGGTGAAAAATCTTCTGCCCTTGGACTCAATCGGAGACGAATAGTTACCGGCCTCGTCGACGTCGCCGTAGTGATTTAGTAGCCAGGTTCGTGGAATACGAACGTTGGTGAAGTGAAGTCTTCCGTTGTCGATTCCGTTGAGGCCACCCTTGATGCCGTCGTCATCTCCGCCGACTCCCTCAAGGAAGTTCCCGTTGTCGTCACGAAGTGGAACATAGAAGGCGTGAACGCCGTGATTTTCGCCCTTGGTGATTAGCTGAGCAAAGACAACAGCGGCTTTGCCGTGCAGCGCTGCATTTCCGATGTAGTCCTTCCAGGCGTGACGTGAAGGTGTGTGAATGACAAACTCTTGAGTTTGTTCATCGTAGGTTGCGGTAGTTCCGATGTTTGCAACATCGGAACCGTGACCGGTTTCGGTCATTGCAAAACACCCCGGGGTCTCAAGGTTGATTACCTTAGGAAGCAGCTCTTTGTGGTGGGATTCGGTTCCGAGATACAAAATCGCTGCACCAAACAGTCCCCACTGAACTCCGTACTTAATCTGAAGCGAAGGGTCTGCAAAAATCAGTTCTTCGAAGACTGTTAGCGATCCTCCGGGATCGGCGTTGCCGCCAGCTATCTTTGGGAAACCGTAGGAGGTAGCTCCCTCAGCGACCAGGGTCTTTAGTTGACCGAGCACGCGCTGCCTGTGCTCGTGATGGGTCAGGCCAGGAATTTGCCACATCTCAGGCTTTTCGCAGATCTTGCGGGTGGCCAGGCGAATGTCTTTCCATTTGCCCAGCAGCATCTCGCCGACCAGCTCTACGTCTAGTTGTGGCAGGGTTTCGCTTTTCATTTCAGCACTCCTTCGCGTCGGTCTGATTGTAAGCACCGCTAAATCACTGGGGAGGACGGGTCCTTAAAGTCTGTAACTAACCACAAGCTTCGGAAAATCACCCATTTGTTCTTTGTAGGTTATACACAAAAAACGTCAGTGTTTCTTGGAGGGCTAGTTTCCCTCGAACTCAACCGGCTTCTTAGAAAGGTAGGCCTCCATGGCCCGCCTGGCATCGTTTGATGAGGCAAGACGAGCAAGGCGCTTGCCAACCAAGGCATCCTCAGCCGCCTCATCGGCTAGCGCAGCCCTTGCGGAAGCAAGGGTGGCCTGAACCGCGAGCGGCGCCTGAGCAGCAATCTTTTTGGCAAGCTCCATCGCACGCTCAAACTGAGCGCCCTTAGCAACCACCTCGTTGACGATCCCTAAGCGAAAAGCTTCCTTCGCGTCAAACTTTTCACCCGTGAGTAAATACTTCATCGCGTTGGACCAACCGGCTGATCTTGGCATGCGCTTGGATGCACCACCAAAGGGAAGTATTCCTCGGGAGACTTCTAGTTGGGCAAAGACCGCATCATCAGATGCAATTACTATCTCGCTATTTAGCGCTAGCTCAACTCCCAGTGTGAAACAGGTTCCTTGGATTGCCATGACAACTGGCTTTGAACAAGACTTGGTCTGGATCCCCCAGGGATCCAGACCGCCTTCTGGAACTAAAGACAAACCATCAGCGCTTAATCGCGGTGCGACATCGGCTAGGTCTAGCCCTGCGGTGAAGTGATCGCCAACTGCATAGACCAAACCAACTCTTAGGTTCTGATCGGAATCAAGTTGTCCGTAGGCAAGAGAGAGTTGTTCGAGTAGTTCCATATCCGCAGCGTTGAATTTCTCCGCGCGGTTAAGTCCAATTAGAAGGACGTGGCCCTTTTTCTCAACGAGAACTTTTTTCTCACCCATGCTTTTTACTCTAGCGGGGAAGATTGGCCTCAATGAGCGCGATAATCTCTGGGTTGTCTGGCTTGACCGGGGGACGAAAGCGGTGAATTGTTCCATTGGGTAAAACTAAAAACTTTTCAAAGTTCCAGGCAATTGGCCCTGCAAGGCCAACGCTGTCTTTGGTCTTGGTTAGTTCTTTGTATAGATCATGAGCGTTTTTGCCGTTGACCTTTACCTTTTCGGTCATCGGGAATGTGACTCCCCAAGTTGTTGAGCAATACTCGGCAATCTTTTCTGATTTACCCAGTTCCTGAAGGAACTGGTTCGAGGGCATTCCTAAAACCGTAAAACCCCGATCTGAGTACTTTTTGTGCATAGCCTCGAGCGCCTCATACTGCGGAGATAGACCGCAGCGCGAGGCAACGTTCACCACCAGCACTACTTTGTCTGAAAATTGCGCAAAGCTGGCTTTAGTCCCATCCAGCATGGTCAGTTCTAGGTCTTTGATTGTCATAACTCGATTCTAAGTCGCTAAACGGTAGATTTATCTAGCTACCCAATGCTTCTCAATGGAAAAGGTTTTTCTTGCACATCGCACTGTTCATGGATCAGCACCCACACTCTCTGGGTGGGGTTCAAACCTCAGTAATGCTTCAAAAGAAGTATCTAAACCGAAACGGTGTTCAAGTCACCATATTTGCCCCCAAATCCAAAAGGGCCGTGCCCGACCCAAGCATCAAGGTAATTCCTTCCAGCTACCCGAGCATCGGACGCGAATACTCGGTTGTGTGGTCGCTTCGAAAAGCAGCGAAGTTCTGCCAGAAGCAATACGAATCCGAGAAGTACGACCTGGTTCACCTGCAGGGAGATTTTGCTGCAGCAAGCCTCGCCATCGAGCTTGCTCAGTCGAGGAACCTGCCGCTTGTCTACACCGCACACACCAACATCGACGTAATGGCCAACAAGCTGGTAGGAAAACCAATCAAGATCTTATTCCTTCGGTTCTTCACCTGGCAGCACGCCACTTTCCTGAAGATTCCTTCCCACCCCAAGGTAAACAACGCCTTCGAATACATGGAATTCATTCACCGCAACATGGAAAAAGTCATTGCACCCTCAAGGCATTTTGCGCAACTTCTAAAGACAAGAGGGGTAGCGGACACCTCTGAGGTGATCATCACGGGTGTTGACGATGATCTGGTCAAAGACATAAAGCGAACCGTGCCGACTCCTCAAAAGCCCGTGCACTTTGTCTGGGCCGGAAGAATGCAGCCCGAGAAGAGAATTCTTCAAACCATCGAGGCTTTTGCCAAAGCCAAAACCAATGCCACCTTGGCCATCTACGGTTTCGGTCCACTAGAACGAGCAGCCAAGAACTTGGTTCGTGCCAGAGTTCTAACCAAGCGCATCAAGTTCTATGGAAAGCTCCCGCACCGCGAAATCCTACAAGTATTTGCTGACGCCGACGTCGTAATGCAGACCAGCATTGGTTTTGAAACTCAAGGATTAACCGTCTATGAGGCGGCTTCGGTTGGAACCCCAACACTGCTTTGTGATCCAAAGATTGCGGCCGAAATGCCAGCTGGCAGCAGCTGGGTGGATGAAACCGGAAGCATCGGCTCTTTAGCCAAAACCATCAAGCTTGCCAATAAGCAAATTGCCGAAGGTAACACCAAGCGCGAAACCCTGGCCGATAACAGCTGGCTATATCAATCTCAAATTAGCCAAAAAACGATTGCTTTGTATAGGCAAATGATTGCCAATCACCCTAAGCAATCCGCGTAGTTCACAACCTTCTAGTTAAGGCTCTCGACGTAAGTCAATATTGCCTTTGCTTTGGTGGCGGCTGACTCAATAAGCGGTGTCACGGTGATAAGTAGTAGTGGGTCATCCAATAAAGATTCTGGATCCCACTGGCTGAAGTTTTCACCCATAGCAACCATCGAAGTTCCAAAGTCTTCCATTAGATACTCAAAGGTTTCGTCGGAGCAATCGGTGGCCGTTAGTAATCGCTCTCCAACCACCACATACCTTGGTCCGGCCTCTCTAACAATTCCGATTGCCGTGGCTAGATCATCAAGATTCTCTGTCACGGACCCGAATCCAATTGCGCCGTTGGTCGATTGAATCAGTTGCTCCGCTTCGGCAACAACTGCGGCCGCATTAACTCGATCGCTCTCGGCGACCCTCCCGGTTAGACAGAACGGGTCACGGGATTTGTCTTCTTCATAAGACAAAGTTGCGATGGTGTTGTTGACAAAGTTAACACCGGTAGTGATCCAGGTGTTGCCACCAAAGACTATGTTGCCAACCAGAGAAACAATCGCGAAGGTTCCAACAAACCAAACCCAAGTTGGCAGACCCTTGCCCTTTTTCTTAGGCTCTGGCGGTATTGCCGGGATTGGTTCCGGCAGAGCCGGCTCTGGCGGGTTTTGATCGCTCATTATTTTTCTTCTCTCGATGTCTTGGCTAAGTCTACAAAACAGGGATTGTGTATTAGCGCTTGGCTGTCACTTAGCTTCGTACAGCTCCGAAACCAATACTGGGCTTAGCAGCTTTCCCTCAACGCCCTTGGTTATTGCAGCTACCGTCGGAGCATCGTTGTGGATCATCCAAAGTTCTCTGGTGCTCCAGGCCTCGATAAAGACGAGGTTTCCGTTCACCTGGTCATAGAGGTCGTAGTATTCGCAACCCTCCTCAGTTCGAACGATGGCTGCTTGCTCAATGAGCAGCTTTCTGATTTCATCGCGAAACTCGGGGATTGGCTCAA
Organism: Rhodoluna limnophila; assembly: GCA_945883505.1. Classification (GTDB taxonomy): domain Bacteria; phylum Actinomycetota; class Actinomycetes; order Actinomycetales; family Microbacteriaceae; genus Rhodoluna; species Rhodoluna limnophila_B. The sequence goes on from CAMCXL010000005.1 coordinate 50,713, forward strand.
AGGTTGCGGTCACAGTGCAAATTGTCATTCAATAAGTATGTCGCTTTTCGCTAGGGTGCTAGTTAGCGGGCTTGGTCTTTTACTCTGCCGCTCACTTATTGTCCTTGTTGGGTTGAATAGACCATATCCAGGCCGCTAGACCGCCAATCAAGATAACCGCGGCAGCCAAAATAACGAGAAGATCGTTTTGCTTATATGCGTCGTAAAAGCTCACCACAACAAAGAACAGGCTCAGGTAGCCAAGCAGTATCCAACGGTTTCGCATGGGGTAAGACTAATACTGCTTGAATCAAAGCAGTTGTATCAGGCGTCAGAAAAGCGGTCCCTTCTGTCCTGTAGCTGCTAGAAGCTCCGCCAGATTTTGGAAATCCTGTCCGGGCCAAACTGCCTGGCAAGGTGACTATAGACCGGGGCATAGTGTTTCCTGATCTCTGCTCTGAGCTCATCAGGAATTGGGCTTCTAACCTTGGCGCCGTTCACAATCTCTTCATACTTAGCCTCACGAAAGGGCAGATCTAAAAAGCCGCAGACTCTTTGGACGGTGTGGGGGGTGAATAGTTCTTCGTAGAACCCATAGAAAATGTCTTTGCGACTAAAAACCTGCTCAAGATTCTTAATTGTGATGTCGTAACGGGTTCGGAGTTGATAGGCCGGCGATTTGTATTTGCGCTGCAGGATTTCCGCTTCAAGCTCAGGGTCCTCCGAGTTAGCTTGAATCTGGTTTCGAGCATTCATTCGATTCGAAGAAATGCATCGCTCCACCGGATCTCGCATTAGAAAGAAAACAACTACCCGGAACCCCCGTTGTTCTAACTTGAGTTTTATCTCTCTTAGCTTTTCGGGGGGTAGAGCTGCGTAGGAAGGAGTTATGTCCCCCGTAATCGAGATTTTTGGCGATCGTTGAACCAGTTGTGTAAAGTAGCCGAAGTAAAAATGATTGTTTCTTCGAAACTTGGCCCTGAGGTTCTTTTCGGAAGCCGGACCAAAGCTGCTAATCCACTCCAGTATTCTTTTGCGTCGCCTGGGTGTTTTATCACGAACAATGCCTTGGTCGAAGACATGGTATTCCTTCATGAAACCCATATCTACTTCGGGGAGAGATTTGAGGTACGAATGAAGCCATGAGGTGCCAGCTTTCTGGGCACCTACACCGAGGATGAAGATAGGTTTCTTTTTCTCTTCCATTTTTCCAACACTACTTTTTTACAGAGCTGGTCGGTTCTTCGAGGAGCTGAGTTTTACCGGATGTTTCCTTTTTGTCTTTCGGGGATTCACAGACGGCAAAGCCGCTTGGAGGCTGAGCCTTGTTATTTGGCCTTTGGTTGAGTGAGTATTAGCTCTACCAGTTCCCGAATTGCGCCCTGCCCACCAGCCGCGGCAAGGCATACTCGAGCGATCTTTTTGATCTCGGGATGCGCATTGGATGGCGCTATCGCCCATCCAACAGCATTCATGCACTCCAGGTCATTTAGATCATTGCCGATGTAGGCAACTTGTTCCAGCGCGACATTGTTGTTCTTACTCCAGGCCAGAAGCTCCGGCAATTTGTTGTCTATTCCAGAGATTGCTTCGATACCGAGTTTTTTCGCTCTCGCTTTCACAACGGCATTGGTTTCTTTGGAAAGTATCAGCATGGGCAACCCGGCTTTTTTCATCATCGATATGCCCATACCGTCCGAACGACTGACTTCGACTGTTTCGAGGCCCTCTGAATTCACGGTCGCAGAGTCATTGGTGTGTACTCCGTCAAAGTCCATAACTAAAGCTTGAATTGCACCCTTGGGAATAAAGCTTGAGTCAAACTCAGGAGCCAGAAGTCTTGCGGTTTCGAGTTGATCCAAATCATCAATCTCAACTGCGAATTTCTCGGAAACCTCTTCGATTCCAACCCGACCAAAGAATCTATGCTTGGCCTCCAAGAACCCTTGAGTTTTGAAAACATAGAAAGCTCCGGTCTCCATATAGTGAGGTTCTCTGTCTTGGCGCCTGGGCCTTTGCAACTTATCGTGATTTACACCGGTTGCGCCATCAGTGCTGGCTTCCCAGAGGAACCCGTAAGTTGCAAAGGCGGAGAATACACAGTCCTCGGTACCGGCTAGCACTCTAGCTATTGCCCGATCCAAAGCCCCCGAGTCGATAAATGGTGAGGTCGGCTGGATAAACACAACAACTTCCGGGGTGGTGCCAGCTGTGGCTAAGGATTCAATTGCATGGATGATCGCCGACTCGGAACTAGCGGTGTCGTTGGCTAGCTCCGCTGGCCTTGCCACCACACCGCCATTATTGTTCCTGGCTTCAGTTGCGATATCTTCACCGTCGGTAGAGACAAAAACTTGATCAATTAGTTCAGCTTCATTGGCCGAGCGAATTGCCCTTGCGACCAGGGAATATCCTCCTACTCGAACAAGGTTCTTGCCTGGTATTCCCTTTGATCCGGCTCTTGCCGGAACAATTGCAATCACTCGACTCATAAGCCGTCGACCCTCCTTGGGTTAAGCTCTCTGATTCTCGGGAAGTACTTTAACACCGCTGCATCAGCTGACAAAGTCTTGATAACCCTCTTGGATCTTCGGTTAGGCCGTTCAGCCAGGATCGATAGGGCGAAGCCAGCAAGGGACACGGCCTGGGAACTTGGGCTCAATTTTTCAACATAAGCCAACGATGTTGAGGCAAGACTAATTACCAGCTTTGGCTTCAAAGCCTGAATCATGTTCTCCGCAGGCGATGAATCGATGGCAAACTTAAGCCTTGCTGACCCAACACCGGTAACTGCCGCAAAGATCAGTTCCTTTTGTAACTCCGAGGTTCTTGGGTGTAGTTTAATCCAGCAGTCACCCTCGGATAATTCAAGAGCGGCTAAGTAGATTCTTTCAAGCTGAGCCTGAGTGAAGACATAAACTTGGGCCAGGAACAAGGAGTCCGCTCTGCCAAATTGACTAGTCATCGCACGACTCTCAGGACTGAGGTTCTGATCGATCATGACCTCGGCAAAGGACACTTCGAGATGTTCCGAATCTGGAAATATCTGCTTAGCTACCTCTGGAAAAGACGTGTAGCAGGTATCGAAATTTCTAAAGCCTTGGGTCAAAACTTTTTTATCTGGAATTGAGCCGCCGATAACCAGCCAGACCAGCTCCCTCACAAACCTGACGAAGAGCCTTGAAATGGAGTGGTCGGGTGTCCTAAAAATGATTGGGCCAAGAAAGCCTCTAACAGCAAAGCCCAAGGTGGAAATGAAGCCGGGTAGCAGAACTCGATTATTGCTTTGGGAGTGAACGTAAGTGCCCAAGCCATCTTCGACGAGGCAAACCTTGGACCCGAGTTTAACCAGCTTGCTTGCCAGAATCGAGTAGTGGCCCTCATAGGAGAACATATAGGCGGAGCTAGGGGTGCCGATTTCGGCAAGGATTCGGTCGTAGATGTTGTTCAGGTCCCGGTGCTTGGCCTTAGTGATTGCGTAGCTTGCACCGGGTAGTTCAATTTTGTGAATCGGGGCATCTCCGAGCGCCAAAGCCAGCCCTTGAATCTCAGGTTCATCGACGTCGGTTCCGCTTCCCCAATCCAAAAACACAACCCTGGAGTCACCTTGGATTTGTTTGCTGAGGGCCTTGCCTGGTTCAGACCGACTTAGGAATCGGGCCATCCTACGGGCCTGGTTCTTCTGGGAAACGAAAACTAAATGGGGCAAGGTCTTCCTAGGCTCGGGTCAGTACTTAACCCTAGCTCAGCTGCCCAGATCCGACTTGGGATCAAGCGCTGTTGTTCATCTGGAGGTAAAGTTCCCGTCACTTGTTGGGTGCTCAACCTTTTGTAGATTGGTCAAATGGCCAGAAACCAGAGCGTGCTTTTTGTTGCAACGACAGACTCTTACCTGAAATGGGCCCAGGGCTTGCGCTCAGAACTTGCCGGTCAAATCCCTTCGACTCTCTACATGCTCAAGTCCCTACAAAACCCATCAGCTCGTCAAACTGTGATCGCAGTGGGCCAGGAGCAGGCCGCAGCATTAGAGCGAAAGCATCTATTTACGGTTCTGAGATGGATCCGCAGAAACAAGCCAACGGCTGTTGTAGTTGCCGCAACCTCGCCAGCTCTGGTGGTTATGCGTTGGCTCCTAAACTTTTCGTCTTGGGGGCGCGCGGTTGCTCTGGTATCCGGCTCTCCCGGTATTGCCTACCATCTGGTCGGCAAGCCGCTTAAGGCTCGGGCCGAGGCCGACCTAATCATTGTCGCCAGCACTAGGGAGCTAGAAAGATTTACCAGAGCTCTTGAACAACTCGGATCCAAATCCAGCTTGGCCTTATCCACTCTTCCGTTTCTCGAAAGTGTCAGAGATAGCGAGAAATTTTCAGGGCCGAAGACTCTTGTGTTTGCTCCACAACCTGACATGCCAAAGTCTAAACAGGACAGGGAGCGAGTCCTTCTATCCTTGAATGAAATCGCCAGTCGCGAACCAGATCTGAAAGTTGTGGTGAAACTTCGTGCCATTGATGGCGAGGCCCAAACTCACTATGAGAGCTTTTCTTACCCAGAGCTAACTTCTGAGTTAGTTGCTAGCGGGCGCCTGCGTGCCGGGCGATTGGAGTTTGTACTTGGGTCGATTCAGGAGCAGCTATTGAACGAAAATGCTTCGCTCATGACCTTGTCTTCAACAGCTGCCCTGGAGGCGATGGCCTCCGGAAACCCGATTCAGATAATCGATGATTTTGGTGTCTCTGATGAGATCGCAACCAGTGTCTTCGAGGGATCTGAGATTCTGCTACCCATATTGCAGTTCAACTCGAATGAACTAAGGGAGCCAGCCGATCGCTGGCTAACCGAGAATTACTTTCACCCTCGTGAACTAAACGATTGGATTGAGGCATTGGATCAGCTCTCAACAACCGCTATGCCAAAGGTCAGGACACTAATTCCTAAATCGCTGGGGCTCTCGATGTTTGTTGGGGAGTTATTGAGGCTTGTGTTCCCCAACGCTTTTGGAAGAAGTCTGATAAAACTACTCAAGCGTATCGCGGGAAAAGAAGCTGGTTAGCTTCGTAACAATCCTTTTTCTAATCTCTGCAAAAAGTCTTGGAACACTGGCGTGGGCTAAGTAATGCTTGGGCTTTATGGTCGCAATCGCCTTCGCTACAGTTTCTATATAAACGTGACTGGGGATCAGATCTGAGGAAATTATGGCTTCGTCGCTAGCTGAGGGCCACTGCCCCTTTGTCAAAACTCCAAGTTTCCTAATCGCAGACTCCTGTTCGCCAGCGACCCTAAGGTAGTTCTTGGTCAGGGCTTCCGAGAGGCCGATTTTCTTGCTCTCCGGGTTTGGTGATGCACTAGAGGCCATGCTGGCGATGAACTTCTCTCGAAAAATTGGAGCCCACTCGCTCTCAACTCGGGTTGGTCCAAGCTCTTTGCGAAGCGCAATTACCAGGGCGAGCTCTTCGCTATCTAAAGATCTGTTCAACCGAATCTTGTCTGAGCCGGAAAGCAATCCCTCGGGTAAGCCAAGCTGAGTCTCAAAAAATTGCATCAAGAATTCTGGTTGGAGCTCGTCCACAAACACCACGTGTACTTGAGAAGGTCCAAGGGCCTTAGCCCAGCGCTCGACGATTAGGTCGTAGGAGTGGCGCTTCCAGAAAAGTCTCGTCTCGTGGTCTGTGTCCGGCTCTTCAAGAAGATTAGTGAAGTACTCACCGGGTGCCTTGGTGTATCCAGAGCGAACAAACTGTTGATACTGAGAGGGCACAACTTTATCCAGTCGCCTAGCGCTGAAGAACACCTCGATTGAGGTGTTCGAGCCAGCCGAGTCAACTAGTTCGGCAATGTCCGACGCCTTTAGCTCGCTAAAAAACTCGCTTGCGAGCAGCACTAAGTTGTGCCGCTTAGTGAGCTTGGTGATGGCTTTTCTAGCCTTGGCTAGAGTGTCTCTCTCGGTAATCTTGGCGAGTCTGTGCTGAGCGTATTTGCCGTGACCTTCAGGGTAGTAAATCCCTAGCTGCTTGAGTTCTTGCCGCTTACCCATCAGGGCGGCCTGAACTGCAGTTGTTCCAGACTTATGGAACCCTGCGTAAATTACAAGTCTTGGCAAACCTAAGCGTCGACGCGACGCAATTTGCTAAGCGGTGCTAGCTCGCCTGGGTAAATTCGTTTCACGCCATCTCCCATCGCCTGCTCGATAACCCGAATGTCTCGTATCAAGGATACAAAACCTTTGGGCTCAAGCGATGCGCCGTGGTCGCTACCCCACATTGCACGATCTAAGGTGATGTGTCGCTCTACGCTTACTGCTCCCAAAGCAACAGCAGCGATAGATATCTGAAGACCGGTCTCGTGGCCCGAGTACCCCACTGGCACGTTGTAGCGCTCCTTCAATGTTGTGATCATCCGGAGGTTTGCCTCTTCTGGTGGCAATGGGTAGGTAGAGGTGGCGTGCATCATGCTTAGGTTCTCGGTTCCAAGAGTCTGGACAGCTTTATCAATCTGGTCGATGGTTGACATGCCGGTTGAGAGAATCACTGGCTTTTTTGTTTCAGCAATTTTTGCAAGCATCGAAAGATCGGTCACCGAAGCGGATGCGATTTTGTAGGCAACGACGTTCATGCTCTCGAGGAATTCAACGGCGTTCTCGTCCCAAGGGGAAGCAAACCAATCAATTCCTTTTTCACGACAGTAGGCGTCAATTTCCGAGTACTGCTCTTGCTCGAACTCAACACGGTATCGGTATTCCAAATACGTCATGGTTCCCCAGGGGGTTTCCCTTGGGGTTGACTTCATGTGCTCGGGGGTTGAGATGTCTGGAGTGCGCTTCTGAAACTTGACAGCTTGTGCACCTGCCTCAACCGCAACATCGATGAGCTGCTTGGCGATTTCAACGGAGCCGTTATGGTTTAAGCCAATCTCGGCAATTACGTATACGGGCTGGTCGTCGCCTATCGAGCGCGAACCGATTGTTAAGTTGTTTGACATGCGATTAACAATTCGTTAGCTAGGTAGACAAGCTAGAAACGCAATCCTACGCGAATGTTAACTTTTGATAACCAGTTGGCTCTGGTCCCAGCGCCTTCTGCGCCAGCTAAGGCCGACGGCTCCTGCAGTCTCTTGGGGGAGATTATCGTGGCTTCAGAAGAGAAAAATCTCCCCTCTAGTTAGAGGGGAGATATTCTTTGTGGAGACTAGGGGTATTGACGTACCTAGTAATGACGGGGGCTGTAGAGGTGCGGTTTGTATTTTCAGACTATATATCAGACTATTTTTGATGCGTTTAGAAGGGTAGGGGCTTTACAAGAAGAACCCTGTCCTCGCCTTTTCCATCAAAGTCTTTGTGGCCTAATGCTTGAGTGGGCGAAACTAGGTCACCGCTATTCTCTATGGCCATAAAACCGAGAGATTCGTGAAATCTCAGCGATGTTGTGTTGATAGGCGAAGTCACAGCTTCAATCCGATTTGCCCCAAGACCAAGAGTTTTAGTTGCAAATGCCTCGTAGAGCAATCTTCCTAACCCATCGGTCCTGTATGCGGGATCAACTCCAATGAAATGTACATAAGCCTTGGTTTTGTCTGTTTGGGAAATGTATCCAACTAGAAATGCGATTGGCTGAGAACTATCGCTCCGAACTACAAAACTTGTGGATGCGAAATCCTTGAACCAAAGTTTTGGCAGCATGGGAGACATGTTTCTGCCATCCCACCAAACATCCAGGTTTTGTGAGATGTGAGGAAAATCTTCCTCGGTTAGTTGCGAGATCTCGTACATAAACCAACTTTATTCCAGCACCTTCAAATGAACGACTGTCCACGGAGTCAGACTATAAATCAGACTATTTCTCCACACAAATAAAAAACTCCCCCTATTTCTAGAGAGAGTTTTTTACTTCGTGGAGACTAGGGGGGTCGAACCCCTGACCCCCTGCTTGCAAAGCAGGTGCTCTACCAACTGAGCTAAGTCCCCGTTTTGGAACCCTCAAATGTTTCGAGGCTTCCTGGTGGGCCTAGGAGGACTTGAACCTCCGACCTCTTCATTATCAGTGAAGCGCTCTAACCACCTGAGCTATAGGCCCATAGAGCCTTCCAAAGTCTAATGCATCCCAAATCAATGCTCAAACCCCGTTATGGGCCTAGGTACTTCTAGTTATTCGTGAAGCTAACGGCAATGCCGCCAGTGATCTTGCCGATCACGTTGAAGATCATTGCGTAGAGCCCAGCAAGGGCTGTTCCCAAAATGACATTCACAATCGCCAGTGTGCTGGCAAAAGACATAACCCTGGGGAGCGATAGCTCCTGCTCGATGTCAACTCCACCATCACCGAAGACTCCAGAAAGAAGTGAGTTCAGTGAAGCGAACAGACCAATCTCGCCAACCACAAACCAAAGCGCCAAGAAGCCAACGATGGTTGCAATACCGGCCGCTACCGTGATGAAAAAGCCCGCCTTGATGGCGGACCAAACCTGTATTTTGACGAGCTTCAGCTGGACTTGTTTTTGGGCAGGTGCTGTGCGGGAGCCGAATCTTGATTTTCTTGGCTGTGCATCGCTCATTCTTCTGTTGCCCCTTCCAGATTTCGCTCGGAGTTCTTCGCTAGTCCAATAACTGAGTCGGCTTCATTGAATCTTGCAAACACAACACCCATGGTGTCCCGGCCCTTGGCCGGAACCTCACTGACAGCTGACCTGACAACTTTACCGCTCGAGAGCACAACTAGCACCTCGTCGGATTCGCTACAGATAATAGCTCCCACCAAATCACCGCGTTTTTCTTCGAGTTTGGCCACCTTTATGCCCAGACCACCCCGGTTTTGAGGTCGGTATTGATCCACCGCAGTTCGCTTGGCATAGCCACCTTCGGTGGCAATAAACACATAGGAGTCATCAATGTCATTGATGACGGTTGCCGAGAGCAAGAAATCTCCCTTTCGGAAATTCATGCCGATATTTCCTGAGGTGTCTCGTCCCATCGCGCGAAGTGATTTCTCCGATGCCGAGAACCTGATTGACATTCCTTTTCTGGAAACCAGAAGTAAATCATCGGTATTAGAAACCAGCATCGCGGCAACAACTTCATCGTCACCCTTTAGCTTGATCGCGATGATGCCTCCGGAGCGTGGTGTGTCATAGGCCTCGAGGGCTGTCTTTTTAACAAGACCGCTGCGAGTTGCAAGAACCAGATATGGCGCCTTGCTGTAATCCTTGATGTCCAAAATGGAAGCGATTTGCTCGTCGGGTTGCAGGGCAAGCAAGTTAGCCACGTGCTGACCCTTAGCGTCTCTTCCTGCTTCTTGAACCTCGTAGGCCTTGGCACGATAAACCCGGCCCCGGTTAGTAAAGAACAACAGCCAGTGATGTGTTGTAGTGACAAAAAAGTGTGACACAACATCGTCGGCTCGAAGCGACGCTCCCTTAACACCCTTGCCGCCGCGGTGCTGGCTTCGGTAGTTAGTTGACTTGGTGCGCTTGATGTAGCCACCGCGAGTGACGGTGATAACCATCTCTTCTTCGGGGATTAGATCCTCGGTTGAAACATCGTCATCTCCGCCAACCTGAAGGGCAGTTCTTCTTTCGTCGCCGTGGCGAGAAACAACTTCTTCGAGCTCGGACTTGATGATCTCGCGCTGCTTCTTTGGGCTTGCGATGATCGACTTGTATTCCTTGATCTCAAGTTCGAGGGCTGCTGCCTCATCGATGATCTTCTGGCGCTCAAGGGCGGCGAGCTGTCTTAGCTGCATGTTCAAAATGGCACGAGCTTGCAGCTCGTCTATTTTGAGCAGCTTGATCAGGCCGTCCTTAGCGTCATCAGCTGTTGCGCTCTTTCTAATTAAGGCAATGACCTTATCTAGGGCATCTAGGGCCTTTAGGTAACCGCGAAGGATGTGAGCGCGCTCTTCGGCTTTTCTAAGTCTGAAGTTTGTTCTTCTAACAATGACGTTTACCTGGTGTTCAACCCAGTTGGAGATAAAGCCATCCAAAGAAAGTGTTCTTGGAACTCCGTCAACTAGCGCCAGCATGTTGGCGGAGAAGTTTTCCCGAAGCTGGGTGTACTTATACAAATTGTTTAGTACAACTCTTGCAACTGCGTCTTTTTTCAAAACAATGACAAGGCGTTGACCGGTACGACCCGAGGTTTCATCCCGGATGTCTGCAATTCCGGTGAGCTTTCCTTCTTTAACTAGCTCTGCGATTTTCTGAGCCACGTTGTCAGGGTTTACCTGGTACGGAAGCTCTGTGACTACCAGGCAAGTTCTTCCCTGCAGTTCTTCGACGCTAACGATTGCCCGCATGGTGATTGAACCGCGGCCGGTTCTGTAGGCATCTTCGATGCCTCGCTTTCCAATAATTTCTGCACCGGTTGGAAAATCCGGTCCCTTGATGCGCTGCATCAAAGCTGCAAGTAACTCTTCTTGGGTTGCCTCTGGGTTTTCTAGTGCCCAGATAGCGCCGTCTGCTACTTCGCGCAAATTATGCGGTGGGATGTTGGTTGCCATTCCAACCGCGATTCCAATTGATCCGTTAATTAGAAGGTTTGGAATTCGAGAGGGAAGAATTGTTGGCTCTTGGGTTCTGCCGTCGTAATTGTCTTGGAAATCGACGGTGTCTTCGTCGATGTCTCGAACCATCTCCATGGCAAGAGGTGCCATCTTGCACTCGGTATATCTAGGTGCAGCAGCTGGGTCGTTTCCGGGAGATCCAAAGTTTCCCTGCCCTAGCACCAGTGGGTAGCGAAGGTTCCAAGACTGAACCAAGCGAACTAGGGTGTCATAAATTGCGGTGTCACCGTGCGGGTGGTACTGACCCATGACATCGCCAACCACGCGCGAGCACTTGGAGAACTGCTTATCTGGTCTATAGCCGCCGTCATACATCGCATACAAAACTCTGCGGTGAACGGGTTTTAGACCATCCCTGACATCTGGAAGGGCGCGGCCAACGATAACGCTCATCGCGTAGTCGAGGTAGCTTCGTTGCATCTCGACCTGGAGGTCGACTTGCTCGACGTGATCCATACGAGGTTCTGGTGCGTCTGTCTTATCTACCATGGCGTCTTTCTCGTTCCTAGATATCTAGGAAGCGAACATCCTTTGCGTTCTTTTGAATAAACGATCTTCTTGCTTCAACGTCTTCACCCATCAGCGTTGAGAAAACCTCATCGGCTAAAGCTGCGTCATCGAGTGTGACCTGGAGCAGGGTTCTTCTGGCTGGGTCCATTGTTGTTGCCCAGAGCTCTTCGTAGTCCATCTCACCAAGACCCTTATAGCGCTGGATGGAGTTTTCCTTAGGAATCTTTCTTCCGGCCTTGGCGCCTTCGGCAAGTCTTAAATCGCGCTCGGTGTCGGTGTAAACGTACTCGTGCTCAGCGTTTGTCCACTTGATTCGATAAAGCGGCGGCTGAGCTAGATAAACATAGCCGTGCTCAATCAGGGGTCTCATGTATCTAAAGAGCAAAGTCAGAAGTAAGGTTCTGATGTGCTGACCGTCTACATCGGCATCGGCCATAAGTATGCACTTGTGATACCTAATCTTTGAAACATCAAACTCTTCGCCGATTCCGGTACCAAAGGCGGCAATCAAAGCCTGAACTTCGGTGTTGGCAAGAGCGCGATCTAATCTTGCTTTTTCAACGTTCAGAATCTTTCCGCGGAGCGGCAAGATCGCCTGGTGCTCAGGATCTCTTCCGCTAACGGCGGAGCCTCCGGCCGAGTCACCCTCGACTATGTAGATTTCGGAAAGCGCCGGATCTCTGGAAGAACAATCGCGAAGCTTTCCTGGCATTCCGCCAGATTCCAAAAGACCTTTTCTTCTGGTTGCTTCTCTTGCTTTTCTGGCGGCCATTCTGGCAGCTGCTGCCTGAATAGCTTTTCGAACAATTTCTTTTGCTGACTGCGGGTTTCGCTCCAACCAGTCGCCCAGTTTGTCGTTGACTATTTTCTGTGTGAAAGTCTTGGCCTCGGTATTGCCGAGTTTGGTTTTGGTCTGACCCTCGAACTGGGGCTCGGATAACTTGATGGAAATAACTGCCGTGAGGCCCTCGCGGACATCGTCGCCGGAGAGGTTTTCGTCTTTTTCCTTGAGCAAGTTGTTGGACCTGGCGTACTTATTGAGTAGCGAGGTGATGGCTGTTCTGAAGCCCTCTTCGTGGGTTCCACCCTCGTGGGTGTTGATGGTGTTGGCGTAGGTGTGGACTGACTCGGTATAGGCGTTGGTCCACTGCATAGCGACCTCAATGGACATGTCCTTTTTCGAGGTTTCGGCCTCAAGTGAGATGATCTCGTCGTGAACCAGCTCAATCTTCTTGGAGGCGTTTAGGAACTCGACGTAGTCGACCAATCCGCGCTTGTATTGGTAGCTGTCGGTTTTCTCGCTTCGCTGATCGGTGAGGGTAAGCGATAGGCCCTTGTTCAAAAAGGCCATCTGCTGAAAGCGTGCCCGAAGGGTTTCGTAGTCAAACTCCACGGTTTCAAAGATTGATCCGTCTGGTTTGAATTCGATTGTGGTTCCGGTGTAGTCGACTTTTTTGCCCTTGGCCAAAGGCTTTTGGGGAACACCGATCTTGTATTCCTGGTGCCAAAGATATCCATCTCTTGCAACCTCAACCCTTAGGTCGGTTGATAGTGCGTTCACTACCGATGCGCCAACACCGTGCAAACCACCGGAGACCGCGTAGCCGCCGCCTCCGAATTTTCCACCGGCGTGCAGCACCGTGAGCACAACCTCAACTGCGGGTCTTTTCTCAACCGGGTGCATTTCAACCGGAATACCTCGGCCGTTATCTGTGACTCTGATCCAACCCTTTGGGGTTATAAAGACATTGATGTCGTCACAGTGACCAGCAAGAGCTTCGTCGACAGAGTTGTCGACAATTTCATAAACCAAGTGGTGAAGCCCGCGTGGACCGGTGGAACCGATATACATTCCAGGGCGTTTCCGAACAGCTTCTAGTCCCTCGAGAACCTGAATGCTTTCGGCGTCATAACCGGATTTCTTTTTATCTTTGCCGCTGTCCTTTGAAGCCTCTTTAGGCAGATCTTTAGCGACTGGCTTAGCGATTTCTTTTTTTGCAACTGGCTTTGGAATTGGCTTCGAAGCTTGTTTTGCAGGAGCTTTTACGGTTGGTTTGGCAGAAGATTTGACTGCTGGCTTAGCAGCGGGTTTGGGAGAAGTTGTTTTCGAAGTTTTTGTGGCCGCTGACTTTTTTGTGCTCGAAGCGGGCTTGGCAGTTGGTTTCTTTGCCGGCATGTTAAAGTTTTGCTCCTTGTATCTTCCTTAGTTAGTTCCACATAACTGCGCCTTCGCGACTTACATTGGGGTTTGCTAACTAGCTTTATTTTACCCCACAACTACCTGCTCGAGTTCCAGGTTGTGGATTGCTAGCCGTATGTGTCTCGGGGCCCACGACCGGGCACTGACCTAGGGCCTTTTTTCCAAGACGGCGCGTCGGGACCAAGGAAGGAAATGCTCTTAATTTCAAGCTCCGGAAATGAGCTGGAAATCTTCTCCAAAATCTGGGTTTGCATTAAGCGCAATTCGGTGGCCCAAGCTGTCGATTTACACCGAACCGTTAATTTGCCGTTTGCGAGATTTTCGGGCTGGGTGTTTTTGGCGTTTAGTTCGCCAACGATTTCTGGCCAGCTAACAAAAAGCTCAGCTTCTTCCATTTGCGATTGCCAGCGAAAATCCTCCATCAAAGAATCGATCGAGCTCGAAGCCTTAATTGGGTCGCGACCGGAATCAAATGGTTTTGAGCGAAGCTTCTTTTTTTCCTTGATTCGCTTATTGTCTTTCGAGACTCTGCCGGTGACAGCTTGTTTCATGGCGAAGTAAAAATCCATCGCGAAGTTTTTCTCGTCAGCCATTTGTAATCTCACCCGCAACAACACTAAACCTTTTTGCGCTCAAGGCATGCGGAACATCTTCGATCACGGCTGCGGTGATGATTACCTGCTCGTTACCTAGGACAAGCTCTGCGAGCTTGGCTCTTCTGTCGGAATCAAGCTCGGCGAATACGTCGTCCAGGATCAAGATTGGGTCGCCGAGCTTGGATTCTTGGCGAAGGATTTCTAAAGACGCAAGCCTCAGAGAAAGCGCATAGGACCAGCTCTCGCCGTGCGATGCATACCCTTTTGCGGGAAGACTTCCAAGAATTAGAACTAGATCATCGCGGTGAGGACCAACAAGTGTTATGCCGCGCTCTAATTCTTTTGGTCGCATGCGCATAAGTTTCTCTCGGAATAACTCGGCTATCTCCTCGCGGTCTTGGCTTTCAAGATATTCCGAGTCATCGGCTTCTTCGCCATCCAGAATGGTTGATCCGAGGATTGAAGACTTGATGAACATTCGAGGTTCGTTGTTGGTGTCGGCAATCTTTTGGTAGTTTGCGATCAGACCCGGGCTTAGCTTCGAAGCTATTGCAACTCTTGCGGCAATTATTTCGGAGCCGAGTTTAACTAGCGACTCGTCCCAGGCCGAGAGCGTGGAGAGGGAATCCCCTTTGGTGCCGGTGGCACGGGCTGATTTCAACAGGGTGTTTCGCTGCTTGAGGACACGGTCGTAGTCGGAGTAAACACCGAGCATGCGGGGTGTGAATTGGACTATCAGCTGATCAATAAAGGCTCGCCTGTTGGTTGGGTCGCGTTTGACTATGTCCAGATCCTCGGGGGCAAATATCACCGAGTTTAGATAGCCCAGGATGTCTTTGGGTTTTTGCACCGGGGACTTATTTAGTCTCGCCCGATTGGGCGAGTCGTTGTTTATTTCAAATTCCAGCAGCAACTCGCGCTCCAGGTGCGCAAGCTCTAGGGAGACGATGGCGCTTTGCTCCCCTTGTTGTATAAGGGGTGTATAGCCGGCAACTCGATGAGAGGAAAGGCTTGCGAAGAAGTTGATGGCCTCAACGAGGTTGGTTTTCCCTTGTCCATTGGAGCCGTGTAGGAGGTTTACGCCCGGGGAGAGCTCAACCTCGGCGTTTTTGTAGTTTCGAAAGTTTGTGAGTTTTACCTTCGTGACATACATGTTTTATTGCTTTGGTAAAGCTTTTTTACTTTTCTTTGACCGAGTGGCCACCGAATTGCTGCCTTAGCGCCGCAACTGCCTTCATGGCATCGGAGTCGTCCTGGCGAGAAGCAAATCTTGCAAACAGCGAAGCGGTGATTGCCGGCATTGGAACGGAGTTGGCGATTGCTTCTTCCACCGTCCAGCGACCTTCGCCAGAATCTTCAACATAGCCGCGGATACGATCTAGGTTTGGATCTTCTTCGAGGGCTCGAACCAGTAAATCAAGTAGCCAAGATCTAACAACTGTTCCGCGTTGCCAGGCTTTGAAAGTTCCGTGGACATCTTTGATGATGTCTTTTTTATTCAGTAGTTCATATCCTTCGGCGAAGGATTGCATCATGCCGTATTCGATTCCGTTGTGCACCATCTTGGCGTAGTGACCGGCACCAACATCACCGACGTGAACAAACCCTTCGGATCTTTCTCCTTCTGGGCGAAGCGCGTCAAAAACCGGCATTGCTGTGTCGACTAATTTTTTTGGCCCGCCGACCATTAGGCCGTAGCCGTTTTCTAATCCCCAGACACCACCGGAAACACCGCAGTCTAGGTAGCCGATTCCTTTTTTAGAAAGCTGCTCGGAGTGACGCTGGTCATCGGTGAATCTGGAATTACCGCCTTCGATCACAAGATCGCCTGCGGACAAAAGTGTTTCTAGTTTGTCGATAATCTCGTCAGTTGGTTTGCCATGCGGAACCATTACCCAAACAATGCGTGGCGAAGAAATCTTGGAAACCATTTCCTCGATTGAGTCGCAGTCTGAGACTTCTCTGGTCCTCGCGTAGCCAGTGACTTCGATGCCGCCTTTTCGAAGGCGGCTTCTCATGTTGCCACCCATCTTGCCAAGGCCAACTAGTCCGATATGCATTGCGGGCTACTTTCTTTATTGAGTAAAAACTAAAACTTTTTTCTAGCGGCCCAAAAGGTTCGGCTGTAAAAGATACATGTAGCTATCGCTAGATTCTTTTTCTTTTGTGGAGTGGTTTGTAATAAGCACTGGTGACGGACGGTTTGGATTGTCGCTGTTTGTGAAACCGATTTTTACAAACTCGGTTTTGACCCCGGCTAGCCCATCAATCAAAAATTGTGGCTTCAGGGAAACAACAACATCGGATCCCGTTAGCTGAACATTGATCGATTCGGTTGCTTGAGCGGTTTCTCCCCCGGCGGCCTCGAGGTTTAGCTCTTGTGATCCAAAGCTAAATTTGATCGGGCTCTCGCGCTCCAAAACAAGTGACACTCGCCTGGTTGAGTCCATCAAATCTTGGGTGTTCACAATTGCAAAGTTTTCAATCTTTTCTGGAAATAGGGTTTTGACTGCTGGAAAGTTGCCTTTTATCAGGCGAGAGGTGACAGACCGATTGTTTGCTTTAAAGGCGATTAGGTTTTTGTCATCGGTTGGGTTGATGGAAATTGATATCTCACCCTGGTTGGCAAATGTTTTGGCAATTTCTTGAAGTGTCTTGGCTGGAATCAGGGCGCTGGCTTCGGTTGACGAACCAGAGGATTTCCAGGAGATGTCTTGAATTGCAACTCGGTATCTGTCGGTTGCAACAAGGGAAATGTTTTCTTTTGTGGTTTCAAGTAGAACGGTGGTAAGTACCGGGGTGACATCTTCTTTTGAAGCTGCAACAGCGATTTGTGAAATAGCTGCTGCAAAGTCATCTCCGGATACCGAGCCACTTGTGGCCGGAATCTCGGGAAGGCTTGGATACTCATCAATTGGCATTGTTAGAAGTGAGAATTTCGCCGAGCCACAATTGACTTGAACCTTTGATCCATCGGTTGAAAAGTCAACTGATGAGTTGGGTAGTTTGCTAACAATTTCAGCCATTAGGCGACCAGAAACCAGCACCCGGCCAGATTCTTCGACTTTGGCAGCTATTTCTACCTGGGCCGAGGTGTCGTAATCGAACACTGAAAGTCTTAGGGCGTTGGCGTCTGCCTCAATCAAGATGCCGCTCAGGATCGGCAAAGTTGTTCTTTGGGGTAATAGTCGAACCGCGAAGGAGACGGCTTCGTTGAGAACGTCCTTATTTACCTGAAACTTCACGATATTTGCCCATCTGTTTGGTCTTTAATCTTGGCATAACTTAGTGTCTGGTTTTACCCAAGTTTTTCCTAAAGAGTTATACCCTCTCTAAAAGATATTTAAGTAATAATCACAATAACCACTGTGGAAAATGTGGATAACTAGTTACTGGCCAATAAACAACTCGAAACTACAAGCCTGCAAGTTGTTTACACAGTTGTGTATAACTCTGTGGATAAACCGGCTGGCTGTGAGTTGTTTTTGGTCCAAGGAGTGCTTTGGGTGTCCGGTTTTACCTTTTTACACACCTTTTCACAGGTTATCCACGCGATTTTTGCTTGACCCTGTTCAAAATCTCGGTGACCTGGTTATAAAGGCTCCGGCGCTCCTTCATCAAGTCGGTTACCTTCTTGTTGGCATACATAACCGTGGTGTGATCGCGGTTTCCAAACAGCTGCCCAATCTTTGGAAGCGAGAGGTTGGTCTGCTCCCTGATCAAATACATGGCAATCTGCCTGGCTTGGGCAACAGCCTGCTGCCTGGAGGAGCCAAATAGGTCATCGGCGCCTATCGAGTAATACCTGGAAACCTCTTGGATTATGTCATTCGGGGCAATTACAGTGTCCTCGCCCAACGGGACTATGTCCTTCAAAACCGCGGTCACCAGGTTCATATCCACCGGGGTCCTGTTAAGGGCGGCAAAGGCGGTGACTCGAATTAGGGTTCCCTCGAGCTCTCGGATATTTGATGCCACGCGGGCGGCCATATATTCGAGGATTTCGTCCGGGACTTTTATCTTCTCGTTTTCGGCCTTTTTCCTCAAAATGGCGATACGGGTCTCAAGCTCGGGGGCCTGGATGTCTGTGATTAGACCCCACTCGAATCTCGAGAGCATGCGCTCCTCGAAGCCGGTTAGCTCCTTGGGCGGCAAATCCGAGGTAATAACCACCTGTTTGTTGTGATCGTGCAGGGTGTTGAAGGTGTGGAAAAAAGCCTCCTGGGTCTGGTCTTTTCCCTGCAGGAACTGGATATCGTCAATCAGAAGCACGTCAATGTCTCGATATTCGGCCTGAAAAAACGAGGTTCGGTTGTTCTGAATGGCATTAATGAAGTCGTTGGTGAACTCTTCCGAGGAGACGTATCTGACCTTGATCTTTGGATACAGGTTCAGGGCGTAGTGTCCGATGGCGTGCAAAAGGTGGGTCTTTCCAAGCCCCGAACCACCGTAAATAAACAGCGGGTTATAAGCCTTGGCCGGAGTTTCAGAAACAGCAAAAGCAGCCGCGTGGGCGAACCGGTTAGATCCCCCGGTCACGAAGTTGTCAAAGTTGTATTTCGGGTTCAACCGGGTGTCAAATAGGACCCCAACGGCACCGGTTTTCCTGGAGTATTCCTCGGTCTGAAGCGAAGGAGCCGATCCGATCGGATAGACGTTTTCGGGGGTCTCTGTAATTGATGGATCGGCCTCGATATCCGGGTTCACCACAACAGCAAAGTTGGTGGGTCCTCCCATGAGGGCGTTTTCCTGCAAAACCTCAAGAATGTCAGCTCGGATGCGCTGCTCGAGCATGCCTCTAGTTAGGTCGTTGGGCACCTCAAGATAGAGGGTGTCCGCAAGGACCCCCTTGGGCTCGACCAGGGTCAAAAACCCCATCAGTTGTGGGCTAAGGGTGCTTTTTTCGGTCAGGCGATTGACTACCGCGGACCAGTGCTGGCCCACCTCATCTTGCTCGCTCATCCCAAAATCCTTAACTTCTTGAACTAGTAGTTTTCCACAGCTTATACACTTTGTGGAGAAGGTGTGGAAAAGTCGATTCCCCAACTACGTATTCAACTGATTTCTGGGCCAAATAGCAAATTAAGTTGTGGGTAGAACTTTCAATTTAACCTCAAATATATTGACCCTTTTTCGACTTGACCAAACACCCCCAAAGGCCCTAGATTTAGGTAGTTGAGCAGTACTTGGAATCGACTGCCCAGTAAACAAAAGGCCTTTAGCCCACTTACCCGATTCCTCAATGATTCTCGGAGTGTAAACACATGAGCAAGCGCACTTTCCAGCCGAATAACCGCCGTCGTTCCAAGACCCACGGTTTCCGTCTTCGCATGGCAACCCGTGCCGGTCGTGCCATTTTGGCTGCCCGTCGCCGCAAGGGTCGCAAAGAACTTTCGGCCTAACCGCTCCCCATGCTCAATAGAGCAAACCGACTGGTTCGAGGGGAAGATTTCCGGAAAGTAATGCGATCTGGGAAAAAACTCTCAACTAAGCACCTGGTCGGTTACCAGCTTGCAGAGCCAGAATCCCCAATCAGATTCGGCTTTGTAGTATCCAAAGCTTGCGGCGGAGCCGTCAAGCGAAATCAACTAAAAAGAAGGCTTCGGTCCATAGCCAGAGACAAGCTCAGCCAGTTCCCTCAAGGCTCGCAGGTTGTGATTCGAACCCTTCCAGGAAGCTCAGAACTTGAGTTTTCGGCCCTAGCATCCGATTTCGATCGGGCTCTAGGGCTCTAGATGAAGACTTTGTGGGCGATTTGGCTGGTTCCTAGGAACCTGGTCATTTTGTTTCTAAAGGGGTATAGAAAGTTCATATCCCCCCTTTATGGGGATGTGTGCCGGTATTACCCGAGCTGCTCGGCATATGGCCTAGGCCAGATCCAGCAGCGAGGGGTGATTCTAGGAAGCGCACTAACAATCTCAAGGATTGTTAGGTGCAACCCTTGGTCACAAGGAGGAATTGACCAGGTCAAGGACTCCGACCAGAGATTTGTAGTTTTAGAAAACGGCTTTGTTGCCACAAAGCCCAAAGAAGGGTAGACAATGGACCTACTATTCCCCATCAAATGGGTAATTGAGCTGATTCTGGTTAGCTTTCACTCCCTTTTTGAGTTTGTCGGGCTCTCACCCGAATCGGGCTTGGCCTGGGTGTTATCGATTGTCGGGCTGGTACTGGTAGTTCGATCGGCCCTAATCCCGTTGTTTGTGAAGCAGATCAAGTCTCAGCGCAACATGATGTTGGTTCAGCCTGAGCTTCAGAAGCTTCAGAAGAAATACAAGGGTAAAAACGACCGCGACTCCAGGGAGAAATTCGCCAAGGAGCAGATGGATCTCTATAAGAGAACCGGCTCCAACCCACTATCTTCTTGCCTTCCGATTCTGGTCCAGATCCCTATCTTCATGGGCCTTTTCTTCACCCTAAACGATGCTCAGGCCAGAAAATCAGGCGTTGGACCGATGAACTCCGAGCTTGCCATCCAGTTCTCCGAGGCAACCCTGTTTGGGGCCAAGCTCTCCGAAACCTTCTTGACCGCCACCACCATCCAGGTTCAGATCATGGCCGGAATTATGGTGTTTTTGATGTCTGCCTCCCAGTTCATCACTCAGAAGCAGATCATCGCCAAGAACCAGAACCCGGCTGTTCAGAACAGCCAATACATGCAGACCCAGAAGATCTTGCTATACGTGTTCCCATTAATCTTTGTGATTTCAGGTGTTGCCTTCCCAATCGCCGTTATCACCTACTGGCTAACCTCGAACTTCTGGACCATGGGCCAGCAGTTCATCGTTATCCGAAACATGCCAACCGATGGCTCCCCTGCCTACCAGGCCAGACTCGAGCGCCTTGCCAAAAAGGGCAAGCTGCCTAAGGAGCTTCAGGAGAAAAGGGACGCCGAGGAGGCTGCCAAAGCAGCCGCCGAGGCTGAGGAAAAGACCCAGCGCGAGCAGCCCAAGGGCAAGAGCCGCGCCAAAAAAGACAATAAAAAGAAGAAGAAGTAGGTAGCCAAAAGTGTCTGAACTAGAGCCAAGCAAAGACCTCACTGTCAAGCAGCTAGAGGAAGAGGGCGACGTCGCCGCTGACTACCTCGAGGAGTTACTTGACATAACTGACCTGGACGGCGATATTGACATCGACGTTCGAGAGGGCCGTGCCTACCTAGCGGTCACCGCAGGCAAAGACTCCAACCTAGACCTAATCTCCCACCCGGACACCGTGGAGGCTCTTCAGGAGCTAACCCGGCTGGCCGTTCAGGTGAAGACCTCGAGCTACTCCAGGCTGATTCTGGACGTGGGCGGTTCCCGTCAGGCCAAGATCGATCAGCTCACCAAGGCGGTCTCCAAGTTCATCGACAAAGTCAACGACACCGGCGAACCCCAGCACCTGAAGCCAATGAGCTCATACGAGCGAAAGCTCGCTCACGACCTGATTGCCGAAGCCGGGCTCTACTCAGAATCTGAGGGCGAAGGCCGCGATCGCCACATCGTCATCTCAAAACCTGAATAGTTTCACGTGAAACATTTCGAGGCTGAACCCGAGGCCGCTGAGGCGATCTTTGGTTCTCAGATTGAGTTGGCTAGGGGATATGCCCAAAAACTGGCCAATGACAGCGATGAACTGGGCCTTTTGGGCCCCAGGGAACTAGATAAGATCTGGTCCAGACACATCCTGAACTCAGCCGTGGTGGCTGAAATGGTAAGTGAAGGGGAGCTGGTGGCTGACGTGGGCTCCGGGGCAGGACTGCCTGGAATACCGATGGCAATTGCCGCCCCAGAGACCGATTTTGTTCTAATTGAGCCTATGGACCGAAGGGCCAGCTGGCTCCAGGAGGTAGTCCAGGAACTGGGCCTTGAAAACGTTGAGGTTGTTAGGGCCCGAGCCGAGGATATCGAGGGGGGTCAGTTTGATGTTGTGACGGCCAGAGCCGTCGCCGCCCTAGATAAACTTCTGAGGCTTTGTGTTCCACTATTGAAGCCCGGGGGCAGGGTTATTGCCCTGAAGGGATCGAAGGCAGCAGAGGAAATTGAGGCCGCCAAGAAGCTTCAAAAAAAGCTCAAAATCTCGGGTTTTGAGATTGTGATTTGTGGAGAAAAGTTTTTGGCTGAGCCCACATCTGTTGTAAAAACTAAGCTAGATTCTTCAGGGGAGAAATAAATGTCAGATCAGCCAGCAGAAGAAACCAGCGTGACAAAGCCGTCGGTTGTGGCTGGCCTAGGCTTTCCCAATGGCCGCGAAGAAAGTTCTCCCCAACCCACCGGCTGGGTTGTGGAGAACCCTGAAATAACTGAGGTTTCACGTGAAACACCCCAATGATTTAACTGGAGATCTAGCCGATTTTGCCGATACCCCACTCGCGCGAGAGCTTGTGGAGAACTCTCGTCGACTTGAGACCGTAGGTGCCCAAAATGTGCCAAAACCTTCGGAAACACGAATAATTACCATCTCAAACCAAAAAGGCGGGGTCGGAAAGACCACCACAACAGTCAATTTGGCTGCCGCCTTGGCCTCCAAGGGCCTCTCGGTTTTGGTTATTGACCTGGATCCGCAGGGCAACGCATCAACCGCGCTAGGAATCGATCACCACGCCGAAATCAAGAGCATTTACGAGGTGTTGATCGACGATGTTCCGCTTGAGAAAGTCATTCAGGTTTCTCAAGAGCGCCCGGGACTGACCTGCGTTCCAGCCACCATTCACTTGGCCGGAGCCGAAATCGAACTTGTTTCACTGGTTGCCAGAGAACAAAGACTTCGCACCGCGATCGAGACTTACATCAACACCAGCATGACTCCGCCGGATTACGTCCTGATCGACTGCCCCCCTTCTTTGGGGCTTCTGACCGTGAACGCTTTTGTCGCCGCCAAGGAAGTTTTGATTCCGATCCAGTGTGAGTACTACGCTCTCGAGGGTCTTTCTCAGCTGATTCGGTCAATCGAGATGATTAAGAAACACCTTAACCCTTTACTCGAACTTTCGACCATTCTCCTTACAATGTACGACTCCCGGACCAAATTAGCCTCCCAAGTTGCCGACGAAGTGAAGTTGCATTTTCCAGATCAAGTTTTAAACACAATCATTCCAAGATCGGTTCGAGTTTCCGAAGCACCAAGTTACGGAAAAACAGTTATCTCTTACGATCATTCATCACCCGGTGCAATTGCATATATGGAAGCGGCAATTGAAATGGCAAACAGAGGAGCAAAACGTGGCTGAGAAAAAAGGCGGACTCGGTCGAGGTATCGGCTCACTAATCCCAACATCGGATAAGTCAACAGAGCGACCAGTTGATGTTTTCTTTCCCGCCGGCGGAACCAAGGAACCTGCGCTTGCAACCGTTCCAGGTGCACGCTTTGGTCACCTCGACGTGACTGCAATTATTCCAAACGCCAAGCAGCCAAGATCGGTTTTTGAACCGGAAGCATTTAAAGAACTGGTTCACTCAATTCGCGAACTCGGTGTTTTGCAGCCAATCGTGGTTCGCGAAATTAAAGAGGGCTCTTACGAACTAATCATGGGCGAGCGAAGACTTCGCGCCTCCAAAGAAGCAGGGCTTAAAAAGATCCCTGCAGTTATCCGTGAAACAGAAGACCAAAACATGCTTCGCGATGCGCTGCTTGAGAACTTGCACCGGAGCGACCTAAACCCACTCGAAGAAGCAAGTGCTTATGCGCAACTGTTAGAAGATTTTGGAATTACTCAAGAACAACTTGCCGACCGAATCGGAAGATCGCGTCCGCAGATCACCAACACACTCAGACTTTTGAAACTTCCAGCCAGCGTGCAGCGTCAAGTTGCAGCCGGAGTTTTATCGGCCGGTCACGCAAGGGCAATTCTTGGTGCGACCGATTCATCGCGAATGGAATACTTTGCAACCAAAACCGTCAACGAAGGTTTGTCGGTTCGCTCTTTGGAAGAGCTCGTTGGCTTCGATAAGCCAGCGGCTAAGAAGCCAAAGATAAAGCAGGGCACCAAGCAGGATTTACTGAAAGAGATGGCCGATGGACTTGGCGATCAACTAAACACCAAAGTGAAGATTGTTTTGGGTCGCAAAAAAGGTCAACTGGTTATTGAGTTTGCAACCGTTGCCGACCTGAACCGGATTCTCGGCGAAATCGGTTACAAGAAAAAGAACTAGCCGCGACCCCTAAGGGCAGCTTGCGCGAGCGAGTAGTAAACATCGCCCAGGGTTGAACCCTCGGCAAGTATTGCCTGCGGCAACAAAGAAGTCTCTGTTAGACCGGGTAAAACATTCGCCTCTAAAAACCAGGGCACACCCTTGGAGTCGATGATCATATCCACCCGGCAAAGGTGACGAAGCCCTAGGGCCACGTGGGCATCAATTGCCACCTTGGCGGCCTTGGCCGAAACGGACTTGGACAACCTGGCCGGGACGAAATAATCAGTCTCGCCGGCAACATATCTTTCCTCGAATCCGAAGTGTCCCGAGCGTGGCTCAATTTCGACTGCCGGTAGCGCAATTGGCCCAGCCCCCAAATCAATCACGCCGATGGCAAGCTCGGTTCCTTCGACAAAGTCCTCAATCACTGCAACATCGCAATAAACGTAGGCGTCGATCATGGCCTGGTTCAGCTGGTCATGCTTTTTGACAATCGTGACCCCCTGCGCAGAACCGGACCTTGCGGGCTTGACAACAACCGGCAAGGCCAATGACTTGGCCACCAGCTTTAGAACCGACTCGGCGTCGAGTTCTTTGAATGTTTCACGTGGCAAGGTAATCGACGCCGGGGTTTGGATTCCGCTTCTTGAAACCAAGATCTTGGCAATTGACTTATCCCAGGCCAGCTTGGCCGAGTCGGCATTGGCCCCAACAAAAGGAATGCCGGTTAGGGCAAGGATGTCCCGAAGGGCACCGTCTTCGCCGCTGGCGCCGTGAAGCACCGGCCAGATAACGTCCGGCTTGTCTTTTTTGAGGTTTTCAAGAAGCTCGTGATCGGGCTCCCGCATAACAACCTGGGCACCTTTTTCGATCAGGGCATCGGCAACCCTTCGGCCTGATTTCAAGGAGATGTCCCGCTCGTGGGAGATTCCCCCAGCCAAAACCACGATCTTTAGCTTGCCCGCCAGTTTCGACTTTGGAATCATGGCCTAGCCCTTTCCGAAGGTTTGTTGAAGCTCAAGTTGCAAGTTGATGACGTTGCTCAATCTCTTGATGCCTAAATCTATGCGCTCAGGTTCCGGGAAGGAATAGCAGATTCGAAGTTTGTTCTTGCCCTGACCATCACCATAAAAAGCAGTTCCCGGCGTATAAGCAACCAGCTCTTTAACTGCCAGTGGGAGCATTGCCTTGGAGTCAAGGCCATCGGGTAAATCAACCCAGAGGTAAAAACCACCGTCTGGTTTTGTGGTCTTAAGGCTAGGAAGGTATTCCTTCATGGCCCGAAGGGCCGCATCCTTACGTTCTTTATAGACACCCCTAAAGGTGTCAACCTGGCTTTGCCAGTCGGCAGTTGCCAGATACTCCGAGACCAGCATCTGAGAAAAAGCACTCGGGCATAAAATCGCTGACTCTTGAGCCAGAACCAGCTTCTCTTTAATCGGGGGAGGTGCAAGAACGTAGCCAACCCTAAAGCCCGGAACCAAGATCTTAGAAAAGGAGCCGAGATAGATGACATCATCATCCATCGAGCGCAACGCCTTGGGAGGCTTTTTATCAAAATACAAAAGCCCGTAGGGGTTATCCTCAACAACCAATATGTTGTTCCGCTTGGCAATTGCCAATATCTCTGGTCTTCTTTTGTTCGATAGCGTCACACCAGAAGGGTTAGCAAAGGCTGGAACCAAATACAAAAGCTTTATCTTCTTGTTGGCTTTTTTAAGCTTCGCGATTGACTCTTCGAGGGCCGCCGGTGACATGCCGTCATCATCGGTATAAACGTGCTCAACCTCGGCAAGGTAGTGCCGGAAGATACCCAGTGCTCCAACATAGGAAGGACCCTCGGCGATAACAACATCGCCCTCGTCCAGAAATAAACCGGCTAGTAGTTCAAGTCCGTGCTGGGAACCGGTTGTCACAATTAGGTCTTCAACGCTCGAGTGAATTCCTTCGAGGGCCATGATGTCGTGAATTTGTTCCCGAAGGGTGATATCCCCCTGGCCACCGCCATATTGCAAAGCCATGTCCCCTTTTTTGCTAATGAGCTTTTCAAAGCTTTCGGTGATTAGCTTTTTTGGCAAAGAAGAAACATTTGGCATGCCTCCGGCTAGGGAGACAACCTCTGGTCTTGAGACCACGGCGAATAGCGCACGAACCTCGGAAACTGAAAGTGAACCAGCGCGCTTGGCGTAGCTATCGATCCAGTGATCGAATCTTTCACCTTCTGGTTTGGGCATGACTCACTTCGTTTGGGGAAATCAGGTTTCCCACAATTCTAGCTATGCCAGGAAAGAAGCTAAGTCCTCGACGATTGCTACCTTCGGACGAGCACCAACCATTTGCTTCGCTATTGCTCCACCTTGGAAAACTGCCATCATCGGAATTCCGGTGACGCCATACTTCATTGCAAGCTCAGGCTCTTCGTCGACGTTTACTTTAACGATGTCGATCTTGTCCGAATACTCAGCGGCAATCTCATCGAGGATCGGAGAAACCATGCGGCACGGCCCGCACCACTCCGCCCAGAAATCAACCATCACTGGCTTTGGGTTATCCAGGACATCGGCCTGGAAGGATGCTGTTGTGACGTTCTTGGCTGACATGGCTATTCTCCTTCGATTTACTTTCTAGTGTGTCGAGATGTAGTGCTCGGCGTCAAGGGCTGCAACGCAACCAGAACCGGCAGCGGTAATTGCCTGACGGTAGGTGGGGTCAATAACATCGCCGCAGGCGAACACGCCCTCGATTGTTGTTTTTGAAGATCTGCCATCAACCTTGATGAACTTTTCTTCCGTGAGCTCAAGCTGGTTCTCAACCAACCAAACCCTCGGGTCATTACCGATAGCAATAAATAGTCCGTCCAGGTCCATTTGTGAGATCTCGCCCGTCACAGTGTCCTTTAGCTTCACACCGGTCAACTTAGGATCCCCGAGCAGTTCCTCAACACCCTTGTTCCAGACAAACTCAATCTTTGGATTTTCCTTGGCGCGGTCCTGCATGATCTTCGAAGCCTTCAGGGTGTCGCGACGGTGAATCACATAAACCTTGCTCGCGAAGCGAGTCAAAAACAGCGCTTCTTCCATGGCCGAGTCGCCACCACCAACCACCGCAATGGTTTTTTCTCTAAAGAAGAAACCATCGCAGGTCGCACACCAGCTAACGCCGTGGCCAGAAAGGGCCTTTTCGTTTGGTAGGCCTAGCTCTCGGTAGGCAGCACCGGTTGCCAAGATAACTGCCTTAGCTTCAAAGACTTCTCCGTTGCCACACTTAACAATCTTTGGGTTGGCCTTTAGGTCAACCTCAACAACGTCTTGCAGCATGACCTCAGTGCCGAATCTTTCGGCTTGTTCTTGGAACTTGGTCATTAGATCTGGGCCCAGTAGTCCATCTGGGAAACCCGGGTAGTTTTCAACATCGGTGGTCTTCATCAGCTCGCCACCTGGCTCAACGCTGGAAGCGATCATGAGCGGCTTTAGTCCAGCTCTGGCCGCATATATGGCTGCGGTGTATCCGGCGGGGCCGGATCCAATGATGATTACTTCGCGCAACTTGGCACTCTCCAAACTTGTCTAACTTGGGCTTTTGGCCCTCACAGCCAACAACCAAGCTTAGCGACGGAGTATTCCAGCAATCCCATCCAGGGCGGTGTCTATCTCTGGAACCTTCAGGAGCTTCAGGGTTAACAGGTAGCTAATAAGCATTGCCATCCCCGCCAGAAAGATTGCCCCCACCGCACCGGCAATGCTGTCAATGGCGAAGCTGTCCTCGCCAATGCCACCCAAACCAACTACCGATGCGGTTCCAACCACAAAGGTCACGATTCCAGCAACGATCACCCTAAGGGTCAAGGCATGACCCTTAGGAGCTGCCCCAATCTCGCCGATTCTCCGGCGAAGCAGAAGATAGGCAGTTAGTGCCTGGATAGATATGGTCAGGCTGGTTAGTCCCGCAAGGGACATAACCAAAAATTGTGACTCCATGTTGAAAAACAGATAGATCGAACCTGCGATGTGAAAAGCAATCTGTACCGAGGTAAAAACAAAAGGTGTCCTGGTATCTTCCAGCGCGTAGAAAGCGCGCTGGAACATAAACACCATTCCGAAAGGAATAAGCCCAAACATGGTTGCGAACAAAACGTTGCCAAGCGCAACAGTTGAGTCAAACTCCCCAACGAACACTCTTGCCACCGGCAAGGAAAGAAGTATCAAGGCGATGGATGAGAACATGTTCACCAGAACAACAATTCTTAGGGCCGATCGAAGATCGGCCTTCATCAAATGCATTTGCTTTTTCTGAACGTGCTCACTCATCTTGGTGAAATACGCCGTTGCAACCGAAACAGTTACGACCGAGTGCGGAAGCATAAAAATAAGCCACGCGATTGCCATCGCTGCAATCGATGCAATCGCGGGTCCCTCTCCTCGGTCGGCAACCGCACGGGATGCAACAACTGTTTGCACCAGCCCACCGATTTGCGAAACCAAAACCATCGCCAGTGACCAACTGGCAGCCTTAATGGCCGGACGAAGTCCGACCCCCCTCCAGGAGAAGTTAAAGGAGAATCTGATTCCAATTTTTCTCCAGAAGAAAAACAATATAAAAGCCTGCGCCATTACACCCAGGGTTGAAGATCCCGCCAACAGCGCAATCTCGGCCTGGGACCACTGGTCAACTGTTCGCTCTCCCGTTGGGTCAGCGCCAAAGATAACTAGAAAGCTAACCCAACCGATTAGTCCAACCAGGTTGCTAAGTACCGGAGCCCACATAAAAGGACCGAAGTAACTTCTTGCGTTAAGAACCTCGCCGAGCATCGAGTAAAGGCCGTAGAAAAATAGCTGCGGTAGGCACCAGTAGGCAAAGGCTGTTGCAAGTGCTAGTTGCGCATCAGACCAGCCGGTTGTGTATATGGAAACCAAAAAGGGCGCCGCCAAGGTGGCGGCGATTGTCACTAAAGCAAAGACCGTAATGGCAAGAGTTAGTAAGCGGTCGATGTAGCCGTGTCCGTCGTCTTTGTGGGCTCTGGCTTTAACAATCTGTGGCACCAGGACGGCCGATAAGACACCACCGGCGATAATCGCATAGACGTTATTGGGTAATTGATTCGCGACGCCAAAGGCGTCGGCCGCATCTGTTGTTACTCCAATTGTTAGCGCCAGAACAACGGTTCTAATAAAACCTAGGATTCTAGAGGCGATGGTGCCACCGGCCATGATGATCGAAGATCTGGCAACACCCATGAAAAAATCCTTAAGAAGTTTTTCTTCGTCTCAGTGTTCTGATTGTTCCAATCACAATCAGCACTGCTACGAAGCTCAAAAACAACACTATTGCCGCAGTTTCGATATCGGGGTTTACGGTGAGTTTTATCGGCACCGGTTTACCTAGCTCTGTTCCCGAAAGCGCTGTTAACCAAGCCACCATCACCACGTCACCACTTCCAATTGCTCGAATTGGAAACTGGGCATTCATGGTGGTTCCGGCTGGGATTATCAGCTGGATGGTGGAGTCTTCAACCACGACTTTGGGGGAGCTGGACTGCAAATTAACGATCACCCGAACTTCACCGGGGAGAGTATTAGTCACCGGAACCGGAAAGCTCGACTCACGAGACACCAGGTTTATGTTCGAGCCTTTAACAATGGCTATTTCACCGGTATCGGTTTCGGTGAGCTCGGTTGAAAGAGCCGGCATGGCCGCTAGCCCTAAGGATGCGGCCAGCCCAACGATTATCACCAGAGCTACTTTTTTCAACTGCGGGCCTCAATAAGTTCTACTGCCATCTTGGCGATACGACGTTCGTTGCTATGAGAAAGCCTAGTAAGAAGCTCAGAAACCTGCACCCACTCCAATTCACTGGCTTCTTTATGGGGATCTTTATCGAAGCTGAGCTCTCCACCGGTTTGTTCCATCAGATAGACGTGAACTGTTTTATTGACTCTCTTCCCACCTTGAATGAACTGGTAGCTCACCTCACCAAGGTATTCAATTATCTTGGCCTGAAGGCCGGTTTCTTCAAACACTTCCCGAAGGGCAGCCTGCTCGTTTGTCTCGTTAGCTTCTAGGTGACCTTTGGGTATGCACCACTCAAGTTTGCCACCGCGATTAAACCTGGCCATCAATGCAACGAGGGAACCATCGGAGCTGGAAATCACAAATCCGCCAGCCGATACCTCGGAGCTACCTGATTTGGATTCCATCTTTCTACTCTAACCTCCAAGTAATTCGCGCCTGCGGGGAAGGCTTGAACCCTTGATAGCAAGGCGATTATGGCAAGCTGGTAGCGATGGAAACCGCCGACGCAATGAAAAACCTAGAGCAGGTCACCTCGACCGCTTTACTAACAAAGCTCGGTGAACTGTTTTCAAGTGCCGGTTTTGAACTTGCCCTAGTCGGAGGCCCGGTAAGGGACGCAATTCTTGGAAGAAAAGCACCGGATGTTGACCTAACAACAAATGCCACCCCGGATCAAATACTTCAGCTCATCAAAGGCAAAGTCGATACCCACTGGGAAATCGGGAAAGAATTCGGAACCATCGGTTGTCGGATCGGCGACGACCAAATTGAAATCACCACCTACCGAACCGACGCCTACGATAAAGATTCCAGAAAACCAGAAGTTCGCTTCGGAACCGATTTGGTTGAAGACCTAAAGCGCCGCGACTTCACGGTGAACTCAATGGCGCTTCGGCTTCCCGAGCGAGTCTTTGTTGATCCCTTCGGAGGACTTAGGGACCTGATGGATCAGGTGCTAAAAACTCCAGGAGCACCAGAGGACTCCTTCGGAGACGACCCACTTCGCATGATGCGGGGTGCAAGATTTGTTTCTCAACTGGGATTTGAAATAGAACCGAAAACCTTTGAAGCAATGGGTGCCATGCGTGAGCGCATGAGCATCATCTCCGCTGAGCGGATCCAAGCAGAGCTTCAAAAGCTCATGCTTGGTGCATTTCCAAGAAGGGGTCTCGAAGCTTTGGTTGATTCCGGCTTAGCTGAAATAGTTTTGCCGGAGCTTCCAGCACTGAAGCTAGAGGTTGATGAGCACCACCACCACAAGGATGTCTATGAGCACACCCTCACAGTTGTTGAGCAGGCCATCGACTACGAGAAAGACTACGGTTTAGAGCCGGACTTTGTTTTAAGATTTGCAGCTTTGTTGCACGATATTGGAAAACCCGCCACCAGAAAGCTCGAACCAGGTGGTGCGGTGAGTTTTTACCACCACGACGTGGTCGGTGCAAAGCTTGCCAAAAAGCGCATGAAGGAACTCAAGTTTGATAACGACACCATAAAGGCAGTTGCCTTGCTTGTTGAGCTTCATTTGAGGTTCTTTGGCTATAGCGATCAAGCCTGGACCGATGCCGCCATAAGAAGGTATGTTCGTGACGCCGGCGAGCAATTGGTTCGGTTGCATATCCTGACTCGCTCGGACGTCACGACCCGCAATAAGCGAAAGGCCGAGATTCTCTCCCACGCCTACGACGATCTCGAGGCGCGCATAGAGAAGGTAATGGCCGAGGAAGAACTAAACGCCATGAGACCTGATCTAACCGGTGAGGAAATCATGGAAATCCTCGATATCCCGGCAGGCCCAAAGGTCGGCAAGGCCTATAAATACTTGCTCGAGCTCCGAATCGAGAATGGCCCACTGGGCCCCGAGGAAGCCAAAAAGCGCTTGCTTGAGTGGTGGCCGAAGGGCTAAGCTTGTGAAGTTGCCCCGATTGTTGGGGCCTCAAAGATGTCATTTATACCCTCCTGTCATGGAAAGTCCATGGCCGCTCTAGTCCAAAGGAGGTGGGTTAGCTATGCATCAGTACGAACTCATGGTTATTCTCGACCCGTCGGTTGAAGAAAAAACTGTAGAGCCATCCATCGAAAAATTCCTCAAGGTCATCACCGCTGCCAAGGGCACCGTAGATGCCATGAACATCTGGGGAAGACGCCGCTTGGCTTACGAAATCCAGAAAAATACCGAAGGTATCTACGCGGTTATCAACATGACTGCTCCTTCAGATGCCGTCATCGAGCTTGACCGTCAGCTAAATCTTTCCGAGGCTGTCATGCGTACTAAGGTGCTTCGCGCCGAGGACGTTCAGTTCTCAATCACTCCAATCGAATACGTCGCCGAGAAGCCATCCGAGCGCCCAGCTCGCAAGGGTCCAAGAAAAGACTCTTCCGACAAGCCTGCTTCTAAGCGTTCAGAATCCAAGACCGATGCAGCTTCCGATGCACCAGCAGAAGCTACTGAAGTAGCAGAAGCGGTAGCGGAGTAATCATGGCCGGAGAAGTCACAATCACCGTAGTTGGCAACATTGCCGACGACCCGGAACTTCGTTACACCCAAGGAGGGGTAGCGGTTGCAAGCGTAAGAGTTGCATCAACTCCTCGCACGATGAACCGTCAGACCAATGCTTGGGAAGATGGCGAAACTGTTTGGGTGCGCTGCACCGCTTGGCGTGAACTTGCCGAGAACGTAGCTCAGTCACTTACCAAAGGCTCCCGTGTTGTTGTAACAGGTCGCCTAAAGGCACCTTCTGCTTACACTGCTGCATCTGGTGAAGCCAGAGCTTCACTAGAGGTTGAGATTGAAGAAATCGGTCCTTCACTTCGTTATGCAACGGCAAGCGTGACCCGTCGCGCTCGCGAAGGATCCCCCGCACAGGTTCAGGCTGATCCCTGGGCCAACACCCCGGCAGCACCTGCTGCCGCAAAGGCCGATGACGGCTGGGCAAACCCGGGTGCTCCCGCATCAGACGACACACCTTTTTAAAGTTTAGAAACGGAGAAAAATAAAATGGCTGGAAAAACCGACCCACGTCGTAAACCAACTCGTAACTCGAAGCTAGACAAACTAGCTCCGGTTAAATTCATGAAAGTCGGAATCATCGACTACAAAGACGTTGCCACACTGAGAAAATTCATCTCAGACCGCGGCAAGATTCGCGCCCGTCGAATCACCGGTGTTTCTGTTCAGGAACAGCGCCTCATCGCAACCGCAATCAAGAACGCACGCGAAATGGCTCTTTTGCCATACGCCGGTGCTGGCCGCTAAGGAGCAAAGACATGTCTAAAATCATTCTCACCAACGAGGTCTCAGGACTTGGTGCTGCAGGCGACGTCGTTGAAGTTAAGAACGGCTACGCCCGCAACTACTTACTTCCCCGCGGCTTTGCTGTCACCTGGAGCAAGGGTGGCGAAAAGCAAGTGACCTCCATCCGAGCTGCTCGCGACGCACGTCAGCTAGCAACAGTCGAAGAAGCGCAAGTCCTAAAGGCTCGCCTCGAAGAGGCTTCAGTCAAGCTCACAGTGAAAGCTGGAGTTGGCGGACGACTATTTGGTTCAGTTAAGACTGGCGACATCGCCGCAGCTGTTGCTGAAGCAGGCATCGGATCAATTGATAAGCGCAAGGTTGAAATTCCAAACCCAATTCGCTCAGTTGGCGAATACCTAGCCACCGTGCGTCTGCACGGTGACATGGTTGCCACCATCAAGCTGAAGGTTGTTGCTAAGAAGTAAAACCTTTTAAAGCATTGAGCTAAACCCCAGGCCTTTGGTCTGGGGTTTAGTCATTTCCTAATCAAATTCTTTTGGGCCCCTCCTGACCCCGCCCGATCGCGCTCACGGATGTTGTGAACAATGCCTGAACTTTCGACAAATGCTCACACTGTGGATAACCTGCGGTTAACCCCCTAATTTCATTAGGTTTGGCATGCTTATCCACAACCCTCAGGGTTATCTTGAGAGTTTGCTATGAATTAGTTATCAACAACTAAAACCCTGTGTTTGATTGGGCTGTAGCTTCAAAAGATTTTGTCTCTCCACAGCAGTTTCAACACTTTTCGAGGGTTTATTAGAGTGTTTTCCCCGAGTTATCCACAGTGTTATGCACACCGCGGCTTTCTAAGGGTTTGTCCGTGGTGGATGCTAGACAAGCTATTACCACCACCTTTAGGAGCAACAGATGTCTTTGGCGCCCGTACTACCGGTAGAACCGGGGCGATCCACAGACCGAGTGCTACCTCATGATCTGCTCGCAGAGCAGTCCACTCTTGGTGCGATGTTAATTTCTCAAGAAGCAGTTGCTGAAGTATTTGAATATGTGTACGGCGGAGATTTTTATGCGCCGAAGCACCAAATTATTTTTGATGCACTTCTTACTCTTTACGGAACCGGTGAACCAACCGACGTCATTACGGTCACAGATCAACTTGTAAAAACCGGAAGCTTAGTTCGATCAGGCGGTGCAGATTATCTGCACACTTTAACTTCCACCGTTCCAACCGCAGCCAATGCTTCTTTTTACGCAAAAATTGTTTCTGAAAAGGCAACCCTTCGAAGACTGGTTGAAGTTGGAACACGCATTGCACAACTTGGATACGCCAACGAGGGTGAAGTTGAAGATCTAGTTAACCAAGCCCAAGAAGATGTCTACCGCGTAACACAGTCCGGTGCCAGTGAAGACTACGTAGCACTGAGTGATTCAATCGAAGCCGCGATTGCCGAAATCGAAGCTGCACAAAACAAAGACGGCGATCTAGTTGGTGTTCCAACTGGTTTCACAGAGCTCGACGCCTTGACTAACGGTTTCCACCCCGGACAGCTAATCATTGTTGCAGCTCGTCCTGCGATGGGTAAGTCAACTTTTGCTCTTGACATTGCAAGAAACGCAGCGATTGCTCAAGGTAAGTCGACTCTCTTCTTCTCCCTCGAAATGGGTAGAGCAGAAATCGCGATGCGTATGCTCTCGGCAGAATCTTCAATTCCTTTGCAGTCAATGCGTAAGGGAAACATCGCAGACTCTGACTGGACCAAGCTTGCACAGGTAAGAGGTCGCATCAACGATGCGCCGCTATATATCGATGACTCACCGAACATGACCCTGGTTGAAATTAGAGCCAAGTGCCGTCGTCTTGCCCAGCGCGTGGGACTAAAGATGATCGTGATTGACTACCTGCAGCTTCTTACCTCGGGTAAAAAAGTTGAATCACGTCAGCAGGAAGTTTCGGAGTTCTCTCGTGCACTAAAGCTTTTGTCCAAGGAGCTAAACATTCCAGTTGTTGCACTCTCGCAGCTAAACCGTCAAGCCGAGCAGACCAAAGACAAAAAGCCTGAAATTTCCCACCTTCGTGAATCCGGATCTTTGGAGCAGGACGCCGACGTTGTTATCTTGCTTCACCGCGAAGCAATCGGAGACCCGGAACACCCAAGAGCCGGTGAAGGTGACTTGATTTTGGCCAAGCAGCGATCGGGACCAACCGGAACCGTGGTGGTTGCCTTCCAGGGTAACTACTCGCGCTTTGTCAACATGAAGGCCTAGCAATGAAAATTGTTTTGGCCCTTCGGGCGGCAATTTCTTTTGCGGTTGGAATCTTCATCACCTTTAACCAATCTCACTCGGCAGCAACTGGATTAGTTGCCCTTGCAATCTTTGGTCTTGGCTATGCGGTATTAAATGCAATCGGAACTGGTGTTTGGGGCAAGGGTCTAACTGCGGTTGAGAACATGCCACTAACCGTGGCATCTTTTATCATCGGATTACTGGCCATCCTGGTGCCGGAAACTGATCCGGTTTCGCAGCAGCTGGCGTTCATATACCTAGTGACCGGCTGGGGATTAATAGCCGGATCTTTTGAGCTTTATCTTGCTCGTCGCGAGGGATTCAAAACCCGCATGGGCAAAGACAGTCTTTTGAA
The DNA here is from genome assembly GCA_945883505.1 of Rhodoluna limnophila. Lineage (GTDB taxonomy): Bacteria > Actinomycetota > Actinomycetes > Actinomycetales > Microbacteriaceae > Rhodoluna > Rhodoluna limnophila_B. The sequence goes on from CAMCXL010000005.1 coordinate 86,344, forward strand.
CGCGGGCTTTGGACTGCTTCTTGGAGTACTTTTTTTGATCGCGCCGCTCGATATCGTTTCAGCGGTTGGCTTCTTCGGTGCTTACCTTGTGCTATCCGGCACCCACTTAGGTATCTCAGCGGCAACACCAAAGAAATAGCTTTAGGCTTGAGACATGCCTAAAAAAACCAAAGTGACTAACTTTTTGACCCTGTCAGCTGTTGCTGGAGTGTTTGTTGGAGTGTTGGTTTACTTCGGCGTTCGAATGGTTGAATCAGCTCTTATCTGGGGAGGACTGACATTCATTGTTTCATTGGTGTTTATCTCAACCATGGCGATGATGGTCCCAGACAACAACAACGATCCTGACAAACAGGTGCTGAGCTAATTTAATCTTTAGGCCAACAAAAAGCCTCAGTCAGCTAGCGCTGTTGAGCAAGCTTTATGGCAAGCCCGATGTAATCCTTCGGGGACAAAACAAGCAGGCGGTCTTTGGCGGCTTGTTCGATATCTAACTTCAAAATAAAGTTCGCAAGGTCTTCGCGGGTTAATCTCTTACCGCGGCTCAAATCCTTCAGCAGATCATATGGATTAGAAATCTTGGAGCGACCTGAGGCCACCTCAGCACGAATCACAGTTTGAATTGCCTCGGCTAATACTTCCCAGTTTTCGGCCAAGTCTGCTGCCATTACCGACTCGGCAACTTCTATTTGTGTTAGTCCCTGAGCGATGTTGTCTAAGGCAAGCAATGAGTGGCCAAAGGCCACACCAATGTTTCTTTGGGTTGAAGAATCGCTTAGATCTCTTTGTAGGCGCGAGGTCACCAGCGTTGAAGCCATCACATCAAACAGCGCATTTGAGATTTCGAGGTTGGCCTCGGCATTTTCAAACCTGATCGGGTTGATTTTGTGTGGCATGGTCGAAGAACCGGTTGCGCCCTTAACTGGAATCTGTTTGAAATAGCCAATCGAGATATAGCTCCAGAAATCGGTTGCAAGGTTATGAACAATTCGGTTGAAGTGGGCAACGCCCGCGTATAGCTCCGCTTGCCAGTCGTGTGATTCGATTTGGGTGGTTAGCGGATTAAACTCAAGGCCCAGTGATTGCACCAACTCAGCAGCAAGCTCTGGCCAGTTGGCATCTGGCAACGCGACCACGTGAGCCGAGTAAGTTCCGGTGGCACCGGAGAACTTTCCAAGGTAAGAAGTATTTTCGATGCGCTTTATTTGACGAGAGAGTCGGTGAGCAAAGACCGCAATTTCCTTACCCATGGTGGTTGGGGTTGCCGGCTGACCGTGGGTTCTAGAAAGCATTGGAACTGCCGCGTAAGAATTGGCCAGTTCGGTAAGCGAAGCAATAATTTGTTTGGCCTTTGGCAACCAAACTTTTTTCACCGCATCTTTGATGATCAGCGCATAGGCGAGGTTGTTAATGTCTTCGCTAGTTGCAGCGAAGTGAGCTAGCTCGTGAAGATCTTCTCGGTCGATTTCGGTGAGCTTGTCGCGAACAAAGTATTCAACAGCCTTGACATCGTGTTTGGTTCTGGACTCGGTGTCTGCAAGTTTGGCAACGTCCGAATCGCTGAAGTAATCAACTGAAGACCTTAGTCTTCGGGCCTGTTCTTCGGTGATGTAGCGGTCTCTTCCAAACAGCTCCTTGTTGGCAATCAGAATTAACCACTCGATCTCAACTTGGATTCTTGCGCGGTTAAGTCCTGCTTCAGAAAGAAATAGTGAGAGCTCTTGAACCTGGGATGCGTAGCGGCCATCAAGCGGACTTAGCGGCTGAAAGGAAAGGCTCACGTATCTATTCTGCCGTAGATGGGAAAAATTTGCGGGCTCAAGCTTTCAACAGTTTTGTAAATAGCTCCCAATCCAAGTCAAATCTGGCGCAAAGTGTTCAACATGGAACAAATCCTTCTTCAAATCGAACAGGCCCTCAATCGCCTGAGGCTTGCAAGACCTGCCCAAGGTCTTTGGATAGGAAGTGCTGCGACAACCCTTGCAAGCACTCTGGGCTCACTCGAGAGTGAACTTCTGGCCTTACAGCACTCACTGAACTGGTGAGTCTTGACTCTTACGGGGGCAACCCTGACATTGTTGCCACCCGTGAAGAAATTGAACGGGTGGCATTTGAAATCAAGCTTTGTGCGGAAGAGCTAACCGCTTGGCCAGCCCTTGAGCTACTCCTTGCCGATCCCCTCCACCAACTGCAGTTTCGAGTTGCGTCAAGCGGCATCCATCAAAAACTAGAAAGATTACACAACCACTGCCTGATTGCCTCAGAGAATTACTTCGGCACCGAAGCCCAAATCCATCGCCGCTTTGAACTGAGCTTTGTCCCAGAACTTGCCAGGTTAGTTTCAAACCTGGCAAGCTCTGCCGGCTGGGAGCTTGATCGAAATGTTTCAGCAACTTTAGTTTCAGAAAGCACAACTTCAAGACCGGATTCGATAACAAAGATGCTCGATCGGCTCTGGGCGCTTTCGAGTAAACAAGATCCAACCATCGGTATCGATATATTTACCGGACCCACCGGAACCAAAACTGCAGTTGTCTATATCCCAGGAACTCAAAGCATGGGCTTCGGAGATACCGCTAACCCCCTGGACATGGCATCAAATATTCAAGCCATGGGATCGGTGGGGAGTGCGGCGAGTGAAAAAGCGGTGCTGCTTGCTATTAGGCAAGCAGGCATCAATTCCACCGACGAGGTCATCCTCGTCGGTCACTCGCAGGGTGGGATGGTGGCGGCAAATATTGCCGAGCACCCGACCGGTTTCATCGCTGCCGGTTTGGTTACCTTCGGTGCACCAATTGCCCAACTTAGAAACCTCAAGGCACCGGTTATGGCAATCGAGCACTCCAATGACCCGGTACCCAATCTTTCGGGTAAGGCTAATCCCGTAAAGAAAAACTGGGTGAGTGTTCAGCGGGTTAGCTCTAAGGCTGAGTCGAACGCGATCTTGTTCTCACACTCTTTGAAAAGCTATAAGAACACCGCTATAGCGGTGGACGGCTCTTTAGATTTTGGGATTAAAAACATTCGGTCTCAGCTTCTCGAGAAGCTATCTGGAGCTAGGCCGATAAAGTCTTTGGAGTTTCAGATCTCTAGAGAATCCCGGTGACTTTGAATATTCCTCGAGCGAAGAAAGAGGAGATTGAAATAATCACCGAGGCAAGTATTGCCCAGCCCAGCGATTCGATGGTCAGTCCTTCTGACGTGAAGCCATCGATTGTTAATAGGTCTTCGCCAATTTGAGATGAGAGCCAAGCTACAAAAAGAAGCAGTGCTCCGTTTATAACAAAAGAAATAAGTCCAAAGGTCAAAACATATAGCGGGAAGGCCAAGACTTTAACAACCGGTGCGATAATTGCGTGCACCAGACCAAAGATCGCACCAATCAGAGCAAAGGATCCAATTGTTTGCCAAAGACCATCTCCGCCGTAGGGAGTCAAGGTAATTGCAGGAATCAATTGGGTTGCAACCCATAGAGCTAGGGCATTGATGATGGTGGAGATAACGAATCTAATCACCTCTCTATTGAACCAGCATTCAGGCTAAATTAGGTCTGTGACCTACCAGCCCAGCCGTGTGCCCCAAGTTCAAATGCTCTCTCCGGAGGGCATTTTCGAAGTGCCGGCCGAATACGCCGAGTATGGCAAATACATCGAGCGATTAAATCTTGATGATTTTCTAAAGTTCTATCGAGACATGGCAAGAATTCGAAGATTCGACAACGAGTGCACAGCACTCCAGCGTCAGGGTCAGATGGGACTCTGGGTTCAAGCTCTCGGTCAAGAAGCCGCCCAGATTGGTTCGGGCTACGGAGTCGGACCAAACGATCATATGTTCCCGAGCTACCGCGAGCACGGAGTTGCGATCACCCACGGCATCGATTTGATGTCAATTATTAAGATCATGCGTGGTGTGAACCACGGCGGCTGGAATCCAGAAGAAACCAGATTCCACTTATATGCCATCGTGCTCGCAACCCAGGTGCTTCACGCCACCGGCTACGCCATGGGCGTTAACTTTGACGGACTGGTTGGAACCGGAAACCCAGATGTCGACCAGGCGGTAATCACTTACTTCGGAGACGGCGCAACCGCCGAGGGCGATGTCAGCGAAGCGCTCCTTTTTGCCGCAACCACCAAAGCACCGCTGGTGTTTTTCTGCCAGAACAATCAGTGGGCAATTAGCTCGCCGGTTTCTTCTCAAACGGTAGTTCCTCTATATCTTCGAGGCGAAGGCTTCGGGGTTCCTGGAATCCAAGTTGACGGCAATGACGTATTGGCTTGCTACGCGGTGACCGCAAAGCATATGGACGATGCCAGAAATGGCCTCGGCCCATCTTTGATTGAGGCGCTCACCTATCGAGTTGGTGCCCACACCACAAGCGATGACCCAACCAAATACCGCCCAGCCGATGAGCTGGAGTACTGGCAAGCCAGAGACCCATTATTGAGGTTTGAAAAGTTCCTCCGCCGCCAGGGTGTTGGCGATGACTTCTTCGAGGAAGTTGCCAAAGCCGGCGATGAACTGGCCGAACAGATCAGGGCAGAAACCTTCGCGATGCAAAACCCGCCTCTCGAGAACATCTTTAGACACGTCTATTCCGACCCGCACCCAATGGTTGCTGAGCAGCAGGCCTGGCTCGAGGGCTACGAAGCTTCTTTTGAAGAAGGTGAACCTTCTTGAGTAATTCGGTAGAGCTGCCAATCGCCAAGGCAATTAACGCAGGCATTCAAAAAGCCATGTCGAGAAACGACAAGGTTCTAGTTTTTGGCGAAGACGTTGCCGAGCTCGGTGGCGTGTTCCGCGTCACCGAGGGATTACTTGCTGAGTTTGGAAGCAAGAGAGTTTTCAATTCACCGATTGCGGAATCTGGAATCGTTGGAACCGCAATTGGTTTAGCAATGCGCGGCTATCGCTCAGTAGCCGAGATCCAGTTTGACGGATTTGTTTATCCAGCCTTCAACCAAATTGTTTCGCAGCTTGCGAAAATCACGAACCGTTCGGAAGGTCACCTTTCGATGCCGGTTGTTATTCGCATCCCCTACGGTGGCGGCATCGGAGCTGTTGAGCATCACTCAGAATCACCGGAAGCATATTTCGCACACACCCCTGGCCTTCGGGTAATCAGTCCATCAAACTCCAACGACGCTTACTGGATGATCCAGCAAGCAATCGAGTCAAACGATCCGGTTATTTTCTTTGAACCAAAGCGGCGCTACTGGCAAAAAGGCATGGTGAATCTTGATTCACCACCATCGACCATGCACGATGCCGCTGTGCTTCGCGAAGGGTCCCAGCTAACCCTGGTTAGCTACGGACCGATGATTCCAACAGCACTGCAGGCAGCTGAGGTTGCAGCCAGCGAAGGAATAAGCATTGAGGTCATCGACCTACGGTCGATGTCGCCAATTGATTTTCCAACAATCATTAACTCGGTGAAAAAAACCGGAAGGCTAGTAATTGCTTCCGAGGCCTCAACTTCCTTTTCGGTCTCCGCCGAGGTTGCCGCCAAGGTGGCAGAACTAGCGTTTTATCACCTTGAAGCCCCGGTACTTCGAGTTGGAAGTTTTGATGTTCCTTATCCTCCTGCCAAACTTGAGGAACTGTTCTTACCAGACGCCGATCGAATCCTCGAAGCCGTGGACCGATCGCTTAGCTACTAAGAAAGGGCAAGGAAAAAGATGTCACTCGCACAATTCAACTTGCCCGATGTTGGCGAAGGTTTAACCGAGGCCGAAATCGTTTCTTGGAAGGTTGCCCCGGGCGATAAGGTTTCGGTCAACCAAGTGATCTGCGAAATCGAAACCGCAAAGTCAATTGTTGAACTTCCCTGTCCTTTCTCGGGTGTTGTTGAAGAACTCCTGGCCAAGGAGGGAGACACCGTCGAGGTTGGCAAGCCAATCATCTCGGTTCAATCAGATGGCAACATCCTGGTTGCAGGTCCAATCACAACTTCGATTCCGATAATTCCAGAATCTTCCAGCACTCACCAAGCGGTTGCCGATGTTGCAGCCTCGGTTGCCTCCGATGAGAACAAGCCAAACCTTGTTGGCTACGGCTCTTCGGCTCACGGTGGCACGAGAAGGAAACGAGCCGCAGGAATTAACTCACCCGCGGTGGTTCCCGCCTCAACTTCCTCGATGCCGATTGTTTCTCCGGTTGTTCCATCTTCGGTGGCAGCGGCAGCTTCATCAACCGACGTCATTGCTAAGCCGCCGATTAGAAAACTAGCGAAAGATCTAAACGTTGATCTTTCCAAGGTTTCAGCAACCGGTCTTGCCGGAGAGATTACCCGCGAAGATGTTGTTAACGCTGCATCGCAAGCTTCGGTGTTTAGGAACCTAACAACACCTGCTCAAAAGACAGAGCGCGAAGAAAGAATTCCGGTCAAGGGGGTTAGAAAGGCAATCGCTACGGCGATGGTGCAGTCCGCTTTCACCGCCCCCCACGTTTCGATCTTTGTTGACGTTGATGCCACCAGAACCATGGAATACGTTAAGCGCCTTAAGGCTTCAACGGATTTTGCAGGGGTTAAGGTAACACCACTTCTTTTGATGGCCAAGGCGATGATGTGGGCGGTCAGAAGAAATCCAACCGTGAACTCAACCTGGACCGATAAAGAAATCATTGTTCACAACTACGTGAACTTCGGTGTTGCCGCGGCAACACCGAGGGGTTTGATTGTTCCAAACATCAAAGACGCCGATCGAATGAGCCTGTTTGAGCTTGCTCAAGCAATCGAAGAACTTGCCGCAACTGCCAGGGAAGGTAAGACAACCCCCGAGCAAATGAAGGATGGAACCATCACCATCACCAACATCGGAGTCTTTGGTGTTGATACCGGAACACCAATTCTGAACCCGGGACAAGTTGCCATCGTTGCCCTAGGTTCGATCAGACCAAAGCCATGGGTTGTAAACAACGAGATCGTCATTCGCCAGGTCACAACAATTGGTGCCACCTTCGACCACCGGGTGGTCGATGGTGACGTAGCCTCCAGGTTCGTTCAAGACGTAGCCTCGGTGATCGAGGAGCCAGCCTTACTTCTGGACTAGTTCCCTTAACCTTATTGACAATCATTATCAGTAAGGCCTATAGTGGGGGTTATGAAGATAAAAGCCTTAGCCCTATCAACCGTCACAGCCCTTTTGCTTTCGGGTTGTGCAGTCATTGGATCCTCACCGGAGGTTGCCGAGCCAACTGAAGCGCCCTTCACTGGCCTAACAGTTGTTGCATCAACCAACGTTTGGGGAGACATCGCCAAGTCAGTTGGTGGTGACCGAGTAGAGGTTATTTCAATCATCGAGAGCTTTTCTCAAGACCCGCACTCCTACGAGGCCTCAGCCCGTGACCAGCTTGCGGTCAATGACGCCGATCTAGTGATTGCCAACGGCGGTGGCTACGACTCCTTCATGGACACCCTGGCAACTGCCGCAGGTCAAGGGAACATCGTTTACGCCTACCTGCCCGACGAACTGGCCGAAGAAGACGCTAAGGCCAAGGAGGAAGATGACCACGACCACGACCACGACCACGCCGATGGCAACGAGCACGTCTGGTATGACTTCCACGTAGTTGAGGATTTTGCCAATCGTCTGGCCGCCCAGCTTTCCTCGCTAGACCCTGAGTACTCGGCCGACTACTCGGACAACCTGGTTGAGTTTTTAGATCAGATTGGAATTCTCGAAGACCGGGTTGCTCAGGTTTCAGGAGCTGCTTCTGGAACGAAGGTAATCTCTTCAGAGCCGGTGGCGGATTACTTGCTTACCGAGTTGGGACTTGAAAACATCACCCCGAGTGGTTTTTCTGAAGCCATCGAAGAAGAAACAGATGTTTCTCCTAAGGACTTGCTCGAGATACAGAACCTTCTGAAATCAGGATCGGTAGCGCTATTTGTGGTGAACCCACAAACCGGAAGCGTTCAGGTCGATGGGCTTATAAAAATAGCCGAGGAAAATCAGATTCCAATAGTTGAACTAAGCGAACTACTTCCTCCAAACACCGGGTACTTCGAGTGGATGGAAGAAAACATTGCACTGCTTGAGGAAGCCCTCAGATAACTTTTGGCAACCGAATCCGTTCTAGAGTTCAAAAAGGCGAGCCTGTCTTTTGGCGATAAGAGCATCTGGAAAGATCTAACCCTCTCAGTTGCCAAGGGAGAATTCATTGCGGTCATCGGATCAAACGGCTCCGGTAAAACAGTTTTATTAAAGGCAATCCTTGGTCAGCTGCAACTAAGCGGTGGAGCAATCGAACTACTTGGAAAACCGGTTGCCAATGGATCCCGTGCCATTGGATATATTCCTCAGCACAGGCAAGCAGATACCGGCCTACCACTTCGCGCTAAAGATCTGCTTCGCATGGGACTAGACGGTCATCGCTTCGGTCTTCCCTTGCCCTCTTCCAAAACCAATAAAAAAGTTTCCGAGATGCTCGAAGCCGTTGGAGCAACAGATATCGCCAATACTCCAATCGGTCAGCTTTCTGGCGGACAGCTGCAGCGCATCAGAGTCGCCCAGGCCGTTATCGATAACCCGCAGCTGATCTTGGCCGATGAGCCATTGAGTGCTCTGGATCTGAAGCAGCAGGGGTTGGTTGCAGAACTTATTAATTCTCGGAGACAACAAAACGGCGCAGCCGTTTTATTTGTCACCCACGATGTGAACCCGGTACTCGATTACATCGACCGGGTTCTCTATCTAGCTAACGGGCAGTTCCGAATCGGAACTCCCGACGAAGTTTTAAGATCTGATGTTTTGTCCAAGCTCTATGGCCGAAGCGTCGACGTGGTTAGAAACCAGGGCCGCATTGCTGTGCTGGGCTCTTCAGATCACGACCACCACGATGACGAGAAGTGGTTGTAATGGAAAGACTTTTTGATTTCTCCGATTACGACCAGCTGATTCCGCTGGTGCAAAACTCGCTGATTGCAGGATTACTGCTTGGCATCATGGGTGGCCTTATTGGTGTCTTTGTGATGACGAGGGATATGTCTTTTGCAGTGCACGGCATCAGTGAGCTTTCCTTCGCCGGAGCTGCCATCGCATTATTGGTGGGCCTAAACGTTGCCCTCGGGGCGACGTTTGGCTCCATTGTTGCTGCGATTATCATCGCCATCTTGGGGTCCCGTGCGAAGGACCGCAATTCAATAATTGCGGTGCTTATGCCTTTTGGTTTGGGTATTGGAATCTTGGCTCTTGCGCTCTACGAGGGCAGAGCCGCCAATAAGTTTGGTCTGCTAACTGGACAGATCATTGCAGTTGATGATCCGCAGGTTTTTTGGTTGATCGCAACTTCTTTGGTTGTTGTGTTCGGCTTGCTGGTTGTTTGGAGACCACTTAGCTTTGCAAGCTTGGATCCAGAAGTTGCCGAGGCAAGGGGAGTTCCAACCAAGGCACTCGGAATTGTTTTCATGCTGCTACTGGCTTTGGCAGTTGCAGCATCGGTGCAGGTGGTTGGAGCACTTTTGGTGATGACTCTTTTGGTGACACCAGCTGCAGCTGCACTAAGACTTACTTCTTCACCGCTTTGGGCTCCACTACTTAGCATGATCTTTGCGGTGGTGTCGGTAGTTGGCGGAATCTTGTTGGCTCTTGGTGGCGGTTTACCGATTAGCCCTTACGTGACTACTTTGTCGTTTGCAATCTATCTGGTTGCAAGAGTCATCGAGAAACTAAGAACTGGAACCAAGACCAAGCAGGCTGGTTAGGTAGGGTTTGTAGCTATGGGCGAAACCGTAAAGCGTAACACCAAGCAAAAATCTGCCGTTCGTCACGCCCTTTCCGAAGCGGTCGGCTTTGTCTCGGCCCAGCAGCTTCACCTGGTGCTAAAAAACCACGGTTCGAGCGTTGGCTTGGCCACCGTTTATCGGGCCTTGAATGAACTGGTGTCGGCCGGCGAGGCCGACTCCCTGCAGTCGGCCGATGGGGAGTTTTTGTATCGGGATTGTGGCGAGGGGCACCACCACCACCTGATTTGTAGGGGGTGTGGCCAAACCGTAGAGATTGAGGCCGAAAAAGTGGAATCTTGGGCCGATCAGGTGGCTAAAAGCCATGGATTTAGCTCCCCGAGCCACACCATAGACATCTTTGGGACCTGTAGTACCTGCCAGAAAAAAGTTGCAAAGTGAGCGAAAACTAGCCTAGACTTGGGGCTTGTTGCGGATTGGTCCGCAAAATCTTATAACGGCTTCCAAGCAAACTTTTTTGTGGTTTTAGCTTGTTATGCCTAGAGGAGGAAAGATGGCAGCGTACTGCCAGGTGACTGAGAAGAAGCCACAGTTTGGCCATGCCGTCTCGCACGCCCAGAACAAGACCAAGCGTCGCTTTAACCCAAACATTCAGAAGAAGACTTACTTCGTTCCTTCCCTGAAGCGCAACGTGACCCTGCAGCTATCTGCCCGCGGAATCAAGGTAATCGATGCCCGTGGCATCGAGTCCGTGGTTGCCGAAATCCTAGCTCGCGGCGAGAAGATCTAAGGAGCACCAGTTGGCTAAAGAGAAGGACATCCGTCCAATCATCAAGATGCGCTCCACCGCAGGCACCGGTTACACCTATGTCACCAAGAAAAACCGCCGTAATGACCCAGATCGCATCACTTTGATGAAATATGACCCAGTAGTGCGCAAGCACGTCGAATTCCGCGAGGAGCGCTAGAAAATGGCCAAGAAAAGCAAGATTGCTCGTAACGAGCAGCGCAAGCTAGTAGTCGAGCGCTACGCCGAGAAGCGCCTGGCGCTGAAAAAGGCCCTAGTTGACCCTAATTCGACCGATGCCCAGCGCGAAGAGGCCCGTTTGGGTCTTCAGAAGCTTCCACGCAACGCCTCACCGGTCAGATTGCGTAACCGTGACGCCATTGATGGCCGTTCACGTGGTATTTTGGCCAAATTTGGCGTTTCCCGCATCAGATTCCGCGACATGGCGCACCGGGGCGAGCTTCCGGGCATTACCAAGTCCAGCTGGTAGCTTTTAGCCATAGCACCACCCCGTTTCGAGATTCAGGGCTCTGTTGATTTAGGCCCCCGATAAATCGAGGCGACCCTAAACGTCACAAATGAATCGTCCAGGAGGACCACATGAACAAGAGCGAACTAGTAGCTGCAATCGCAGAATCAACTGGCGAGTCACAGGCAGCTGTCAACCGTATCGTTGACGCAATGTTTGACACCATCGCAACCCAGGTAAGAAAAGGCACCAAGGTCACCATTCCAGGTTGGCTTTCAGTTGAGAAGGGCTTCCGCGCAGCACGTGCCGGCCGCAACCCTCAGACTGGTGCAACTATCCAGATTGCAGCCTCAAACACCGTAAAGGTATCTGCAGGTTCCAAGCTAAAGGCTTCAGTTAAGTAATTTACTTAGCAATGAAAAGACGTCGACCGGTTGGTCGGCGTCTTTTTTGCTTCTCTGGCTGTTCGGGAAGTTAGGCTAAGCGCATGAATAACCGTCTAAAGGGAAACCTGCTAGTTCTGGGGCAGTTTGTTTTGCTTGGGTTATTGATACTGGTTCCATCAAGTGGGCTAAACACCGGGGTGTTTAGCTATTTTCTTTCTGCGGTAGCGATACTTTCCCTACTGGCTGGCTTTGTGATCTTTGGTCTTTCGGCCCTGGCGCTTGGCAAGAGCCTTACTGCGCACCCAATACCCGGTAAGAACGCGGTGCTGGTGACCGATGGTTTATACAAGTTTGTAAAGCACCCCATTTACTCGGGGCTAATTCTTGCCGGTTTCGGGCTAGTGATTACTGGAGGCTTTTTCCCACACGTCATATTCTTTATAGCTTTGCTGTTGCTACTGAATTACAAGGCCAGTTTTGAAGAGGCCTTGTTGGCTAAGACCTATGCCGGCTACGCCGACTATTCGAAAAAAACCGGAAGGTTTGTGCCTAGGCTTATTAGGTGACCCCCTTTCAAACCAGAGCTTATTTGGCAACACTGATTGCAGGCATCGCCTTGCTAGTTGCTTTGTTTATTGGCCTGGCAATTGGCGGTGGGGCTGCGCCCCTGCAGTTTTCTGACCCGGGCCCGCTCATTCGCTACGGAGTTCCGCTAACTAAAGCCTTAATGAATTTAAGCATGGCGGTAGCCATCGGATCCCTGGTGTTTGCGGCCTTTGCTTCAAGCGATAAATCGGCTGTTTTGCGCAAACTTTTGAACCTTTCTTCGGCAGGGGCTGCCGCCTGGGCACTAGCTGGCTCGGTGCATTTTGTCTTGAGTTTTGTCTCTGTTTCCGGGGCCAGCTTCTCACTCGATGAAAGCTTCAGCCAGGGCTTGTTTGTTTATGCCACCGAGATTGAACTCGGTATTTCACTGGCTTTGAATCTGGCTGCGGCAGTTGCAATCAGCGTACTTTCGCTATCTATCTCGGGGCTTATCGGAACTGCCTTCACCGCAGCCCTTGGAATACTGAGCCTTGTTCCACTTGCCCTTATCGGCCACGCAGCTGGAACCGAGAACCACTCGCTGGCCGTTAATTCACTCGGCATGCACCTCGTGGGCATAGTGACCTGGGTTGGCGGGCTGATTGCCCTATTTGCTCTTAGAAAAGATGTTTTGAGCGAAGCCAAGGCCATGGTTTCTAGATACTCTTCTTTGGCCCTAGCTAGCTTTGTGATTGTTGGGATATCCGGAATTGGTTCAAGCTATGTCCGGATACCAAGTGCCGAGGGGCTCTTTAGTCCCTACGGACAGATGCTTTTGGTAAAGATCACACTGCTTGTTATCCTGGGCTCCTTCGGAGCCCTGTATCGACTGCGGATTTTGTCCAAGCTTTCCGAGAAGGGCAGCTTTTTCAAGCTTGCCCTGCTGGAGATTTCCATCATGGGATTAGCCCTCGGCATGGGAACCGCGCTCGCCAGAACAGCACCGCCTGTTGAGCAGGGCGAGTTTGTGGTTCCAACCCCTGCGCAACTATTGACCGGCGAAGAACTTCCTCCGGAATTTACACTTGAGACTTTCTTTACCGAGTGGAAACTAGATATTCTTTGGGCCAGCATTGCCCTTTGGGCAATTGGGGCCTATCTGGTTGCGGTTAGAAGGCTAAAGCAAAGAGGTGATGACTGGCCGGTGGCCAGAACCATTTCTTGGGTTGGCGGAATGCTGCTGCTTCTTTTTACAACCAGCGGCTCTTTGAATGTCTATCAGGAGTACCTGTTTAGCATCCACATGATCGCTCACATGGTGCTGACCATGGCGATCCCGGTGCTGCTGGTTCCAGGGGCTCCCGTGACCCTTTTGATGCGTGCCGTTCAAAAGCGCTCTGATTCTTCAAGGGGAGTCAGGGAATGGGTGCTTTGGGCAGTTCAAACCAAGTACGGGGAGTTTGTTTCCCATCCGCTGGTTGCTGCTGTGAACTTCGCTGCCTCGCTGGTGGTTTTTTACTTCACACCGCTGTTTGAGTGGGCAACCCGTGAACACATTGGTCACCAGTGGATGATCTTTCACTTTCTTGTTACCGGCTACCTCTTTGTTCAGTCGCTTATTGGCATTGACCCGGGACCGAATCGGGTTGCTTACCCGATACGCCTCGTGATGCTAATTGGTGTGATGGCATTCCACGCCTTCTTTGGTCTTGCCCTGATGGGCGGCAGTGGATTGCTGCTACCGGATTGGTTTGGGGCAATGGGTCGAACCTGGGGACTACCTCCCTTGGAAGATCAGCAATCGGGGGGTGCAATCGCCTGGGGAATTGGCGAGATACCCACGATCATATTGACCATCATTGTTTCTGTGCAGTGGTTCAAATCGGACAACAGAGACTCCAAGCGACTGGACCGCGCCTCCGACAGGTCGGGCAATAAAGACCTCGCCGACTACAACCAGATGCTCGACCGCATCAACAAGAAATAATCCCCTTGGAACCGGTAAGGCTCTCTCTAGAGCAGCAGAATCTCTTTGACTACATCGAGCAGTCTGAAAACAATATCTTTGTCACCGGCCGTGCCGGAACCGGAAAGTCAACCCTACTTAGCTACCTGGTTGAGAACACCAACAAAAACGTTGCGGTGTGTGCACCAACTGGCGTTGCAGCACTAAATGTTGGCGGCGTCACCATTCACTCGCTGTTTGGTTTTCCCTTTGGAATTCTGGGCGAGCAGGATATCGCAAGACATCTGAATCGCCGAACCCGTGAAGTACTCGCTGCAATAGATGTGTTGGTGATTGACGAAGTCTCGATGGTAAACGCAGACCTTATGGACGCGATCTCTAAGTCGATGGGGATAGCCAGGGGCCGAAGAAAGATTCCATTTGGGGGAGCACAACTTGTGATGTTTGGCGATCCGTACCAGCTCTCCCCCGTCCCAGGAAATAACGAAGAGCGCGCATACATGGCCGAGAACTACCAGTCACCTTGGTTTTTCGATGCTCACGTCTGGCGAGAGGACTCACTGGAGAGATTTGAACTGGGTGAAATATTCCGTCAGTCCGACGAAGAGTTTAAGTCAATCCTGAACGCGATTCGAATCGGAGAAGTCGATCAAGCGATGCTTGATCGGCTAAATCAAGCAGGAAATAGATTCCCGCCGCACGATGACGTCATTCGTCTTGCCACCATCAACGCCTCGGTTGATGCTACAAACCGCGAGCGGATGAGCAGATTGACTACAAAACCCAAAACCTTCGAGGCTGTGTTTACGGCCAGCGACGAAAGTGCTTTTGGTAAAACACTTCCGGCCGAACCGATGCTCGAGCTCAAAGTTGGTGCCCAGGTGATGTTTATAAAAAACGACGATGGCAAAAGAACTGGTGAAGGGACCCTAAAGCGCTGGGTGAATGGAACCATCGGCCATGTCGTCGACATGCCCTCTTCCGGTGGTGTCGTGGTGGAAGTTGAAGGCGAGCGATTAGATGTCGGGCGCTCAACCTGGGAAAAGGTTCGCTACGAAATTGAAGAAGAGTTTGATGAAGAAACCGGCAAAGTGAAAGAAGTCCTGGTGACAATTCCACTAGCTGAGTATCAGCAGATCCCACTAAGGCTGGCGTGGTCCGTCACAATCCATAAATCCCAAGGACAGACTTACGACGAAGTCGTAATTGATTTAGGCAGGGGTGCTTTTTCTCCGGGGCAGACATATGTTGCACTCTCCAGAGTTCGCTCCCTCGAGGGTTTGTATTTGACCAGGGCGATCAAGATGAGCGATGTGATGGTCGATAAAGACGTGATCCGGTTCATGAGCGGTGTGAAGCAGGCGCCGATTGAGAAGCTCTTCTAAACCTCTGACTTAATTGTGGGCAAGTCAAAAGAATCCCTTGTGTGACTTTAGTTGTTAGTGCTACCCGACTAAAAGTTAGATAGCTAAGCCAAACGGGGCGCCGATTTCGTTTAGGGCATCTTTGGTGGAATGGAAAATTTGAATTTTTCCACCGGTCACTGCAGCCTCCTCACTTCGGTCCTCAATCTCACCAGGGTAAAAAATCTCGCCGAAACCATCTGCCAGCGGCGCGGATTTCACCTCGTTGACTAGCTTTTGAATTCTTTGTTCAAAAACCAAGGGATCAATCATCTTTTCAACATCAATAACAATCAACAGGTGTCCAGAGTTACTTCTTTCCGTTGCTTCGTAAGGCCCGTGAACCTCGGTGGCTATCCCACTGCCAGTTAGGGCACCAGCAAGAACGTCCATCATGAATGAAATTGCATAGCCCTTGTGTCCACCCATTGGCAGAATCACTCCATCAATCGCCGAGGCAGCATCGGTTGTCCTTTTGCCTTCCTTGGTAATTGCCCAAGTGTCTGGAATTTCTTCACCACTTTCAAGTGCTGCATAAATTTTTCCACGGGCAACTACTGTGTTAGCCATGTCCATAGCAACGACAGTCTCACCAAAAGGGGCAGCAATAGACCAAGGGTTATTACCCAAGACTTTTTTGCTACCACCCCAAGGTGCCATCGACGGCGAAGCGTTGGTGGTCAGAATAGCTACGCATTTTTGTTTGGCGGCTCTTCTAGTGAAATACATTGCGGTACCGAAGTGATTTGAGTTTCTAATTCCAACGACACTGACACCAAATTCCTTTGCGCGTGAAACAGCTTGCTCCACCGCCATGCTTGTAAGTACTTGCCCAATCCCATCGTGGCCGTCGATTACCAGCAGCGGGCCAGAATCAACTTCGAACGTTGGATTGGTGATATTCTTCATGGCTCCAGACTTGAGTCGCTCCAGATACCAGCTGAGCCTAAGTATTCCGTGGGACGAGTGACCCCAAAGTTCGGCTTGGATAAGCGAGTCAATCAGCAGCACTGCATCAGCGGGGGGAACCTCTAGTGCAGCCAGCAGTGCTGTACCGAATTCCTCCAGCCGAGAAATTTCAATCTGGTCAAAGGGTTCCATAGCTGTCTCAGACATGGGGCTCCGCTTTCTGACCTGCTCTAGGATATTTATATTCAACAGTTGTTAAATGATTGTAGGGGCGTGTAATGGTCTTTTCTGTTTGGGTGGAATTAGAAGTTCAACCAGAGAAACTTGAACCTTTCTTGTCTGGTATCACCCTGAATCAAGCGGCAACTTTAGCCGAGCCTGGCTGCCTGTACTTTGACGTTGTGAGACTGGAGCGCGAAGGTCAATGGTTTGGCTTTTATGAGGTCTATGAGTCCGCTGACGCCTTTTACACAGATCATAGAAGCTACGAGCATTACCAGTCATGGCGGGAAGTGGTTGCAGAAACCGTAGTACCCGGTTCGCAGCAAATTACACCGGCAAGCGTTCAAATAGCTACTAACTCCAAATAGGTTTAGAACGGGTCATCGTGGATTCATATGAAGTATTTCGCCCTCAAGAGATGCCAGCGATTGATCGTGGCAACGGTGCAAAAACTACTCCTCTAGTCACCGCAAAAGTTGGCGCTCAAGATTTCCTAAACGGGATTACAGTATTTGAACCCGGAGCCCAGATTGCCCACCACTCCCACAATGTAGCGGAATCGGTGATGGTGATTAAAGGTACGGCGGTGGTAAACGTAGCTGGCCAAGAACATTTACTAAACACGTTTGACACTACGTTTGTACCCGCTGACATCCCCCATCACTTTAGAAACGCATCATCAGATGAGGAGATGAGAATCTTTTGGACCTATGGGTCGATTGATGCCACAAGAACCATCATTGAGACCGGTGTCACTTCAAGGGTTGACGAAGAGCAAAAACCTTCTTAGTGCATTGAAACTAGCCCGGCTTCCCACTCCTAGAAATCTATTCAATAGAACTATCCCTCGACCTGTCCTCACGCTTGTAGCGCAACTGACAGATCATCTGGCTACGAATCAGAAGCTTGTGTATAGAGCCGCTATCCTCTCAACCACCAGTTAATCGGAGTATGCAATCTTGCAGCCCAAGCGCTCTCGGTGTGACCGGTGCCAGGAAATGTTGAATACATCAAATCTTTATCGCGAACATATCCTTTAGCCTGCAAAGCAGCAACAGCTCCGTTATGAAATCTCTGGTAGAACATGTCCCAGTCCTGGGTTCCAGCATCGGTATAGATCTTGTGGTGGCCAGGATCTGGCATCAAAGCGGTTAGCTCCTGGGCCATGTATTTGTGTCCAAGGATCCAGTGCGTTGAGAAACAAAGTGCTGCGCCAAAAGTATCTGGATACTTAGCCATCAAATACATCGAGGCAAGCCCACCCATGCTGGATCCCGCAATTGCAGTTCTTTCTCTGGCGTGATCGATGCCGTACCTTGTTTGAACCATCGGGAGTATCTTCTCGGCTAGCAGTTCGTTGTATTTGGCATTCATGGGCGTCTTTGAAGTTGGTCGATACTCGTCCGGCAGATTGTCCCAGATGTCCGGGTGAGCTTCGGCTATTTCTTTTGGGGTGAGTTCAAGCATTCGGGTTTGCTTTGATAAACCATGCACAGCGATGATGATCGGCTGAAGATCTCCCCTGATGCGTTCATTTCTGAGCGCATCCAGAATCTCCCAGGTCTGACCGTTGCTGGATGATTTGGGATTGAAGATGTTCTTGCCATCGTGCATCATCAAGATCGGCGTATAGGAAAGGACCTTTGCTGGAACCCAAACTTCTACTGTGTGATCATCAACAACAAACTTGTCGATCTTGCCTCCGGCAAGAGCGATCTTTTGTTTCTTCAGTTCCCTAAAGGCCAAAAACAGTGGAAAGGTAAAGGCCAGGGCGGTGACTCCAGAAAGCAGGAAGTAAAGCCAGACCCGCTTCATGCCGAGTTTTTTGGCTTCGTAAAGCATAAACACAACCGTTGCTGCGGCAACGATTAGTAGATCTACCGAGAGCACCCAGTCCACCACCGAGCCAAACCAGGCGTTTATATAATCTGCTCCCTCGAAGGAGGCAATGCCGTTTAGCACCCAGGCGGTTATGAGCCCAAGGCCTGCCAGGACAAAGTAGATGTTCGCTCGAAGCTGGTGACCAAACAAGCCAAGGCTCCTTACTTTGAGGTCGGTTAGCTTCAACCCTAGCAACGCGAATTGGACGTTTACGGGCAATTGCTTCCAGGCGGTAACCTATTGGAATGCTCATGTCAGATCGCGATATTCGCGCCAGTATCGAAGCCGGCCAGATTGGTCTTGAACCGCTCGAGATGAATCTGTTGCAGCCCAGCTCATTTGATGTTCGGCTGGATCGGTTTTTTAGACTCTTCGATAACCACAAGTACCCATACATAGATCCCTCCGAACAGCAGGATGATCTAACCAGGCTGATCGAAGTTGCCCCCGACGAAGCTTTCATATTGCACCCGGGCGAATTTGTTCTTGGATCAACATTTGAATTTGTGACACTGCCGAATGATATTGCAGCAAGACTCGAAGGAAAGTCTTCCCTTGGAAGACTTGGCCTTTTGACTCACTCAACCGCCGGCTTTGTTGATCCTGGCTTCAGGGGTCACGTGACACTGGAATTATCAAACACAGCAACCTTGCCAATCAAGTTATGGCCTGGAATGAAGATCGGTCAACTTTGTTTTTTCAAGCTCTCTTCGGAATCAGAGTTCCCTTATGGTTCGGATAAGTATTCATCGCGTTACCAAGGTCAGCGCGGACCAACTGCATCTAGGTCACACAAAAACTTTTACCGAACCGATGTTGGTAATGCCCCGCTAGATAACTAGCTCTTGAGCTAGTTATTATTGCACGCGCCTAGCTTGCGTATTTAACCTGTGGGTTTGGGTTTACTCGAAGCAACAAAAGCAATCCAACAATCAAGATAACCATCAGACCAAGAACACCGTAGATTGTGGTGTTCTCTTCTCCTGTCACAACAGCAGCAATTGTGATTGCTGTTGCCCAGAAGAAACCGGATAGGAAGCTGATTGCTCGACCGGTGGTTTGGTAAAGACCAAACACTTCACCTTCTCGTCCCTCTGGTGCAAAGCGAGAGACAAAGGTCCTAGAAGATGCCTGCGCGGGACCAACGAATAGACAAAGCGCTAGGCCACCAATCCAGTAGGTAATCTGGCCGGCGTCAGCGAACAAGAACACCGCAAAGCCGGCAATGATTAGACCGATCAGGGAACCGGCAATCACGTTTCTGGAGCCAACGATGTCGTCGATTCGACCACCAACCACGGCACCGATACCGGCAACGATGTTAGCTGCCATACCGAAGATGATGATCTCGGTTTGGGTGAATCCAAAAGCCAGCGAACCAAGCACTGCACCAAAGGAAAATACTCCAGCCAGACCGTCGCGATAGACAGCGGAGGAGATTAGGAACTTCAGTGTTTCAGGAGCTTGGCGGTACAAACTCTTTAGCTGACCCCAGATAGCACCGTAGGACTGCAGGATGGTCTCTTTCTTTGCACTGCTCTTCTTTTCGATTTCGGGAACTCGAATAAGTAGCGGAATAGAGAAAACTAAAGTCCAAACCGCCGAGAACAAGAACACCGTTCTAACCTCAAGGCCGTTTGTTGCAGGAACCCCAAACACCGTCTGAGGCAAAACAAATCCGAAGAGGGCAACGGCCAATAGCAAGATGCCACCTAGGTATCCAAGGCCCCAGGCGTAGCCCGAGATGCGACCGATTGTTGACGGAGAAGATACCGATTTCAACATCGCGTAGTAATTGATAAAGGCGGTTTCTTGAACCACCGAGCCAAGACCATACAAAACCAGACCAAAGATTAGGAACTCGGCTTTTGGTTCAACGAAGAAGCTTGCGACCATGATCAAAACCAAGACGTAGGTATTGATCATGAGCCAGAACTTGCGCTTGCCACCCTCATCTGATCGACGCCCAAGTACTGGAGCGATGATGGCAAGTAAGAAACCGGCAATACCGGTGGTTAGTCCAAGCAGGGCATCGGCGTTGGTGCCGGCCTCGGCGACCGCCGAGGCTAGGTAGACCGGGAAGATAAAGGTCTGCATGATGGTCGGGTAGGGCTGCTCGGCCCAGTCCCAGAGCGCCCAGGCAAAGGTTCCCTTGCGGCCGAGTTTGGTCTTTGGGACCCTCAAAGGTCCGGTGCTGTCTTGGTTTGTCATGGCATCAAGCTACCCCAACCAATGCGTATTTGAACCAAAAACTCCTGAATATCGGGCAAACAGTGGCAAAAAGCCAAATCTTGAGCGTGACACACTCAAGTTTGGAATAAATTACTTGACAATAAAGTTGTGCTGTGTGAAACTTGAGTCAATAGGGCTCAAGTTTGAGTTCAGGACCGTTTTACCCCAGTAAATACAAGGAAAACAAGGAGAAACAACAAATGGCACGTGCAGTAGGGATTGACCTAGGAACCACAAACAGCGCAGTTTCAGTGCTGGAAGGTGGCGAGCCGAGCGTTATCGCTAACGCCGAGGGCTTTAGAACCACACCTTCTATCGTGGCTTTCACCAAGGACGGCGAAGTGCTAGTTGGCGAGACCGCCAAGCGCCAGGCCGTGACAAACGTCGACCGAACCATCGCTTCGGTCAAGCGCCACATGGGCACCGACTGGAGCTTTAAGGTGGACGACAAGAATTACACCCCGCAGGAGATCTCAGCTCGAATCCTTGCGAAGCTAAAGCGCGACGCTGAAACCTACCTCGGCGAATCAGTGACCGACGCGGTTATCACCGTCCCTGCTTACTTCAACGACGCCGAGCGTCAGGCAACCAAGGATGCCGGTGAGATCGCTGGACTAAACGTTCTTCGAATCATCAATGAGCCAACCGCAGCCGCACTCGCTTACGGTCTAGACAAGGGTAAGCAAGACGAACTGATCTTGGTCTTTGACTTGGGTGGTGGAACATTCGACGTTTCATTACTTGAGGTTGGAAAAGACGATGACTTCTCAACCATTCAGGTTCGTGCAACCTCAGGAGATAACCGCCTAGGTGGAGACGACTGGGACCAGAGAGTTGTCGATCACCTGGTGAAGAAATTTAAGGAAACAACCGGTGTTGATGTTTCGAAAGACAAGATTGCTCTTCAGCGTCTAAAGGAAGCTGCGGAGCAGGCTAAGAAGGAACTGTCGCAGTCAACAACTGCAAACATTCAGCTTCCTTACCTTTCTCTTACCGAGAACGGTCCAGCCAACTTGGACGAGACAATCACTCGTGCGCAGTTCGAGCAGCTAACCTCCGATCTACTAGAGAGAACCAAGAAGCCATTCCAGGACGTCATCAAAGAAGCCGGAGTTAAGGTTTCTGACATCGCCCACGTTGTTTTGGTTGGTGGATCAACTCGTATGCCAGCAGTTACAGAACTAGTGAAGCAGCTAACCGGAGGAAAAGAGCCGAACAAGGGCGTTAACCCTGACGAGGTTGTTGCAGTTGGTGCATCGCTTCAGGCCGGTGTTCTAAAGGGTGAGCGCAAGGACGTTCTTTTGATTGACGTGACTCCTTTGTCTCTTGGAATCGAAACCAAGGGCGGCATCATGACCAGGTTGATTGAGCGCAACACTGCGATTCCAACCAAGAGATCCGAGACCTTCACAACAGCCGACGACAACCAGCCTTCGGTATCGATTCAGGTCTACCAGGGTGAGCGCGAGTTCACCAAGGACAACAAGTCACTTGGAAACTTTGAGCTAACCGGTATTGCACCAGCTCCACGCGGTATCCCACAGATCGAAGTGACATTTGATATTGACGCTAACGGTATCGTTCACGTTTCAGCCAAGGACAAGGGAACCGCTAAAGAGCAGTCGATGACAATCACCGGAGGATCTTCTCTTCCAAAGGAAGACATCGAGCGCATGGTTCGCGAAGCCGAAGAGCACGCTGCTGAAGATAAGAAGCGTCGTGAAGAGCAGGAAACCAAGAACACTGCCGAGCAGATGGTTTACCAAACCGAGAAGCTAATCAAGGACAACGACGAGAAGCTACCCGAGGATGTTAAAACTGAGGTACAGGCCGATGTCGACGCACTCAAGACAGCACTTGCCGGTGAGGACATTGACGCCATCAAGGCAGCCAACGACAAGTTGATTACCTCTTCCCAGAAACTAGGAGAGGCAATCTACGCGAGTGCTTCTGAGGAAACTCCAGCCGATGCAACTACTTCTAACGAAGACGTTGTTGACGCAGAGGTAGTAGACGAAGAGCCAGCTGAAGAGAAGAAGTAATGACTGAGGAAAACTTTTCCCCAGACGACATTGAGCAGCAGCCGGAAACCCCGGCTGCTGACTCAAATGTTGATGGTGCGAATGCTCCGGATGAATTAGACAAGGAACTTGCCGATCTGGTCGAAGAAACTGGACCGATAAGTAAAGAAGCTGAACTACTTGCTGATTTGCAACGCCTGCAGGCGGAATTTGTTAACTACAAATCCCGCGTAGAGCGCGACCGCGATCAGTCTAGAAATGCAGCCATTGCTGAAGTCATTCGCTCTTTCCTTCCAGCACTTGATGATCTTGAACGAGCCGAAGCACACGGCGATCTTGAAGGAACGCCTTTTGCTGCAGTTGGAACCAAGCTTCGAAGTGCTGGGGAGAAATTTGGCCTGAAGCGCTTTGGTGCCAAGGGGGAGAAGTTCAATCCTGAACTTCACAACGCCTTAGCTCAGACCCCAAGCGCTGATGTCACGGAAGAAACAATCAATGAAGTCATTGAGGCCGGTTATCAACTGGAAGATCGCCTGATTCGCCCAGCAATGGTCTCAGTTTTGGTTCCTGAAGGAAAATAGCTAGATGGCATCTCAAGACTGGCTCGACAAGGACTTTTATAAGATCCTTGGCGTAGCAAAGGACGCCCAAGAAGCTGACATCAAAAAAACTTACCGAAAGCTAGCTCGTCAGTTCCACCCGGA
>CAMCXL010000006.1 GCA_945883505.1 Rhodoluna limnophila
GTGGAGATGGGGGGAATTGAACCCCCGTCCGATATTTGGATTCTGACTCTTCTACGGGTGTATCTTCAATGCTGTTTTACTCGACTCCGGTCAAAGCTTGAAGCGACCTAACCGACGAGCCCAGCCTGAGTAAAAGTCCCAAGTAGCCCTAAGGCGTAGCTACCCAGCAAGATTTCTAAATGACGCCAGGACCTAAAACGAAATCAGATTTAGGCTGACGGACCTCGAGGCTAGCTTATGCAGCTAGGGCGAAGTCGGTGCGGTTTGATTTGGCACCTATAGTTTGCAGAGGACGTTAACGAGATAACTCTGCATTCTCGACCCGCTTCATTCAGTTTCGGCAAGTACCGTCGAAACCGATCATCCCCATGTTTAGTTATCAAACTACCCTTAGGTAGTCTCTCAGTCTATCGACACCGGGAGACAAAAGAAAGCTTTACCAGTCTTTACCTTTGGTGGACATAGCTCTAGCAGCTTCGCGCTTATCCTGTTGCTCTTTGAGGGCGTGACGCTTGTCATAGTCTTTTTTACCCTTAGCTAAGGCAATTTCAACCTTGGCTTTGCCGTCTTTGAAGTAAATCGAGATCGGAACCAAAGTGAACCCGGATTCTTTAATTTTTCCGGTGAGCTTGTCGATTTCAACTCGGTTCATTAGGAGCTTTCTGCGACGCCTGGTTGCGTGGTTAGTCCAGTTACCCTGGACGTACTCCGGGATGTGAACATTTTCAAGCCAAGCCTCTCCGCGTTCGACTGTGGCATATCCATCCACCAGGGATGCGCGACCGGCCCGCAACGACTTCACTTCAGTTCCGGTTAGGACAATGCCTGCTTCATAGACATCTTCGATGTGATAGTCGTGACGGGCTTTACGATTGGTGGCCACCACTTGCTGGCCACGCTCTCTCGGCACGATCGACTCCTAGATTTTTAGATAGCGACGGATCGCAAGACCCGAGGCCACTGCAGCCAACACCACGCCGGCTGCAATTAATAGCGGAACTACAAGCATGCCATCGCTAAGGCTCACAAAGCTAGTGAATGGAAGTCTTTCCGCTAGGAAACCTTGAACGAAGAACTGAACTAGCCCTAAAACAGCTCCGGCGGCAAGCAAACTTCCAAGCAAGGCGGCAACTACACCCTCGAGAATGAAAGGCAACTGAATTGAGAAGTTGCTGGCTCCAACTAGCCTCATGATTCCAAGTTCTCGCCTTCTAGAAAAAGCCGATAGTCGAATTGTGGTGGAAATAAGCAGAACACTGGAGACCAGCATCAAAGAAGCAATCGACACGGCAGCCAGCGAAGCAATATTCAGAATATTGAAGATCTGGTCAAGATAGCTTCTCTGGTCTCGAACTTCCTCGACTCCAGAAAGCCCGGTAAAGCTCTCGGTGATGATTTGGGACTGATTCGGATCAAACAGATTCACCCAGTAGGTTTCGTTCAGCTGTTCAGCTTTGACGTACTGTGCCACGGCATTTCCAGCAAACTGTTCTTGGAAATTGGCAAATGCCTGGTCGTGATCTTCAAAGTAGTACTCGTCAATAAAGGGAGTGAGTGTTGCCGAGTCGAGTCTTTCTTGAACCTGGGCTTTCACATCATCCGATGCTTCACCTCTCGGGCAAGTAGCCTCCGGGGAAACGTCGGTGCAGAGGTAAATGGCAACTTGAGCCCGGTCGTACCAGTAGTTTTTCATCTGGCCAATTTGAAGTTGCAGCAGTGAAGCAGTCCCCACAAAAGTAAGTGAGATAAAAGTCACCAGGATGATGCTCACCACCATCGCTATGTTTCTGCGAAGGCCTTGACCGACCTCAGAAAACATGAATCCAAATCGCATGTCTAAGCCCTGGCTCCGTAGCCGCCAGCTACCTGGTCGCGAATGATTTGACCTTGACTTAGTTCAACCACCCGACGCTGCATCTTGTCTACGATTGAACGATCGTGGGTTGCCATTACTACAGTCGTACCAGCCAGGTTGATTGAATTAATCAAAGCCATGATTCCTTCACTCGTGGTTGGGTCTAAGTTTCCAGTTGGCTCATCGGCTAGCAAAATAGCCGGCTTGTTAACGATTGCTCGAGCTAGTGCAACCCGCTGTTGCTCACCACCGGAAAGTTCACTTGGAAGTCGATCCGCTTTTTCGCTTAAGCCGACCAAACCTAGAACATCCGGAACCGCCTCTTGAATAAATCCTTGTGACTTACCAATTACCTCGAGGCTAAAAGCTACGTTCTGAGCAACCGTTTTATTGGGAAGCAATCTGAAGTCCTGAAAAACAACCCCTAGCTTCCTTCGAAAGAAAGGAACGCGTCTGGCGGGAAGACCGACCAAGTTCTCGCCCAACACATGAACCGAACCCGAGTTTGGGACATCTTCGCGAAGCATCAATCTCATGAGGCTTGACTTACCAGAGCCTGAGGCACCAACTAGAAAGACAAAGTCGCCCTTTTCAATTTCCAGGCTCACCTGGTCAAGAGCCGGTCTTGGGGTGCCACGGTATTTTTTGGTGACGTTTTGGACGCTGATCATTGTCTCTCCAGCCTAAGCGGGAGAGCGCATTCTCCAGCGGATTCCCGCGGCTATAAATCCATCGAGTCCCCCGTCAAATACTGACTGTGGGTTGTTTTCCTCATACTCGGTTCGAAGATCCTTCACCATTTGGTATGGCGCCAGCACGTAGCTTCGCATCTGCTCACCCCAGGACGCCTTGACATCGCCGGCGAGTTGTTTCTTGGTGGCTTCTTCTTCTCTTCTTCTAATTTCCAAGAGCCTGGATTGCAAAACTCGCATCGCGGCCTGTCTGTTTTGGATCTGACTCTTCTCGTTCTGACAGCTCACTACAGTTCCCGAGGGAAGGTGGGTGATGCGAACCGCGGAATCGGTTGTGTTAACGGACTGACCTCCCGGCCCTGACGAGCGAAAAACATCCACCCTGATGTCGGAGTCAGGAATGTCGATTGCTTCGGTTTGTTCAACCAGCGGGACTATTTCAACTGCCGCAAATGAGGTCTGGCGTTTTCCAGCCGCATTGAATGGACTCATTCGAACCAACCGATGAGTTCCGGCCTCAACCGACAAGGTTCCGTAGGCATAGGGTGCGTCAATTTCGAAAGTTGCCGATTTGATACCAGCACCCTCGGCGTGGGAAATATCAAGTACCTGCACCGGATACTTTTTCTGCTCGCAGTAGCGAACGTACATCCTCATGAGCATCTCGGCAAAGTCTGTTGCGTCGTCGCCACCAGCCCCGGAACGGATAGTGATAACCGCAGCCCTGGAGTCATACTCTCCGCTGAGAAGAGTCTGTATTTCAAGCTCACCAATCAGCTTTTCCAGATCAGTCAGTTCCTTTTTTGCCTCTGACTTAGTTTGGGTATCAGAAGCATCATTAGCCATCTCAATTAGCACTTCAAGATCATCGATTCTTGACTCCACCGAAACAATCAGGTCGAGCTTGTCCTGGGACCTTGAAAGTGATGAGGTGATTTTAGAAGCGCGCTCCGGATCATCCCAGAGATCGCCAGCTGAGGCCTGTTCCCTAAGCGAGGTGACTTCCGCCTGCAATGCAACTGGATTAATCACTTCTTTAATGGTTGCGAAAAGTTGCCGAAGCGTCTTGATCTCGGTTGCTAGATCTAGTTCGGACATGATTTCCCAAGTCTAAGTCAAGGAGCATAATTGTCAGGTGCCCACAAACGCCCCAGCCTTCAAGATTTCCAGCTTGAACGTGCCGGTCTTTGCACCCTCACTACTATTTGGAATAGCAGAAGGAAGCCTGCTTCCAATCATTCCAGCTAGTGCTGGAGCACTCGGTGCAGACCTTCCAACGGCAGCGGTAATCACCGGATTAGTCATGGTCGGGACCCTGGTAGCCGACATTCCGGCAGCCAGACTGATCAACCTAGTCGCTGAGCGTAAGGCCATGCTTTCGGCAGCGGCAGTTGGAAGCGTTGGTGTTTTGGTAGCTCTTTTATCGACCACGCTTTGGATGCTCGGAGCAGGAATGTTTTTACTCGGAGCCAGTGTTTCCGTTTTTGCTCTGGCAAGACATTCGTTTCTGACCGAAGCAGTTCCGTATTCTCACCGAGCAAGGTCACTATCGATTCTTGGCGGAGTATTCCGGGCTGGCCACTTCATCGGACCAATGATTGGCGCCCTACTGATTACCTTGATTAACATCCAAGCTGTGTATTGGAGTGCCGTAATCTTCTGCGCGCTAGCGGCAGTTGTCCTGTTGTTTGTGAAACCAGATGTGATGCCCGATACCCCTGGCACCACCAAGGGAGCAACCTGGATGGTTGCCAAAAGAGAATCCCGCAAACTTGCAACCATGGGCTTGGTTTCGGCAATCATGGGAAGTCTTCGCACCGCCCGGATAGTTGGACTACCGCTTTGGGCACTGCAC
Organism: Rhodoluna limnophila; assembly: GCA_945883505.1. Classification (GTDB taxonomy): domain Bacteria; phylum Actinomycetota; class Actinomycetes; order Actinomycetales; family Microbacteriaceae; genus Rhodoluna; species Rhodoluna limnophila_B. The sequence continues at coordinate 4,403 of CAMCXL010000006.1, forward strand.
ATTGGATTATCCCCCGCGGTGACCGCGCTCTATATCGGAATCGCAGGTGCTTTAGATCTAGCACTTTCTTACACCTCGGGACAGATCATGGATCGCTTCGGTCGAAGGTGGTCTGCACTCCCAACCCTGCTTGGTCTTTCACTCACCTTTGCACTTCTAACTATCGCCAATGACCCCACTACCTTTCTGACGGTTGCGCTAATAATGTCGGTTGCCAACGGTGTAGGCAGTGGGATTATTCTCGTGATTGGATCGGATCTTGCCCCGAAGGGTGAAAGAAATGAATTCCTGGCCTCTTACCGACTCCTAGTTGACGCTGGTGTTGCTGCAACACCGCTTGCTATTTCCGGAATCACGGCACTGTTTGGACTTGCCACCGCAATGTTCTGGGTAACTGGAACGGGAATTGTCGGAGCAGTTCTTGCTCACCGCTACCTACCCCGTCGTGCTAAGCCCTCTGAGCAGACCCTGCCAATCTCAGAAAACATGTAGTTTTCAAAGATCGGACGCCACACACTACACAACCTAACTCTTACCGTTTTTAGATCTGGGCTTGATGCCTCAATTAATGTGACCTGATGAAGACCACGAAGTGGCAGTTTCCCTAGGTAGCTATTGGCCATCAGAAAAAGATCTTGGGATAGATTTCCATCAGCTTCGAGTAAGACACTTAGTGCTGCGGATTCGGCCACACCGGTGAGCCTTCGCTCGGTCAGATACAAACTACCTGAAGCCAGAATTGCCAAAACAGCAGCCAGGGAAACCATGGCAAGACCGATTCCGAGTGGGGCAAGTGAGCCTTGCTCGCAACTGCTAGAAGCGCTGACTGGAGTAGGCAACCAGTTCTCCTAGTCGAACTTCTATTTCGGCAGTTGTGTCTATCGACGAACATGCCGGGTCGGGTCTGCAGCTTATGTTCCATTGCAACGCAGTGCCTGAGATTCCAAAATCAGAAGCAAGTTCGCTAATTACTTGAGCGGTGCTTTCTCGCTCCGGCCAAAGCACGTGAGCGCGAAGCCCGTGCCTTGCAATAGCTTCAACGGCAAAGCTTTGCTGCTGAGTCTGAATCGCCAGGGTTGCAAACATCAAGATTGGAATTTGCAACAGCACCCCAAAGCCAATCAAATCAACAATCGCCGAGCCCTGCTCGGAAGATATCTCAGTACTGTACTTCACGTGTTGCAACCGAACTTACGTTGAGAAATTTACTGCCAGGCAAAATGGCAAGTCCGAGAGTCGAAACCAGCCGAATCGAATCAATGTTTCCAATTCTCGCAATGGACCCCTCGACCTGAACCTTGGCCGCGTTCCCCAATGACCCGGCAACTAGCTGTTGGGTCTTCAAAATGCCACTTTCAAGATTCTGGTCGGCAAGGGCTGCAAACCTTGCGCCCTCGATAGTTGCATCCAGCAGCACAACCCTTGCGTAAGAGCCGAGGGTTATAGAGATAGTCGCAGAAAAGATTGCCAGCATCGGAAAGGCAACCAACACGAAATCGGTGACGGCCGATCCTCGCTCCCTAGAAGCTGACCACACGATTCATTGCCTGCTGAAATACTCCCTGCAGAGCCGGTCCTGCAAATGACCACATCACCACCACCAAACCTGCGGTCATCAAAGTGATTAGTACCCAACCCGGAACATCACCGGTTTCGTCTTGAAACAACTTGCTGTTCATTTCTCCTTCTTTCCTTATTAGATGAACCCAAAGTTCAAAAGCTCAAGGCTTGGATAGATTGCAAAAAGCACGGTGATAGGCAGTATTAGGAACACCAAAGGAATAAGCATCCTGGTTTCGTTCTTGCCAGCTTGGCGAAGCAGTCTGTTTCTAATCTCAGCCCTGGCGCTGTCCCCAAGCTCACTGAGCATGGTGGCAAGCGGAGACCCGCGATCTAGGGCCAACACAATCTTGTTTGTGAACTCGATTACTTGAGGTTGTGGGATAGCTACCGACACGGCCTGGATTTGGCTACCAAAGGCAGCGCCGAACTGAACTCCTAGGAGTGCGCGAGAAAATTCTTTGGCAAGTTCTCCTTCGCACCTTGGAATAACTGTTGCGAAGCTGCGGTAGATACCTTCTCCTGCTCTTAGGTTTACAACCAAAAGATCCACTACTTCCGGTACTTCAAATAGCGCCCTATCCAGTTTGGATTTATTTACTGAAGAGAACCTGGTCTTGATCCATGCTGCAGCACCGGCTCGGGCGCGCCGAGAACGGCGCATAGCAAATTCGGGTTCAAATACTTTGACTCGAGCTTCCAAAGTCAGAGCTGGGGCTTTTTGAAACTGAATCAAAACTCCCGCCACTCCAATACCAAAAGTAGCCGCCAGTAAATACTCGAAGCTCATTGTGTAAATACCCTTCGAGGTCGAGATAGTGCTCCCAGCAGTGTCACCATTCGATAGGCGACCAGTGAAACCACAAGACCAAAAACCAAAACAGTTAGTCCCTCGCTGGTGTTATAGATGGCGACGTTTTCAGGCCTGGAGGACAAAGTTGCCACGATGATCCAGGGAGCGATGATTGCAAGCTTTGCTGTTCCGGTGACCCAACCTTGCTTAGATTCGAGCTCCCCCCACAACGCAATTTCAGATCTGGTTCTATGGGCTTGCTCCCGGAGCGAATCAAGGTATCCAACTCCGCCCGAGTTAGTTGCTACTCGAATTAGTTCAACTAGGCGATCAGCTTGCAGTTGACCAAACTGTGATTTGAACCAGTCCAGGCAGTTATCGGTTCCGAGTCCTTTATCGATTCGCTCAACTAATTCGGCAAAAACTGGTCTTAGTCGTATTGGCCCGCTGCTTGCAATTTCAGCGAGGGCATCAATGATTCCAAGGCCGCTGCTTGATGCCGACTGAAGGGAGTCAATAACTTCTGGCCAGTACTTGGCAAGCTGATCTGATCTTGCGGTTGCAGTTAGCCTCAGTGTTTCAATACCAATCCCCACTACTGCCAAGAATGCAAACAGGCTCAGCCCCAAAACTCCAAAGCTAAGCTGCACCCAACTGGATACCGCGGCTGCAAGACCTAAACAAGAAATTGCTGCCTGAATCGGGCTATATCTTGCTAGCCCCGCAGCTTCTAGCTGGTGCCTGAGCCATTTCATAACTGCACCGGCACGATCTCAACTGTCGAAGCAGCTGAGTCCCAGGAAACAGTTGCGATTTCTTCCACGCATCTTTTGCCAGTTGGCAACATCCGGCAGTGAACCACTAAGTCAATGCAGGCTCCAACCGTCGGGTTTACAAATTCTGAAGTTATGTTTGATCCTGCAAGTAGCGGCAGAGTGCAGAGCTTCGAGATTGCATCCTTGGCGGAGTTTGCATGGATGGTGCAAAGTCCTGGTAGCCCAGAGTTTAAGGCAATAAGTAAATCGAAGCTTTCGGCTTCTCGAACCTCGCCCACGACTATTCGACCAGGTCGCATTCGAAGGGCTTCTTTGACAAGTCTGCGCAAACTAATTTCACCAACTCCTTCGAGATTTGGTTGTCTAGTTTGCATGGCAACCCAATCGCTTCCCTCCACTCTCACCTCGAAGGTTTCCTCGACGGTGATGATTCGCTGCCTCGCCGCAACCTCATCTAGTAGCGCGCAGAGCATTGTAGTTTTGCCAGCTTGGGTAGCGCCGGAGACCAAAATGTTTTTGCCCAGCCGCACTTGATCGCTCAGAAACTTTGCTTGCAAGACGGTGAGGGAGCCTAATCCAACTAGCTTTTGAAGTGAGTAAACCTTGGAAGGAAACTTTCGAATATTGATACTCCAGTATTTTCTTGTGATATCTGGAATCACAACGTGAAGCCGAGAACCATCTGGAAGTGAGGCATCAACAAAAGGAGACGAGCGATCGAGCCTTCGCCCAGTGTTTCGAAGCATCTTTTCAATAAGCGTCTGCAGCAGCTCTTGCTCGATATTTATCTGAAGTTGCCTACTTACCCCAGCGCTGGCCACAAAAACCCCTCTGGTTGAATTGATCCAGATCTCCTCAATTTCTGGGTCATCAAGCAGCGGCTGAAGCGGTCCATGAGCTGCCAACTGATCGGCTATTTCTGAACGAAGTTTGGCCTCCTGAGCTTCTGAGCTGCCGGTAAGTTCTGATTCCATGGCTTGGTCCAGAACCTGATCCAGGGCTTGGTTAAGTTCTAGCCCATCGTCCACGATGCGTTTTCTTGCCCTGTTGGATAGGGAGATTACTAAGTCAGACACTTACTTGTTTGCTCTCTGCTTGCTGGTAGGGAAGCTAAGTGTGCCGAATTGCAGAGCCAAGCAGGAGTATTTATCCACAGCGAGAATTGGCTAGACTATTCGAGGAACGCGGAAGTGGCGAAATTGGCAGACGCACTGGATTTAGGTTCCAGCGTTCGAAAGGACGTGTGGGTTCAAGTCCCACCTTCCGCACCAAAGAAAAAAGACCCGCAACTAGCGGGTCTTTTTTGCTTTCGGCTTTTTTAGAAGCTACTTCAACAAACTGGTTCTGGCTAAAGCTAGCTGAGCATTAATGATTCCTGCGCCACAGCCGCCACTAATCGAACAGTTAGACCCTGAGGCGAAAGGCTTCACCGAGTCGGTAAGTATGGATTGAACTTTAGCTGGACTAATGTTTGGCTGCATCGAATACATCAAGGCGACAATCCCAGAAACCACCGGCGCTGCCATGCTAGTTCCTTCCTTAATTAGGTAATCTGGCAAGTTTGAACCGTCTACCCAAGAGGAAATGATCCCACCTCGAGACTCCGGTGATTCAGTCGAGCCAATCGTAAATTCTCCGCCTGGGGCTGAAAGCAAAACGCCTGGGCCAAAGTTTGAGTAGCTAGCGCGATCACCTAAAGACTGAGTTGCAACAACGGCTACGACCCCAGGGCAGTTTGCCGGGAAGGAAAGTGATGACCTACTTTCATTGCCTGCCGCAACAACAACAGTGATGCCCCGAGACGCAACAGTTTCAAAAACGCTTGCGTATCCAGCGCTGCAGGGCACGGCTTCTCTGGCTCCGAGTGAGAGGTTTATAACTGAAACTGGATATCTATTCTTCGGAACGTCGCTTATTGAAACTCCCGCGGCCCAGTTAATTGCCTTAACCAGATCAGAAACCGTTCCCCCGTCTTTCCCGAGGGCTCGAATTGGCAAAACCTTGACGTTTGGAGCGATACCCGCGGTTCCAACGAAGTCGTGCTCAGCCGCAATGATTCCAGCCACGTGAGTTCCGTGGAAGTTATTTGCTCCGGAGGCAGCGCCCCCTTCGTCGTTGGGGTTAGGGTCTTCACCATCGCCATCGCCAGCGCTTGCAACATCAGACACGAAGTCGTATCCGTAGATTGTGCCGTCGGGGTTTCTTGTAAGCGCCTTGTCAATCTGTTGGTGCGACTTGATTCCGGTATCGATTACGGCAACCACCTTTGAGCTGTCACCGGTGGAGTACTTCCAGGCCGAAGGCATCGAGATTCCGTTTTGGCCGTTGAGGTACCACTGTACAGGAAAGTAAAAATCATTCACCGTGACCGCATCGCTTGAACTCGAGGATCCAATTGAGTTAGTTGCAAAGACTTCAACCGTATAGGCAGTATCGGGAAGTAGGTCAGGGAATCGGCAACTCGTGGTACCACATAAGGATGATTCAACAGATTGGATGTCTGCGGCAGTTGCGATTGCTCGGTAGCGCAATTGAGACTTTGAGAATCCGCCTCGGTCAGAAAGGGACTGCTCAAGGTAAGTAACATTTCCAGAACCAATTCTGGTAGCTGATGTAATAACCACAGGCTTTGGAGCAGTTCTAACCAGAGCGGAAACGGTGTTAGAAATTGATCCCACGGTGTTGGTCCCAGAGCCATCATTTGTGATTGCTTGAACTCTAAATCGGTAGCTGATTCCGGCCCTAATTCCGTCGCTTACAAACAATCTGGTTTCATTGCTTCCAGTGTCACTAATTAACGTCTGATAACTACTCCCACCATTGGAAGAGTACAAAACTCGATAGCCGACAACTGTGGCTCCGTATCGGTTAGCCGGTGCTCGCCAGGTAAGGCGAATTCGCGCTTTCTCCGGTGAACTTGATCTAACTGCGGGCCTAGCCACAAGTGACCTTGGGCCCGATGCTGGTCTGGCCTTTTCAAAGCTTGGAACAAGAATGTTCTTTGGCGTCACAGCCCGTGAATCAACATTTAGATCTACATCGGCCCAGGAAATTCTTCGGTCTAAGGCCATGCGATTGACCCAATTGCGGACCGTGGATTTTTCTATGCCCTTGGCAAAGTTCAAAGCGTATAGCCCACCGCCCAAATCTTCACTGCTTACTTCGCCACGCAATAAGTTGGCTCCGGTAGGTTCTCCGTTTTTGGCAATCGGCGAAATACCGGCTGAGTACTGAACGATGACACCGGATACCTTCTCGGAGTCGGCGGTGGTGTCCGCTGAGGCGACTGGAGAAATACCGACAACTAGCAAGGTTGCCAGGGCAAAAGCCGCATAAAGCCGCGTGGTCTTCATAAACGTAAACCTATCAGAGGCTTTTCTGCATCAAGATCGTTCCCAGCCAACGCTCAAACTTGAATCCAACTTTGCCTAGGTGACCCTGCTTTTTGAAGCCAAACTGCTCGTGCAGTCGAACCGATGACTCTGCTCCACTGTCTGATATCACAGCAACTACCTCTTTAACGCCAGCGGCTTTTGATTGAATCAAAAGCTCTTCCAGCAGCTTTGTTCCGATACGTTTTCTGGTTGCCGCAGGTCTGAGGTAAATACTGTCTTCAACGGTGGTTCGGTAGGCGGATTTTTGTCTCCAGGGAGCAACGTAGGCAAACCCCAGTATTTCTCCCTGGTCGCTTGCGGCAACGATGAAGGGAAGCTTGAGTTTATTGAGATACGAAAGCTTTTCCTCCCACTGCGAGCTATCCATTTTCTGCTCATCAAAAGTCACCACTGAGTTCTCTATATAAAAGTTATAGATCTCAGTTATCGCGGAGCAATCGGATGGCTGCGCAACCCTAAGGTTCACACTCAGTGGCCGGTCGGTGTCTTCGCGAAATCCGCGAGCGCGAAAGCGCCTGATTAGTCTCCAGCGAGATGATGAATCTAGGCCCACGGCAAATCCTAACAGGACCAATCTATCGGGGCTATTGAGCGCTTCACTAAAGCTTGGTTAACCCTTGAGTAAATCTTTGAGCCAAAAAATCCTCTGCTTGCCGAAAGCGGGCTTGGGTGGGTTGCTTGGACAATCTCCCCAAGCGTTATTTCTTGGGAGAGCTTCTTGGCGTGCTCCCCAAGACTTAGGCAAACCAGTTTTCCCGCTAGCTCGCTATCTAGGGCCTTGATTACCTTGGATGTGAAGCTGCTCCAGATCTTGGCGTGAGCTCCGGGGCTACCTAGGGTTGTAGTCAGAGCAGAGTTTAGAAGCATTACCCCTTGATCGCTCCAGTAAGACAGCTCGCCCTGGTTGCTGGCTTCGGGTATGTCCTGGGCTAATTCCTTCATCAGGTTTTTTAGACTCTGTGGCATCTTTGACCCTTTTGAAACAGCAAAAGCTAATCCGCAGGCCACCCCCTCGGTTGGGTAGGGGTCCTGGCCAATAAGAAGTACCTTTATGGACTCAACCGGCTTTTCAAAGGCCCGCATCACAACTGCCTTGGGCGGAGTCATGCTGGAATCAAACAACAGCTGTGTTTCGATCTCGGTGAGTAGCTTTTGGCTGCTGGCCAAAAGCTTTTGCCATGAAGGATGCATCGAGCCAAACAACATGCATTAAGAGTATGGCCTCTGCGGGTGGCACAATGATTCCATGAGTCTTACCATCCTTGAGCAGGCCCACGCTCTGGCGCCAGAGCTTCAAATACTTCGCCGCAAGCTCCACGCGATGCCAGAGTTTGGACTTCAGCTACCGAAGACCTTGGAAGTAATTCTCGAGCAAATAACCGGCCTTGGTGAGATCAGCCTCGGTAAATCAATTACCTCAGCCGTACTTCTTATAAAGGGTGATACCGAAGGTCCCACCGTGTTGCTTCGCGCAGACATGGACGCTCTAGCCGTGATAGAAGATACCAATTTGGAGTATGCAGCCACGAACGGCTTTATGCACGCCTGCGGTCACGACCTGCACATGGCAATGGGTGTTGGTGCCGCAAAGATTCTGGCCTCTCGCAAATCAGAACTCAAGGGCGATGTCATCATTTTGTTCCAACCTGGAGAAGAAGGTCACCACGGCGCCGACGTAATGATCGAAGAAGATGCACTAATGGTTTCTGGATCGAAGCCGATTCGCGCCTACGGCCTTCATGTTTTTAGCTCCTACCCGCTCGGAATGATGGGCTCGCGCGCTGGAGCACTCATGGCATCGGCAGGAGATTTGCTGGTGACCGTTTCGGGAAGTGGTGGGCACGGCTCGATGCCGTGGCTATCCAAAGATCCAATCAGTGTGCTGAATGAGATTATGTCTGCAATCCCGACCATGATCACAAAAAGATTCAATGCCTTCGATCCGGTGATCGTGAACATCGGTTGGGTTCGGGCCGGAGATCCGGCAACCACCAATGTCATTCCTGAAAGCGCCTCGTTTGGAGCTACGGTTCGAGTGTTCTCAGCTGAAAATGCCGACAAGCTCAAAAACTACACCCAGGAACTAGTTAGCTCGATAGCCAAAGGTTTTGGATTGACCGCTTCGGTGGAGTTCACAAGAGCCACCAAGGTATTGCTAAACGATGCAGCTGCCATCAAATCAGTTGAGAAAGTAACCGCTGAGTTGTTTGGGCCTGGCCGCTATCTAAATTTGCCCACACCAATTGCCGGGGGTGAGGACTTCGCGTCGATACTGGCGGAGGTACCGGGAGCATTTGTCTTCATGGGGGCCTGCCCGCCTGGTATCGATCACACCCAGGCTGCAACCAATCATTCCAACAAGGCCGTGTTTGATGATGCGGTGTTGGGAGACGGCGCTGCACTGTTGGCCACGCTAGCTATCGATGCACTTAGCTAGCCAGTAGGCTTTTTCACAATCATGGAATTTCAAGTATCTGGCGACAGCATCCCGTCTGAGTTCATCACGGACGAGATGGCCAGAAAGCTCATCGGGAAGCCTCCAGCATCAGGCGCTTGGCGTGACGGTGATCCAATCGGAGACCGCAAGTTCACAACTTCTTTTGACTTAAAGCTTGAAAGCGGAAAAAAACTTGACTCGGTGAAGATCGCCTACGAAAGCTGGGGTGAGCTAAACAAAGATCGCTCCAATGCTCTGCTTGTGCTTCATGCCCTAACCGGCGACTCCCACGCTTTTGGTGCAGCCAGTAAGGCGCACCCAACCGCCGGTTGGTGGAACGGTGTTATTGGCCCAGGCGCTGCAATCGACACAAAGAAATACTTCGTTGTTGCCCCAAACATGCTCGGTGGTTGCCAGGGATCGACGGGCCCAACATCACTTGACAAAAAAGGTAAGGAGTACGGAGCGAAGTTTCCATACCTAACCATTCGCGATCAGGTCACTGCTCAGCTCGAACTATCCAAGCAACTTGGCATAAAGCGCTGGAAGGCAATCATCGGTGGATCGATGGGTGGCATGCAAGTTTTGGAATGGGCGATTGAATACCCGGACGCAGTTGAGAAAATTGCCGTGCTCGCAGCACCGGCTTTTTCAAACGCCGATCAGATTGCACTGAACTCCGTTCAGCTAGAAGCCATTAAGGCCGACCCCGCCTTCAACGATGGCGATTACTACGACGCGGCCGCGGGCAAAGGTCCCTACCGAGGTCTGGCGCTGGCTAGAAGAATGGCACTGCTGAATTACCGATCCCCGGAAGAACTAAACGTTCGCTTTGAAAGATCTTGGCAGTCGAAAGTGAATCCCTTTGGTGATGGCGGTAGGTTCGCGGTTGAAAGCTACCTGGATTTTCACGGCAATAAATTCACCAGACGCTTTGATGCCAATAGCTACCTAACCTTGGTGGAGGCTATGAACTCTCACGATGTTGGTCGCTCACGCGGTTCCATCAAAAAAGCCATCCAGAAGATAAAAGCCCAAATGCTGCTGGTGGGTGTTGATAGTGATCGACTCTTTCCAGTTGCTACCCAGCAGCTAATAGCAGAGTGTGGTCCGCGAAATCTTTTGGGCAATAAATTATTTGTCATAAAATCCGGCTACGGTCACGATGGTTTCTTGATCGAGGCTGAAAAAGTGGGCAAGCTAATAAAGCGCCTATTGGAGAGTAAGGGCTAGTAAAAAAGCCGCCCTTCTTGGAAGATAAGTTCCTTCACGCAGGTACCTAAGATAGTCATTGTTGCGCCCAACTAATTACAAGAAGGAAGTATCTTCGTGTCAGCTCTACAAAAAGCCCGGTTTGCAGTGTTTTCTTACTTCACCATCGCCGGTGCCGCAGTGACTTTTTGGGCAGTACACATTCCTTTCGTTGAGACCAAGTTGGAAATTACTCCATCGGCAATCGGGGCTCTGCTTCTAGTCTTTGGCGGCGGCGCACTAACTGCTATCCAGCTGGTTGGAAATCTAATCGATCGAGTTGGGTCTCGAACCGCAACTTTTCTGGCCGGAACTTTCATGGGGGTAATGCTTTTTACACCCGGCCTCGCAGACACCCCAGTTCTTTTAGGGATAGCGCTGTTTTTCTTAGGAATCGGTGTTGGCGCAACCGACGTTGCAATGAACGCTCACGCTGTCGAGGTTGAAAAAGCCTACGAGCGTCCAATCTTTTCCGCCTTCCACGCGATGTGGTCATTTGGTGGCCTGATTGGCGCAAGCCTTGGCGGTATTGCCCTAGCCAACGGTCTGCAGATGCAAACTACTCTGTCGATTGCTGCAGTTGCGACATTAATAATTGCAGTTTCAATGAGAACCTGGATGCTCCCGGATAACCCGAATCATCAAGTCTCTACAAAGCAAGACCCGAAAGAAATTAGTGCAGAGAAAGTAAGGCTCAAAGCAGTCAATTCTGCAAACCGCAAAGTTTTGGGATATGTACTATTTCTTGGAGCCATGGCTGCAGCCGCAGCAATAGCCGAGGGAACTGGGGTTGACTGGTCGACTCTGCACCACGCCCGAGTACTGGGAACAAGTGAGGCACAGGCCTCGCTTGCACTTGTTGTCTACACCGGTGCGATGGGCTTTACCAGATTGGTGATTGACAAAGTGGTGGCACTTCGAGGAAGAATATTTGTCATTGCCTTTGGTTCACTTGTGTCGGCAATTGGAACCAGCATTGTGGTTGTTTCAACTTCATCACCGGTTGCGCTAATCGGCTGGATCATTGCAGGGATTGGAATTGCCGGGGTTGTGCCACAAATTTTTGCCTACTCCGCCGAGGTCGGCGAGTCATCGCACACTGGCAGAAATATGGCAAAGGTAGTTGGTATTACCTACGCTGGAGTACTGGCGGGGCCTGCAGTAATTGGATTCCTAACCGAACTTGTTCCACTAAACATTGCAATTGGACTCGGAGTGATTCTGGGTCTATTTACCGCGTTGGGTACTCTGGTGATACGACAAAGGAATGCAAATGCCAAAACTGTTTGAACCCATAAAGCTTCGAGAACTAGAGGTTAAGAACCGAATCTGGATTTCTCCGATGTGCCAGTACTCTGCCGAAAACAAAGATGGCATGCCGGGTACTTGGCAACAGGTTCACTTAGGCTCAAGAGCAATCGGCGGAGCTGGGCTGATACTCGTCGAAGCCTCAGGTGTTGCACCAGAAGGACGCATCACACCGTGGTGCACCGGTATCTGGAACGATGAGCAGGCAGCGGCATGGAAGACCATTGTTGATATTTGTCACAGTCACGGATCCAAGGTCGCGATGCAGTTAGCTCACGCGGGCCGTAAAGCTTCAGTCCACAGGGAGTGGAGCGGAGTTGGATCAATTCCAATTAGCGAAGGCGGCTGGCAAAGCGTTTCAGCAACCGATGTTGCGTTCGGCGACTACGCGGCACCTCGAAGACTCACTGTTGCGGAAATCAAGGATCTGGTTGAAGCCTTTGCAAAGGCCGCAACCCGATCGGTGTCAGCTGGTTTTGACGCGGTTGAGATTCACGGCGCTCACGGCTATCTAATTCATCAATTTCTTTCTCCGCTCAGTAACGACCGCGATGATGAGTACGGTGGGTCACTTGAAAACCGGGCTCGACTCCTGATGGAAGTAATAGCCGCTGTGAGAAATGTGATTCCCGAAACAATGCCGCTTTTTCTGAGGCTTTCGGCAACCGATTATGCCCCAGGGGGTTGGGACCCGGACCAAACTGCCGAGGTTTCTGGTTGGGCTACCGATGCCGGCGTTGACCTAATCGATGTTTCAAGTGGTGGAATAATCACCGGTGTAAAGATTCCATCCGGACCTGGTTATCAGGTGCCGTTGGCAAAACACGTTTCCGAAAGAATCAAGAAGCCAGTTAGCGCGGTGGGTCAAATAACAGAAGCCAAACAAGCCGAGGAGATTTTGCAATCCGGCGCTGTTGATGTCATCTTGATCGGAAGAGCTAGCCTTCGAGATCCTTACTGGCCACTTCGTGCCGCCCACGAACTTGGGGTGGACGTGGCCTGGCCTAAACAGTACGAGCGAGGTATCTGGCCAAAGCGTTAGCGCTTGGTGGTGGCATCTTGAACTTCACCAATGAGCACCTCAAGGATGTCTTCTAAAAACAGCACGCCATTGACTTCTCCGGTTGCGTTAAAACTCTTCGCAAGATGAGCCCCAACTTTACGCATGGCCGCGAGTGCATCTTCGAGCTCCATGTCCTCAGGCAAAGAGATCAAGTTTCTAATTCGCTTAGTTTCCATTGGTAGATCGGCGTGGTTATCGTCAAGGTCGATTACATCTTTCAGGTGAAGGTAGCCAATTAGTTCGTCATCTTCATCAACCAGCAAGTACCTTGAGAAGCCGTGCTTGGCAGCGGCTTGCTCGATTTCGCGCCCGGTGACGTGCCGCTCGAAACTCACCAATCGATCCTGGCCGATTACTATGTCACGAACCTTCTTCTCCGTGAACTCGAAAGCCTTTGAGATGGTTCCCGAGGTGTCAATCAAGACACCTTCTTTTGTTGAGTGCTCAACTATATTTTCTACCTGCTCGAGAGTAAAGCTCGAAAGAATCTCGTCTACCGGCTTTACTCCAAACAACTTCAAAATCGAGTTCGCGATGTAGTTCAAACTCACAACCAACGGCCTGAGCAACCAGGTGATGGCGTAAAGAGGCGGGACCAAAATTAAGGCGGCTGCAGTTGGAATTGAGAACGATATGTTTTTAGGCACCATCTCGCCAACCACAACGTGAAGGTAAGTCACTATCACCAGGGCAATCATGAACGCCACAGCGTCCACCCAGACCGGTGGCAGACCGGTTTGAGCAAGGGGATCTTCTAGTAGGTGGTGAATGCTTGGTTCAACCACCGTAAGGATAAGAAGTGAACAAAGCGTAATACCAAGCTGCGCGGTTGCCAGCATCAGTGAGACTTTTTCAAGCGCCCGAAGGGTTATCTTCGCGGAGGCATTTCCTTTTTCCGCAAGCGGCTCGATTTGCGCCCGGCGCACAGATATTGCGGCAAACTCGGAGCCCACAAAAAAGGCATTGGCTGCCAAGAGGCCAACGAAAAGAAGCAGTGACAAAACGTCGCTATTCATCTTCGAGCACCACCTGAGGTGTGAATCTAACTCGATCTACTCTTCGACCGTCCATGCGTTCCACGGCCAGGGTTCCAGTTCCTAGCTTTACCTGGTCGCCTACTTTGGGAACGCGACCGAGCTCACTCATTATGAAACCGGCAACGGTCTCATACGCTCCGTCCTCTGGAATCGGGATAGCCATTTCTGCAAGTTCATCGGGCCTCATCATTCCCGGGAAAAGTAGCGATGAGTTAACGCCCAGCGTGATTCCTGCCCGAGCCCTATCGTGCTCGTCGACCAAGTCCCCTACGAGCTCTTCGATTAGGTCCTCTAAGGTCGCAAGCCCTGCGGTGCCGCCATACTCGTCGACCACGATGGCAAGCTGCAGGCCCTTGGCACGAAGCTCAATCATTAGAGTTTCCAAGCGCATAGTTTCTGGAACGCGCAGAACCTCGACCATTAATGCCGTGGCTGGAACCTCAGAGCGCTTTTCCCTCGGGACTGCCGCTGCAAGCTTTAGGTGCACAACGCCAACCACGTCGTCGGATGAATCCTCGATTACTGGAAATCTTGAGTGGCCAGTCTTGACCGCAAGCTCCACAACGTCAGCCGCTGTTTGATTTCGCTCAACAAAGTGCATACCGGTGCGAGGGGTCATGACATCGGCAGCAACTAGCTCGCTGAGGCTTAGGGTTTTGGTGAGAAGCGTTGCCGTTTCTTTATCGAGGGCACCTTCTTTGGCCGAGTGTCGAACCAGTGAGGCTAACTCCTCGGCGCTTCTGGTTGAACTGAGTTCCTCTTTTGGCTCAATTCCAAAGGCTCGAACCAGGATGTTTCCGGAGGAGTTCATGAAACGAATCATCGGACCAAATACCCAAGTGAATAACAACTGAAAACCAATCACCACTTTGTTGGTGGCAAGTGGGACCGAAATCGCAAACTGCTTTGGAACCAATTCGCCAATCAGGAACGAAAACGTCGTCACAAAAACTATTGAGATGGCCCATCCAAGAGTTGGGACTGCCTCCTCAGAAACCCCCGCCGACAGAAGGGATGGACGGATCAGGTTAGACATCGCTGGTTCAGCGATAAAGCCAGTAAGGATGGTGGTTAGGGTAATACCGAGCTGAGCGCTAGAAAGATGGGTAGCGGTTTTTTTCAGCGCCCGAATTGAGTTCTGGAGACCCTTTTCCCCGCGCTGGGCTCTTGACTCAAGCTCTGCTCGTTCGAGGTTAACCAGGGAGAACTCCGAGGCAACAAAGAAGCCGGTCCCCACCGTTAGAAAGGCGGCCAGGGCCAGCAAAAGTAAGTCGTTCACTTAGGCGTTAGCCTCGCTCGGACTATGGTCAGGTGTCGAATCCATCAGGACCTAAGCATACCTAAATGGCCGTGCTCCCCAGAGCGTAAGATATAGGAGTCATTCAGGCCAACAAATAAGGGGTTTTCTTTGTCCGGTGAGGGATTGCAAGACGATTACGGAGCCAATTCTTGGCTGGTTGAAGAGATGTACGTAAAGTACAAGCAAAACCCAGATTCAGTTGACAAGGCCTGGTGGCCCATCCTGGAAAACTACCAGCCTTCCCAAACAACCCCTTCCACTTCAGCGGCGCAGGCACCACAAGTTTCTGATATGACTACATCGATTCCGGTTGTTGCAAAAACTACCCGGGTAGAGGCTAAGCCTCAGCCAATTCCGGCGCAGGCACCGATTACCGAATCCATCACAATCATTCCTGAGTCATCGAGCGAAGACGCCGAGGACCAGGTCACCGTTCTAAAGGGTATGGCCAAAACTTTGGCCACCAACATGGATCTTTCGCTTCAAATTCCAACCGCAACCAGCGTGCGAGCACTTCCAGCCAAGCTCATGATTGACAACCGCCTGGTAATCAACTCGCACCTATCTAGAGCCCGCGGTGGAAAAGTATCCTTCACGCACCTGATTGGTTTTGCAATCATCCAGGCTCTGAAGAAATTTCCTAGCCAGAACGTCTACTACGACGTTGTCGACGAGCGTCCAGTTGTGGTGCAGCCAGCCAACATCAACTTCGGTCTGGCAATCGACATTCCAAAACCGGACGGCTCAAGAGCACTGCTTGTGCCAAACATCAAGCGAGCTCAAAGGCTTAACTTTGCCGAATACTTGCTGGCTTACGAAGAGCTTGTTGTAAAGGCTCGAACCAATACTTTGACAGCCGGGGATTTCCAGGGCACAACTGTTTCACTAACAAACCCGGGTGGAATCGGAACCGTGCACTCTGTGCCAAGGCTCACCAAGGGTCAAGGCTGCATCGTGGGTGCCGGAGCTTTAGAGTACCCGGCTGAATTTCAAGGAATGAGCGATGCTCAGCTAGCTAAGCTCGGCATCAGCAAGATCATCACCTTGACCTCAACGTATGACCACCGAGTAATTCAAGGTGCCGGAAGCGGAGAGTTTCTAAAGATTGTCCACGGTTTACTCCTTGGAGAAGATAGTTTCTACGACCAGATCTTTGCTGACCTGCGCATCCCGTACGAGCCGGTGCGTTGGGTTCCAGACTTTGACCGAGATGGAATCGACGACCGCGAGAAGTCAACCAGAATCCAAGAACTCATAAACGCTTACCGAGTTCGCGGACACCTGATGGCAGACACCGATCCGCTGGAGTATCAGCAGCGCTCTCACCCAGACCTAGATGTTCTAAACCACGGCCTTAGTCTTTGGGATCTAGACCGGTCATTTCGTGCCGCTGGCTTTGGAGGTAAGCAAAAGGCTCCGTTTAGAGAGATTCTAAGAATTCTTCGTGACTCTTACTGTCGAACAGTTGGCGTCGAGTATATGCACATCCAGGACCCAGCACAGCGCAAGTGGTTCCAGGAGAAACTCGAGAAGCCATACGCCAAGCCAACCAGTGAAGAGCAGCTTCGTATTCTGAGCAAACTCAACGAGGCGGAAGCTTTTGAGACTTTCCTACAGACCAAGTTCGTCGGGCAAAAGCGCTTCAGCCTAGAAGGTGGCGAGAGCGCGATAGCCGCCATGGATGAACTTCTGCAGTCCGCTGCCAATGCCGGTATTGAGGAAGTTTGTGTCGGTATGGCTCACCGCGGTCGACTAAATGTTCTAACCAATATTGCCGGAAAAACCTATGGTCAGGTCTTTAAGGAGTTCGAAGGCAACGCCGATATCAAAACTGTCCAGGGTTCAGGAGATGTTAAATATCACCTCGGAACCGAGGGCACTTTCGAAAGCCTCGAAGGAAACAAGGTAAAGGTCTCGCTCGCTGCCAACCCCTCTCACCTAGAAGCTGTGAACCCAGTCCTAGAAGGAATAGTTCGAGCCAAGCTCGATCGCCTTAATGCAATACCTCGTAACGAGTTCCCGGTTGTGCCAGTACTTATTCACGGTGACGCGGCTTTCGCCGGTCAAGGTGTGGTGCCGGAAACTTTGAACATGGCACAACTTCGTGGCTATAAAACCGGTGGAACAATCCACCTGGTTATTAACAACCAGGTCGGTTTCACAACTCCCCCGTCCGAATCACGTTCAACCACATACTCAACCGACGTTGCCAAATTGATTCAGGCACCAATCTTCCACGTCAACGGAGACGACCCTGAAGCGGTAGTTCGGGTTGCACATCTTGCTTTTGAATATCGCCAAGAGTTTAAAAACGATGCGGTGATTGACCTGATTTGCTACCGTCGCCGTGGACACAACGAAGGCGATGACCCATCGATGACCCAGCCATTGATGTATAACCTCATAGAGGCCAAGCGGTCGGTAAGAACTCTTTACCTCGAGTCCCTAGTTGGTCGAGGAGATATCACTCAGGAAGAGTTCGAGGCAGCCAACTCAGATTTCCAGAACAAGCTTGAAAATGCCTTCGTTGAGGTTCACGCCGCCATGGCTGCACCAATTGAGCTAATTCCAAGAAGAGTGGGAATTGGAACTACCGCAAGCGATGCCCCAGAAATCACTCGCCCAACCGCAGTTTCCAAGGAGGTTGTCGAGCTGATCGGTGACGCTCATGCCAACACCCCTGCCGGCTTTACAGTGCACCCGAAGCTGCAGCAGCTTCTGGCCAAGCGCGTTGAGATGAGCCGCGAGGGCGGAATTGACTGGGGCTTTGGAGAGCTGATCTCGTTTGGGTCGCTTCTTGTTGAGGGTGTCCCGGTGCGTCTTGCCGGTCAAGATTCCAGGCGAGGAACGTTTGTTCAGCGTCACGCCGTTTTCCACGACCGAGTCAACGGCCAGGAGTGGATGCCGCTTCGAAACTTGAGTGAGACTCAGGCTAAGTTCTGGATTTATGACTCACTGCTGAGCGAATACGCAGCTATGGGCTTCGAATACGGTTACTCAATCGAGAACAAGGAAGCTCTAGTTTTGTGGGAAGCGCAGTTCGGTGACTTCGTCAACGGAGCGCAAACCATTGTTGATGAATTTATATCCTCAGCCGAGCAAAAGTGGAACCAGCACTCGAGCCTGGTTCTACTTCTTCCTCACGGCTACGAAGGTCAAGGACCAGACCACTCCTCTGCTCGCATCGAAAGATTCCTGCAGCTTTGCGCAGAAAACAACATGACTGTAGCTCAGCCAAGCACTCCAGCTTCACACTTCCACCTGTTGCGCAGGCAAGCGTTCTCAAGACCGAGAAGGCCGCTAATTGTCTTCACCCCGAAGTCGATGCTGCGCCTAAAAGCTGCCTCTTCCTCAGTGGAAGATTTCACCAGTGGAACTTTCGAGCCCGTGATTGATGATGTTCAAGGCCTAGATAGATCCAGCGTGAAGCGCGTGCTGATGTGTTCCGGGAAGATCTACTGGGACCTAATGGCGGAGATTGAAAAGCGCGGAGAGAAAAATATAGCGGTAGTTCGCATCGAGCAGCTTTATCCAACCCCGGTTGATGAAATCAAATCAACTTACGCTTTGTATCCGAGCGCGCAGCTTTACTGGGTTCAGGACGAACCGGCTAACCAAGGTCCTTGGACTTATATCGGCCTGTTCTTGCCTCGATATATGAATGGCCAGGTTCCAACCCTGGTATCAAGACCGGCCAGTGCATCCCCTGCAACCGGATCCGCCAAGCGTCACGCAGTCGAGCAAGCCGACGTCATCGCAAGAGCGCTGGCGCTGTAGCTAAATGGAATTAGTCGAAAGAGCAGAAACTCGCATCGTCATATTGGGCGATGAGTCAACTACCGCTATCGGCGATGTCAAGGCCTTAGGTTGGGTTGGTCGAGTAATAGCCAGAACTCCTATCGAAGATCCAATCATCGACATCTATAACGTCCCTTCGCCTGGAGAAACCAGCGCAAGCTTGATGGAGCGCTGGAGTGCCGAGGTTCAGCGAAGGTTCCGACCAGAAACTGATAACCGACTGGTGTTGGCTCTTGGAAACTCCGATGCCTCCGAGGGGATTTCGGTTTCTAGGTCAAGACTGAATGTTGCAACCATCATCGACGAAGCCAAGCGCAACGACATATCGGTGTTTGTGGTCGGTCCCCCGCCAAGTTTTGACAAGGCGCTGAACTACGAGATTGAACATCTTGCCACCGGGTATGAAGATGTTTGTCGAAGGAGAAGTGTTCCATTCGTGGACTTTTTTCATCCGCTGGTTGATCACGAAGGATTTAACGCAGAGCTTGAAGTTTCTGCAAGAAACATGCCAGCTCAAACCGGCTACGGGTTAATGGCCTGGTTGGTTCTGAACCGTGGTTGGTATCCCTGGTTAGGGTTAGAAGAAACTCAGAGTTAGTGCGACTGTGACTTGCGGATGTAGTCCAGTACTTTTTCTGCAAGCTTTTCTGGCGGAGCCTCATCACAGGATCTAGTTATTGCCTTATTTAGGTAAACCTCTAAGTCGTACTCTTCCTCGCAGGAATCACACAAAGCCAAATGCGCTGTGATGTCCTGCTGGGCCTCCGGCTTTAATTCATTGTGCAGATACTCGTGAACTAGAGCTTTAGTTTCTTCGCAGTCAATTTCCGCCATTAGCTTTTCTCCGTTGCTGATTCTGGGACAAGATATCCCTGCTCAATTGCGTACTCGGCAAGCAATACCCTAAGCAGTTTTTTGCCCCGGTGCAACCTGCTCATTACGGTTCCAACCGGAGTTCCCATTACCTCGGCAATTTCAGCGTATGGCAGGCCGTCAACAACCGCGTAGTAAACCACCATTCGAAATTCCTCAGGAATCTCACGCAGCGACTTGCGGATGATTTCAGATGGCAGGTTATCCAGCGCCTCGAGCTCAGCCGAGCGAGAGGTGGTTGCCGTTAGCGACTTGGCGTCGCCGAGCTGCCAATCTTCTAGATCGTCTAGGCCACCCTTGGATGGGTCCTTGGCTTTTTTGTTGTAGCTATTGATATGGGTGTTGGTCATGATTCGGTAAAGCCAGGCCTTCAAATTGGTGCCCTGCTGATACTGACCCCATGCCACGAATGCTTTGGCCATGGCCTCTTGAACCAGGTCCTCGGCATCTGAAGGGTTTCTAGTCCAGCGAAGCGCCGCTCCGTAGAGTTGGGGCATAAGC
The DNA here is from genome assembly GCA_945883505.1 of Rhodoluna limnophila. Taxonomy (GTDB): domain Bacteria; phylum Actinomycetota; class Actinomycetes; order Actinomycetales; family Microbacteriaceae; genus Rhodoluna; species Rhodoluna limnophila_B. Next base: position 24,495 of record CAMCXL010000006.1, read on the forward strand.
GGTAGAGCCTGTTGCTCAAAGTCCCTAATCTTGTCCTCGGTGGCCTTATCGGGCTTTGTCGTCATAGCCTCAGAGTCTACCAAGCGAGGCGAAACCGGCTGATCTAGCACTGTTAACACCTTTTTCGCTCCTAATGGACTATTTCAATAGCTGATACTTTTAAAACCAATGACTGATGAAAGCTATTCCCCAAGCTGGCTCGCCCCCAGCACCCAGATTCCCCTCGCGGCCACCATTAGTCTTCCAGGTTCGAAGTCCCTGAATAATCGGGAGCTAATTCTCTCGGCACTGGCAAGTGAACCAACCAAGCTTTTAGATCACCTCGAATCCAGAGATTCCTCATTGATGATTGAGGCCCTTGTCAGGCTTGGTGTGAAAATTGATGTTTCCAAAAACCATTTACTCGTCACACCGCAACCGCTATCGGGCCCAGCGAAAATAGACTGCGGACTAGCAGGAACCGTGATGCGATTTGTTCCAGCCCTAGCTGCACTTGCCACCGGTCAAATTGATTTTGACGGGGACTTAGCTGCAAGAAAGCGCCCGATGAAAACCACCATCGACTCGCTTCGCGCACTGGGTGTGAGTGTAAGCGGAGAAGGCTTGCCGTTTTCAATCCTTGGTACCGGAGAAGTTGCAGGTGGTGAAATCGAAATAGATGCCTCAGCATCCTCGCAGTTTGTTTCCGGACTTTTACTGGTCGGGGCTAAATTCAAAACTGGTCTCACCGTTTCTCACGTTGGTGAGCACTTACCGTCGATGCCACACATCGACATGACCATCGACGTGTTACAAAAAAGAGGCGTTGGCGCAAAAAAGACCGGGCCCGCTAGCTGGCGAGTTGAGCCTGGGGAAATTTCGGGTGGCGAGGTCCGAATCGAACCAGATCTATCAAACGCCGGTCCATTCCTAGCAGCTGCCATGGTGGCAGGTGGCAAAGTCACAATCAAAAACTGGCCCACTGCCACCACCCAAGTTGGTAATGACTTTGATGGAATCTTGCAACAAATGGGAGCCAAGATTGAACGAGCTGGAAACGACCTAGTTATTTCTGGAACCGGAAAGATCACCGGCATCGACATCGACCTTTCAACCGGTGGCGAGCTAACCCCGGTGATTGCCGCCTTGGCCGCCCTGGCTGAAACTCCAACCACCATTCGTGGAGTTGCGCACCTGCGCGGCCACGAGACTGACCGGTTGAGTGCTCTGGTAAATGAGATCAACTCAATCGGTGGAGACGCCACCGAAACTAAAGATGGCATGATCATCAATCCAACAACTCTTCGAGGTGGAGTATGGAAAACCTACGAGGATCACCGCATGGCAACAGCCGGTGCCATCATTGGGCTTAGGGTTCCAGGGATTGAGATTGAGGATGTGACTGTTACTTCTAAGACAATTCCGCAGTTTGTTTCACTTTGGAATCAGATGCTAGAAGGTTCTTCTTGAGCTGGCTTTACGAACCGGAACCAGGCGAGCACGACCTTGACGAATCCGATATTCGGATTCGACCAAACCCCAAAGGCAATAAGCCAAGAACCAAGATACGACCCGAGCATCAAGATGCCGTTCTAGGGTTTTTGGTCGGTATTGATAAAAACCGCTACCAGGTGCTACTTCACGAAGCTGATGTTCAAGTAAATGCCACCCTTGCCAAAGAGCTTAGAAAAGATGGCCCCGCAGTTGGAGATGTTGTGGCCCTCACCGGAGATACCACCGGCGAAGACGGCGGGCTAGCACGCATTGTCAGGATTGAACCAAGGACCACTTTGCTTCGAAGAAGTGCCGATGACAGCGATCAAGTTGAGCGAGTAATTGTCGCCAACGCGACCCAGCTGATGATCGTTATCGCCGCGGCAAATCCAGAACCAAGAACTAGATTGGTTGATCGCTACCTAGCGGCCGCTCTGGACGCAGGACTCAAGCCAATTATTTGCGTGACTAAAACTGATCTTCAAGACCCGGCAGAATTTCTAGCAAACTTTGCTGGCCTTAGTATTCCGGTTGTTGAAACTAGGTCAGACGAGTTTGATCTTGATTCCTTGCATGAACTTTTGGCTTCGGAAGTCACCGTGCTAGTTGGTCACTCCGGTGTTGGTAAATCCACTTTGGTGAATGCAATCGCTCCGCTTGCAAATCGTGCAGTTGGGGTTGTCAATGAAGTGACCGGACGGGGCCGCCACACCTCTACTTCGGTGCGCGCCATCAAGTTAGAAAACGGTTGGATCATTGATACCCCGGGGATTAGATCCTTTGGCCTTGGACACATTGACCCGAAGAACCTACTGCGTTCATTCGAGGACCTCTGGGAGACAATTGGTTCTTGCCCCAGGGGCTGCACCCACTTGGCCGATTCACCGGATTGTGCCTTGGATGAAGCAATAGAAAGTGGCGTGCTCGGAACCCAGGCAGCTTCTAGGGTTGACTCACTTCGAAGACTCATGACTTCGCTAAGTTAGTAAGCGTGTTCACATTCGATCAAGACCTTGCGCTAGCGCTTGAACTAGCCGATACAGCTGATCAGATTTCACTACCAAGGTTTAGGGCCCTTGATCTAAATATCGAAACCAAGCCTGACCTATCCCCGGTGACTGACGCTGACAAATCAGTGGAGCAGGCCCTGGCTTCCTTGCTTGCAAGTAAGCGTCCGGAGGACGCCATCTTGGGCGAAGAGTTTGGGTCGAGTGGGCAAAGCTCTAGAAAATGGATCATCGATCCAATCGATGGCACCGCTAACTTCGTTCGAGGAGTTCCGGTTTGGGCAACCCTTATTGCCCTGAGCATTGATGGAAAGCCAACTGTTTCGGTGGTTTCAGCTCCAGCTATGGGCTCAAGGTGGTGGGCGGCTCCCGGTATTGGATCGCACACCAAATCCACCACCGGTTCCGAAAGAAAGCTTTCGGTATCAAAGGTTGCAAACCTTCAGGATTGCTCACTGAGCTATAACAACTTGCAGCTCTGGCAGAAAACCAAGTTTTTACCTCGGCTTCTAGCTCTTTCCGAAAAAGTTTGGCGAACCAGGGCATATGGAGATTTCTGGAGCTATATGTTGCTAGCCGAAGGTTCGGTAGATGTGGTGGCGGAGCACGATCTGAAAATCTATGACATCGCGGCGCTGGTTCCAATCATCGAACAAGCCGGCGGTTCAATCTCTGACTTGCAAGGTCCACTCACTGAACAAAGCTCTAGTGTTTTGGCAACCAATTCTTTGCTTCACTCAACCATCCGAGAACAACTTCGATCGGCTAGCTAGTTGAGAGTTAAACCGCTGGCCGGAAGATTTCTTGCCCTTGCGGGAATGTTGCTAATTGCACTTAATCTAAGAACTGCGGTTTCTTCACTTTCGCCAATCATTCCTTTCATTAGGGAAGACTTCGAGCTCTCGGTGCTCGCAGTGTCCTTTCTGGGCATGCTTCCACCGCTTGGCTTTGCACTCAGTGGATTAATTGCACCGATCATCACAAGGCGGATTGGCCTAGAGGCTGCTCTACTGACCCTGCTTGCCACCATTATGTTGGGAAGCCTTATCCGCGCCCTCTCCGGAGACTGGAGCCTGCTGAGCGTTGGAACCATGCTGGCCCTTATTGGTATGGGTATGGGAAATGTGCTTTTACCGGTGGTGGTAAGAAAATACTTCCCAGACCGAATCGGCTCGATGACTGCTTTGTACCTGGTGATTGTCTCGATTGGTGCTTTCTCCCCTCCACTAATTGCCGTGCCAGTTGCCGAGGCTCTGAGCTGGCGAGTCTCACTCGGTCAATGGGGCTTGGTTGCCCTCATCGCTTCCATACCTTGGCTTTTTGCTCTTCGACAAAACAGAGTTGAGGAACCAGTTGTGACCCAAGCACTAACGATTCCAATCAACGTTCGTCACGTGAAGATTTGGAAGTCTCCAACCGCAATGGCGATGGTGGTTATCTGGGCAGTCTCGGCACTAAACGGATATGCCAACTTTGCTTGGCTGCCACAAATCTTGATGGACGAGTCTGGCTCAACACCGGCCGAGGCAGGAATTTTGCTTGCGCTCTATGCCGCGATGGGAATACCCGCGGCTCTTTCGATGCCGGTGCTGGCAGTTAGATTCCCGAATCAAGCACCACTTATTTACCTCAGCGGCATGTTGTTTTTTATCGGCTACGGTGGGCTGATCTTTTTCCCCGGCTGGTGGTCTTGGGTTTGGGTATTACTTGCCGGACTCGGCCCAATACTTTTTCCTCTGAATCTTGCTTTATTCAACCTTCGCACCAAATCCCAAGAGACACTTCTTCGAATCTCAGGTTTTGCCCAGGGCTTTGGTTATTTAGCAGCGGCGCTTGGTCCACTTGTGCTTGGAGTTTTGCACGAGCTCACCGGAAACTGGACTAGCTCACTTTGGTTTTTATTCCTAACCGCAATTCCGGCAATGCTTGCTGGCACAGTAATTGCCAAACAAAGAAGTATTGACGAAGAGTTGGAGCTAAGGACCTAAGCCCAGCGTGAAGCGTGGTGGTCGGCAAAGATTCGACGGATAGTTCCGCTTCGACCTCGAATCACCATGGACTCGGTGCGAATGACTGGGCCCTTGCGCTTTACTCCCTGGAGTAATCCGCCGTCGGTGACTCCGGTTGCAATAAAGAAGGTGTTGTCGCTTCGAACTAGTTCGGTTGCTTCATAGACGTAATCCATCTTGAGGCCTGAGTCGATACCGCGCTTGGATTCCTGCTCGTCCCGAGGCATCAAAATACCCTGCATCAGCCCGCCCATGGCGGTTATGGCACAAGCTGTGACGACGCCTTCCGGGGATCCACCAATACCAACGCACATATCGATTCGGGTGCCGTAGCTTGCCGCATGAATCGATGCCGCCACATCTCCATCAAGCAATAGCCTGGTTCCGGCTCCAGCTTCGCGAATTTCACGAATTAGATCTTCGTGGCGAGGGCGATCTAGTACAGCCACAACAATCTCAGAAACCTGCTTGTTTTTGGCCTTTGCCAGCGCCTTGATGTTTTCACCGATTGGTTTTCTGATATCGCAAACACCAACCCCGGCGGCACCGGTGACAAGTTTGTTCATATAAAAAATTGATGATGCATCCAACATGGTTCCACGATCAGAAACCGCAATGACCGACAGGGCATTTTGCCGACCTGCGGCAGTTAGTGAAGTGCCATCGATTGGATCAACTGCGATGTCGCACTTCGGTCCGTTACCTGTTCCAACTACTTCGCCGTTAAAAAGCATCGGGGCATTGTCTTTTTCACCCTCGCCGATAACTACGAGCCCTTCGAAGTTGACAGTGCCAAGAAATGCTCGCATGGCATCAACTGCTGCCATATCGGCCGCGTTTTTATCGCCTTTTCCAATGAAGGGGTAAGCGCGGATGGCTGCGGCTTCGGTTGCTCGAACCAGCTCCAGGGCAAGGTTTCTATCGGGGTGTTGGATTGGGCTCTCGGACTCTGTCATACCTTCACCCTAACCAGTTGAAGCCATAGTTTTCTAAAGCGCTCCGAAGGCCCTTGCTTGCTAACCTGTAGCAATGGAAATTGAACTAAGGGTTGCCAACCAATCCGACCTTCCAGACCTGATTGCCCTTGACGCAGAATGTTTTCCGCCAGGTAATTCCGACTTAGAGCCTGCTCCCCAAGGCGAAATTGAGGCCGGGGTTGAAGAAGGAAACATCTTTGCTGCCGCCGTGAACCAAAAGGTGGTGGGAATGCTGCAACTTGAAAAGGTCAGCTCCAACGAATGGGAGCTTCTTACTCTTGCCATAACTTCAGGCCACCGTGGCCAAGCCATCGGGAAGGCTCTGATGGAGCGACTGTTTGTTGAGCTGTCCCAGAGCCCCTATCTGGTCGCGGTTTCTTGCCTAACCTCACCCAACAACGAGGCCATGCAAGGTCTGCTGGAAAGCTTTGGTTTTGTCCAGGTGGGCCTTATCCCCGACTACTTCGGCCCAGGTAAGCACCGGCTGAAGTTCCAGCTGAACTGACCGCAGGGCTGTGGCTGGGTAAAAAATGGCCCGAATCGGGCATTAGTTGGGACTTTTTCTGGTTCACTTTCCAAGGCGCCCAAAAGGTGGCTAGATACAGACAAGCTAAGGACATCACTCAATGAAGATCTACGACGACATCACCCAGATCTACGGCAATACTCCCCTGGTTCGCCTAAACAAGATAATGGACGGCGCCTCAGCCGAGGTCCTTGCCAAACTCGAGTTTTATAACCCCACCTCAACGGTGAAGGACCGTCTCGGTATTGCCATCATCGACGCTGCCGAGAAATCCGGTCAGCTAAAACCAGGTGACACCATCATTGAGGCAACCAGTGGCAACACCGGAATTGCAATTGCCATGGTTGCTGCTGCCCGCGGATACAAAGCCATCTTGACCATGCCGGAGTCGGTAAGCATGGAACGAAGAGTGTTGCTTCGCGCTTTTGGAGCAACCTTGATTTTGACACCTGGAACCGAGGGTATGACCGGAGCTGTTTCAAAATCCGAAGAAGTCGCCAAGGAAACTGGCGGCATCTTGGTTCGCCAGTTTGAAAACGAGGCGAACCCAGAAATTCATCGCCGCACCACAGCAATGGAAATCTGGGAAGACACCGACGGAGAAGTTGCAGCACTAGTTGCAGGAGTTGGAACCGGTGGAACAATTACCGGAACCGGTCAGCGCCTCAAGGAACTAAATCCAGACATAAGAGTATTCGCGGTTGAACCAGCCGCTTCGCCGCTTTTGACCGGTGGTTCTCCAGCGTCTCATCCGTTGCAGGGAATCGGTGCCAACTTCATTCCGCCAATTCTGGATAGAAGTGTCTACGACGAGGTCATCGATGTTCCAAGCGATGAGGCAATTGCCTACGCACGCCGTGCCGGGGTTGAAGAAGGAATCCTTGCTGGTCTTTCTTCCGGGGCTGCCCTTTGGGCAGCTGCCAAGGTTGCTAAGCGCGAAGAGTTCAAGGGCAAAAAGATTGTCGTGATTATTCCATCCTTTGGGGAAAGATACCTCTCGACAGTTTTGTATGCCGATCTCAGGGAAGAAAAGTAAACCGTGTCATTCAGCGAAGATCTCAAGGCCGGTATTGCCAGAGACCCTGCAACAAACAGCAAGTTGGAGCTATTTCTAACCTCTCCTGGCCTGCACGCGATCTGGATGCACCGAGTTTCCCACCTGCTTTGGAAAGCCAAGCGCAGAATCTTGGCAAGGATGTTCTCTAACTGGTCGAGGTTTCTAACCGGCATTGAGATTCACCCAGGATCAACCATCGGCAAGAGATTCGTGATTGACCACGGCATGGGCGTGGTCATTGGAGAAACCGCCATCATCGGCGATGACGTGCTTATGTATCACGGGGTCACCCTCGGAGGTAAAGAAAACTCCGCTATTGATCGTCATCCAGTTATTGGTTCGCACGTTGTGATTGGAGCAGGCGCGAAGATAATCGGCCGGGTAACAATCGGTGACAACTGCTACATCGGAGCCAACACAGTTGTCACAAAAGACATCCCGGCAGGGTCAACTGTGGTTGGAGAAACCGGGAAGATCCTAAGCAAGAAAGAAGCGGTCTCGGGTCACTGGGTTTCGCAAGAGTACGTAATCTAAGAGCTAAGAAACGTCTCCAGGTTGTCAAAGTAACTTTCCATGCCTTCTTTTGAAGCCTCGGCTTGCTCTTGATCCATTTCACCGAACTGGGAAAAGCGAACCTTGCAGGACTCCCCTAGACCGGTGAAGTCAATCTCGATGCGGTGGGCATAAGGGCCTGGCTCGCGAAGAGCAAACTCAAGTTCGTCTTGTGAATAGTTCAGGTCATGAACTAGCTTGTGATTTTCTATTACCTCTTGGTAAGTGCCCCAAAAATATGCGTTAAAGCCATTAGCCGAGACATCAACTCCGACCGCCCAGATTCCTCCTACTTTAGCTGCGCTTGTGACCGAGCCCGGAATGACATTTAGGTAGATGGGGCAGTACCAATTCTCAAGCTCTTGGGCATCGGTCCAGGCTCGCCATAATCTTTGAACTGGATACGGGAACTGGCGTTCAACAAAATAGAGTGGCTGCACGGTTATACGTTGAATCTAAACTCCACTACGTCGCCATCTTGCATGACGTAGTCCTTACCCTCCATGCGAACCTTGCCCTTGGCTTTGGCTTCTGCCATGGAACCGGTGGCAACAAGATCTCCGAAGGAAACTATTTCGGCTTTGATAAAGCCGCGCTGAAAGTCGGTATGAATAACACCGGCTGCCTGCGGAGCGCTCCAGCCCTGCTTGATGGTCCAGGCTCTAGCTTCCTTGGGTCCGGCCGTGAGGTAGGTCTGAAGTCCCAGAGTCCTAAAACCAATTCGTGCTAGCTGATCCAAACCGGATTCATCTTGACCCAAAGAGGCGAGCAGCTCCGCTGCTTCGTCTTTCTCTAAGTCAATAAGCTCAGATTCCACTTTGGCGTCCAAGAAAACTGCCTCCGCCGGAGCCACCAGATCAGCTAGGGCTTTTTTCTTTGCAGCATCGGTCAAGATTGCCTCGTCGACGTTGAATACGTAAATGATTGGCTTGGCTGTTAGAAGGCCAAGCTCCTTGATTGGATTCAGGTCAATCTTGCTTGAGGAAAGCGGTTGGCCACCGTTTAGTATTGCGAGCGCTTCGTCGATTGCGGTCAGCGCTTCCGGTTCGGCTTTTTTGCCCTTGATCTCTTTTTCAATCCGGGGGCGAGCTTTCTCTAGGGTTTGCATATCCGCCAGAATCAGCTCGGTGTTTATGGTCTCGATATCCGATGAAGGTTCTACCTTGCCGTCAACGTGCACCACGTCTGAGTCACTAAAGCCACGAACCACCTGGGCGATGGCATCGGCTTCACGAATGGTTGCTAGAAACTGGTTGCCAAGTCCTTCGCCGACCGAGGCTCCCTTGACGATTCCGGCGATGTCAACAAAGGACACCGGCGCAGCCAGAATCTTCTCGCTCTCAAACATCTTGGCAAGTGTCTCTAGCCTGGAATCGGGTAGGTTTACCACCCCAACGTTTGGTTCTATGGTGGCGAACGGGTAGTTCGCCGCCAGAACGTTGTTCTTGGTTAGAGCGTTGAAGAGGGTCGACTTACCAACATTTGGTAGTCCCACGATTCCGATAGTTAAGGCCACGGGATACCACTCTACCCGTCGCTAGCTACTGGCAGACTTGAGGGCATGTCCCTTGACTTTGTTGCCATTGACTTCGAAACAGCCAATGGCTCCCCGGCTAGCCCCTGCGCTGTGGGGCTGATTCGAGTTCGAGACGGCAAGGTAGTAGATGGCTTTGAGTCGATGTTCAAACCACCTCCGCTTCATAACTGGTTCAGTGCCGGCAACATTGCGGTGCACGGGATTACCCCTTCGATGATTGAGTCTGCTCCGGACTACTCGCAAGTTTTGAGCCAGATGTTGGAGTTTGTGGCCGAAGATGTACTGATCGCACACAACGCACCCTTTGACATGGGGGTTCTGAGGGCATCAGCCGAAGCTATCGGTGCAGATCTTCCTGCCCTTAGCTATAGCTGCTCACTGCAGATTGCGAGAAAGACCTACAACCTAGATGGCTACCGCTTGAATCAGGTGGCCTACGCCGTGGGTCACGAGGAATTTGATCATCACAACGCCCTGGCTGACAGCGATGCCTGCTCAAGAATTGTCATTCATGCCGCGAACCGGCACGGGGCTCAAAACCTAGAGGAATTGCTTAGCTCCACCAAGCTCACACTCAAGCAGCTCTAAATTGGAGCCTATTGTCAGAAGCTAATGGCATAGTTCTAACCATGGAACTTATTTACCTCTCTATTGGTGTAGTTATTGGCGGAGTCATTGGACTACTGGTTGCAACCCTCCGTTTTAGATCAAAGGGCTCGGATAGCTCACTAGCTATCCAGCTAGCCAGCGCCGAGGCCACCGTCTCGGGCCTCAGCTCAGCTCTGCAGCGAGCCGAAGAGGATAGAAAAGAGCGTGAAGCCAGAGAGCGCGAAGAATCCAGACTTATCGCAGAGCTAGCTCCAGTCAAAGACCGCCTCGAGCAAATGCAGATTTCGGTGAAGGCTCTTGAAAAAGAGCGCACCGAACAGTTCGGAACTATTCAAGAACAGCTGAAAAATGCCATCGCCTCGGATGACCAGCTTAGAAAAACTACCCAGGCACTTTCTCAAGCACTGTCTTCAAACTCCATCCGAGGAGTCTGGGGGGAAACCCAGCTTCGCAAGCTCGTCGAACTCGCCGGTTTGATAAAGCACGCCGACTTCAGCGAGCAGGCAACATTCTCAACCGACAGTGGATCTGGTCGAGCCGACCTAATCATCAACTTACCTGGCGGAAAATCACTAGCTATAGATTCCAAGGTCCCTTTCAATTCATACCAAGAGGCTTCGGCTATCTCAGAGCATGCCGAGGGCGAAGACGCTAAGCGGCGTGCAGATCTAATCACCGCCCACGTCAAGGCCATGAAGGTTCACATCGATGCACTTTCGAGCAAGGAATATTGGACGGGGCTCAATGCCTCTCCGGATTTTGTGATTGCATTCGTTCCCTCCGAGTCCTTACTCTCGGCAGCTTTAGATGCCGACCCCGCGCTGTTGGAATACGCGTTCAAGAAAAACGTCGCTCTGGCCTCACCGGTGAGTTTGTTCTCGGTTCTAAAAACCATCAACTACATCTGGCGACAGAACGTGGATGAAGGTTCTGTCCGAAACATGATCAAGCTTGGAAAAGAGCTCTATGAGAGGATCGGAAAGATTGCCGAGCACGCGGAAAAGCTTGGCCGCTCGATTACGGCAACCGTCAAGGACTACAACGTCTTTGTTTCATCCCTAGAATCCAGAGTGCTGGTGACTGCTCGAAAGCTAAACGATTTGGATGAAAATCAACTGGGCACCGAGGAAATTGCTTCTCCGCCACCACTGGAATCAGCCCCCGATCGCATTACTGCCAATGAGCTGCAATCCGGAGAGCAAAAGGACTAAAGCCTCTAAAGCTGGCGAAATACCAGCCTTCCGAGGCCAAAGCGCAGGTTGGCTATACTCGACTGAAGTGCTCACAAAGGCGTTTGCAGCTCATCAAAACCGGTAAATTCACTAAGCCACCGGACCCAATTGATCATCCGCAAGGAGTACCTGCATGTCTGGCAACACCTACAAGTCCCCGATTGTCACGCTCACGCCGGCGCCAACCCTGGACCGCACTTACCTGGTTTCGAACTTGCACCCCGGCGCTGTCAACCGAGCAGACGCAGTTGGTGAAGAACTTGCCGGCAAGGGCATAAATGTTTCCAGGGCTCTTCATTTGGCCGGCATTGAAGCTCCGGGGGTCGTTCCAATCGGCAATGCCGAGAAGGGGATCCTCGAGCGAACCGGTTCAAAAAAGTTTCTGATTCCGATGTGGATTGAGGGAACCCTTCGGGTTTCCACAACAATTTTAGAAAAGGGTGGCCCGACCACCAAAATCAACGAGGCACCGAAGCCTCTAACCTCCGAAGAGTGGCAAAGAGTTATTGATCTAACCGAGGCCACTGTGAAAGAAAACCACGCTAAGTGGCTTGTTATCGCCGGTGCTCTACCAATCGATCAGTCAACCGGAACCTTTGTTGACCTACACCCAATTTTTGACCGCATGAAAAAGTTAGGTGTTCGCGTAGCACTAGATACTTCCGGTGAGCCTTTGGCCTACTGGGTGAAGCAGGGCGAGGCTGCAATCTTGAAACCAAATGCCGAAGAACTTGCCTCGGCCGTTAAGCGATCCCTTCTAACAAACGGAGACGTCATAGAAGCAGCGCGCGAGCTTTGCTCGCACGGTGTTGAGTGTGTGCTGGCCTCGCTTGGTGCCGACGGTATGTTGGCCGTCACCAAATCCAGAGCTTGGGGAACCAGTACCACGCCGGTTAAGGTGATCAACACTGTTGGTGCCGGGGATGCGACCCTGGCTGGATTCTTGGCGGCTATCACCAAGAACCCTTTGCCCGAGGGGCATGAAGATATAGGTGTGGGCTTCAACGTTCCAGTTGGTGCGATGATGGCTGTTCAGTGGGGTGCCGTGAAGGTTTCCCAGCCAACCAGTGGGCTGGAGAACATTGACAACCTTCCCGAGGTATTTTTAACTGAGCAAGTAGATCTAACCGCAGCCCTTAGAGAACCAGCTATCTACAAGGAGAACTAAATGCCAGTAGCCTCACCGGATGCATATCTAGAGATGCTCGATCGAGCTAAATCTTCGGGCTTTGCCTACCCGGCAATCAACGTATCTTCTTCTTCGACCGCAATCGCTGCGCTGCAGGGTCTGCAGGAAGCAGGCTCGGATGGCATCTTGCAGGTTTCTACCGGTGGAGCCGAGTACTGGTCAGGTTCAACAGTTAAATCCATGGCCATCGGTGCCCAAGCGATGGCTGCCTTCGTTCGCGAAGCAGCCAAGGGATACGGAGTAACAGTTGCACTGCATACCGATCACTGCGCCAAGCATCAGCTCGATGGATTTGTGAGACCACTTCTTGAGGTATCAGCAGAGCGCATCAAGTCTGGCCAGGATGCACTTTTCAATTCGCACATGTGGGACGGCTCTGCTGTGCCACTCGGTGAAAACTTAGAGATTGCAAAAGAACTGCTTGCAAAAACCAAGGCTGTTGGTTCGATTCTTGAAGTAGAAATTGGTGTTGTCGGCGGCGAGGAAGATGGCGTTGAAGGTGGAATGGGTGAGCACTTGTTCACTACCGTCGAAGACGGAATGGCAACAGCTGAGGCTCTTGGCCTTGGAGAAAACGGTCGCTACCTAACAGCTCTAACCTTTGGAAACGTTCACGGTAGCTACAAGCCTGGAAGCGTTAAGCTCAGGCCCGAATTGCTGGATGAAATCCAGAAGGCCGTGGGTAAAAAGTATTCAAAGAATCTACCTTTTGACTTGGTATTCCACGGTGGATCTGGTTCAACTACAAAGGAGATTGCAGACGCCGTGAGCTTTGGTGTAATCAAGATGAACATCGACACCGACACTCAGTACGCATTCACGCGCGCAATTGCAGGCCACATGTTCCAGAACTACGATGGCGTCCTAAAAGTCGACGGCGAAGTTGGAAACAAGAAAACTTATGACCCAAGAGTCTGGGGCAAGCTAGCTGAGGCTTCTATGGCGGCGCGAGTAGTTGAAGCAGCGAACCAGTTGGGTTCCGCAGGTAAGTCTCCAAAGGCCTAGATTGCGCGAACCGTTTTACGATAACGGGAACCCGCGATACACGGGTAAATTCAAGGACGGGCAAATGCACGGATCTTGGAAGTTTTTTAGAAAAGACGGCTCACTGATGCGCACGGGTAAATTCAGCCTTGGTAAACAAGTTGGCATCTGGACAACTTACGACCGTAGCGGCCATCCACACAAAGAAACTGACTTTGGATCCTAGGAGCGCTTGACCTTATTGCTGGTATCTTGGCCAGCGCTCTTCAGGTCCTTGCGAAGCTCTTTCGGAAGCGAGAACTGCACATCTTCTTCAGCGGTAGTGATCTCGGTTGGTCCCCCGTAGCCATTGGCCTCCAGGTATGCAAGAACCTCTTCGACTAGCTCTTCTGGAGCAGATGCTCCGGAGGTGACCCCGACGGTTTCGACTCCTTCGAACCAGGACTCCTGGATTTCGGATGCGTAGTCAATTCGGTAGGCAGCTTTGGCTCCAGCTTCGAGAGCTACTTCAACAAGCCGAACGGTGTTGGAGGAGTTTGCCGAGCCAACCACCAAAACTAGGTCGGATTCGGATCCGACTTTCTTGATGGCAACCTGACGGTTCTGGGTTGCATAGCAAATGTCATCGCTTGGAGGATTCTGGAGAGTTGGGAATTTCTCTCGAAGCTTTAGAACCGTCTCCATGGTCTCATCAACAGACAAGGTGGTCTGAGAAAGCCAGATAACTTTCTTTGGGTCTTTGACCTTAGCGTTTAAGACTCCGTCAGGACCATCAATTAGCTGAACGTGATCCGGGGCTTCGCCTGCGGTGCCTTCAACTTCTTCGTGTCCCTCGTGGCCAATTAGCAAGATGTCATACTCTTCCTGAGCAAAGCGCTGGACCTCGCGGTGAACTTTTGTCACCAGTGGGCAGGTTGCATCGATGGTGTTCAGGCCCCTGGCTTCGGATGCTTTAACAACGGCTGGAGAAACTCCGTGAGCTGAGAAAACTAGTACCGAGCCTTCTGGAACCTCGTCAACTTCGTTGACAAAGATTGCTCCGCGCTTTTCTAGTCCTGTCACAACGTGTTTGTTGTGGACGATTTCTTTCCGAACATAGACCGGAGCCCCGTAGTGGTCGAGGGCCTTTTCCACCGCGATAACCGCCCGGTCAACTCCGGCGCAGTATCCTCTTGGGGCAGCCAGAAGCACGCGCCGCTGGGCGGTATTGTTTACTTGGGTCACCCTTCAAGTGTACGAGAGATAATCAACCCTCCCTAAGGAATAGCCATGTCGGAGAATCAGCCAGTAGATTCCTCCGAATCTCGGGTCTCCAGCGAACAAACCCCATGGTCGGTCGCCAATTTCACCAACACACTTAAGGACTGGATCACTCGCCTTGGCAACGTTTGGGTGGAAGGTCAGATCTCTCAAATTAGCCCCAAAAAGGACGTGTTCTTTGGGGAGTTGCGAGATCTGGTAGCCGACAAGGGCTTCTCGATTCACTCTCGAAGACCCGATGTTTTAGCTGCAGTTAGTGAACTCTCAGCAGGAGATCGAGTGGTTGCGCTTGTTCACCCGGATTTCTGGGAGCGTTCGGGTAAGACCAGCATGGACGTGCTGGCCATAAGAAAAGTTGGCCTTGGTGAATTACTAGAGCGCATCGAAAGACTTAGACAGCAGCTCATCAAAGAAGGTCTAACTCTCGCCGAGCGAAAGCTTCCGCTACCTTTTTTGCCAAACCTGATTGGTCTGATCACCGGAGCAAATAGTGATGCCGAAAAAGACGTTCTTGAAAACTCCAAGCTTCGCTGGCCCGAGGTTCGTTTCAAAGTTCAGCACTGCCCGGTTCAAGGTGATAAAGCGGGACCAGAAATTATCAAGGCCATCGAGCTGCTTGATGCTGACCCAGAAGTTGACGTGATCATTTTGGCTCGCGGGGGTGGAAGCTTTCAAGACCTCTTAGTTTTCTCTGATGAAAAAGTGGTTCGGGCAGTTGCCAACTGTAAGACACCTATTGTCAGCGCAATTGGACACGAGAACGACAGACCACTAACCGATGAGGTCTGTGACCTTCGAGTATCCACCCCTACCGATGCAGCAAAACGAGTGGTTCCAGATGTTTTGGAGGAGCGCAAGAAAATTTCTCAAGCCTTAGAGCGCATCGGACTTCGGGTGACAGCTTTTGTTCAAAACCAAATTGAGTTGATTCTTGGTATCCGCTCGAGACCAATACTTGCTAATCCTTTTACCCTGGTTGACGATCGAGCTCTCCAGGTCTCCCAGTTGAGACAGTCAGTGCTGGGACAAATAAGTAACACTCTCGAAAAGCATCAACTGCAGGTCTCAGGACTTAGGGGTCAAGTAAGGGCCCTTTCGCCGAAGCTGACCCTGGACCGCGGCTACGCCGTGGTGCGGGATTTAGAGGGCCACGTTTTGACCAAGCCTAAGCAGGCAAAATCCGGCCAGAAGATAAATATCACCCTGGCCGGAGGCGATCTTGGGGCCACTGCCGATTGAAAGTAGGCTGAATACATAATGAGCGAAATGAACAAAGACGTGGCGGCCATGAGCTACGAACAAGCCAGAGACGAACTAGTCAAAGTGGTGGCCGAACTGGAAACCGGGTCGGTGACCCTTGAGGCTTCCATGAAGCTTTGGGAACGCGGCGAGGCACTGGCGGACAAGTGTGAGCAGTGGCTCTCGGGTGCAAGGGCTCAGCTTGAAAAGGCAGCCAAATCCAAAAAGAGCTCAACCGAATGAGCGATGCCGCGGCTGCACGCAGGGCTCGGCAGACCCTAATCAATTTACTGCTTTCACTTTTAGCGACCGTGGGGGTAATGGTGTTACTGGTTTTGGCCGTTCCCCGGGATGACTCAAATCGAGTGCAACCGGTTGATTACAAAAGCGTTGCCGCGGAGGCTGCCAAGCAAGCCCCTGGGGAATTACTGGTGCCAACTTTGCCGGTCGATTGGTATTCCAACGCGGCCAGGTACCGCTCATCAGCTCAAGACGGTGTAGCGAACTGGTACGTAGGTTTTGTTGGACCAAACAGCGAGTTCATTGCGATGACCCAAGGCTTCGAAGTGAATTCGACCTGGATGCAGCTGATGCTTGAATCCAATAAACAGTCCAGTGAAATTTCAATTCAAGGTCAGACCTGGAAGATTTATGAAAACATCAGACAAAGCAATCCTCCAAAGTCCAAGGACTACATGATGGTTTTGGAGTACCAAGACCAAGCGGTTTTTGTCTATGGAGTTGCACCAAAAAACCAGCTGGAAGATTTTGCCTCGCAGCTAACTTTGTCAATAGAAGGTGATTAGCATGAATCTAAATCCAGCACAGGCCTATGAGAAGTTCTTCGAAGGAAACGAAAGATTCATCTCTGGAAAGCTCTCTCACCCCAGGCAAGACGTCGAACACCGAACTGAGATAGCTGAGGGTCAGACTCCCTTTGCCGCCCTATTTGGCTGTTCGGATTCAAGACTTTCGGCGGAAATAATCTTTGACGTTGGCCTTGGTGATTTATTCGTGGTTAGAAATGCTGGACAGGTGATAGCCGAAACAATTCTCGGTTCGCTCGAATACAGCGTCGAGGTTCTAAAGGTCCCCCTGATTGTGATTCTCGGTCACGATGGCTGCGGGGCTATCCAAGCCACCATCGCATCATCCGAGGGAACCCTGGTGACCCAAGGCGAATTCATCCAAAACCTAGTTTTACGGATTGAACCAACCGTTCAAGCAGCCAGAGAAGCCGGGACCGACTCAATCGATGAGATAACCGCCCTACACATCAAAGCCACCGTCCAGGAGCTGATTAGCCGTTCCACCCTGATCGATAGCGCCGTCAGAAGCGGTAAATTAGCTGTTGTGGGAGCAACTTACCAACTTGCTCTTGGCAAGGTGACACCGCTAGTCACCATCGGAAACGTCAACTAAGGCCCTCAAGAAAGGCTCGATTCTCGTGGAATACCGAATTGAACATGACACCATGGGCGAGGTAAAAGTGCCTAAGGATGCTCTCTACGCGGCTCAGACCCAAAGAGCAGTTGAGAACTTCCCGATTTCTGGAACTACCCTTGAGCGCGCTCACATCTCAGCCCTGGCGGAAATCAAAAAAGCCGCAGCTCTTGCCAACGCCCAGCTGGGAGTTCTGGACAAAGACCTAGCTAACGCAATTGCCAAGAGTGCCGATGAAGTAATTGTTGGCAAACTCGACGACCACTTCCCAGTTGATGTCTATCAGACGGGATCCGGAACTTCTTCAAACATGAACATGAACGAGGTTTTGGCAAACCTTGCGACTAAGCACTTGGGTAAGCCAGTTCATCCAAATGATCACGTCAACGCCTCGCAGTCTTCGAACGATGTCTTTCCAACCTCGGTGCATCTTGCTGTCACCTCAGCTCTGATCAAAGACCTGATCCCAGCTCTTGATTACCTAGCTAAGAAATTCGAGGCAAAGGCAAAAGCCTGGAGCCAGGTTGTCAAGGCTGGAAGAACTCACCTGATGGATGCAACCCCAGTCACCCTCGGTCAAGAATTTGGCGGCTATGCTGCTCAGATTCGCTACGGTATCGAGCGAATTGAATCTTGCATCCCCCGGGTTGCCGAAGTCCCACTCGGTGGCACAGCTGTTGGAACTGGAATCAATACCCCGAAAGGGTTTCCTCAGGCGGTCATCAAACTTCTGGCCCAGCAAACCAAACTGCCAATCACCGAAGCCCGCGACCACTTTGAAGCCCAGGGGGCAAGAGATGCCCTGGTCGAGGCCTCCGGTGCTCTTCGAGTGCTAGCGGTAAGCCTCACCAAGATAAACAACGACCTGCGCTGGATGGGCTCTGGGCCTAACGCCGGCCTGGGCGAACTTTCAATCCCTGATTTGCAGCCCGGATCTTCGATCATGCCTGGAAAGGTGAACCCGGTTATTCCGGAAGCTGTTCTGATGGTTTGCGCAAGAGTAATCGGCAACGACCAAACCGTGGCCTGGGCTGGGGCGACCGGAAACTTCGAACTAAACGTTGCCATTCCGGTGATGGGTAACTCGCTACTTGAGTCGATAAGACTATTGGCTAATTCATCAAAGGTCCTAGCCGACAAAACTGTTGAGGGTCTTGAAGTTAACGTTGAGCGCGCCCGAGCACTGGCTGAGTCAAGCCCTTCGATTGTGACACCGCTAAACAAGATAATTGGCTACGAGGCAGCTGCCAAGATTGCAAAGCATTCGGTCGCTAATTCAATAACCATTCGTGAGGCAGTAATCGACTTAGGCTTTGTTGAACGTGGTGAACTAACTCTAGATCAGCTCGATGCTGCACTCGACGTTTTGTCTATGACCAGACCGCCAAAGTAATAGCACCAAAAAATCCAACTAACAAATATGGTCCAAGGGGCATCGAGCCGCCTAGCTTTATGCGCTTCAGAACCAAAAGCCCAAGCGCAACTACCCCAGCAATCAAAAAGCTAAGGCCCAGAGAAACTATCGGTAGTAGTGGTGAGTACCAACCAAGAGCTAGAGCCATGGCCGTCATTAACTTCACATCACCCATTCCAAGAAGCCCCAAACGATTTATCAAAAGAGAGATTCCGAAGGTGACAACGCCCGCAATCAAAGCCCAAAGCATGTTTAGAAAACCAGCACCAAAAAACCCTGCCAGCAGTTGACCAAACCAAGTAATCGGAAATGCCGGCAACACATATTTATTTGGTAGGCGACGCTGTTTGATATCGGTCTTGGCTAGAGGCCATGCCGTAGCTACCAGATAGCCAAGACCGAGTGCCGAAAACAACGAGGAGAGATTTTCAAACACCCAGTCAGAGTATTGACCTAGGCAAAAGCTAAGGGAAAGTTATCCCCAGACTAGCTACCGGTCCAGAAGCTCGGTGACCAGCGCGGCAATTGCGCTTCGCTCGGAACGGGTAAGTGTGACGTGGGCAAAAAGTGACTGCCCCTTCAGGGTCTCGATTACCGAGGCCACTCCGTCGTGCCTTCCAACTCGCAAGTTATCGCGCTGAGCAACATCGTGAGTGAGCACGACTCTGGAGTTCTGGCCAATTCTGGATAAGACGGTCAGTAGAACATTTCGCTCCAGCGACTGAGCCTCGTCGACGATTACGAAGCTGTCGTGCAGTGAGCGTCCGCGGATGTGAGTAAGGGGCAATACCTCCAGCAGACCGCGGTCTTGGATATGCTCAATTACTTCCTTGGAAACCAGAGCGCTCAGGGTGTCAAAAATTGCCTGGCCCCAGGGGTTCATCTTCTCGGCCTCGGTGCCGGGCAGGTAGCCAAGCTCCTGGCCCCCCACCGCATAAAGCGGTCTAAAGACCATGATCTTTTTGTGCTGGCGACGCTCAACAACTGACTCGAGGGCGGCGCAAAGAGCCAAGGCAGACTTTCCGGTTCCTGCGCGACCACCCATCGAGACGATGCCGATTTCTTGATCGAGCAGGAAGTCGATGGCTAAGCGTTGCTCGGCGGAACGGCCGTGCACCCCAAATACCTCGCGGTCCCCGCGCACAAGCTTTACTTTCTTGTCCGAGGTGACTCGGCCGAGAGCGTGTCCTCGCTCCGAAGCAATAACCAATCCACTGTTTACCGGAAGATCTAAAACCTCCGGGTGGGTGATTTCTTCGTTGTCGTACAACTCCGCCATCTGGTCGGCGTTTAGAGCAAGCTCGGCAATCCCACTCCATCCAGATTGGGTTGCAAGCTCGTTGAGATATTCCTCCGCTTGTATACCTAGGCTGGCGGCTTTGACGCGCATCGGTAGGTCTTTGGAAACCACGGTGACCCTGAAGCCCTCATTGAATAAGTTCATGGCTACCGACAAAATTCTTGAGTCGTTATCGCCGAGCTGGAACCCGGTTGGCAAAACCGATTGGTCGCTGTGATTTAGTTCAACTCTGAGCGTGCCCTTGTCGCCGACTTCAATTGGAAAATCCAAGCGCTGGTGCTTTTGACGAAGATCATCAAGGTGTCTAAGGGCAACCCTTGCAAAATAACCTATTTCTGGGTCGTGGCGTTTTTTCTCAAGCTCGTTGATCACAACGATTGGAATGACGACCTCGTGTTCCTCGAATCGGAACATGGCCTTTGGGTCTGATAGCAGTACCGAGGTATCCAGCACGAAGGTTCTCACCGCCTGGTCGCTTTTGATTTGGGTCTTTGCGGCGGAAGTGGCTTCTGCTTTGGGCAATTAGTCCTCCATAGATTCAGGCTTAGCTTTAAGGTAAAGCCAGATTGACTAGGAGCCCGCTAGCAACACGCCCGAATAAAGGTGCGCCTCAGGCGCCAAATCTCCTGTGCCTGCGGGCAAAGGCGCGGATGGCTCTTAGAAAATCCACCCTTCTAAAATCCGGCCAGAGGGCTTCTTCGAAGTAAAGCTCCGAGTTACTGGATTGCCAGAGCAAGAATCCACTTAGGCGCTGCTCGCCGGAAGTTCGAATGATTAGATCCGGGTCTGGCTGGTCGGAGGTATACAGATGTTTAGCAATCAGCTCGGGCGTTAGTGACTCGGCTAGCTTTTCCAGATCCGCCCCGTGGCTTATCGAGTCACGGACGATAGATCGCATGGCGTCGGTTATCTCTTGGCGTCCACCGTACCCAATTGCTAGGTTCACCTGGGCGCCCAAGGTGTCCTTAGATGCCTGCTCACTTTGCTCTAGGACCTCCAAGAACTCGGGTGGTAACGAGCTGCGGTTGCCAACTAAGCGAAGCTTCCAATTGCCACGACGAACCATTTCATTGGCAAGTCCGGTCAAAATTACAAGCAGGTCTTTGAGCTCTTCGGAATTGCGATTCTTCAGGTTTTCGGTTGAAAGCAGGTACAGGGTGATAACCGGTACCTGAAGACCATCGCACCAGGAAAGAAAGTCAAAGATTTTTTGTGCACCGGCAACATGACCAGCTTTGGCCTTAGAGCCATTTTTCTTGTCAGCCCACCTCCTATTGCCATCTAACATGACTGCAATGTGCTGAGGGATGTTGGCCTTGTCTAGCTGTTGCTCAAGACGTCTCTCATAGAGTCGATAGACAAGATTTCGCACCCCTTAAGATTACTGCCCGAAAAGCGAACTAGGCTTGCACTATGTCCAACCCTGGCAACGCTGATGCCCCGCTGCATCTTCCGCTCTCTCAAATATCTGGAGAGGTAGAACCGGAATCCAAGCCAAGCTGGCGCGGATGGATCCATACCGGCGTGCTTCCAATAGCCATTGCCGGGGGCATCGTGCTTATTGTTCTGGCGGACGGTCTAGTGGCTAAAGTGGCCGCTACGGTGTTTTTTGCTTGCTCAGTTTTGTTGTTTGGAACCAGTGCCATTTACCACCGCTTCAATTGGGGCCCGAAGGCCAAGCTAGCGCTGAAGCGAGTAGACCACGCCAACATCTTTTTGCTGATTGCCGGTAGCTACACGCCAATCACATTGCTAGCCCTGCCTCAAGAAAAAGGGCTACTGCTGATCATCGCAATTTGGACGGTTGCGCTACTGGGGATTGGTTTTCGGGTGTTTTGGATCTCAGCTCCGCGTTGGTTGTATGTGGTTATCTACATAGCCATGGGTTGGGCAGCGGTTGTCTACCTGCCAGAATTTTTAGAGGCCAACCTAGCCATGATGCTGCTTATCTTGATTGGTGGATTGCTCTACACATTGGGTGGAGTTGTGTACGCCATGAAAAAGCCCAACCCGTTCCCTGGCCACTTTGGCTTTCACGAGATTTTTCACAGCTTCACGGTCTTGGCTTTTATGTGCCACTGGAGCGCAGTACTACTTATTTCACTTTCTCCAGTAGCGGGTTCATTCGCCTAGATAAAGCTAGCGCTGTGGTCTTTCGGGAGGCGCTGGGCGCTCGGGCTTAATCCTTAGATCTGGCGAATCTGACTGCAGGCCCTTTTCCATTTGCTCTAGGTCTAACTTCTCGGCAATCTCCGCGCGGTATCTAACTCTTCTGACTCTTCTGACCAAGTCAAAAACAATCAACACTGCGGCAGCGCCCATGCTAAAGGTCGCAACAAAGCCAACTACGCCTGGGCTGTACCAGGTATCGTCGATAATTACTTCGCCCGGAGCACCGGTTTCGGCCAGTATGGATAAAAGATTCATAGTCCAAGTATGAACTACGTTTGTCGGTTAACCTTGACGGGTGAATGAAAATCTCCTTCAGCGCCGCTACGGCTTAGGTAAAACCCAAAAGCGGGACCGGCTATGGGCCATCGCGATCGCCTCGCTTGCCGTGGTTGGTTTTCTGGTCTGGGCGATCATCTACACCGTAGACGACGCCAATCGAGTCACCACCCGAGATGTTGGGTTCACAGTCAACGATGAGTTCTCAACTGAGGTAGTTTTTGAAGTTTCTAGGAATCCTGGCCAATTGGTTGTTTGTGATGTCCAGGTACTAAGTCAAAGCTTTGCTGTTGTGGGGCTAAAAACCCTAACTATTGAGCCATCAGCAAGCCGATCGGTGGTTATTTCAACCACCGTGACCACCACAGAGCTTGGAACATCGGGCTTGGTTGCAGGCTGCCGTTGAAAGTAAGCTAGTGGGATTATGTCTGAAATGCATGAAGCCAGCTGGCTCACCCAGGAAGCCTACGACCGGCTAGCCGACGAGCTAGAGCATCTAATTAATTTTGGTCGTGGAGACATCGCCAAGCGCATCCAGGAGGCTCGCGAAGAAGGCGACCTGAAGGAAAATGGTGGCTACCACGCAGCTAAAGAAGAGCAGGGAAAGATTGAGGCCCGCATAAACCGCATCGAGGAAATCCTTGCCACCGCAACAGTCGGTGAGGCACCAAAGGCCCACGGTGTTGTTGAGCAGGGTCTTGTTATAAGCGTTGATCTTAACGGTTCGACAAAGAAGTTTTTACTCGGAAGCGCCGAGATAAGCGATGACAGCGTCGAGGTTTATAGCCCGGACTCACCAATAGGAAGCGCAATACTTGGCAAAAAAGTCGGTGAAGAACTAGAGGTTTTCTTGCCCAACGGCAAGGCAATCAAGGTAAAGATATTAGGCGTAGCTAACGCTTAATCCTCGCGAGGCTTTTCGAGCTTAGGTCGAAGACCTGCTTTTTCTAAAGCCTTAACAACTTCGAGTCGGTGCTCGTGGCCGCTTGTTTCAACCGAGAGATTCAATTCCACTTCGCTAATCTGCAGCCCGTTACCGTGTCTGGTGTGTAGCACCTCAACCACGTTGGCGTGAGCTCCAGCAATAACCTCTGCGGTCAAAGCTAGCTGGCCCGGGCGGTCAGGAAGCATGACCGAGAAGTTGGTGTAGCGGTCGGAGGCTGAAAGCCCGTGACGGATTACTCGCTGCAGCAACAGAGGATCCATGTTGCCACCGGACAAAATCGCTACCGTCTTACCCTTGGCTTTTGCCTTGCCACTTAGCAGTGCTGCAACGGCAACAGCGCCAGCTGGCTCAACAACCTGCTTTGATCTTTCGAGTAACACCAAAATTGCCTTAGCAATGTCATTTTCTGAAACTGTCACGACTTTGTCGATGTGCTGTTTTATGAGCTCGAACGGAACCCGTCCTGGTTTGGCAACCGCAATTCCATCCGCAATAGTTGGGATAGGGACAACCTCGGTGAGCTTGCCAGTTTTCATAGATATCGCATAGGGAGCCACATTCTCAGCTTGAACTCCAATGACGCGAATCTTTTTGCCCCTAGCGGCTGCGGTGAGCTTAGCTGCAACGGCGACCCCGGCGGCTAATCCTCCACCACCGATTGCAACAACGATTGTGGAAACGTCCGGGTGCTGGTCCATAATCTCAACACCCACGGTTCCTTGCCCTAGGACCACATCGATGTGATCAAAAGGTGGAATGAATATTGCACCGGAAACCTTGGCTTCATCTTGAGCTGCCTTGAGGGCTTCGCCAAAGGTTGCTCCAACGAGCACAACTTTTGCACCGTAGTTTCTGGTTGCGGCAACTTTTGGAAGTGATGCGCCGATTGGCATATATACAGTTGCCTTGATGCCGAGCTTCTTAGCTGCCAGGGCGACGCCCTGGGCGTGGTTTCCAGCCGATGCTGCAATCACACCTTTTTTCTTCTCTTCTTTGGTGAGCTTACTCATTCGGTTGAAAGCACCGCGAACTTTATAGGCACCGGTACGCTGAAGGTTTTCACACTTCAGCCAAATCTCTTGGCCAATCATTTTGGAAAGGTAATGAGAGTGCAATACCGGGGTCTCGATGGCAACCTGTCGAACATTTGCTAGGGCCGCCGCAAACTCACTGAGCGCTGGAACAACTACCGGCGGCTGGTTTGTCATTGGAAGGCCTTTCGAATTATTACCCAGCCCCCAAGTTTAGTTAGGTATTGCCCCTAGAACTTAGTTCCCATGGCCTGAATGCGCTCAATGCGCTTAGGGATAGGTGGGTGGGTGGAAAACAGCCGCTCCGTGAAGCCAGGCTTGATTGGGTCATTTAGGAACATGTGGGCCATTGAGGCACTTACTTTCTGCATCGGCCTGCCATATTCACCGAGCTTATTTAGAGCACTGGCTAGCCCTTCGGGGTACCTGGTGATCTCCACTCCGGTGGCATCGGCTAAGTACTCGCGCTGCCTGGAAACCGCAGCGCTAACAATTGGCCCAATGAACCAAGCAATCACGCTTGCCACCACACCGATGATCAGGAAGATGGCTCCAGCGCCATCTCTGGATCGGCTACCGCCTGCAAAGAAAGCGGCTCTAATAGCGAAATCGGCCAGGATTCCCACTGCACTAACCAAGCCAAAAACGATTGTTGAAACACGAATGTCATAGTTTCTGATGTGAGCTAGCTCGTGAGCCATGACGCCCTCGAGCTCGTTGTCATCCATGATTACCAGCAGCCCTGTGGTGGCAGCAACGATGGCATGCTCAGGATCGCGCCCGGTAGCAAAAGCATTTGGGGCTGGGTCGTTGATGATGTAAACCTTAGGCATAGGAATACCTTCGGCAATCGAGAGATTTTCTACTATTCGCCAAAGCCTTGGGTTATCGGCTTGCTGAATCTCTACTGCACCGGTCATGCCGATAGCAATCTTCCCTGCCATGTAGTACTGGAAGATTGTGTAGACCAAAACAAAGCCCACAATAAACAGTGCCGAAGAACCATTACCGGAAGCGGTTCCCCACCAGATTGAAAGACCGCTCAGCAGTGCAACGAAGAGCACCACAATGATTATGGTGTTGCGTTTGTTGGCAGCAATTGCTGAGTACATCGACTAAGAAACCTTTTCGACTAGAAACTAGCCTTGGGTGGCTCAGCGATAACTGCGCTGTCAGCCACCTCAAAGAATTCACGTTCTGGGAATCCTAAAGACTTCACAAACAAGTTCTGTGGGAACTGCAACACCTTGGTGTTTAGCTCGCGAACGCCGCCGTTGTAAAAGCGCCTAGAAGCCATGATCTTGTTTTCGGTGTCGGTTAGGTCAGCCTGAAGCGCAAGAAAGTTCTGACTGGCCAAAAGAACCGGATACGCCTCGGCAACAGCGAACAGCGACTTCAGTGCTCCCTGCAGCATGTTTTCCGCTGCCCCTGCTTGCTCGGGGTGAGAAAGAGCCTCCGGAGAAACAGTTGCGGCACGAGCCTTGGTCACTTCCTCAAACACCTGGCGTTCGTGAGCGGCGTAGCCCTTGACGGTTTCGATTAGGTTCGGAATCAAATCGGCGCGGCGCTTCAGCTGGACGGTGATATCACTCCAGGCCTCATCAACTCTTACGTTTAGAGCGACCAGGGCGTTATAGGTAGACCAAAGCCAAATAACAACCAAGGCAATTAGTCCAAGAATTACAAATAGTGCGATGTCCAATTAATTTCCCCTAACAAAAAGAATCTGTAATAAAGATGTTAAGCCCGGAAAGCCCCAAAAGCTGGCCAGAAGGCCTCCGTCACAGCAAACCCGAAGCTAGCTAACAGGGCGGTGCCATTGCCTTTGCTATCTAGATGGTGCCCCCGATGGGACTCGAACCCATACTGTGACGATTTTAAGTCGTCTGCCTCTGCCATTGGGCTACGGGGGCCACAATCACCAGAGGCTACTTACTGGCTCTGGCGGCCCAGGTTTCAAATGCTAATCGAGGCTTCTTAACAGCATCGATTGAGACAACATCGCGGCGCAATACCGCGTTGGAAACCCAGCCGCTAAACACGCGAATCTTTCTTTCCCACATCGGCATGGCAAGACCGTGGTACCCGCGGTGCATGAGCCAGGCTAGGAAGCCGGTCACGGCAATGTTTCGGTACTGGAACACTCCAACACCGATTCCAAGGCCGGCAACAGCACCCATGTTCTTGTGGTTGTAGTCCTTTAGTCCCTCACCGCGAAGTGCAGCTACCAGGTTTTTAGCCATGAGTTTGCCCTGCCGAACAGCGTGCTGTGCATTTGGTACGCAGTAGCCACCAACACCGTCACCCGAAAGATCTGGAACGGCTGATACATCTCCGCAAGTCCAGGCGCCCTCGAGTACTTCTTCACCGTCAACCACTCGAAGTGAAGCGTTGGCAGTGATACGTCCGCGCTCATCGGTTGGAAGATCGGTGTGCTTCGAAACCGGGTTCGCCATAACACCGGCGGTCCAGACAATAGTGTCGGCAGCAAACTTCTCTCCAGTTGAAAGTTCGACAACTCCATTGTCTGCAGAAAGAAGCTGGGTGCTCAGGTGAATCTTGGCGCTTCGCCCTTCAAGGTTTTTGATTACCCAGTGGCTGGTCTTTAGAGAAACCTCCGGCATGATCCGCTCCATTGCCTCGACCAGGTGGAAGTTTAGGTCTTCAAATTTCAGCGTTGGGTAGTAGCGCAAGAGGTAAGTCGCAAGCGAAAGCATCTCTGCAAAAGCTTCGATGCCGGCAAAGCCACCGCCCACTACAACAAAGCTCAGCAGCCTCTGGCGGTCTGGTCCAGGCGGAAGGTTTCCAGCCTTATCAAAGTTGGTGAGGATGCGGTGACGAACCTCGATTGCTTCCTCAATTGTTTTCATTCCAATTGCGACTTCAGCAACCCCAGGAATTGGGAAGGTTCGAGAAACTGCACCGGCAGTTACCACAACGTGGTCATACTCACGCTCATAAGGCGCAAGGCCAGGAACTTCGATTGTTACTTTCTTGTTCTGGTGGCCAACGTGCGAAACACGGCCGGTGATAATCTCGGTGCGCTTTAGGTGTCTGCGGTGAGAAACCACAGCGTGCCTCGGCTCTATTGAGCCAGCGGCAACCTCTGGAAGAAACGGTTGGTAAGTCATGTATGGAAGAGGGTCAATCATGGTGACCTCTGCCTCGTTTTTGCGGAGGTACTTCTCTAGTTTTCTAGCGGTGTAAAAACCGGCGTATCCGCCGCCGACTATGAGGATTCTAGGCATTGGTCTAATTCACTACTTCCGCTTGAGACTAATTGGGCCCCTGGCTTTTGGCCGGAAGGCAAAGTATAAAAATGTGGCTAATAGCCCAACACCAGCATACCCAGCCAGCGGTAGCCATAGGTTCGGGGCAGAGCTGGCGGGTTGCACGATTTCAACCACCGGGGACTCAATGGGGGTAAGAATTTCGCCGGGGGTTAGCTCTGGGGGTGCGTCTTTTCGATAAAGTTCGATCCACTCGGACAAAGACCCAAGCGGGTTTGATGAAACCTCGGCAGTCTCAATCAATAAAGCTTTCTCGGCATCGATCAGACCGTAGCCATAGGAAGAGGAGTAGTCCTCGAATCCAACTTTCACCGCGGATTGAATCACGCGGTTCACGACGTTGGCAGCATCTAGCTCCGGGTATAAAGATCTAATGAGTGCGACCATTCCTGAAACTATCGGAGCTGCCCCGCTAGTTCCAGACCAAATTCGATATTCACCACCAGGGTAAGCGGCAACCAACTCTTCGGCTGGAGCAGTCACTGCGATAGTGAAACCGCTGGTGGAAGAAAGCTCGCTGGCCTGAGCATTTTTGTCGACTCCCGCTACTGCAATCACTCCTGGAATTGTTGCCGGAGCTGACACTTGCTCTGTTCCATCTTCTCTGTTTCCAACCGCTGCAACTATCACTACATCTTTTTCAAACGCGTATCCGAAAGCTTCGTCCCAAGTTTCTGGCCAGGCAACAGAATTTCTGGTGAGGGAAAGGTTAATCACTTGTGCTCCGTTATCAACTGCCCAAATGATTCCCCTGGCAATCTGATCATCGGTGTCAAGCCCTTCAACACCGAAAGCCATCGAGACAGAAAGTAGCTGCGCCTTGGGCGCAGTACCTAAGATTCCAGCTCCGTCATCCTCGGGGTTTGCTCTCCCAGCCAACAGCGAGGCGACCATGGTGCCGTGGTAACTGTTTTGTCCAACCGGAGTTAGACCATCACTTGAACCAAGGCCAGAAACATCTATGCCACCAACCACCACGCCCGCAAGGGAAGGGTGAGTGGCATCAATTCCGGTGTCGATTACCGCAACTTTTATCCCCTCACCCTGGCTTAGCTGCCAGGCCTTGGTGAAACCAAAATCGTTCAGCCAGTACTGGCGATCCCGGATGGGATCAGCAGAGGCTGCAGTGGAAAGTGAGAGTGTTAGAAGTATTGCCAAGGCCGAGGAGATTACTTTTCGCATACGCACCGAGCTATTGACCAACTGCACTTATCCAGAGCAATATCACCAATCGGATTTACCCCTGGAGCTGTGGCGAGAGAGTGTGCCACGAGCGAGTGCAGGCACTTCACCCGAGTGGGCATTCCCCCAGCCGAAATTCCATCGATTTCCTCAACCTCGCCAAGTAGGGCTCGGTCTTCGAGGTAGCTCCTATGAGCACTCGCGTAGCCGGCAGCTAGTTCTGGTTCTTGCTCAAGTCTTGTTTGTAATTCCATCATTAGGCCGCTTGCCTCAAGGGTCGAAACCGCTGAGGTGGCGGCTGGAAGAGTTAGGTAGTAAACAGTTGGGAACGGAGTCCCGTCTTCTAACCTTGGTGAAGTTTGCACCACAACAGGATTCCCACAAACACACCTTGCAGCGATTGCAATAATGTCACGAGCTGGTCTTCCAAGTTGAGTAGATACCGATTCGATGTCCTTCTCGGTGACTTTAGTTAGTGGCACTAGCTATTTCCTGGTTGGGCTCTTCAAGTCCTGCCCGAAGCGCTGACTCCAAAAATGCATCGACCCAGTTTCCCTTATTCGCTAATACCTCGGCACTAAATCCGCTTCGCTTGCGCTTTTCAGCGAGCATTGCACCAACCGTTCCGGAAGTGTCGGAAACGTCAATACCTTCGGCGTCCATCACTAGAAAGCTAACCTCACCAGGCATAACAAAGTAGAGTCGGTCTCTGGCTTGGGCACGAATGTATACCTCGTCATCCCATCTGAGGCGCTCAGCTTCCATATCCTCAAGCTCTTGTTTGGCTTGAGCCACCAAAGCCTGATAGTCGGAAATTTGTTGGCGCTGCTCAAACCAAATTTGCACGCTTGGAGCAAGAGTGAAAACACCGATCAGAATTACTGAGAGTAGGGCCAGTGTGTAGCTGTTTAGCCGACCGGTAATTCTCATGATCTATTCCTAGCGGAAGTTTTTGAAAGCCCTGGCTCCAGGGTAGTAAGCCGCGTCGGCCAGCTCTTCTTCAATCCGAAGCAACTGGTTGTACTTGGCAACTCGCTCGCTCCTGGCCGGAGCACCAGTTTTTATCTGACCGGCATTAGTTGCTACCGCTAGGTCAGCTATAAAGGTGTCCTCGGTTTCACCGGAGCGGTGCGAAATGATCGCGGTCATTCCGTTGGCTTGTGCCATCGAAACAGCGTCCAGAGTCTCGGTCAGGGTACCAATCTGGTTGACCTTGATAAGAATGCTGTTAGCGGTTCCTTTTTCGATTCCAGTTGCCAGACGGCTTGGGTTTGTCACGAATAGGTCATCGCCAACTAGCTGAACCTTGTTGCCAAGCTTGGTAGTCATCGCTGCCCAACCATCCCAATCGTTCTCGTCTAGCGGGTCTTCGATAGACACCAGCGGGAAGGAGTTCACTAGATCCTCGTAGTAAGCAATCATTTCGTCCGAAGTTCGGGCCTTGCCCTCGAAGTGGTACTTGCCGTCTTTGTAAAACTCGGTGGCTGCAACATCTAGAGCCAGTGCGATGTCTTTTCCAACTTTGTAGCCGGCTTTTTCAATGGCTTCGGAAATTAACTCCAAAGCGGCACGGTTGGTTGGAAGATCAGGAGCAAAGCCTCCCTCATCTCCAAGACCGGTTGATAGGTTCTTGGACTGCAATAAAGCCTTTAGCGAGTGGTATACCTCGGCGCCCCAGCGAACCGCCTCGGAGAAAGTTGGAGCACCCACTGGAACAATCATGAACTCTTGAATGTCGACGCCGTTGTCAGCGTGAGCGCCACCGTTGACGATGTTCATTAGTGGAACAGGAAGAGTGTGTGCGTTTGGGCCACCCAGGTATCGGTACAGAGGAAGACCCGAGCTGTCAGCAGCTGCTTTGGCAACCGCTAGTGAAACTCCAAGGATTGCATTAGCTCCAAGATTTGATTTATTGTCGGTTCCGTCTAGGGCAATAAGGGCGGTGTCAACTAGTCGCTGATCGGTGGCATCAAAATCAACCAGAGTCTCATCTATTTCACCGATTACTTTTAGAACTGCCTGCTGAACACCCTTACCGAGGTAGCGCTTTTTGTCGCCGTCCCTGGACTCGTGAGCTTCGAAGGCCCCAGTTGATGCACCGGATGGCACTGCCGCGCGACCGAAGGAATCGTCATCAAGTAAAACCTCAACTTCGATGGTTGGGTTTCCTCGAGAGTCAAGGATTTCTCTTGCGCCGATGGCTTCGATAAGTGACAAAGTGTTTCTCCTTTTGGAAGTGGTGTTAGCGGCCGATTGGCCAATTCAAGAAACGTCGTCGTTAGCTCTACATACTTAGTTTAGTTTGAGAGGGCTTGCCACTAGCCAATTGGCTTGATGTTTAGGCCTTTCAGGCCAGCCTTAGGCTCATCCAGTACCGCGAAGTGCTCAAACCCTTGAGTCTTGAGTGTTTCGAGCAACAGATTGAGCTTCTTCGGTTTTGGCTCAAGTCGAACTAGGTATCCAGCCTTAATGGCCTCGGCCTGGGTTGCAAGAGCTGCCGTTTGGTTTTCCAGGTCAAAAACTAGCACCAGCAGCTTGGCACTGGTTTTAGTATCGGCGACTAATTCCGCGACCCTTTCAAAACCAATCGAAATTCCAACGGCAGGAGTTGCAACACCTAACCACTTTCCAACCATTCCGTCATATCTTCCACCGCCACCAATTGATGCTCCCGATGCCGGGTGCTCAATTTCAAAAATTGTTCCGGTGTAATAACCCATTCCTCGAACCAGTGTCGGGTCAAACCTAAGGGCACCTGGGTGTAGCAGACCAACTGCCTCAAACAGCTCTTCGAGTTCCTTTGGAACTGAAGCCTTAGTAGAAAGTGAATTCAACCAAGCGGCAGTTGCTTCGGAAACTTGGTCTCCGAAGCGTTCCTTCATTTCTTCTTGAACTCCAGAAACTCCAACCTTGTCAAGTTTGTCGATGGTGATCATCGCCTTTGACTGATCTGAATCGGAAACACCAAGTGCTTTTATTGAAGCGGTCAAAAGTTTTCGGTGATTCACTCGAACCTTGGCATCTGTAATGCCAATCGCCTTTAGGGAATTGAGGCTTGCGTTGAGTAATTCAATTTCCGCAAAGCCAGATTCATCGCCGATGATGTCGATGTCGCACTGAACAAACTGGCGGTAGCGACCTTTCTGAGGACGCTCTGCTCGCCACACCGGTCCAGTCTGAATGGCTTTGAACACCTTTGGGAGCTTGGCGTGATTGGTGGCATAAAAACGAGTGAGGGGAACAGTTAGGTCATAGCGAAGACCTAAGTCCGCCAATTCTTCCGGGTTGGTATCCAATGCCTGATCTAGATCCTCACCGCGCTTTAGAACCCTGAAAGCAAGCTTCTCGTTGTCGCCGCCATCTCCTGAACTCAGGCGCTCGATTGCCTCCATGGCTGGAGTTTCAATCTCCTGAAAACCGTGCGAGGCGTAGCTGCCAACAATTTTGGCAAGCAAGTCATTGCGGCTGGCTTTTTCTTGAGGAAGAAAATCTCGCATACCGCGAGGAGGGTTGATTTGCGACGCCATGGTTTCAAGTCTGGCAGAACAAGCTCAAAAAGCCTGGATACCGGAGGCTTCTAAGCCTTGCCGATTACCCCTGCATCAAAATCATCACTGAGCTCAAACGCTCTGATCTCGACTTGTAATTCGCGTAAGGTTTCGCGAAGCGCCCGCTCTGAATCCAAGCCCTGGTGTTTGGCTGAGAGCACCAGAGCCAACAACAGGCCACCGAGTTGATCCTCATCGGCAAGCTCAAAAGCTGGCTTTGCCTCCGACTCCAAGACCCCGAGCTTTTGTGCCTTACCGATTACCTTGTCGGCCAACAGTAGCGCCGGCAGAGCGCTCGGAATCCCATCCAGCACGCTCTCGCGCTCTGGCTTTTCTTTCATCTTGTGAGCGTCCCAACTTTTCATGACATCATCGCCGGTTTCCGCTTTGTATTTTTCTAGCTCTTCCTTAGATCCAAAGACGTGCGGATGTCTCCCCTTCATCTTTGCAATTGAAAGCTCGGCAACATCTTGAATATTGAAAGGTTCCCCAAGCGAACCGGATTCAGCCAAGTCAGAATGGAAAACCACGTGGTAAAAAACATCGCCCAGCTCTTCAAGTATCTGTTGGCGGTCGTTTGATTCGATGGCGTCAATCAGCTCATAAGTTTCTTCGATTAGATACTTGGCCAACGACTGGTGAGTCTGCTCCGCATCCCAGGGACAACCTCCCGGAGCTCTGAGCTGACGTGCAGTTTCAATAAGCTCATCAATTTTTGTCATTTTGCTTTTCTTCCCCTTGCAGGTTGTCAATTACTTCAAATATCTGCCTTGCAAACTCAATCAACTTCTTGCCCGAAACCGTATCGCCATCGGCTTCCTTAGGAACGGGCACTTGGAGCGATTTGGCCGATTGCAAATACTTTAGCCCGAGATACTGCCTGCTCAGTCTGACCTGCTCGGACTCGGTCAAATCAACCGGGGTGATTCTTGCAATTCCAGTTAGGAGGTTCACATCTTTTAGTCCAACGCGATTGGCTATCTGTCGAAGTTCGGTGACCTCAATCAGGTTTCGAACCTGCTCTGGTGCGGTGCCATAACGATCTTCTAGCTCGGCCAAAATGGCGTCGAGATTTTCTCTGGTGCTGGTTTCCCCCGATGCGGCACTGAGCTTGTGGTAGGCCTCCAGCCTCAGTCGCTCGGAGTCTAGGTAGGTGTCTGGGATGTGAGCGTCGATTGGAATTTCAAGTTTGAGCTCAGCAGGTGAATCAAGCTTTATGCCCTTGAACTCAGATACCGCTTCGCCAATCATTCGAAGGTATAGGTCAAAACCGACCCCGGCGATGTGCCCAGATTGCTCGCCACCTAAGAGGTTTCCAGCTCCTCTTATCTCAAGATCTTTTAGCGCCACCTGAATACCAGCTCCGAGCTCGTTGTTTTGCGCGATGGTAGCCAGCCGGTCGTGCGAAGTTTCGCTCAATGGTTTGGCTGGGTCATAGAAGAAGTAGGCGTAGGCACGCTCTCTGCTCCTTCCGACTCGACCACGAATCTGATGCAACTGAGATAATCCGAAGTGTTCCGCTCGATCAATAATCAAGGTGTTGGCGTTTGGAATATCTATTCCGGTTTCGATGATTGTGGTTGACACCAGAACATCAAACTTCTTTTCCCAGAAATCAACTACCACTTGCTCGAGGGCTGCTTCTGGCATCTGACCATGCGCAACCGCTATCCGAGCCTCCGGAACCAGCTTGGCTAAATCGTTTGCGGTTTTTTCGATTGTCGCTACCCGGTTATGTACAAAAAACACCTGGCCCTCGCGAATTAGTTCACGTCTGATTGCCGCCGCTACCTGCTTCTCGCTATAGCCACCGATGAAGGTAAGAATGGGATGACGGTCTTCTGGCGGTGTAGCTAGAGTGGACATTTCCCGAATACCGGTGATTGCCATTTCCAGAGTTCTTGGAATTGGAGTTGCACTCATCGCCAAAATATCTACATTGGTTTTTATTGCCTTGAGTTTTTCCTTGTGCTCAACACCGAAACGCTGCTCTTCGTCGATGATAATCAGTCCAAGATTTCTAAACTTTACACTGTCGGAAAGTATGCGGTGGGTGCCAATTACTAGGTCAACCGCACCGGTTGCAAGTCCTGCGATGGTTTCCTTTACCTCTTTGGCAGTTTGGAAACGAGATAGAGATTTCACGTTAACTGGAAAACCCGCAAAGCGTTCCAGAAAAGTATCGGTGTGCTGGCGCACAAGCAAAGTCGTTGGCACCAGCATCGCAACCTGCTTGCCGTCCTGGATTGCCTTAAATGCCGCGCGAATCGCCACTTCGGTCTTGCCGTACCCGACATCGCCAGCTAAAAGCCGATCCATCGGGATTGGCTTTTCCATATCGCGCTTGACCTCATCAATGGTGGTGAGCTGATCAGGGGTTTCCTGGAACTGAAAAGCCTCTTCCAGTTCGTGTTGCCAAGGGGTGTCGGAGGCAAATGCGTAGCCCTTGGAATTCATTCGAGCTGAGTAAAGCTTCACAAGATCAATTGCAATCTTTCGAACTGCTTTTCGGGCATTGCCCTTGGCTCTGGACCAATCCGAGCCACCGAGCTTGGAAATTACCGGCGCTTCGCCTCCGATATACCTAGTCAACATATCCAACTGATCGGTGGGGACAAAAAGTGTGTCTTCCGGGTAGCCGCGTTTAGGTGGTGCATATTCGATGAGCAAATATTCGCGCTGGTGTTGCCTAGCACCGATGCCGCTGCTTCTTTGAACAAGCTCCTTGAATCTTCCGATTCCGTGAATCTCATGCACCACGTAGTCGCCGGCTTTTAGAGTTAGCGGGTCAACTGCAGCGCCTCGCTTGACAGCTAGCTTCCTAACCTGGGGCGAGGTATAACTGCTTCTCGAGTAGTACTCGGTGTTGGTGATGAAAGTCATCAGGGAATCTTCAGAGACAAAACCTTTTTTGATTGGCGCCTGCAAAAGGTAAACCGTTTTCGGTTTTGGATTATCTGGAATCGTCTCGACAAGATCAGCCTCTAGTCGACCCTGAATAAACACTTCCCGAAGTCTTTCGGCGGTGCCGTGACCCGCAGCGGAAACCACCACGAGGTGCTTTTGCTCAAGCTGAGCCGCTACCCACTCGAGGGCGGTTGAGTCCACACCTTTGAAGTTTGGAACCTCCAGAATGCCAAGGTTCACCACCTCCTCACTGTCCTCACCAAAGGGAGAAAGGGTCACAAGCTGAAAGCTCGAAAGTTTTGAACTAAAAGAAGCAAAGTCGATAAATCCTCCACCGGATAAATCAATTGGTGCCGATGCTCCATCCATGGCCGCATCCCAAGCGGCATGAAGAAACTCTTCATTGGTTTCAACAAGGCTCGCCGCCCTGGCGGCGGCCTTTTCAGGTGAGAGCAGCATCACACTCACATGCTTCGGTAAGTAGTCAAAGATTGAGATCATCTTTTCCGCTAATGCCGGAGCTAGTGACTCCATGCCCTCAACTGGCATGCCTAGGGAGATTTTCTCCAACATCGTGGAAAGGTTTGGAAACTCATGCATCATTTCCCGTGCCTTTGCTGCAACCTTCGGTGTGATGATTAGTTCCCTGGCTGGATAGAGAGTTAGCGATTCAAGCTTGGTAGTTGAAGAGCGCTGGTCTGATACTGAGAACTCACGTATTTCTTCAAGCTCGTCACCGAAGAACTCAAGCCTGACCGCGTGCTCGGCAGTAGTTGGGAAGATGTCCAAAATTCCTCCGCGAACCGCAAACTCGCCTCTCCTAGAAACCATGTCAACTCTTTGGTAGGCCTGCTCCACAAGCTTTAGTGAAAGCTCAGGTAGAAGATATTCCTTGCCTTGGAAAAGTGAGAGCGGCGGGAACTTTTCAAGGCCTGCGACAATCGGCTGGAGTGCAGCCCTGATTGAGATCAGGACATAGACCTGATGCTGGGGATGGTTTTTTGCAAGCTCCTGCAATCGAGCGATGGTTTGATACCTGCGCCCAACTACCTCAGCGCTTGGGCTGAGTCTTTCGTGGGGCAGAGTTTCCCAAGAGGGAAAGAACAATATTTCGGCACTGGGATCCAAGTAAGCGAGCTCCTGCTCGATGTCCTCAGCTTCTCGACCGGTTGATGTCACCACGAGTTGGATTGGAGGCTTATCGCCTTTAAGTTCTGAAAACAGAGTCAGTAAAAAAGAATTTGCACTCTGGGGTGCGACCAGTGAAATTCGAGGATTTTCAAGCTTGGACTGAAGTTTTGCAAACGGGTAGCCCTGGCCCAGGCGCGCGAGGACCCCGTGTTTTTTCACAAGATCAAGTCTAAGCAGTGTCACTCTCGGTTGGAGCGTGGTATTTGCCCTGGGCGGCAACGATACCGTTGCGAGCAACTTCCTCTAGGGCATCAGCTGCAATCTCCAGGGTGACAGCAAGCTCAGTCTTTTCTGAACTTGAGAAGTTTTTCAAGACGTAATCAGCTGCGTCAGATGTTCCAGGTGGTCGGCCAATACCGAGGCGAATCCGAGCAAAGTCGTTCGTGTCGATTGCCGAAATAATATCGCGAATGCCGTTATGCCCTCCGTGGCCGCCGCCTTGCTTTAGCCTGAAGCTGGCAGGTGGGATATCCAGCTCGTCGTGAGCCACAATCAACGACTCGGGGTCGAGTTTGTAAAAGCTCATCAAAGATGAAGTTGGTCCCCCGGAAAGATTCATGAATGAAAGTGGTTTAGCCAAAATAAGCTTTGGGCCACCAATGATTTTTACCTCGGCTACCAGTGCGTTTGATTTGTGAGCCTTGAAGGTTTCGCCAAACCTTGCCGCAACAACGTCAAGCAGCATCTGCCCGACGTTATGGCGGTTAAGTGCATAGTTGGGCCCGGGATTACCGAGCCCAACTACTAAAAAGGTATTACTCAGCTTTAGCGTCCGAAGCCTTAGCTGCTTCTGGAGCAGCCTCAGCTGCAACTGCAACTGGTTCCTCGTTCTTGCCAGCTGCGGTTATAACAACGGAAGCAACTAGCTCGTCCGGTGCTAGGTCCAAAGTTGCACCAGCTGGGATCTTGATGTCTTTGGCTAGTAGGTGGAAACCAGCACCTTCCTTGTTGAAGATTGCCTCAACGTATTCTGGAATTGCGGTTGCATCCACTTCTAGCTTTAGAGTCTTGTGCTCTAAATCAATCGTGGTTCCAGAAAGTGACTCGCCAATTACGTGAACAGGAACCTCAACGTGTACGCGCTCACCCTTCTTGATTTCCATTAGGTCAACGTGCTCAATAACCTGAGTCACAACGTCCTTGGTTGCTGACTTTACAAGTACCAGCTGCGGTGTGCCTGCGATGTCTAGATCAATAAGAGCGTTCTTGTGACGAAGAACTAGAGCAATCTCGTGAGCTGGAAGAGTGATGTGCCTCGGGTCTGAGCCGTGGCCGTAGATTACTGCTGGGGTCTTACCGGCAGCGCGGAATTTGCGCGCTGCGCCTTTGCCAAAGTTTGTTCTGACTTCAGCAACAAGTTTGTTATCTGCCATTTTTGTTCCCTAACTATTGTTTACAGATTCAACTAGAACCTGTCTTGTTTTTACATCTACTCAAGCGTTGAACGCGAGGATCAGGGAACTTGCCCGAAAACCCCGTCGATAACGGCCCCTGGTAAAAGAGGCCCTCGCCGTTGTTATTTACAGCCTATCTTGCCAATCGAAGCCTTATCAAGCCAGCCCGGAGCGCTAGAGACGCCGCCAAGCAGGAAGCCCCAACAATGAGGGATTGAACTGGCACAAAGATTGCCAGCAATAGGCAGGAGGCTAGGCCAATCACGGCCAATAATTTTGAGCCTGGGTTTGCCTTAGCTAGCTGGCTATAGGCCGCCAGGTTGGCTATTGCGTAATAAGAAAGCACACAAAATGAAGAAATCCCGATTGTCCAGACGATATCGCCAGAACTTAATAGTGCAATGGCAATAGTGGCCAAAACTAGTTCCGCTACCCACGGGCTGTCAAACCTTTTACTCCTTGAAGCCAGTAGCTTGGGAAGCTCTCCGTCTCTGGCCATTGCTTCACTGGTTCTTGATATTCCGGCAAGTAAAGAAAGCAGCGAACCCAGGCAAGCTGCTGCAGCTATTACTATTACGAGCTCTCTGGAAAGCCAGGGCATCGTTGCTGTTGTGTAATCCAATACTGGAGCAACTGAGCTTTCAAGGTCTGGACCGAGTCGACGGGAAAGTGCGTTGCCAACCAGTAAGTAAAGACCCAAAACAAACACCAAGCCGATTGTTATGGCTCTTGGAACATTCACAGCCGGATTCTTGACCTCTTCGCCCAAAGTTGCGACCCTGGCATAGCCAGCGAAAGCAAAAAAGATCAGGGCTGCTGCTGAAACAATTCCGGTCAAAGATAACTCCGTCTGCACTGAAGCATCCGGTTGTTGCAAACCAACAAATCCAACAAGCAGAAGCAGCAAAACGGTTGGAACACTAAGTACCAGTGCTCCTAAGGCAGTGCGATTGATTCCTAAAAGACTTATAAAAGTCATAATCAATACCGCAGCGATTGCAACTTGAACTTTGGCGGACGGGTATATGTACGAAGCTGCGGCAAGGGCTATTGCAGCAACTGACCCAATCTTGCCGAGAATAAAACTAATCCCCGCAAGAAATCCCCAGCTTTTAGATAAGTATTCGCGTCCGTAGGCGTAGGCCCCGCCTGCTATGGGCAAAACTTTGGACAGCTGTCTCATGCTTCTAGCGTTTAGTGCTGCAACCAATCCAGCTAGCGCGATAGCAACCAAAAGGTAAGAGCCTGACAATGAAGCCGCCGGAGCAAAAACTACAAAGACTCCCGCTCCCAGCATGGAAGCGATCCCAATCAGGGATGCTCCACCCAGCGAGAGCTTAGGACTGGCCGGGGAAGAGTGAGGTAACCGAGTCATCGCCGAATACCGCCGTGATTGCTTTTGCAATAAGTGGTGCTATGGATAAAACGGTCAGGGTCGCAAATTCCTTATCCGGTGTAATTGGCAAGGTGTTGGTGACCAATACCGCATCGACCGCCCCGTCGGAAAGTCTTTCAACTGCAGGGTGTGAGAATACGGCATGAGTTGCCGCAACTATTACTCGCTTAGCGCCGTTTTCTTTCAATGCCTTGGCGGCCGCAACGATTGTGCCGCCGGTGTCGATCATGTCATCGACCAGAACACAGGTGCGACCTTCAACTTCACCAACTAGCTCGTGAATAGAAACCTTATTTGGAACATTTGGGTCGCGTCGCTTGTGAATAATTGCCAGCGGAGCGCCAAGGCGATCTGCCCAGATATCTGCAACCCTTACTCTTCCTGAGTCTGGGGATACAACCGTGAGCTCTTCATGACCCCACTTCTCTTTGACATAATCC
Source organism: Rhodoluna limnophila (assembly GCA_945883505.1). GTDB lineage: Bacteria > Actinomycetota > Actinomycetes > Actinomycetales > Microbacteriaceae > Rhodoluna > Rhodoluna limnophila_B. Next base: position 64,076 of record CAMCXL010000006.1, read on the forward strand.
GCCAACATCGGAAGCGCCCAAAGGTGATCAACCGGTCCATCAAAAAATCCCTGAATCTGAGGAGAGTGAAGATCCACCGACATCACTCGGTTGGCTCCGGCTGCCTTATAAAGGTCGGTCACTAGCCTTGCCGAAATTGGTTCGCGTCCCTTGTGCTTTTTGTCTTGACGAGCGTAAGGGAAAAACGGTGCAACCACGGTGATTCGCTTTGCGCTAGCGCGCTTTAGTGCATCGACCATTAGTAGCTGTTCCATCAACCAGTGGTTGATTGGAGCTGGGTGAGCCTGAATGACAAAAGCGTCCACTCCGCGGACGCTTTCTTCAAATCGAACGAAGGTTTCTCCGTTGGCAAAGTCATAAGCAGTTGTGGGAACCAGTGTGGTTCCAAGTAATGCAGCTACCTCTTCGGCTAAGCCCTGATGGGCTCGACCGCTAACCAACGCCAGTCTTTTTTCTCCGGTGGTCTTAATGGTCAACTGCGGGCTCCTTATTTTCTACTTAGATTTTTTCTTGGAAGCTGCTTCTGCGGACTTGGTGCCTGGACGCTTGGCGATGACCCAGTCAGCGATGCTGCGCTGCGGTGCGACATTCATTCCAAGCTCCCCTGGAGCTACGTCCTTGCGAACCACTGTTCCAGCCGCTGTGTAGGCTCCATCTCCAATCGTAATGGGAGCTACAAAGACGTTGTGCGACCCAGTTCTAACGAAGGAGCCGATCTTCGAGGTGTGCTTTTCGACGCCATCGTAGTTGGCAAAGATTGTTCCGGCTCCAATGTTTGAACCCTCACCGATCTCGGCATCGCCAACATAGGAAAGGTGCGGAACCTTAGAGCCAGTGCCAATTTTTGCGTTCTTGGTCTCGACAAAGGAACCAATCTTTCCCCCAACACCAAGGTCGGTCCCAGCGCGGAGGTAAGCAAACGGGCCCACTTTGGCCATATCCTGAACGACGCTGTTTTCAATAACAACCGATGGGCCAACCTCAGCGCCAGCTCCAATTGCAGTTAGTCCTCGCAGGCTACTGGCTGGGTGAATAACGGCATCTTGCCCAATGGTTACCGAAACGTCAATCCAGGTGGATTCCGGATCCAAAATTGTCACACCGGATAGTTGCCATGCCCTGCAAATCCTGGAGTTCAACTCTTTGGCAACTTCAGAAAGCTGAGCGCGGTCATTGATACCGCGAACCAGCCAATTATCCGCAACAATTTCGGCCATCACCTTGTGACCGTCTTCCACCAGCAAGGCGGCAACATCGGTCAAATACCTCTCACCCTGGGCGTTATGAGATTCGAGGTGGGACAAAGCCTGACGAAGGTGCTTTGCGTCAAAAACGTAAACACCGGCATTGATTTCCTCGATGGCTAGTTCTTCATCTGAAGCATCAAGCTGTTCAACAATCTTGGCAACTTGACCATCTTTGGCGCGAACGATTCTGCCGTAGCCAGTTGGATCCTGAACCATGGCAGTCAGAATTGTTGCGGAAGATTTGCTTGCGCGATGAGTTGCAACTAGAGCATTCAGAGTCTGAGTGTCCATCAGGGGAACATCTCCGCTAACTACTAAAACATCGCCGTCAAATTCGGCTGGTATTTTTGCAAGGCTTACTTCAACCGCACGACCGGTTCCAGCAATTTCATCTTGTTCAACTTGTATGGCTTTAGGGAAGTTATTCCAAACATACTCACCAATAAGTTCTTTCTGGTGACGAAGCACGACATAGAGGCCACTGGCGTCTAACGAGCTAGCGGTTGCCAAGACGTGGCCGAGTAGGGTGCGGCCAGCTAGTTGGTGCATAACCTTCGGGGTGGCGGAAACCATTCTGGTTCCGTTGCCAGCTGCCAGTACAACCAAGACAAGCCCTCTAGCTGACATCTAGTTCTCCCAATCGCTTTCCACGATGCTCCGCCCTCAGGATTCGAACCTGAACTTAACGGCTCCAAAGGCCGCCGTGCTGCCGTTACACTAGGGCGGATCGAAATCAATTACCTCGAGTACACGCCAAGTCTGCCAGAAAACCAGCGGGACTCAGGCCCCATTCTCACTTTCAGCTAGCCAGCTAGCCTCCAGCTGCTCACGCTTGGCCGAAAGTTCCTCGAACCTAGAGGCAAGAGCGGCCAAACCTTCGTAATCGGCGGGGTCGTGGCTTTCAAGCTTGGACTTTATTTGAAGCTCCTCAGCCTCAGTCTTAGCAATAGCCCGCTCTAGCCTTTGCAGATTCTTCTGGCTCTCACGATCCTTGGCTCCGGATGATTTCTTGACCTCAACCGACTCGGATGCTGAACTACCCGATTTTCTAAGTTCCAAGTACTGATCAACTCCGCGAGGCAAATGACGCAGCGCACCATCACCCAAAAGCGCATACTGCATGTCGGTAGTTCGCTCAAGAAGGTAACGGTCGTGACTGACAACAATTAGTGTTCCTGGCCAGGAGTCCAGTAGGTCCTCGACTTGCGCGAGCATGTCGGTATCTAAATCATTTGTTGGTTCGTCAAGAATCAGAAGGTTTGGCTCACCAAACAGCAACCTAAGAAGCTGAAGTCTTCTTCGTTGTCCTCCGGAAAGATCTCCGATTGGGGTTTGAAGTTGCAGGCTTGTGAATCCAAGTTGCTCAACAAGTTGTGAAATCCCAACTTCTTTTTTATCCACCACAAAAGTTCGCTTCTCTCGAGCAATAAGTTCAAAGATTCGCTGATCGGCAAACTCATCAAGCTCGCGAACTTCCTGACTCAAGATCGCTGGCACAACTGTTTTGCCAAGTTTCACCCGGCCGCTATCTGGAGAAAGTGAGCCAAGAATTAATCTCAGCAGTGTGGTCTTACCAGCACCGTTAGCACCGAGCAAACCGATTCGATCTCCAGGGCCAAGTCTTAGAGTCACGTCGGTTAGTAGATTTCTACCTTCGATCGAGTAGCTCAAGTTCTCGATGTCTAGGACGTCTTTTCCAAGTCTTGTGGTGGCAAGCTTGGCAAGGCTCACACTGTCTCTTGGTGGCGGCTCGTTGGCGATGAGCTCGTTGGCAGCATCGATTCGAAACTTTGGCTTAGTGGTTCTGGCTGGAGCGCCCCTTCGAAGCCAGGCCAATTCCTTTCGAAGCAAGTTTTGCCTTCTGGATTCACTGGCTGCCTGGGACCTAGCTCTTTCGTTGCGCTCAAGGATGTAGGAGGCGTAGCCACCGTCGTAAACGTCCACTACCCCGTCGTGCACTTCCCAGGTCAGATTACAAACCTCATCTAGGAACCAGCGATCGTGAGTGACTAAAAGTAGTCCCCCACTTGCCTTTCCCCACCGAATCTTCAGGTGGCTAGCAAGCCAAGCCACACCCTCGATGTCTAGGTGGTTGGTTGGCTCATCCAACATCAGGATGTCCCACTCATCGGCTAATAATGCAGCCAGTGCCACTCTTCTTCGCTGACCGCCGGAGAGCTCAGATACCTTCTGATCAAAATCGAAATCTGAAAGTAGTCCCGAGAAGATATCCCTAACTTTGGAATTTCCAGCCCACTCATGCTCGGCTAAGTCACCAATCACGACCTGTGCGATGGTTTGGTCGGGAGCGAAATCATCTAACTGATCCAGCATTCCGATCCGCACATCACTTCGCTTTGTGATTTGGCCAGCGTCCGGCTCTTGGGTCTTGGCAAAAAGTCGAAGCAGTGTTGACTTACCATCACCGTTTTTACCAACGATTCCGATTCGGTCACCTTCTTGAACGCCGATGGTGAGATCTTTGAAAACTTCGGTAGTTGCAAAGCTGAGCCGGATTTTTTCGGCCCCCAGAAGATGAGCCAACTAGTTCTCCAAGGTAGCGCCGTTGAGCGATGTGTAGGTTGCAATCGAAGCGAACCCAGCAACTCCAAGACGGTTAACTATTTGCTCGGCATGAACTCTGTCTCGAGCAAGATGAGCAATGGTTGGTCCGGAACCTGAGACCATGGATCTTAGAGCGCCCGCTTTGGTTCCAGCCTCAATAATTGTTGCAAGCTCCGGTCGTAAGGCAGTGGCTGCTATTTCTAGATCGTTGTGCATGTAGTCTGCAATCTCGAGGACGTTGCCGGCAATAAGGGCGGCAATCAACTGCTCCGGAACTTCAGGCTGATCCATTTTTGTAACATCAACTCCTGCCTCAACCCTCAGAATGTCGAGCTTCCGGTAGACATCTGGCGTCGAGAGACCTTCGACGCTTGGAGTCATAACCCAGTGCAAAACAGCGGAAGACTCTATTTTGTTGAGCTTTTCGCCCCGACCAAGTCCAATAGCTGTTCCACCCGATAAGGAAAAGGGAACATCCGATCCCAGCTTTGCTGCAGCCTCCGGTAGCTGAGCCTCAAGGCCTGCATCCAAGAGCGCGTTCAGGGCAACTAGGGCTGCTGCTGCGTCAGCCGATCCACCTGCCATTCCTCCGGCGATTGGCACTGATTTGTGAATTGTGTAAGAAACCATCTCGGGCCTTAGCTTTGCGCCAAGCTCTTTTATTTCAAGCCCAGCCTTATAAACCAGGTTTCGAGCGTCGGTTGGAACAAACGCCTTACTCTCACCTGCAAACGGTCCCGCGAACTGAATCGAGAAATTACCAGCCATTTCCACCGCGACTTTTTCCCTGAGGCTAAGGCCCTGGTAGCAACTGGCAACTTCATGGAACCCATCTTTCAAAAATGCACCAACCGCGAAGAACACGTTCACTTTTCCAGGACTAGAGGCGATAACAAATGATCCTTTGCCAACTCGACTATTGAGCATTTCGAAAACTTCTGCCCAGTAGGTTTCAAGTTCAAGACGTGAAGCCTGATCGACAAAGCCATCCAGAACTACTTCCATCTGGCAAAGCTCGGTGTTCCAAGCCGAGATATGAACCGTTGCCCGTTCAACACCGTCAAAAGTTAGAACCACTTTTGATGGGGACGTGGCCGAGGTGACCCTTGGGGTTCTTTTCTGACCCCAAGAGGTTGGGTCATTCAGGATATTGAAGACCCTGGATGCGGTGCTCGCAAAATGGGCCGTGGCAACTAAGGCTTTTGTGCTGGAGCGGTGGTCAGTTTCAAATATCACTTTTTTGTTGCCAGCCTTACGAAATCGTCAATCACTAAATCTTCACCGCGAGCCTGCGGAGAGATTTCTGCTGCTATTAGCAACCTCTCAGCCTCGGCAGGGGAACCTGCCCAGTCCGCTAGAGCTTGCCTTAGGGTTTTCCTCCGCTGGGCAAAAGCTCCGTCAATAACTCTAAACACTTCTTGACGCAGCTGAGTCGGGTAGGGGTCTTCCCGTTTTTCAAAATAGACCAGAGCAGAGTCGACGTTTGGAATAGGCCAAAAGATATTTCTCGAGACCACGCCTCCCGGGGTTGCCTTGGCGTACCAAGCCAGCTTCGCACTCGGTGAGCCGTATATTTTTGAACCCGGAGCTGCAACCAGCCTTGCGGCAACTTCGGCTTGGACCAACACCAGTCCCTTTTGAAGAGAAGGAAAGGTTTCCATGAAGTGCAGCAAAACTGGGACCGAGATGTTGTAAGGAAGGTTTGCTACCAGGGCATCGGGTTCAAAAGGCAGCGAGGTGACATTCATGGCGTCAGCTTCAATGATGTGGCAGCTGTGACCGGAGGCACGCTGGTCAAGAGTTTGCTTTAGTCGATCAGCCAATCGATTGTCGAATTCGATAACCGCCAGCTGATTCACTTTCTCCAGCAGCCCCAAAGTTAGCGACCCCAGTCCCGGCCCAATCTCAACTACTTTGTCCTTTGGTGACAGGGACGCTGCCGCGACTATTTTTCGGATGGTGTTTGGGTCGATGACGAAGTTTTGACCCAGTTTCTTAGTCGGTCGAAGTTCAAGCTCTGCAGCTAGCCTTCGAACCTCCCCCGAACCTAAAAGTTCGACCACTAGTTGTCCCAAGATCCGTAGACCTCGATGGTGTTTTTTGCTAGCTGTCCGGACAGTTCGTTTTCTTCCATTCCTAACTGGTCAGCCATGAATCGAACGGTGATTGGAACAAGGTAGGGAGCATTGGGCCGACCACGAAGGGGCTCTGGGGTCAAAAAAGGTGCATCTGTTTCGACCAGTATGCGATCTACCGGCATCACCTTTAGTGAATCACGTAGGTGTTGATTTCTCTTAATTGTTATGTTTCCAGCAAAAGATGCGTACCAGCCGTTTGCCTTACAAATTTCAGCCAGGTCGGTATCCCCCGAATAGCAGTGCAGGACAACTTTGTCCGGAGCCCCGACCCGCAGTAAGGTCTCGATGACTTCTTTGTGAGCGTCGCGGTCGTGAATCTGCAGAGCAATGTTGTGCTCTTTAGCAATTTGAATGTGACGCTCGAAGGAGTGCTGCTGAAACTTAATGCCTTGACTATCTTCAGTTCGATAAAAATCCAGTCCGGTCTCACCAATGGCTCGAACGCGTTCTTGTTTTGCAAGTAAAGCAATCTGATCGATGTCTTTATCGAGTGCCTCGATGGATTCATACTTAGCAGCCTCATTTGGATGAATGGCAACCGCTGCTAGCAATCTGTGGTCCTTGGCAGCAACTTCTGCGCACCAGAACGAGCTTTCCAAGGTGACACCAACTTGCACCGCTCCCAAAATTCCAACTTGGGCCGCAAGACTCAAGTGATCTTGATAGTGCATCGGCTGATCGCCATCGGCGATTTCCAGATGGGTGTGGTTATCGTAGGTTCCGACCAGAAGTGGTTCTGGAAGTTCTGGATAGCTTAGGTTTTTTCGATTTCCGTCAGCATCAAAAAACTGCCTGGACCTTAGGTGCTCGTTCACTTTTTTCTGAACTAATTCTTATCGTCTTGTTCAATCCTTGGAAACAAGGACTCCAGTTCGCCAATCTTTGTCCCGGGCTTGAGCTGATTCCAGCTGGCTGCCTCAAGAAGAGGTTGGTCTGCTAACTCCCCCAGAGAGAAACCTATGGCTGCCCATAGCTTTGCACTTGCCTTGGGAGTAAATGGTGCAAGCAGAACAGCAAGTGCCCTAACCCCCTCGAGAGCGGTCACCAATATGGTGGCTAGTCGTTCCCGATTCGCTTCATCCTTGGCCAAAATCCAAGGCTCCTGCTCGGTTAGATAGCCATTTAACTCATCAACCAGGTTCCAGATTGCAGCCAGGGCATCCTGTATCGCAACATCTTCCATTGCTCGATCGGCTGCCTGGACTGCTTTTTCAGCAACGGCTGGAATCTTTTTATCTTCCGGCGTTAGGTTGTTTGATTCTGGAACCACTCCATCGAAGTAGCGGTGCACCATTGCAATCACTCGAGAGGCCAGGTTTCCAAAACCGTTGGCGAGTTCCGACTGGTACCTTGCGGAAAGATCTTCCCAAGAAAAAGAACCGTCTTGCCCAAAAGCAATTGCGCGCATGAAGTAGTAGCGGAATGCGTCGGAGCCAAATACATCGGTGATCTGCGTTGGGGCAATACCGGTCAGCTTAGACTTAGACATCTTTTCCCCGCCAACAAGTAGCCAGCCGTGAGCGAATACCCGCTCAGCTGGCTTTAATCCGGCAGCCATCAACATCGCTGGCCAAATTACTGCGTGGAACCTAAGGATGTCTTTTCCAACAACCTGGATTGATGCCGGCCATAAACTATCGAGTTTTTGCTGATCTTCGCCATAGCCGATTGCGGTGATGTAATTTAGCAGCGCATCGAACCAAACATAGATAACGTGATCGGTATCCCAGGGGATGTCAATTCCCCAATCGAACTTATCTTTGGATCTTGAAATTGAAAGATCTGTTAGCTCGCGCTTTACAAAAGAGATAACTTCGTTTCGTGCCGACTCTGGCTGAATGAATTTTGGATTTTGCTCGTAGTAGTCAAGTAGTGGCTGCTGAAAATCACTGAGCTTGAAAAAGTAGTTGGTCTCCTCGAGACGCTCGACCGGCTTGGAATGAATGGCACAAACCATCTCCTCGGCGAATGCTCCTTCGCCGTCTACTAGGTCAGAGTCAGTTTTAAACTCCTCGCAACCAACACAGTAATTTCCTTCATAGGAACCCTGGTAGATAAAACCTTTATCGTTCAGATCCTGAAGGAAATGCTGAACGTTCTTTTTGTGCCTTGGCTCGGTAGTTCTAATAAAGTCCTGGTTATCGATGTCCAGGGTTTCAAGTAGCGGTAGCCAGGCATCGTGCACCAGCTTGTCAGCCCAAGCCTGTGGGGTCGAGTTATTGGCGCTGGCGGTGCGAAGAATCTTCTCTCCGTGCTCGTCCGTTCCAGTAAGCAAAAAGGCACTGCTGCCCTTCTGGCGCTGCCAGCGGGTCAGAACATCGGAGGCCACCTCGGTATAGGCGTGGCCGATGTGAGGGGCGTCATTTACGTAAAAAATGGGGGTCGTGACGTAAAAAGACTTTCCCGATGGGCTCACGCTAGACATGGGTACAAGCTTAACCGAGTGAGCAACACTAAAGGTGTTTGAGAGCCAATGCGTAAAGCTCTGAGCTAGAAACCCCGTGCTGTTTAGCCACCGTGCCACTTGCCTGCTTGAGGCCAGTCCCGGAAGCTTTGAGCTCAAGGACCTCACTAACCAGTTCGTCCATATTCAAAACCCTGGCCTCGGCTCCTGCAATCACGAGCACCATCTCGCCCTTTTGGTCCTTGGCCCACTCGATCAGCTCGGAGAGAGTGCCGCGCTTGGTTTCTTCAAACTTTTTTGTGAGTTCTCTAGACACCGAGGCTTTTCGCTCCGGCCCGAAAACTTTAGCCGCGTCCTGGAGGGATTCGGCTATCCGGTGCGGGGACTCAAAAAACACCATAGTTCTTTGCTCGTTGACTAACGAGCTGAAGTATCTGGTTCGCTCACCAGATTTTCTAGGCAAAAATCCCTCGAAGCAGAACCGGTCGGTTGAGAGTCCCGAAACCGCAAGTGCTGAAATAACCGCAGAGGGGCCTGGAACAACTTGAATCTCAACCTCCGCTTGACTACAGGCTCGAACCAGCGCGAAGCCCGGATCGCTAATGGTTGGCATTCCAGCGTCGCTTACCAAAACCAAATCTGCAGTTTTAGCTATCTCAACTAATCGATCGAGTTTTTGTAATTCGTTTTGCTCGTTGAGGCTTATAAGTTCTGCGTTTAGTTTTATCCCTAAGTGATTTGCAAGCTTGAGTAAAGTTCTGGTGTCCTCGGCAGCAATTACCTTGGCTTCAACGAGGGTTGATTTCAACCTCGTTGAGGCATCGCCAATGTTTCCAATTGGGGTTGCAGCCAAGATGAGCACCCAATCATTGTCCCAGAAATCCAAGCTCAGTTCTTATTAGCATGGGCTTATGCAGAAGCTCCCAAAAAAGACCTTGGAGATAATTGGCATTGCCCTGGTGATGTTGATTGCCTCGTTTACCAGGCTTTGGAACTTGGGCTTTCCCGCCAAGTTAGTTTTTGACGAGACCTATTACGTCAAGGATGCGCTAACTCTGAGCATCGAGGGGCACGAGAAGTCTTGGCCCGATAACGCAAATGCCCTATTCGAAAGCGGGCAGGTTTTTGGCTACCTCAACGATGCCGCATTTGTGGTGCATCCGCCACTTGGTAAATGGCTTATCGCCTCCGGTATCTGGCTAATGGGTCCAGATCAAAGCACAGGGTGGCGCCTATCAACTGCAGTACTTGGAATCGCCACGGTTGCTCTATTGATGCTGGTAGCTAACAAACTCTTCAAATCCGTTGCTCTAGCAATTGCAGCGGGGCTGCTACTGGCAATCGATGGTTTGGCAATCACAATGTCAAGAACAGCACTTCTGGATACCTCGCTCACTTTTTTCCTACTGCTGGGATTCTGGTTTTTCCAGCTCGATCAGCAGCGCTCGAGAGTAGCCATCGCGAAAGCCATCAAGCGATCTACCAACTCGATTTTGTGGTTTAGGCCCTGGCTAATCCTTACCGGCGTGGCCCTCGGGTTAGCAAGCTCAATCAAGTGGTCTGGCCTTTATCTGTTGGCTGGCATCGGTATCTACGTGGTAGTTTCCGAAACTCTGCTTCGTAAAAACTCGGAGGAGAAAAACTGGTTCACCAAAGGAGTTTTTATCCAAGCTGCCTACTCCTTTGTCTCGCTGGTGCCAGTGGCCCTAGCCAGCTACACCCTTACTTGGCTCGGTTGGATTTTGGGATCTGGTGGCTACCTCAGGAACTGGGCTTCGGAGAATTCCTTGCCAGGAGTTCTTGGAGCACTGCCGAATTGGATGCAATCACTTTGGCAGTATCACGAGATGATCTACCGCTTTCACTTGAACCTAACTACGGATCACAACTACGAGGCTCATCCAATCGGCTGGCTAGTAGGTTTTCGGCCCACCGCCTTTTTCTACGAAACATATTTGCCCGGTGAAATCGGTTGCGAGATAGCAGCTGGCTGCTCTGCTGCAATTACAGCACTTGGAAATCCGCTGATTTGGCTGGGTTCAACCGCGGCAATTTTATACCTGGCCTATCGATACGCCAGACACCGCGAGAGGGTGCTTGGACTGACGCTTTTGGGTGTTGGAAGTTTGTATCTTCCCTGGTTAATTTTTACGGAGCGAACCGTCTTTCAGTTTTACTCCGTCAGCTTTGCGCCCTGGTTGATTCTTGGCCTGGTGTTTGCGCTTTTGCAACTGCGAAGAAAACTAGCTACCAAAAGCAAGTCACTTGCTAACGCCTTTGTCGTTGGTTATTTCTCGCTTGCTCTAGCACTGTCAGTATTTTTCTTGCCAGTGAACATCGGAATTTTCATGCCCTATGAGCTGTGGCAGCTGAGGATGTGGCTACCCAGCTGGATCTAACGAGCCTGAAGGTAGGCTAGCTAGGTTATGGGTGCCTACACAGCGATACTAAAAGCCCCCGGAGTGATCCGGGTGGTAATTAGCCAACTGGTTGCACGCTTTCCCTTTGGAATGATGAGCCTTGCTTTTGTTATGCACATCGAGCACGTTCACGGCTCCTACGCCATCGCCGGAATCGCTCTGGCGGCCGAGACCATTGGTGCCGCAATTTCAGGTCCCCTGCTGTCCCGAAAAATCGGTGCCTGGGGAGTGAAGCTTGTGATTATGACCTCCGCCACAATCAGCGGCCTAGCCATGGTAGCCATCGCAGCCTTCGACTCCCCACCGCTTGCGATGATTGCCCTAGCGGCCCTGGTGGGCCTTACTTCTCCTCCGATTCAGGCGGCGGTAAGAACGATCTACCCCACCCTGGTTCCAAGAAAACAGCTCACCACCTTGTTCTCACTTGATGCCACCGCCCAGGAAATGATCTGGGTGGTTGGGCCTTTGCTTGCAACCATCTTGGCCGCTCAGGTCTCAACCGGTTTTGCCGTCTTGGTGATGGCAGCACTCCAGGTTTTTGGAGCAGTGATGTTTTTAGCCAACCGAGAGGTGAAAAATGTTGTGATTCCAAAATCCACTACAAAAATGGGTGGAGTTTTGAAAAACAAGATCGTTATTGTCAACGTCATCCTGGGCATGCTGCTGATTGGATCATTCAGTGGAATTGAAGTTGGATCGGTTGCCATTCTTGAAAACAAGGCCTTGGCTGGCGCGGTGATTGCAGCCTTATCACTTGGCTCCTTGGTTGGAGGAGTTTTTCTCGGGCCGCGAGCAAGAACGCGTTGGGCGCTTTCAAAGTATGTGGTGATTATCCTGATTGGCTACGGCCTGGTTTTTCTGAACCCAACCGACGCACTCTGGATGGGAATCTGTTTTTTCATAGCCGGAATCGGAATTGCTCCGGCCCTTGGTGTGTTGGGGGCAATTGTTGCCACCAGTCTCAACATGAGTGAATCCGCCGAGGCCTATGGGTGGATAGCAACGGGTCAATTGATGGGCTTTGCCGCTGGAGCGGCTCTTGCCGGAATTGCCATCGAGACGGTTTCACCAGAGTCAGCTCTTTTGATTGCTGGGGTTTTTGGGGTCGCAACTCTACTGGTTGCCCTTATGACTGTTGGAATAACGCCTGCGCTAGGAAAGACTATGACTGACACCAGCTCCATCCCGATTGTGAAGGATCACTAATGCCAGTTTTTGCCGTCACGTATGTTTACTCCGCAACCAGCGATCAACTCAATGAAATTCGCCCAATCCACCGCCAGTGGCTAGCTGGGCTTTTGGAAAGTGGTCAGTTGCTAGCTTCTGGTCCAATGGTCGATAACCCAGAGGCACTGCTGATCTTCGCAGCCGACTCAGCCAGTGATCTAAGCCAACTTTTAGATAACGACCCGTTTGACATCGCGGGCTTTATCGGCTCCCGCTCGGTGCAACAGTGGAATCCGGTGTTTGGACCCTTTAGCTCTTTTTCTTAGAACCGGGCTTTGCAGTCTTTTTCTTTGGGCTCTTACTAACCTTCTTGTGCTTGTCTTCACCGCTGGTAGCAATCAAGCTCACGATGGTGGTTAGAACAAGGGTAGAGATAATCACTCCCAAAGAAAGCTCCGTCGAGATCTCGGGAATTACCTTTATCGGCTGACCGCCGTTTATAAACCCAAGCTCGTTTTTGTGGAGCGCGTGAATAACGAGCTTCACACCAATCCAGCCAAGGATTATCGATAGTCCTACCCCGAGATACTTGAGTCGCTCCATGAGGCCGCTGAGTAAGAAAAACAACTGCCTTAAGCCAAGTAAGGCAAACGCGTTTGCCATGAACACGATGTACGGTTCGCTGGTAAGGCCATAGACGGCAGGAATTGAATCCAGTGCAAAGAGAAGGTCTGTGAAGCCAATTGCAATCATCACTAACAAAAGAGGAGTGATGTATCTTTTTCCTTTTTGGATGATGGTCAACTTGGTTCCGTGGTACTCGTCCACGGTGCGGAACCTTGACTTAATTAATGCAACGACCTTGCCACCGGGAACCTTGTCTTCATCGTCTTCCTTGAAGGTGTCCCAAACCAACAGCACTGCTGTGTAGAGCAAGAATGTTCCAAAGATGTAGAACACCCAGCTGAAGTTCTCAATCGCTGCTGCACCCAAAGCAATGAAGATTCCACGCAAGATTAGGGCCAGAACAATTCCGACCAGCAGAGCTTCGCTCTGCAGGTGCCTTGGAACTTTGAACTTTGTAAAAATGATCAGAAAAACGAAGAGATTATCAACCGAGAGTGACCACTCAGTTATGTACCCAGCTAGGTACTCTCCACCAAATCTGCTTCCCCAGACTTCGGTAACCAGAAGTGTGAACATCAGCGCTAAACCGAAGTACACGGTGTATTGAATAGCAGATTCTTTGAAGGTCGGTTCGTGAGGTCTTCTGATCTGAACGATCAGGTCACCGATGATGACGATACTGATTATGGCGATGGACGCAAGCCACACCCAGCCGCTTACATTCATAACTTCAGACAAATGACACCCAATTCCCTCTAGCCCCCGAGGGCGGTAGCGTATAGCTATAAATTGTATGAGAGTCTTGGGGGTAAAGCTCTCAACCATCGATCGGGGAAACCATGCGCGTACTAATCTCTGGCGCGAGTGGCCTAGTGGGAACCGAAGTTGCCCGCCAGCTGATTGAAGCCGGCCACGAGCCCATAAAACTGGTCAGAAGAGCCGTAAAGGCCCCCAATGAGGTCAGTTGGAATCCGAGCCGCGGTGAAATAGACCCAGAGATTATGGAATCTGTCGATGCCGTTGTGAATCTAGCCGGAGCCACAACCGGCCGGATTCCCTGGACCAAGAAATACAAAAAGGAAATAGTCTCCTCCCGCATCGACTCAACTAGAACACTTGTCACGGCTATCAACCGGGCCGGCAACCCCCCAACCGTTTTGATTAGCGGATCTGCCTCAGGTTTCTACGGCGAGGGTGGATCTTCTTGGCTCACAGAAGATTCCCCCAAGGGTAAGGGCTTCTTATCTGATCTGGCCCATAACTGGGAGCAGGAAGCAATGAAGGCTAGGGCTCGCGTGGTTCTGGTTAGAACAACTCTCGTGATGAGTAGAAGACGCGGTGCCCTCGGCCCACTCATGCCCCTACTAAAACTTGGCGTTGGAGGACCTCTTGGATCAGGTAAGCAGTTCTGGGCCTGGATCAACCTGGTCGATGAAGCGGCTGCAATCATTCACCTGATAAACACTCCAAGTGCCAACGGGCCCTTCAACTTAACAGCCCCTGAACCGGCCACCTGTGAGGAAATGATTGTTGGACTTGGCAAGGCCATTAATCGCCCAACCTTTCTTCGAATCCCGGAATTTGCCATGAAGCTGTTTATCGGCGAAGCCGCCGAAGAGCTGCTTCTGGTAAGCCAAAAGATGACCGCCAATAAGCTCATCGGCTCAGGCTTTAGATTCCGTTATCCGGACCTTCAGTCATCGATCAATTGGGTTGTAGCCAGACCCGAATAGGCGATCCTTAAAAAGTAAGAAAACCCCACTCATTTACGAGTGGGGTTTTCTTATCTAAAAGAAAGAAGAATTACTTCTTAGCAGCTGGCTTGCGCTTTGCTGCCTTTCTTCTTTTCGCTGGCTTTGCAGCAGCTACAGCTTTTTTAGCAGCTGGCTTGCGCTTCGCTGCAGTCTTCTTAGCAGCTGGCTTGCGCTTTGCTGCAGTCTTCTTTGCAGCTGGCTTGCGCTTCGCTGCAGTCTTCTTCGCAGCTGGCTTGCGCTTTGCTGCAGTCTTCTTCGCTGCTGGCTTCTTAGCTGCAGTCTTCTTAGCAGCTGGCTTGCGCTTTGCTGCAGTCTTTTTCGCTGCTGGCTTCTTAGCTGCAGTCTTCTTAGCAGCTGGCTTGCGCTTCGCTGCAGTCTTCTTCGCTGCTGGCTTCTTAGCTGCAGTCTTCTTAGCAGCTGGCTTGCGCTTCGCTGGCTTCTTCGCTGCTGGCTTCTTAGCTGCTACAGCTTTCTTAGCAGCTGGCTTGCGCTTTGCTGCAGTCTTTTTCTTGGCTACGGCCATTTTTTTTACCTCTTCTACTTCAGCTACAGTCTCGTCAGCAATGTCGCGGGCAAGTTTGCCCACTGCCTTCGAAACCGGCTGTGCGTTATTTTGGAATATTTTTTTTACTCTATTTGATACTCGTTTTTTCAGTCGATCAAATTCGTTCACTCTTTTTGCTCTCCTACTTAGATTGAATTAAGTCTAGCGATTTAGCACGAAATTACGCTGTAGCGCGTCTTTTTCGCAAGATTTTATTTATTTCTTCTTGCGTGTCGAAATTCTTCCCCGAGTGATTAATTTCGGTGACAGTCGCAACGTTTGGCATTTCGAGCTCACCTATTCGACTTCTATATGCAGGTGAGGGTAGCGGATTTGGAGTCCAGGCTCTAGGGTCGCTTTCCGCGCCAATACTGGGAAGAACGGGTTCTTTCCAGGAATTGGCTAGGTTGACTGTCATTTCGGTTTTCGACATGGCAACCTCGATAAGCAACTGTCTAATTTCACTGGAGGCCTTTATCGCCACCAGTAGCGTGAACATTCCCACTAGCAAACCAAATCCGCTTGCTACAAAAAGTAGCGGGTTCTGGAGAGCGAAAAACGCCGATGTGGCTGATCCCGAAAACGCCAGGAAAGCCAAAACCGACATCGTGTTTTTTGTCTTAATTAGCCTTCTGGCCCGGTCAGCTGCCAGCCGAAGCTTGGAGGCAACCGGGGTTGAAGACTTTACTTCTTTGACCTGTTTCCGAACTTCAGCCGCACCTTGACGACCGCGTGCTCGATCTACTCGATTTTGGAACCAGGACGGAATAAAAACGACAACCCATAGGCCGGCAATGACTAACATCATTACTCCCCCGAGTGTTGCGCTTTGATCCATGTATCAAAGTTAGAGAAGTTAACGCGGCGTGTCGCGGATTTACTTGGGCGTGTTGATTTTTCAATTCCAGGGGTATTTTTGCGGTTTTACCTCTCCGCGGACAAAATTATTTAACAATCCTGTAGGCAACTCCTCTTTCGTGAGAGCAAATACGTAGTGGTCTCTCCAGTCGCCATTGATGTGGATGTAGCGCTGCTTGAGCCCTTCGTACCTAAAACCCAGCTTCTGTATGACCCGTAGCGACGCTGTGTTCTCTGGTCGGACGTTTATTTCCACCCTGTGCAAGCCAACCTGGTCCATTAGATAGTCGGTCACTAATGCAACTGAGGTGGGCATAACTGACTTGCCTGCCACCTCCGGACTAACCCAATAGCCAAGCACAGCAGAAGAAACTGATCCGTACATCACGTTTGCCACGTTCAGTTGACCCTGAACTTGCCCTTGAACCTCGATAACAAATGGCATGCCCGATTGATCATCGAGCTGACGCAAAAGCCCCCGCAGCTGCGACTTCACATCGAATGAGTTGGGTGCCTCGGGATTGGTGGCCTCCCATGGTCTTAGCCATTCCCGATTGCCCAGAATTAGTTTCTCGAGTTGCTTGGAATCGCGCATCTTGGCAACGCGAAGTTTTATCTCACCATGAACCAGTATCGGAGAAGTAGCCACGATGGCTAGATTAGTGGCATGAATGAGAATGTGACGGACCTCAAAGCTCGACTCCGAACTCACTCGCTCTCAAACCGCAGCATCGGCTTGGCCAGCGAATCTGCGGAGCAGTTTGGAAGATTGCTCATTGAACTTTGCAGGCAAGTAGGAGCCCGCACTATTGGTGTCTACATCTCTTTTGGCTCCGAGCCGGCCACCGACGTATTTATCTTGAAAGCAAAAAGTGCCGGTCTTGTGCTAGCCGCCCCTCGAACCGGACCCGAGTTCAGCATGGAGTTTGGGCTCCTGGAAGGACCCACCTCCTCAAGCTCGTTTGGTTTTTTACAACCGGTGGGCGATGTAGTCGAACCCGAGCAAATTGATCTGATTATTGCCCCAGCGCTGTCGGTTGCGAAGACCGGAGCCAGGCTCGGTCGAGGTGGTGGATTTTTTGATAGGTACCTAGAGGATTTTGCCGGTCCGGTAGCCGGTGTTGTCTATGACCACGAGTTTGTTTCCGAACTACCAGTTGAGCCCCACGATGCAAACGTGAACTATGTGGTGACCGAGTCAGCAATCTTGGCACTTCCGCTAACGCGGTAAAGTTAAGGCTCTTACCAATCACTTCAGAGGAAACCTCAAATGCCTACCTATAGCTACGTCTGCAAAGCTTGCGAACACAGCTTTGCCCTCTGGCAAGAGTTCTCGGCAGAGCCCGAATCGGTTTGCCCCGAATGCGGTGGGGAAATTCGCAAAGTCTTTGGTCAGCTTGGAGTGAGCTTCAAAGGATCTGGTTTTTATAGAACCGATTCGAGGGCCCCGGGCTCCGATAGTTCTTCTGGCTCAACGCCAAAAAAATCTGACTAGCCCCAGTGCGGGGGTTTATCCTCTCGAAGCCTTCGATCGTTGGAGTCCTCAGGATCTGCCCAAGCCAAAGCGGTGTCTTCGAAGGCCTGCGGCTCCAATTCAAAAAGCGCCTGAGGTTTCTTGGTGATCTCAATGCCGAGCTCAATAGCTATTCGTCTGGCAACGAGCTCCGGGTCCGAAAAGAGCTCAAAGCTTGGCACCCGGAAATACTGCCAACCCATCAGCTGAAGCATCATCGGGCGTAGCCGGTGACGCTCTGAGAAGTTATGTCCGAGAATTCCCCAGTCCGGCTCAACTATTGCCGCCTTGTCTCCAACCGAGGCAACTAGCTTTAGCCTCGGTGAGAAGTTGGTTCGGGTAGTGACCCCAAGCTTGGTTAGCCGAATTGCCAGATCCGCAATCATCGGATTCACATCAGCCTCGATCACGGCCTGCTTCGGGTTAGTGATTTCGGTCAACATCTCACGAAGCACATCGGCGCCCAAGATTGACGGGTCGGTTAGGTCGCTAGGTTCCAGGGCACTGACCACGGTGATGTGTTTTCTGGCCGAGACCAGGGTGTTGGCTAGGTAGCGTTGGCCGTCTCGATGCGAGATAAAACCGAGGTTCTTTGGACTTGCTCCGGAAGAGTCCTTTCCGAAGCCAACCGAGAAAATTACTCGATCGGCAATGCGGTGAGCTAGGTCCTGAATTGTTGTGATTTCAAACTTCTCGCGGCCATGGCCTTCGAAAAACTCTGCCAGATGCGCCTTCTCTCGCATGCCAGCTTCCAGCGCCAGGTCCAGTCTTTCAGCGTGCTTGGCACTGGCGGTTGCTACCAAAAGTGAATCCTGCGGGGTCCAGAGCGCGTGGTTGAAAATCAACTCGATAGTTTGGGCGACTTCGGAATCTAAGCTTTCTGGGTCAGCTCCCCGAGGTTTGGCCACCCGATCCAACTTGGCATTGGTGCGGCCAAAGTAGCGCTCAACGGTTGGCTCAGAAGTTATCCGGTTGCCATAAAACTCTGCGTTTATATAGTCGCCCAAGACCTGACCGGCAAGCCGGTAGCTTCTTCGAAGCACCTCAACCGGCAAGACCTTCTTGGCGGCCGTAAAGATCGACTCGGGAAGTACTCTCTCGTTATCGCTCTCCGGCAGGCACTCCAGATTGAAACCGGTGGCGGCCGCAATGGCGTCATCACCAAAAACCACCAGCTGGCTAGCTCGCATCAGGCCGCTGTAGTTTTCAGCTATTGAGGACCCGGCTCCATCCAGCACCAGTGCCACATCAAATAAATCGCCCTTTGATATAACGGTGGGAACCTCGTAGGGCGAGCACATCACCACCGGAACCAGGGCTTGATAGACGTTCGGAGCCAGAGCTTGAACCTCGCTCAGCACCGCACGCTTTAGCTTGAGAAGTTCTTTGAGAGTCTGGGCCTCGGAAGGAAAGCGCTCGAGAGCGCTTTTCCAGCGAGTTGCCAATTCAAAAGATACGGTCTTCGAACCTTCTGCAATCAGATCAGACTCTGCCTTGGCAAAGCGCTGCTCGTTGGCGATTACCTCTTCGTGGTTTCCAGCCAAAGAGCTACCCGATCTTTGAAGTAAGGTCTCGAGTGCCGATTTCCACCAAGCCAATTCAAGTTCTGATTGCAGGCCATCTTTGCTGGTGTGAAGTTTTGCTAGCTCAATGGCTAGAGCACCAAGTCCAGCCTCATCCAACCTGGACTGGGTCATCGCTCGCTCCGGATAGTTATCCAAGATGGCGGTGTCCTCCGCGAGCGAGCGTAGGGTTCCGCGAAGCATCTCAAGAGGCTGTTCGGTGAGTGCCGGCATGGAAGTCTCGGTTGACAAGTGAGTTTGCAAAACCTTTAACTCTTCAACGAAAGCGTTCACCGCGAGCTGAGCATCTTTGATTCCAAGTGGAACCTGAGGCGGCTTAGCCACCAGGCAGTGCCTGGCCCAAGCGTCTCTTTGGGCCTGGATGTCTTTTAGGGCAAGATGCAGATCCGAAACGTGCATGCCCGGGCGAAGGTATTCCTTGGCAAGCTTTTTTAGCCGGCGACGGTTAGCGCCATTCATGACCGACTTATCTTTCCGAGGTGCCGTTGCCAAAATGAGCTCGGTAAGCGGACGGTCGAAAACCTCAGGCTTGAATTTATCCAGCGATTGCCTGATGCCAACAAATAGCTCGAGGTATATCACCCAGTCGTTGACACTCTTGGCGGGCGTGAACTCAACCGACTTGGTGAAATCAGCCAGCTGATCAGATAGGGCCTGGAAGCTTCCCTGGTGCAGCGCCCTTGCAAGTGCGACCCGAGCCTGAATCTCTTGAGGGTTGTCGAGCTTTGCCCTAAACCATGCCGAGTCCTCCGGCCCAATCTCAAATTCCCCAAGCTCCTGAGCCTGGCGCAGCAATGTCAAAGCAAAAGTTAGATCGCGGTGTCGACCGAGCTGATCGGCATCGATCCGAGCTTCATTTACCGGAGGCTTATGGCTGGCCGAAAGCCTCGCCAGTTGCTCAAGGGCCTGCTCGATACTGACCCCGAGTTCGCCGTCCACTTTTTCGAAAGAAGTGAAGTAGTTTGAAACTTGTTCTCTCGCGCTATCGCGCAAGGTTTGAAGTGACTGGTAGTTGGCTGGCTGGGCTTTTTCATTTCTGGAAATGGCACCGATCATGTCAAGCCAGGTGGAGCTAGACCTAATTCCCAACCCCTGCAGGCCAATTTGGGCCAGGCGATCTGCTAGCTCGTTGAGGGTTTGGCGCCTTGGCGCCAAAACAAGAACTCTCTTGCCCTGGTGGGCAAGAGCTGAGATAAGAAGTACAACTGTCTGGGTATAGCCACAACCTGGCAGGGTCTCAACTGCAAAGCTTGCCCCGGCTAAAGCCTTGGAAACAATCTTGGTCTGGGTCATATCCGAATCGGTCACCGCAATCGGATCGGCGATTCCCAGCTCGCCTTGAGAAAGCGCTGGAGCTTTTTCGCTGAGCAGATTCAGAACCGGGTTATCCACCCTTTTGAAATCAGCCGCCAGCTCGATAGCTGCCGAGGAGAAGTTTGAGATGACCAGAATTCGCTTGAGCTCGATAGCCCCGGCTGATTCGGTTAGGGCTGCAATATGATCAAGCACTCGAATTGGAATCGGATCGGACCCCACCTGGACGTGGGAGAGCAAGTCTTCATTGTTGAGCCTTACCCCGTAGCAGCTATATAGCGCGGGCGCCAAGGCCGGGTTGACTATGGCTTTTCTGGAAAGGCTTAGTTCAAAGTCGTCGTGCTTTCGAACTAGATTCACTGGCCACAACAACACCGGCATTCGAAGATCCCTGCCGTCAGCGCTTAGATCAACTAGGCCGCTTGCCATATAAAGAGTGTCAAGCCCGTAGTGCTCTAACAGAGCTAGTTGCTTAGCCTTGATTCTTCGGGCCGCCGAAAGCGCCCTTGAGAAAGATAGTGGGTCGCGAATCAGGTTCGACAAAAGTGCCGGGCGACCGGTAACAAACTGAGCAAGTCCTCCGGGGTGAGCGCGGTCTAGGTTAATTTGCCCAAATGAGTTATCCCGAAACGAACTGAGTGGATCTGAACAGCCAATTTGCTTGATCTCCGAAGCCCACAAATCAAAGCTGTTATTTGCAGCCGACTGTTCGGGATTTTGGGTTTCGGTCATGCCTCAAGACTAACTTTGAGGCCCTGATTTTTTGATCTACCCCGCGGAGGTGTTGAGGTATCTTTGATTGGTACGGCCCCGTAGCTCAGTGGATAGAGCAGAGGTTTCCTAAACCTTGTGCGGAAGTTCGATTCTTCTCGGGGTCACTCGGTAAATGCAAAGAGCCGGTTTAGGCAGCACTGGCAAAAGCCAGATACTCATTCCATTCCGGTTCGAATTTTTCTGCACCGCGCACCATCCAAACGTGGCCAGCCGGCATTCGCGGCGAAAAATCAAGTGTCCAGCCAATTTCATGCAGGGTCTTATCGCCTTTTTTGTTGTTACAACGAAGGCAGCAGGCCACCAGGTTCTCCCAGGAGTCATCTCCGCCGCGGGAGCGAGGCTGGACGTGATCGATGGTTGAGGCAGATCTCTTGCAGTATGCGCAGCGGTTACCGTCTCGTCTGAGCACTCCTCGCCTAGAAACAGGAATCACTCTAGATCCTGGGATTCTGACGTATCTAGAGAGCAAGATCACCGAGGGCAGCTGATATTCGCCCGTGGCACTTCGAACCACACTCACGCCAGCCTGGGCTAGCACGGTGGCTTTTTGGTTCAGCACCAAAATAATGGCTCTTTTAAAACTGACCACGGCAAGTGGCTCATATCCGGCGTTTAGGACCAGAGTTCTCATGAAGCTTCCTTTCGAATGTGACCCACACGGATTGCGGGTCGTTTTCGTAAGTTATTTACTGCCTGGGCACAAAAAAAGCGCCGCCATAAAAATGACGACGCGCTTTTAGATCACCCGTATCGATCCGATCGGTTGGGGTTGCCGAGACTGGAAGCAATGCTTGGAAGGCATACCTCTCATCTAAACCCCTTTACCTAATCTGAAGATGACAATTAACAACTTGGCTCTAGATTAGCCTAAACTCCGCATCAATTTGGAGACAAGCTGGATCGGGTGTTTTTGATCTGGAATTCAGCGCTGAGCTAAGGCCCAGTAGGACAAAAAGGGACTTAGTTGGTTCCCAGTCGAACGAAGTAGTGACCGCCGGCTTCAGCCAGCGAATTGATACCGCTGAGCTTTACGTAGTCACCGCGCTGCGGGGCGTGATACATCTGTCCGTTTCCGGCATAGATGCCGTTGTGGCCGTGGTCGTTATAGATAACTAAGTCACCCGGCATGGCATCTTCTGGGGAGACGATGATTCCTGAACGAGCCTGGGCCGTAACACTGTGAGGGAGCGAAACTCCAAACTGGGCGTAAACGAACAAAATCAGTCCCGAGCAGTCAAAGCCACGAGGGTTTGCTCCACCGAAAACATAAGGGGTGCCGACATACTTTGAGGCCACCTGGAGCACCTGATCAGATGAGATGGCGCTGTACGGAGGGTTCTTAACAAACTCTGCAGCCGTAGGGCCGGTGTAAGCCAAGTAGTTATTTAGAGTCTGTTGACGAAGAACTGACTCGGCGTTTTTGGAGGCATACTCGCCTCGAACAAACTTGATGGTGTTGGCTGCCGCCACGGTGAGGTTTTGGGTTCCCTCGAGCTGTTCGATGTCGGCCTGGTTGGTGGTTGTGAACTTGGCCATTGCTGCGATTTCTGGATCGTAGGCATATGCCGGTAGCGCTGCGGTTGCAAACAAGCCGGAGGCGGTAAGCATGGTGATGGCTGTTCTAAAAGTCGAGTTGGATCGAAGTGAGCGGTTTCCTGAAATAGAGGAGATTGGTCGGGCTAGGGCTTTTTCACGCTTTAGGGCGCGAGCTTCCATGCGAGCTACAGCTCGGCGAGCGCGACGGGTGCTCTTAGCGATCTTGGCCTTTTCGGCCTCTCGAATTGATCTTCTTGAGCGAATCTCAAAGGATTCTAGGACGTTAATCTCAACGTCTGCTCTGTGTTTGCCTGTACTAGTACTGGCCAACTAGGTACCTCCGGTGCTCCAAAGACTTCTTATAAAGAAGTCAGTCCTGAATCGAAACTATAAGTTCTAAAGATCTATCTCCAGGCTTTGGAAACGATAGATCCGACCGTCGAAATGGATTGATTTCGACAGCTTGAATAGCATAACTCATAACTTTTGCTGGCAACCCGCCACCGTGGGCTATCGGGAAACTCGCAGGCTACTACACTCTTTGTATATGCCCGAGATGCGAATTCCCAGTGAAATCCTGCCTAAAGACGGCCGATTTGGCTGCGGGCCGTCCAAATTGCGCCAAGAACAGCTAGCCGCCTTCGGGTCTAAGGGAACGGCCCTGATGGGCACCTCACACCGCCAAAAACCAGTCAAAGACCTGGTAGCGGAGGTCCAAAATGGCCTTTTGGAGCTATTTAGAGCTCCTGCCGGATACGAGATAGTTCTTGGCAATGGCGGCTCGACAGCATTCTGGGACGTGGCGGCCTATTCACTTGCTGAGGGCAACTCTCAAGCTTTAGTTCATGGTGAATTTGGTGCCAAATTCGCTAAGGCCCTCTCGGCGCCTTTCTTGGGCTCTGTTGATATCCAAAAGGCCGACCCGGGTTCAAGATCTGAGCTTCAGGCTCAGGCTGGAATCAGTAGCTATGTCTATCCGCAGAACGAGACCTCAACAGGGGTTGTAACTCCGGTCAAAAGGGTAGCCGGTGCGGATTCAGATGCCATCTTTTTTACCGACGCAACCTCGGCTGCCGGAGGTATTGACTTCGAGGCTTCCGAAACCGATGTCTACTACTTCGCTCCCCAGAAAAACTTCGCCTCCGATGGTGGGTTGTGGCTAGCTCTGATGTCTGAAAAGGCCATTGAGCGAGCCGCCAAGATAGCTGCCTCCGATCGATACATCCCGGAGTTTTTATCGCTTCAGATTGCAATCGAGAACTCGAGACTGAATCAAACCCTGAACACCCCGGCGATCTCGACTATTTTCTTGCTCAACGAGCAGATCAAGTGGATCAATCAATCCGGTGGTCTTGGCTGGGCCAGCGAGAAGACCAAGGCTTCTTCAAAGCTTTTGTATGACTGGGCAGACAAAGCTAGCTTCGCTAGCCCTTTTGTTTCAAACCCGGAGCACCGCTCCCAGGTGGTTGTGACAATTGACTTTGATGAGTCAATCGATGCCTCCGAAATTGCCAAGGTGCTTCGGGCAAATGCAGTGGTGGATGTGGATCCATATCGCAAGCTTGGAAGAAACCAGCTGCGGGTAGCAACTTTCACCGCCACCGAAAAATCAGACATCGAGGCTCTAATTGCCTGCATCGATTTCGTAGTTGGGAAAATGGGCTAGTGAAACTTTTCCTGAAGGCATCCGAGGCCAAGCCAACTCCAGAACCTATTGAGTCAAACGCGGGACTGGCTGTTCTACTTGGAACGCTTGCGTGGCTTCTTGCTCTTCTTGCCGTCCTTTTTCTGGACCAAGCGCTTCAGCAGCCCCTTCCGTCTTGGTGGGCTCTGACCTGCGTCTTCGGAATCGCCCTCGGTATCTTCGGGTACTTCAAGGTCCGAAACCGCTGAGTCCTCCGGAACCGAGTCAGCTTCTTCAGCTTTACGCTCCGACCAGGGCAACCAGTCCGGTGCCACAATGGAATCTTTACCCGGCAACATCACCACTTCAGAAACGGTTGCGAGGTTAGGCTTTTTGCCCTCGAAGACAACTACGTGCCACTCCCAGCCCTCGTAGCCTTTTAGCTTTGCCTCGAACCGGTAGCTAACGACCTTAGCTTCTTCTGGAACTGTTCCCAGAAACTTTCCCACGCCCCCGGCAGGGGCGGTTTCCTTGGCGGCTTTTTCGGCAAGGCTTTGGTGCTGGGAGGTCTTTAGACGCTTAAGCATCTAGCTCTTCGGCAAGTTTGCGAAGCAGCGAGGCAATCTTCTTGCCAGCTGCTGGCTCCGGGTGCTTGCCGCGCTTTAGTCCGCCGCTGATGTTATCCAGCAGGCGAATAAGGTCTTCAACGATGACCGACATCTCGTCGGCTGGCTTCCTGGAAAGCTTGGCTAGCGATGGTGGAGCCTCGAGAATTCGCACCGAGAGAGCCTGGGCACCTTTTTTGCCATCGACAATTCCAAACTCAACGCGCGATCCAGGCTTGACCTCGGTCACGCCTTCAGGAAGAGCGCTGATGTGTAGAAAAACCTCCTGGCCTTCATCGGATGCGATGAAGCCAAAACCTTTTTCTTCGTCGAAGAACTTCACTTTGCCGGTTGGCATTAGGTACCTCTTTCTAGGAACCTTTATTTTACCAACCAGCCCAAGGCTTTAGGTTTCCTCGACCCAAGACTTGAGTGGTCCCAGTCGGGTATCCTATAAGGATGACTAAATCCGAACCCACTGGCCCCTCTCGGGTTGAAACAGTGCTTGCCTACATGGGGGCCGGGGTTATCGGGCTTTCCCTGGTTTCGATCATCGTGACCCTAGTTAGCAGCTACTTCGGAGCTGCGACCAATCTGGCCCTGTTTGCCCAGATCCCGCTGCTGGGCTTGCCACTTGGCTTTGTCTTGATTATGGTTCTGCTGTTTCTGGCTCTTCGTCGAAAAGGGCGCGAAAACAAAAGTTGAGTGACCTATTCCGCTTAGCAACCGCCCTCCGGTCGGCCCCCGATGCCAGCCTTGGGCTTGTGGTGCATGAGCGCTCGCTGGCGCTTTCGGACTACAAAGACTTTTTTGATCTGGCTAACGCCATCCTGGCTCCAAAATCCCAGGCGTTGACCGTTGCCGCAATCACCAACCCAATGCTCACATCCCTTCGAGCCCTTGCTTCGAGTGAGAAAGTATCCAAAGAGCAGCTTCAGTTACTATCCAGCGAATTTCTGATCTGGAGCGTTGAAGAACCCGGTGTCTATGACTGGGTGAAAGACCGCCTGACCGAATCACCAAGAACCTCATCGCTTTCGGTAGTGGGCGAGGATGCAAACCTCCCAGACCAAAACGCTATCGATTTAGATTGTGGCATTCACGCCTTCGAAGCCATCCAGGCGGTCACCGAGTTGATCTTTGATTTAGATCAGCACCTGGTTCGAGAGGTCGCTAAGGGTTCTCTTGGCTTACCGGATATCAAACGAACCTCTGCCCACCTTGGAAAGAGCAAGGACTACGTAAAGACAATTTTTGAACTTGCAAAGGTTGCAGGTCTTATATCTTCAAACGAAAAAAGATTCCAGCCCACGGCCTTGGCCGACAGCTGGATCACGGCAACCCCGAAAGCTCGCTGGTTAATTCTCTGCGAAGCATGGCTGTCGCTTCTGGGTCCGTCCGGTGCCAAAGAAGTGCTTTTGCAGCTCAACCAGAATAAATCCAGCTCCCTCAAAAAGCTGATTCAGTCGGCATTTCCCTTCGCAAGCCTGGCTCCGGCTTCGCGAATCAATCGGCTAGCTGAAATGGCAGATCAGATCGGATTAAGCTCGGCTAGCTTCCGAGCCAGCTGGCTGCCCGAAGTGCTTGCCAATAAGCTCGCCGCGGCCGCTAAGTCCCTAGAATCCAGGCTTCCGGCCCAGCAGGACCGGATCATCATCCAAGCTGACCTGTCGATTATTACCCCGGGGCCGCTGGTTAGTTCCCTGGAGGTTCAGCTTCGGAAGTTCGCCGATACCGAGAGCATCGGGCTTGCCACCAGCTACCGGATCTCGCCGCTGAGCATAAGTTGCGGTCTCGAAGAGGGTATGACTGAGCAGCAAATTAGGTTGCTGTTGCAAAAACTAAACGGCACCGGCTTACCCCAGCCAGTTGACTACCTGATTCGCGAAACCGCCGAGCGATTTGGAAGGCTCAAGATTCAGGCAACGACAAAAGGAAGCCTGTTGATTTCAAGTGATGAGCTACTCGCCAAGCAAATCACAATGGATTCAAAACTAAAATCCCTGATGCTAGGAAATTCTTCCTCCGGGATTACTTCCCCGCTGGATGCCCAGGCGCTTTACCACGCCCTTCGAGAAAGTGGCTACCTGGCAATTTTGGTTGATGATGATGGAAAAGTCATAGCGCCCTCCTCAATTCACAAATCTCCCAACGAGAGTGCTGTTTTTCTAGAACAGATTGAGCGGCTTCGGGCTCAGGATGTTGAGATGGCCGATGCCGCACCGGCATCGGATATGGAACGAAAGATTTTGCTTGCACTAAAGACCAAGAGTTTGCTTCAAGTTCAAATCAATGCCAACGGCAAGTTCATGGATTTTCTACTTGAGCCAATCGGGATGGCCAATGGAAGACTTCGGGCGCGTGATCGAAAAGCTGACATCGAAAGAACACTTCCGGTTTCTGCCATTACCTCAATACTGATTGGCTAGCGATGACTCAAGGCCCGCTGATTGTTCAAAGCGACAAGACCGCTCTGTTAGAAGTTGAGCACCCTGCTGCCTCTGACGCTAGGCACGATCTCGCAATCTTTGCCGAGCTCGAAAGAGCACCGGAGCATATCCACACCTACCGAATAACCAAGCTAGGACTCTGGAATGCTCGGGCCGCCGGCCACGGTAGTGACTACGTGATCGGGGTGCTGGATAAGTACGCCAAGTTTGCAATTCCGTCCTCGGTCCGGGTTGATATCCAAGAGACCATGGACCGCTACGGGAAACTTGTCATTCGCCGAAACCCCGAAGGTTCGCTGCTACTAACCAGCGAATCAGCGGCAATTCTGCTGGAAGCCTCCAGAAGCCCAAGAATTGCAGCCCTTTTGGGGCCCCGGGTCTCCGAGGACAGCTTTGAGGTCTTGGCCTTTGCTAGGGGGTCACTAAAGCAGGAGCTTCTAAAACTCGGCTGGCCAGCCGAGGATTTGGCTGGCTATACCCCGGGTGAACCTCACGCAATTGCCCTGAATCAAACGGGCTGGAACATCCGCGACTACCAAACCAAGGCGGTCGAGAAATTCTGGGATGGTGGTTCGGGAGTTGTGGTGTTACCTTGTGGCGCCGGAAAAACAATTGTTGGCGCAGCCGCGATGGCAAAAGCCAAAACCAACACACTAATTTTGGTCACCAACACGGTGGCCGCAAGGCAGTGGCGAGCTGAGCTACTAAAGCGCACCACTTTGACTGAAGATGAAATTGGTGAGTACTCCGGTTCTGTCAAGCAAGTGAAGCCGGTCACCATTGCGAGCTACCAGATTCTTACCGCAAAAAGAAAAGGTGAGTACGCGCACCTTGCACTACTAAACGCTAAGGACTGGGGACTGATTGTTTACGACGAGGTTCACTTACTTCCCGCACCGATTTTCAAAATGACTGCAGACCTGCAGGCAAGAAGAAGACTCGGCCTAACCGCAACGTTGGTTCGCGAAGATGGCAAAGAAGGAGATGTGTTTTCGCTTATCGGTCCAAAACGATTTGATGCCCCATGGAAAGAAATTGAAGCCGAAGGATACATTGCACCAGCCGAGTGTTTCGAAATCCGAGTTGATTTGCCAGAGCAAGAGCGTCTTGATTATGCAATTGCCGAACAAGACGAGCGATACCGGATGGCGGCAACTTCAAAAACTAAGATTCCCGTAATTCAAAAACTTATGGCCCGACACAAAAGCGAACCAACCTTGATCATCGGTCAGTACCTTGATCAAATCGAAGAGGTCGCAGCCTTACTGCAGATTCCAAAAATCACCGGCGAGACCCCGGTTGTCGAGCGCGAGCGATTGTTCCAGGCCTTTAGGGATGGAGTGGAGCCGACCTTGGTGGTTTCCAAAGTTGCGAACTTCTCGGTGGATCTTCCAGAAGCCTCGGTTGCCATCCAGATCTCGGGCTCCTACGGATCCAGGCAAGAAGAAGCTCAGCGACTTGGGCGACTGCTTAGGCCAAAGGCCGATGGCAGAACCGCTAGTTTCTATACCCTGATAGCTAGGGACACCGTGGACCAAGACTTTGCCCAGAACCGCCAGCGGTTCCTAGCCGAGCAGGGCTATAGCTACCAAATCCTTGATGTTTCAAGCATCTAGGCCTCTCAACTAACTCTCAGCTTTCTTCCAGCAAAGTCTGTGAGACTTGAGGCATGGCAAAAACACGAGTTCTAATCGTCGATGACGAGCCCAATATCCGCGACCTACTGGCAACCAGCCTTCGCTTCGCTGGTTTCGATATCCAAACCGCCGCTAACGGAGCCCAGGCGGTGACTGCAGTGACCGAGTCAGAGCCAGACATCATCTTGCTCGATGTGATGCTTCCTGACATGAATGGATTTAGCGTAACCAAGAAGCTTCGTGCCTCCGGTATCCAAGCACCGATTCTTTTCTTGACCGCTCGCGATGACACCGAGGACAAGATCACCGGTCTCACTGTCGGTGGCGACGATTACCTAACCAAGCCATTTAGCTTGGACGAAGTCGTTGCTCGCATCCAAGCAATCCTTCGAAGAACAAAAACTGCCGATGCTGAGCCTTCCATTATCGACGCCGGTGCAATTGTGATTAACCAAGATGCTCACGAGGTGAGCGTTGAGGGAAAAAACGTTGAACTGTCTCCCACCGAGTACAAGCTGCTTCGCTTTCTGGTTATGAATCCAGATCGGGTTCTAACCAAGGCCCAGATTTTAGATCACGTTTGGGAATATGACTTCAATGGGGATATGGGAATTGTGGAATCTTACGTTTCGTACCTTCGCAAA
Organism: Rhodoluna limnophila; assembly: GCA_945883505.1. Lineage (GTDB taxonomy): Bacteria > Actinomycetota > Actinomycetes > Actinomycetales > Microbacteriaceae > Rhodoluna > Rhodoluna limnophila_B. The sequence continues at coordinate 93,480 of CAMCXL010000006.1, forward strand.
AAATTGGATCCGATTAGTTCAAGGCCCCTTATTCAAACTAAGCGCGGGGTTGGCTACATCTATAAGAAACAGGACTGATGCAGTCAAGAGTCGGTAAGGCTTGGGAACTGGTTTCGCTTAGAAGTAAGCTGACCGGTTTGTCCGTAGCACTCATCGGCTTACTGCTACTAGTTTCAAGTTTCGGAACAGTTTCATTGCTTAGGGCTTACCTGCAGCAAAACACCGACAACCTTATTTCCACAACCGCAACAATCCTGTCTCAAGAAAATCCGGGTCTGATCGAAACCAAGCTTTTGGCAAAGAGACTAAATCTTCCCAGACTGCCAAGTGATTACCTGATTGCGGTTCTGGACGGTAGCGGCCAAACGGTGTTTCGAATTATGGCTACCGACTCTTCTAACGAGGCCTTGCCAAATCTTGAGGTTATCAACCTCGAGATAGCAAGAGCCACCGGAGGCCAGCCCTTTGATTTGGACCGCACCGGAGCCCTTGGCGAGGTCACAATAGACGAGGGCGATAGCTGGAGAGTGGTGGCTCAGCCTTTTAGGAACTACCTGGCAACGGTGGTGGTAGCCCTTCCAAACAGCACCAATCTTGAGCTTTTACGCCAGTATCGGGCCATCGGAGGTGGCTTCGGGTTCTTACTGCTAGCCCTAAGCGGACTAAGCATTTGGCTAACAATTGCCCAAGCCCTAAGACCGCTTCGCGAGGTGGAGCGAACCGCCCAGTTGGTTTCCTCGGGAGATCTATCCCAAAGGCTCATGGAGCGACCAGGAAATACCGAGATCGCCAGGCTCAATCGCTCATTGAACTCGATGCTTGATTCACTGGAGGATTCGGTTTCCTCAAGAAACAAAACTCTGGGTCAGATGCGAAGGTTCGTCGCCGATGCTTCACACGAGCTTCGCACTCCCCTGGTTTCGGTTCGAGGCTACGCCGAGCTCTATCGGCAGGGTGCCCTGACCAAGAAGTCGGAAGTTCAAGAGGCGATGGGAAGAATCGAGTCTGAGGCAATTCGAATGAGTTTGCTAGTCGAATCCTTACTCACCCTTGCCAGATTGGACGAGAATCAAAAGCTTGAGGCTGCTTCAACTGACCTGGCAAAACTTGTTCGAGAAGTAATCGAACAAGATGTGCCCGGCAAGCAAAGAATTAAGTTGACTATGCTCAGCCTAAGCGGCGCAAAACTAGCAACTGATTTCAAGTTAGTGGCGGAAGTCAACGAAAATCAGATTCGTCAGGTGCTGGTAAACCTAATTGAAAATGCCAAGCGCTTTAGTGAACCAAAGAGTGAGATTGAAATAGCGCTCGGTGAAAAAACCGAAGGCGAAGTTGTCTTGGAAGTGATTGACCACGGCGAGGGAATACCGAAGCAGCTTCGTGAAAAGATCTTTGAACGGTTCTATCGAGCTGACAGCTCTAGAAACCGAGACACCGGTGGAACCGGCTTGGGCCTTGCAATCGTGAAAGAAATTGTTGCTCTGCACAAGGGTCGTATCGAGGTCAAGGAAACAAAAGGTGGCGGAGCAACCTTTAAGGTGAAGCTACCTACCCGCCACAACTGGGTCTAGTTTCTCCACAGTTTCCAAAGCCCCCGCCAATTGGGAGCTCTTCCCTGGTTAGCCTTATCCCTTCAATAGAAGGGATAGCTAGATGACTCAGTTTCAAGTCGATAGCGAGCAGGTGCTTGCCGCCACCGGAGCGATAAACGCAACCATTTCAAGACTGCAGTCCGAGGTCCAGTCACTTCACGCCCAACTGCAAAACCTGCAGGGTTCCTGGCGAGGAGCTGCGGCTGAATCTTTCCAAGCCGTTGCTAATCGCTGGCGAACCACTGCAGGTGCAGTTGATGCTCAGTTAGCTGAGATTGGTGTGGCTCTTAGCCTTGCGGCTACGCAGTATCGCGAGATCGAGTACGCCAATCAAAGGTTATTTCTATAAGTTAGAAGCCCATTCCTTCGCCGCCGCCCTGAGGCATTGCAGGTGCTGCAGGCTCAGGCTTTTCGGCAACTACTGCCTCGGTGGTTAGGAACAGTCCTGCAATGGAGGCTGCGTTCTGAAGAGCTGAACGGGTTACCTTCACTGGGTCATTGATGCCAGCTGCAAGCATGTCAACATACTCACCGGTTGCGGCGTTTAGACCGTGACCGGAAGGGAGGTTTTCAACCTTGTCGGCAACAACGCCTGGCTCAAGACCGGCGTTGATAGCGATCTGCTTCAAAGGAGCCGAGATAGCAACTCGGACGATGTTCGCACCGGTTGCCTCATCTCCCTCTAGCTTTAGCTTGCCGAAGGCAGTCTTACCGGCCTGCAGTAGAGCAACTCCACCACCTGCAACAATTCCTTCTTCAACGGCTGCCTTGGCGTTTCGAACGGCATCTTCGATGCGGTGCTTGCGCTCTTTTAGCTCAACTTCGGTAGCTGCTCCAGCCTTGATAACTGCAACTCCACCGGCTAGCTTGGCTAGGCGCTCCTGAAGCTTCTCGCGGTCGTAGTCAGAGTCAGTTGCCTCAATCTCGCGACGGATCTGCTCAACGCGACCGGCAATCTGAGCCTGGTCGCCCGATCCCTCAACGATTGTGGTCTCGTCCTTGGTGACAACGATCTTGCGAGCGCGACCCAACATGGTTAGGTCAGTGTTCTCAAGCTTTAGGCCTACCTCTTCCGAGATAACCTGACCACCGGTCAAGATAGCGATGTCCTGGAGCATAGCCTTACGGCGATCACCAAAGCCTGGAGCCTTTACGGCAACTGACTTGAAGATTCCGCGGATCTTGTTCACGATCAGGGTAGCTAGCGCTTCGCCCTCGATGTCTTCGGCAATAACAAGAAGTGGCTTACCGGCCTGGATGACCTTGTCAACAACAGGTAGTAGGTCCTTGATGTTGGTGATCTTTGAGTTTGCAATCAAAACGTAAGCGTCTTCGAGAACTGATTCCTGACGCTCAGGGTCGGTGACCATGTATGCCGAGATGTAACCCTTGTCGAATCTCATACCCTCGGTTAGCTGTAGCTCAATACCAAAAGTGTTTGACTCTTCAACTGTTACAACGCCTTCGCGTCCAACCTTGTCGATTGCCTCTGCGATGATTTCACCGATCTGGGTGTCTCCTGCAGAAATAGATGCGGTAGCAGCGATCTGCTCTTTGGTCTCAACCGGCTTGGCGTTAGCCAAAAGCTCAACTGTGACTGCGGCAACTGCCTTTTCGATTCCGCGCTTTAGGCTGATTGGGTCAGCACCGGCTGCTACGTTGCGAAGTCCTTCGCGAACCAGAGCCTGAGCCAAAACGGTAGCGGTGGTAGTTCCATCTCCGGCTACGTCGTCAGTCTTTTTTGCAACTTCCTTGACAAGCTCGGCACCGATCTTCTCGAACGGGTCCTCAAGCTCGATTTCCTTAGCGATGGAAACACCGTCGTTTGTGATTGTTGGTGCTCCCCACTTCTTCTCTAGAACGACGTTGCGTCCACGAGGGCCGAGCGTCACCTTTACGGTGTCGGCCAGAATGTTTAGGCCGCGCTCTAGGCCGCGACGGGCCTCTTCATTGAAAGCTATGATTTTTGCCATTTTTGGGTTTCTCCCGAAGTTGGTATTTAGGTAGGTTTTAGCACTCTATTTGTTTGAGTGCTAACTCTATTTTTAGCACTCTCTGGGCAGGAGTGCAAGTGGGGGCTGGGCATCAAAAAACCGCCCTCCCGAAGGAAGGCGGTTTTTTTGTAAGCCTAGTTTGGTCCTAGATTACGTTTACGGCGTCGGCCTGAGGGCCTTTGTCGCCGTTCTTTACTTCGAACTCAACGCGCTGGTTCTCTTTGAGTTCCTTGTAGCCATCGCCCTGGATAGCTGAGAAGTGAACGAATACGTCCGCTCCACCGTCCTGAGTAATAAAGCCGAAGCCTTTCTCAGCGTTGAACCACTTTACGGTTCCTTGTGCCATGTGTTTCTCCTGTTACCTTGTGTTTGAATGCAGCTTCGA
>CAMCXL010000007.1 GCA_945883505.1 Rhodoluna limnophila
TCTGAAAGGGACTTCAGTGCGCGGTTACCGGTACCGGTAACTGCACGTCCACGACGACCGTTATCAAATAGCGCGTCAACAGCTTCCTGAAGCATGCGCTTTTCGTTGTTAAGAATTGTCTTTGGAACAGCTCCTAGGTCAACGAATCTCTTTAGACGGTTGTTACGGTTGATGACTCGGCGGTATAGGTCGTTTAGATCAGAGGTCGCGAAGCGTCCTCCATCTAGCTGAACCATTGGACGAATCTCCGGTGGAAGAACCGGCAGCACATCCAAAACCATTGAGGTTGGAGGAGTGTTTGATTGCATGAAGGAGTTCACAACCTTCAGGCGCTTAATGGCCTGAGTCTGCTTTGAACCCTTGGTAGTTGCAATCTGCTCGCGAAGTTCCGCTGCTGCTGCAACCAGGTCAAACTCGGAAAGCACTCGCTGAACAGCTTCGGCACCAATAGAGGTGTCGAAGAACTCTCCATATGAGTAGTCGAAGTGATCGAAGATCACGTCGTTCTGGATTAGGTCCCCAGCCTTTACGGTTAGGTACATTCTCCAGGCCATCTGCTCCTTCTGAAGGTTCGCAGGACGCTCGATGCGAGCGAACTCGCGAACGATCTTGTCGGTCTTCTTCTTGAACTCAGAGATCAGCTGCTTGATCTGCTTCTCTTCTGCGGCTGGGCGAACTACCGGTGAGATTTCCTCATCGTTAGCCTCTTCAGCTTCGGCCATGGCCTTCTTGTTCCAGAAACCTTCAGGGTTCTTTTCTTCCTGATCGATTAGCTGCTCAAGGCTCTTTGCGAACTGAGCATCAACCCAGGTCGGGGCTTCCCACAACTTGATAGCGTGCTGCAGGGCTAGACCCAAACCATTTAGTGCGTCGTACTCACCTTGAGCAACAGACAGCATCTCCTGCAATCTCTCGTCAGAAAGGGTACGCATACGAGCTACGTAGTCTTCTTTTGTAAGAGCTGCGTCAAGAGTTCTGTCCTCGTGGTGAATGGACATGATTCTGTAAGCGGCAAAGTAAATGATCTTCTCAAGATCTTTTGGAGCCATGTTCAACAGGTAACCAAGGCGGGAAGGAACGCCCTTGAAGTACCAGATGTGAGTTACAGGAGCAGCAAGCTCGATGTGACCCATGCGCTCACGACGAACGGAGGACTTGGTAACTTCTACTCCACAACGCTCACAAACAATTCCCTTGAAGCGAACGCGCTTGTACTTTCCACAAGAGCATTCCCAGTCCTTGGTAGGACCGAAGATCTTCTCGCAGAACAAACCGTCCTTCTCAGGCTTGAGAGTTCTGTAGTTGATGGTCTCAGGCTTCTTAACTTCACCGTGTGACCAAGAGCGGATATCGTCAGCGTTGGCTAGGCCAATTCTGAGGGCGTCGAATGATTCAACTTCCATTATTTTTCCCTAATCTTTCTTAGTAACCGGTGAATTCGTTGTCAATTGTGAGGCTCTCATTACGAGAGAGGTTGATGCCTAGCTCTTCAGCTGCGCGATCAAACTCGAAGTCGTCGTCCTTCATCTGAACGGCAACGCCCTGGGCGTTTAGTACTTCTACGTTCAGAGCAAGAGACTGCATCTCCTTGGCCAAAACCCTGAAGGATTCTGGAATACCTGGAGCCTGGATGTTGTCACCCTTCACGATCGCCTCGTAGGTGCGAACACGACCGGTGATGTCGTCCGACTTGATAGTCAAAAGCTCCTGAAGGGTGTGTGCAGCACCGTATGCCTGCAACGCCCAAACTTCCATCTCACCGAAGCGCTGTCCACCGAACTGAGCTTTTCCACCAAGTGGCTGCTGAGTAATCATTGAGTAAGGTCCCGTTGAACGAGCGTGAATCTTGTCATCCACCAAGTGGTGAAGCTTCAGCACGTACATATATCCAACAGAAACTGGAGCCGGGAACGGCTCACCGCTTCTTCCATCAAATAAGTTGGCCTTACCGGTTCTATCAACTAGGCGCTGACCGTCGCGGTTAGGAAGAGTTGAATCCAAGAGTCCGATGATCTCGTCCTTGGATGCGCCGTCGAAGATAGGTGTTGCAACCTTGGTGCCTGGCTTACCCTCGCGCATTTCCTTCACGATGGCATCCGCCCACTTAGCAACGCCCTCGACCTTCCAACCCTGCTTGGCAATCCAACCAAGGTGAGTTTCCAGCACCTGACCGAAGTTCATTCGACCTGGGATACCAAGAGGGTTCAAGATGATGTCAACCGGAGTTCCATCTTCCATGAACGGCATATCTTCAACGGGCAAGATCTTTGAGATAACACCCTTATTTCCGTGACGACCGGCAAGCTTGTCACCTTCGGTGATCTTCTTACGCTGAGCGATGTGAACAACAACGCGCTGGTTAATTCCAGCACCTAGCTCTTCATCTCCAGCCTCAACGTCAAATACCTTGACGCCGATAACCGTTCCACCCTCACCGTGAGGAACCTTCAAAGAGGTGTCGCGAACTTCGCGGCTCTTCTCATTAAAGATTGCGCGAAGTAGGCGCTCCTCGGCTGAAAGCTCGGTCTCACCCTTAGGGGTCACCTTTCCAACCAAAATGTCTCCAGGTCTTACCTCAGCACCGATACGGATGATTCCGTTCTCGTCTAGCTGGGCTAGGGCTTCCATTGAAACATTCGGAAGATCAGCTGTGATCTCTTCTTTTCCAAGCTTGGTGTCTCTGGCATCGACTTCGTACTCTTCGATGTGGATCGAGGACAGAGTGTCTTCTTTCACCAGGTTCTGGCTCAGAATAATCGCATCCTCGAAGTTGTGACCTTCCCAAGGCATGAAAGCAACCAAAAGGTTCTTACCCAGCGCTAGCTCACCCTGGTCGGTTGAAGGACCATCGGCTAGCACTTCTCCAGCAGCAATTGACTGACCAACTGAAACTAGCGCCTGCTGGTGAATGGCGGTTCCCTGGTTGGAGCGGTCAAACTTACGAAGCTTGTATTCCTTTTTGCGTCCGTTTTCCTGCTTCAGCACGATAACGTCGGCAGCAACTTCTTCAACAACACCTGCGGCTTCTGCGATAACTAGAGCGCCGGAGTCAAAGGCTGCTGTTCTTTCCATACCGGTACCAACAAGTGGTGCCTCGGAGCGAACTAGCGGAACAGCCTGACGTTGCATGTTCGCACCCATCAGAGCACGAGATGAGTCGTCGTGCTCAAGGAAAGGAATAAGCGATGTTGAAACGGAAGCTAGCTGACGAGGAGATACGTCGACAAAGTCGACATCTTCCTTATCCACTTCAACAACGTCCCCGCGGAAACGAGCGAACACCTTCTTGTTTGCAAAGGTCTTGTCAGCATTCAACGGAGTATCAGCACCGGCGATTGACTTACCGTCTTCGCTGGCTGCATCTAAATACTCGATCTTGCCGGAAACTTTTCCGTTGGTGACCTTCAAATAAGGTGTCTCGATGAAACCAAACGGGTTGATTCTTGCGTATGCCGTTAGGGAACCAATCAGACCGATGTTCGGGCCTTCTGGGGTTTCAACCGGACACATTCTTCCGTAGTGGGAAGGGTGTACGTCACGAACCTCCATCTGGGCACGCTCACGAGCGATACCGCCGGGACCAAGCGCAGACAACCTTCTCTTGTGAGCAAGACCGGCAAGCGGGTTGTTCTGATCCATGAACTGAGACAACTGGCTGGCTCCGAAGAATTCCTTGATCGCGGAAACAACCGGGCGCAGGTTGATCAGGGTCTGAGGAGTAATTGCCTCGATGTCCTGGGTGGACATACGCTCACGAACCACACGCTCCATACGAGATAGACCGATACGAACCTGGTTCTGGATTAGCTCACCAACCGAGCGGATGCGACGGTTAGAGAAGTCGTCGATGTCGTCGGCGGAAACAGCAATCTTGACCGACTTGCCGTTCATCTTCACCGGGAACTCCATGCGGGCGTTCGATAGCGAAGCCTGGTTGGCAACTGACTGGTCGAACAAAAGCAGGTACTTGAGCGTTCCAATAACGTCTGAGCGAGTCAGGGTGTTGACCTCTAGTGGCTCATCGATACCGAGCTTGCGGTTTAGCTTGTGGCGACCAACCTTTGCGAGGTTGTAGCGCTTTGACTCAAAGTAAGTTGAGTTCAGCCAGGCAGCAGCAACTTCGCTACCGGCCTGCTCGCCACGAACCTTGCGGTATACCTCGCGAAGAGCATCTTCGCGAGACAAGACTGGGTTGGCAAAGACCTTGGACTCGTCGTAGGCCAGGGTGTTAGCAATTAGGTCAACATCGAACTTCCAGTTTGGTGCTGCAGCAGCAACCGCCTTTTCGATGTCGGAAAATTCAGCAATGATTTCTTCCTTGGTGAAACCAAGGGCCTTCAAGAAGATAGTCGCAGAAACTTTTGTTTTGCGATCTACCTGAACCTGAACAATCGGCTGACCGAATCTTGCGATTGGCTTGCGGTCGTCTCTAACCCATTCGGTTAGAAACTCAAGGTACGAACCGCGCGATGGAATGATCTGCGCTTTGTTGTTTCTAACGTCTAGGTTTCCGGTGGTGTTAGTTGAAACGGAGAAGTAGACACCTGGGGAACGAACCAGCTGGGACACAACTACTCGCTCGGTTCCGTTGATGACGAAGGTACCCTTTTCAGTCATGACCGGGAAATCTCCCATGAAGACGGTCTGTGACTTAATTTCACCGGTTAGGTAGTTGGTGAACTCGGCTTTGATGTAAAGCGGCTGGGTGTAGCTCTTTCCCTTGGTCTTGCACTCGTCTGGAGTGTAGGTCGGGTCGTACAAAATTGGCTCGCCGAACACAAGACCCATCTTTGGATCCTGTGAAGAGTTTGCGGAGTCTTCAATCGGAGAGATTTCTTCGAAGACTTCGTCAAGACCAGTCTTGGCCTTGTTACCTTCTTTTGCTCTCCATGATGGTCCGCCGATTAGCCATTCAAAGCTTTCGGTCTGCAGCGACAGAAGATCTGGAAGATCAATCTGTTCTTGAACCTTTGCAAATGATGGACGTGATGCTAGACGGGTGTTTTTTGCGTTTTTCGCAGCCAAGGGAGTCCCTCCAGGGCAATAGTTAAGATCCGGTCAGATTTAGGGCTGTCCCGAAACCGATTGTCGCCAAAATATGCGTACAGAGCGCGCCACAATATGCACACTGGTTTGTTGGGGTCAAGGACCTATCTTATAACGATTAAGCCACTTTTGTAAACACCTTCCCAAAATCCCTTGACGGGGCCGGATTTAGGTGTAATGGGGGAAATTAGACCTGCTGGGCGAGCCTAAGGCTCAGCATTTCCATTACCTGGGCCGAGGTTGGGGTCGGCAACGACCCATCCAGGATCAAGGTGGCAGCTGACATCGGCGACTGGGCTTCTAAGTATGTCTCCTCGCCCACCAACCACTTATCGAGCCAGCTACCCAAGCCATCTTGATTACTCATCCCCCGATGAAGCAGTGTTTCCCTTTTGGCATGAACAAAAATGCTGAAATCATAAGCCTCGCGGAAGCGGACCTCGAATGAATAGATGCCGTCAACAATCACTGGCTTTCCGGCAGGAACCTTGACGGTCTTCATGGTTCCGGTTTTCAAATCGGCAGCTTGATACTTGATTGGCTCCCCGAGCACGATCGGATCGATTACCTCGTGGGCAAAGCGGTCAAGATCATAATTTTTGGCGATAGCACTAAGGCGATAGTTAGTTGGCGGAAGTAAGAATGAATCCATCGAGATAATCTCGGCTCCGAGATCTTTTGCCAACTGCCCAGCCAGGGTTGACTTACCAGAGCCACCTGGGCCATCAATGGCCATAGCTTTCCAGTTCATCAATTACTCCCAAGTGTTCGGTAAGGGCAACAATTCGCCCACCCCATGACACTACGGCACACAAAATCACCGCTAAAGAAAACCTTCGGGTATCCTCACATTTGAAATAGATCCAAGCAAAATCCCCTTTGGCTGCCGGGTGGCTGCCAAAGGGGGTCTTGAAAAGTAAAGAGGAGCTAGTTGCCTGAGCCTCGGCCAACTCTTTGTAGGTAGGCCAGAAAGCCAAACAGTGGGAAGGCAAGGGATAGCACCCCTAGGTATACCCAAAGCAATATCACGTTTTCGGAGGAGGCCTCAAAGCCTCCGAAGTTTTCTTCCGGAACTAAGAACCTGATGACAAGTCCAATGGAAACCAGCAAAAAGAATATGGCCCAGAGTGAGCGCCTGGGTTGGCTAGGGCCCTCGCTCGAAGCCTGGCGAGCGCCAAAATAAGCCCCGATAGCCGGCAAGAAGATAACTGCTCCGATCTGAGGACTAAACCAAAAGATAATGAAACCAATCAAGGCAAGGCCGGCAAAGACCTGCATGTGTTTTTTGTAATTCATGGGTAGATCTTGCCTCACTTAGTTGAACCGATTGCCGGTTTATTACTGGCGGTGACGGTGGGATTTGAACCCACGGTGCGCTTTCACGCACACAACTTTTCGAGAGTTGCACCTTCGGCCACTCGGACACGTCACCGAGAAATAGCCTACCCGCTTAGCGAAGCCCGTCGAAAAAACCCTTCAAAAGCTCCGCACACTCTTTCGCCCGAACACCTGCAATAACCTCAACCGGTTGCCCAAGCCTTGCATCTCTAAGCAGGTCATACCTAGATCCAGCTGCACCCACTCGCTCATCAAAAGCCCCAAAGACCACCCTCGGAATTCGGGCGGCAACTATTGCCCCGGCACACATCACACAGGGCTCGAGAGTGACCACCAGAGTCAGGTCCTCTAATCTCCAGCTACCTTTTTCCTTGCCCAGGCGCTGAATTGCCAAAAGCTCGGCATGGGCTGTTGGGTCTCCGGTTAGCTCCCGCTCGTTGAATGCGCTGGCAAGAACAGTCCCTTCGGAATCAAGAATTACTGCCCCAACCGGGACGTCAGAACCTGCGAGCTTGGCCTGGCCTATGGCCAGCTCCATAGCCTGATCAAAGCTTTGGTTCATTTCAGGTTTTCCCTTGAGTTTGTTTAGCACCTCCTACTTTAGGAGGTGCTAAGGGCTGTAGATTTGATGCCATGCGAGTCCACGTTGCGAACCACCCACTTATCACCCACAAGATCACCGTCCTAAGAGACAAGAACACCCCCTCCCCAACTTTTAGACAGCTGGTTGAAGAGCTTGTGACGCTTTTGGCCTATGAGGCAACCCGTGAGGTAAAGGTTCACGAGATTGATGTCGAAACTCCCTTGACCAAAACCAAGGGCGTTCGACTATCCGACCCCCAGCCACTTATAGTTCCCGTCCTTCGAGCAGGCCTTGGAATGCTCGAGGGAATGATGAAGCTTCTACCGACAGCCGAGGTTGGCTTTCTAGGCATCAAGCGAAACGAAGAAACCCTCGAGCCGCTGACATATGCCGAAAGACTCCCGGATGATCTAACCGGAAGACAGATTTACATCATCGACCCGATGCTTGCTACCGGTGGAACACTTATTGACTCGATCAACTACGTCTTTGACCGCGGCGCCACCGAGGTCACAGCAGTTTGTTTACTCGGTGCCCCGGAGGGACTAAAAGCAGTTGAAAATGCCATTGGCGACAAAAACGTCACCATCGTTCTTGGTGCCCTCGATGAAAAACTCAACGACATTGGATATATTGTCCCAGGTCTTGGGGACGCCGGCGATCGACTCTACGGTCTAGCTGAATAGATGTCGGGTTTATCCGACCAGCAGACAGGCAAAGGCGATGCCAATCAGCAAGCGCTGATTGAAAACCTTTCTCTCCAAGTTCTTGACCTGATCGACCGCGGTAACCAAACACCCATTGTCCTCATCGATGGCCGGGCAGGCTCGGGCAAATCAACCTTTGCCGAAGCGCTCCAACAGCAACTCTTTCGCGATGGTGAATCCGCTCCAAGAGTTATTCACATGGACAACATCTTCGAGGGCTGGGAAGGACTGTCCCTAGGCTCTGACTACCTGGTGAGATTTATCTTGAACCCCCTAGCTAAACAAGAGACCGCCTCCTGGCAAGACTGGTCCTGGGTTAGAAACGAAAGATCTTCCTGGCGGGAGTTCTCTGGCGGAACACCTCTAATTGTTGAGGGCTGTGGATCGCTATCTGAACGAAGCAAGGAGCATGCAGATATATCTGTTTGGCTTGAAGCCACAGAACAAACTAGGCGCGAGCGCTGGTTGGCGCGAGAGCGCCACCTAGACAAGTTTGATTTCTGGGCTGCCCAAGAACTTGATTTTTACGCAAGGGAGAAATCAAAAACCTTGGCAGATCTGGTGATCAAGACCGACTAGAGCTTCAGGGAAACTAGAGCTTTAGAGAAAGAGGCGCCATTTTGGCACTCTTGTTGTTTTTATACCAGGCGCGAATACCTGCAATCAAGGAAGCTCCAATGAAGAAAACGGCCAGGCCGTAGCTTAAGTTTTTCACCAGTGGAATGCTGGCTGCGTAGTAACCTGCCATGGTCAGTCCAAAGCCCCAAAGAACTGCACCAACGAGATTGGCCGAGAAGAACTTGTAGTAGTTCATCTTGCCAATACCTGCAATCACCGGAATAAGTGCCCTTGCGAAGGGAACGAACCTTGCAACAACTACTGCCCACCAGCCCCAGGCCTTATAGAACTTCTCGGCGTTCGAGATGGCCTTTTTCAAGACTTCGCCTTGTCGCTTATCAAGATAAGGTCTGCCGAAATGTCTGCCCAGGGTGTATCCAACCTGATCGCCGAGCCAGGCAAAGATTCCAATGCCAACTGCCAATGCCCAGATGTCGATTACCTCTGGGAAATTGGCAGCCACGATTCCGGCTGCAAATATCAAAGAGTCACCGGTAATAAACGGAATGAAGGCGCCGATCAATAACCCGGTTCCGGCAAAAACTAGACCCCAGACCACCGCAACAAACAGGGCTGGCCCAATCTGGTCATACCAGGAGGCTATGTCGTTTGCTATCACTTAATAATCTTAAGGCTTGCCGTGCAGCACAATTTCAGACAGTGGCAGTCTGGTTCGAGATGCAATCTCTCGCTCACGAGCCGGTTCAGCTAGTTTTTCTGGAGAATCTTTCTTTCCCACGGAGAACACAACAGCTACCTCTAGGTCAGAAGATAGAGTGAGCGTTTTGTGAAGCTCATCGTGCAAAATTCCACCCATCTGGTGGGTATACAAATCAAGCGACTGAGCCTGAATGCTCATTAGTGACACAGCAAGACCGGCATCATAGAAGTTTCCCTTGTGGGAGCTTCCGTCTTCGGATTTCTTAACGGAAACAACAATCAAAACTGATGCGGCTGGGGCCCAGGACTGGTTGAACCCGGTTAGACCTTCAACTACCTTCTGGTGCAGTTCGGTACCTCTTTTGGCAACCGAGAATCTCCAGGGCTGGCCATTGTTGGAAGATGGTGCCCATCTTCCAGCTTCCAGAATGGAAAGTAGCTCCTGGTCAGAGATCTCGTGGGTCTGATCGTAGGAACGAGGGCTCCAGCGAGCAGCCAGTAGGTCGGTCATAGGGGCAGAAGTATCAGGTGTTTTGGACATAGAGATACTCAACTATCTTTCTTTGTGGTTTGTTCCCAAAAGCAAAAAGCTCATGGAATTTGATGGCCAAGAGGCCATTTGACTATTTGGTGAGGGCCTTTTTCAGGGCCTCAAGTAATCCATCAACGTCTTGTTTCGTGGTGTCCCAAGCACACATCCACCTCACCTGACCGGTTGATTGATTCCAAACATAGAACTTGAATTGCTTTTGCAATCTGGCCGTCACCTTCGCAGGCAAGATTGGAAACACCGCATTGGCTTCAGTGGGGTTAGGTATCTTGACCTGTTTGTTTCTTTTGGCAATTGCAACCACGCCCTCGTAAAGCCTTTGCGCCATAGCGTTAGCGTGGCGGGCGTTATACATCGCAACTCTGGCGTCATCTTCAAATAGTGCAACCAGCTGAGCCGAGACAAATCTCATCTTGGAGGGAAGTTGCATTGATGTCTTGCGAAGGTATGGCATGGCATTGGCAAGTTCCTTGCCTCTTGCCGACTTTGAGTCAGTGATGATCACTGCCTCGGCGCCCAAAGCACCGATCTTGGTTCCCCCTAGAGAAACCAGGTCCACTCCTAGATCAGTTGTAAAGGCCTTGAAGGAAAGTTTCAGTGCTGCCGCAGCGTTAGATAATCTTGCGCCATCCATGTGCAGAAGCAGTCCGTGCTTATGAGCACGGGCTGCTAGTGCCTTGATCTCTTTGCGCGTGTATAGCGTTCCCATTTCGGTGGTCTGAGTGATTGAGACAACCCCGGGCTGAGCTCTATGAACAAAGCCCATATCAAATACTTGAGAGTCGATCATCTCGGGAGTTAGCTTCCCATCGGGAGACGAAACAGTCCAGAGCTTTATCCCGCCCATCTTCTCGGGAGCGCCACCTTCGTCGACGTGGATGTGAGCTGACTCAACACAGATAACTGCTTCCCAGCGCTTGAGGGCTGCCTGCAGGGCAACAACGTTGGCGCCGGTGCCATTGAACACCGGAAAGCCAACGGCCCTTGAGCCAAAGAGTTTCTTAACTAGCTGGTTGAATTCGTAAGTTACGGTGTCGTCGCCGTAGGCGATTTCATGGCCGTCGTTCACGACGACTAGTCTTTTTAGAACCTCGGGGTGAACACCCGCGTAGTTGTCTGAGGCGAAGCCTCGCCATATTTGTCTTTGTGACATTGACTAATCCCAACGCTCAAGCTTGCCCCAGCTGGGCCTTGCCTAACAGGTTAGCTGAGAACGGGACTTTGGTTAAAGCAATAGGCAGGGCCTTGGGCCCTGCCTATTGCTTCGAATCTTGGTTCTACGGGGTGAGAACTAGTCTTACGCGCCGAACGTTCAGACCGGGTCTTGGATCTTCAATGCCTTGAGAAACCGAGGATTCAATCTCGGGTCTTTCGCTTTCGGAGTATGAACAAGCTGTCTTTCCACGGTTAGTGGAAAGAGCAACATCTGTTGTTCTTCGAGGCAAAGAGGTGAACCCGGTGCAGGTGAGGGTTGACAGGTCCGAATGCTTGGCTAGCCACTTGTCGATACGAGCCTTCATGCGAGGAGTTAAGACCCTGGAGTTGTGTGCGAAGCCGCCAACTATAAGGGTTGCCTTACGGGTTCCGGCAGCCGCAACTTTTCCCATAGTGAAGTGCTTCGGAAGAATTAGTGTCCCCAAAGGCGACTTGAGTTCTACATCAAGCTCGCCGGATAAGCCAATCGGCATGCGAATGTCGATGCGGTTCTCAGTTTTGGACAATATTTCAACTTTCAGTCCACCAACGAATGCCTCAGTGATGCCACCAAAGTGTGCACCGAACATCGCTACAGACTGTCCCGGAGCAGGAGTCTGATTTAGTGTTTGGACATGCTGCTTGACCGGCGCTGGAGCAGATCCTGAGCTTGCAGGAGCTGGAGGCGACACCGCTGCAGGTGCAGAAATCGGACCAGACGCGTCCTGCCAGGCCACTCCGCTTGTGCTGAAGTCAAACTCTTGGCTACCGGTGGAATTAAGAATTCCCATCTTTATAGTCAAGGAGCTTGTAGTCAGAAAGTTGATCTGCACACGGGCTTCTCCATGGGAATGAACGGGGTTAGACCCACTAATCGTGGTACTGGCACCAGTAGCGTTGGCGGTGAACCTAACCGTGTTGTTGCCGAGGTTGACAACTGAATTGACAATTGTGTTTGAAGTTAACTGATAGTTATCAACATTGGAGACCTGAACAAACTGTCTGTTGTCGATGTCGTATGCGTTCAGTCTCAAACCTGAAAGTTCAACCCTGGTGGTATTATTTGAGACATCCGTACTTTCAAAATCTATACGGAACCCATTTACCGTGTAGTCGCCGTCTGGTGTTCCAGATTTCCTCTTAATGTCAGAGCGAATCCAGACATCTTCTGAAGCAACCGTATTTGGCTCATCGTCAATTTTATCGGTGACGTCATTATGGCTGTTAGTCAATTCAATAACCGTAACCACCGCGTCCACTCCATTAATCACATCTCGGTAAGTGTGTGAGGATCCAACAGGAGCATCTTCCAGAATGTCGATTCCGTCATTTCCGAAATCTAAACCGATAGATGCGTCGATCGGAGTGGCTTTCGCTGAATCCGCCATCGGCACCAGCAGGGCAAGAGCGATACCCACTGTGACCAAAACGGACAAATACTTTCGAAAGTCTGAGTTTGCTTTTCTGTGCATTATTAAAGTCCTTATTAGTTCGTTGGAACGTATAAGGCGAAGATAACAAGGGGCAAACTTCTGAAAACTAAAACCTTCGGTGAGACTCTGAAATCGAGACAAAACCAGTGGATAACCGAAGATTCAAGGTCTTTGGTGGGCTCTCCTAGTCTCGCTAGCCCTTAGGCAAAACATCAAGCTCAGAGGTCTCTGTTCCAACCTCCGGTTTGCCCTTTTGTTTCTTGAGCTTGACCTCGTGGCGCTTCCCGGCGAACCAGCTTCCGATCAAGATAAGCGGGAAGCCAACCAGTAGACCAGTTGTGATCGGTTCGTTCAAGAAGACAACACCGAGAACCAGGGCCACCAAGGTGTTGAGGTATGTGATGAGCGTTGCTCTGGCAGCACCGACTTCTTTGATTAGGGCAAAGAAGATGATGAAGGCAACAGCTGAACAAATAACGCCCAAGATAACTAGGGCTATCCAGCTCTCAATGGCAGGACCTGCAGCTATCTCGGCAGGAAGGACAAGGGCAGCCGGAATTGCATAGATAACTCCAACGATGACCATCGAAAGACTAATGACTCCAGCGGTTGGAACGAAGCCGATTTTGTGAGCAATCATGGCTGGGGCTATGGCGTAGCCAACCGATGCCAAAATCACAGCTCCGACCCAGAGGGGATCAATCAATCCTTGGATCGAGTCAATGCCAACCAGGGCAACTACCCCTGCAAAGCCCATCAAAAGTCCAGCTATGGTCTTGGGGTGCCAAACAGATTTGTCCCCCATGATGCTTGCAAGCAAAACAGCAAAGAAAGGAACGGTTGCGATCAAGAGCCCAATTAGGCCAGAAGATAGATGTCTTCCCGACTCGGTTATCAACCACCAAGGTCCTGCCATCTCCAGCAGGGCAAAAGCCAAGACCCAGGGCCAGTGTTTCAGGGCCAGAAGCAGTGCTCCTTGCTTCAGAGCAAGGGGAACCAAAACGGCTGCCCCGATAAGAACCCGGAATAGAACAATCGAATAGGTCGAGAAGTCCTCGACGGCTATCCGGATAAAGAAGTATGGGATACCCCAAGCTAGGCCGGCAGCAAGAAACAGCCAAAGAGCTTTACGGGACATAGCTCCAAGCCTACGGGCTTGAAGGTATGTCCCAAACGCCCCAAAATCTCCCCTAGACACTGTTCGGAAATACGAAGCAAGGGTGGAAACCCGAAGGTTTTTCTGCTTTGATTCTCTCGTGGGGAAATCACCAATTAATGTCCTGGTCGTCGAAGACGAGCCACTGGTTAGAGCCCTACTCACTTCCCTTCTGGAGGCCGACGGCTTCCAGATCAAAGCTGCATCAAATGCAGCAGAGGCAAGATCAGCCACCAAAGACTTTGAGCCTCAGGTTGCCATCCTGGACATCGAACTAGGCGATGGCCCATCCGGTATTGATCTAGCCCATATTCTCAGACTTCAGTTCCCCCAGATCGGACTTGTTTTCCTTACTCACATCCCCGAACCAAGGGTTGTTGGAGTTGAAAACAGAAACATCCCCAAAAACGCTGCTTATTTGCGCAAAGACCGCATGGCAGATACTGGTGTCCTGAAAGCCGCCATCGAGGCAGCCTCCAAGGACCGAGTCGGAAAGCAGTTCCGCGATGACAAGACTATTCAGCACCAGCTAACCAACGTCTCAAGAAGCCAACTAGATGTTTTACGCATGGTTGCCATGGGACACAGCAACCACGAGATTGCAGCCCAAAGAGGCACAACAGTTAGAGCTGTTGAGCACCTAGTCAAAAGAGCATTCAGTGCTGCCGGCGTAGACGCCGACGCACCTGGCAACGCAAGGGTTGTTGCAGCCAGGCAGTTTATAAGTGTTGCGGGTATGCCGCACGCTAGCAAATAGTTTGCTCTTAGAGAAGATTAAATAAAAACCCCCGGGATTGCTCCCGGGGGTTTTTATTAGCTTTCAGACAGAAATTACTTCTTTAGAGCAACCTTCTGGCTTGGGAAAGCAGCGTTCCACTTGCGAGCAAGTGTGTTGTACTTCTTCTTGGTGACAGATGTAGCCTTTGGACGTGACTCAGCTAGCTGAGCAGTTAGGGCTGCAACCTGTGCGGTTAGTGCTGTGTTGGCTGAAGCTACTGCTGGGCTGTTAACAATATAGACCTTAGGTGAGCCGTGCTTTGGAAGACCGGTGATGTCAGATCCCCCTTGGTCGATGCTAATTGTGAACGGGTTGCTGGTTGAAGACGTAATGTCTGCATAGTTCAACTTTCTGAGTGAATCCCAGGTTGCCGCAAAAGTTTCGCCTGTGGAAAGAGTTACTGTTGTAACTCCAGCATTAGATTCACGAACGTTACCAAAAGCGTCAATGACATTGAACGTTACTTCCGCCTCAGCAAGTGGAGCAAGTGTAGAAGGCACCACTACGTCCTTAACATTGTATGCAAGTCCTACTCCCATCTTGATGTACTTAGTAGCCGATGTGGTTGACTTAGTACCAGAGGCAGTCTTTGTCACATCGATGGTGTACGAACCAGCAGTGGTAGAAGTTGTGTACACGTAAAGAGTCTGACTGGTTCCCGAAGTTAGAGTTTTGGTGATTTCGGAACTTCCAACTTTTGAGATATCAATCAGAGCGTTGGCAGTTGTGACTACTGAATCGATGACCTTTA
Organism: Rhodoluna limnophila; assembly: GCA_945883505.1. GTDB lineage: Bacteria > Actinomycetota > Actinomycetes > Actinomycetales > Microbacteriaceae > Rhodoluna > Rhodoluna limnophila_B. Next base: position 14,815 of record CAMCXL010000007.1, read on the forward strand.
CAGCACCGGTGGTAGTGACCTTAACTGTGTCGCCAGCTGCAATTGAGGTAACGGTGATTCTCTGGGCAGTAGCGGTTACGGTTGTATCACCAGCTCCAGGAGCAATGGTGTTGACCGTAGATGCCGCGAGTACATAAGGATCTGCTGACGTTCCAGTTGTGTCTGTGTCGTGACCAGCATAGGCAATTGACGGGGTCGCACTTGCTGGCGCAACGCCAACTAGTGCAGATAGAGCTAGTGCGGTTGCTGAAGCAACTGCAATTAGTTTCTTAGACATTTAGTCTCTTTCTTTTCTTGGTTAAACACATCAGATCGTCGATCTGATGGGAGCTAATCCTCAATCTGGCCAACCAAGTAGGCCAGCCCAAAGATGTCGCTCATTGAATAGTAGCGGAAGAATGTCCGGACTATTACGGTAACAGACCAGACTTTTTAGACTTTTCTGGCCGGATTTCTCCTGATTTAGAGGCAAAATTCCTTGAATTTGGCCCATCAGGCCCGAAATGTTCCTAAATGCACCCAAATCCCCCCAGAAACCAGGGCTTCTTCTCCGCTGGGGTTCAAATGGACCCTACTGGGCGAAAGTGGCTGGAATTAGGGGCAACTAAGCCCTTTGGTGTGCCGGACTTCTGGCTTGAAGGTTATTTGGCCGAATTCAGGGAAAGAGTGATCTCTTTGACGTCAGATCCGTTTTTCTCCATGACGACCTCGATGATGAATCGGGCGTTTCTGGTCACGGTTTCTGACCATCTCTTGCCTGTGTCGTCGTATAGGAAAGGAGCCTGGGCTGAGTAGATAAAGAGGTCAAGACCCTCGTTGGTCTTACCCTTCAAGATTCCAGCATCAATCGGTGAGAAGGTGAACTTCTGGTTGGAAACATTGATCTCGCCCCATACGGCAAAGAAAGCTCGCTCAGCTGTTGGGTTAAAGGTAAACCTCGCTGTTAGGCCGTTTTCTCCGACTACTTTGTAGTCCTGATCCAATACAAAGATCTGTGATCTTGAGTCAGCGTCCATTACTCCGCCAAGGCTTGGCTCAGCTAGAACTTTCTCAATCGCACTCGTTTTAGGAGCGGGAGCTGGTTTGTTAGAACCAGAAGGGGTACTTGAACTCGATGAAGCACCAGCACCAGCTTGGTTGGTAGCGGATTCGTCCTTGACGACTCCGCGATCTGGTGTTGGAAGGACATCGAGTTCAATCTCTTCGCCGTTTTGGCCGGCTTGGCTTGCTTCGTCAGTCTGGCCAGAAGCATCCGGGCTAACTTCAGAGCTAGCCGGTGCTTCTGCCATCTGATCTACTGGTGGTCTGGTAAGACCTGGGAAAGCTGTGAAGGACATTACAACCAAAGCAATAAGTGTCAGCGCAGCAGCACCGACCTTCTTGCCTTCTGATGCTGCCTTGCGGGCAGCGACAGAAAGGATGGCTGCTGCTGACATGCCGGTTGTGTCGATGTCGCCAATGAGGGCCTTCTTGAAGGCAGCGCGGGCGCGGAAGATAAGTTGACGGGTGGCGTTTTCGGAAAGTCCAACCTGAGCTGCGATCTGCTCGGTGGTCTTTTCCTCATACATCGAGGCAATAAGGACTTCTCTGTGTCTTGGGTTGAGCTTAGAAAGAGCAAGTCTTACAACAGCTGCGTCATCTTGCTGCTCTAGGGCGCTTGATACCTCAGGGTCTTCTGATGCGGGCTCCTGAACATCATCAATTGAGTTGATGTATGCCCGGCCCGATGCTCTGATGACATCAAGGGCTAGGAGCCTGGTCTTCCACTTCAAAAACCTTAGGACTCCGATCTCGGAGTCTAGTTCTGGCAAGGAAACCATCAAATATAGAAATGCATCCTGAACTACCTCGTCCACCTGAGAGGGATTGTTTAGGAACCTTCTGGCGTGACGCTCTAGGTGAGGACGGAAGCGAAGGTAAATAGAAGAGAAATCCTGTGCTGACCACTCGGCCAGCTTGACTGGCTTGCCAGATCTTTCCTTGAGCTGCAGATCACCGAATTCTTCATCGGATTGCTCATCAAGTAATGCCTCGAGAGGGTCTTCGGAGTAAAGCTTGCTGGCTTCCAGTTCTGAGATGGCAGCTTCTGATATGTCAGCTTCTGAAATAGCCCCAGGCGCAGAAGGTGAAGCTGCCTGGGCAGCTTTTTCCTTGCCTTTTTTGCTAAATGCCATGGGTTACCTATGTCTAGTTTGCCAGATACTTCTTATAACGTCACCTGGGGCCTATTTGTTATGGTCAGCGGGCAAGGTGTCCTCTCGCCCTGGCGCCAAAGGCGCCAGTCAGCAAGGCCCTTGGCCTTTGCTAGGTTTACAGAATGAAGCCCATCAAAGTTGTATTTCTAGGACTTTACTTCGAGTCCTGGGATGCCCTGGACGAGATCTACCAAAAGATGGTCAAGGACCCCCGCTTTGAACCGGTTGTTGTCTCCATGCCCAGAAAGCTAACTGGGCAACTGGCCTATGCCCAAGAAGACAAGTCCCATGACTTCTTTGAATCCCGTGGGATACCCCATGTTCGTCTAAACACCGGTGGTTCGGGAAGCCAAAACCAAGATGGGCTGAAGGTCTTGAAGGATCTTGCACCGGACTATGTGTTTGTGAACTACCCGTGGCAAAGAAACTACCAACCGGCGGTTCGTTTCGACCAGCTGGCCGATTTCACACGTCTTGCCTACGTGCCTTATTTCTCACTGGTCATGGTCGATGAACCAGATGACGAGCCAGGTGGTGGCCAAGCGGGTTCCTTGGTTGCAACACACATCTATAAACAGCGACTCCACCAACTTGCATCACTTATCTTTACCCAAGACAAGAATGTCTTGGAAGCCTATGGACAAACCGAACGAGGTAATTCCTACGTTCACTTCCTTGGTTCACCCAAGATAGATGCTTTGCGCAAAGATGCCCTCGAAGGCAAGGCAAGTTGGCCAATAAAGGGTTCTGGATACAGGGTGGTGTGGGCACCACACCACTCCTATTCCCCTCATTGGCTCAACTTCGGTGTCTTTGCCAGAATCAAAGATCAGATGCTGGATTTTGCTAAGCAAAATCCAGACATCCAGATTGTTTTGCGTCCACACCCATTCCTCTGGGGAACACTCACCGATCGAAAAGTAGTTTCAGAGCAAGAATTGAGCACTTGGCGAAGTGCGTGGGACGAGTTAGATAACACATCTGTTGACGAAGATGGCTCTTACGCTGAACTGTTTCTTGCAACTGATGTTCTTGTGACAGATGGAATCTCTTTCTTGGGTGAGTACCCATTGATTGCAGGCAAGCCAACTGTCTTTTTCGAAAACGATGGTCACTGGCAGTTCACCGCAACAGGTGAACTTGCTGCAAATGCATCGGTAAGGGTGAAAAGCTTTGCTGAACTTGAAAAGGCAATTCACGATTCAAGAGCAAATGGAGTTCCTGATCGATCTTCAGAGATTCAAAAACTAATCGAAGCTAGCTCGCCATATCCTGGTGAGTCAGCTGCCAAGATCATCGAGCAAGTCTTTGAAGATTTTGCGGGGCCCGAAGGGCCCTCGCCTCTGGTTGATAAAACCAAACTCAAAGAGCTGCCCTGGGAGTTGGTCCCAGGACGCGAACCCTTCGAGGACTAAAGTCCGATTACTCGGCTGGTGTCTCGGCAGGTGCTGGAGTAGCAGCCTGAGGGCTCTTTATCGTGATGGATCCGTTGGTTGGCATTAGCTCCACCCAGGTGTTGCCGGGGGCAAGTTTGATTGGAGCTCCCGCTTCATCGGTCAACGTGATTGAACCGGTTTGAGTGGCCTTGGACCAGGTTCCCTTGATGCGTTTGCCATCAACAAAGACCCAGGCTGTTCCTGAGTCAATCAAAACTGTCCTTGGAATGAATCCATAGCGACCATCTTTGAAGCTGGTGTCTATCTTTACCTTCAGAACAACTACGTTCTTAGCTTTGACCTGCTCGTTAGTTGCCCCATCAAGATGGGCTGCGCCATCTTGTTCACGAACCATGTTCCCTGCGCCATCTCCTTCCCAGTAGCTAACCGCTCCCGGGTACTTGATGGTGACGTGGGTTGTTGCAGCACCTGCATCTGTTGATGCAGGTTCGTAAGTCTCGCTCGCTGCATCAAATAAAGCAAAGTCAAAGACCTTGCCGGGGGCCGCCTTGTCCAGGTGTTGGGACTGCAACAGTGCCATGTCAACGATGACGTTGTGTGGGGCTGGCTTTGAAGAAGATCTGGAGAAAGATCCCTTGTCTGCTCCCTGCTCAGAAGTTTCACTGGCCATGTAAACACCTAGGTCGTTTACTGCCTTCACAAACGGAGCTTGTCCTCCCGAGAAGCAAAAGATTCCACCGATCGGTGCAACCGTGTCTGCATCCATCGGACGAACTGAGCGAACCGGTCCAACTTGGTCCACGGGTTGTGATTGCCAGACTCCAACGAGTCTTGTGACACCGCCTTCAACCTGTTGAACAAAGACCATGTCTGCTTTGTTCAGGTTGTATTGAGGCCTCGCTGCAAAAACGTTATCGATCTTGCAAGAAACAGCCGGAGCTGAAAAGGTTTCTGTTCCCGCAGCACCTTCTTCGAAGGTGATGCCAGTCAGAGGGGCAGAGACAAAGACCTTTGGCTCTGGCGTTGGTTCTTCTGTTGCTGCTGGATCAACTCTTGGCTCAGCACACCCGGCAAGAACTAGGACTGCAGCGGACAGGATTGCAAGGGCACTTAGGCTTTTGATTTTCACTTGTCTATTGTGTGCCCTGATTAGCCAATCATCGGGTCAGCAATGCCGACATAAACAGTTTCTAGGAATTCTTCAATTCCCTCAAAGCCGCCCTCGCGGCCAAGTCCGGAGGACTTGACCCCTCCAAAAGGGGCGGCTGGGTTTGAGATAACCCCTGCGTTCAGGCCAAACATTCCAACCTCGAGGCGCTCAGCCAAGCGAAGACCTCTGTTTAGGTTCTCTGTAAAGGCGTAAGCAATCAGACCGTATTCGGTCGAGTTAGCTAAGGCCACCGCTTCATCCTCTGTCTTAAAGGTAATCACGGGGGCAACCGGCCCAAAGATCTCTTCCTTGAGAATTTCGGCGTTGGCTGGAACATTCGCCAAAACCGTTGGCGGGTAGAAATAACCATCGCCTGATGGGACTTCTCCACCGGTTAAAACCTTGGCTCCCTTGGAAACCGCATCGGCCACCAGTGCGTGCACACCAGTTCTGCTCTTTTCGTCAATCAGCGGTCCAACGTTGGCACCTTCTTCGGTGCCGCGAGATACCTTAAGAGCTGCCATCTTGGCAGCGAACTTCTTGGAAAACTCTTCCGCGATGCTCTCGTGAACAATAAACCTGTTGGCTGCGGTGCAGGCCTCTCCCATGTTGCGAAGCTTGGCAAGCATCGCTCCATCAACTGCCTTATCCAGATCGGCATCCTCGAACACCAGGAACGGTGCGTTGCCGCCAAGCTCCATCGAAATGCGCAGGACTCGATCGGCGGAGTCTGCAATCAGTCTTCTTCCAACACCGGTGGAACCGGTGAAGGAAAGTTTTCTTAGTCGCTCATCCTTGATGATTGGTCCTGTGACATCGCCGGCACGGGTAGTTTGAATGACGTTTACTACACCCTTTGGAACACCAACTTCTTCCAACACCTTCACAAACAACATTGAGGTCAGGGGTGTAAGCGCAGCTGGCTTTAGCACCATGGTGCAGCCAGCTGCGATGGCTGGCGCCATCTTTCTGGTTGCCATGGCCAATGGAAAATTCCACGGGGTAATAAACAGTGATGGTCCAACCGGACGCTTCAAAACCATGATTCGGTTTTTGCCATCGGGTGCTGTTCCATAGCGACCGGTAATTCTTGGAGCCTCTTCTGAGAACCAACGCAGAAACTCAGCTCCGTAAGCAACTTCTCCACGGGCTTCAGATACTGCCTTACCCATCTCAAGGGACATCAAGAGTGCAAACTCATCGGCCATGGCCGTGACTTTCTCGAAGGCAGCTCTAAGAATTTCTGCTCGCTCACGAGGAGCGGTCTTAGCCCAAGCTGCCTGAGCATTATGGGCAGCCTCGATAGCTGCCATGCCGTCTTCTGGGGCGGCATCAGCTATTGAGACCAGGACCTTGCCGGTGGCAGGGTCAATCACATCTAAAGTCTTTTTGTCGGCAGCGTCTTTCCACTCACCGTTTATGTATATCCCCTTTGGGACCATATCCAAAACGCGCTTTTCATCGGCTGCTGAAAACATTTAGCACTTTCCTTAAGGGGTCTAATCGAGCTTCGGTGCCCTCGGCAATTCTAATTCACCGGGGCTTCCGGGTGAGAGCCCAGGCCTTGCGCGGGAACAGATAAGAAAAGAACCGGGGCCGATTGGCCCCGGTTCCTTGCAATTCTTAGTTTCTTTTTTAGTCGACTGTCTCTAGTTTTAGACCTTCGCAACCGTGGTATCAAGCAAGACGCCAGGACCAAAGGTTGTTGAAACAGCAGCCTTGATCATGTACTTACCCTTTGAGCTAGATGGCTTGAGACGGTGGATTTCATCCAAAGCAGCAGCCAAGTTTTCCTGGAGCTGGGAAGCTGAGAAGGAAGCCTTGCCGATGATGAAGTGTAGGTTTGACTGCTTGTCGATACGGAACTCGATTTTTCCGCCCTTAATATCGCTCACTGCCTTGGCAACATCCGGGGTCACGGTTCCGGTCTTTGGGTTTGGCATTAGGTTTCGAGGTCCTAGGACCTTTCCAAGACGACCGACCTTACCCATTAGTTCTGGTGTGGAAACTGCCGAGTCGAAATCGACCCATCCGGCGGCAACCTTTTCGATTAATTCATCGCCACCGACTTCGTCGGCTCCGGCTGCCTTAGCAGCGTCAGCTGCTGGGCCGGTTGCGAACACGATTACTCGGGCGGTCTTACCGGTTCCGTGAGGAAGGGAGACAGTTCCACGAATCATCTGGTCGGCTTTGCGAGGGTCAACTCCTAGCTTGACGGCAACCTCGATGGTTGAGTCAAACTTCTTGGATCCGGTCTCGCGAACCAAGGCCACGGCCTCGGCTGGAAGGTAGTACTTACCCTCGGTGATCTTTGCAGCGGCTTCGTTGTAAGCCCTTGAGCGTTTTGGCATAGCTGTTATTCCTTTTCTGGTCACAGTTGTGGTTAGACGAACCTCGCTTGGTTCTCCCACGACTTCTTTAGTTGTATTTGGTGCTGTACTTCTTTACTGCCTTTGAATCTCTACTTCTTGGTTGCTTTTGTTGCTTTGGTAAAACCTTGTGCTTTACGCGTCTACGGTGATTCCCATGGAGCGAGCGGTTCCAGCGATGATTTTGGCTGCTGCCTCGACGTCGTTGGCGTTCAGGTCTGCCATCTTGGTCTCAGCGATCTTGATTAGCTGCTCGCGAGAAAGGTGGGCAACCTTGTCGGTGTGAGGGGTTGATGAACCCTTGGCTACTCCTGCTGCCTTCTTGATTAGCTCGGCTGCTGGAGGAGTCTTCAGAATGAAGGTGAAGGAACGGTCTTCGTAGACGGTGATCTCAACCGGGACTACGTTGCCCTTTTGGTCGTTGGTCGCGTTGTTGTACGCGGTGCAGAACTCCATGATGTTTACACCGTGCTGACCCAAGGCAGGACCAATCGGTGGCGCTGGGTTAGCAGCTCCAGCTTGGATCTGTAGCTTGATGAGTCCGGTGACTTTCTTCTTGGGTGCCATTTCTTCTTTTCCTTTTGTTGGTTAGGTTTGTGAAAATCTTTAGTTCAGTGGTCCGACCTGCTCGAAGCCTAGCTCCACAGGAGTTTCGCGCTCAAACAGAGAAACAAGTACGGTGAGCTTGCCCGACTCAGGCTTAATCTCAGAGATAGTTCCAGGAAGACCTGCGAAGGAACCATCCTTGATCATGATTGATTCGCCAACCTTGAAGTCGATGTTGATTGGAACAGCCCTTGCCTTGCCCTTGACCATCTGGCTGCCCTTGGCAGCTGTCTTTGCGGCAGCTTCTTCAGGAAGAACGTAGAGCGACTTCAGCATCTCGAATGCTTCGTCTGGTCGAAGTGGAGTTGGGTTCTGAGAGTTTCCAACAAAGCCAGTCACGGCTGGAGTGTGACGAACCAGTGACCAGGACTCTTCGGTCATGTCCATACGGACTAGAACGTATCCAGGGATACGGACCTTAGAGACCAATTTTCTTTGACCATTCTTGATCTCGATGGTGTCTTCCATCGGAACCTCGATCTGGAAGATCTGGTCGCCACCTTCGATGGCGAGCTTTCTGTTCTCGATGTTCTGCTTCACACGCTTTTCGTAGCCTGCGTAGGAGTGAACAACAAACCATTTACCGCTCTGAGCCCGAAGCTCAGCGCGGAAGACCCGGTACGGGTCTTCTTCGACTGCTTCGGCGCCATCAACAACTGCTTCTTCAGAAACTGGTTCTGCAGAGACTGTTTCTTCAGAAACTGCCTCGTTGGCGGCTTCGGTTGCTTCGTTGCTGCCACCCTCGGAAACCATCGCCTTGCCGGCGGTTGTTTCTTCGGATAAAACGCCAAGGGTCTTTTCTTCAGCTTCGGCAGCTGGGGTTGACTCAGCTGATTCTCCGAAGGTTGGGGAAACTACCTGTGACTCGGGAGCTGCAACGGCGATGACTTCTTCAACTGCTGAAAACGCAGCAGCTGGAATATCGGCAGTGTCAACTGGAGCCTGAGTTGTCTCTGGCTCTAGTTCGGTCTGTTCGATCTCGCTCAAGTGAAGGTTCCTGTTCTTGGTTGTTATAAAAATTAGCTAGTTGGGGTGAAGACGAAGGTCACGGCGTTATAAAACAAAAAGTCCAGTCCGGAAAGAATTAGCATCACTAGGACCACGAAGGCTAGGACGACACCGGTGTAGTTGAGAAGTTCTTTGTAGGTAGGCTTGGTGACTTTGCGAAGTTCAGCGTAAACCTGTTTGATGAACAGCACGCCGCGGCCAAAGATGTTTCGGGTAGCAGCGCGATCTGCCTTGGCCTTTTCGACCAAGTCATCGGTTGGCTGAAGCTCTTCTGCCATGTGACTTCACTTCTTTCTTCCTCGTTTGCAGGGCGGACAGGACTCGAACCTGCAACCTGCGGTTTTGGAGACCGCTGCTCTACCAATTGAGCCACCGCCCTTTAGGGGCTAAACAGCTTTAGTTGACCACCGGACAAAAGACACACTTCTAGATTGAATCTAAATATGGATAATTTGCCAGATTAGGCTTTCCGCAGCTGTCAACTACTGTGTTCTACTCTAATCCGCTTGCCCTTGGATTGCAAAGGGCCATATCGCCCCCGATAGGCTAGTAATCGTGAGCCACCCCAGAATCTCTAAGCGAATCGCCTCAATCGCCGAGTCCGCAACCCTAAAGGTCGACGCCAAGGCCAAGGCCTTACAGGCCGAAGGCAAAAAGGTAATTAGCTACGCAGCCGGAGAGCCTGATTTTCCCACTCCCGCTCACATCGTCGAAGCTGCAGTTTTGGCAGCCAAAGACCCTAAGAACCACCGCTATACGCCAGCTATTGGTTTACCGGAGCTTCGTGAGGCCATCGCCAAAAAGACTTTGGCTGACTCCGGAACCGAGATCACTTCGTCTCAGGTAGTTGTAACAAACGGTGGCAAGCAAGCGGTCTATCAAGCCTTCGCTGTTTTGCTAGATCCAGGCGATGAGGTCATACTTCCTTCTCCTTACTGGACTACATATCCCGAAGCAATCGCACTTGCCGGAGGCAAGTCCGTTGAGGTCTTCGCTGGAAGCGACCAAGGCTATATGGTCACAGTCGAGCAGCTAGAAAAAGCTCGAACTGAAAAAACCAAGGCGATGCTTTTTTGCTCCCCGTCTAACCCAACCGGAGCTGTTTACTCCAAACAGCAAGTCAAGGAAATTGGTGAGTGGGCACTAAGCCACGGCATCTGGATTGTCTCTGACGAGATCTACCAGAACTTGACCTATGAAGGCGAAAAGGCGTACTCGATCACCGAGGTAGTTCCCAAGATGAAGGATTTAACCATCATGGTCAACGGAGTTGCCAAGTCTTTCGCGATGACCGGTTGGCGAGTTGGCTGGATGGCGGGACCGGTCGACGCCATGAAGGCAGCGGCCAACCTCCAGTCACACCTGTCGTCGAATGTGAACAACATCGCTCAGCGCGCTGCTCTTGCAGCGCTAACTGGACCGCAAGATGAGATAAAAGGAATGCTCGAGGCTTTTGATCGCCGGAGGCACCTAGCGGTTTCTGAGCTTTCTCAGATCAAAGGCTGGCTAGCTCCAATGCCAGAAGGTGCCTTCTATGTTTACTCGGACGTTCGCGGCTTACTTGGGAAAGAGTGGGGTGGGAAGCTAATCAACACTTCGTTGGAGCTTTGCGATTACATCCTGGAAGCTGCCGAAGTTGCCTTAGTTCCTGGAGAAGCCTTTGGTCCATCCGGTTATGTTCGAATGAGCTACGCGCTCAGCGACGAGCAAATTGTTGAGGGTATTCAAAGACTAAAAAAGCTCTTCAACTAGTTCTTTCAAAACCAGCTTCTTAAAAAACTAGTTTCTAAAGCCAATCAGGTTTGGCTCCGGCACCAGATTGATTCCAAACTTCGCCGCTACACGTTCTTGAATGAATCTGGCAAGCTCGGCAATCTGCTCCCCCGTTGCACCGCCTTTATTGACAATTGCCAGAGCGTGCTTCGAAGAAATAGCTGCGTGGGATCCGGGAAGTGAAAAGTCTTTGCCGATTCCGGCTTGTTCGATAAGCCAAGCAGCACTCAGCTTCACGGTTAGTCCGTCGTCTTCCTGGGTTTCCCACCTCGGGGCATCGGAAGAAATGGTTCTTGCGAAGCTGTCGCTAACAATCGGATTGGTGAAAAAGCTGCCACAACTAACCGAGTTTGGATCATTTGGATCAAGTACCATGCCCTTAGCGGCACGGAGCTTCAAAACAGCATCTCGCAGATCAGTGAGTTTGACGTGCTCGCCCATCTGCGAGTTGAGTGCTCCGGCAATTTGGCCGGAGTAAAGCGGGCGAGAAAGACCCTCTAGATCAATTAGTTCCAGTTCAATCCAGGTGATGATGCCGGCCCTGCCGCGCTTTATTGCACTATCGCGATAGCCAAACTTCAAATCCTTGGGCTCAAGAATTACAAGCTCTCCTGATTCGTAATCTAGAAACTCAGCCCGCAAGAAAACATCGCTTAGCTCTTGGCCGTAGGCACCGATGTTTTGAACTGGAGCAGCGCCGCAGGTTCCAGGAATTCCACTCATGCCCTCAATGCCGGCAAGTCCTTCCGAGACGGCTTCGGCGACCAATTCATCCCAGTCCACCCCGGCAGGTATTTTCCAAACCTGTTTGGCTTGAAGAACTTGTTTTTCAATTCCGGTTGTCTCAACCTTCAGAACATGAAGGCTTGAAATATCAGCTCCGAAAACACAGTTAGTTCCACCGCCTAGGACCATCCAGTTCTCACCGGTTGCCCATATTGATTTTGCAGCGGTAATCAATTCTTCGCGGGTGCTGCATCTTGTGATGCTGGCAGGCACCCCGCCTACCCGCATGGATGTGAGCTCGGAAAGCGCCTGCATTAGATCTTCACCCTTACCTGAGCTTTGCCAAGAACCGTAAGTTCAGCTGCAACTGCGGTCAAATCAATCCGTGCGCTTTTGCCATCCTCGGCTATTTCAATTACCTTGGCTGAAACTGTTACAGTTGCACCGTCCTTGGCATCAACCAGCACTGGTTTTGTAAAGCGGACCTGGTAGTCAAGAATTTTCCCTGACCCTCCAACAAAATCGACCACCACCTGAACAGCTAACCCCATGGTTAGCATGCCGTGAGCTAGCACGCCAGGAAGACCAACTTTTTGTGCAAAATCATCGCGGTAGTGAATCGGGTTGAAATCCCCCGAGGCTCCGGCGTAGCGAACCAGTGAATCGCGAGTGATCCTAAACTCCCTGGCTGGAAGCTCCTGGCCGATAGTTAGCTTTTGCTCGCTCATGAATCACCTCTTACTACGAGGGTTGAGATTGCTGTGCAAACAAGAGCATCGCTTCCGTCAAAAATTGCAGTCTCGAAAGAGACCATGTGGTTTCCGGCAAGTGTCTTCACACTTGCCACCTTCAGCTCGCTTACTAGCTCATCTCCTGCAACAATTGGGCGCTCATGGATGAATCTCTGGTCGCCGTGCACCACACGGCTAAAGTCAATTGCTGCTTCCTTATCTGCCAAAACGGTAGTTAGCGAGCGCTCTTGGATCACAACCGCAAAGGTTGGCGGAGCGATTAGGTCTTTATATCCAAGAGCTTTGGCCGCCTCGATATCGTGGTTCGCTGGGTCTTCTGAGAACACAGCCTTGGCGAACTCGCGAATCTTTTCGCGACCGACTAGATAAGAAGAGGTACGGGGGTAGATTTTTCCCTCGATTTGTGGATTTACCATTACTCAACTGTATAGAGCGTTGCAGGAGATTTTGGTAGCGGAGGCGGGACTCGAACCCGCGACCCCACGATTATGAGTCGTGTGCTCTAACCACCTGAGCTACCCCGCCGGGGACTTACCTGTATTTGCTTTCGCAACAGGTTTTTTAGATAAGTCGAGCCCCGAGACAGGATTGAACTGTCGACCCCTTCCTTACCATGGAAGTGCTCTACCACTGAGCTATCGGGGCGGTTATGAGTGTTGCTCGAGCGCATCTCCAGGCAACCGTAAGAGATTACCACCTTTGGTTTGGAGCTGGCAAACGATTCGACCGGCTAAATAAGGCCCCCACTAGTTGTTCTAAGCTGGAGCCCATGGACTCAAGCGTTTTACACAAATCAATCAAATCTCCCGAGTGGTGGAGAACTGCTGTCATCTACCAGATTTACCCTCGCTCATTTGCTGATGGCAATGGCGATGGAATTGGGGACTTGAGAGGAACAACCGCGAGGCTCGAATCGCTTCAGTCTCTCGGCATCGATGCCATTTGGTTCTCACCGTTTTTCAAATCCCCTCAGAAAGATGCCGGCTACGACGTAGCCGACTACAAGACTATTGATCCGATCTTTGGAACCAACGAAGAGTTCTATGAATTGCTAGCCAAGGCCCACTCACTGGGACTTCGCATCATCGTGGATATCGTTCCAAACCACTCCTCCGATCAGCACGAACTCTTTCAAGCTGCCCTTAAGGCAGCGCCTTTCTCACCAGAGAGAGACATGTATGTCTTTAGGGACGGCAAGGGTGAAAACGGCGAACTACCTCCAAACAACTGGGAGTCGGTATTTGGTGGCAATGCTTGGACCAGAATCACTGAAGCTGATGGCTCGCTGGGCCAGTGGTACCTACACATCTTTGATTCCTCACAGCCTGACTTCAACTGGGAGAACCCCAAGGTCAGAGAGTTTTTTGAAGGAGTGCTCTCCTTCTGGTTAGACAAGGGAGTCGATGGTTTCCGCATCGACGTGGCCCACGGTCTAGTTAAAGAAGTTGGTCTTCCCGACGTTCAAGTTGCCGCAACGCACGTCACGGGCGAAAAAGACCGTGAAACCGAGCACCCGTTCTGGGGTCAAGAAGGTGTTCACGAAATCATTCGCGGTTGGCGCGAGCTTCTAAACACCTACGACGATCGTGCCATGTGTGCCGAGGCCTGGGTGCTTCCGCTTTCTCGCATGGCCAAGTGGGTCAGACCCGACGAGTATCACCAGACCTTTAACTTTGGATATCTAGAAACCCCCTGGGAGAAAGAGCCACTCGAGAAGGTGGTCATCGAATCTCTTCAGGAGTTCGGAAAAGTTGGAGCCCCTTCAACCTGGGTGCTTTCTAACCACGACACCATTAGGCACACCTCGAAATATGGTGTTCCAAACATCCCAATGCACGGCATGGGTATCGGACCCGACAGCGAACAACCCGATGAAGCAATCGGTCTTAGAAAAGCTCGCGCAGCGTCAGCTTTCATGCTCGGACTTCCAGGAGGCGCATATATCTACCAGGGCGAAGAGCTCGGTCTTCCTGAGCACACCATGCTGGAAGGCAAATACCGCCAAGACCCAACCTGGTTTAGAACCAACGGCGAAAGAGTTGGCCGCGACGGTTGCCGCGTACCTATTCCTTGGGAAGCTAACGGCGGAGTAACCTTTGGCTTCAACACAACGGGAAAGTCCTGGCTTCCAGCTCCGGAAAGCTTTAAAAGATATGCTCGCGATGCCCAAGACGGAGTTCCGGGGTCCACCCTTGAGCTATACAAGCGACTCATAAAAGAACGCAAAGCATTTGCTCTTGGCTCTGGTGAGTTCCGCTTTGCTCCGGAATACTCTTCGGCTAGCACGCTTAGCTATATCAACAACGGCATTCTGGTGATTTCAAACTTTGGTCCAGACTCAGTGAATGTTCCAGCAGGTGTTCTACTTGTTACAACCCAGCATGATTTGACGGTTGAGGGTGTCCTAGAACACGACCAGACGGCATGGATCAAGCTATAGCCAGCCACAAAGCCACTCGGGGTTCGCAGTGGTGGCGATCTGGAGTTATCTACCAGATCTATCCGCGCTCCTTCGCTGATTCAAACGGCGATGGCATTGGCGACCTAAAGGGCATCGAGCAAAGACTCGATTCCTTGGAGAAGCTGGGCATAGATGCCGTTTGGCTTTCACCTTTTTACCTATCGCCCCAAAAAGACGGCGGCTACGACGTGGCAGATTACTGCGACGTCGATCCGCTTTTTGGAACGATTAAAGACTTTGACTCGATGCTTGAAAAAGCTCATTCGCTTGGAATCAGAGTGATGATTGACCTTGTTCCAAACCACACCTCAGATCAACATCAGTGGTTCCAAAAAGCACTGAAGTCATCTCCAGGTTCCCCAGAGCGAGAGTTCTACCACTTCAAGGATGGGCTCGGTGAAAACGGCGAGCTACCACCAAACAACTGGGTCTCGATGTTTGGAGGTCCTGCTTGGACCAGGGTCAAAGAAAAAGATGGATCGTTGGGCCAGTGGTACGTTCACCTGTTTGATTCTTCGCAGCCAGATTTGAACTGGAGCAATGAAAAAGTCCAAGAGGCTTTTGAAGAGATCTTAAAGTTTTGGTTAGACCGCGGCGTTGATGGTTTTCGAGTGGATCAGCCCCACGCCATGGCTAAAGCCGAAGGTTTGCCTGATCACCCATACGTTGCCGAAGCCGGAGCTGGCTTTATCGAGGGCAGAGAAAATCCTCCAATGTGGTTCCAGGATGAAGTGCACCCGATCTTTAGGCGCTGGCGGGAAATCTTGGAAAGCTACGAGGGTGATCGTGCGATGTGTGGCGAGGCCTACGTCTATCCGCTTTCGCTGATGGCCAAGTGGGTAAGACCCGATGAATTTCACCAGACTTTTAATTTTCGTTTTCTAGACGCCGGTTGGGATCCCAGCAAGCTCTTTGATGCAATCAACGAATCCTTCGAAGCATTCGATGGCGTCGGAGCGCCATCGACCTGGGTGCTAAATAATCATGACGTTATGCGACACCGATCTCGCTTTGGTGGAAACTACGGTCGCGCCACAGCATCCGATGGCGTTGGACCAAACCAACCTCAGCCGGATAACGAGCTTGGTCTAAAAATTGCCAAGGGGGCAACCTTGTTCATGTTGGGTCTTCCCGGAGCAAGTTATATCTATCAGGGCGAAGAGCTGGGATTACCTGAGCACACAACCCTCGAGAACAAGTTCCGCCAGGATCCAACTTTTGCCAGAACCGGTGGCCAAAGAGTTGGACGCGACGGATGTCGCGTTCCACTTCCCTGGGATAAGACCTCCTCCTCTATCGGATTTAGTGAGACGGGAAAGAGCTGGCTTCCCCAACCCGAAAGCTATGGATTGCTTGCGAGGTCTGTGCAAGAAAAAGATGAGTCTTCGACACTTTCCTTCTATAGACAGGCTCTCTCGCTTAGAAAAGAACTTGCCCTAGGTGAAGGTTCTTTTGATTGGGTTCCTGGTCACTTAGGGCCTGACTCTTTGGGCTATGAGAATTCGGGCGTGCAGGTTATTTATAACTTCGGTCAAGAAGATATTGATCTTGGTTCTGCCGAGGTCTTGATCTCTAGTGAGCCAATTGTTGGCGGAGTGCTTGAAAAGAATCAGTGTGTCTGGCTTAGGAATGCTTAGGAATTAGTCAGGAGTCTGGGCAGAAGGCCCAGTGGAGGCGTGTGCTGCAGCAACAGCTCTTTTTCCTGCCGGCAGCAAAACAGCAACCACAGCAACCAGTACTGTGAACGCCCCGGTGACAATTAGAAGTATCTCAACAGAAACAATGTCGGCAAGGGGTCCAAGCACCGCCATGCCAATTGGCATGGCAACTGCCATCACAATCCCCACAAAACCAAAGACTCTTCCCTGGCGCTCCGGCTCCACAGTTTCTTGAAGCAGTGTCAGAGAAGAAGTAGAGAATGCTGGCACGGCAAGACCGATTAGGAAAAACAAGCTGTAGAAAACAATCAGGTTGGTTGTGAATCCCATAACAACAGCAAGAACACCAAAGATGATTGATGATCCAACCATCATTCCCAGGCGGTCCACCTTGGAAGCAAAGACTGCCATCAGCGCACCGCCTGCCACCATTCCAATTCCAAAAGACAGCTCCAGAATAGTGAGCAGCCAAACGTCTGATCCAAAGGTGCGAACCAGCATTAGCGGAGAAAGATTTGAAGGTGCAACAACTAGCAAAAACACGATCGAGTAAATAACCATTACCCAGCGCACCAGGTCATTGCTGAAAATGTATTGCAAGCCTTCTCTAAGGTCAGCGAAATAAGAGGGCTTTTCATCACTTGCCGCGCGCTCGAGAGTTGGAACAGCAATAGTTGCCAATAGCGACAGCCCAATTACTGCCGTTACAACGTCTATGAACAAGATCGCCGACAGAGACATTTTTGAGTAAATTCCTGCGGCTGCCACAGGGCCAAGAATCAGAAGGGAAGATTGAACACTGCTGTTGATGCCGTTGACTCTCATCAGTTTGTCGGTTGGAACAATTTGTGGCAGCAGTGCCGAAATGGCAGGCATCTGAATTCCGGCGCCAACGGAGCGAACTGCCATCACTAGAAAAATCAGCCACAGGTCATCAACTCCGGAAAGCATGAAAAACGCCAGGCCCAGGGTAGCCAAGGCAATTGTTGAATCGGAGATGATGATCATCACTTTTCGATTTATTCGGTCGGCCCAAACCCCAGCAAAGATGGAAACAATTGCCTGAGGCAAAAAGCCAAAGATTGCTGCCAGGGCCAGCACAACTCCTGATTTGGTTGTGAGCGTTAGGTGCCAAAGCAGCGCGTACTGAACCAGCAGGGAACCAAAGGTAGAAATGGTCTGGCCCACTAGGAATACGGTGACCCTTTTTTTCCAGCCCGGTAGATTTGCGCTGGCTGTTGAGTCACTGCCTACTTGAGTTGAAGCCTGCGGGGTCTGATCCAATTTTTTCCTTAGCGTTGTAAGAGTAAAAACCCCAGCCGTGGAGGGCTGGGGTTTCGTGGCTAGTGAGGGATTCGAACCCCCGAAGGCTGAGCCAGCTGATTTACAGTCAGTTCCCTTTGGCCACTTGGGTAACTAGCCATCTGTTTGTTTTGCTTTTGGAACCCTAAAAGAATACCAATATTTACCTCTCCTCCCGACCCCGTATTTCAGGGCCTCAAATGCTGTTCTTGTAAACTGTTGGCATGGCTGATTCCTCATTCGACATCGTAAGCAAAGTAGACCCGCAAGAAATTGCCAACGCCTTGAACCAGGCTTCCAAGGAGGTCGAGCAGCGCTACGACTTTAAGGGGGTTGGTGCCTCCATCGAGGAATCCGGCGAGAAGATCCTTATAAAAGCCAACAGCGAAGAACGGGCCAAGGCTGTTCTTGATGTTTTCCAGTCCAAGCTTGTTAAGCGCGGTATCTCCCTGAAGAGCTTGGAAGATGGCAAGCCCTTTGCCTCCGGCAAAGAGTTTCGCATCGAATGCAAGATCAAAGAGGGTATCTCTCAAGAATCAGCCAAGAAGATCAACAAACTAATCCGCGATGAGGGACCAAAGAGCGTCAAGTCTCAGATTCAAGGCGATGAGCTTAGAGTCAGTAGCAAATCTCGCGACGATCTTCAGGAGCTTCAGGCTTTGCTAAAGAGCAAAGACTTGGATGTTGACCTGCAGTTTGTGAACTACCGCTAGAGCTTTTTTATCTAGAGCTGATCCACCACAGTAATTGGACCAGTGAGTGGGAAGGCATTTTCAACAGCTTCCTTACGCTTGGAGTTCTTGGCAACTCGGCCGGCCAAAATACCTGCGATAAACATCATCGCGACTGGGAAGACAAAAGCTAAGACCAGACCAATACCTTCCGCCAAAGCACCCATGAAGATCTTGGCAACAATCACAGCCAGAGCGTTCACCAGAGACATCCTTGAAAGTGCCTGAGCTGTTGTTAGCCCCTTAACGTGACCGGCGGCACCAAAAAACGATGGCACCATCGGCGCCAAACCAAAACCGCTCACTGCCCAAAACAGTGACAGCACGATCATGGCCAGGATTGGGCTCACTGGAACAAGTGGTGGGGCAACTATGACGCCAAGCGCCATGGCAACCGCTCCACCAATTCCACCCCATTTGGATAGATCGCTGATGTGATAGTTCTTGGTGGCCCGACCAATCAATAAACGCCCCGCGATCATCGCTACCGTAAAGGCGGTGAACGGAATAGCTCCAAGGGTTGGGTTTAGCAACATGACCTGCTTGGCAAATACCGCTGACCAGTCCATCATCACCAGCTCGGGAAATACTCCTGCAAAAAAACCGAAGGCCAAAAGCCAAAGCTGGTTGGGAGACTTGAAGAAGGGAACTTTCTCAGCGGCTTGGCGTTCCTCGCGGTGACCATCCTCGGAAGGCTTGAGCATCGACCTGATCGAAACCTCAAAGGCAACAATGGCTAGCAGACCCACCAAAACAAGGTGAAGCTGGAGCGACATAAAACTTGCCAAGATTCCGGAAACAGCTGCGCTGATTCCAGCTCCGATGCTCCAGGCTGCGTGGAATTTGCCAAGAATTACTTTCTTGACTTTTTTCTGAAGCATTACCGATTGAGCGTTCACGGCGATGTTGAAAAAGCTCATGCTGAACATCATGGCCGCGTGAAAAGCAAAATACATCCAACCGTTGGTGGCAAGACCGAGGCTTGCCGTTGTCACAACAATCATCAGGCTCGAAACTCGAACAATTGGTCTGGTGCCATATTTTCCAACTAGACGGTTTGTAATTAAGAGCGGGATCAAAGATCCAAGCCCCGCGAGACCAATGATCAGACCCCAGAGTGCAAAGCTGACATCAATCTGCTCGATGATCTCTGGGATGCGGGGTAAGTAGGTGATTGCTAGAAATCCCTGGATGAAAAAAGCTGCAACGAGGGCGAACTCGGCGCTCTTGGTTCTTTCCTTGGTTAGCTCCACTTAGGATTTTTCTCCCTTAGCGATATTTAAAAAGTCTTCTCTCTCAACAAGCTTGATTCGCTTGCGCTCCTGGGCCTGACCCAGGCGTTTTTCTTCGGCGTCTATCTTTAGCCACTCTGGCCAACCGACATACTCAACACCGCGGCTATCCATCAGTGAAACAATTGCCTCTTCCTCAGGGGAAACTGGCTGCCACCAGGTTGGCTTATCTTCAATGATCTGCGCGATTGTTTCAATCGCGTCTGATTTGGTGTGTCCGATCAGTCCAACCGGTCCGCGCTTAATCCATCCGGTTGCATAGACACCCTTTATGTGGGCTCCGGAGGAATCCAGAACTCGGCCCTTGTCGTTTGGAATGATTCCAGATTTTGAGTCAAATGGAATCTCAGCCAATTCAGATCCAAAGTAGCCAACCGCGCGATAAACCGCCTGCACCGGAATCTCTCGGAATTGCCCGGTGGCAACTACCCCACCATTGCCATCTAGTTTGGTTCGCTCAATCTTTAGAGCTTTCACTTTTCCGTTTTCGCCGATGATTTCAACCGGTGAGGAGAAAAAGTGTAGGTGGAGGCGCTTAGCTGCTCCGGTTTGTTCTTTGGTTCTTAGCTCCTCGAGGGTTTTGACCATCACGCGAGTTTGATTATTACTCTCGATCTGCTTATTTGATCCCTCGTCGTACTGGAAATCCTCGTCGTGAACGATGGTGTCAACGCCATCAACGTGAACAGCTTCTCGAAGCTCAAGCGGAGAGAACTTCACCTGGGCTGGGCCACGACGGCCAAAGACGTGAACATCGGTAGCGTTCGAGCTAAGTAGGCCTTTGTAAACATTTTCTGGAATATCTGTTTCGAGCATTCGGGCAGGTGATTTCACTAGAACCCTTGCAACATCGAGGGCGACGTTGCCGTTTCCAATAACGGCCACCTCTTTGGCGCTTAGGTCCCAGCTTCTTTCGAAGTCCGGGTGAGCGTCGTACCAGTTAACAAAAGCTGCAGCCCCGACAGAGCCCTCAAGTTCGACTCCTGGAATATTCAACTCCGCGTCCTGCACGGCACCGGTTGCAAAAATCACTGCGTTGTAGTGCTTTTTTAGATCATCTAAAGTGATGTCCTTACCGTAGGTGACGTTTCCAAAAAACCGGATGTCACCGCGGTCCAGAACCTCATAGAGTGCCTTGATGATTCCCTTGATTCTGGGATGATCGGGAGCAACCCCGTAGCGAACCAAACCGTAGGGAGCTGGAAGTAAATCAAACAGATCAACCGAAACATCAAAGTCGCGGATTTCGGATTTGATTAAAAGATCTGCGGCATAGATTCCGGCAGGACCCGCGCCAACGATTGCAAGCCTGAGCTTTGACATCTTTTTTTCTTTTCCTTAAAGATCTTTAGTTTTGGCGCTCGATTACCGCATCGGCAAAGTTGGTAAGGGCTTCGCGAACTGGTCCCGCTGGCAAATCTACTAGAGCTGCAATTGCCTGATCGGCCCAGCGCTTGGCCTCTTGGAAAGCACGCTCGGTTGCTGGGTGCTTGCGCATTTGTTCAATCACTTTGGTCAGTTGGACATCATCATCGAGCCCGGCATCAATTATCTCAACTAGCTTGGCTGATTCGCTATCTGATTTGGCATCCTGCCTCAAATAAAGCACCGGAAGGGTTGGAACCTGGGCCCTGAGGTCAGTGCCCGGGGTCTTACCCGAAACTTGTCCGTCCGAGTAAATATCCAGCACATCGTCGATGAGCTGGAAGGCAACCCCGATTGCTTCACCGTATTTTCTAACCGGCTCGCGAAGCGATTCATCGGCGCCCGAGAACAATACGCCAAGCTCGGCGGAGGCAGAGATCAAAGATCCGGTTTTATCCGAAAGCACACTCAGGTAGTGATCAATAACGTCCTGGCCTTCGGCCGGACCAACTGTTTCATTCAGTTGCCCAAGACACAGTCTCTCGAAGGTATCGGCCTGCAAAGTTAAAGCTTTCTCGCCAAGTTTTGAAACTATCTGCGATGCTCTTGCAAATAACAGATCACCGGTCAAGATGGCAACGTTGTTACCCCAGATCTCGTGAGCTGAATCAACACCTCTTCTTTTGGGAGCGTTATCCATAACATCGTCGTGATACAAAGTTCCGATATGGGTTAGTTCAACTACCACGGCAGCTTGAATGACTTTTTCTTGGGTTGACTCACCCAGCTGCGCGCAGAGCAAAACAAGTGTTGGTCTGATTCTTTTGCCACCGGCATCGATTAGATGTCTGGTGGTGACCTTGGCAATTGGGTCGGTGTGCTTTACAGCTTCAATCAGCTGCTGCTCTACTAACTCCAGGCCAGACTCGAGCTTCGCGAGTAGGTCTTTGTCAGCGACCTTGCGAAGCTGCTTTGGCAGCGAGGTTTTCGGCATTAGTTGGCTTTCTTAGGCTTTGTTCCAATATGGATAGCAACAATTCCTAGGGTTTGATTCCTAAAACCAACAGATTGGTAGCCAACTTTTTCAATCAGTTTGGCTAGTTCTGCCTGTTTCGGCCAGGCGTCAATGGATTCAGCTAGGTAGCTATATGCCTCCGGGGTTTTAGATACCAGCGCCGAAATCCGAGGAAGCAGGTTCTTGAGGTAAAGCCGATACAAAGAATGCAAGGCCTTATTCGGAATGGTCGAGAATTCACAAACCACCAGCTTGCCTCCTGGCTTTAGCACCCGAAGCATTTCGGACAAGGCAAGCTCGGTGTTTTCGACATTTCGAAGACCAAAAGAAATAGTCACGGTGTCAAACTCTTCTTCCCTAAAGGGAAGCTTGGTGGCATCGGCAAAGACGAACTCAATTTCGGGGTGACGCTTTCTGCCCTCTTCGAGCATGCCCATAGAGAAGTCGGCCGCGACCACGCGGACACCTTCTTTGAGGAAAGCTACCGAGGATGCCCCGGTGCCGGCGGCTAGGTCCAAGATGGTTTGACCGCTTTGAGGGTTTAACAGCTTTGCAACTGCTTTTCGCCATACTCTGGCTGATCCAAGAGAGAGTAAATCGTTCGCCCTGTCGTAGTTTTTTGCGACTTGGTCAAACATCGCAGCAACTTCCTGCGCCTTCTTGGTTAGGTCTGCTTTACTCACCTATCAATCTTAGCTTTCACCTAGAATTTAAGAAGCTCGCCTACTTTGGCCCGAAAAAACGAAACGGCACCGATGTCATCAATTCGAAAACTTCGCGTTTTATCGCGTGAGTTGGCGACCCCGGAGGGTTTTGACATCACCCGTCACTTCCCAGAAAACCCCACCGCATTCGTCAGAAACGGTCAAGGATTGGTCGGCTTCGGAGAAGCCGCCCGCTTTGAAACCTCCGGCTTGAACCGCATCCAAGAACTAGCTGCCGCTTGGCGCGAACAAGTTGAGCAAGCAGAAATCACCGACCCGCTCCAGGTTCAAGGAACAGGTCTGGTTGGTTTTGGAACTGCAACTTTCTCACCGGATAGTTCACTGAACTCAGTGTTGATTGTTCCAAGGATCATTCTTGGAACAAGGGATGGTAGAAGCTGGATCACCAAGATCACCCCGGAAGGTGAACAGGAAGCAACCGCTGATTTTTATAGCAAAGTAATCTCCTACCGAGAAAACAACAAGCTCTCCTTCGTCGAAGGCTCAATGACCTCGGCTGGATTTCTAAAGCAAACAGAAAAGGCAATCTCCAAAATTCGCTCCGGGAAGCTTCAAAAAGTTGTTTTGGCCCGAGAGATCATGGCTCAACTGCCAGCAGGCTTCGATATTCGAACGGGACTTAGGTCGCTGGCAAAAAGATACCCGAGCTGCTGGGTGTATTCGGTTGATGGCAACTTCGGAGCATCCCCTGAGCTTTTGGTTCGGGTCTCCCACGGTCAAGTTTCTGCCCGAGTGCTAGCTGGAACAACCTCCCGCGGTGACTCACCAGAGTCAGACGTTCAGAAATCTAACTTCCTCGTTGCCTCAGAGAAAAACTTGGCCGAGCACCGCTTCGCGGTTGACTCAATGGTTGAGGCACTAAATCCTTTTTGCATAACTGTCGATACCGACGAGAAGCCCTTCAGCTTGGCTCTTCCTGATTTGTGGCACCTGGCAAGCGATGTTTACGGAAAGCTCAAGAACAACATCTCGGTGCTGGACTTGGCGGCCTTCCTTCACCCAACTGCTGCGGTTGCCGGCACGGGAAGACAAGCTGCTCAAGCTCTGATCGCAGAGCTTGAGCCCTTTGATCGTGGCGGCTACGCCGGACCGGTTGGTTGGATTGGTGCCGATGGCGATGGCGAATGGGCCATCGCGCTTCGAGGTGGATATATCGAAGAAAACGTCTTGACTGCTTTTGCAGGATGTGGGCTGGTTGCCGATTCGGAACCTGCCGCAGAACTTGAAGAAACAGAACTGAAGTTTGCTCCAGTTCGAGGCTCTCTTAGCTAGAGCTTTACCTCAATCAGCACACGCCCCGGTGTTGCCAGTGCTTCGGTGAGTTCTTGTTCGTTAGCCGGGGCAATGTAAACAAAACCGTAGGCGTTGGCTAGGGACCAGTAGTCGATTTTTTGACCGGCTCTAAATATCCGGTCAAAAGTTCCGGTCTCCACTGTTTGGAAAAGCTCAAGGTTTTCAAAGATGCTGCCGCCTTGATCGTTGACCATAATTAGCTGAAGGTTTAGGGTTTCTTCCGGATCTTCAATCATCGATGAAGCATCGTGAATCAAAGTCAGATCACCAATGATTGCTCTGGTGAATGCACCCTCGGCACGAAGTGCGATGCCGGTTGCTGTTGCAACCGTCCCATCAATTCCAGAAAGGCCGCGGTTAGCAAAAACCTGAACTGCCTTTGAAGGTGCCCAAACATCCGCTTCGCGGATCATCCTTGATGCGCCCAGCGCAATCGAATCATCCAGTTGGCTGGCTTGATATACAAGCTCAATGACTTTTCTTCTCGTTAGGCCAGCTTCGTAAGCTTGAGCCGAGATCCAGTTATGAGATGCTACTCGCCACCTGGCCAGCCATTCACTACTGACCTCACCGTTTACGGTTAGGTCATCAACAATTTGAGCGGCATTGCCGTAGGGGTTAAACAATCCGGTTAGTTCAGATTTCATAACAATCAGTTCAATGTCTTGGCGTGCAATTAACTTTTGAACTTCTCGGCTCAGAGTTGGCTTGCCATACACCACGACCCGCTGGATCTTAGCTTTTAGTTCTTCGTCTTCGGCCAAAATAGCTGGGTAAGCAACAATCGAGTTTGCTCCATAGCGACACCTCGAGCTTGGCTCGGCAAACACCGGCCAACCAAAAGCTTCTGAGGTTTCAAGTGCTAGGACTCCAGATTCTGCTCCAGCAATCACAACGGTGTTTAGTTCGCCGTCCAAAACAGCAAAGCTTGGAACCGGCAGTGTCTCTTCGGGAAACTCTGCTCCGGTATAGATATCTGCCGCATCCGGAGAAGGGGAAGAAAGTGGTTCCTTAAAACAAATATTTAGGTGCACCGGCCCAGGCCGGTGCGGAAAATCCCCCATTGCAGTTGAAACTGCTCGTTCGGCTAAGAGCCGAACAAAATCCAAATCAACATCACCTTCGGGGGCTGGAACATCTTCACAAAACCTAACGGCTTCGCCAAAGATCCCAACCTGGTGGGTAGTTTGATTGGCTCCCAATCCCCGAAGCTCTTGAGGTCGATCGGCGGTTATTACGATCATTGGAACACCGCTGTGGTGAGCTTCCAAGACTGCCGGCAACAAATTGGCAACCGCAGTTCCGGAGGTGGTAATAATTGCAACCGGCTGGCCGGACGCTCTTGCAGCTCCCAGGGCAGTGAAGGCCATCGATCGCTCGTCGATGCGAACTCGAACGGTTAGGCGATCAACATCGTGAAGTTGCTGTGCGGCTATCGCAAGCGACTGCGAGCGTGAGCCGGGAGATAAAAAAACGTCCTCGACCTCCAGCTCTGAAAGAGCTGCCATTAAATTGGCTGCGAAGACTTGCGAAGGCGCGACAATCAAAGCTACGACTTGTCCTTAGGTTCTGGGCCTGAGTCTTCCTCCGGGTTGTCTTGAGGTTTATCCTCCGGCTTGGCATCGGGTTTTTTCTCATCTTGGGCGTCAAGTTTTTCTGATAGATCGCGCAAAAAAGCTGGGTCATCGTCGGGAGCTACGGATTTGGTCTTTCTATAGCGTTGCTTGGGTTGACCGATAGGTCTTCCAAGAACCAGGTAAAGCAACCCACCGATGAATGGAACGCCAGCGCAGATTAGGATCCAGAGCCACTTCGGCAGGTTCCTAACCTCGTTTTTGTTTGCGCTGGCTGCAAATACAGTGACAAATACTGTAAATAGCAGCCAGACTCCGAATACGAAAAGTAGTCCTCTAACCATGCATTAACTCTAAGCGAGAGACAAACTTAGAATGTAACTGTGAAAAAACTCTGGTTAGTCTTTATATCGGCTCGATTGGGCCTATTTGCCCTGTTCTTGACCATTTTCTTGCTGCTGGGATTCGAGGGAATCTACTCGGCAATCATCGCCGGGGTGCTGGCCCTGGCTATTTCACTGGTGTTTTTGCAGAAGCAAAGGGATGCTTTATCGGCTGAAATCTATAAGAGAAACAAACGGGATAAGTTCTCCGGCGTTCCAGACCAAGACGCCGATGTTGAAAACTCGATTCTCGACTCAAAAGAAGACAACAAATAACCCAAGAGCCAGGCTCAGCGCATAGGCCAAAGCCGCAAAGCTAGTGAGCTTCAAAACCAAAATCAATTCCTTTGGTGTTTTAGCCGTTGCCACAATTACCGTGGCGGGAACTACCAATAAAAGCGCCATAAAGCCCAGCATGGTGGCCGGATAAAGCAGGCTAAAAAAGCCAAGAATTAAAAACGGCAGCCAGATCATCAAAAGAAAAATCGCGATAGCTGGTTTCTTACCCAGGCGAACAGCCAGGGTTTTCTTGGAATAAAGAGCATCGGTTTCGATATCCCGGATGTTATTGACCATCAATACAGCAGAGGCAAATAGCCCCGAGGCAATTCCCCCTAGGACCGCATTGAACTCAACGAAGCCAACCTGAATGAAAGTGGTTCCGATTGTTGCAACCAGTCCAAAAAACACAAAGACTGCAAGTTCTCCAAGACCGGCATAACCGTAGGGGCTTTTGCCTCCGGTATAAAACCAAGCCGCAATAATTGCGGCAGCTCCAACCGCCAGCAGCCAATAAAATCCGGTGATCAAAACAATCGCTAAACCTGCAACGCCAGCCAGCAGGAAAAAGCCAAAGGCCGCAAGCTTGACGGCCTCGGGCTTCACAGACTTAGATCCGGTTAGCCGAAGCGGTCCAACCCGATGGTCATCGGTTCCTCGAATTCCATCCGAGTAGTCGTTGGCGAAGTTCACACCGATTTGCAAAAAAAGCGCGACTGCCAGAGCTAGAACAGACAGACCAAGATCAAAAGCCTGAACCGAATCGGCAGCACCTGCCCCGATAGCAACCGGCGCTATGGCAAGTGGCAGGGTTCGAAGCCTTGCGCCCTCGATCCAAAGATTCAGTTTCTTTGTCTTCATCTGTACTTCCTCAGTTAAAAAGCTCTGCAACTAATCGGTTATCTGTCTTACCGGTTAGAAGCTTAGGGAGCTTATCCACCCGAATCACCCGGATTGGTTTTCCGGCTGGACCCAGTAAATGAGCCAGTTGATTGGCGATGTCATCGGCAACTTCAGGAGAACCAATGTAAGCAATTCCCACCCGCTCACCCCAGGTCTCATCCTGCAGCGGCACTGCGGCAATTTCTGAAACCCCGGGTAGCTCAGAGCCTAAATATTCAACTCTTTCAAGCGAAAGCTTTATTCCACCTGAAATAATCACCCGATCGGCACGGCCGATGATGTTGAGCTTTCCATCGGGAGATAACTCGGCTAAATCGTTAGTAAAGATCCAATCATCTTGCCCCTCGGCCAGAGTCTTTCCAGAAATTAACAGCCTGCCATCGGGAGCAATCTTGAGCCTTACGCCATCGAGTGGAACTCCGTCATAGACGCAGCCGCCGGAAGTTTCGGTCATCCCGTAGCTAACGACAACTTTGATGCCCAGATCAGTAGCTTTTTGCCTCAGCTCCTCGGGAGTTGCTTGTCCTCCAACCAGAATTGCGCGAAAGCTCTTCAGCACTGCAAGCATGTCTTTATTTTTCCCCGCCTCGGAGATAAGTTTTGCTAGCTGGTTTGGAACCAGTGACGTATAACGAATTTGATTGGTCATCAACATCGCTGAGCGCAAGAAGGCCTCTGCCGTGAAAGGCAAGGCGGTATTCATAATCACTGGCTGTTGATCGGCAAGCAGCGATCTAATAAGTACCTGTTGGCCCGCGATGAAATTGATCGGAAGTGCCAATAGCCATTGGCCCCAAGGTCCCAAGCGCTCTTGGCCAGTTGTGGCTGCGTGTAGCAAGGCTTCGGTAGAAATGGAGATGCGTTTTGGAATTCCGGTGGAACCGGATGATTCCACAACGCATGCAATATTTTTTGCCACCTGCTCTGGCAAAGGATCAATTGCTGGCCTAACACCGTTTATTTCAGGAGCGGAGACAAAGATAGCTTTTTTGTTTTGGATCACATCCGCTAGAACAAGCAGCGCCTTCACGGTGTCGTTGGCGGGAACCACCGCAAGCGGCTTAGTCATTTTTCAATCAGAAGTGCCAAGGGTAAGGCGCCCAGTTAGGTTCGCGCTTTTCCAAGAAAGCATCGCGGCCTTCGGCCGCCTCATCGGAAGCGTAGGCCAGCCTGGTCGCCTCGCCTGCAAATATTTGCTGGCCGATTAGTCCATCGTCGATGGCGTTCATGGCAAATTTCAGCATGCGAATAGATGTTGGTGATTTGGACATAATCTCGGTTGCCCAAGCTACGCCTTCTTTTTCCAAGTCCTTATGCGCAACTGCCTTGTTCACAACACCCATCTCCACTGCTTTCTCGGCGCTGTATTCCTGTCCGAGGAAGAAAATCTCGCGAGCAAATTTCTGACCGACTTGGCGCGCAAGGTATGCACTTCCAAAGCCACCGTCAAAAGAGCCAACATCAGCATCGGTTTGCTTGAAGCGAGCGTGCTCGATGCTTGCAATCGAAAGATCGCAAACCACATTCAATGAGTGTCCTCCCCCGGCTGCCCAGCCTGGAACCAATGCGATAACAACTTTTGGCATGAAGCGAATAAGTCTTTGAACTTCAAGAATATGCAAGCGACCGGATTTGGCAGGGTCTTGATTGTTCTCATCATCGGCGTATTTATAGCCGTCCTTGCCTCGAACTCTTTGATCGCCACCGCTTGAAAAAGCCCAGCCGCCGTCTTTGGGCGATGGTCCGTTGCCGGTTAGTAATACAACTCCAACCTTTGAGTTGTTCTTGGCGTGCTCGAGCGATGCTGCTAGCTCGTCAACGGTTTTTGGGCGAAAGGCGTTTCTTACCTCTGGGCGGTTGAAGGCAACGCGAACTACCCCAAGGGATATGTGCTGGTGATAGCTGATGTCGGTCTGATTCTCAAAACCTGGAACCTCGCGCCAAATAGACGCGTCAAACAGCTCAGAAACTGGATTTGCCATGCTCTTAGACTAACAATGTGAACCCTCGCCTTTTTGCCCTAATGGCTGCCGCCCGTGTGGTGAGCATCCCGCTTCGCACCCGCTTCCGCGGAATGACCGAGCGAGAGCTATTGGTGTTTGAAGGTCCCAACGGCTGGAGCGAGTGGGCGGCATTCCCCGAATACGGTGACGAGGAAGCAAGTCTCTGGCTTGAGGCAGCGCTGGAGTGGGGATATGGATCACTTCCTGCTACCAAGCGAAGTCAGGTCAAAGTCAACGCGATCTTGCCGGCCATAAAAGTTGAAGAAATCGCCAAGCTACTTTCCAAAGCCGGCAAGTTCGAAACCGTAAAGATAAAGGTCTCAGAATCCGGTCAAAATTTGACCGATGACATCTCCAGAATCCAAGAGGTAAAAACCCTCTACCCCGAAGCCAAGATCAGACTCGACGCCAATGGTGGCTTTGATATTCCTCTCGCCCTCGAATTAATTGAAAAGCTTTCGGCTTTGGGTATCAAGCTCGAATACTTCGAGCAGCCTGTTAAAACAATCGCTGAGCTAGCCGAGCTCAGATTAGAAATATCCAAGCGCGGTCTTGAAACACTTATTGCCGCCGATGAATCAGCTCGCAAGTCCTCCGACCCGCTAGCGGTTGAAATCGCGGGAGCGGCCGATATCTTGGTTCTAAAAAGCGCACCGCTTGGTGGCATTGCCAGAGCACTGGAAGTGGCAGCTTCTTCGAAGCTACCGATTGTTGCATCTAGTGCGATGCAGTCCTCAATTGGTCTTGGAGCAGAACTCCACTTCGCCGCGAGCCTAGATGAACTCGTCTTTGACGCAGGCCTTGGAACATTGAACCTGTTTGCAGGTGACCTAGTTAGAAATCAATTGCGGCCAGAAAATGGTGTTCTGGAGGTAAGAAGAGAAGAGTTGAACACTTCAGCGCTTGAGATTTTCAATGCCGAAGATCACCGCTACGACTGGTGGATTGCAAGACTAGAGCGCTGCGGAAGACTTATTGGTCTAGAGGGCTGATCTTTAAAGACCAGAGTAAACGTGAAGGCCTTTGAAGAACATGTTCACGATGGTGAAGTTAAACACAACCGCCGCAAAGCCAATCAGTCCAAGCCAAACAGCGCGCTTGCCGGTCCAGCCGCGAGTGGCATTGGCGTGCAGGTAGCCGGCGTAGAGCGCCCAAATAATGAAAGTCCAAACTTCCTTGGTGTCCCAACCCCAGTAGCGGTGCCAGGCACGCTCTGCCCAAATTGCTCCGGCGATCAAAGTAAAGCTCCAAAGAATAAATCCACTGATGTTAAATCGGTAAGCGAGTCTTTCAAGGGTTTCCTTGGAGGGAAATATCCCCAGGATTGCTCTAAAGTTTTCGGTGCCTTTGGTTTTTGCGTTCTCCACCCAATTGGCAGTTTTCAAAAGATAAGCAAGCGATAGTGCAGCTGCCAGGCTAAAAAAGCCAGTTGCAAGTAAGGCCACCATCACGTGGATTACCAGCCAGTAGCTTTGCAGGGCCGGCATCAAAGATGCCACCTGAACATAGAAAACCGAAACGGCAGTTCCAAGAACCAAAAGCACAAAACCAACGACGAAGGTGGCCATAATGCGAACTTCCTTGGACCTTACCGACACCAGGTAAATCATCATCAAAATAAGTGCTCCGGTGATGGAGTATTCGTAAAGATTTGCCCACGGCACTCTGGCAGCGGCAATTCCTCGCATGATCACACCGGCTGCCAAGATCAGTGTTCCAAGAATTGCAAGAGCTAGGCTTACGCGCTCGAGGACAATCAGCGACTTGGAGCTATCTTGTGTGGCTATATCGCTTTCTTTTTCAAGAACAGCCACGTTGCCACTTCTAGTTGCAGCCTGCTGATTCTCTAAAATTCTGGACTTGCTGCTAGCGGCTTGGGAGAGGTGGTAGCCGGATACTAAAAAGGCCAGGGTAAATACCGCCATGGCGGCGTAGGTCACTAGCAGCGATAGCTGAGAGAGCTCTTCGTTTAGTACCAGTGGGTTCACTTACTTTTCCTTTTTTATGCTTTCAGTTAATTCTCTAACAACTTCTTCGAGCCTCGGGTCATCTCTTCGAGAAAGCCCAGCAACTTCAAAGGAAGCGCCAACTTTTTTGATCCAGATGCGTCTTCTTGGGGTGGTTAGCGAAACGATGATTCCAGCCAGAGATAACATCGCAAAGATAAGTACCCAAAGCTGACCTGGGTTATAAGCGATATCCAGCGAAGCAAAACGCTTGATGCCATCAAAGGTCACGGTTCCAAGGCCTTCTGGAAGATCAACTGTTTCCCCGAGTCTTATTTCAACGGCTGGGTTATTTGTTCCGCGTCCTGCAACCTGATTCAGGCGGTCGGTATCCAGGGCATAAACATTAAGCGGAATACCACTATCGAGACCTAGATCACCGGTGTATACATTCATCGAGATCAGCGGATCAATTACCCCCGGGAAAATCGAGGTGTATGCACCGCTAGCAAGCTCGATTGCGCTGGGGTAGAAAAAAGCCACCACACCAATTTGCTCGGGCAAATTATCGGGAACCTTGATGATCCCAATCGAGGTTAGGTTGCCGTCCTGGGGCAAAAAGATAGTTGCTCCCGAATAGCTGATGTCCCCGTTGGCATCACGAATTGTTATTTCTGGCGCGTAGCCGTGACCGGTCAAATAGACACTCGCACCTCTTGAATCAAGCGGCTCATTGACTCGAACCAGGCTGGTTTGACCCGCTTGATCGGTAGGGGTTCGAACAGTGACCGTTGCCCGGAAATCAAGCGGTGCGCCGATGTTGGTTTCGTTTAGGAAGTCGTAGTCGACTTCAAATTTGTCTAGCGTGACGCTAATTGGAGCAAGTCTTTCCGGGTCAAAGAATGTTCCAGGCGATAGCGAGTCAAAGCCTGCGAGGTTATTAACAAAGGTCTCGCCTTCTGCAAGAACTCGCTGACCTGAGAAACTCAAGCCACCTCCGATACCAACAGCAATCAAAACACCCACCAGCGAGAAGTGATAGATCAAGTTCGCGGTTTCACGGATGTACCCTTTCTCGGCGCTCACCGAATCACCGCGTTGAATAACGCGGTAGCGCTGGGTTTCCAATATCTTCTTACCCTCGACTATCGGGTCAATCCCTTGAGGCGCTTGCTCCATCTGATAAACCGGCATGCGAGATAAATTGGTTGGGGTTTGAACCGGTTCTGCTTTTAGTGCTTCGTAGTGAACCTTGGTGCGCGGCAAAACACAACCAACCAGGGATGTGAAAAGCAAGATATAGATGGCAGAGAACCAGATCGAGTTGTAGACATCAAAAAGTTGGAAAAAATCCAACACCTCGGCAAGTTGCTGATCTTCTCGGAAATAAAGGGCCACACCATTTGGATCAGCTGAGCGCTGCGGGTAAATAGATCCTGGTACCGAGGCTGCTGCTAATAGCAGGAGAAGTAGCAGCGCAGTTCGCATCGAGGTGAGCTGACGCCAAATCCATCTGGCCCAACCGGTTAGTCCTATATCCGGAGACTCATAGAGCTGGGACGAAGACACCGAACACCCCCTGCAGCCAGGTTGCAAAACCAATCCAGACACCGGTTGCTAGCGCAACACCAAGAATGATTAACATCACGCCTCCGGCGATGTTGAAAGCCCTGATGTGCTTTTTAACAAACCCCACCGAGGAAGTTGCCCAACCAAAGCCTGCCGCAATTGCAATAAAGGGAAGTCCTATTCCGAGCGAGTAAATAAGTGCCAGTAGGGCTCCTCTGGCAGGGGATCCGGCATCCGAGGCCAAGGCAAGAACAGCGGCAAGAGTTGGTCCAATACAGGGTGTCCAACCCAGGCCAAAGGCGATTCCTAGTACCGGGGCACCAACCAGTCCAACTTTTGGTTTGATGCCGGTCTTAAAAGTTCTTTGCAGGAAAGAAAACTGCCCGATCAGGACAAGACCCATGAGAATGATTAGTACACCTAGCACCTGCTGAACCCACATCAGGTTATTGATATAAATCAGCATTCCGATGCCACCAAAGAGGGCTCCGAAGGAAACAAACACTGCGGTAAAGCCCAAGACAAACAAAACCGAACCAAAGATGATCCTGCTCTTTTTGGCTCCGCCGTCAGCTACGCCAGAGATGTATCCGAGATAGCCGGGAATTAGTGGAAGAACGCAAGGCGAAATAAAAGAAACAATTCCAGCCAGCAATGCAAGCGGCATGGCCGCAATCAAGGAACCGTTCAAAATTATTTCGCCGGGACTCATGATTTTTCCTTGATGGTGGTAACAATTAGCGCTCTAAGAATCGACTTATCGATTCGCCCCAAAACTCGAGCCGAAACATTTCCTTCTGAGTCAATAACTAGCGTGGTTGGAACAGCCTGGGGAGTGACAACACCGGTGAAGCCCAAAACCACAGACCCGGTCTTGGCATCCATGACCGATGGAAAATTCAGATTTATCTTTCTTGCAAAAGCCAAAGAAGTTTCGGCGCTATCACGAACGTTCACTCCGATGAACTGAACTCCGTCAGGCAAAAACTCATCCTGTAATTCGATTAGCTCCGGCATCTCGATACGGCACGGAGCACAACCCGCGTACCAAAAGTTCATGACGGTGATCACTCCTTCGAGTTGATCACTCGAAATCGCCTCACCGCTTTCTGTTATGCCGGACCAGCTAGCAGCCTTTGGTCTTGAGCCAAGAGCAAACTCGGTGACGGTGCCATCGCCTGCGATGTAGTTTTTGTTATCTCCGGATCTGAACTGTTCTGCTAACGAGTCGTTGGCGCAGCCAGATGTTGCCAGTGCAAAACCAATAATTGCGAGCGCAGCTAGAACTTTTCTCAAACTGCACCTTTATCTATTGCGCTTTTTCTCAAAGTCTTTGCAGGGTCTAGGTAGCCGACCTCGACGAGCTTGTCACCTCGGAACTCGAAGGTTGTGACGCTCGATAGGTCACACCTTCTAGATCTTGGGTTATGCCAGAGCGGTTTACCTGCAGAGCTTAGATGAACCATCCAGATCGCTAGCTGGTGGGAAACCATCACTACCTCTCCCTCTGTGGTCTCATCCCAGGCTTTCTTCATTGCCTTTTTCATCCGCTTAGCTATTTGGCCATAGGGCTCTCCCCAGCCCGGTCTTAGCGGGTTCAGAAGCTTTGGGAGGAAGGAGGGGTTTTGCAAAACGGTTGCCAGGGCAACTTTTTTACCCTCGAAGATGTTGGTTGGTTCGATGATCTGAGGTTCGGTCTGGACCGCTACCTTGAGCTTTTGGGTGAAGGGCCTTGCCGACTGCAGAGTTCGTATCAGCGGTGAGGAAATCAACCTAGTTATCTTGTTCCCCGGAGCACAAAGTTCACTCGCCGTTGCCTCGGCCATTTCACGTCCGAGGGCAGAAAGAGTGAAGTTTGGAAGCCGCCCGTACAGCACACCGTTGGGGTTATCAACTTCCCCGTGGCGTACCAGATGAATAAGGGTGGCGGGCATGTATCAAGTCTAACCCCGCTAAACTTGGGCCCTGGAGCCCTAACAAGGAAGCAAAAAACAATGCGTGAACGTCACTTAGTCAAAGACTTACCGGCCAGAAAAGATGGACCGGTGGTCTTGGGCGGTTGGGTTGAAAAGCTAAGAGATCAAAAGCGCATTCAGTTCATCATTCTCAGGGATGAAACAGGAGACGTTCAGGTCACCTACCCTCGCCCAGCCGACGAAGACGTTCTGGCCGATAAAGTCTCAACTTTGACTAACGGTTCCTTCGTTTGGATTAAGGGTCGTCTGGTGCACGACGAAAGAGTCAAACTCGGAGGCCTTGAGATCCAGCTCGATGAGCTGGAAATCATCACCCTGGCAGATCCAGAGACACCGATTGCCGACGACACCTCGATTGATAAGCGCCTGGACTGGCGCTTTCTAGACATGAGAAGACCAGAGATGAATCTGGTCTTCCAGGTCCAAACCACCATCGAAGCGGCCTGGAGAAAGTTCTGGCTGGAGAACGGCTTCACCGAAATTCACTCCCCGAAGCTAATGGGAACCGCCTCCGAGTCAAACGCCGAGCTGTTCAAGCTCGAATACTTCGAAACTGTTGCCTACCTAGCCCAATCCCCACAGTTCTATAAGCAGATGGCGATGATGGCCGGCCTTGGAAGAATCTTTGAAATCGGTCCGGTATTTAGAGCTGACCCGTCGTTCACTTCTCGTCACGCCACCGAGTTCACCTCGGTGGATATGGAAATGTCTTGGATTGATTCCCACGAGGACGTTATGGACTTCCAAGAGCAACTGATGGTTTCGGCCATCACCGCAGTCAAGGAAAACCACGGCGAAGCAATCAAGAAACTTTTTGATGTTGACGTAGTTATTCCAACTCGCCCGTTCCCAAGAATTCCTCTAGCCGAGGCAGTTGATATCGTCAAGGCACGCGGCCATGAGGTTGTTCGAGGCGGAGATATGGACCCGGAGGGTGAAAGGCAGATCGCAGCACACGTTGCCGAAACTTTTAATCACGAGTTTGTGTTTCTAACCGACTACCCGTCAACCGTTAGGCCTTTTTATCACATGAGGCACGAGGGTAATCCGGATCTCACCAAGAGCTACGACTTAATTTGGCGAGGAACTGAAATTACTACCGGTGCTCAGCGCGAGCACCGCGTTGATGTCTTGATAGAGCAGGCCAAGCAAAAAGGTCTGGACCCAGAGGGTCTAAAGACATACATCGACTTCTTCCGCTACGGAGCACCCACCCACGGTGGTTTTGGAATGGGACTGCTTCGAGTAATCATGCTGATCCTGCACCAGCCAAGCATTAGAGAAGTTGGCTTCTTGTTCCGCGGACCTAACCGACTAGAGCCTTAGAAAAGATTCTCTAAAGCTTTTCTGAAACGATCTTTATCGATTGTCCAATAGGCATGTGTCTCGCCATTGATTTGCAGCACTGGAATTTCTTCCCCGTAGCGCCCAAGTAATTCAGGGTCCTCAAGAATGTTGACTTCTTTTATTTCAATCTGAACATCACTTGAATTTTGAGCTTTGGTTTCACCAACCACTAGATTTATGGCATCCAGCGCCTGCTCACACAGGTGACAACCTGGCTTGGAATACAGCGTGAGAATAATCGGCTTGGACACAGGTTAAACTTACCTCGTGCCCCCAAAGGACAAGGACGATAAAAAGAAGCCAAAGAAAGCCGCTGCTTTCTTTGACGTCGATAACACCATCTTGCGCGGGTCTAGTAGTTACCTCTTCGGTAAGTCTGCTTTCGAAAGAAACTTCTTCAGCCGCAAGGACTTCTGGAACTTCGCTTGGCATCAGTTCCGCTTTATCTGGCGCGGAGAAAACAACAACGTGCTTGCCACCTTGAAGGACCGAGCCCTGTCCCTAATTGCTGGGCACCGAGCTCAAGATATGAAAGATTTGGTCGATGAGGTCTACGAAAAACACATTCGACTAAAGCTCTGGCCAGAAACTGTTCGCCTGGCCAAGGACCACATCACCGAGGGGCGAGAGGTTTGGCTTGTCACTGCAGCCCCGCAGGAGCTGGGCGATGTGATTGCCAAAAACCTTGGGCTCACCGGAGCAATTGGAACTCGGGTGGAAAAGAAAAATGGAATCTTGACCGGGAACCTGGTTGGAAAACCAATTCACGGTCCAACCAAGCGAATTGCAATCAAGGAACTGGCAAAGAAAAGAAACCTAAGCCTTAGGAAGTCTTACGCCTACTCAGACTCACACAACGATCTGCCGATGCTAACCGCCGTTGGTCATCCGGTCGCAGTGAATCCAGACAAAATTCTGACTAGGTATGCAAAAGCGGCCGACTGGCCAATTTATGACTTTAAGAAGCGCGAGCTCAAAGCAAACCGCGACTAGCGGTTTACTTCTTATTGCGACGCTGGTGGCGAGTCTTACGAAGTAGCTTGCGGTGCTTCTTCTTAGACATACGCTTGCGACGCTTTTTGATTACTGAACCCACGAAAACCTCATCTTTTTTTCTTTGCCGCCAAATCGGGCAACCCCCAAAGCCTATCTGTTAGTTTTGGGGCGCTCAACTTCGTCAGTTGATTGCTTGTGAGTAGGGCCTTACAGGCTAGTTGCCTACACTTGAAACCATGACAGAGAAACAGCCCTATGAGGTTCTTACCAAACACCCAGGCTTTGAACTTAGGAGTTACCCTGCCGGTATCCAGATCGAAACCACCGTCCGCGGTGATTTCGTTCGGGCGGGGAACTTAGGCTTTGGCCCGCTAGTTCGATTTATTTCTGGCAATAACAGGGCCAATCAGTCAATCGCCATGACTGCCCCGGTAATCCAAGAATCGGCCGGCCCAAAGACTCATATGGTCAGATTTGTCCTTCCGGAGGACATGAGAGAATCCCAAGTTCCAGAAAGCCTAGATCCATCGGTAAAAGTAATCAAAGTCCCAAAACACATCGCAGCGGCCAAGCGCTTTTCCGGTTCCTGGGACCAAGACAAGTTCGATTCAGAAGGTGCGAAGTTAGTTAGCGAGTTGTTAACTTCCGGTTTAGAAACCGTGGGTAGCTTGTATTTCGCCAGGTACGACCCACCCTGGAAGCCTGGCTTTCTCAAGCGCAATGAGGTTTTGATTAGGGTCAAAGGCTAGGAGATACCACCGTGTCAAATCTTGCAACAGTTTTGTTTGTCTGCGTTCATAACGCAGGAAGATCTCAAATGGCAGCTGGATATCTTCGTCACCTCGCGGGAGATCAAATCAAAGTGCTATCGGCCGGAACAGAGCCCGGAACCGAGATCAACAAGATGGCGATGGCAGTCATGCTCGAAGAAGGCATCGATCTTTCAACTGCAACGCCTGAGAAGCTCTCCGACGAAAAGGTTTTAGAAAGCGACTACGTGATCACCATGGGCTGCGGTGATGCCTGCCCATTCTTTCCAGGCAAGACCTACCTCGACTGGCCACTAACCGATCCAAAAGATCAACCAATCGAGGTGGTTCGAGAAATCAGGAACGAAATTAAAGCCAAGGTTGAAGCACTGATTGCCGAGGTAAAAGCTAGCGCTTGACGCTGTTTTTTACCTTGGTTGCAATTGACTTAGCTTCTTTTTTGACCTGAGTGGTTTCTTTTTGAACTTCGCGCTTGACCTCAGCGAGAATGCGCCCCAGTTCCTTCCCCCACTTCTTGGGATCGACGTCAACGTTGTCTTTGACCTTGGTGGAAACCCAGTCCGATCCTTGCGCAACCACAGCCCCAAATTTCTCACCCAAGTCAATAAGCTGCAGCTCGAGGTTTGAAACAGCGGAGGTCTCGGCGACCTTGGCGAGCCAGGAAACGTAAGGACCAAAACCCTTGGTGTTTAGCGAATACTTTTTACTCGCGCCAGAGCCAGTTGACTTCACTAGCTTGGCTTCAACCAAAGAGGCAACAATTGTTGTCAGCTGCTCTGGTTTTAGCCTTGAAAATTCCGCTGTCTTGGAAACCGTGGAGCCTGGCTTATCGGCCAGCGTCTCTAAAACTAGTCTCGCCTTAGGGTCGGCTATTGCCTTGAAAATGTCAGTCATGTTTGTTTACCTATCTCAATTGCCCGGGCCAAAGCTGCACCGGTTGCTTCAATGAATAACTTTTCTAATTGTGCTTCATCAAATTTGTTAGTTGCCTGCATGGTGGTTCCATTAGGAGAGGTCACCTGAT
This sequence comes from Rhodoluna limnophila, assembly GCA_945883505.1. Classification (GTDB taxonomy): domain Bacteria; phylum Actinomycetota; class Actinomycetes; order Actinomycetales; family Microbacteriaceae; genus Rhodoluna; species Rhodoluna limnophila_B. The sequence goes on from CAMCXL010000007.1 coordinate 53,403, forward strand.
CTCTCAATTCCTTGGGTGTGTGTTCAGATGCGGCAAGCAAAGTCGCCGAGCCTAGAAATGTTGCTCTAACCATCAAGTTGGCTTCTTGTTCACTAAAGCCCATCTTCTGGGCTGCAACCATAAGTTTCTCGGCGAAGTAGAAAACATATGCCGGACCAGATCCCGAGATGGTGCTCAAGGCATTGATTTTGTCTTCGTCAACGATTAACACTTGCCCGACAGTTTCAAAAAGCTGCTTGGCGATACCCATCTCACTGTCGCTAGCGGATTTGCCCTTAGCAATGCCGGTAACACCGTGTCCAACAATCGAAGGAGTGTTTGGCATTGCCCGAATCACAGAAACCTTTGAACCAATTGCTTCTTCCATTGCGGAGGTGGTTATCCCAGCGGCTACCGAGACAACCAGGGCACCGTCTTTGACGGTGTCCTTTATCTGGTTCAAGGTTTCAATAACCTTCCCGGGCTTGACTCCAATAAGCAAAATATCTGCACCTTTGGAAGCCTCAGCATTGGCCGAGGCTGAATCTTCTAGTGAAAAAGTTGAGATAGAAAACTTGGTCGCTAACGCCTTGGCAGTTGCCGCTGTTGCCGTTGAGGCCCGGATGGACTCAGCCGCGGTGCCGGCTGCGATCAGGCCACTAAGAATGGCCCCGCCCATAGAACCCGCGCCAAGGATTGCGATTTGCTTGTTTTCCATAGGTCAAGCTTAACCAACCAGCCGTATCGGTGGGTCAGGGTAGTTTTAGAAGCGATTGGAGGATCATGGCAAAGACCAAAGCAGAGTACTCGTGTGTGGAGTGTGGCTGGAGCACAGCCAAATGGGTTGGCCAGTGCGGTGAGTGCCAGTCCTGGGATACCGTCCAGCAAACCGCCCTGGGTAAGGGCCGAGGCATTGGAGTGGTTCGCTCGATAAGGCCTGCGGCCATCGGAGATAACTTTGCCGCCAAACCAATCACCGAAGTTTCCACCGAACAGGTTCACTCCCGCCCAACCGGAGTTTCAGAGTTTGACCGAGTGCTCGGAGGAGGCATTGTTCCAGGGGCGGTTGTGTTACTTTCTGGAGAGCCCGGGGTTGGTAAGTCCACCCTGCTGTTGGAAGTTGCTGCCAACAGCGCCAAATCTGGGCTCAAGGTTTTGTATGTCAGCGGTGAGGAATCAACCGGTCAGATAAAGCTGCGCGCCGATAGAACCGGCGCACTTTCAGATAATTTGTATTTGGCTTCCGAAAATGATCTGGCAACCGTGCTTGGACAGGTTCAGCACCTAAAACCCGAGCTATTGATTGTTGACTCGGTGCAGACCATCATCGCCGGAGAAATTGATGGTGCCGCCGGTATGCCCTCTCAGGTAAGGGAAGTGGCCGCAAACTTGATCCGGGTAGCCAAAGAATCTAACCTTCCGATTATTCTCGTTGGTCATGTCACCAAAGACGGCACCGTTGCCGGACCTAGGGCGCTTGAGCACCTGGTGGATGTTGTTTGTCATTTCGAAGGAGATAGGCAAACCAGCCTTCGGTTTATTCGTACCTTTAAAAACCGCTTCGGTCCAACCGACGAGGTTGGCTGCTTCGAGATGACCGGTGATGGAATTCTCGAAGTTCCAGACCCCAGCGGACTGTTTTTGTCCCGCTCCGAAACCGAAGTTTCTGGAACCTGTGTGACTGTAACCCTTGAGGGCAAGAGAGCGATGATCTCTGAGATCCAGGCGCTGGTTGTCAAAAGCTCAACCGCCCAACCAAGAAGAGTCACAAACGGAGTTGACTCTTCAAGAGTTGCAATGCTGCTAGCTGTCTTAGAGCGCCGAGCGGGGCTGAAGCTCTCCGAATTAGACGTTTACGTGTCAACGGTTGGCGGAGTAAAAATCTCTGAGCCTTCGGCTGATTTAGCAATCGCCCTGGCGATTGCATCAGCCATCAAGGATCAGCCCATTTCCCACGATGTGGTTGCCTTCGGCGAAATCAGCCTCGCCGGAGAAATCAGAAAAGTGAACCAAGCAGCAATTCGACAAAACGAAGCGAAGCGACTTGGGTTTACGAAAGTAATTGACTCGAGCTTCACTCAGCTGAACAAGGCCCTGGCCGCTGGCCTAAAGGGTTAGTTCTATTAGCTGCTAGTTCAGAACAAACTGCTGCGAGTTATTTGATAGCTCGCCGTTTACTTCAACCTTCAGATGATAGCTTGCTCCATCTGTGATAACCGGTGGTTGCTCCGCTCCACAACCGGAATCACTCGAGAAGACTTTTTCCCAAGGAGAGGGTTCACTCTCGATTGATTCGCCGAAGGGCAAATTGATGCTGCTATCAACTAGTTCGTCACGATTACACTGAGCAGATTTCCAGATAACCTCATCGCCACTTTGAATCGTGAAGAGCTGGACCTTGCCGCCAGCGTTAAAGGTGCAGTCAACAGAGTTGGTGTTAGTTAGGGTGAACCAAATGTGTGGGGTTTCATCGGGTGTAAAAGCGTCTTTTATTTCGCCACTTGAAGAACCAACTCTTGCCTCAACAACAACGGTTCCTGGCGGGCAGGTCCCACCAGCTTGAACTTCAACAGAGGATTCTGCCATGCCTTCTGGTAGTTCAAGTTCGGTGGTGGAAGATGATCCACCAAGCCAAGAAGAGATTGCGTTCACTCCAGCCCAGATCAAACCAACGAAAACAACCAAGACGATTAGCGCTGCTATTCGGCGGCGGCGGTAAACCTCAGGGGATGGTCTTCTGGATTTAGGCATCTGGGACATGCCTCTAATTTTAGGATTTGGGGTATCTAGAGCTGCTTAAGCATGCGTGTGTTGCCTAAAGTATTTTGTTTCACCCTTGCCAAATCAAGAAACTCGGCAATACCTTCATCGTGTGATCGAACTAGTTCGGCATAAACCTCTGGTTCGACCGGAGTTTCCGAGATTGGTTGAAACCCGAGCTTGGCAAAGAATTCAACTTCGAAGGTCAGGCAAAAGATGCGCTTTAGTCCAATAGCTTTTGCTCTTTCCAAAAGGCTTTCCAAAATCATCTTTCCGATGCCCTTGCCCTGGTGAGCCTCGGCGATAGCCAGAGTTCTAACCTCGCCTAGGTCTTCCCACATCACATGTAAAGCCCCACAACCAATTACCTTGCCGGATGCGTCTTCGGCAACCAAAAACTCCTGGACCGATTCGTAAAGTTCAACTCGCTCTTTGCCAAGCAGCACGCGCGACTGAATCAGCGGACCACAAAGATCGGCAATGGTTCCGATGTCTTTGGTCTTAGCAGGCCTGACCTTGATTGATTCCATCTAACAAATGTTAGGCGGTTTGAGGCACTGATTCGCGAACTTCGTTCGCGAAGACAAATTCTCCCCCAACAAAATCAACCTTGATGTGGCTGGAGTTCTTGAGGTTACCCTCAAGAATCTGCTCGGATATCCGGTCTTCAATCTCTCGCTGAACGGCTCGGCGAAGTGGCCTTGCCCCAAGGCTTGGCTCCCAGCCGATCTCCATCAGACGCTGCTTAGCGGCATCGGTTAGCTCAAGGGTCAGATCGCGCTCTTCGAGGCGAGTGGCAAGGCGCTTGATGAACAGCTCAACAACCTGGAGTAGCTCTGACTGGGTTAGCTGTGGGAAGACGATGGTTTCATCGACGCGGTTTAGGAACTCAGGTCTAAAGCTGCGCTTTAGTTCTTCGTTAACCTTTGCCTTCATCAGCTGGTAGTCGTTATCGGAAGAGCCCTCGAGGCTAAAGCCCATAGCTCCGCGGGAGATGTCCCTGGCTCCAAGGTTTGTGGTCATGATGATCACGGTGTTCTTGAAGTCAATGACTCGGCCCTGACCGTCGGTTAGACGACCCTCTTCAAGAATCTGAAGCAGCGAGTTAAAGATATCCGGGTGAGCCTTTTCGATTTCATCGAATAGAACAACCGAGAACGGCTTGCGGCGAACCTTTTCGGTTAGCTGGCCACCTTCTTCGAATCCAACAAATCCTGGAGGAGCACCGAACAAGCGAGACACGGTGTGCTTCTCGCCATACTCTGACATGTCCAGCGAGATCAGAGCATTCTCATCGTCGAATAGGAATTCAGCCAATGCCTTGGCAAGTTCTGTTTTACCAACACCGGTAGGACCGGCAAAGATAAATGATCCGGAAGGGCGCTTCGGGTCTTTCAGACCCGCGCGCTGACGACGGATGGTCTTAGAAAGCGCAGCAATTGCAACTTCCTGACCAATGACGCGCTTGTGTAGCTCGTCTTCCATGAAAATAAGCTTTGCGCTTTCTTCCTCGGTGAGCTTGAACACGGGAATTCCGGTAGCTTGTGCCAGAACTTCTGCGATCAGTCCCTCGTCCACAATTCCTTGAGCAGCAACATTTCCTTTTCGGAAGGTCTTTTCAAGCTGGGCACGCTCTGCGGTTAGCTTTTTCTCCTCGTCGCGCTTTGATGCGGCAAGTTCAAAATCCTGTCCCTCGATGGCCTTTTCTTTTTCAACCCTCACTGCAACAATTCGCTCTTCTATTTCGCGAAGCTCTGGTGGCGAAGAAAGAATGGACAGGCGTAATCTTGCACCCGCTTCATCCAGTAGGTCGATTGCTTTATCCGGAAGGAAGCGGTCGGTGACGTAGCGATCAGAAAGTGATGCGGCTGCAACGATCGCACCATCGGTAATTGAAACCTTGTGGTGGGCCTCGTAGCGGTCGCGAAGACCCTTCAAGATGTTGATGGTGTGTGGCAGGGATGGCTCGTTGACCTGCACCGACTGGAATCTGCGTGCCAGGGCAGCGTCTTTTTCAAAGTGCTTTCGGTACTCATCCAGTGTTGTTGCACCAATGGTCTGTAGTTCACCGCGCGCAAGCATCGGCTTGAGAATCGAAGCTGCGTCAATCGCACCTTCGGCAGCACCGGCACCAACTAGGGTGTGGATCTCATCGATGAAAGTAATGATGTCGCCGCGGGTGCGGATTTCTTTGGTTACTTTCTTGAGGCGCTCTTCGAAGTCTCCGCGGTAGCGGCTACCGGCAATTAAAGATCCGAGGTCAAGGGTGTAAAGCTGTTTATCCTTTAGAGTTTCTGGAACGTTGCCGGAAATGATTGCCTGAGCAAGACCTTCAACAACTGCAGTTTTTCCTACCCCCGGTTCACCAATTAGCACCGGGTTGTTTTTTGATCTGCGAGAAAGAATTTGCATGACGCGCTCGATCTCGCGCTCACGACCGATTACCGGGTCAAGCTTTCCTTCGGCTGCTGACTGGGTAAGGTTCTTGCCGTACTGGTCGAGGATCTGCGAACCCTTTTGCGGGGCGACTTGTTCGCCACCAACCTGAACGGTTTCTTTTCCTTGGAATCCAGAAAGTAACTGAATAACCTGCTGACGAACACGGTTGGTGTCAGCGCCTAGGCGAGTAAGAACTTGAGCCGCAACACCCTCACCCTCGCGAATAAGACCCAACAACAAGTGTTCGGTTCCGATGTATGAGTGGCCAAGCTGAAGAGCTTCGCGAAGCGAAAGCTCTAGAACTTTCTTGGCACGGGGTGTGAAGGGAATGTGACCAGAGGGAGCCTGCTGTCCCTGACCGATGATTTCTTGAACCTGGTCACGAACGGCGTCTAGGTTAATGCCGAGCGACTCGAGGGCCTTGGCTGCGACGCCTTCGCCTTCGTGGATTAGACCCAAAAGAATGTGTTCGGTTCCGATGTAGTTGTGGTTTAGAAGCTTGGCTTCTTCCTGGGCCAGAACAACGACTCGTCTAGCCTTATCGGTGAACTTCTCAAACATCTTGTCACTCCTTGTTTGGGGCATTAAAAATGCCCTAGGTAAAGATGTTAACCAGCCCGAAGGGTCTAAAGAAGGCTTGTTCGCCCTAGGCGTTAGAGGCTTTTTCGCGCTTGGCGCGCTCCTCGGCCTCAATCCTGGCGTAAACCTTGCGCTCGGTGGCATCGGCGCGGAAGATCCCGCGCATAACCACGTAGAACAGGATTCCCATAAGAACCGGGGGGATTATCGACATACCGAAGTCCCCTAGCCATTCCAGCGGGGTCAGTTGAACTAGTTCGATTTCTTCCATTTCAACTACTAGTTTACTTCACCAGCGGGAACAAAATAGTTTCGCGAATTCCAAGGCCGGTGAGGCTCATCAGCAACCGGTCGATTCCCATACCCATGCCACCCGATGGTGGCATTCCAAACTCCAAGGCCTTTAGGAACTCTTCGTCTAACTTCATCGCCTCCGGGTCACCGGTTTTTGCAAGGGCGGCTTGTGCAACGAATCGCTCGCGCTGGATTACCGGGTCAACAAGCTCGGAGTATCCGGTTGCTTGCTCGTAGCCGCGGATATACAAATCCCACTTTTCAACTACACCCTTCTTATCGCGGTGATCGCGAGTCAAAGGTGAAGTGTCAACCGGGAAGTCCATCACGAAGGTTGGTTTTTTAAGACCCGGCTTCACAAAGTGCTCCCAAAGCTCTTCGACATACTTGCCGTGCAGTGGGTGGTCGATTTCAATATCGACCTTGTCAGCAATTTTCTTGAGCTCCGCCATCGGAGTCTCCGGTGTGATTTCTTGACCTGCTGCAGAAGATAATGACTCGAACATTGAAACCCTGTCCCACTCACCCGATAAGTCGTTTTCTTCGCCGCCGTCTAAGGCAACTACTTGAGTACCGAAAACATCCTGAGCGGCGTTTTGAATAAGTTTCTGAGTCAGCTCAGCCATTGTGCTGTAGTCGCCGTAAGCCTGGTAAGCCTCGAGCATTGCAAACTCCGGCGAGTGAGTTGAGTCAGCACCCTCGTTCCTGAAGTTTCGGTTTATCTCAAAAACTCTTTCGATGCCGCCAACTACCGCGCGCTTCAAATAAAGCTCAGGCGCGATGCGAAGAAATAGCTCCATGTCGAAGGCGTTCATGTGGGTTTTGAAAGGTCTAGCCGATGCGCCGCCGTGCATGGACTGCAGCATTGGGGTTTCAACCTCAAGGTACAGATCGTTGGCAAAGGTATTCCGAAGCGACTGCATAACCTGGGAGCGAATCTTCACAACCTCGCGAGCTCGGTCGCGAACAATCAAATCTATGTACCTGTGGCGAACACGAAACTCCTCGGATAGCTCGTTGTGAAGGTTTGGAAGCGGACGGATGGTCTTGGCAGCCATCTTCCAGCTCTCAACCAATATGCTCAGCTCGCCGCGCTTTGAGGTGATTACTTCACCGTCAACAAATAAGTGATCGCCTAGATCAACTAATTCTTTGTATAGCTCTAGGTTTTCCTCGCCGACTTTATCGAGGCTAACCATGGCCTGAATTCTTTCGCCGTCACCGGCTTGCAAAGTTGCAAAGCAAAGCTTTCCGGTGTTTCTTGCAAAAACCACGCGTCCAGCAATTGCAACCTTCTTGCCAGTGACTGCGTCAATCTCAAGATCCGGAAATTCCGCTCTAACCTCTGAGATGGTGTGGGTGAGGGGTAAAGAAACCGGATATGCATCGGAAAGGTCATTAAGTTTTTCGCGCTTTGCCATACGAATGGCAATTTGCTCGGGAAGATCTTCTGATTCGTTTTCTAGATTGTCAGTCATTGGCCTTTTACTTCTCCTAGAAGGTGATCAACCCGTTATCAATAAGTCTTACGTCACCTACGGTTGCGGCAACAATCATCAGAGCTTGGCCAGTGAAACCTTCTTCGATTGGCTCGAAGCTTGCCGGATTGACCAAGGCCAGATAGTCAAGTTTAGCCTCCGGAGCCAAAGTAAAGACGGAGCTCGCGGAGAAGTATGCACCGGGTGCTCCACCACCTCGCTTGGCTGCAAGGCTAGCTTCAGCCAGTGCTTCCGAAAGTGTGAGCGCCAGACCAAGCTGTGACTTGGACAAACGGTTATTGCGACTTGAAAGAGCCAGTCCCTTGGAGTCTCGAATAGTTGGACCCTCAATAATTTCAATTGGGTCGCGAACTCCAAGGGGGTTTTGACCCTTAACCATTTGGCGAATCAGAAAAAGCTGTTGAGCGTCTTTGGCACCAAAGACTGCGTAGTCGGGCTGGACAATATCGAAAAGCCTGGATACCACCGTGAGCATGCCATCGAAGTGCCCGGGTCTTGCTTCTCCCTCGTAAACTTTGCCAATTTGCCCGGCTGTCTGAGTGATCTCAAAGTTTCCGTCTGGGTAGATTTCGTCAACGGTTGGCAAAAATAATAGGTCGACGCCGGCCTTAGCTAAGGCCTTGGCGTCGGCATCTTCACTTCTTGGGTACAGCTCGAAATCTGCCGAACTAGTAAATTGCAGTGGGTTTACAAATATCGATGCCACCACAAGGTCAGCTTGCTTTTTGGCAATTTCAACAAGAGATAGGTGTCCCTGGTGAATCGAGCCCATGGTTGGGACAAAGGCGACTTTCTTGCCCGAGATTTTGGTTCGCGAGACCACTAGCGCAACATCCGCTACCGTCCTCACGACCTTCATCTAAAGATCCCCTATCAAATCTTCCGGATTGATCTGACGGTGTCCCTTGGACAGCGCCTGATCCACCGCACTTTCTATTACCGGGGCAATAACCAATGAGGGGTTTTCAACCCCAGCCTGCTCCAGTAATCCAACTGCCTGATTAACTATCATTGCGGAAAAGTTGCTGGCAACAGCTATTGCCTCGGCATAGCTAGCTCGTGCCTTGCTTGCGATAACAATCGGCTCGGCTCCCATCTCAATAACCAGAGCCTGGGCGATAGGGAGTGCAACAGCGGGAGCGCTCACTGCAAAGAAACTTTCCTTCATGCGGTTTATATCCAAGCTGGTTCCGGTGAATCGCATGGCCGGGTGAATCGCCAGCGGAATGGCTCCCTTGGCTTGCGCTGAAAAAAGAATTTCGTGATCGTATTCAGCTGCCAGGTGAACAACCAATTGACCGGCTCGGAAAAAATCAGAAAGTCTAGAAACGGTGCTTTCGATTTCCGAACTGGGAACGGCCAGTAACACAAGCTCCGATGCAGCCAAGATCTCCTCGTCGGATAACTTCTTAGCTAGCGGGAGCATTAGCTCGATCCGCTCGTCAGTGTCGAGCGGATCAGTTGTGATGGCAACGACTTGATGTCCGGCTGCCAAAAGCGCCTGTGCCATAGCAATTCCGGCAATCTCGGAGCCCACTACACCAATGCTTAGTCTTCCCTGCTTCACGAGGTCACCGCCTGGTCGGGATCTGGAGTTGGGTCATTCGGCAGTCTGCAAATCTGCTCTGTGACAAAAGCCGAGGCAATTAACGCCAAGCTTGCCAAAAAGCCAAGTCCGTTTTGTATTGCTAGCACTTGGACTACCACTGGGCTAAGCAACTGGTATCCAACTACCCCGAGGTGCCAGCCGGCAAATAATGCACCTGCAATCGCACTTGCCTTGGCAAGTAATAAAACCCGCACCGCATAAAACGGATCAACTCGTTTTGGTCTTTTGACTGCCGCATCTTTTAGGGCACTTCGGTAGCGCCAAATCGGAATTGAAAGCGCCAGCAAAACAATTCCGATTGCCCCAAGGGTCAAAATCAAATTCGCCGGTGAAACCGGTACTGGGAATCCTCTGCCAACTAGTAGCGCAGCAATGAAGTATCCAGTGACCGCAGCAATTAAGGCCAGCAGGAACAGAAAACTCAGCTTGGTCGGTTTCATACTTTTACGCTCACCTGACCGGTCATCGAGCTTGCAAGATCTGCGACCTTGCCGTGGCCTGGTAAAACTGCATCTTCGTCCATCATGAACCAGGGCACCAAAACAAATGCTCGCTGATGAGATCTTGGATGCGGGATGGTCAAATGCTTAGAAGATTTGAAGACATCTTCGTAGGTGATGATGTCGATATCCAGTGTTCTGGAACCCCACCTGTGTAAACGGATTCTCCCGTGCAGGTTTTCAATGCGGGTGATTTCCTCGAGCAGCTTCTTTGGTCGAAGTTGGGTGGCAATTTTGATGACACCGTTTAGGTAAGGAGGTAGCGACTCATCGAGACCTGATTGAGTCAGCGCAACCGACTCAACAAGTGGTGAACGCTCCAAGACCCGGATTTTTTTGTGAGCGGCAAGTTGCCAGATGGCGGTTTCGATGGTTTTCTCTCGCTCTCCAAGGTTTGCCCCAAGAGCCAAAACCGCTATCTTCCAAGTTCTCATCAGCTTTTTGCTTTTGCCTTGGAGGTGACTTGGACGGTGTCGAAGTAAAGATCGATTGGAGCATCCGGCTTTGAAACGGTAATTTTCACCTTCTTGGCCCAGGGGCTTGCCGCAAATAAAACCTCGTCTGCCAGACGCTGAGACAGTGTCTCCAAAAGATTGACCGGGTTGTTTCTAACGTTTTCGGAAATCAGATTGGCAATCTCGGCATAGCTGACGGTGTTTGCGATATCGTCTGTTGCGCTTGCTCGCTCTGAGTCGATTGTGATGGTTGCGTCAACTATGAAGTATTGGCCGTCTTGACGCTCGTGTTCTAGTACTCCGTGATAGCCATAAACCCGAAGGCCCACAATTTTGATCTTTTGGGTCATTTACTTACTCTGCCCGTTGGATTCCTGATTCGCAAACGCCAGTGCCTCTACAACTTTGATTGCATCCAAAGTAGTTGATACGTTGTGGACTCTTACCCCCCAGAGCTTTCGCTGCAGTAGCAGCGCAGTCAGCACTGCAGAAGCCAGATCCCTTCGCTGGTTGTTTACTCCCGCCACATCATCTGGTTCTAGGGCCCCGGCAATAAAGCGCTTTCTGGATGCTCCAACCAGAATCGGAAGACCCAGTTTTTCAAGTTCATCAAGTCTTGCAACCAGGTGCCAGTTCTGAGCGATGTCTTTGGCAAAGCCAAGACCCGGATCAATGATCAACCGCTCTTTTGCTATTCCAGCAGAAACTGCTTTTTGAACTCGCTCCTGCAATTCTTTAGCAACATCAACTGCAACCGATTGGTAGTTATTCATCGAGTCCATGGTGTCGCTAAAGCCGCGCCAGTGACTAACGATGTATTTGCAATCGAGGTTCTTAAGTTTTTCAAACATCTGCTTGTCGGCAAGACCGCCTGAGACATCGTTCACAATTGTCGCTCCCGCGGCAACTGCCAAGAAGGCAGTTTCGGCATTCATGGTGTCGATACTTATTTGTGCTTTGCTTGCCACAAAATCAGAATGCGCTGCCAGTGCCTCAATTACTGGCAGCACTCTTTTTTGTTCGTCTTCGAGTTTCACCCGAAGAGCACCCGGTCTGGTTGATTCGCCTCCCAGGTCGATGATGTTTGCACCTTCACGAACCAGAGACAAAGAGTGCTCGATGGCCTCGGCGGTCTCTAGAAACTGACCGCCATCAGAAAAAGAATCGGGGGTTATGTTTACAACACCCATAATTAGCGGCCGAGTGAAATTCACCATATTGTCATTTGGCAATCAAGGCCATGATCTCGGCTCTGGCCGCCGGTTCACTAAATGCCCCGAGCGCCTTCATGGTCACGGTGTTGGCCTCCGGTTGCCTGGCTCCACGCGATGCTACGCAGTGGTGACGGGCTTCGATCACAACAACAACACCTTCTGCTCCAAGGCCGGCCTGGATGGTCTCGGCAATTTGAGCGGTTAGGTTCTCTTGAAGCTGGGGCCTGGCAGCAAGCACCTCAACGAGTTTTGGAAGTCTGCCAAGGCCAACGACTTTGTCTTTCGGGAGATAAGCGATGTGTGCAACGCCTGTGAAGGGCAGCAAATGATGTTCACAAATAGACACCAGCTCGATGTCTTTCAAGATAACAAGATCGTTTTGCTCGGCCGGAAAAGCATCGGAAAGAATGCTCATTGGGTCAACCCCGACGCCTTTAAAGAACTCTTGATAGGCATCAGCGAATTTCTCCGGGGTTGCCAAAAGCTCTGAGCGATTAGGGTCTTCGCCGATTGCGGTGATTAGCTCGGTCACCGCATTCTTGATGCGATTAATGTCAACCAATTACTTTTTCTTTTTTGCTCGAGTTGGTTTCTTGGCAGCGGGTCGCTTCGATGCTGGTTTTTTGGCAGCGGGCTTCTTAGCAACTGTCTTTTTCGAAGCGGCTTTTTTAAGTACGGGCTTTTTTGCGGCTTCGCGTTTAGCGGTCGCCTCGGCTTTTTTCTTAGCAGCAACCTTGGCGGTAGTTGAGCCCTTGGAAGGAATTGGGATTGGACCCTTTTTGGAAGCTGGTCGAGAATTTTTCGATAACCAAGGCTTGCGCTTTGGAACTTTCTTGACCGACTTGAATAACTTGGCAATGTCGTCCGGGTTCAGAGTTTCTTTTTCCATCAGCTCTTTGGCCATGGCGTCTAGAACTCGGCGGTTTAGATTGATTGCTTTGTAAGCCTCATCGTGAGCGCTGTCTAGAATCTTTCTGATTTCGATATCGATTTGGTGGGCGACTTCATCGGAATACTCTCTGGCCTGAGCCATATCCCTTCCGATAAACACTTCACCGCCACCACCGTAAGAAACAGTTCCAACCGATGCTGAGAAACCAAACAGTGTCACCATCTGACGAGCAATCTTGGTGGCTTTTTCAAAGTCGTTGGAAGCTCCGGTGGTTGGATCGCGGAAAACTATTTCTTCGGCAGCTCTTCCGCCAAGCGCATAGGAAATCTGATCAAGCAGCTGGTTTCTTGTCACCGAGTAACGATCTTCCATCGGTAGCACCATGGTGTATCCAAGAGCTCTACCCCTTGGCAAGATAGTTACTTTAGTCACCGGGTCCGAGTGGTTCAAAGATGCTGCAACCAGTGCGTGACCTGCTTCGTGGTAAGCGGTGTTCAGGCGCTCTTCGTCTTTCATCAGGCGAGATTTTTTCTGTGGTCCTCCGATGACGCGATCGATAGCCTCGTCAACGGTTGCGGCATCCACGGTCTTGCGGTTTTCTCGAGCTGACAGCAATGCAGCTTCGTTTAGAACATTCGCCAGGTCTGCTCCGGTAAATCCAGGGGTTCTTCTTGCGATAAGGGCAAGATCAACATCGTCATCGATTGGCTTGTTCTTGGCATGCACCCGAAGGATTTGTTCGCGTCCTGCAAGATCCGGTGCTCCAACGCCAATTTGTCGATCGAATCTTCCAGGTCTTAGCAGAGCTGGGTCCAAGATATCTGGACGGTTGGTTGCGGCAATCAAGATGACGCTGACGTTGGAATCAAATCCATCCATCTCAACAAGAAGCTGATTCAGAGTCTGCTCGCGCTCGTCGTTGCCGCCGCCGATACCGGCTCCACGCTGACGGCCAACCGCATCTATTTCATCGACGAAGATAATCGCCGGCGAGGATGCCTTGGCTTGCTCAAAAAGATCACGAACTCGCGATGCTCCAACACCGACAAACATTTCGACAAAGTCAGAACCTGAAATTGAGAAAAATGGAACGCCGGCTTCGCCGGCGACCGCTTTGGCAACCAGAGTCTTACCGGTTCCAGGAGGACCATAGAGGAGCACTCCTCTTGGAATCTTGGCGCCTAGTGCTTTGAAGCGATCTGGTTTTTTAAGAAAGTCTTTTATTTCCTCGAGCTCTTCGAGTGCTTCGTCAATACCGGCAACGTCTTTAAAGGTGGTCTGCGAAGTTTCCTTGGTGACCATCTTGGCCTTGGACTTACCAAACTGCATTACTTTGCCGCCACCTGATTGCATCGAGGAAAGCAGGAACCAGAAGATCAGACCGATCAAGATGAAAGGAAGTAGCGAACCTAGCAAAGCTAGGTACCAAGGTGTGTTTGGAACCTCGTCGTTATAACCATCAACAATCACGGCATTTGAGATTGCATCAATCACTTGCTCGCCGCGAGGTGCAACGTAGAAAAACTGAACCTGTGAACCAAACTCAGGATCTGGGCTAACTAGCTCAAGGTCTACTCTTTGCTCGCCGTCTAAAATCTTTACTGATTTGGCCTTGCCGGTTTCGATTAACTGCAGGCCATACTTGGTGTCCACCTGCTGGTAGGTCTCGGCGTTTATCAGGCTGGTTCCGGTCACGAGTATGGCAATCGCAACAAAGATCCAAATAAAAGGACCGGAGAGGATTTTCTTGAGCTTCATAGATTCCTAGGTTAGCTGCCCGAAACTGGCGGTTTGGATTTAGGAGTAAACCGAAGGCGATAGCACCGCTACCCCAGGCAGGGTGCGGTATTTCTCGTTGTAATCAAGGCCATATCCGACCACAAACTCGTTCGGAATCTCAAAGCCCACCCAGCGAACCTCAACGTCAACCTTGGCTGCATCCGGCTTTCTAAGTAAGCTCACAACCTCAACCGAGGATGCCCCGCGGGCTTCTAGGTTCGAGACCAACCAAGACAAAGTCAGGCCTGAGTCGATGATGTCCTCAACAATCAGGACATCTCTGCCCAAAACATCAGAATCCAAATCTTTCAGGATTCGAACTACGCCTGAGGATGTGGTTCCTGAACCATAGGAAGAAACTGCCATCCAGTCCATCTGGACTCTGGTTTGAACCGCACGGGATAGATCGGCCATGAACATCACCGCGCCCTTTAGCACTCCAACCAGAAGTAAGTCTTTGCCTTGGTAGTAAGCGTCGAGTTCCTTAGCAAGTTCTGCGATGCGGGTTTCGATCTGCTCTTTGGTGATTAAAACCTGAGTGATTTCAGCGGTTACGGTTTCCAGATCCACTTACTTTTCTCCTGATGTGAAGGTTAATGTGTTTGCCTTACGCCCTACTCTAACCCCTGGAAGGCTAAGTGGCTTTTGCCCATGCCAGGACAAAACTAAATCGGCTACCGCCAAGACATGAGCCCGGCTGGATTCTCTCCCGAAGCCATCAAGTGCCATTTTGATTACCCGATTCAATAAAGCTGCCGGCAGCTTGGCAAGCTTTGAGGCATCTAGTTTTACTGAAGCTGAAGTTACTACCGCAAGAGTCTTAAACTGCTTGGCCGCAAGAGAATCCAAATAGGCATCGTCTTCACGCAGCTGATCAGCGGTTCGAACCAGGGACTTAGCTACCGAGCCACCGAGTAATTTCTCAAGAAATGGCAGCACCCGAATTCGAATAAGTACACGCAAAAACTTATCGTCTTTATTTTGTGGATCAGACCAGAACTTAATCCCGCTGTCCTTACAAAACTCTTCGGTTGTCTTTCTTTCAATCCCTAGCAGTGGCCTAAGTAGGGTTCCGGTTTTCTCACTCATGCCAGATAGTGATTTGGATCCAGATCCTCGAACCAGTCCCAGTAGAACTGTTTCTGCTTGATCGGAAAAGGTATGCCCCAAAACAACAAAGTGCGACTTGGTTTTTAGGCGGAGTGTTTCTAGTGCGGTGTAGCGCGCTTCGCGCGCTGCCGCTTCCATTCCGCCTTTATTGGCCACCTTCACTTTCTCAACGTGAATCTGATCGAAGCCAATTGCTTGAAGTTGTTTGGCAGCTTGGCTTGCGACCTTGTCGCTATTTTTTTGAAGTGAGTGATCGATCACGGCTGCAGCGATCTTAAGCTTGAGCTTTTTGGCTTCGAATTCAATCGCTGCTGCCAGGGCTAGCGAATCGGCTCCGCCGGATACGGCAACCAGAAGTTTCTGGCCGGGCTTGGTGTTTGAGGTAAGGGTGTGCCTGACGGCATGTCGAATAAGGCCCTGGGCGGGAGAAAGACGCTTACGCACCGGCATTATTCTTCCTTTGTTTTTGGGTAATCTTGGAGCTGAAACAAGCCTATTGAGGAGAGTAAATGTTTGAAGCCGTAATCGAGATTCCAAGGGGTTCTCGGAACAAATATGAGGTTGACCACGAAACCGGTCGTGTGCACTTGGATCGCGTGCTCTACACACCGTTTGTTTACCCGGTTGACTACGGATACTTTCCTGAAACCCTAGGCGGCGACGGCGACCCGCTGGATGCCCTAGTGCTCCTTGAGTTCCCAGTTTTCCCAGGCGTTGTAGTTGATGTTCGCGCCGTTGGTGTTTTGCCCATGGAAGATGATGGCGGTATGGACGAGAAGATTCTTTGCGTTCCAGCCGGCGATAAGCGCTGGGATCACATCCAGGACATTACGGATGTTCCTGAGCAGACCAAAAACGAAATTGCTCACTTTTTTGAACACTACAAAGACCTTGAGCCAGGTAAGTGGGTCAAGCTAGGTAAGTGGGCCAATAAGGCCGAGGCAGAAAGATTAATTGCCGAAGCGAAAGCCAACTACAAGCACTAGAAGATTTTCTAGGGGATTTATTTCTTAAGCGCTCGGCCTTGCAGCGTACGGAACCATTTCACCGAGGCGCTGGTTCATCGGAATGATTCGAACCGGCTTCGATGGGTTAGGTGCGTCAAGAATTAGTCCGCCACCGATGTAAATACCGATGTGGTATTTCGAGCCATAGCTTCGGTTCAGGTGATCGTTCGAGGTCGACCAGAAAATCAAGTCCCCGGCTTCAACGTTTCTAACTGGAACAAGCTGTCTTTTATCCATCGCGTTTATAAACTGATTCGAAACCGAATGGGTACCGATATAGATTCCAGCTGCCTCGTAGGCCTTCATGGTCAGACCCGAGCAGTCCCAAACGTTTGGTCCGCGGCCACCCAGCACATATGGCTTACCCAGCTGGGCTCTAGCAAAGGCAATAACCCGATCAACTTTTTCTTGGTTTGGTGGGCCAACCTTATAAAGCTCGGGGGCTTCTGGAACGCTGGTTCCAGCTGCCTGGCGTCTTTCCCATGCCAGACCCTCAGCTCGCTGACGCTCAAGATCAGAAGCTGTGTTCTTCAGCGTTGCTAACTGGTTATAGAAAATTCTTCCCTGGCGCTTATTGGCTTCGACCTTGGCCTCTACGGCATTGGCGGCTGCGGTCGCCTCATCAAAAGCCTTCTTGGCGACTTCGGCCTTGGCCTCAAGCTCTGCCTGAGCGGCGGCCAACTCATCGGTTAGGGATTTGGCTAGCCGCTGACGCTCCAAAGACTTCTGATAAATAAGTTCGGTTTGCTCGGCCAGTTTTTCCTGGGCACCAAGTTGATATAAAAGGTCATCGGCTTCACCGGGGTTTAGAAACAGATTCAAAGACGTTCCGCCCGATCCGTTTCTAAGCATCTGGGAGGCAATTTGGCCAAGCTGCTTCGCAGCTTCATCAGCTTCGGCGAGCGCGGCTTTGGCCTGTTTCTCTAACACCTTTACCTTGCGCTCAACCACTTCAAATTCTTCTTGAGCGACGTTAAAAAGCTCAGCTTTGATGCTGGCCTCGCGGTTTAGAACCGCAACTTCATCTTCTTGCTCTTGGATCAGCTTCTCGATGCGAGTGATCATGTTCTTTTTATCAACTACGTTTCGCTTAGCAGCGGCCACCTCGGCGGCGGTTGGGTAGTTGGGGTTGGCAAGAGCCGGGACGGCTACCAGGGTGCCAAGAAGTAATCCCAGGCTCGCGAGCAGGGCAAAAGAAGTCTTTAGTCGATTAGACATATTTTTCAAGCTAACACGGAACCTTGAAGTATTACCTGAAGGATGGCTGAGAGTGTCGTTAGATAAAGGGCTGTAAGCCCGTTGGGCTTGCCAAGTAAGGCACTTGGGGGCTACTGTTTATAGCTGGTGCTATGAAGTTCCACTCTTTGTAGGCCCCATCGTTTAGTGGCCTAGGACGCTGCCCTTTCACGGCAGTAGCACGGGTTCGAATCCCGTTGGGGTCACCAGATGTATGGCTCGTAGCAACGAGGCCCTGTAGCGCAGTTGGTTAGCGCGTCGCCCTGTCACGGCGAAGGTCGCCGGTTCAAGTCCGGTCAGGGTCGCTTCAAATAGGAGCCCTCTTTTGAGGGCTTTTATTGAATGGGGGTGGGTCAAACCACCTCTAGGCTCTGTAGCTCAGTTGGTAGAGCGAACGACTGAAAATCGTTAGGTCACCGGATCGATGCCGGTCGGAGCCACCAGTTTCACTTCGTCTTCTTTTTTAAACCCACCTGGGAAAATTTCTTCTGGGGTGTTGGGAGCTAAAGAAGTGCTACTTCTATACATGTAGTGATTAGGTTGGTTGTTAGACAACTCTTGGCTGGCCCTATTTGGCCAGCCCCAACCCCTGCCGCTAGGAATAAATAAAAAGTGCCTCAAAAATCACGCAACCGCTGGATCGGCTTAATCTTTATCTCGATGGCTATTTCCATCGTCATCATCGACGGCACCATCGTAAACACCATCTTCCCCGCCATCATCAATGATCTTTCTTTAAGCTCAGCTGAAGTTCAGTGGGTTCAAGAGTCATACATCCTGGTCTTCGCAGCACTGCTACTGGTGTTTGGTTCGATTGCCGACCGCATCGGTCGCAAGCGACTACTAATCATCGGCATCGTAATCTTCACCCTGGCCTCGGTCTGGGCAGGTCTTTCAGGTTCTGCTTCCGAGATGATCCTGGCTCGAGTGGTGCAAGGTATCGGTGGCGCCATGGTGCTACCAACAACACTTTCGCTGGTGAACGCAAACTTCCAGGGCAAAGAACGAGGAATAGCCTTTGCCGTTTGGGGTTCAACAATCGGTGGAATGGTTGCGGTGGGACCGGTGCTCGGTGGCTGGCTAGCAACTGATTTTGACTGGCGCTGGGCCTTTGGCATTAACTTGCCGATTGGAATCATTATCATCGCAGGACTTTTGTATTTTGTTCCGGAGTCCAAATCCTCTCAGCGAGCAGGTGGCATCGATTTTGTTGGAGCAGCGATCTCGGTTGTGATGTTCTCAACTTTGGTGTTTGGCCTTATCGAGGGAAGAATCTACGGTTGGTGGGAGATAAACCCCAACAATCAGTTTGAGCTGTTTGGCTTTGTTTGGCCCACCGAAGGTCTCTCGGTTATTCCGGTTGCGCTGATTATTTCCGTTATCGCAACTGTGGCATTTGTGATGTGGGAGAAAAAGCGCGAGAGCGAAAAAAAGAACGTTTTGCTAGATCTTGATTTATTCAAGATCGGATCTTTTAGAAATGGCTCTATCGCAGCGGCGATCATCTCGATGGGTGAATTTGGAATCCTGTTCGCAATCCCTCTTTGGCTGCAGAACGTGCTGGGGCTTTCCCCAATTAGCTCGGGACTGGTGTTGCTGTGGCTGGCAGCCGGAGCATTCTTGGCCTCCGGTATTGGTGGAGCACTAAGCGGCAAATTGGCTCCAGCGATGGCGGTTCGTATCGGCGTTGGACTTGAGCTAATCGGTGTTGCAGGTATTGCCCTAAACGCCACCATCGACGGCGGTTGGATTTCAATTGCTGGGTTCTTGTTTTTGTATGGAATCGGAATTGGTCTTGCAACAGCTCAGCTAACCGGTGTCATCATGGTTGATGTTCCGATGGATAAAGGTGGCCAGGGATCGGGTTCGCAATCCACTGTGCGTCAGATTGGTTCGGCGCTTGGAATCGCAGTTCTTGGAACTGTTTTGTTCACCTCGACTCAAGCCTCGCTTGAAACAAGACTTTCCGATCTGCAGGTTGATTCAACCCAGCAGGTGCAAATTATTGATGCGGTGGTTGAATCAGCCGGTGCCGCAATTCCAACACTGGGCGCAGTAAGTCTAGAAATCCAAGAAGCAGCCGGTGAAGCCTTCACCGACGGTGCTAAAGCTGCGGCTTGGGTCGCCGGAGGATTCTTGCTGCTTGGCTTTGCCAGCACCTTTAATCTGGGAAGTAGGGCGCCGGCTAAGCCAGCGCGTGCAAAGAAAAAGTAACTACTTTGAAAACCAAAATATTGTTCGCGGTGTTCTTGGGTGGTGCCCTCGGGTCCATTGCGCGATTCAGTATTTTTCTAGGCGTAGAGCAAGCTGGAGTCACAGCTGTTGCCATTGAGTTAGTTGCTACCTCAATTGTTAATTTGGCAGGTGCTGGCTTTCTGGGCTTTGTCCACAGCAAGTCATTCAAGGAAAGCGAAAAAGCCAAGGCATTCTGGGGTTCGGGATTTGCCGGGGGCTTTACAACCATCAGTGGCCTTGCCCTTATAACCGCCGGCTCTGGGTTAGGTCTTTCCGAGCTTGGCTACCTTTACTGGCTGATGGTTATTTTGCAGTTCGCACTTGGCATCTTGGCTTACTGGTTCATAAATAGTCGCTTTGACCGAGCCAAAGAGTCGGTGAACTAACAAAGTGCTAACCGGATTTGAGCTGGTAGCGGGCGTTTTGGCTGTTGGGGTTTTGGGTGGCGTTGGATCTGTAGTTCGACATTTTGTTGGAACCTGGAGCGGGTTTTTACCCTGGGGTATTTTGGCTGCCAACTCGATCGCATCTTTGTTGGCCGGTGCTTCAGTTGCTAACGGGTTTTATGAGATTGCTCTAGTTATTGGTCTTGCCGGAGGCCTTTCCACCTTCTCGACCTTCGCGGCTCAAAGCTATGAGCTCATAAGCTCTGGCCATAGGGCCCGAGCGGTGCTGAATTCGGTTGCAAACCTTCTGATTCCAGCTGGCAGTTTGCTTATAGCGGTCAATATCCTCTAGCTAAAAGCCTCGGGCTGGATGCTAAACTTGGCAACAGTTCACTGATTCTGCGCCGATTCTGGCGCGGCCAAGATTTAGAAAGAGGGGGTCTCGCCATGGGGCGTGGCCGTCAAAAGGCAAAACACACCAAAGTCGCCAGAGAGCTGAAATATTTCAGCCCGTCGACTGATTACAGTGCCCTGGAAAAAGAACTAACCAAAGCCCCTGGCTCTGAAGAGCCCGACTACGAAGATAAGTGGGCTGATCTCTACGAAGATGAAGGCAGCGAAGAGGACCAGTCGCCCAAGTCCTAAAGAGAATTAAAAAGTCCTCGGGGCAACCGCCCCCAGGCAAACCAGACGGTCGAAATGACATTCGATCCGAAACTGAAAGAAAACTGAATATGAAAAAATCCAGAATAAAGCTGGTGCCAATGGCGCTGGCTCTAGGGGCCATATTGACCCTAGGCGCATGCGCCACGGTAAACCCAGTTAGCACCACAGCTGATTCAATCACCATCTACTCAGGTCGAAGCGAAGCTCTAATTGCGGAGCTACTAGAAACCTTCGAGCAAGAAACCGGCATTGAGGTTCAAGTTCGCTACGGCGACTCTTCAGAACTCGCAGCCCAAATTCTTGAAGAAGGCCAGAACATCCGTGCCGATGTTTACTTCGGTCAGGACGCTGGAGCACTCGGTGCCCTAGCCAAAGAGGGCGTCGCCAAGACCCTTCCCAAAGACATCACCGACCTAGTCCAAGCCGAATACAAATCGCCTGATTCCACTTGGGTCGGAGTCTCAGGTCGAGCCAGGGTTCTGGTCTATGACGAGACAAAAGTGTCGCCCATCCCAACTTCTTATAAGGATCTAATGGATCCTTCTTGGAAGGGGCGAATTGGTATTGCACCAACCAATGCCTCTTTCCAGGCTTTCGTGACAGCCATTCGCGTTCTTGAATCCGATGCTGTAGCCGAAGCGTTTCTTGTTGCCATGAAACAAAACGCTGTGCTGTTTGAGAAAAACTCCATCATCTTGCAAGCCGTCGAAGACGGCGTGGTTGACGCAGGTCTAATCAACCACTACTACTGGTTCGAACTTGCCGCCGAATTGGGCGAGGAAAACATGAAATCCAAGCTTGCCTGGTTCAAAGACGGCGATGCCGGCAACCTAATAAATGTTGCCGGAGTTGCAGTGCTGAGCGATAACCCGAGTGCAACTGTATTTGCCAAGTGGTTGCTTCAAGACACCGCGCAAAAGTTCTTTGTCGAAAAAACCAGAGAGTACTCAATGACCGGAATCCCTGAGGTTCAGGGGCTAAAGCCACTCACAGATATTAGGGCACCGATCTTTGACCTTTCCGATCTAGATTCTCTAGCTGAGACACTTGAATTAATCCGAAAGGCCGGACTGCTCTGATAAAGACATCCAAGTCGTCAGCTCCGCTAGCCATATGGCTTGCGGCGCTGACGGCCGTCTTTATTTCTTTAGTTCCACTCGGTTATCTGTTTATTCGGGTTGGAACTTCCGGCCTCACTGATTTTCTAGAAATTGTTTCCACCCCAAGGACACTTGAGCTAGTCGTTAGCTCACTGCTTCTGGCCGTCGCGGTTTCGCTTTCTGCTGTTGTGGTGGGAACAATTCAGGCCTGGATTGCAGTTCGGTCAAACATCCCTGGAAGAAAAGTATTTGCAGTTCTTGCTGCCTTACCCTTGGCAATACCTTCTTATGTTGCCGCCTACGCCTGGATTGCGGTGATCCCAGGATTTAGTGGTTTCTTTGCCGCTTGGCTGTTGCTGACTGTTGGCACCGCACCGCTTGTTTATCTCTCCGTGTCGGCAGCGCTTGCAAGATTTGATTCGGCCACCGAAGAAGTTGCTTCCTCTTTGGGAGCTGGCAAGTTTGCAGTTCTTGCCAAGATCACTTGGCCAAACATCCGAGGAGCTGCGGTATCCGGTGGGCTTTTGTCGGCGCTTTATGTGCTGAGCGATTTTGGTGCCGTGAGCATCGTTCGCTACGACACTTTTACCAGGGCCATCTATAACGCCTACCGAGCAAGTTTTGATAGAAACCTGGCTGCTAGCCTCGCCCTAGTTTTAGTTGCCGTGACCATCTTGGTGTTAGTTGTTGAATCAAGATCTCGCGGAACAAGACCAGTTGGAACCGTAATCGCAAACCGACTGAATCGGATTGATCTTCGAAACTGGAAGTTGCCACTGGTTGCACTTCTTTCAGGAATTGCAACCGTTAGCTTGCTGGTGCCACTTGCTAGCTTGACCCGCTGGTCAATTGCTGGTTTTGCCAATACCGACTGGGAACAGCTCTTGCAAGCGCTTTATAGCTCGGTGGTGTTATCGGTTTCCGGAGGAATGGTAACTGCGCTATTGGCAGTTGCCATAGCAATTATTGTGGTGCGCTTTAAGCCAAGGTTCTTTGTTTTCCTGGAGCGTTCGGTATGGCTAACCCATGCCACACCTGGAATAGTGGTTGCCCTCTCGCTTACCTTTTTTGCCAACCAAGTTGCCACTTGGATATACCAAAGCGTTTTCTTGGTGCTGATTGCCTACCTGGCTCTTTTCTTACCCAATGCACTCTCGGCAATCTCAACACCGCTCAGGCAGTCCCCGGTGGCCCTCGATGAGGTTGCAGCATCACTTGGTCTAACTAAGCTGCAGACCCTTAGAAAAGTGGTTCTTCCAATTGCCGGTCCTGGAATCTTTGCCGCCACCACGTTGGTGATTCTGACTGTTCTGAAAGAGCTTCCAGCAACTCTTTTGCTTCGACCAACCGGAGTTGAAACCTTGGCAACCAGGCTCTGGACCGAGACCAGCGTTGCTGCCTTCTCAACGGCTGCGCCCTATGCATTACTTTTGGTAGTGCTGGCTGGAATTCCAGCCTGGTTGCTAAATCGAGCAATTAGAAAAGATCTTGAACCAATTAATGACTTGGAGCGTGGCTAGTGGTTGAAACTCTCGCGCTTTCAAACATAAGTAAATCCTTTGGTTCGCAAACTGTTCTGAAGCAACTCTCCCTTGAGGTGGCAAACGGAGAGTTTGTTGCGGTTCTTGGTTCCTCCGGATCGGGTAAGACAACACTGCTTCGACTTATTGCAGGCTTTGACGATCCAGACCGGGGAGATATCTCCATTGCTGGGAAGCTAGTTGCCGGCAAGAATGTCTTTGTTGCGGCCGAGGCAAGAAAAGTTGGATATGTGCCGCAGGATGCGGCACTATTCCCACACCTCTCGGTTTTTGAAAACATCGCCTTTGGTTTAAAAGGCCTGAGCAAAACTGCCAGGACTGACAGGGTCAGATCCTTACTAAAACTTGTCTCGATGGAAGAGTTTGAATCCCAGTCTTCGACTTCTCTTTCTGGAGGACAAAAACACCGCATTGCGCTAGCTCGTGCGCTAGCTCCCGAGCCTGAGCTGATATTGCTCGATGAGCCTTTTGCTGCCCTGGATGCCGAGCTTCGCTCGCGCATCAGGGAGGAAATCAAGCAGGTGCTGGACCAAGTCTCCTCAACGACCATCTTGGTCACCCACGACCAAGAAGAAGCGCTCTCGATTGCCGACAGAGTTGCCCTGCTGCGAGATGGCAACTTCGCCCAGGTTGGAAACCCCAGGGAGATTTACTCTGCTCCGGTTGACCTGGGGGTTGCAACTTTCCTTGGCGACTCAGTGATTGTTGATGGGGTTGTCGAAGCCGGCAAGGTGAGTACCTCTTTGGGTCAGCTAACTTTGTTGAACTCTGCCAAGGAAGCAAGCCGCGGCAAAGTTGCCATTAGACCAGAGAACTTCTATCTGCAGCCAGATCTAAACGGTGACTCGATAGTTGTTGGAAGACAGTTCTTCGGTCACGATGCTGTGGTGGAAGTCAAAACCCCAAGCCAGCTAATTAGAGCCAGGTCCTCTGGTCCATTTGCCCCCGAGGTTGGCATGAAGGTCACCGTCTGGGTTCGCGGGGCTGTGAACTTCTATCCCGAGAGCTAAGCGTAAGTTCCGGTCAACCTCACCGCTCCACCCTCAACGCCCTTGGCGCTTGTTACAAAACCGGAAACATCGCTTGCAGTTTGAATCACGCCAAGCTGCCAGGTCTTCACACCCAGAGAATTTAGCTTCTTTGAAATCTCTGCTGCTTTTGTGGCATCAACTACAGCAGCAAAACCCAAACCAAGATTCCAGGTTCCCTCAAGGGATTCAAGCGAATACGCTCCCCACTCAGCCAAAACTCTAAACACTTGATCTGGTGACCAAGTAGATCTCTCAACTTCCAAAGAAATTCCTGCAGGAAGAACACGCGACAGGTTCGCAGCAATGCCGCCACCAGTGATGTGAGAAAGTGCGTGCACCGAATCCCCAAGCTCTGATTCCAGAAGCTGGTTCAAAATTCCTGTGTAGAGCATGGTTGGCTCAAGCAAAACTTCGCCCAAAGACTTGGCTCCAAACTCCGGGACAGTTTTTTTGTAATCAAGCTTGCTGTCGGCGATGATCTTTCGAACCAGTGAGTATCCGTTGGAGTGAAGCCCTGAAGATTCAAGCCCTAGAACAACATCGCCTACCTTTACTTTCTCTGGTCCCAAAGCCTTGGCAGCTTCAACAACGCCAACTGCAGCACCTGCAACGTCGTAGTCGTTAGGGCCCAGTAATCCAGGATGTTCGGCGGTTTCACCGCCGAGCAATGCCACGTCCACCTTTTGACAAGCCTCAGCAATTCCGCGAACAATATCGGCGATGCGATTTGGAACAAGTTTTCCGCAGGCAATGTAGTCGGTCATAAATAAACTCTTGGCCCCCATCACGACGATGTCATCGACCACCATTCCAACTAGATCTTGGCCGATGGTGTCGTGCTTGTCAATCGCTTGGGCAATTGCAACCTTGGTGCCGACTCCGTCGGTTGAAGTTGCAAGAAGTGGTTGGTTGTATGACTTTAGAAAAGAAACGTCCATGGCTCCGGCGAAACCGCCAAGGGAACCAAAAACACGATCGTTGTGTGTTGCGCTGACTGCTTTTTTCATCAAAGAAACAGCAAGATCGCCGGCTTCGGTATCTACGCCGCTAGCGGCGTAGGCGTCAGTCATTGGCCACCTTGTTGAATGATCCGTCTACTGGAATCGAAGCAACACCTTTTTCTAGAAGGTTCTTACCCAAGCGGTCTGCGGTTGGTAATTCAATCGGGTAGGTTCCTGTGAAGCAGGCTGTGCAGAGCTCAGACTCTTTTTGCTCGGAGGCTGCAATCATTCCCTCTTTCGAGAGGTAGCCCAGGGTATCTGCACCAATTGATGCGCGAACATCATCGGGGGCAAGTCCTGTTGCAATAAGTTCTGCACGGGTAGCAAAGTCCACCCCGTAGAAACACGGCCAGGTAATCGGTGGGGATGAAATCCTCACATGGATTTCTTTAGCTCCTGCTTCACGAAGCATTTGAACAAGGGCTCGCTGGGTGTTGCCACGAACGATGGAATCATCGACCACGATGATTCTCTTGCCCTTAATTACTTCTTTTAGAGGATTGAGTTTCAGTCTGATTCCAAGCTGACGAATGGTTTGGCTTGGTTCGATAAAGGTACGACCTACGTAGGCGTTCTTAACCAGTCCATGGCCAAAAGGAATTCCTGATTCTTGGCTATAGCCAATGGCTGCTGGGGTTCCAGAATCAGGGGTTGGTATAACTAGGTCTGCTTCAACTGGGAATTCTCGGGCTAGGGCTTTACCCATATCTACTCTTGCGTCATAGACCACGCGACCATTGATGCTGGTATCTGGCCTTGCCAGATACACATATTCAAAGACGCAGCCCGCACGCTTTGTTTTTCCAAACATCGTCGAGCGAAGACCGTTTTCGTCAATCACGATTAGTTCGCCAGGTTCAACCTCGCGAACAAAGGATGCTCCAACAATATCTAGGGCAGCAGACTCAGAGGCAACCACCCAGCCTCGCTCTAGTCTTCCAAGAACAAGGGGTCTAACACCTTGGGGATCACGCGCTGCATACAACGTCTGCTCATCCATGAACACCAAAGAAAATGCCCCACGGACTTTAGGCAGCAATTCCATTGCCGTTCCCTCGAGGGAGTTATCTGGGTTTCCGGCAAGCAGTGCAGTTAGCACTGCGGTGTCTGTTGTGTTGCCACCGGTGATCTCGTTATCTGACTGATCCGGGTAGCGGCTTCGAAGCATCTCGAGAAGTTCTGCGGTATTGGTGAGGTTTCCGTTATGACCTAAAGCCACTGTTCCAGAAGCAGTTCTGCCAAGGGTTGGTTGAGCATTTCGCCAGCTGGAACTTCCGGTTGTTGAGTATCTGGTATGCCCGATGGCGACGTGGCCAATAAGAGATTCAAGAGCTGATTCAGAAAAGACTTGGGAGACAAGTCCCATGTCTTTGTATACGACTAGTTTTTTTCCGTTAGAGGTAGCGATACCGGCTGATTCTTGTCCTCTGTGCTGAAGTGCATAAAGACCGAAGTAAGTGAGCTTTGCTACTTCTTCTCCGGGGGCCCAAACTCCAAATACGCCACACTGGTCCTGCGGACCTTTTTCTCCTGGAAGAAGGTCGTGGTTTAGTTGTCCGTCCCCGCGCATCACTCTACAATTTTAGTGGCCTGAAGCTTTCTGCCACGCTTTCTCAAAATCAAGTCAAAAAACAGTGCGAGCAATATCCCAATACCGCCTCCGGCGATTCCCCCGAACACCACAAGTAATCCAACAATCTCCGGTGAGGCAAGACCCCAGATAAGAGCCACAAAGATTCCAAGCAGGAAACCGGTTAGAGAAAATTGAAGATACTTCGGAGCTCGCCTGATGCTTACCTCTTCCGAGGAAACAATTGGGTTTTGGCTCATGGTTTAAATATAGGGAACAATCCAGCCAGATCTGACCGATTCCCCGAGGCCGACAGCTTGGCTTTTGAAGTCAACTCTTCAAAAGTGATGCGTCCAAGAGCAAGCTCAACGAAGCTTTCTGGATCCATCTCAACCACGTTGGCCGGGGTGCCTCTTTTATGGCTTGGTCCCTCAACGCACTGCACCGCCCCAAGGGGCGGTACCCGAACCTCGACCGCGTTTCCAGGGTGATTGCTTCCCAATTCTTCGAGTAAGAACCTAACTGCAGTGGCTAGCCGCTCATCGCTTACCGAACCTTCAAGGTAAGCCTGAATGGCGAGCTCCCCATCTGGCTTGGCTATCTTTCGGCGCATCACAGCCCCCAGCCTACAAACTTCACCGCATTCTCAAGCTAACTAAACTTGTTGAAATGAAGATCCTGGTTTTGGGCCAAGGTGCCAGAGAGCACGCAATAGTAAAAGCCCTGCTTAGAACCGGAACAGACAAGAACGACATTCTGGTTGCCCCGGGAAACGTTGGCATCGCCAAACAAGTTCTTTGCGAAAAAAATCTAGACCCCACAGATCCCTTGGAAGTATCGAAATTTGCCCTCGAGCGCGGAATCGAACTTGCCATCATCGGACCGGAGGCTCCCCTCGTGGCAGGAGTCTCCGATGCTCTTAGGTCTCAAGGCATTGCTGTTTTTGGTCCGAGCAAGTTAGCTGCCCAGCTTGAGGGAAGTAAATCTTTCGCCAAGCAAGTGATGGCAGCAGCCGGTGTTCCAACCGCAATGGCGAGGCAGTGCAAAACACTTGCTGAAGTTGAACAGGCGATGGAGGACTTTGGTGCCCCGTTCGTGATCAAGGCCGATGGCCTAGCGGCAGGAAAAGGTGTCATCGTCACTGACGACTCTGCTGCAGCACTCGAGCACGCAGCACAGTTTATTGAAATGGGAATCCTGGTCGAAGAGTATCTATCGGGACCGGAAGTTAGTTTGTTCTTTTTATCTGACGGGGTATCGGTGATGCCGCTAACTCCGGCTCAGGATTTCAAGCGTGCATTCGATTATGACCTAGGACCAAACACCGGAGGCATGGGTGCCTATAGTCCCCTTCCTTGGTTGGATGAAGACTTCATTCAAAAAGTTGAAGAGGCCGTTGCACTTCCAACCATTCAAGAACTTGCAAGACTCGGTGCTCCCTTTGTTGGGCTTTTATATTGCGGACTAATTGTCACCGAGCGCGGCATCAGAGTAATTGAGTTCAACGCCCGCTTCGGTGATCCAGAAACCCAGGTGGTGCTTGGAAGATTGATCACCCCACTCGATGGGCTGCTATACAAAGCAGCCACCGGCCATCTCGATTCGGCTCCCGAGGCGCAGTTCAGCCTGGACAAGGCAGTGACCGTAGTGCTCGCGTCAGAAGGTTATCCAACAACCCAAGCTGAGGTTAGAGAAGTAAAGGGCATAGAAAAAGCAGAAAGAGTCACAGGTGTTGAAGTTTGCTACGCCTCCGCTGTTGGAAGAGTCTTATCTGTTGTTGCAACCGGAAAAAGTTTCAAGCAAGCCAGAAAGCGCGCCTATAAAGCAATAGCCAAGATAAAGCTCGAAGGTTCGCACTACCGCCACGATATAGCGGCGAAAGTGGCTGAGTAAGGTGCCAGAAGTTATCCCCGGTTGGAAACATCTTTACAGCGGCAAGGTAAGAGATCTGTACGAGAGCGAAGACCCTAAGAAGTCGAATTTGATTTTGATTGTTGCATCCGATCGGATCAGTGCCTTCGATAACATCTTGGAGCCGGAAATTCCAGGAAAGGGTGAGAGCCTCACCGCTGTTACTAATTTTTGGTTTGAAAGACTCGATGTTCCAAATCACCTAGCAAGTGGTGTTCAGGTTCCGCAGCAAGTTGCTAGAAGAGCAACGGTTGCCAAAAAACTGTCGATGTATCCAATCGAGTGTGTGGTGCGTGGATATATCGCAGGCTCTGGATACCAAGAGTATTTGGCTACCGGTTCCCTCTGCGGAATAACTCTTCCCGCAGGGCTCAAAGACGGCGATAAATTGCCCGAACCCATTTTCACACCCGCCTTCAAGGCCGAGCTTGGCGGTCACGATGAGAACATCAGCTTTGAAGAAGTTATCAAAATAGTTGGCGAAGAAGTTGCGCTCAAGCTTCGAGAGCTTTCGCACTTGGTTTATGAAAAAGCCAGCCTGATTGCTAATCAGGCTGGCCTTATCTTGGCCGATACCAAGTTCGAGTTCGGAACAGATCCAGAGACCAACCAGATTGTTTTGGGCGATGAAGTTCTAACTCCTGATTCGAGTAGGTACTGGGATAGAGCTTCATATGAGCAAGGCAACCGAAACATAAGCTTCGATAAGCAAATTGTTCGTAACTGGCTACTTGCAAATTGGGATCCGAAAGCTGGTTCAAAGCCTCCGGTGCTAGATGCTGAGGTTGTTGCACTTACTTCTTCTAAGTACGCGGAGTTGCGCGAAAAGCTCGAGGCAACAAAGCAGTAAACTACTGGTATTCCGAAGTTTTTTTAGCTCGCCATAGGGGGCCAAAAGTTGCCGAAAATTATTGTCCAGGTAATGCCTAAGCAGGACCTTCTAGACCCCCAGGGAAAAGCTGTTGCCAGAGCCCTCGAGAGATCCGGACACCAGGCCATAAAGGCAGTGCGCATCGGCAAAAGAATTGAACTTTACTACGCAACTACCCCAACTGATGCACAGCTTCAAGAAGCCCAAAAAATTGCCGAGAATTTCTTGTCTAACGGCGTCATCGAAGACGTTGTTGAAGTTTTCATCGAGCAGGACTAGCTAAACCCATGAAAATCGGTGTTGTCACTTTCCCAGGTTCCCTAGATGACCGCGACGCAGCTCGCGCCATCAGGCTGGCGGGTGGGGAGCCGGTAGCGCTATGGCACGCCGATAGTTCAATCAAAAAAGTAGACGCTGTTGTTCTGCCCGGTGGCTTTAGCTATGGCGATTACCTTCGCTGCGGAGCAATTGCCGCCCAGGCACCAATCATGAAATCAATCATTAAAAAAGCAGGCCAAGGACTTCCAGTTCTTGGCATTTGCAACGGTTTCCAGATCCTGGTTGAGTCACACCTTTTACCTGGTGGACTAATTAGAAACGAGAAGCAGCACTTCGTTTGCCGAGACCAGAAGCTTCGGGTCGAAAACATCGACTCGGCTTGGACTAGCGAATTTCAAGTGGGCGATGAAATCACCATTCCGCTTAAAAACGGCGAGGGTGGCTATATCGCAACAGAGGAAACTCTCAAGATGCTAGAAGGTGAAGGCAGGGTTGTATTTAGATATCTAGAGGTGAACCCGAACGGTTCGATGAACGATATCGCAGGACTTAGAAACGAACGCGGCAACGTGGTTGGCCTGATGCCTCACCCGGAGCACGCAGTTGAGCCAGGCTTTGGTCCAGACTCTCCGGTTGCCATGCGTTCAGGCATCGATGGTCTCAAGATTTTCCAGTCGGTACTGAAATCGGTGATCACCGCGTGATCATCGATACCGTCAAGCAATCCAAAATAGAGCCCGACAAAGATCAGCCCTTCGCAGCCCTGGGCTTAAAGGAAGAAGAGTACGACTCAATCAGGGAAATCCTTGGAAGGCGTCCGACTTCTTCTGAGCTAGCGATGTATTCGGTTATGTGGTCCGAGCACTGCAGCTACAAGTCCTCAAAGATTTACCTTCGTCAGTTCGGCGAGAAAGTTACACCAGAGATGAAAAAGCACCTTCTGGTTGGCATGGGTGAAAACGCCGGGGTAGTTGACATCGGCGAAGGACTAGCTGTTACCTTCAAGGTCGAAAGCCACAACCACCCGAGTTATATCGAACCCTTCCAGGGAGCTGCCACCGGTATTGGTGGAATCGTAAGAGATATCTTGACCATGGGCGCAAGACCAATTGCGGTTATGGATCAGCTTCGCTTTGGTGCTCCCGAGCACCCCGACACCGCTCGAGTGGTTCACGGCGTTGTTGACGGTATTTCTTTTTATGGCAACTGTCTAGGGCTACCGAACATCGGAGGCGAAACTGTCTTTGACAAGGTCTACCAGGGAAACCCACTGGTTAACGCCCTGAGCATTGGAGCCTTGAAGCACGAAGACCTCAAACTTGCCAAGGCTGACAAAGCAGGCGATCTGGTTATTTTGTTTGGAGCAAGAACCGGCGCCGATGGAATCGGTGGCGTTTCTGTGCTCGCATCTGAAACTTTTGACGCCGATGGACCATCTCGAAGACCAGCAGTTCAAGTTGGTGACCCATTTGCCGAAAAGGTTTTGATCGAGTGCTGCCTTGAGTTATTTGCAGCTGGTTGTGTATCCGGTATTCAAGACCTCGGTGGTGCTGGTATTTCTTGTGCGACTAGTGAGCTTGCATCCAACGGTGGTAAGGGCATGAAGGTTCAGCTCAAGAAGGTACTGCTTCGCGATGAGTCACTCACCCCCGAAGAGATCCTGATGAGTGAGTCTCAGGAGCGAATGATGGCTATCGTTCCTAAAAAGCACCTCAGGGCCTTCAAGAAAATTGTCAACAGGCACGAAGTTGAATACTCGGTGCTTGGCAAGGTCATCAGAAAAGACCGACTGTTGATAAACTGGGGTAAGGAAGAAATTGTTAATGTGCCACCTCGAACAGTGGCTCACGATGGCCCGGTATACGAAAGACCGGTGAGAAAGCCGAAGTGGCAGAAGTCACTAAACGAAGACTCAGTTCAATCCCGCGGTCTTTACCGCGCTAATGAGAACTCAACCGATTTGGCTTCCCAGTTTGTGCAAATCGTCTCTTCTCCGAACCAGGCCGATAAGTCCTACGTGACCGATCAGTATGACCGCTACGTCGGTGGAAACACCGCTCTTGCATACCCTGATGGCGCCGGAATGATTCGCGTCTCTGAAGTATCAGGGCTTGGGGTCGCTCTTGCAACCGATGCCAACGGCAGATATTGTCAACTAGATCCATACCAGGGAGCACAACTTGCTCTTGCTGAGGCCTATAGAAACGTTGCAACCAGTGGCGCCAAGCCACTGGCCGTGACTAATTGTTTGAACTTTGGTTCTCCTGAGAACCCAGAGGTGATGTGGCAGTTCAAGCAAGCAACTACCGGTTTGGCCGATGCCTGCCTAGCACTTGAAATTCCGGTCACCGGTGGAAACGTTAGTTTCTATAACCAAACCGGTGACACAGCAATTTATCCAACTCCGGTAGTTGGAGTGCTTGGCGTAATCGACGATGTTGCAAGACGGATTCCTTCCGGTTGGCAAGACGAGGGAAATAATATTTATTTGCTCGGCGTCACAAAAGATGAATTAGATGGCTCGGTTTGGGCCGAGGTAGTTCACGATCACTTGGGTGGTCTTCCGCCAACGGTTAATCTCTCTCACGAGAAGGCCCTCGCGGAACTGCTGCACGGGGCAAGCCTTCAGGGACTTATTGCCTCGGCAACCGATTTATCTGAAGCCGGTCTTGCTCAGGCCCTGACCGAATCGGTCCTTCGATTCAACATGGGAGCTAGGGTTTGGATCACAGAGATTTGTGAAAGAGACGCCGTGGATAAAACCGCTGCGCTGTTTTCTGAAAGCACCGGTCGTGTGCTTGTGAGCGTCGGCCGCGAGGACGATGTGAAGTTCGTTGGTCTTTGTGATGCAAGGAGCATTCCGGTACTTCGAATTGGTGTCACCGATAACACCGGCGAGCTAGAGATTCAAGACCTGGCCACCTGGAAAATAGACGAGCTAAGAACACCTTGGAAGGCAACTCTTCCAGAACTGTTTGGTTAGCATTTTGTTATGACCGAAACCCAAGAAAGGCACCCGATCCGAATTGTGCTCAGGTTGGGCGCAAGCGTCTTTGGCCTTAGTGCTCTTTTCTTGCTTGCCCTACCAGAGCTTTTTCTTGACCTGTTGGCACTTCCCTCTGGGGCTGACCAGGTCTGGTCAATGCGCATGATTGCGATAACCCTAGTTGCGCTAACTGGCAACATGCTTGCGGTTAGCCTCTATGGCTCTTTGAAGGGCGTTCGCTTTTCAGCCCGGGTGATGCAGTTTGCGGCCTTTAGCCTTGGGGCTTTGACCCTTGCAATTCCTGCCGAACTTAACTGGTTCACGTATTTGTATGCAGCTGTTGGCTTTGGTTTCTCGGCCGCCTACACGGTGTTTTTGTTTCGGCGCTAATGACTAATTCCCTAATCACCCTTACGGACTTAGCAACCGGGTCAAGTGCAACAATTTCACCAGTTGGTGCCGGTATCTTGGCGCTTGAGCTTTCGGGAATCAAAGTTATCGAGCAGCTAGCCAAAGATCTCCCAGAACTTTACGCCGGTGTTGTTCTGGCCCCATGGAGCAGCAGGATAGCGGGGGGTAAGTATTCACTCCCCGACGGTAGGAACTTGGAAGTTCCAATCAACGAACCGGAGCGAAACAACGCCCTGCATGGTTTGGTTTATAACCGAAGCTTTGAAATAAAGCGTAAATCAGATCAGTCAGTTGAGTTGACAATAGATATAGCTGAATCTGCCGGTTATCCGTTTTCGCTCAAGTTAGCTCTTTCTTACGAACTGGAAGACGGGGAGCTTTTTGTTAGCTTTGCGGTTCGCAATCTTTCGAACCAGAAAGCTCCCTTTGGAATTGCATTTCATCCTTACCTTTCAACCAGCTGGGCCAAAGGCCCAGTGCTTCTCCAGTCCGATGCCAAAACTGTCCTCGATCTGGATTCGAACCTGATTGCAACTGGAAAAATCCCAACCGCTTCAAGTGCTAAAGATCTGAGCGTGGGTAAGAAAGTCCTCGCAGCCGGACTAGACGATGACTACACCGATCTTTACTTTGAGAAAGGTATTGCAACCACAAAGCTATTGACTGAGGACGGATCAGGTGTTGTGGTTTGGCAAGAGGATATCTTCAAGCACATCGTGGTATACACAACCGATAGCTTTGAAACTGATTCTGGTCCAATTAGTGCTGTTGCCATTGAACCCTCAACTTCAGAGGTGAATGCCTTCAACTCTAAGCAGGACTTGATTTGGCTAGAGCCAAATCAAACCCGCTCTGGCAGTTGGGGCATCAAGCTACTGAAGTAACTGGCCGATGCCGGTGAAGTCAAACATCACTCCGCTTAGCATGCACTGAACACCAATTTCAGATGCTGCAGCTGAAGCTGCAGCGGCATCAATTTCGGCTCCCTCGAGAGCGGCGGCTAAGGCATCGATGCGAGGAGCCAAGCCTTCTCCGGCTAGCGATTGAACTTTGCTGCGGAGAGTTTGGGCAATGCTTTGTGGGTTTAGGGTGTCCAGGTTCACTTCGGTTCCGCTAACCACAAGCGCTAGTTCCTTGCAGGCGGCAGCGTCGTTTTCGTCTCCGCCTAAGACTGAACACCCGGTAAGTAAAAACACTGAAGCTAGAGAAAGAGCAAGTATTTTCACGCTGCGTTTTGGTTCCTTTGTGGGCTAAGGCCAGTTATCTCAAGCGGATAGTCAAGGTAATCGGCATAGGTCAAAAGTTGTGGTGCACTCCAAGCGTAATCTCTAGCAATCTCCGCAAGGCAGGCCCAGAAGTAGACATTGAGCAAACTCACAGAAAGTGTGCTGATCGAATCATCCGGAAATGCTCGACCGAGCATTCTTCGAAGAAGGGTTGGAACATCAGATAGGCCATGTCTGTGGAAGGAGGCTCTGATCTTAAACTCAAATTCTCTGGCCCTTCGAGGATTCCAAAGCATCGAGCCTTGACCGTGCTTTAGCAGCTGGTGAATCTGAATGGCCTGGGAATAGCGAGCGTTATCGAGCGAATCAAAGATTGGAATAAACCGCTCGACCTCGAAGCCGCTTCTTCGAAGATCTAAAACATCCGGGTAGTGAAAGAACCGATAAAACGGAACATGCGGCCTAACGGCCGCATAGGGCTCAAGAGTGAAGCTTGCAAGAAGAGGATCTTGGCCGAGGGTCGCTGCGCCCCAACGATCGATGGCCTCGTCGTCTTGGCCTGGCTCAGTTGCGTATTCACTGCTGGTCACAACATAAGTTAACCAATAATTTGTCTTACCGGTGGCCTAGATTGGAAAACATGCGCACATGTATGGGGATTATTGCCTGGGTATTGATCATCGCCCTGGGGGCTCAGTTCTTCCAGTCAGCCCCTTGGCTACTGCTGGTATTAGGTGGGCTGATAGCTATTGGGGTCTATATCTCAAAGGCTAGGAAGCAAGCGCTCATGGCAGACACCCTCAAAATTGTTGGCGATAAGCCGCTTCCCAACATCCTGGACGCCGAGCGTGCGCTAACCGCTGCTGGCGCCAGAGAGCTGCTTGGCGATGAGAGCTTCAGCTTCGAAGTGGTTGGAGAAAGCTTCTACGCGCAGAACTTCTCAGCACTTCAGAAAAACCTTGGCTTAATCGATGGCCGGGACTGGGACGATGTTGCAACCCTGGTAGTTGATCCAGCCAATAGACACAGCAAAACAGCAGTCGCCGTTTTTATTTCGGGTTTAAAACTTGGCTACGTGCCGGAAGAAAACGCCCCAGGTGTCTTTAAGTTCTTACTCCAAAATGGCGGCTACGCCAAAGCCGATGCGGCAATTTACTTTTCTTCGGCCGATGGCCAAAACAGCATCTGGTTAGATGCTGTTATTCCGGTTTTGTTTAAACCCTAAAAACTTTTGCTTTAGGCACGAAGCAAATCGTGACGCACGATAGTTGCGTTTCTATCTGGTCCAACTCCAATAGCCGAGATCCTGGTTCCAGATAGTTTCTCTAAGGCCAGCACGTAGTCCTGAGCGTTTTTAGGAAGATCTTCGAACTTCTTGGCACCGGTTATGTCCTCATCCCAACCTGGGAAGCTTTCATAGATCGGCTTGGCGTGGTGGAAATCAGATTGGGATACAGGAATTTCTTCCATTCGGACACCATCAACGTCGTATGCCACACAAACCGGAATTTCCTTGATGCCGGTTAGGACATCGAGCTTGGTCAAAAATATGTCGGTTAGACCATTGATCCGGGTTGCGAATTTTGCAACCGGAGCATCGAACCAACCGCAGCGACGCTCTCTTCCGGTTGTTGTTCCAAACTCAAAACCCTTCTCGCGAAGGAATTCGCCCCACTCATCAAACAACTCGGTTGGGAATGGTCCTGCTCCAACGCGAGTGGTGTAAGCCTTTAGGATTCCAATCACCGAGTCGATACGGGTGGGTCCAATACCAGAGCCGATACTTGCACCACCTGCAATAGGTGAACTCGATGTCACAAACGGATAGGTTCCGTGGTCAACATCCAAAAGTGTTCCCTGACCACCTTCGAGCAAGACAGTCTTTCCGGCCTCGAGGGCTTGGTGAAGTTCTAGGGCGGTATCAGAAACCATTGGGGCTAGGCGCTCGGTGAAAGAAAGTAACTCGCGAACAATTTCTTCGGATTTGATTCCGGCACGGTTATAAACCTTTGAAAGCAGCTGGTTCTTCTGAGTTAGTGCTGCTTCAACTTTCTGACGAAGAATGCTCTCGTCAAATAGATCCTGAACACGAATTCCTAGACGACCAACTTTGTCACCGTAGGTTGGGCCAATGCCGCGACCGGTTGTTCCAATGGCGCGCTTTCCTAGGAAGCGCTCCGAGACTTTGTCGATTGTCACGTGGTAGGGCGTAATGATGTGTGCATTGGCTGAAATCTTTAGCTTTGAAACATCTACGCCTTTTTCAATAAGGCCATCTAGTTCCTTGATTAGAACCGAAAGGTCAATCACAACACCGTTTCCAATAACTGGAATTACTCCGGGTGTAAGGATGCCACTAGGCAGTAGGTGCAAAGCAAACTTCTTATCCCCGATAACGACTGTGTGTCCGGCGTTGTTTCCGCCCTGGTATCTAACTACGTAGTCGACTCGATCACCGAGTAAGTCTGTGGCTTTGCCCTTGCC
>CAMCXL010000008.1 GCA_945883505.1 Rhodoluna limnophila
CCATCGCCCTGGATAGCTGAGAAGTGAACGAATACGTCCGCTCCACCGTCCTGAGTAATAAAGCCGAAGCCTTTCTCAGCGTTGAACCACTTTACGGTTCCTTGTGCCATGTGTTTCTCCTGTTACCTTGTGTTTGAATGCAGCTTCGAAAACCCTGGGGTTATCTAACTCAGTCGCTTCCAAACCGGGGGATCCAGGATTGCATTACTAAACCAACAGCTTTTAGGGCTAGGGCTTTTTCTACGACCTCTTCCACTCTATCCCTGAATAAGCCAATAAAGTAAAGAAATTTTTCCTTGCCTGAAGGTGAACATTTACCCTAGGAAATCAGTGCCAATCAAGACCGTGATTGGGGCTAAAAACTGGCTAGAGACCTGGATTAGGGCCCCGGGGAAGGTCTCAAGAAGGCCTTTTGCCTCCTGCCTATACTGCTCAGCCGTCACAAAAATGAGGGTTTCTGGCGCTGGCTCAAGAGCCGGATCAAGGTCCGACAGGCTGGTGGCAGCAACCACGCTCCAGCCCTGCTCCTGAAGTTGCTCCCCGATTGAGAGTCCTACCCCGGTATTGGTGCCATCCACAATCGCCAGATCTAGATCCGATACCCCAGATTCTTCCTGGGCTACTAGCCCAGAAAGAATAACTCCGGTGTCCCAAAGCTGAAGTCCCAAGATCCCTCCCCCGGCTAAAGCCGCCGATAAGAAGGTAAGGGTCAAAAAGGAGATTATGTAGTCAAGTGGGCGCTTGGGCGCAAGGTGCTTTCCTCCAACACCGGAAACGGTGTCGAATTCATCTTCAAGTACCTTGGGCATGGCAGCTCTTTTTTATAAAAGGTCGGGGACCTTTATATTAGGCATCAACCCCTTAAGAAAGGTAGCCCCAATATGAACTACCCGATTCAGAAGCCTGAAAACCAGTGGCGCGAGGAACTTACAGAGTTCGAGTATCACGTGCTACGAGAGGCTGGCACTGAGCGGGCCTACACCGGAGCCCTTCTGGAAGAAAAGCGCATGGGGATCTTCCGTTGCAGAGGTTGCCAGGCAGAACTGTTTCGTTCAGAAACCAAGTTTGATTCGCACTGCGGCTGGCCAAGTTTCTACGAACCAAAATCAACCGATGCGGTCGAGCTACTGGAAGACAACACCCTGGGCATGAAAAGAGTTGAAGTTCGCTGCCGAGCCTGCGGCTCGCACCTGGGCCACGTTTTTGAGGACGCCCCACAAACCCCTACCGGAGATCGATACTGCATCAACTCAGTTAGCATTACCTTCGAGCAAGCTAACTAAAGCATCGAGCAAGGAAAAAATCTAAATTGATTATTGGTCTGGGGACGATTATCAACGTCCTGGCAATCCTTATTGGAACCGCAGTCGGCATCCTGATCGGCAATCGCCTAAGCGATAAAACCTCAAGAGTTGTAACCGACGGTCTGGGCCTGGTAGTTCTAGTTCTGGGTGGCCTGAACGTAATTTCACTTCTTGATAACGAGTTCGTATCCGCGGTTGGCCCTGGCATTCCCCTCCTGATTGTCATAGGTGCAATCTTGATTGGCGGCATCATTGGTTCTGCTCTAAAAATTGAGCAGCGACTTGAAAAATTCGGTACGGTTTTGCAAAAGCGGTTTGCCGGCAAGGGATCCAAGGACTCCAAAGAGAAATTCATAACTGGATTTGTAAATGCATCACTTGTGTTCACAATCGGTCCCCTGGCAATCCTCGGTGCCCTTAGTGATGGCCTAGGTCAAGGCATCGAGCAGCTTGCCACTAAATCGATCCTCGACGGCTTTGCCTCTCTTGCCTTTGCGGCAAGCCTAGGTTGGGGGGTTGCCCTGTCGGCAATTCCGGTTGGAATCTGGCAAGGGCTTCTTACTGGGTTGGCATTCGCAGTCGGATCGGTGATGTCAGCTCCGGTTATTGCAGCCCTTACCGCTACCGGAGGAGTTTTGCTTCTGGGGGTTGGGCTTAGGCTGCTGCAGCTTAGACAGGTGGCGGTTGGCAACATGTTGCCGGCTTTGGTTGTTGCTCCGGTGCTGACTTTGATTCTGATTTGGCTCTAGCAGGGCCGACCAGGGGACTTGAACCCCTAACCCCCGCATTACAAGTGCGGTGCGCTACCAATTGCGCCAGGTCGGCCTGCACTCAATAGCTTTAGCTTCAAGTACCCGCCTAGCTTACCCAAAAAGCTAAATCTAGGCCAAGCCGATGCCGGTGTGGCTAGGTGTAGTAAACATCATCCAGGGTGACAGTCAATAGCTCCCGACGCTTTAGCATCTTGGCGAGCTCCTTGAAGACATACCTCGGGGTTCTTGAGTTGAAGTGATCAAGCAAAATGGTACGGTCTTGAATCCACTTATTGCCAAGCTGCAATATGTACTGCTTCCGCTGATAAGAGGAGTCCCCAAGAGATCCGCTCCACATCACCGGTGAGGTGTACCCGATGTCGTTTGCAACCTGAATCACCCTTGAATCGATTCGACCGTAGGGAGGTCGATAGTAAGGCTTGGCGCTAACCCCGAAGTTATCCTCAATAAATTCGTGGCACTTTTTGAGCTCTTGCCGGATTCCCGAGCTCGAAAGACGAGTCAGGCTCGGGTGAGAGTGAGTGTGGTTGGAAAGTTGAACATTTCCTCGCTCGACTAACTCTTGGAGTTGCTTACGGTTTTTTCTCCAGGCTGGGTAGGTCGAATTGATGAAAAAAGTCATTCGGAGATCAAATCTTTCTACAAAGTCGAGGTAGTCCCTAACCCCTTCGGTGCTGGCCCCGTCATCCACAGTCCAGGCGATTCGCTTCACATCAGATTTTGGGAGGCGAACTCTCCTACCTTCTTCAAGGGCAGCTTTTTGAAACCCAAGTGGTCCAAGCGGTGAGGCAACTCGCTCACGAATAACCGGGTCCGGGACAACCAGTGGGCTATTTGAAGCGTTGGCTATTTCGGGAAACAAAAACCCCGCGGCCGTAGCCGCGAGGAATTGTCTTCTATGCATTTTTTTGCGAGCTAATTAGTTCCACCAGAAGTTACGAACTGAACAAACTGAGCAAATCTAGCTGCGCTTGCAAGTTCTTCACCGGTGTTCCAGGTGTACTGCTCACCATTGACCAAAACAGTCGGTGTTCCACTGACCTGAGTTTCAGATCCTGGAATCGGCTCGGTCAAAGCACGCTCTGTTGAGTCCTTAATCCAGTTTCCAAAGTCCTTGTTGTTGATACAGCTTGATAGCTGATCGAGGTTGGTTGCTCCAACCTCTTCAGCGAAGCTGATGAGGTCACTGTTCTCTGGTCCGGGTGCACCCTCAGTTGGCTGGGACTGGAAGAGTCTGGTGTTGTATGCGAAGAAGTTATCCGGTGAATGCTCGGAAACACAAATGGCAGCATTTGCGGCTCTGGAAGAGAAGGCGTTCGGGGAACCGCGTCCGTCTAGGAAAGAAAGGGCGTGCATCTGCACTGTGGCGGCACCGGTATCGACCCAGTTCTTGATCTGCTCGCTGTTTGGCAGCTCGAAGATGGCACAAATTGGGCACTGATAATCAACGTAAATGATGATCTCGATGGGCTCTTCGCCGGTCGGGGAGGTTGGGGTGAAAGTTGGAGTGAAGACCTTGAGTCCGGCACCAACCTTGACGCCGTCGTTATAAGTGGCGTTAGTTGGAACCGCTGTTGACGCGGTACTGGCGCTAAAGATTGTGAATGCAACGGCCCCAACGGCCACAATCACCGAGATAGCAATTCCAAGCTGAATAAAGACGCGCTTACGCTTATCGCCTTTTTGCTGTTGCTCCCGGAGGGCCTTGGCCTTGGCTCTGGCAGCCTCGCGCTGCTCAGATCTGGTGGGTCTTGGGGTATTTGAGGTCATCTGGGTAGTTTATAGCAAGATTCTGAACCCCTCCTCAGGCCCCGTTTCTTGAGGGGAAACCAGTGCGATACTAGGAGTACTTGCTAAGCGTTGCTGAGTAAGCGAATTCACTAAGGATCGTCCGGCACGTACCTGCCGGTGAAGGAGATACATCATGGCATCAGTTAAGTTCCAGAAGGCCTCGAGGGTTTACCCCGGCGGCACAGTCCCAGCAGTTGACGCAATTGATCTAGAAATCGCCGACGGCGAGTTCCTAGTTTTGGTTGGTCCATCCGGTTGCGGAAAATCCACCACCTTGCGCATGCTCGCAGGACTGGAAGAAGTAAACGGCGGACAAATCCTGATTGGTGACCGCGACGTCACCAACATCCCACCAAAAGATCGCGACATCGCGATGGTGTTCCAGAACTATGCACTGTATCCACACATGACAGTTGCAGAGAACATGGGATTTGCTCTTAAGATCGCAGGTGTTGCAAAAGAAGAGCGCGCAGCGCGCGTTCTTGACGCAGCCAAGCTGCTAGATCTAGAGCCCTACCTAAACCGCAAGCCAAAGGCACTTTCTGGTGGTCAGCGTCAGCGCGTTGCCATGGGTCGTGCAATTGTGCGTAAGCCTCAGGTATTCCTGATGGACGAGCCGCTATCTAACCTCGACGCCAAGCTTCGAGTTCAGACCCGAACACAGATTGCCTCGCTTCAGCGCAGGCTCGGTGTCACAACCGTTTACGTCACCCACGACCAGGTTGAAGCCATGACCATGGGTGATCGGGTGGCTGTTCTAAAAGACGGCGTGCTTCAGCAGGTTGCAACTCCAAGGGAGCTCTACGAGACCCCAAAGAATGTCTTCGTGGCAGGATTTATTGGCTCGCCTGCGATGAACCTACTTCAGCTTCCAATCGTTGAAGGCGGGGTGCAGTTTGGAAACACCGTGGTCAAGATTGATAGAGCTGTG
This sequence comes from Rhodoluna limnophila, assembly GCA_945883505.1. Classification (GTDB taxonomy): domain Bacteria; phylum Actinomycetota; class Actinomycetes; order Actinomycetales; family Microbacteriaceae; genus Rhodoluna; species Rhodoluna limnophila_B. Next base: position 4,800 of record CAMCXL010000008.1, read on the forward strand.
CTTTCCAAGACCAACGCCAAGCTGGTCACCCTGGGCGTAAGACCAGAGAACTTGGTTGTCTCGGGCAATGAAGGAATCTCAGTCGAGGTTGACGTGGTCGAGGAACTAGGTTCTGACGGCTACCTATACGGATCGGCAACTATCGACGGTGCTCACCACGAACTGGTTTCCAGGGTTGACGGCCGAGACCACCCACACAAGGGAGACACCGTCTTCCTTACCCCAGCGGGTGGCATCATGCACCTATTCGATGTTGAAACCGGGGAGCGCCTGAACTAGCTCAATGAGCCAAGCATTAGACATAACTGCTGCCACGGTAGATCCAGCACTGCTGGATTTGCCGTGGCAGTTACCTTTGGAAAACTGGCCAGCGGAGAACATCGCTGCTTTGCCCAAGGGCCTTTCTAGACACACCGTGCGCTTCGCGCACCTTGGCAAGTACGTGATTGCAATCAAAGAGACGCTGCCAGATCTTGCCAAGCGCGAATATGAGCTTTTGAAGAATCTACAAAAACTTGACGTACCTTGCGTTGAACCATTCGCCATCATCAAAAATCGTTCAGACGACCAGGGCGAAGAATTACCAGCTGTATTAATTACCCGACACCTAAAGTTTTCACTTCCCTATCGTGCGATGTGGTCGCAGGGACTTAGGGCAGACACCGCAACCAGGCTGGTGGATGCGCTTGCCTTGCTTCTGGTGCGACTTCACATCGCAGGATTTTTCTGGGGCGATGTTTCGCTATCTAACACTTTGTTTCGACGTGATGCTGGCTCTTTTGCCGCTTACCTGGTGGATGCCGAAACTGGTCAGCTGTATGAGAGCGGATTATCAAATGGTCAGCGCGAAAACGATTTGGAAATTGCGAGGGTAAACATTGCCGGTGAGCTAATGGATTTGGTAGCCAGCGGTAGGGCCGGTCCTGGGGTAGACCCAAACGCCACCAGCGAAAGAATTGTCAATAAATACACCGAGCTTTGGAAAGAACTAACCGCGGCTGAAGTGTTCAACAAAGACGAGCGCTGGAGAATCACCCAACGCGTGGAGCGGCTGAACAAGCTCGGCTTTGACATTGAAGAGCTAATGATCAAAACGGAAGCAAATGGCCGAAGCGTAAAGATTCAGCCCAAGGTGGTTGATGCCGGGCATCACACCAGAAGACTTATTCGACTGACCGGATTGGACGTTCAGGAAAATCAAGCAAGAAGATTGCTCAATGATTTGGATGCCTTCCGGGTTAAGTACGGAACGGTCGACGATGAAGAGGTTCTAGCCCACCGCTGGTTGAGTGAGGTCTTCGAGCCGGTCGTGAAATCAATTCCGAGGGAATACTCCGGCAGGCTCGAGCCGGCCGAGATATTCCATCAGGTGTTGGAGCATCGCTGGTTTCTGGCCGAGAACCAGCAAAAGGGTATCCCTTTGATTGACGCAGTGAATTCCTACGTCGAGAATGTGCTCGCGCACAGAAGAGACGAAGAAGCGCTTCTTGCCACCCCAACCGAGGCAATCACGTTGCCTACCGCAATACCTTCTGGAACCATAGAGGCCGACGAGGATGAAGAAGGCGACTGGCGCGATAAAGTCTAGAGTTTTGGTCTGGACTTAGATATTTCGTAGAGCGCCACCGACGCCGCAATACCGGCGTTTAGTGACTCGGTGTCTTTGGCAATTGGAATAGACAAAACTGCATCGCAGTTTTCCTGAACCAGTCGGGACAGGCCTTTACCCTCGGATCCAATCACTAGCACCATAGCTTCGCCAGAAAGATTGAATTTTGGAAGCGAAATATCACCACCACCGTCAAGTCCAACAACAAAGAGTTTCTTTTTCTTGAACTCCTTCAAGGTGGCATTTAGGTTTCCAGCCAGCGCAACTGGAACTCTAGCTGCGGCTCCCGCCGAAGTTTTCCAGGCGGCTGCTGTGACTCCGGTTGATCGGCGCTGCGGCAAAATAACTCCATGACCGCCAAAAGCTGCAACCGAGCGAATAATCGCTCCTAAGTTTCTTGGGTCTGTGATTCCATCCAGGGCAACAAACAACGGAGTTGCTCCGCGAGACAAGACTTTCTCAAGCAGGTCCATCGGGTGGGCATAGTTATATGGCGGCACCTGCAGGGCGATACCCTGGTGCACCGAATCAAATCCGGTCAAGCGATCAATTTCTGGACGAGTTACTTCATTGATCGGAATCTTTCGAAGGTTAGCCAAAGTCAGTGCTTCTTTGACTCGATCATCCATTTCAATTCGGGAGGCAAGATAAAGTGCCGTGGCTGGAATCTTGGCGCGCAGCGCTTCGAGCACTGAGTTTCTTCCAGACAAGACTTCGAAACTCTCGGAAGCCTTGGTTATGCGCTTTCCTTTTCTAGCCGCAGCTCCCGCGACCCCTGCGGTCTTGGGTCCAGAGGCTACAAACTCGCCTTTTCTAGAAACCCGAACTCCGGCAGCTTTTTTCTTGTCGGCGGATTTCTTGGCACGGAACGCCTTGTGACCCTTGCGGTCCTCGGCCTTTGGGGTTGGTCCCTTGCCCTCGAGTCTTTTGCGGCCGTGGCCACCGGTACCAACGTTCGGTCCCTTTTTGCCTTTTGCGGCACCTGGTCTGGTTGGTTTAGCTGGCACCTAGGCTCCAATGGGTAGAGTCAGCGGAGTCTTCAAGCACCACACCAACAGCTTTTAGCTGATCGCGAATGCGGTCAGAAGTTTCGAAGTCTTTGTTTTCGCGGGCCTGGTTGCGCTGTGCAATAAGCAGCTGAATCAATCCGTCCAGAGCGCTCATTGCCTCTTCGGAAAACCCAGATCTTTTCCAAAAGCTCGCCTCCGGGTTGATGTTCAAAACATCAACCATCGCCAAAACCTCCGCGTAGGCCTTGGCTGCTTCCTGAAGAAGTTCTTCGTCCAGGCTTGAGTTTCCTTCCCGCACAGTTTCGTGAAGCACCGCTAGAGCTGCTGGAATGTTTAGGTCGTCGTTCATCGCATCGGTGAACTTCTCGGGGAAGGAAGGCTTGGAAAGATCTAACTGATCCAGGAACTTTGTGTCGGTAAGTCTTCTAAGTGCTCGCTGCAAGAATGTGCCAATTCGCTCGATAGCTACTTCTGCCTCCTCGAGAACACCTTCGTTGTAATCCAGTACCGAGCGGTACTGAGCCGAACCAAGGTAGTACCTCACAGCCAGCGCATTTGAATCAGTAAGGACATCGCTTGCAAGTATTGAATTGCCGAGTGACTTGCTCATCTTTTGTCCTGAAACGTTGACGAGACCGTTGTGTAGCCAGAAGTTAGCAAAGTTATGACCTGCAGCCCTAGATTGAGCGAGTTCATTTTCGTGATGTGGGAAACGAAGGTCTAGCCCTCCGCCGTGAATATCAAACTGGGTTCCTAAGTACCGAACGCTCATCGCTGAGCATTCGATGTGCCAACCCGGCCGTCCTAGTCCAAAAGGCGAATTCCAGGCAGCGTCCTTGGGTTCTGAATCCTTATGTGACTTCCAGAGTGCAAAGTCTCGAGGGTCCTTCTTACCCCGATCCTTAGCTTCCGTGTCATCGACTAAATCCTCTGATTTTTGATTGGTGAGCTCGCCGTAATCTTTCCAGCTGGCTGCGCTGAAGTAGACATCGGCTGATCCTTCAACTTGATAGGCGTGACCTTTTTCAATCAGGGTCTGAATAAGTTCAATCATCTCGGTGATATTTGCAGTGGCCCTCGGCTCGTAGCTTGGGATTGCAATATCTAGTTTTTTGTAAGCTGCGGAGAAAAGCTGTTCGTAGAAAAAGGCAAGCTCCCACCACTTCCTATTTTCTGTCTTGGCGTTAGCTAGCACCTTGTCGTCGATATCGGTGACGTTTCTAATGAGAGTAACTTTTAGTCCACCAGCTTCAAGCCAGCGACGAAGCTGGTCGTAGACCAGTCCAGATCGAAGGTGACCTAAGTGAGGAGCAGCCTGCACGGTTGGGCCGCACAAGTAGATGCCTACCTCGCCGGCTTTGATTGGTTTAAGTTCTCTAAGCGACTGGCTTCGCGAGTCAAAAAGCTGCAGGGTCACGAGCTAAAGCCTACCTTTCGAACCAAACTGGTAGCCACAGCCGCCAACCCCTCGTCGCTTCCTAAAAACCCGATTCCATCGGTTGTGGTGGCTGAAACGCTCACCGGAGCCCCGATTATTGAACTAAGGCGAGACTCAATCTCCAGTCTCCTTGGCGAAAGCTTTGGGCTGTTGCCAATCAATTGCACTGAAACATTCACAGGCTCAAGATCGTGGCTGTTCAAAAGCTTGATAGTTGCGGCCAAGAAAATCTCTCCGGATGCGCCCTGGTATTCGGGCCTATCAACACCAAAGTTTGATCCGATGTCGCCAAGCCCCGCTGCTGCAAGCAGCGCATCCACCATGGCGTGAGCAATCACGTCGCCGTCGCTGTGACCTTCGAGGCCTGGGTGACCCGGCCACTCCAAGCAGCCAAGCTGCAAATTCTTTGAATCATCTTCGCTGAAGCGATGCGAATCAGAACCGATTCCAGTTCTGGCCCCCACAAGTAAATTAGCCTGGGCGATTTCTAAATCCTCCGGAGTTGTGATCTTCATGGCCTGCTGCTCGCCTTCAACCATCATCACGGTGCCACCGAATGCCTGCACTAATGCAGCGTCATCGGTGTAATCAGAAGTTGCTGCCAAGTGAGCCTTAACCAAAAGTTCAGTTGGAAAACCCTGCGGTGTTTGAGCTCTGATCAGTTCGGCTCGGTCAATGGTTTCTTCCACCAGGTCACCGCGGTGTCGTTTGATGGTGTCGGCAACTTCTAAACCGGGAATGACTCCAACCTGGTTTTCAAAAACTGCATCGGCAACTCTGTTGAACAAATCAGTTGAAGTAAGCGCTCTTGCCGAGTCGTGCACCAGTACCGTGTCAATGCCTCCAGCTAATACTGCGAGCGCCTCGGATACCGATTGCTGTCTGGTTTCGCCACCAACCACAACTCGAATGTCCACTTCGTGACTACCGAGCTGGTTTTCAAGCTCAAGAATTTGATCAAGGTGAGATTCCGGCACCGCGATAATCAGCTGTCGAAGATTATTTGTTGCCAGGGCTCGATAGATGGAATGCTCCAGCAGGGACTTACCGTTTAGCTCAACAAAGGCCTTGGGTTGATTGGCTTTCAAGCGCTCGCCCCGACCTGCTGCCAGTAGCACCACCGCCACTGCGCGAGGGGTCATAGCTATTTGGTCTTTCCTAGGAGGCTAGAACTTGGTCTAGTAGCGCTGAGGCTTTTTCCTCATCGGTCTTTTTGGCAAGGGCCAGCTCGGACACCAAGATTTGCCTTGCCTTGGCAAGCATGCGCTTTTCTCCGGCGGAAAGGCCGCGGTCCTGATCTCTTCGCCAAAGGTCTCGAACAACTTCTGAAACCTTCACTACGTCACCGGAGGCTAGTTTTTCAAGGTTTGCCTTGTAACGCCTGGACCAGTTAGTTGGCTCTTCGATGAATTCGGCCCGGAGCACGTCAAATACCTGCTGGACACCCTTGCGGTTGATTACATCTCTTACGCCGACCATCTCAACATTGGCTGCTGGAACCCAAATGGTTAAATCCCCCTGGGCGACCTTTAGTTGTAGGTATTTCTGGGTCTCGCCTCGCACATTGCGGTTTTTGACCTCTACGATCTTCGCTGCGCCGTGGTGGGGGTAGACAACGGTTTCGCCAACCTCAAATTTCATGTGTTGGATTCCCTTCAGAAACCACTATTTTACCACAGCTAAGGCCAATTAATAGTGCGATAAACTCGGTGATAAACCACAGGAGGAACCTTTGTTTGTACGCTCTTTAGCAGCCACCGCCCTACTAGTCGCTCTTTCCTTGACTACTAGCGCCTGCAGCATCTCTGGCAACGTGGCATCCCTCCAGCCATACTCCCCAAGCGACGGACAGCAAGTTGATCTCGATCAGATTAAGGCTCGCAACTTTATGTATCTAGTCGCTGAGTCCGGCAATGGCTACCTGGTTGGCTCTCTCGTGAGCGTCGCATCCGAAGACAAGGTAATCAAAATCCAGTATGTGGACCCAAACACCCAGGCCAAGACTGATTTCTTTGTCGAGGTACCGGCCGGTCAGAAAATAGATATCGGCTACAACGGCAATCCAGCTATCAGCGCACCGGTTGTTGAAGTTCCCGGTCAGACCGCGCAATTTTTCTTCCTCGAGTCGGACACCGTGAACGCCAGTATGAAGGTTCCGGTTTTGGATGGAACTCTGGTTGAGTACCGTTCTCTTCTGGAGCTCCTGGAGAGTCAGGTAGTGCCCGAGGTTGAAGAAGAAGCTGTTAGCTAAACTTCAAATTTGTAGCCAAGACCTCTAACAGTCTGAATGTATTTTGGCCTTGCAGGATCTTCTTCGATCTTTGAGCGAAGTCTTTTGATGTGGACATCCAAAGTCTTGGTGTCACCAAAATAATTTGCTCCCCAAACCCGATCGATGATTTGACCTCTGGTTAATACGCGATTGACGTTTTCCATCAGCAGCTCCAGAAGCTCAAACTCCTTCAAAGGAAAAGCGATTTGTTTACCGGAAAGAGTGACCTGGTGCCGGTCGGAGTCAAGCCTTAGCTCTCCAGCAACAAGGACCGAATCGGCTTCCACCGATGGCTCAATCTTTCTTCGAAGCACTGCCTTCATTCGGGCCAGCAATTCTCTGGTGGAGTAAGGCTTTGTGACATAGTCGTCGGCCCCGATTTCAAGACCCACCACCTTGTCGACTTCGGCATCCTTGGCGGTCAACATAATGATTGGAACATTTGAACTCAGGCGGATCTGCTTACAGACCTGGTTGCCATCGAGTTTGGGCATCATCAGATCCAGCAAGATTATGTCTGCACCTAGAGTTTCGAATTTCTCAATTGCGACTTGACCGTTCTCGGCCTCGATGACCTCGTATCCTTCTTTTTCGAGCATGAACACCAGTGGTTCCCGAAGCGATTGCTCATCTTCTACGACTAGAACCTTGGGCATTAGTCAACCTCCGCTACGACTTTGATGGTTCCAGTGACAGGATCAGAGCTTTTTGCAAGTGGGATTCGCAAGGTAAAAGTTGATCCAACACCGGGTTGAGAAAACAGCTTTACCTCGCCTCGGTGAATCTTGGCCACGTGCTTCACGATGCTGAGGCCAAGCCCGGTGCCGCCAGTTTCTCGAGATCGGGACGAGTCAACTCTAAAAAATCGCTCGAATACTCTCGCCTGGTTTTCTGGTGAAATACCCGCGCCTGAATCGGTCACAGAAACTTCAGCTATATCCCCCATTGACTTTGAACCAACTCCAACCTGTGATCCTGATGAAGAGTAGTTGATGGCATTTTCAATAAGGTTCTTGACCGCGGTTGTTAGCATCTCGCGGTTGCCGTATACCTCGGGGCCCGGTTCCTGCTGAAATAAAACTCTGATGTTTCGGCTTCTGGCGGTTTGCTCGTTTCGATCAACGGCATCGGCAATTACTTGATTCACGTCAATCAATTCAGCGGTTGCCAAAACTTCTTCGGACTGAACTCTAGAAAGCTCGATGATGTCTTGGACCAGGTGAGTCAGGCGATTGGATTCCTTGATTAAGTTTCCTGCGAATCGGTTTCTAGTCTCAGAATCATCTTCGGCTCCCTGAATGGCCTCAGCAAGCAAAGCGATTGCACCAATCGGTGTCTTTAGTTCGTGGGAGATGTTTTCGATAAAGTCACGTCTTGTCCTATCGAGGCGGGACTTTTGGGTTTGGTCTTCTATCACCAAAACAACGTAATCGCCTGCGACTAGAGATGCCTTGGCCGATAGTTCAATTTTCTCTTTTTGGATTCCAATACTTATAGTTCCATCCAAAGTTTCGACCTGATTGGTATTTCTTGCCCGCCTCACCAGATCAAATAGTTCGGGATGCATAAGTGCTCCGCGCACAACAAGTCCGGAGGGCTCTGCTCGGTTGTTCATCCGAATTACCTTGTTGTTTCGATCTAGAAGAATTCCTACTGAACCCAGAAGTTCCAGAATCTCCGAAGCTAAAACTGGGAAATCTATCGGGTCACTGTTCATCTCGGTTTGGAATCCCTGTCGACCCACCACAAAGCCCGCAATGAAAAAAGCCACAATGGCGATAGCGATAACTAGGAATATCGCAGCTAGACTAAAGTCGTTCACATTGTTAACAATATGGGCTGGTTTTCACCTGGGGTGCAAATAACCCATAAATGAGGGCTATTTTTATCTCAGGTTTGGCATCTGTTCGGCTTCTGTTCACTAAGTACTGTAAGCCTCAAGATAACTCTAGAAAGGGGTTGCAAGTGCGACAGGTATTCCAAAATGAACTTCACGAGGTCCAGGACCGTCTGGTCGAGATCTCTGACTCGGTCGCCACAATCATGGAGAAGGCCTCGGCTGCCTTCCTGGGAGGCGACGTCGCCAAAGCTGACGAGGCAATCGCCCTTTCCGAGACCAACGAGGAAAAAGCCCTTGCCCTAGACGAGCTCGTAATCAAGATTCTGGCTCGTCAGTCCCCGGTTGCTAGAGACCTAAGAATTCTGGTTTCAGCACTTCGCATGAGTGCATCCCTTGAGCGGATGGGTGCCCTGGCTGGACACATCGCATCTATTGCCAGATACCGCTACCCGGGCTCCGCCGTTCCCGCATCACTTCGTTCCACCTTCGAAGAAATGGGTGCGCTGGATATCAAGCTTGCAAACAAGGTAACCGAAGTCCTTAGAAACACTGATGTTGATCAGGCTCGAGCCATTCAGGCCGAGGACGAAAGAGTCGACGAACTACACCGAAATGTTTTCGATGTTGTTTTGGCTGATGACTGGAAAGAAAATGCCATGTTCACAGTTGATGTGACACTGGCCAGCCGCTACTTCGAAAGATTCGCTGACCACGTTGTGGACATCTCCAGCAAAGTTAGCTACCTCACCACCGGTGAGTGGAACGAATCAGAGTAATAGACTGCTACTTTTTTCCCTGGCTAGCAACCGCGGCGGCTCCAGCTGCGGCGGCTTCTGGGTCTAGGTACTCTCCACCTTTTATTAGCGGCTCAAAGTTTTCATTCAAGTGATAAACCAGCGGCATGCCGGTTGGAATATTTAGCTCGGCGATGTCCGCATCGGAAATACCATCTAGGTGCTTCACAAGAGCGCGAAGTGAATTTCCGTGCGCGGTGACTAAAACGGTTTTTCCAGATTTTAGATCATTCTTGATTTGGTCCCAGAGTGGCATCATCCGAACCAAAACATCCTTTAGGCATTCGGTTCTTGGCAGAGCTGATCCTAGATCGGCGTAGCGCTGATCCCCCGCCTGGGAATACTGATCGGTATCTTCAATCGGGGGCGGTGGAACATCAAAGCTTCTTCGCCAGATCTGAAACTGCTCCGGACCATACTCGGCCAAAGTCTGGGCTTTGTCCTTGCCTTGGAGTGCGCCGTAGTGGCGCTCATTTAGGCGCCAGGATCGCTTGACCTCAATCCAGCTTCGCTTTGCTTCATCCAGGGCAATGTTTGCCGTCTCGATAGCCCTTCGCAATAAAGAGGTATACAAAAGATCTGGCTTGAGTCCTGATTGAGCAAGCAGTTCTCCGGCTCGCTTGGCCTCGGCTCTTCCCTGATCGCTTAGATCTACATCCACCCATCCAGTAAACAGGTTCTGTTGATTCCACAGGCTGTTGCCGTGGCGAAGCAGTATCAGGGTGTGTTGGGTGGCCATACCCCCTAGTTTACCGAGCAGGGTAGTTTTTAGTGGTGGCTTTGAAAAAACCGGTTGGCGCAATCACTCGCGGAACAACTAACCCCAACCGCCTGCGGCGAGTGGACCGATACCTCACTTCGCTCACCTTTCTAAAGGACATACCCCAGCCCTTGGCGGTGGATCTTGGCTACGGGCGGACCCCGGTAACTGCAGTTGAATTACTATCGCGGCTCGAAAAAGTAGCACCCCGAGTTCGAGTTCTGGGAGTGGAGATAGACCCGGAGCGAGTTCAGGAAGCAAAGCCGCTAGAGCACTCAAGGTTGTCATTCACCCACGGAGGATTTGAAATACCGATACCGCCAGAGTTCTCTGATCGAAAAGACGTTGATCTAATTAGGTCGCTTAATGTTCTTCGGCAATATTCGGAATCAGAAGTTGAATCGGCTTGGGCCTTGATGCAATCAAGGCTTAGTAAAACTGGATTGATCATCGAGGGAACCTCGGATGAAATAGGTCGAGTGGCAAGCTGGGTCACCCTCGATAAATCTGGCCCACTGAGCTTTACTTCGTCCCTTCGGCTTCAAGGATTAGAAAAACCAAGCAAGGTCCAAGAGCGACTTCCAAAAATTCTCATTCATAAAAATGTTTCTGGTAACAACATTCACCGCTACCTAAAAGATCTAGATCGGGAGTGGGAAAGAGCAAGTGGCTTTGGAGCCTTTGGTTCTGCCCAGCGGTTTGTGCAGGTGGCCAAGGCGATGCTTCTGGCTGGTTGGCCGATTGAGAACAAGCCAAAGCGCTGGAGGCTTGGCGAACTAAGCGTTGAGTTTCAGGCTATTTCTTAGCGCCAAGATTTAGTCTTGGAAGCTTTGGGATGTTCGCAACCGAGCCTGCCGACTGCGGAACTATTACCTCTTGGGTGGCGGAAATCACACCGTGCTTGCCAACAACTTCTAGTTCGGCCTCTTCTGGAACCGAGCGGGAAATAACCGCGAGGGCTATTGGTCCCATCTCAAAGTGCTGGGCCACCGAGGTAATCTTGCCTCTGGCCTTTTCCTCTCCTGAAACGCGAATTTCATCGCCAACATCAGGTAGGGCGTGCTCGGAGCCATCTAGGTGTAAGAAGGTAAGTCTTCTTGGCGGGTGGCCGAGGTTATGGACCTTAGCAACTGATTCCTGGCCGCGATAGCAACCTTTAGATAAGTGAACCGCGGTAGCCAGTAGGTCAAGCTCGTGAGGCAAAGACTTGTCATCCACCTCGAGAGCAGCCTTTGGTCTTCCGGCTGCAACCCGAAGTCCGTCAGCTGCCATGGTGCCAGCCAGTGTTTTGCCCGAAAGTGCCTGAGCTAGATCCTCAACTCTAACCAGGTGCTCAAACCAAGAATGATTCACCACGCGCTCTGAGTAGCGGTAGCCACCTGGCACAACTCCGGGCCAATGGTCTTTCCAAACCAGTGCGTGTTGGTTTGAAACAGAAGCAAGATCAACTTGATGCTTCACGGCACCGACGGTTGCAAAGGCTTTTGATTGATTACTGATTTCAACTTTCATGCGAAAGACCATTTTTTCTAACCAGGCCAGCAGAGCTTGGGTATTTGGTTCATCCACCATCAGCCAGCTAGTTTGGCCGTCGTCAATTATTTTGATCACTTGTTCGATGCGACCCTGCGGGTCCAATAACAGTGCCTCTGCGGAATCACCGGCAGCCAAGTTTTTTAGGTTCTGGCTTAGCAACGAGTGTAGCCAGCTGAGTCGGTCGATACCGCTTACTGAAATAATCCCTTGAGCGTTTAGTAAACAGACTGCATCGCCCTCGGCAAGCTTGCGCTGCTCTATCATCGGGTCGCCGAAGTGCTCCTTCACTAGCAATTTCTTAGTCCCTTTCGAGTCTTGCGGAGGCATGCGAGGCAAGCGGGTTTCCAAGGGCTGAGATGTCCCAAGCCCACAGCAATGCGCCCTCCACCAATCCAAACATTCTGGTGGCGGCGATATATTCTTTTGCCGATGTTGATCGCATCACAGCATCGGTTGATAGATCCACGCGAGCATCTTTAATCTGCCCAACATAGAGCTCGCTGATACCGCTCGGGTGAAGCATCGAGGCCTCGATGTCGAATCCACCGGTTGCATTTCGAAGAGTTTCCAGCTGCTCGCGACTTGTAATTTGTTTTTGGCCGGTGCCTGGCAATAGACCGGGTCCGTGGTCGGCTGCCTCTGGGGATTTGGACAACCTCCAGAAACCGACCTCGGTAGGTAGCGGGGTGCCATCGGGAAGTGTGGTTTTTGCTACGTAGCCCAAATATGGCTGCTCGTCGTAGCTGAACTCAACAGTTTGAGTGAACTCCTGCTCAATCTTTTGAGTCTTGGCTTGGTAGGAGATCACTCCGGAGCCGGACCACTTACCTACTAAAAATGCAAGCGGAGTAAGTTCCAGCGGAAGACCCTCTGGTAAGACGAACAACTATTTCTGACCCTTGAAGAGTTTGTATAGAACAAGGAAGGAAATAGAGCCGATGGCTAGAGAAGCCAGTACCAAGAGGCCGGTGAAAAAGATTTCAAGTGCGAGCATGTGTAAAAGTCTAACTTAGGAAAAGCACGTAGGCAGTGGCGATTGCCAGGATTAGGTAGCTGCCTCCGCCAACGTAGACCAGTTTTCGAACTATGCCCTCGGGCTTTGCCCTAAACAGGTGATAAAGCGATACCAGCGCGACCGAACCGGCCAAGATAGTTCCGAACCAGGCTGGGGCCGTTGATTGGCTCTGACTAAGGATGGCCCAAATCGAAAGAGCAGCAACAATCACCCAGATACTTATGATTTGGCCCCAGTGCTTGGTCATATCTCAATCATGCCCTAGCGGCCAAGGACTATATGGCTAAACTTGGCACAAAGATTTGGAGTTATTCATGGCACAGCTTCTGGTTTTGACGGCCGCGGCCGAATCAGAAGTTTTACCTGCCCTGGGATTACTAAGTCACCGGGTTCGATACATCGCGGCGGAGCCGGCAAGCCTTGTCAATGCCCCAGGACATGACCTGGTGTTCTTGGACGCAAGAAAAGATCTGGCCTCATCGAAGGCGATGGCAAAAATCTTAATCGCAACCGGTTTGTCTGCCCCTCTTATTGTGATCTTGTCCGAAGGTGGACTTGCAGCCATGAGCTCGGAGTGGGGAGCAGACGACATCATCTTGGATTCTGCAGGTCCAGCTGAAATAGAAACCCGAGTAAAACTTGCAATCTCAAGAACCAAGTCGGTTGGTCAAAACGACACCATCAATGCATCCGGTGTTGTGATCGATGAAGCTAGCTACTCAGCAAGAATCCATGGTCGACCACTTGATCTGACCTATAAGGAGTTTGAGCTACTGAAGTTCTTAGCTCAGCATCCAGGCCGAGTTTTCTCAAGAGACCAACTGCTTAGCGAGGTCTGGGGATATGACTACTTCGGTGGAACCAGAACTGTGGATGTCCATATTCGAAGGCTGAGAGCCAAACTTGGTGAGCTGGATGCCCTAATCGGAACCGTTAGAAACGTCGGATATCGCTTCAATCCAAGCGATTCCGAGCTTGCAAGCTTGTAGTTTAAAAAAAGTTAACCGACTGGACAGCTTGGCGTGTCAATATTGAGCCTATGTCCGAAGAAACCATGGCTATCACCCTGCCCGTATCACGGGATGGGTTGGACGCCGATCGTTTCCTGGATCGTGAACTTAGCTGGTTGGCTTTTAACCGCAGGGTTCTGGAATTGGCCGAAGACCCAACCATGTTCCTGCTCGAACGAGTTAACTTCCTGAGCATTTTCTCTTCTAACCTCGATGAATTCTTCATGGTGAGGGTTGCAGGTCTAAAGCGAAGACTGGCAACCGGTTTGGCAGTTAAGAGCCCTTCTGGACTTTCCCCCAAAGAGGTTCTTACCCAAATTTCCGAAGAAGCCCATGAGTTGCAACTTCGTCACGCAAAGCTCTTTCTGGAGGTAATTGAACCAGAGCTTGAAAACTACGGCATTAACTTAGTCCGCTGGCCCGAACTTCGCGATGACGAGAAATTATCGCTGCAAGAGTATTTTCAAGAGCAGATCTTCCCGGTGCTTACTCCTTTGGCTGTAGACCCGGCCCATCCTTTCCCATACATCTCGGGGCTATCTCTAAACCTTGCTGTTGTGCTTCAAAACCCAGACACTCAGAAAGAGCACTTTGCAAGAGTAAAAGTTCCACCACTTCTTCCGCGCTTTGTTCTAATCAAAGCTCCGGAGGGTACTGAGGGTGTTCGCTACGTTCCACTCGAGGACATCATCGGTGAATTCTTAGGTCTACTGTTTCCTGGAATGGTGGTACTTCAGTACCACAACTTTAGAGTCACAAGAAACGAAGATCTAGAAGTTGATGAAGACGAGGGAGAGAACCTACTTCTTGCTCTAGAGAAAGAATTGCTTCGCAGAAGATTTGGTCCCCCGGTTCGACTAGAGGTTGCCGACGACATGAACCCGCAGGTTCTTGAACTGTTGATTCGGGAATTGGATATTTCTTCTCAAGATGTCTACAGCCTTCCCTCACCGCTAGACCTAACTGGCCTAAGCGACATCGCCTCCGTTGCAAGACCTGAGCTGAAGTTTCCCCCTCACGCGGTCGTGACTAACCGTCACCTAATTCCCAGAGATGACGAAGAGCTAGATATATTCAGCGTGCTAAAAAACCGAGAGGTATTGGTTCATCACCCCTACGAATCTTTTTCAACCAGCGTGCAGGAGTTTTTGGAACAAGCCGCTGAGGATCCACAGGTACTTGCCATCAAGCAAACTCTTTACCGAACCTCGGGTGACTCACCAGTTGTTGACGCGCTAATTCAAGCTGCTCAAGCCGGCAAGCAGGTGCTTGCTCTAGTTGAGATCAAGGCCCGCTTTGATGAGCAAAACAACATCACCTGGGCCAGGAAGCTTGAGCAGGCTGGGGTCCACGTGGTCTATGGAATTGTTGGACTAAAAACCCACTGCAAGCTAGCTCTAGTAATCAGGCAAGAAGCTGGCCAGCTGGTTCGCTACTGCCACATCGGAACTGGAAACTACAACCCCAAAACAGCCAGGTACTACGAGGACTACGGAATTTTGACCTCCCGCGAGGCAGTTGGTGAAGATCTAACTAAGTTGTTCAATCACCTTTCGGGCTATGCACCGGATTCTGAATTCAAATCACTGCTAGTTTCTCCGAACGGTGTTCGTGAAGGGCTAACTGATTTGATTGAGCAGGAAATTGCCCACCACAAATCAGGAAAGAAAGCTCGCATCTGCATCAAGGTAAACGCACTTGTCGACGAAGAGATTATCGACTCGCTATATGTGGCTTCAATGGCTGGGGTTCAAATTGACATCGTGGTGCGAGGTATGTGCTCGCTAAAGCCTGGAGTTCCAGGTTTATCGGAAACCATTAGGGTTCGCTCGATTCTTGGAAGATACCTCGAGCACAGCCGGATCTTCAGCTTCTTTGGAGGAGGAGACCCGAAGGTTTACTTAGGCTCTGCTGACATGATGCACAGAAACCTAGACCGAAGGGTTGAGGTCTTGGTTCGTCTGAGCGAGCCAGAACACGTGGGTAGTATTCAAGAGATGTTTGAACTAGCTATGAGTGAGCAAGTTGCCTCTTGGCGATTGGAATCAAATGGGGTTTGGCTAAGAAGCCAATTCGACGACGAAGGAAACAAACTGAGCGATTTCCAAGACACCATGATGCAGTCAATTGCCAACCCGCGGGGCAATTAGGTTGCAAGAGGTTTATGCTGCCGGTGCAGTTTGTTGGAGAGAAGTAAAAAAAGACCTTTTGGTGGCAATAATCCATCGAGGCCGATACCAGGACTGGACCTTTCCAAAAGGAAAGGTCGACAGCGGCGAGACTCTAGCTGAAGCTGCGGTTCGAGAAGTTAGGGAAGAAACCGGGCTCAAGGTTAAGCTCGGCGTTCCTCTAGAAACCGTTTCTTACCCGATAGACAAAACCAAAACTAAAATTGTTCACTACTGGGTAGCCAAGGTTTCTGATAAAGCACTTGCAAGTTCAAAATTCAAACCCGATGAAGAAGTGTCGGAAGTGGTTTGGCTAAAGGCCGAAGAAGCATTTGCCAGACTCAGCTACCAGCACGACCGCGGCCTTTTGAAAGAGCTCATGGAACTTAGATCCAATGGAATGCTAAAGACAAAGCCGCTGATCATTCTCCGTCACGCGCACGCCACCCCAAGGGCTGACTACGTGGGCGAAGATGGCAAGCGCCCGCTTCTTCCAGAGGGAAAAAAGCAGGCCAAAGAACTGATTCGACTTCTTAGCGCCTACGGGCCAAAGCGGGTATTCACAAGCCCCTGGCGGCGATGCAAGGACACCATTACTCCTTATGCCAAGGCCCATCGATACAAGATCATCGACCGCGGCGAGCTATCTGAGATGGGAAACGCTAAGGGTCCGGCTCGAACCGCAAAGGTAGCAAAGAAGCTTTTTTCTGACGCTAGATCCTCGGTACTTTGCACCCATCGTCCAACTCTTCCAACCATCACCGAAGTTTTGGCAAGCTACGCAGAACCAAAGCTTGCAAATCTCATTCGAGAGGCTAAGGCCCTAAAGCCTGGAGACTTTATCGTGCTACATCTGACGATCGCTGGGAAAAAACCAAGGCTGGTCGCCGTCGAACAACAGAGCTTGGCTGAGCGTCTCTAGGGGATTTAGCCCAGAGATTTTCTAAATGTAGGGTTAGACCATGATCGAAACCGTGAGCCAAGACCTTCCAACCCTTCTGGGTAGAGACGGCAAGCCGGCCAAATGCCTGGTCACCGGTGCCACCGGATACATCGGCGGTCGGCTAATCAGAGAGCTTCTTTCCCACGGCTACCGAGTTCGAATCCTGGCCAGAAATCCTGAGCGCCTAAAAGATCATCCTTGGATTGACCGCGTCGAGGTGGTTTCGGGAGATGCCCATGAAGTTACCGCGCTCGATGAAGCGCTAGAGGGTATCGACGTTGCTTACTATCTATTGCACGCCCTAATGAGCAAGGATGATTTCGAGCAAGAAGAAAAAGACATCGCTGAGAAATTTGGTGCCGCTGCCAAAAAAGCCAACATCCAAAGAATTGTCTACCTCGGTGGAATCATTGCGCAGAATGAACTTCTGTCACCTCACCTGCAGTCCCGAGCCGATACCGGCACCGTGCTAAAAAGTTTTGGGGTTCCAACCATTGAGCTTCGTGCTGGAATTGTCATAGGCAGTGGATCGGCGTCTTTTGAGATGCTGAGATATCTAACCGAACGACTCCCAATCATGACAACCCCGCGCTGGGTCGAAACCAAGATCCAACCGATTGCTGTAAGAGATGTCCTTCGCTACCTGGTTGGCGCAGCCGCCATCGATTCGTCTATTTCAGGAGATTTCGATATCGGTGGCCCAGAGGTATTTAGCTATCGCGAAATGATGATGAAATACGCCGAGGCTGCAGGACTTCGAAAAAGAATCATCATTCCGGTTCCGGTTCTGACACCAAAGCTTTCAAGCGGTTGGGTGGGGCTTGTGACCCCGGTACCGATAACGCTCGCTAGAAGATTGGTGGAGAGCTTGAAAAATGAGGTCGTCGTGCGCGACGACTCAATTCGCAAGCTCATCCCAGATTCCAAGGACGGACTAACCCCATTCAAAAAAGCCGTTGAGCTAGCCCTCACCAGGATCAAAGAGGCGAATGTCGAAACGCGTTGGACTAACGCATCGGTTCCAGGAACGCCATCTGATCCACTGCCAACTGACCCGGATTGGGCCGGTGGAACTTTGTATACCGACGTTCGTACCCTGCACTCAGAGGATCCAATCCAAACGGTCTGGAAAAGAGTTGAGGCCATCGGCGGCCGAAATGGTTACTCAACTGCGACCTGGGCATGGGAGGTCCGGGGCATTGTGGACCGATTCTTTGGCGGGGTTGGTCTTCGCCGCGGGCGAAGAGACGACAACACTCTCATTGAGGGTGAGGCATTGGATTTTTGGAGAGTCGAGGCAATCAACCGACCTGAACTATTACGACTTCGTGCCGAGATGAGAATGCCAGGACTTGCCTGGTTGGAGTTCGCCCTGGAACAGGATGGCTCCGGAACCGGAACTGTGATCACTCAACGAGCCTTGTTTGCACCGAAGGGACTTTTGGGACACGCTTACTGGTGGTCAGTCTGGCCAATGCACGGGTTGGTTTTTCCTTCCATGGTCAAGAACATGGCAGGCCCAACCGCACGCAAAGTGTAGACCAGGTAAAAATTATGACTAAAACTTACTGGGCGATTATTGCCCTTTTCGGGGTCACATTTGCTTGGGGCGCGTCTTTCGTGCTGATGAAAGATGCCATCAATGAGCAGCCAGTCTTTGATTTTCTTGCCACCCGATTCACCCTGGCAACTCTTGTCATGATTGCCATCAGACCTCAAGTACTGAGGGCAATAGATAAAAAGCTATTGTTTCGAGGATCTATCCTTGGAGTGATGTTGGGCCTTGCCTACATCACTCAAACTATTGGCCTTGATCTCACAACCGCTGCCATCACCGGGTTTCTAACTGGACTCTATGTGATCTTCACACCGATTCTTTTTTGGATGATCTATCGCAAGAAAGTTCAAGGCAAGGTACTAATCGGATCAATCACCGCTTTCATAGCGCTGCTTTTTATCTCCTTCAACGGCTTCTCCTTAGATGCCGCTCAGGTTTGGCTCATTGCTTGCGCGGTTTTGTTTGCTGGCCACATCGTGGGCCTGAGCGTCTGGAGCACAGCCAAAGACATCTACCCGCTCACAGTTATCCAGTTGGGAGCTGGAAGCATCGTGTGCTGGATGGGTGCGCTGGCTGATGGCTATCAGGCTCCCCCAAATGCATCGGTCTGGGGAGTCGTTGTATTCACGGCGGTATTTGCAACCGCAGCAGCATTTTTGGTGCAGACCTGGGCCCAGTCGATTATGGATCCATCGAGAGTGGCAATCATCTTGACCACCGAGGTTATCTTCGCAGCCGCTATTGCGGTTGCGGTGGGTCAAGAGGTTCTGGCCCTGAGAGTGGTAATCGGAGGAGCGCTGATGGTTATCGCGATGCTGATTGTGGAGTGGCCGGATAAGAAGTCAAAGAGCCCACTCGAACAAATTCACTTCACCTAAAGCGTGAGACAGGCTGTCCCCCTAGCTAGGCTGTGGAGGGTAAGTAATGGCTAGCTTGCTAGACTGTTCCAGACGCTTTGCGTTGCTAGGGGCCTCTAGCTCAGTTGGTTAGAGCAACGGACTTTTAATCCGTGGGTCGTGGGTTCGATTCCCACGGGGCCTACCAGTTGCTAAGAATCAAGTTCCTTCCCCAACTACCTCAAGGTCGCTCGCTCCGTCGACTCTCCAGCCATCGGGGGTCTCAACCATTAGGTAGCGAAGGGCATAGACAAAATCCCCACCCTGCAAAAAGCTAACGTCAATCAGGGCAAAGCCACCATTGGAATTAGCTAGGCAATCACTGAATCTAAGTTCCGAAGATTCAATCAGCGGTCCGTAGCTTCCCGCAATGATGGCCACAAACCCATTCAGACTCACGCTTGACCTAAACGATGGAGACGCGAAAGAGTAGGCCAGTTCGTAGTCGTTTTTGGCGAGAGCTTGAGTCTGCGCGTTTACTATTTCCTCGACTGCCGCCTGAGTGCTTTGACTACAGGCTACGGGTGTATTTTCAGACTGTGAATTTTCGCTCTGGCTTGGCGCCGGCTCAGCCTGAAATTGAGTTGTCTCAGGAGGGGCCGGGACCTGCGTCGATACCGCAACAAGTAATAGCAGTGGAAGCGCGATTGCTACATATCGAAAGATTTTCATCTGGACTAGCTTTTGGTTTCCAACCGAAATTTCCAGATGTTCATAATTTATCTACTAGCTTCTTGGCCGAAGCTCAGCCACCATCGGGCAAACAAATGGATCAGAGTTATTGCTGAGGCCAACCTTGTTCAGGTGCCTCATGATTGCGCCGTAGCTGGCCAAAAGGTTCATCTCAACCAGAGTCACTTCGTGCTTGCGGCAATACTCAACAACTATTTCGTGAGCCTTGCGAAGGTGAGGCCTGGCCATCGATGGAAATAGGTGGTGCTCAACCTGGTAGTTCAAGCCACCCATCAGGTTGTCCTTTAGCCATGAACCTCTAATGTTTCTTGAGGTAAGCACCTGCCTTGAAAAGAAATCCAATTTCGCATCTTTTGGAACTAGCGGCATGCCCTTGTGGTTTGGGGCAAAGGCTGCACCCATGAAAAATCCAAATGCCATCATCATCACAAACCACAAAGCCAGTCCCCAGATCGGGCCAAACATAATGGCAAAGACAACATATGGGGTTAGTTGACGGATCATCATCAGCGAAAATTCCAGTATGCGAATCGAGAGCTTACGGTCTTTGCGAACTAGGCCTGCGAAGGAATCAACCAGTAAGTCAAAGCCGGTGAATAGAAGTAGAAGCGGAAATAGGTACCCCTGTCGATCTGAGAACCAGCGCTCAATGCCCTTCTTAGATTCCTTGGATTCGGTTGTGAAGCTAAGAACGCGGATTGCGATATCTGGGTCTTCACCGATCTGGTTTGGTCTCTGGTGGTGCTTATTGTGCTTTCTGAGCCAAAAGCCGTAGCTAAGACCAGCGAATAAGTTTGCAAGTAGCAAACCAGTCCAGTCGTTTAACTTATTGTTTCTAAAAACCTGGCGGTGCGAGGCTTCGTGAGCGATAAAGCCGTACTGAGCGCTGAGCACTCCAAGGCCTGCCACGAGTACGAAAGCGGCTATAAGCCAAAGCTTGTTTTCCTGAGTCAGAGCCGCAAGATAACCACCCAGGGCCCAGAAGCCGGCTGCGGCAATGGTTAGAACAATTAGTCGGATTATGTAAAAACTTGGGGTTTTGGACAACAGTCCAGCGTCTCTAACCTGGGCCAGAATCTGGTTGAAGTGGGTGGTTGACCGCGTTGCGAAAGCTTCCATTTATGAAGTCTAGCCCGCGGTTTTGGGAATACCTTGCCAAGACCAGTTGAGTTAGCGAGCCTTGGCTCTAACTTGATTCTTCAACTCGGCTACGTGGCCCTGTTTGGAGCGCTGGCCTATGGACGTCTTGCTTCGAAAGACATCCTCAGCTAAAACTAAAACGCACTACTCGGCAAATCCTTTTCATCTTCAACAATTGCCTTAACGATTCGGTCGGCAACCTGCTCGGCGCTCATTCCGGTTGGAAATGCTGGAGCGGTTCCTCCGATGGCGCGACCTGCAAGACCGGTCTCGGTGTGACCGGGTCTAGCGTCAATCACCCTAATACCGTCTCGCCTTAATTCACGGGAGATTGCCTGAGTGAATGAGTAGAGGGCAGCTTTGCTTGAAGAGTAAGCGGCCAGGCCTGCCATTGGAGATTCGGCGACTACGCCAGAGATCGTCAGAATGAATGGATCGTTTCCGGCGGCAGCGGAAGCTTTTAGGGCTGGAAGCAGACCTTGGATTAGTTGAATCGGTCCAGTTGCGTTTACGGCAAAAAGTTTCTGCAAGACATCCGCCTCGAGTTCGGTGTAGTTTCCAAACGCCACAACACCGGTTGCGTTCACGATGCCATCGATTTGCACCTCTGAGTCGACCAAATACTCAATTAGCACTCGAATGGATTCTGGAGTAGAAAGATCAACTAGAAGTCTGGGGTTACAAACCCCCGGCACCTTTTCAGCCGACTCAAGATTTGAAGAGGTTGCCATGACTTGGGCTCCGAGGCCTGCAAGCTTGGTCGCAATGGTTGAACCCAGGACTCCCGAGGCTCCGAGAACGAGGATGTTTCTTGACTTTAGTTCTGACATGTGTTGGTTTCTCCTTGAGTTCTCTCAACCCTAGCTAAAGCTCGAGCATTCCCGTCGAGACAATAGGCTTTTAGTGTGTCCATTAGATTCCTCGACCCCAATACTGGCAAAGACATTCGTTCCACAGAGTTTGCCAGGCGAACCCTGGCGTCTGCTTGCATCGATAATCAAAACCTTCGCGAGAACATTTCTGGGGCCACCGACTGGCGGAAGTGGTACATAAGGCTTTATGGCGATCTTTCTGTCGAGGAAGGCAAAAGCCCAGAGCTGCTGGCCAAGATGGCTGCTGCTGGGCTTTCCCAATTTCACGCGCACCTATCTACAACTGCTGGTGAGCCGCTATCAAACGTGATGACTATGGGTTTTGCCTCTCAGCTTGTTGAGACCGCGGTGATTCAGGGATCCGTGGCTAAAGAACCAATAGCGGTTGCCCGCCACAACGGACCGCTAGAAAAGGTTGCCGAATCTTGGGACGAATCCGGCTGGGCTGAGCCTGGACTCAAAGAGTCCTTTAGGTTCTTGGATCAAAATCCCAATCTTGCATTGGATGGAAATTTGTTATTTGCGGTAGCTGGCGCTGCCGAGTTTGCACCAACTGAACACTGGCTGAAGTGGGGCGGTGAGGTGGCCGTTGTTGCAAGAAACAATCCAGCAACTTGGGAGTCGCTAATTGCACTGGCTCGAAACTCAGGGGGCAAGATGCTGATTCCAGTAGTTCGCGAAGACAGAACTACTTCTCTATCGGATCTTTCAGATTACGAGCTTGCCCAAATTGCGGGACTTAACTTACTTGAGCAATATTCCGAAATTGCCAGTTGGATGAATGACCTTTATTCGAAGGTAGAGAAAAAATTTATCCTGGGTCTCTACGTATACACCCCGAAGATTGATCACATTCGAGTTCAGGGGGTTCAAGAAACTCTTGCCTCTCTAGCGATGGAGAATTTCAGCAAAGAAAAGTTGGTTTTTAGTTGGCTGGCAACCCCAACCGATTCAACTCCCGGTCCTGCTTCAATTGGTGCGGATCAGCTTGCAAGGTTTCAGAATCGAAGCCCTGGAAGAATAATCCGGGATAGCTTTCTTGGATTGCTGAGTGCTGCAAGACCCGCAAAACCTAAGTTTTTTGAATCCGAAACTGGTGAAAAGCTAATGCTGGTTGATGCCTCGGTTCAGCAGCAGGGCCCCAGCTATTCGTTCTCGAAGCGAACTCAGCGCTGGCGCGCATACTTGGCCCACTACGCAGGCTTCAGGGTCTCGTATCAAATCTCCCCGCCGGCAAGAACCAACTCGGTTCTTCGTCACAAAATCCTCAGGGCTAGTTATCTTGGAGCACCGCTTTTTGGAATCAAGCCATTTGAGGTTGACGTTGCCAAATCAGCTTCGGCTGCTGCCCTGGCCCGTGATGTTCTAGATCCAACGGCCTACTCGAATAAGAACACAACAACTGATCTGCAGTGCTTTTCAGCAATTCACGGCGGCCTTTGGAGGCTGGCCTATCAAAACAGGAGCGTCTGGGTGGTTGCTACCCTGCTGGGGTTGCCGGCGCTATTTAGGCGCGGGTACTAGCTCTTATTCCCCGAAATCATCACACGCAGCAGGACCACCAATAAGTTGGCGGTCCTGCTGCTCAGTGATGAAATCTGACTTTACTAAAGCGCTGTAGCGAAAGCTGCCTCCAGATCGGCAATAAGGTCATCTACAGACTCAAGCCCAACAGAGAGACGAATAAGACCAGGAGTCACACCGGCCGTTAACTGCTGTTCTGGAGATAGTTGAGAGTGAGTGGTTGAGGCCGGGTGGATGACAAGTGATCGAACATCCCCAATGTTGGCTACGTGACTAAAGACACTGAGTCCGTCTACAAACTTTGACCCTGACTTGACTCCGCCCTTAATCTCAAATGAGACGATTGCACCGGCACCCTTTGGAGCGTACTTCTTTGCTGCTTTGTGCCAGGGTGAACTCTTGAGACCCGCATAGTTCACAGATTCAACCTGCTTGTGCTTCTCAAGGAAGTCCGCAATTTTTTCTGCGTTTTCAACGTGTCGCTCCATTCGAAGGCTAAGAGTCTCAATCCCTTGAATGAGCTGCCAAGCACTCGCCGGGGCAATTGCTGCACCAATATCCCGAAGTAACTGTACGCGCGCTTTGATGATGAAAGCAATCGAATCTCCTAGAGCAGCGCTGTAATTTACGCCGTGGTAAGAAGGATCAGGTGTTGTAAGCCCTGGGAATTTGTCAGACTTACTCCACTCGAATTTTCCGCCATCAACTATTGCACCGGCAACAATAGTCCCGTGACCGCCTAGAAATTTGGTGGCAGAGTGCAGCACAATGTCTGCGCCGTGCTCAAGAGGACGAATTAGGTAAGGGGTTGCGACGGTGTTGTCCACCATTAGAGGGACGCCGTTTTTATGTGCCACGTCGGCTACACCTTCAATGTCCAAAATCGAAACCTTTGGGTTACTTATGGTTTCGGCAAAGAAAGCCTTAGTGTTCGGCCTAACTGCCGCAGCCCATTCCTTCAGGTCATCCTGGTTCTCTACAAAAGTAGTTTCAATGCCAAGTTTCGGCAGTGTGTACTTGAAGAGGTTATAGGTTCCGCCGTAAACGTTTGATGACGAAACGATGTGGTCGCCAGCTTGAGCAATATTCAAGATTGCAAAAGTTTCAGCAGCCTGACCAGAAGCAAGAAGTAAAGCTGCTGTGCCACCCTCAAGAGCCGCAATACGCTTTTCTGCTACATCCTGAGTTGGATTCATGATTCGGGTGTATATGTTTCCAAACTCAGCTAAACCAAAAAGCTTTGCCGCATGCTCACTTGAATTGAACGTATAAGCAGTGGTTTGGTAAATAGGTGTAGCTCGTGAGTTAGTGGTTGGATCTGACTGTGCTCCTGCGTGAATCTGTGCAGTCTCAAAGCCCCATTTTGCTGGATCTGTGCTCATCTTTTTTCCTTTTTATGATTGTGGGTGGTGGGATAACAGTGGGAGAATTGCCAATTAATTTAGCCTTTTGACGTATAGCCAATTGGGCTGAAAGGGGGTTTTGCGAGGCTTCACCCTCGCGGCTTAGTTCACCGTTGAATTTTAAACGTTAGAGACTAAGCGTCTAGAGCATTCGCTCCATAGACATCATTGACATACCCATAGCAAAACCGGCAGAGTGCGAGATACGCAGTCCTGACATGGCTTTACTCCTTGGGCTGTGGTGCTTTTGACAAAGGGTACTAGAAAAATCAGGTCCCTGCAATAGGCCCGCTAGGCCGAGCGAACCACAGCCAGCATGGTCTTTATATGGGCCTCGGCCAGCGGATCTGAAATCTTCTTGAGGTCGGCGATGCCCTGGCTTGGGGCATGTCCCCCGGATTTCCATACCGCCAACCCAAGGGTTGAAAAGGCTATGGTGCTAGTTAGCTCAACCAGCTTCTGGTCGGCCATAAACTCGGCCCTCGGGTAGTTGTCGATGTCGAAATCGAACTGGGTTAGACGGTTATCCCTATAGTCCTTGATCAGCTGAGCGAGCCTTGAGATATTTAGCTCAAACAGTTGCTTTCGGCTCTCCCCGAACTTTTCTTCCATGATTTGAAAGACAGTTTGAGAAAAAGGCGAGTAGTTCAAAATCGCACCCCAGCCGCTGATTTCGCTGTTTAGTCTTACCTGGGCTTCCATCCAGGCCCGAAGCCGGGCTTCTGGATCGACTTTGGCTTCTTGGACGCTCTCCCAAATCCGATCGATATATAGCTTGTAGGTTGCAAAGCCAGCTTCGGCTATAAGGCCGTCCCGGTTTCCAAAGTAGTGATTCACCATCGGATAGGTCACACCCAGGGTGTCGCAGACGCCCATGGTGTTGAAGCTTCCTGGCCCCACCAGAGCTACCTCGCGGATTGTGAGGTAAATCATTTTTTGTTTAATCGATGGCTCGGGGTTATCACCAAAGTTCAGCCAGAAGGCAGTCAAGTCAGAATCATCTGCCTTTGGGAAAAAACTCACGGGGGCCATGGCGCTTAGTCTAGCCTTGGCCCAACAAAATAGTGCTGGCACTATATTTGTGACCCACAGCCTTGGCATCACCTCCCTATTTACCTAAGCCTTCGGCGGGTTAGTATGACTTGGAACCAACAAGGGTGGGTACTGATTTTTTATGAAATACGAGAGGGATCATTAGCGTGGAGAGTTCAGCAAAAGAGATTTGGTTTCTGACCGGAAGTCAGAACCTTTACGGCGAGCAGACCCTAAAAGAGGTCGCTGAGCAGTCCGAGAAGGTTTCAGCCGAACTAGCCAAAGGCATTAGCTCCGGAGTCAAGCTGGTCTGGAAACCGGTTCTGAAAACCCCCGATGCCATCAAGCGCACCATGCTCGATGCAACTTCCGATGACAACTGCATTGGTGTCATCACCTGGATGCACACCTTCTCTCCTGCCAAGATGTGGATCGCGGGACTTGACGCATTGGGTAAGCCACTGCTACACCTGCACACACAGGCCGGTCAGTCGCTTCCGTGGGGCACCATCGATATGGACTTCATGAACCTAAACCAGGCTGCTCACGGTGACCGCGAGTATGCACACATGGTTTCTCGAATGGCGATTGCAAGAAAGATTGTTGTTGGTCACCCGAGTGAAGCGTCAGTCAAGACCCGAGTTGACGCTTGGGTTTATGCCTGCATCGGCTGGAATAAGTCTCAGAACCTAAAGCTTGCTCGCTTCGGTGACAACATGAGATACGTATCGGTCACTGATGGCGATAAAGTCTCGGCCCAAATGCAGTTTGGTATGTCAATCGAGCAGTTTGGTGTTAACACTCTTGCTACCGAGGTTGAGAATGTTTCCGACTCCGATGCCGAAGCACTAACCACAACCTATGAGGAGCTTTACGAGGTAGCCGAGGAGCTCAAAGCCGGCGGCGCCCGTCACGACTCTCTTGTCTATGGGGCAAAGATCGAGCTAGCTCTTCGAAAGATTCTGGAAGCTGGAAACTTCGATGCACTAACCAGCAACTTTGAGGATTTGGGAACCTTGCGCCAGCTCCCGGGACTAGCAATTCAAAGACTCATGGCAGATGGTTATGGATTTGGTGGCGAGGGAGACTGGAAGACCTCGGCACTGCTTGCAATCATGAAGTCAATGACTCCAAAAGGTGGCGGAACTTCCTTCATGGAGGACTACACCTATCACTTTGGCCCAGGCACGCCTAAGGTTCTCGGTGCTCACATGTTGGAAGTTTGCCCAACCATTACCAAGGCCAAGCCAACCATTGAAGTTCATCCTCTTGGAATCGGTGGCAAAGAAGATCCGGTTCGCATGGTCTTCACCGCTTCAGCTTCAACTGGACGGGTAGTTTGCTTGGTGGATATGGGAGATCGCTTCCGACTGATTTGTAACGAAATCGAAATCGTTGAGCCAACCGAGGATCTTCCCAATCTTCCTGTTGCCAGAGCAGTTTGGGAACCAAAGCCATCGCTTGCTGAGTCGGCTGAGGCCTGGATGCTAGCTGGCGGAAGCCACCACACGGTTTTGACCAATGCGGTGTCAATTGAGACCCTCGAGGATTTTGCGCGCATTGCCAAAACTGAACTGGTTCAAATCGATCAAGACACTAATCTAAGAAACTTCCGCAAGGAGCTGGCGTTCGCAAGCGCTTACCACCGTCTCGCTGAGCCGCTTCGCTAGAGACTTGACGCCTTCGCAACTGCCTCGGCTAATCTGGTAGTTATGGAAGCAAAACTGCAATGGTCCCTGCTCGGGCGAAGGCCGGCTAAGCCGCGCCCGAACATTATTGCTCTGGTGGTTGCGTTTTTGCTTGGCTTCGAAACTTTCGTTGCAGTTGCAGATGGCTACCCGCTATACATGTCATTTCTTGCTCTCGGAGCCAGCGCTTGGGCGCTGGTTATGGGAATTCAAGCAAAGTCTTTGATTTCGTTTCTGTTTGTTCCGGTGGCATTGATCTGGCTTAACCCTTTGATCGGTGGAGATTGGTTTGCTGAGGTTGGAACCACACTTTTCTTGGCTCACTCAGCACTTGCCATGCTGTTCGCAATCTCTGGATATACCTTCCAAGCAACCGAAAGACCTGCCTCATGAGCGATGGTTGGGTGGGGTTTAGACCTTCCCCGAAGCGCGATGAGTCAAGGCCAGCAGCCAGCCGCAGCTTTGAAGCCACCAGTGCTTTACTAATCCCGAAGGTTTTGAAACTATTGACCACCCAGGTTGGGGTGGAGAGCTGGCTAGTTCGCTTCACTAAATTCGATGCCCGCCTGGGAGCTAAGTTGAAATTCACGATCAACGATGAAAACTACGGTGGCACCTATGCCCGGATTGATATTCCAAAGAGGGTTATCTTCCTGACCGAATACCACGGAGAGTTGGATTTTCGCCTAACCGAGAAAAAAGACGGCACTGAAATTAGCTTGAATTGCACCAAGACCCTGGCCGAGGAAGAAAAGCCGGAATGGGACAATATTGTTCAAGAGTGTTTCACAAGATTCCAGAAGGCGTTGACTCATGGCACCTAATTCAAAGCAGCCAAACATCTACGACGTCGCAAGACTTGCTGAGGTCTCACACCAGACCGTATCGAGAGTGATTAACAACTATCAGGGTATGAAGCCTGAGACTCGCGAGCGCGTTGAACAAGCTATGGAGACTTTGGGCTATCGCCCAAACCTTGCAGCCAGAGCGCTCGTAACGTCAAAATCAAACATCGTTGGAGTCTTAGCCTCCGACACTGATTTCACCGGACCTGCGACGGTAGTGCACAAGCTTGAGAAAACTGCTCGCAAGGGTGGCTTCTTTGCCATCACGGCAAGTATTGATCCAGAGTCCTCAGAGTCAATCATCGAGGGAATTGATTACCTCCAAAAACTTGGCATCGAAGGCTTAGTGGTTGTCACCCCACAGACAACTGCGGTTGACATCGCAAGAGACAGACTTCGTGGCGTTCCGGTTGTCACCATCGACAGCATGTATCGCATGGACGAGCATGCGGTTTCGATGGATAACTTTGCCGGGGCAACCGCTGCTACCAATCACTTAATTGAGCTCGGTCACACCCAAATCATTCACCTGGCGGGGCCAAAGCTTTGGTTTGAGTCAAACGCCCGCATATCCGGATACAGCTCAGCGATGTTGAATGCATCCCTGGTGCCAAACATTATTGATGGTGACTGGAGCATCGATACCGGCTACCGAATTGGAATGCAGCTAAATATTGATCAGCCACTAACTACCGCTGTCTTTGCCGCCAATGACTATTTGGCCATGGGATTACTTCACGCCTTTAGGCTCCGGGGAATTTCGGTTCCGGAGCGCATCAGCATTGTTGGTTTTGACGATCTGCCAGAAACTCCCTATTTTTCTCCACCGCTGACCACTGTTCGTCAGGACTTTGAGAGCCTGGGCACCCGAGCAATGGCGCTACTGCTTGACACCATCAACGGGATTCGACACCTGGGTCACGATCGATTGATTCCAGATCTGATCATTCGAGATTCCACCGCCCCGCCCTCGGTTTACTAGCAAGGATTCCAGGATTTCAGGCCGCTAGCTGTTATCGCTAACATGATTTATCAAGAGAAGGAAAAGGCGATGAAAGACCAGCAGTTTGTGATCGGTGTTGATTACGGAACCCTGTCCGGACGGGCCGTGGTGGTTCGCGTATCAGATGGTCAAGAACTAGCCAGCGCCGCTTTTGATTATCCGAACGCTGTAATGGATGAAAAACTCAATTCTTCCGGGGAGCAACTTCCTCCCGATTGGGCGCTGCAGGATGCTGGCGACTACGTTGAGGTGCTAAAAAACGCCGTGCCAGCAGCTGTCAAGCTCGCCGGTATTGATCCGGCACAAGTAATAGGTATAGCAACTGACTTCACGGCTTGCACCATGGTCCCGGTGATTGAAGACGGTACACCGCTTAGTCAACTTCCAGAATTCAAAAACCGACCACACGCCTACGTAAAACTCTGGAAGCATCACGCAGCTCAGCCCCAGGCTGATCGAATCAACGAGACCGCAAGAAAGATGAACGAATACTGGATGCCGCGCTACGGCGGACAGATCTCCTCGGAGTGGGAACTGGCAAAAGGTCTTCAGCTTCTTGAGGAAGATCCAGAAATCTATAACTTTATGTACCGGTTTGTGGAGGCCGCTGACTGGATCATTTGGCAGCTATCTGGAAACTATGTCCGAAACGCCTGCACCGCTGGATACAAAGGTAACCTGCAAGACGGCAAATACCCATCAAAAGAATTCTTTGCTGCCCTAAACCCTGACTTTGCCGGCTTTGCTGGGAAGATTGACCACGAAATCGGTCAGCTTGGAGACAAGGCAGGAACCCTTACTGCCCAGGCTGCCGCCTGGACTGGGCTTCCAGAGGGCATTGCGGTCGCTGTTGGAAATGTGGACGCCCACGTGACGGCCCCGGCAGCCAAGGCCACTAAGCCCGGCCAGATGGTGGCAATCATGGGAACTTCCACCTGCCACGTCATGAACGGGGACAAGCTCGCTGAAGTGCCGGGTATGTGTGGGGTGGTGGATGGCGGAATCGTTTCTGGATACTTCGGCTACGAAGCCGGTCAGTCTGGCGTTGGGGATATCTTCGCCTGGTATGTCAACAATCAGGTTCCTGGGCACTACTTTGAGCAAGCCGAAAAGCTTGGCAAGTCAATCCACGAGCACCTGACTGATTTATCGGCCAAACAAGAAGTTGGAGAGCATGGACTGGTTGCCTTGGATTGGCACTCCGGAAATCGTTCGGTGCTGGTAGATCATGAGCTATCCGGGGTTTTGATTGGGGCGACGCTAACTACCAAGGCTGAAGATGGTTACAGGGCGCTTCTGGAGTCAACTGCTTTTGGAACTAGAAAAATTGTTGAGACTTTCCGCGACTCGGGAATTCCAGTCACGGAGTTCATTGTTGCCGGAGGATTGCTAAAAAATAAATTCTTGATGCAGCTCTACTCTGACATAACCCGTCTGCCACTTAGCGTTATCAACTCCGAGCAAGGACCAGCTCTTGGATCAGCCATTCACGCTGCTGTTGCAGCTGGTGCCTACAACTCTGTGTTGGAAGCATCGGATGCAATGGGAAGTGTCACACCGGCGCTATACAAACCAAACGAAGAACGTGCCAAAGCTTACGACTTGCTTTATGCCGAGTACGAACTGTTGCACGACTACTTCGGTCGCGGAGCCAACGATGTAATGAAGCGACTCAAGAAAATCAGGAGAGAGGCCTCAAGTGTCAAATAACTTCGCGCAAGAAAGAAAGTTACTTGCCGACCTGCACACCCAGCTATTCGAAGCTGGGCTAGTGGTCTGGTCCGGTGGAAATATTTCTCAGCGGGTGGACGGTGGCTTTTTGATTAAGCCAAGTGGGCTGATGTATTCAGAGCTCACTCCAGAGTCCATGGTCTATTGCGACTTCGAGGGAAAAGTTATTGACGGAAACCATGCTCCATCGAGTGACACCGCGGCTCACGCCTACGTCTACAAAAACATGCCCGAGGTTGGAGGCGTGGTTCACACCCACTCCAACTACGCCAGCGCCTTTGCAGCCGTGAATGAGCCAATCCCCTGCATTCTGACCGCCATCGCTGACGAGTTCGGGGGAGATATCCCGGTGGGCCCATTTGCCGAGATCGGGGATGATTCGATCGGTAAGGGCATAGTCTCAACCCTTTCTGGACACCGCTCCAAAGCGGTCCTGATGGCCCAGCACGGTGTCTTCACCATTGGTAAGGACGCCAAATCAGCCCTCAAGGCGGCGGTTATGTGCGAGGACGTGGCCAAATCTGCCCACCTGGCTCTGGGGCTAGGAACCCCGCAAAGGCTGCCTCAGGAGGCTATAGACCGGTTATTCAATCGTTATCAAAACGTTTACGGACAGTAACAAAAACCGCTTACCTTAGCCCCAAAAAGGTGCCAAACTAGGTGAGCCCTCAAGATGTGAGCGTTCACCTAAATCGAGTTTTCGAGCTTTGTGGATGCCCTGTCTGAAAGAGGTCGACCGGCTGGTTCCTTGGATCTTGTCGGTCAACTCAGTTGGGATGGACGCTACTGAGAAAAAAGTGTTCGGCTGGTCCAGCCGGCAAATCGAAAGGAACAACACAGTTGCTTAAGAAAATCACAAGAATTGCTGCTGTAGCTGCCGCTGCCGCACTAGTTCTATCAGGTTGTGCAGCCACAACCGCAGACACAGACTCCGCAGAAGGCGGTCTAATCGGTGTATCGATGCCTACCCAGTCATCAACCCGTTGGATCAGCGACGGCGAGTCCATCAAGGCTGAGCTAGAAGCACAAGGATTCACCGTTGACTTGCAGTATGCAGAAGACGACATTCCTACCCAGGTATCACAGCTTGAGGGTATGTTGACCAAGGGCGCAAAGGCTCTAATCATCGCAGCCATCGACGGAACTCAGCTAACTGACGTTCTTCAGGCAGCAGCTGACGCAAGCGTTCCAGTTATCGCTTACGACCGTTTGATTCGTGACAGCGCCAACGTGAACTACTACGCAACCTTTGACAACTTCAAGGTTGGAGTTCAGCAGGCAACATCACTACTAGTTGGAATGGGTGTATTCGCATCTGAGGATTCAACCTCAGCTGACGGCCCTAACGCAGCTGGTCCATGGAACATCGAGCTTGTTGCTGGTTCCCTAGATGACAACAACGCGTTCTTCTTCTTCAACGGTGCGATGAGTATTCTTCAGCCACTAATTGACTCTGGAGTTCTAGTTGTGAAGTCTGGTCAGACTGACATCGAGCAGGTTGCAACCCTTCGTTGGGATGGCGCTGTAGCTCAGAAGCGTATGGAAGATATTTTGGTTGGAAACTACGCTAGCGACACACTGCACGGCGTTCTTTCACCATACGACGGTCTAAGCCGCGGAGTTATCGCAGCTTTGGTTGACGCAGGTTACACCAAGGACACTCTTCCAACAATCGTGGGCCAGGATGCAGAAACCGCATCTGTTCAGTCCATGCTTGATGGCGAGCAGTACTCAACCATCTTCAAGGACACTCGCGAACTAGCGAAGGTTGCAGTTGCTATGGCAGTTGCTATCTTGAACGGTGCAGAGCCTGAGGTTAACGACACTTCAACTTACGACAACGGAGTAAAGGTTGTTCCATCATTCCTTCTAACCCCGTACATCGTAACTGTTGACAACTACAAGGAACTATTGATCGACTCTGGCTACATCAACGAGGCCGACCTAGTACTTCCGTAGTACACAGAAGCAATATCCTTACCCGTGGGCCCTTTTCGGCCCACGGGTAAGGAATTTCTGAAGTAGATTTGAAGAACCAATCAGAGTCGGGAGTAACCAATGGCGTCTAATTCCATTCTGGAGATGAAAAACATCACCAAGATCTTCCCAGGAGTGAAGGCCCTCGATGACGTGAGTCTCACGGTCGAGCGAGGCGAAATACACGCAATCTGCGGCGAAAACGGAGCCGGCAAATCCACCCTTATGAAAGTACTTTCGGGGGTTTATGCATTCGGTACCTACATCGGTGACATCGTTTATGAAAACGAGGTCAGGAAGTTTGCAAACATCAGCGATAGCGAAGCCCAGGGCATCGTTATCATCCACCAAGAGCTGGCTCTAAGCCCTCACCTTTCAATCGCTGAAAACATTTTTCTAGGCAACGAGATCAAAAACGTCTTTGGTCTGATCAACTGGAATAAGACCTATCAAGAGGCCTCGAGCCTGATGGCCAGGGTTGGGCTCAAGGAAGACCCCAACCTGCCGATCAAGGACGTGGGTGTTGGAAAGCAGCAGCTTGTTGAAATTGCCAAGGCGCTTTCTAAGCGAGTCAAGCTACTTATCTTGGATGAGCCCACAGCCGCTCTAAACGACGAGGACTCGGCTCACCTGCTTGATTTGCTCAGGCACCTAAAGGGTCAAGGAATCACCTCCATCATCATTTCTCACAAGCTCAATGAGATTGAGGCCATTGCTGACACCACCACAATCCTTCGGGACGGTAAGACCATTGAATCCCTCAACATGAAAGGCTCCAAGGTTTCCCAGGAGCGCATCATCAAGGGCATGGTTGGTCGCGAGATGGACAATCGCTATCCGGCCCGAAATGCCGACATCGGCGATGAGATCCTTAGGGTCGAGAACTGGAGCGCTTACCACCCGATTGACAGCACAAGACTGGTGGTTGATGACGTCTCAATGAACGTCCGCAAGGGCGAAATTGTCGGGCTTGCTGGAATCATGGGTGCCGGACGCACCGAGTTCGCAAGGAGCGTTTTCGGACACTCCTATGGAACAAACATCACTGGCAAGGTCTACAAAAACGGCAAGGAGATCTCTGTTAAGACAATCTCGGAAGCCATTTCTAATGGCCTTGCATACGCCACAGAAGACCGCAAGCGCTTTGGGCTGAACCTCATCGAAGATGTCAAGAGAAACATCTCTCTTGCGTCACTGAAGTCCTTTGTGCGTTTTGGCCTAGTAAACGACAACGAGGAATACAAAAGAGCCAGTGAGTACCGAGCAAGTATGAACATCAAGTCTCCTTCGGTGCTTTCGGTAGTTGGTCAGCTCTCGGGAGGAAACCAGCAGAAAGTTGTTTTGTCTAAGTGGATTAACGTCAATCCCGATGTTCTGATTCTTGATGAGCCAACCCGAGGAATCGATGTTGGTGCAAAGTATGAGATTTACCTAATCATCCAGAGACTGGCTTCGGAAGGTAAGGGAGTAATTGTTATCTCCTCTGAGCTTCCAGAGCTAATTGGTATCTGTGATCGCATCTATGCAATCTCGGAGGGACGTATCACCGGAGAAGTCTTGAGACAAGACGCTAAGCCAGAATTATTGATGAGCTACATGACCATGGAAAAGAGTAAGAAATAATGAGCACAGCAACCACCCAGAAAAAGAGCCCATTCGATGCCATTAAGTCCAGACTGCAGGGAGTTGATCTCCGTCAAAACGGAATCTTCCTGGCGCTAATTGGTCTTGTGATCTTCTTCGCCGCTACAACCCCAAACGCTGCGTCGATTAGCCCAACTAACTTCTCAAACCTCGTGGTCCAGAACGGCTACATCCTTGTTCTGGCAATCGGAATGGTTATGGTTATCATCGCTGGCCACATCGACCTATCGGTTGGTTCCATCGCAGCCTTTATTGGTGCGGTTGCCGGAATTCTCACGGTTCGACCAATCGAACAAGACGGTTGGGAGTGGCTCCCCGCACTGCCATGGTGGGGTGG
Organism: Rhodoluna limnophila; assembly: GCA_945883505.1. Taxonomy (GTDB): domain Bacteria; phylum Actinomycetota; class Actinomycetes; order Actinomycetales; family Microbacteriaceae; genus Rhodoluna; species Rhodoluna limnophila_B. Next base: position 39,538 of record CAMCXL010000008.1, read on the forward strand.
AATCTTGGGCGCCATCCTGGTTGGAGCGATAGTGGGCATGTGGCAGGGCTTCTGGGTAGCTTACGTTGGCATACCTGCCTTTATCGTGACCCTTGCTGGAATGCTTTTGTTCCGCGGTCTTGCCTTGATGACTCTTCAAAGCTCTAACATCGGACCTTTCCCAGACGAATTCCGAGCCATTGGAAACGGCTTCATCGACAAAGAAAAGACCTTGAATGGCCTGATTGGAATCCCTGAGCAGTTCAACGCAATTGCACTGATCATCACCGCACTGGGTGTTGTAGCAATCTGGATTTCACAGCTACGTACCCGCGCAGGAAAAATCCGCTATGAACAGCCCGTCGAGCCAGTGTTCTGGTTCTACGGCAAGAACGTAATTCTCAGCATCATGGTTGCCTACCTGGGAATCCAGCTTTCACAGGCCAACGGTATTCCAATCACATTGGTTGTCGTGGTGTTTTTGATCTTGCTTTACACAATGATCATGAACAAGACCCCGTTTGGCCGCTACATCTACGCAATCGGTGGAAACCTGAATGCGGCAGTACTAAGCGGTATCAACGTTCGCCTGGTTAACTTCTTCCTCTTCGTAAACATCGGAGCGCTAGCTGCCCTATCGGGAGTCTTGATTACTGCTCGCATGAACTCGGCAGTTCCAAAGGCCGGAGACGGATTTGAGCTGGACGCCATTTCATCGGTGTTCATCGGTGGAGCTGCTGTTCAAGGTGGTGTTGGAACTGTAACTGGATCTATGCTCGGCGGAATGATCCAGGGAGTTCTAGCCAACGGCATGAACTTGAACTCGGTAGGTATCGACGTTCAGATGACCATCAAGGGACTGGTTCTTCTGCTAGCCGTTGCCTTCGATGTTTGGAGTAAGCGCAGAAAGTAACTAGTCAAAGTCAAATGCCCAGGCCAATCGGCCTGGGCATTTTTCTTGGCCTGATGCTTTGGGTGCTCTGGAATGAAGGGAACTGAATCATCAGGGTAAAACAGAAGGCGCCGGTTGCCCGACGCCTTCTGTTTTGCTTTGAAGCTTAAGGGTTACTTGCCCTTGAACTCTGCAGTTGCAAATGCCTTGTCGTCCTCGGCGCTCTTCATGCGAGCGATCGAGAAGATCATTAGGCCGAATAGACACTTCGCCAAGATGTCAGCGATGGTGTATCCGGTTTCGCGAAGAACAAAGCCCTGCTCGTCGAATCCAACAGCGTTCATGTTAGCGATGAACGCGATTGGGTAGACACCCCAGGTTGCAAGAAGAAGAAGACGTAGCTCCTTGATTCTTCTCTGAACCTGCTTGCTCTGCTTGGTAAGAGACTTACCTAGCTCAACGAACAAGATGTACAGGATGTACAGGAATGGAATTGTTGACAATAGGCCCCAGATTGGAGCTGAAACTCCACCTAGGTCTAGCTGTGCGTCTCCTGGGTAACCAAGAGCAATCATCAGGGCAGCTGCTGGAACTAGACGAACTAGTAGGGCAGTCTGAGCTGACTTAGCAAGAGCAAGAACCGCGATGGTCTCGACTAGTAGTAGTGGCACAGTTAGGAACCAGTCAACGTAGCGGTAACCGACGTTGTAGACGGCACCCTCTACTGCTTCTGGTCCGAATACTTCGTTGAAGCTGTCGAACATTCTGAAGTAGTGATAGGCAGCAATACCGGTCACTGTTGCAGACACCAAAACCGCCATGCGGTAGCGAGGCAGGACGCGCTCACGTGCAGATAGCAGGAAGATGGTGGTAAATAGCATGCTCGCAATACCTAGCGAGAAGCCGTTATAAACGATCAGGTAACCTGATTCACTCATTTATGTTGTTTCCTTTCAGCTGAGAGAGGCAAGCTGTAAGGCGTTACCGAAGATAAGAACTTCATCGTCGATGCAACCTCGCATCACTTACACGCTTTTTAACCTACACCTCGGACCCAGAATTCATTGAGCCTTATGGCCTAAATTCACACGATTTATTGGTGGTTTTCTACCAAAAAGGCTTGATTTTTCGGGCCTAAATGGCTGAATCGGTTTTTGGGCTAGTAGCTAGGTCGCCCAAAAGGGCTCTAAACCGAACAGTTTTGGCTGGGGCTAGTCTCTCGCGAAGTGGGACTCTGAAAGGCCCTGGGATCCCTTGCTCAGAAAGGCGGAAACTGCAACATAGATGGACAGCACGATCACGGCGATAATTCCGACCGTGTTTAAGGCCATCAAGACTGTGATTTCGTTGAGCTCCAGAACTAGGGGCTCCGAGTAGTCAACCGCTTGGAGAATTGAGCCGATTGCTGCCATCTTGGTGCCTTCCCTTCGAGCTGTATTGCTTGACTATAAGTGTATAAAACAACTGGAGGGTGCGGGTGGACCCCCGGCCCGGTCAGGCCAGCCAGCTTCTTAGTAAACTTTGGCAAGTGAGCGAAATCCAGAAAGTGACCGCCCAGCTATTTGATGGCCGGGACATCCACTATTTCGATGACGCCTCCTCAAAGCTTCCACAGCAGCGAAAGCCCGACCGCCGAGAGCCCGCCCAAAGACCCGAGCTGGCGGAGCTAAGACACGACCCACTAACCAATGAATGGATTGCGGTCGCGGCCCACCGGCACACCAGGGCATTTTTGCCACCGACAAATCAGTGTCCGCTTTGCCCCGCAACAGATGAAAACCTAAGCGAGATCCCAGATAACTTTGATGTTGCCGTTTTCGAGAACAAGAACCCGGCCTTTGGGGCTCTCGGTGAAGGTGTCACAACAGCAGATCTAACAGTTTCAGCAAGCTATGGACTCGGTGAGACAAGGCCCGCAGTTGGAAAATGCGAGGTAATAGTTTTTAGCCCAGAGCACAACGGCTCACTGGGTCAGATGCCGGTGGCCAGAGTTCACACCGTCCTAGAAGCCCTAGCCGATAGGACCGATGAGCTGCAAAGACTTCCCGGTGTGAAACAGGTATTCCCGTTTGAAAACCGTGGTGAGGAAATTGGAGTCACCCTGCACCACCCGCATGGCCAGATTTACTCCTATCCATATGTGACCCCGAAGACTCAGAAACTTATTGAGGCAGCAACCAAGAACCCCAACCTCTTTGATGAAGTCCTAAAGTTCGAAGCGGCTTCGTCGAGGGTGCTATTGGAATCCGATTCCTTTATCTCTTATGTGCCCTTTGCTGCAAGGTGGCCAATCGAGGCTCACCTGCTTCCAAAGCGTGCCGTGAGAAATCACTCGGAGCTAACTTCTGATGAAAGGCTAGAACTTGCCAGCATGTACTCAAGCCTGCTTCGAGCCTTCGAGACTGTCTATGACAACCCTTCACCGTATATTGCAGCTTGGCATCAGGCTCCAACCATCGAGGCGGGCAAAAACCTTCGCTTGCAGCTTCAGATAACTTCCCCTAGGCGAGCAGCCGACAAACTCAAGTACCTGGCAGGCTCGGAGTCCGCTATGGGCGCCTTCATCGCCGATATCCCAGCTGAGGCAATCGCCGATCAACTCAGGCAAGCGCTGTCTTGAGCTCGGTTGCTAGTGAGGCTGCGGCAGAGGGCTTCCTGACTCGGTTTGGGTCTAAGCCGGAAGGAGTCTGGTCAGCGCCAGGACGAGTAAATCTGATTGGTGAGCACACCGACTACAACGAAGGCTTCGTACTCCCGTTCGCAATCAACCGGCGCACCTTTGCAGCACTAGGGCTAAGAACTGATGGCATAGCTCGTGTGGCATCAAGTTTCACCGATGAAGTGGTCGAGATAGAGCTAGCAAAGATCTCAAACCAAAGCGTTGCTGGTTGGTCTGGCTACCCGCTGGGAGTTGCCTGGGCATTGATTCAAGCAGGAGCTAAACCGCAGGGGTTTGATTTATTCGTGGACTCCAACGTTCCAGTTGGAGCTGGGCTTTCTTCTTCTGCCGCCATCGAGTGCTCGGTGGCTCTTGGCCTGAACGACCTTTGGGGTTCAGGACTTGCCAAAAGTGCCTTAGCAAAAATTGGCCAGCGCGCTGAAAACGAAATAGTTGGTGCCCCAACCGGAATCATGGATCAGACCGCTTCACTGTTTGGTGTCTTGGATCACGTGGTGTTTTTAGATTGCAGATCACTGGTAGCCGAAGCCATTCCGCTTGGACTCAAGCGAGCAGGTCTCGAAATAGTTGTTATGGACACCAAAGTTTCACATCGTTTGGTCGATGGAGGTTATGCCGCACGCCGTGCGGCTTGTGAGAGCGGAGCTCGTGAGCTTGGAGTTTCTTCCCTGAGAGATCTTGAGACCGCAGATTTGAATCGAGCCAAGCAATTACTGGACCCGGTGGTTTTCAAAAGGGTGTCTCACGTGGTAACTGAAAACGCTCGAGTGGTGGAAACTGTTCAGCTCCTAAAAGATTCGGGACCGCTGGCAATTGGAGCACAGCTTTATGCCTCGCACGAATCTATGCGCGATGACTTTGAGATTTCAATCGAAGAACTTGATTGCGCTGTGGAGGTTTCTCTAAGCTCTGGGGCAATTGGAGCCCGCATGACCGGCGGTGGCTTTGGCGGGGCGGCAATTGCCCTAATCGAGACAAGCAAGATAGCTGCCCTGGAAGAGGCTGTAGCCAAAGAGTTTGCGGACCTGGGCTTTGCTAAACCTGAGCTATTTAGCGTCTTTGCTGATGATGGCGCTAGGCGCGAAAGCTAGGCGCTTGCTATAACTTCGATGCCATCGTCGATCATTCGATCGATAGCTTGCTCGGTGCTTTCAGCAGATACTCCTGCGGTCAGTGAACTAATAACTCGAACCTTGAGGCCGTGTTTTTTAGCATCGGTGGCACTGGCCAGAACGCAGTGATCGGTTGCGATACCCACCACATCAACCTCAGTTATTGATTTAGAAGACAGTAGGTCGGCAAAGCTCTGGCCGTTTTCTGTCACTCCCTCAAAGATTGAATAGCCGTTTTGTCCCTGGCCTTTATAGATATCGACATCAATTTTGTCGGTCGATAGGTTCGGGTGATACTTGGCGCCGTCAGTATCTGCCACACAGTGAATCGGCCAGGTGGTTGTGTAGTTGGGCTCTGAGCCAGCTTCGGCAAAGTGTCCGGAGTTTGTCCCCTCGGCATCGTGCCAGTCTCTGGAGGCTGCCACCAGATCGTATTGGGCCGTTTCGAGGTAGCTGCTAATCTTGCCGGCAACTTGAGCTCCGCCAGCAACCGCTAATGCTCCGCCCTCGCAGAAATCATTTTGAACATCAATGACCAGAAGTGCTCGAGCCATAACTCAAACTCCTATTCGTTAGAAAGTTCATTGCCACAACGATAGAAAGCTGTGGCGAGGGTGTCAATCGCGGTTCTAACATCTGAGCCAACATCACCCAGAGCATAGATGGTGAAGGTCAGGGTAGTTCCATCCTTGGCGTTGATTATTCCGTTTAGGGTGTGAACTCCGATGATGTAACCGTTCTTTGCAAAAATCTTTCCGGTGGCGTCCACGATGTCACCCTTGAAACGCCCTCCCAATGTTCCAGACTCACCGGCGATTGGTAAAGAGCGCTTGATCTGGCCGAAGTCGGCAAACTCCGCATTCACCAGTCTCATAAGCTCCGCCATGAACTTGGGAGAGACCATGTTCAACTGAGATAGCCCAGAGGCATCCCGAACCTTGACACCGGTAAAGTCAAGGCCAGTGGTTCCAAGGGCACGCTTGAAAGCTCCATCAAATGACTCGAAAGAACCGTCAAATCCAAGGTCTTTAGAAACTAGCTTCGCAATCATTTCGGATTCGATGTTCTCTGAGGTCTGAAGGATGTGTGTAATCCAGCGACTCATCGGCTGAGATTGCACCGAAGCAATCTCAACAAATCCAGTGGGGGTTGGGCTTTCAACTAGAAGAGCGGTCTGGGCGAAATCGCCCAGCTCCTTCTTGAAAGCCTCCCCTGCACTCAGAACCGGTCTTCCGGTTTTGGGAGAGGTAAAGGCTTGCGGCTTCACCCGGTCACCATCGGTGATCAACGCGGTGACCTCGGAGATCCAGCCATCTTTCTGGTCCTTGCGAAGCCAGGAGCTTTCCCAAGCAGAGCCACCAAACATTGTCGAGTCAAGAATGATTTCATCGATTTGAGTCACGTTGTTACGCTCTGCCCAAACCCGAACCTGGGTTGCAAGAGTTGAAAGCTTTGGTGCGTCGCGATAAACAGATTGGGCTCCAACTGGGGTTTTGGAAAGAGTCACGTCTCCGCCACCAACTAACGAGATAACGCTTTTTGAGTTGGGGTCAGAAAAAACTTTTGTTGTGGCGCGGAAGTTTGGACCCACGGTCATCAAGGCCGCAGCAGCCGTGAGGGTTTTCATAACCGATGCTGTTGCGGCTGGTTTGTTGGCATCTCGATCGTAAAGAACTTCGCCAGTTTCGGCGTTTAGAACAACCGCCTGCAGTGTTCCAAGGGAAGGATTGCTAGCTTCTTCGGCAACCGAGCAAGTCTTGATCGGAGTTTGACTTGCGGTTGGCGTTGGAGACACAGTTGCGGTTTCGGTTGGAGTCTCTGATATTTCGGGAGCCGCGCTTTGGCCCTCAGAGGATACGGCGAAACCACCGATGATGAGGGTAAGCACCACAAGACCCGAACCGGATCCGATTAGAACTTCTCTAAGGTAGGGAAACTTATCTGCTAACTTGGCCAACTTGGCTAAACTCCTGAATACTCGATACCGGTTTGCTGCCTGATCTGGTCCATAACTTCCATAATCTCTATGGTTTCATCCAGACTCATGATTGGGGACTGCCTTAGTCCAGCTCGAATGCAACGTTGCACCTCAAGGGCTTGATACTGCATGCCCCGCCCCTCAATATTACCTTCGTAGCGGTATAGAACCTCGTCGTCCATGTCGTAAACAGTGAACGAGCTGTGCTCGTAGAACGGCTTGTCGAGCTCGATTCTTCCCTTATGCCCTAGCAGCGCAGCTTGAACCGGGCCGTTGACTCGAAGACTTGCGTGAATTACAGCTTGTCGACCCTCAGCATATTCAAAGATTGCAGCCACCGATTCATCTATGTTTCCGGGCATTAGAACGGCGGATGCCTTGATTGTTTCTGGCATTCCAAAGACTCGGTGGGCAAATGATATTGGGTACACACCTAGATCGATCAACGATCCTCCCCCGAGGCCCGAGTCGTGAAGTCTTGGAGCCTTTTGCTTCGGAAGGTATTGGTTGTGATCGGCAATCACATAAAGCGGCTTGCCAATAAGTCCTTCTTTGACTTTTTCAAAAAGGGCAACGTGGTTTGGTAAGAACCTCGTCCACATCGCCTCCATTAGAAAGACATCTTGTTGCTTAGCAAGGGCGGCAAGCTGCTTAGCCTGATTGGCATCCAAAGTGAAAGGCTTTTCTAAAAGCACATGCTTACCGGCCGAAAGGGCAAGTTTGGCATTTTCGAAGTGGGCGTTGTGTGTGGTTGCGATGTAGATCACATCGAGATCTTTATCCGCAACCAGCTCCTCGTAGCTACCGTAGGCTTTTGGAATCGAGTGAGCCTTGGCATAAGAGGTTGCTCGATCCTGTGATCTAGAACCCACCGCATCAAAGGAAATCCCAACCAGAGCAAAATCTTTCAGGATAGTTAGGGTTATGCCACCCGGTCCCATCATGCCCCAGCGCAGGTTTTCGGTCATCAGTTTTACCCTCACTTATCTTGTTTGACTAAAGCTTAGACTGAAGGCATGCGCCTAAAATCCTCCATCGCCTTAGCCCTTCTTGGCGCATTGGTGTTAACTCCTGCTGCAAGTGCGCACGATCTGCTGGTTGACATCTCTCCAGCTGGATCCGGGGTGGTCACTGAGGCAAGCTTCGAGGCCAAGCTAACTTTCAACAATCCCCTGCTGGTAGTTACCGGAGAATCGAATGCAAAGCTTGAGACAAAACTTGTCGGGCAAGATAGCTGGATAAGTCACGAGGTTTTGGTTTCCGATCGAATCCTTACTGCTCGAGTTTCACTAACCGAGTCAGGTCAATACAATCTGCGCTGGAGTGTTGTTTCATCTGATGGTCACCCAATTAGCGGTGAGTCCACTTTCGTCCTGGATATAAAAGCCCCGGCTGAAGCTGCCGATGAATCTCCCGAGAGCGTTATTGCCCCTAGCCCAACCGAAGTCCTAGCTGATGCTGATCGCTCGCTAGTGGGATTTTATCTGGGCCTTGCGATGGTGGTCTTGGGGGTAATCTTTGCCCCAATAGGACTAATGATCAGAGCTCGCGCTAAGAAGTCCTAGGACGAACCAGCGCGTCAATGTTGCCAAGCAATTCATCGAACTGAGCCTCGGTCATTAAAGCTAGCTCCAAAACAACTTGCCTTACGCTAGTGCCATCCGACAGCGCCTTCTGGGCAACAATGGTTGCGTTTTCATATCCAAGCACCGGAGATATTGCAGTCACCAGTCCAATGGATTGCTCAACGCTCAAGCGAAGTTTTTCCACGTTAGCTGTGATGCCCGAAACACAGGCGTCAGCTAAGACATAACAGCCCTGTCGAAGTTGGGTGATGCTCATCATGAGAGCGCGACACATGATGGGCTCAAAGGCGTTGAGCTGAAGCTGGCCAGCTTCAGCAGCCATTGTTACAGTCACGTCATATCCGATAACCGCAAAGGCAATCTGGTTCACAACTTCAGGGATTACTGGATTTACTTTACCCGGCATTATGGAAGAACCGGCTTGCCTTGGAGGTAAGTTAATCTCGTCGAAACCGGCACGCGGTCCACTGCTTAGAAGTCTTAGGTCGTTCGAGGTTTTTGAAAGCTTCACGGCAATGCGCTTCAGAACTCCAGAAACCATCACAAACACACCGGCATCCTGAGTTGCCTCGACCATGTCTTCAGCTACTACAAACTCAAAACCAGAAATCTCAGAAAGAATTGTGCAGACTGTTTGTGAATAACCAGCTGGAGCATTGAGCCCGGTACCGATTGCTGTTCCACCCAGGTTAATCTCTCGAAGCAGTGGAACTACTTCCTTGAGCCTTTGAATGTCCTCCATGGTCATTCTTGAAAAGGTTGCAAACTCTTGACCCAAAGTCATGGGGACGGCATCCTGCAACTGAGTTCGGCCCATTTTGATTACGTCTCTAAACTCATCGGCCTTGCTCTGAAAAGCGTTCTGTAGGTGAGCCATCGCCTTTAGCAGTTCACCAATTTCAATAATTAGCGCAAGCTTTAGAGCCGTTGGATATACGTCATTGGTTGACTGAGACATATTTACGTGATTTAGCGGGTGAACAATTGAGTAGTCGCCCTTAGATCCACCCAGGTGCTCAATTGCTCGGTTTGCAATAACCTCGTTGGCATTCATGTTGGTCGAGGTTCCAGCCCCGCCCTGAATGGCGTCCACCACAAACTCAGTGTCAAATTTCCCCGCCGCTACTTCCTCACAGGCTTTTGAAATCGCCTCGCTGATCTTTGCATCAAGTTCTCCGAGGGCCAGGTTGGCTTTGGCGGCAGCTTGTTTGACAATAGCCAGAGCCTGAATCAAGGAGCGGTAGTGCCCAATGGGCACTCCGGATATTGGAAAGTTATCTACTGCCCTAGCGGTGTGGACACCCCAATAGGCGTCAATCGGGACTTGGTAATTGCCGAGCAGATCATGCTCAAGCCTCGTTGCTGACATATCTCGATTCTGTCATGAAAGCTAACTGGTTAGGCTTGCCCCGCAGGTATAAAGCCTTGCCACCACGCGGTCAATTGCACCCTGGGCTGTGTAGGTGACCGAAACTCCATTTTCTTTATCTGCTCCAGCAAAGATTGCAAATGCCAAGCGTGAGCCATCAGCTGCATTGACTATTCCATTTAGTCCATACAGACCTGGGATGTATCCGGTTTTAGCAATCACGTTTCCGCGTGCGATTGCCGAGGCTCCCTGGAATCGATATCTTAACGTTCCAGTTTGCCCGGCGATTGGCATCCACTGTTTCAAAACATCCAAACCGTTTTGAGCTTTCGCTACCTTGACCATCAGGTTTGCAAGTAGCTTGGCGTGAACGCGATTACCATCTGAAAGTCCTGATGCATCGCGAATAACCAATGCTTTTGGTTTTAGGCCAATTTGCCGAAGCGACTGCTTGATCACTTTATTGGCACCATCGATACTTCCTTCAAATCCGGCAGCTTTCGCAGCGTGACGAGCAATGAACTCGGCCCCGGTGTTATCGGAGTGAGTGAGCATATGCCCAAGCCAACTTTCTCTCATCTCCTGCGATTGAACTTCGCCGATCACGTAGGCATCGGTTGGGGTATCCCCCAGAACCAGTTCGGCATCGACTGCTCGATCGCCTAGAAATGTCCTGAAAGCTTTTCCTGCAGTCATGACAGGATCTGGTCCTCGTCTAAAGCTGTATCCAGACACCAACCGATTGGGCTGCACTCGATCGCCGTCGGCTTGAATCGAGCTGATGTTTGATACGTACCCGAGGGTTCGATACTTCGCGGGCCAGTCTGGGTTCCACTTCTCTCCGGTAAAAAATGAATCGTCAAGAATGATTTTTGTGATCGGAAGATCTGGGCTTAGTTGTTCGAGGGCCTGCCTGGCAAGAGTTCTAATCCTTGGCGGCTTGGAATAAACACTTGATTCACCCGGCACCAGTCGAGACAGTGTGAAATCCCCGCCGCCTTTGAAGACCAGAGTTGATGGTTCAGATGGGGTGGCTAGCACCTGGGTCACAGCTCGATACTCGGCTGGAAGAGTCTGTAAAGCAGCCACCGCGGTCAAAGTCTTGATCACCGAGGCGGAGGGTGTGAGCTCTTTGCCCAAAACATCAATCAGCACTTCTCCGGTGTCAACATTGACTACATAGGCATGGAATTTGCCTAAGGTTTTTTGACGCATCGCCTTGTTGGCTGTGCAGGCAACCGGAGCAGTAGCAGCCTCGGTTGATTGTTCCTCGGGGTTTGCAAAACTAACTTGGGCAACGGTTGCGCTCAGAACCAAAGATAAGGTTCCAGCCAATAGGGTCTGCCAGATATTTTTGCGCATTAATAAAGGCTAAACGCCTGAAAGCTTGATGCCTTTTTACAACTCGCCCTTGAGCAAAATTAGATTTGCTACCAACCCATGCGGCAGAAGTCTTCTACCTTAGAAGTTCTTCCGGACACAATCATCACGTCACCAGCTGAAAGGACTGTTTCCGGGAAGGAGGGCATGTAACTTGACCCTTGCTTTCTGGTTGCCACAACAGTCACTCCGTGGTTTGAGCGGAACTTCATATCCGCAAGAGTTTTACCATCAAAGCTGTCTGGGACCTCGGTCTTGGCCATAACAAAATCCTCATCCAACTGGATGTAATCCAAGGACTCACCGCTAACCATGTGAGCAACTCTTTTACCCATGTCCATCTCCGGGAAGATGACGTGGTGAACACCAAGCTGCTCAAGAATTCGACCGTGCGAAACACTTGTGGCCTTAGCCCAAACTTCTGGGACACCGAGCTGAAGAAGTAATGAGGCGGTCAGAATGGAAGCTTCTAGATCGCTACCGATTGCAACCACGGCTGAATCAAACTCGGCAATACCAAGTTCTCGGAGGGATGATTCATCAGTTGAATCGGCCTGAACCACATGGGTTAATGCCTCGGCGTTTGACTGAACCAGTCTCTCGTCCGAGTCAATCCCCAGAACCTCACGCCCGGTCTTGACAAGCTCGAGTGCCAGGGCGGTTCCGAACCGGCCTAGGCCGATTACCGCAATCGTTGAAGCGCCGTGCTTTTTGCCCGTGCGCAGTTTTAGGCGACTAGCCAATTTTGTTTCTCCAATCAGGTGATGCGAAGTAATCACTTCTAACAATAACGATGTGGGTATTAAAGCCCTCAAGCTCAACCAGATTAGCCAATTAGCGGCCTTTCCTTTGGTAGCTCAAAGTGTCGCTTGGTCTTTCGAAGGGCCAGCGAGGTGGCAACCACGATTGGACCAAGTCGACCAAAAAGCATCAGCAGTGACAGCAAGAACTTGGCGTGGTCTGGAAGATCCGGTGTGATTCCAGTTGAGAGCCCCACGGTTCCGGCTGCCGATATAACCTCAAAAACTAATTCATCGAGGGTGAAGTTTGTTGTGATTCGAAGCAAGAAAATCGCTCCGATCACAACAAAGATGTAAAGAGTAACAATTGTCAGCGCCTGACGCTGCATCGATCTTGGTAGGCGACGGTTTCCAACATTCACCGCCGCGTCACCGCGAATCTCGGTGTAGACGATGTAGAGAAGCACTACAGCGGTGCCGATCTTGATACCACCGGCGGTTGACGCACTAGCGCCACCAATGAACATCAAGATATCCAAGCCAAGCCATGTGCTTTCATACATCGCACCGATATCGATGGTGTTTAGACCGGTTGATCTAGGCATGGAGGATGTGAACATGCTCGCCATGATTTTCTGAATCGGATCGAGGGCACCGAGAGTCCTCGGGTTATCCCACTCCGAAATCGCAATACCGATTGCTCCAACAACCAGCAGGAATAAGCTTGCCCACAAAATAATGCGAGAGTTTAGGGACCACTGGGCAGGCATCGAATAGTCAGCGGCTTTCCCAATTAATTTGTAAACCCGCAACTTGAGGCGATCCCTAAGTTCTGCCATTACTGGAAATCCAAATCCAGCCAGGGTGGAGATTAGGAAGACGGGGATAATGATCCAACCGTCATTGGCAAAGCCCATCAAGCTGTCGGTATAAAGAGTAAAGCCCGCTTGGTTGAATGCCGAGATTGCATGGAACCCGCCGTGGGCCAGCGCTTTATCGAAAGAGTAACCGTATTCGCCAAAGAAACGAATTGTAAGAAATAGAAACAGCACCAGCTGGAAAAACAACATCAGCTTGGCAATGTTTTTTAGAAGAGTCCTGATGTCGGGCTGCTTGGTGGCAGATGATTCAGAGGTAGCCGAGATTCGGTTTTTGAGCGATACCCGACCTTCAATTAGGTAGCCAACCAAGGTTGCAAAACCGATGATTCCAAATCCACCGATTTGGATTAGAAAAGCCAAGATAACGTGCCCGGTTGTGGACCAGTGAGTCTCGGAATCGAGAGTTGTTAGGCCCGTGACCGTGACCGCGGAGGTGGAGGTAAATAGTGCGTCAAAGAAGTTTGTGACTGTTCCAGCCTTAGATGCAGCTGGCAACATCAGTAAAAAAGTGCCCAGAAGAATTAGGGCCGTAAAGGCTGCTGCAATTAACTGCGTTGAAGACAGCCTGGATAGTTTTGGCATTTCAAATAAAATCATACTCCTGCGCCCAAATCGCGCTAGGGGTTGGCTTTGGTTGGCGGTAGCTAGCTAGGCCAGAGCGCCGATCTTTTGAAGCCTGGCGATTGAAGCATCCTCGATTGGAGACTCCGGCCCAATGGCCAAACGCATGAACCGCAAGATAAAACGTGTTAGAGGAACAACTAGCCAACGCGGCTTAGCCGAAAGACCAAGCAGCTTTCTAAACTCAGGCCGCAAGGAAACTACGGCTGCGTCAAAAAGCAAACCGTAGATTGGCTTAGCGGAAATAGGAAGAGGTGGATTCTTTATAAACTCCACTACTTTCTCGGTGTCCGGGGTTGAAACCAAAAGACCGGCCTGAAATAGTTCCGAGATTTCTCGATTCAGTTCACTTGAGGTCATCGGGCATTTTTCTAGCCCGAGTGGTGCCACCGAAATACTCCATTGCGCGATGTAGTTATCAGCTCCGGTCGCGGCCGAACCTTTTGGAATTGGCCTAGCCGAATACATCTGGTGTGAAACCAGAAATGACTCCATGAATGCGATGTGCACCCATAGCAATAAGTCCTTATCTGCCGCTTTGTAGGGAATCGTTTCACCGGTGCCCTTGGTGTATTCACCCTTGACGTGATCGTGCAGTCTGTTTACCCGCGAAGCTTCGTTGGCAACAGCAGTCTTAGAGCCAAAGGTTGTCACCGTGAGCCACCTGATGGTGCCGGCTAAACGTCCAAGTGCATCTGATTCATACCTGGAGTGATTCTTCACACCGGTCAAAGATCCAGGGTGAAGGGCCTGCATTAGTAAAGCCCTGATTCCCCCGACTAGTGTTCCGAAGTCAGCGTGAACCACCCAAGGAGCATCGGTTGGAACAAAGTACCCGGCTTCCTCGCCCTCGGCAACAACTCCAAGCCAGGGTGGGACTCCGTTAGGGTCCCCGGAAAGTAGTTTTCTAAACCGGCGGGATAGGTACTCCTGCAGAAAGTTGTTTTGCTTGACTGGCACTAAAAAATCTCCTCTTGGAAAATAGTCAAACACACAAATTCATGGGGCAGGAACGGAAACTACTATTTCTGGATTAGTTTGCTGGACGAAACCTTGGCAAGCGGACGGCCCTGATTGAGCCTGGGCATACCCTCGATAAATCCCAAGTAGGCAGAGTTCAGGTGAGCCCGCATGGCTTCCTCGGCTCCAGCTGGATCAGCTTTGGCAATTGCTTTTGCTATTAACTTGTGCTGGTTAAGACTTTTCTTCCAATCCCAGTCCTCGCGGAACATTCTAAAAAGATGAAGGTGGCAGTGAGATTGTTCGAAGGCTTGAATCACGGTTTGATTCTCCGTGGAGAGCAAGATAGCTCGGTGAAATTTGCTGTCGTGACCAATCATCGCGTGTTGAATTGAATCAGAGGTTGAATCGAAGGCTTTTATTTCCCTCTCCAGTTCTTTGGCTGGATTCTGAAGTCTGTTCGAAGCTGCGGTTCGAGCGGCCCATGGCTCAATTAGTAATCGAAGCTCGAATAAATCCCTCACGCCTTGAGCATCAAGAATAGGTGTGGTTGCATAACCCTTATTGGAAGTGGCAACCAGAAGATTGTCCCCCTGCAGAAGTCGAAGCGCCTCTCGCACCGGTGTAGCAGATACTCCCAACTCTTTGGAAATTTGATCAATGTTTATTTTGGTCGCCGGCGGAATAGAGTGCTCAAGTATTTTCCTGCGAAGCAGTTCATAAACATCTCCGGTCGACGTCCTGCCGTTGACAGTTTGTTCGTTTACAGATACTTTCTTGGCCATCTTCAAAGCCCCCTTTCCTGATCTACCGGTCCGCCTGCAGAAGCGTTCGGCCCAGCTCTCTCGCGAAATCGGACCGCTTGCGCAAGACCCTTAATAATGTATGATAACGGCTAACTCTATAGATTTGGAGATCGTGTGATTCAAAGAAGATTCCCTCGACCAAAGGACTTGGCTCCTTTGATGCGCTTTAAGCGCTTCGAGCCGAACGCTAAAAAGAGGCGTCTGGACAAAGCCCTCACGATTAATGATCTTCGAGATATCGCAAAACGTCGAACTCCACAAGCACCTTTCGATTACACAGACGGCGCTGCCGAACAAGAGCTTTCCATCTCAAGGGCTCGCAGAGCTTTCGAAAACATCGAGTTCCACCCGAATATTCTGAGAGATGTCTCAAGGGTGAACGCCTCGAGTCAGGTCCTGGGTGGGCCGAGTGCATTTCCGCTCAGTATCGCCCCCACTGGATTCACCAGAATGATGCACACCGAGGGTGAGCTAGCCGGAGCCCAAGCAGCAGCAGAATTTGGTATCCCCTTCACTCTTTCCACAATGGGCACTGCCTCCATCGAGCAAATCGCCGCAGTTGAGCCCCTGGGAAGGCGCTGGTTCCAGTTGTATCTCTGGACCAACAGAGAGCAGTCGATGGGGCTTATTCGCAGAGCTCGGGAAAGTGGCTACGACACTTTATTTGTAACCGTGGATGTCCCGGTTGCTGGAGCGAGGCTTCGCGACAAAAGAAATGGAATGTCCATTCCACCTGCTCTAACAATCAAGACCATCACTAACGCGATTCCAAGACCGGAATGGTGGTTCAACTTCATAACCACCCCACCGCTTGAGTTTGCTTCCCTTAACAATTGGGGAGGAACCGTTGGCGAGCTCATCGACAAGATGTTTGACCCAACCGTGACCTTCGACGACTTGAAGTGGATTCGAAGCGAATGGCCAGGAAAGCTTGTTATCAAGGGGGTCCAGTCCATTGAGGACGCGGTCGCCCTAACCAAGTTGGGAGTTGACGGCATTGTGCTTTCCAACCACGGTGGCCGCCAGTTAGACCGCGCGCCTATCCCCTTCCACCTACTTCCGCAGGTCAATAAAGAAGTTGGCAAGGACGTCGAGCTCATGATTGACACCGGAATCATGTCTGGTGCCGACGTGGTGGCTGCGGTTGCCATGGGGGCCAAATCAACCATGATTGGCCGCGCCTACCTATACGGCCTGATGGCCGGAGGTCACGCCGGAGTTGTTAGAGCCCTCGAGATTCTGACTGGTGAAATCACGAGAACGATGCAGCTGCTCGGGGTTTCTGATCTTTCCGAACTTAGTTCTCGTCACGTAACTCAGCTTCATGAACTTGGTCCAATTAGTGCATCGCAAACAGGAAGGTAATTCAAATGGAAGAAATCAGCTTCAAACCAGAACGTTCTGACTACACCTACACCTTCGGTGGTGCTAAGCCGGTGATGACCATCAAGCCCGGAACCCTAATGAGGCTCTGGTCTGAAGATGCCTTCAACTTTGCTCTCACAACTGTGGACGATATGCCGAGTCAGAAAATCGACATTCGATACGTGAACCCACAGACCGGACCTTTCTATGTCGAAGGTGCTGAACCGGGTGACACTTTGGTGCTTCACATCGTTGACCTAACCCCAGCTCGAAGCTTTGGAGTCTCATCAACAATTCCGTTCTTCGGAGGACTTTCAGCTACCGATAGAACCGCGATGTTGCACGAAGCTCTTCCGGAGGCGACTTGGATCTACCACGTAGACACCGCAAGAAACCAGGTTGGTTTCCAGGCTCGATTCGGAGACATGGAAATTGCCCTTCCAATCGAGACCATGCTTGGAACAGTTGGGGTTGCTCCCCCGGCTGGTGAAGTTCGCACCAGCTTGGTTCCTGAGCGCTTTGGTGGAAACATGGACACCCCCGAGATGAAAGTTGGCACCACCGTTTACCTCGGAGTAAACGTTGAGGGCGCACTTTTGTCAATTGGAGATGGGCACTACCGCCAGGGTGAGGGTGAATCCTGTGGCACCGCAGTCGAAGGTGCGATGGACTCCGTGATCATGGTTGAACTCATCAAGGGCAATGCTCCGCTTTGGCCAAGGCTGGAAAACGATGACTACTGGATGGTAGTTGGATCCTCGAGGCCCATGGAAGATGCTTGGCGCATCGGTCAAGTTGAGATGGTTCGCTGGCTAAGCGAACTGCTTGGCATTCACTACATGGACGCCTACCAGCTTGTGACCCAGACATCGCTTTCACCGATTGCGAACGCCGTGGACACCAACTACTCGGTCGTCACCAAGATTCCAAAGAAACTCATGCCGAAAAGCAGCGCCTATGAAGGCATGCACGAAAGACTCCGCGAACTGGCCAAGTCGGTCAAGTAAGCGGTGAAACAAGAGGAAAGCAAAAGCTTTTCTTCTCTCTTGGACAAGGAGGTCCAAACAAATGGAAAAACAGGCTAACCCCGCAGTACTGGGATTGCTCGGATATGGAATGACAACTGTTTTGCTGAGTCTTGCAAACAGTGGAATCATCCCGTTTGACGGAATGATCATCGCCATGGCTCTCTTCTTTGGAGGTGCCGCTCAGACACTTGTTGCTTCAATGCTTTTCAAGTTGGGTGACACATTCGGAGTTGTAGCCTTTGGTGGTTATTCATTCCTATGGCTATCATTCGGACTCATCAACCTCGGTGCATTTATCGAGTGGTGGACCGTCTCTAGTACAGCAATCGGTGCTTACCTAATTATTTGGATGATCTTCACCCTCTTCTTGGTGTTTGCATCCATGGTTGCACCAAAGGTTCTAACAATCATCCTGATGCTCACAGTGGTACTACTTGGATCACTTGGTATCGGTGCACTTACCGGAAACGCAGCCCTAAGCCTATTCGGCGGATACGAAGGTATCTTGACCGGTGCTTTGGCTATGTACATGGCATTTGCAGTTCTGCTTAACGAGATGTGGGGCAAGCAAGTCCTTCCTCTTGGTAAGCCATTCCGCAGCTAATAAAAAAGATTAGGAGCAATCAATGGATCTAGGAATCAAAGGCAAAGTAGCAATTGTCACCGGAGGTACTAAAGGTATCGGCCGTGCGATAGTTGAAGAATTTGCCAAAGAAGGTGCCAACGTTGCCTTCTGCGCTAGAAACGCTGATGAGGTGGCGGAGACCGAAAAGTCTCTGACCGCCAAGGGCGTCAAGGCTAAGGGAACAGCCCTGGATGTTGGAGACGCCAAGGCACTTCGTGCCTGGGTGGATTCAACAGCCAAGGAATTCGGCGGCATTGACATGGCAGTTGCCAACGTGAGTGCTCTGGCAATTCCAGACGAGGACGAGAACTGGGACACTTCCTATCGTGTTGACATGATGGGAACTGTGAACCTGTGCAAGGCAGTAATTCCTCACCTGGAAAAAAGCAAGATAAAGTCCCTGCTTGCAATCTCGAGCGTTTCCGGTCGCGAGGCAGACTTTGCCTCGGGCCCATACGGAACCTTCAAGACTGCAATCATCGGATACATGGCAGGGCTTGCTCTGTCACTTGCTGAGAAGGGGATCCGCTCGAACACGGTTTCCCCGGGAAACACATACTTCCCTGGTGGAGTGTGGCAGTCAATCGAGGGTGGAAACCCGGACCTATTCAAGTTTGCGATGGGCCTAAACCCAACCGGACGAATGGGAACCGCCGAGGAAATCGCTTCTGGAGTAGTTTTTGTCTCCAGTGCAGTTGCCTCAAGAATCAGCGGTACCAACCTTGTGATTGACGGTGCACTAACAAGGGGTATTCAGTTCTAAGGTAAGAATGAGAAATGGCCGGCGGATTATCCGCCGGCCATTATATTTTTAATCTCTATAGAAGGTTCGGAATCTTCTGCTCTGCTGCCACGTTGGCCCTTCTGAAATAAAGGGTTACTGCGGTTGAAAGAAGCACGATAAACAGCGAGTAAAGAGCTGGGATTAGAAGAATCTGATCCAGACCTGGGTTGTCGATGTATACGGCCACGATAACTGCAATCGCCAATGGACCATTTTGAATACCGGTCTCAAGAGAGATGGTTCTAACGTTCATCGGGTGAAGTCGTATTGCCTTGGCCGCCCAGTAGGCAATAGTCATACCCACCGCTCCCAAACCAATTGCAACCACGTAGGTTGGCCATTCGGTTGTAAGAAGTAGCTGCCAGTTGCGAGGCACCCAAATTGCAATCAGGAATGGAATAAATAGCAGTCCGAAGACTCCACCGATTAGCTCAAGAACCGATCCAGCGTTGGCACTTAGGCGACGAACCAACATACCTAGTCCCACCGGAACAATTAGTCCGAAGATGACTGTCACAAGCTCACCTACTGGAATGTCGAGAGATTCATCAAGTCCAACTAGGCGAGAGTAAAACACCAACATCAATGGGGTCATAACGAATGCCCAAAGAGTTGAGTTCACAGTCATAGTCACACTCAAAGCCAGGTTTCCCTTTGAGAAGTATGTGAACAGGTTCGATGTTGTTCCGGCAGGAACGCTACCCATAATCAGTGCACCGAGTGCGATGAAGGCAACCCCCGGCGGTGGGTCGAACTGGAACAGCACGAAGGTCACGAGAAGGAATGCGGTCAGCGGCATTATTCCAAACTGCGTAACCCAACCAATTATCAATCCCCAAGGACGACGAAGTGCAAGACCAAAGTCCTTTGGAGTAAGGCCAGCACCAAGACCAAACATGATGATCAGGATAAATATGCGAAGCAGGGTCTGCTCAAACTCGTTTACTACCGTGGCTTGGTTAGCCACCTCTTCGGCGAGAATCATTATTGACTTCATGGTTATGCACCCTTCTTGGTTGAGCCAGCCTGGGATCCGGATTTGATTGCACCGGCGCGAAGCTCACGACGAAGAATCTTTCCGATTGGGCTCTTTGGTAGCTCATCGACAAATGTGATGCCGTGAGGGATTTTGTAAGCCGCTAGGTTCTCGCGGCAGTAAGCGATGATCTGCTCAGCGGTTGGAGCCGGAACTGATGCAACAACGTAGGCCTGGACCTTCTCGCCGGACTTTTCATCGGGGATTCCAACGACTCCGACCTCAAGAACTCCAGGAACTGCTGCGATCTGCTCTTCGACTTCGTTCGGATAAACGTTGAATCCGCTCACCAAGATCATGTCCTTCTTGCGGTCCACGATTGTGAAGTAGCCATCGGCGTCCATTTGTGCGATGTCCCCGGTGTAGAGCCAGCCATCATTTAGAGCCCCCTTGGACTCGTCCGGTCGCTGCCAGTAGCCGAGCATAATCTGAGGTCCACGGGCAATAATTTCCCCGGCCTGCCCAACTGCAACTTCCTTGCCCTTTTCATCCACACACTTGACCTCAGTGGAAGGAACTGGGATTCCAATGGTTCCGTCTTTGGCTAGGCCAGTTAGCGGGTTAAAGGTAATTACAGGCGAGGACTCGGTCAAACCGTAACCTTCAACAATTGGTGTCCCGGTTAGCTCGCGCCACCGTTCTGCAACCGATGCCTGTAGAGCCATTCCACCGGCAGCCGATGCACGAAGGTGCTTCGGAGGTGCGTCCTGGAACCAGCGCTCGTTCAACAGGGCATTGAACAGGGTGTTCACTCCGGTAAGCCAAGTGATCTTGTAGTTATCAAAAGCTCTCTGAAGGTTGCCCGGTGGACGGGGGGAAGGTACGAGAATATTTCTCGCCCCAATGTGGAATAAAGCCACCAAGTTGATGGTGAAGGCAAAGATGTGATACATCGGTAGAGCAGTTAGAACTATCTCTTTACCCGCTCTCATACCGGTTCCGGCGTGAGAGATCATCTGCAAAGTGTTAGTGACTAAGTTGCCATGCGAAAGCATGGCGCCCTTTGATACGCCGGTTGTTCCACCGGTGTATTGCAAGGCTGCAACTGAGTCCTTGGTAACACCGTTTAGGTAAGAGGCGGCAGCGGAAGCGTTTGTAACTTTTTTGCCCTGGGCAAGTGCGTCCTGGAACCAGGTGTGTGGGACTTTGATCTTTGGAAGGCTCCTGCTCCAGTAGCGCTGAACGATACGAATGATTCCGCGAACTACGGGCGGGAAGAATTCGGAAATCTTTACCGTCACTACGGTCTTGATCTTGGTCTTCGGGAGAACCTCTGGCAGGCGATCTGCAAACATGTCGCTGACAATAAGTGTCACGGCTCCAGAGTCAGAGAACTGGTGAATCATTTCTGGAGCTGTGTAGAGCGGGTTGGTGTTTACCAGAACCAGCCCTGCCTTGAAAACTCCAAAGGCAACAATTGGGTAAGCCAAACAGTTTGGCATCTGGACCGCAACGCGGTCGCCTTGCTTTAGCCCTACAACTTCTCTTAGGTAGGCCGCAAAGTTATCCGAGTGAGAATCAATCTGTGCGTAAGTTAGAGAACCGTTCATGCCATTTGGCATCACCTGGGTGAAGGCTCTGGTCTTCGAGTACTGCTCGACTGCCGCTTTTATTAGCTCGGGCATATTGGCAAATGGAACTTGGGCGAGCTCTGGGCTGACCTCACTTGGATAATGTTTCGTCCAGGGATTCGGTGTCATCTTCGACCTTCCGCTTGGGTAATCCACCTTCAGCGAACGAGCCGACGATGGTTGGTTCGAATCATCATAACAACAGCCAGCGTCCAGCGAAGTGGGGGTTTGGCCTAGCTAAGCGCTGAAAGGGAGCCACCTAGGAGAATCGAACTCCTGACCTGCTCTTTACGAGGGAGCTGCTCTACCAACTGAGCTAAGGTGGCCAATTGCGTAATTTTTATAAAGTTTATCGCTGGGCTATGGCGGGCAGATAGGTAGCCTAGAAGCCAAAGAAAGGAAGTTAGACAATGACCGAGCTAGAGCTGATTCAGCTTTGGAACAAACTGCGCAACCAGGTGATTTTCTCCCAGCTGGCGCCGACTTTTCTACTAATTGTCACAATCGCACTTCTAAATGATGGCCTAAGCGCTCAGCCGCTGGTTGTGAAGCTTGCAACCCTTGGAATCTTGCTGGCTTCCGGGATCTTTGGCTACCTCGCTCAGTATTCAGCTGCGACTGAAGCAAGAGCACTATTGAGTGAAATTAGGACCCTAAAGACCAAATCGAAGCTATCTTCGCAGCTTCTAAGATTTGCAAAATGGCTCGATGTTATTCGGTATGTCACTCCAGCAATTTTTGTTGCAATTTATGTATTCTTGTGTATTGCTCTTCTGTTTTAGATTGACAGAAAAGATAAACCCCGCCCTAGGGCGGGGTTTATCTTTTGGACGAGTCGTCAGTTTTCCTCAACTGACCCGCTTCGAATCACCAAATTACTTTTTGCTGTTCTTTACTGCGTACTCTTCCTCCGGAGACATAACAAGGTTGTGCCTGCCGTAGACACCGAAGATGATCAACATGATTATGTAAATCACTGCGATACCTGCGATGGCGGTTTGGAACCCAGGGTTCACTAGATATCCAACGAATGAGATGCCGGCGATTATCGCCGCAGCCCATGCTCCAGGAACGCCCCATGGAGACATGTAAGGGCGCTTTAGGTTAGGTAGCTTGCGGCGGAGGATTAGGAAGCTAACGGCCTGCATCATGTAGGCGAGCATGGCTCCCCAAACTGCGATGTTTAGCACGATGGCTCCGGCAACTGCACCGGCACCCTCAGCGTCCACCGCGGTCAAGACCTCGATAGCTAGCAGAGCGACGAAACCAATTAGTCCACCAACAACGAGTGAAACAACCGGTACGTTCTTGCTGTTGGTGACTGAAAGCCCTCTTGGGTAGTAGCCAGCCCTGGACAGAGAGAACATGTTTCTTGCGTAAGCAAACATGATTCCCTGTAGGGAAGCCAACAAACCAATCAAGGCAATAAGACCCAAAAGCGCAGCCAGCTGATCGCCAACCATGACTCGGAATCCATCAAGTAGTGGCTCTCCAGCGACCCTTAGCTCTTCGGCACCAACGATTCCAGTGTTTAGGAACAGGATCAACAAACCGGTTGCAATAAGTGTTGTGCGAGCAAAGAGTCCGGCCTTTGGAATATCCCTGGATGGGTTCTTAGATTCCTCAGCGGCTAGTGGAAGTTCCTCAATGCCTAGGAAGAACCAAACCGCAAATGGAATTGCAAAGAGAATGCCTTCAATACCAAATGGCAGGAACGCACTCTGACCAGGATCTGGAGCGATGTTGAACAACTTGTCAAAGCTAAACAAACCTGAGAATGCAGCCATGATGGAGAACACAACGATGATTGCCAAAGAGATGATGGCAACGATGATGGCAAATCTAAATGCGGTGTGAGAACCAGAGGCATTCAGTGCAATGAAGACGATGTAGAGAATAATCCACCATGCCCACATTGGAAGTGATACCCCTAGAAGGGTTGAAACAATTCCGTCTGCGTAGCTAGCAGAGAAGAAAACAATTACCGCTGTTGTAGCAACGTAGGTAATTGTTTCTGCAAGTCCAGTAATGAATCCACCCCAAGGACCAATTGCTGTTCTTGCGAATGAGTAAGCTCCTCCGGTGTGAGGCATAGCTGCGGCCATTTCTCCGATGGAGAACATCAGACCGTAGTACATGATCACCAGAATTCCGAAGGCGATTAGTAGGCCACCAAAGCCACCTACATCAAGACCAAAATTCCAGCCAGAAAAGTCACCGGAGATAACCGCAGCGACTGCGAGTCCCCAAAGACCTAGTAGACCAGCAGCTCTAGTGAGCTGTCGTTTTTCAAAATATCCGTCTTCAGGTTTCTTGTAGGTGACACCTGAGACTTTCGTATTCGCTGAAGACATTCGGTTTCCTATCCGCCGCTTCAGAATCACGCTTCGAGGGTCGATGCGGTTCCACCACGACATTGTGAATGGTTATTTCCATACGAACTTTAGACCCCTTGGGGAGGTAAGGAGCAACCTTTGGCCAAAACTTTTTGTGTTTACTTTATTAACAAATTTGGCACGCTCCCTGCCCCAGGCCCTTGGGTCTAGGCTTTCGTAACCGGAGTGCCCAGCACTGAAGTAATCTAATGGTTGGAAATCCAACCTCAAAGAAGAGGAATGACCTTATGGCCACCAAGGGCTACATCTCAATTGAGCAACTCAAAATGCTTCACGAAGCCGGTGAAATCGACACCGTAATAATGGCTTTCACTGACATGCAGGGAAGACTAATCGGCAAGCGAGTAGCTGCCAGACACTTTCTAGAAAACATTGTTGGACATGCCGCTGAATGCTGCAACTACCTTCTTGCCGTCGACATCGAAAACAACACCATCCAGGGCTACGAAATATCTTCTTGGGATACCGGCTACGCCGACATGGCAATGGTTCCGGATATGAAAACCATGCGGATGGCGCCCTGGCTTCCAGGAAGTGTGATTGTCACCACCGATCTGCACACAACCTCGCACGAGGTTATCCCCCAGTCCCCGAGATCAATTCTTAGAGCTCAGATGGACAAGTTGGAAAAACATGGCATGAAAGCCATGGTCGGCACTGAGCTTGAGTTCATAGTTTTTGACGACACTTTCAGACAGGCCTGGGCTAAGGGATATCGAGACCTTCAACCCTCAACTGACTACAACGTTGACTATGACCTGCTGGCCTCAACCAGAGTTGAGCCGCTGCTTCGAGAAATTAGAAACTCCATGGACAATGCCGGCATGTACTGCGAGGGTGTCAAGGGTGAGTGCAACCTAGGTCAGCAAGAAATTGCTTTCTTGTATGACGAAGTGATGACAACCTGCGATAACCACGGCGTCTACAAATCCGGCGCAAAAATGATTGCGGACAAGCACGGTAAATCCCTTACCTTCATGGCTAAGTACAACGAGCGTGAAGGAAACTCCTGCCACATCCACATGTCGTTCCGAGGTCTAGATGGCTCCCCTGTATTTGCCGACAGCTCTGACCCCCGAGGTATGTCAGAGACCTTCAAGCATTTCCTTGCCGGTCAAATTGCCCTGATGCGAGAGTTCAGTCTGCTCTACGCTCCTCAAATCAATTCCTATAAGAGGTTTGTCGAAGGAAGCTTCGCGCCAACGGCGATTGCCTGGGCTCTGGATAATAGAACCGTTGCCCTGAGAGTAGTTGGCCAGGGCCTTGGCATGAGGGTTGAAAACCGCGTGCCTGGCGGCGATGTGAACCAATACCTTGCCACAGCCGCCATGATTGCCGCCGGCATACACGGTATTGAGAACAAGCTACCGCTGGATGAGATGACTACCGGTAACGGCTACGCCTCGAATAAGCCTCACGTGCCAGCCACCATGCAAGAAGCCCTCGAACTGTTCCAGAACTCCAAAGTTGCCAGAGCCTGTTTTGGAGATGCCGTGGTTGATCACTACAGTCACTACGCAAGAACCGAGATTCGCGCATTCAACAGTTCCGTCACCGAGTGGGAGCGGGTGCGCGGCTTTGAGCGAACCTAAACCTCGGATTGGAATAACGAGTTATCGTCAACAGGGACAAACCGGTGTTTGGAACACCGAGATGGCCATGATTCCCGCTTTCTATATCGAAGGAATTACCAGATCCGGCGGAGTGGTGATCATGATTCCACCGCAGCCGATGACAAAAGTTGAAGCCAGGGACATCATTTCCTCGCTCGATGGCCTAATGCTTTGCGGAGGTCGAGACATCGAGTCCTCGCGCTACGGACAGTCTCCGCACAGCGAAGCCGAGGAACCAGATCAGCTAAGAGATGAACTTGAAGAACAATTACTTAGCGCCGCAATCGAAGCGGAATTACCCTTTCTTGGAATTTGTCGCGGAGCACAAATGCTAAACATCAACCGGGGTGGAACACTGATTCAGCATCTTCCGGACCTAGTTGGGGATAATCGCTACCAAAAAGGCAACGCCGAGTTCAATTCCGCTGAAGTGAAAGTTGAAAGCAATTCAATTCTTGGCTCACTGGTTGGAAGCGCTGTTTCAAATGCTGCCTTATATCACCACCAAGGAATCGACCAAGTCGGCGAGGGTCTGATGGTCAGCGCCAAGACCGAGGACGGCATCATCGAAGCAATCGAACTGGAAAACCATCCTTTTGGAGTAGCCGTTCAGTGGCATCCGGAACAAACTCTCGAGGACTTAAGAATTTTCGAGGGTCTTATTCAGGCCGCAAAAAAGTACCGAGGAGCAAAATGAGCTACACCCTGATAAACCCCGCGACCGAAGTCGAGATGGAAACAATCGCTCACGCGGACCTAGCTCAAACCGATGCCGCTATTGAAATAGCGGCCAAAGCCCAGAAGAAGTGGGCGGCTCTGAACCCAGCAGATCGGGCCATGCTGCTGCACAAATTTGCCTCAGCAGTTGACCAAAACATCGAGCAGCTTGCCCTTCTGGAAGTAAGAAATTCCGGCCACCCAATCTCGCAGGCCCGCTGGGAGGCAACCCACGTGAGGAACGTGCTCGAGTACTACTCAGCCGGACCCGAGCGCCTAATCGGTAAGCAGATTCCGGTGGCGGGCGGAATCGCAGTGACTTTCAACGAGCCAATCGGCGTAGTTGGAATCATCACACCCTGGAATTTCCCGATGACTATCGCAAGCTGGGGCTTTGCTCCCGCCCTAGCAGCTGGCAATGCCGTTGTGCTAAAACCAGCCGAGTGGACACCGCTATCGAGCATCCGAATCGGAGAACTGGCTCTGGAAGCGGGACTTCCAGAAGGACTGTTCCAGGTAATCCCCGGTAAGGGCTCAGTGGTTGGAGATCGGTTCCTCACGCATCCTAAAGTTGGCAAGATCGTTTTCACAGGTTCCACTGAGGTTGGAAAGCAGGTCATGCGCAAGGCCGCCGACCAGGTCAAGCGAGTAACTCTAGAACTCGGTGGCAAGAGTGCCAACATAGTTTTTGCAGATGCCGATGTTCAAAAAGCTGCTGCTGCTGCGCCGAGTTCGGTTTTTGAAAATGCCGGGCAAGACTGCTGTGCCAGAAGTCGAATCCTGGTTGAAGCTTCGGTCTTCGACAAATTCATGGAGGGCCTGGAGAAATCTGTCAAGGCTTACAAGGTTGGAGATCCAAACGACGAGGCCACCGAGATGGGCCCGCTGGTTCACAAAAAGCACTTCGAAAATGTTGAGCAGTATCTTTCCGATGGAAACATTGCATTCCGGGGTAATGCACCCACCGGCAAGGGCTACTTCATGGCTCCGGCAGTTCTAACCCCAGACAAACTTTCAGATCGCTGCATGACCGAGGAAATCTTTGGCCCGGTTGTTTCGGTATACCGCTTCAAGGATGAGGCTGAGGCCCTTGAGATTGCAAACAGTTCCGAGTACGGCTTGAGTGGCTCAATCTGGACGCGCGATCTTGGAAGAGGTATTCGAGTATCGAGAGCCCTGGAGAGCGGAAACCTTTCGGTCAATTCGCACTCCTCTGTGAGATACAACACCCCATTTGGTGGTTTCAAGCAATCCGGCTTGGGGCGGGAACTTGGGCCAGATGCACCCCTGCACTTCACCGAAGAAAAAACTGTTTACTACCCGGCCGACTAGGAGAAATAAATGACAATCAAGAAAATTGATCTAACCCAGCGTCTTGCTGGCAAGGTCGCGGTAATAACCGGAGGGGCATCCGGAATCGGACTAGCAACCGCCAGACGCTTCGCGGCCGAGGGAGCCAAGGTTGTAATTGGTGACATGGATCCGGTCACCGGAGAAAAAGCTGCTGCCGAAGTTGGCGGAAGCTACATCAAGGTCAACGTAGCCGACGAGGCAGAAGTCAATAACTTATTTGACTCGGCTGCCGAGCTCTACGGCAGTGTTGATATTGCCTTCAACAACGCTGGAATTTCTCCACCCGATGATGACTCCATCGAAACCACCGAGTTACCGGCTTGGCAAAAAGTTCAAGACGTCAACCTCAAGAGCGTCTACCTTTGCTGCCGAGCAGCTCTTCGCCACATGACCAAGCAGGGCTCTGGCTCAATCATTAACACCGCTTCTTTTGTTGCGGTTATGGGTAGTGCTACCAGCCAAATTTCATACACCGCCTCCAAGGGAGGAGTGCTGGCGATGAGCCGTGAACTGGGAGTTCAGTTCGCGAGGCAGGGTATCCGAGTAAATGCACTTTGCCCGGGCCCGGTGAACACTCCATTGCTGCAGGAGCTTTTTGCCAAAGACCCTGAGCGAGCAGCCAGGCGACTAATTCACATTCCAATTGGACGATTCGCTCAACCGGAGGAATTGGCAGCGGCGGTTGCTTTTCTAGCCTCCGACGACAGCTCCTTTATCACCGGATCAACTTTCCTAGTTGACGGCGGAATCTCTGGCGCCTACGTCACTGCCCTATAAGCATGAATACTGCCAAGCCAGCTGAATCTATCCAGCCGGTTTCGCTTGGCGGTATTTCACTTCTGCTCAAAAGAACTCGAAGCCCGAACGCATTCGAGGAAACAGTTGAGCGAATATTGCAAACGATTCGTTTGGGCTTGGTGCTGCCCGGGGACCGGCTCCCCGGAGAGCGCGAGATTGCATCAATGCTGGGTATCTCAAGAGATAAAGTCCGCGAGGCATTATCGGCTCTGGTTTCTGCTGGCTATCTAACCGCTAAACGCGGAAGGTACGGTGGAACTTTTGTGTCCGCCGCTGTCCCTAACGAATATGGCAAACCCGATAACACCAGCTCGGCTGAAATCACGAACATCTTGGTCTACCGAGAGGTTGTCGAATGCGGTGCCGCTTACGCGGCAGCCAACGCTGAACTGAGCCGCGATATTAGGGGTGCCCTTCAGGATGCCCACTTACAAACCAGCGCAGCCGAGCCAGATGAATACCGGCGCTTAGACTCCAGGCTTCACCTGCTGATTGCCGAGGTGACCGGCTCGGAGAAACTTATATCTGAGGTTGCCTACTCTCGCATGCGAGTCAATGAGCTCTTGGATGCCATTCCTCTGATGCCGACAAATATTTCGCATTCCAACGAACAGCACGAAAAGATCATCGGAGCCATACTTCGGGGCAATCCTTCCGCTGCGCAGAGCGCCATGCGTGATCACCTAGCTGGATCAGCCGCCCTGCTTCGCGGCTTTCTCGGGTAGCAAAAGCGCTACCTTGGTCAAAAAGTTATCCACTAGCTCAAACGCTCGCTGCCTAGATTCGAAAGCTAAAGCTTT
This sequence comes from Rhodoluna limnophila, assembly GCA_945883505.1. Taxonomy (GTDB): domain Bacteria; phylum Actinomycetota; class Actinomycetes; order Actinomycetales; family Microbacteriaceae; genus Rhodoluna; species Rhodoluna limnophila_B. Next base: position 68,608 of record CAMCXL010000008.1, read on the forward strand.
GGTTTGTGAAAGAACAATCGCAGGGTCTTGACCGTCTGCGGCTAGCTCTTCGTTGCCATCCCAAATAAGCCAACCCTCTAAAACCTCGGTGTCCAACTCCGGGTGAAATTGCAAAGCTAGCGAACGGCGGTAGGTAAATGCCTGCGAAGAAAGAGCGGTTCGGGCTATTTCTTTAGCCTGCTTTGGTAGCTGCCAGTAGTCGTAGTGAAATTGAAACCATGGGCCGTTGGAAACCAAAGACTGGTCGTCGCTAAAAATATAGGTCCAGCCAAGTTCGGGTCTTGGTCCGGGGGCTACGGAACCACCGAGAGCTCTTGCCATCAATTGCCCACCAAAACATATTCCCAGAACCGGAACATCTGCCTCGATGGCTTCTTTGAGCCAACTTAATTCTGGCAACAGCCAATTACCAATGCAGGCATCGTCCCAGGCACCCCAAGGAGAACCGAGTGGAATAATCACGTCGTAGTTGGAAGCATCCGGAAAGGTGAACTCAACATTTGGTTCGCGATACTTACTCTCGGGCACCACCAGCATGGTCTCAATCTCAAAGCCGAGCTGACTAAACCTCTCGCCCACCGGGCCCAGTGGGGACACGTGATCGTGTTGGATAAATAAGGCTTTCATCAATTTCGCTCCTTGCCAAAAATAGTAGCGGGACAAAACGGCTAAAGGTCGTTGAACCTAAAACACCTAAAGGGATAACGCTAGGAAGCCCCGCAGTTGGGGTCCTGATCTGGAAGTTCACCGGTCAAGAAGAATTTGTCGACCGGGTTATCAACGCAGGCCACCTGCTGACCGTAAATGGTGTGCCCTTCGCCGTTATAGGTCAACAAGAATGCATTGCTCAGGATCTTCCCAGCCAGAGCAACCGCCTGCGAATAAGGAGTTGCTGGGTCACCGGTTGTTCCAATCACCAGGATGGTAGGTGCACCTTCGGCGCTGTATGAATCTGGCGACTGCTTTAGCTCGAATGGCCACTGTTCACACCGCAGCGCACCAAACTGCCAATAGCGACCAAGGGTTGGAGCCGCTTCGATCAGGGCACTGTTTTGTCTTTTCATGCTGAAGATGTTTGTGCTGGATCTAGAATCCAAGCAACTGATTGCGTAGTTGGCAGCAATCAAGTTTGTTCCGTAGCTGCCATCTTCGCTGCGGTCGTTGTATTGATCGGCCAAGACTAGGAAGATATCTCCCGTCTCGTCGTTCAAAGCCTGATCGAATGCGGTTGCCAAATATCCCCAGTAGCTCTCTGAGTACAGCGGCATGATTAGGCCGGTGACCGCAGCCCAGATGGTTAGCTCTCTTCCGGATTGTGTGGGAAGTGGATTTGTCTCAAGAGCTAGAAAAAACTGCTTGATGGTCCTTAGATCTGTCTCGACCGATCCGGTGAACGGGCAGTCTCTAAAGGTGTCGCAGTTTTCTAAAAATGCCCTGAGGGTATTTTCAAAGGCCTCGATTTGAATCAGTGTCTGCTGCTCGTCAGAAACAGTTGGATCAATTGCTCCGTCTAAAACAAATTGACCGACTCGATCAGGAAATAGCGTTGCGTAAGTGGTGCCCAAAAAGGAACCGTAGGAGTAGCCCAGAAAGTTAAGCTTCTCCTCGCCAACAACAGCACGAATCAAATCCATGTCCTTAGCAGCTGAGACGGTATCGACATGGCCAAGTAAATCTCCGGTGTTATCTAGGCACTTCTGGCTAAAGTCCTTGATCGCGCTCCGAGCAGCCGCAATGTCCTCGTCGCTACCAAGCTCAAAGCCTGTGACTCCATAGAGAAACTCGTCGTACTCGCTGTCGCTAAGACACTTCACCGCAGAGCTTCTTCCCACTCCCCTCGGGTCAAAGCCCAGGAGATTGAAGTTCTCCCTGAGTTTCTTGGTTCCCAAAAACTGACTCGATTCTTTAACCCAGTCATACCCTGAGGCTCCCGGACCGCCGGGATTAAACAAAATAAAGCCAGCGGCATTTTTCTTATCGGCTTGGCGATAGATGGTGGCGATTGTGATTGGTTCGCTCTGGCCATCGTCCCAGTTCATCGGGACTTCAATGTCGGCGCAGAACAATCCTTCACCGCAGGATTCAAACTCCACAATCTGGTTATAAAAACTCTCAAATCCAGGCGGGGCAGGGCTTGCAACCGGAGCAATTGGCTCGGGGGTTTCAGAACCCGTCTCAGCAACACAACCGGAGAGAACCAGCGCTGAAGTAGCTAGTAGTGCAGTGAGCCGAAGGTTATGTTTCATACTTTCCTTCTAAGTTGAATAGCAAGAGATTCCAAAACCATTAGGTCTCTAACGTTCGCGCCAATTCGAACCCTGGCTAACGCCATGGCTTCAAGCTTTGAAATTGTTTCGGTTGAGCGCGTCGAGGAAGCCATCTCGTCCAACTGACTCTTGAGATCCTGATTCACAAGCTCTGACTCGGCTGCCAGTTGAATGGTCAGAACATCTCGATATAGCGACATCAAATCCACCAAGATCCGATCGATGCCGTCTCGAAGAGATCTGGTTGCCCTTCGCTTCTGGGCTTCCTCGAGTGCTTTTATGTCAGCTCTGAGACCCGGTGGGATGGTTCCCCCTTCTGGAATTCCAAGGGTAGAAAGCAGGTCGGCTCGTTCTTGATCGTCGCGCTCTTGGGTGATCGCCTCCGCATCTTTTTTGGCAAGCTCGAGCCAGCGCTCAGCGGTAGCCATCGCCTTGGGGATTGAATCGATCTGCATTGCGCTCACCAGGGTCTCTTTGCGTCTGGCTCTGGCATCTGAGCTAGTTGCAAGGCGAAGCGCCATACCTATATGCCCCTGAGCTTCGGCTGCCACCTGCATTGCAAGGGAACGTTCAATCCCATCACGAGCAACCAGTAGATCGGCAACGGTCTCGGTTGAGGGTTGCTTTAGTGCAACTCTTCTTACCCTCGAGCGAATGGTCGCAAGCATATCCGCCTCACTCGGAGCACAAAGCAACCAAATTGTTCCAGCCGGTGGCTCCTCTAAAGCCTTTAGTAAAACATTGGAAGATCTTTCGGTCATTCGGTCAGCATCTTCGATGATCATGATTTGGTACTTACCAACCGATCCACCGAAGTGAGATGCTGCAACCAACTGCCTGATCTCCTCAATCGAGATGATTACCTTTTCGGTTGCCAAAACCGAAACATCCGGATGGCTGCCGGATGAAACCATGCGACAGCTCTTGCACTGACCGCAGCCAGCCTTCTCACAAAGCAGCGCAGCTGCAAAAGCGGTTGCCGCATTTGATCTTCCAGACCCCGGAGGTCCAGTGAGTAGCCAAGCGTGCTGAAGTCCTGCGTCTTTATTGGCAACTGCTTGGCGAAGCTGTGAAACAGCTTCCGGCTGACCTAAAAGCTCAGACCAAATCGGCTCGAAATCTAGGACTGTATTCACAGTCCCTTGCTCTCCAAAACCTCATCGAGTCTTGATTGAATTGCGCTCCAGATCTTTTCCGGCTCTTGGTTAGCATCCACCACAAAAAATCTCTTTGGTTCTGATTTGGCAAGATCAAGATAGGAGTTTCTCGCAGCCTCAAAAAACTCGATCTTCTCTCGCTCCAGCCGGTCTGGTTCTTCACCCGTTTGAACTCGACGCTTTGAGGCAAGCTCGGCATCTAGATCAAGTAAGACGGTCAGATCAGGGAGCAAGTTATCTACCGCCCATAGAGAAAGATTTCTAACCTCGGTCAGATCAAGTTCGCGACCTGCCCCCTGGTAGGCAACCGAGGAATCCAAGAAGCGATCGGTTATAACAACCTGTCCAGCCTTGAGGGCTGGAACGATCTTGCTTGCGACGTGGTGGGCTCTATCGGCTGCATATAGAAGTGCTTCGGAGCGAGCCGAAACCTCGCCCTTGCGGTGCAATAAAAGATGTCTGATCTCGGCTCCGAGATCAGTGCCACCAGGCTCAAAGGTTCGAACTACGCTAAGGCCCTTACCGGCAAGGTATTTTTCCATCAGGTCGGCCTGGGTTGATTTGCCAACCCCATCAATTCCCTCGAACGAGATAAAGAGTCCGCCGCTAATGGCCAAAGTTACTTCTTCTTTCTTGTGGCGCCAGCCTTCACAGTCTTTTTAGGAGCTGCAATCTTTTTAGAAGCTCTTCCTGCCTTGGGGGCAGCCTGACCTGGCTCAAGACCTAGTTTCTCACGCCTAATGGCCAAAAGCTCAAACGCTTGGTCTGGACTTAGCTCATCGAGCTTCTCATCCTTAGGGATGGTGGCGTTGATGGCGCCATCGGTGACGTAGTCACCGAACTGGCCAGTCTTGGCAACAACTGCCAGGCCGCTGGCCGGGTCTTCGCCGAACTCGCGAAGTGGGGTGGAAGCTGTTCTTCGCCCTCCATACTTGGGCTGCTTATAGATCTCGAGAGCTTCCTCGAGGGACAGCGAGAAGATTTGGTCTTCGGTTGAAAGCGATCTGGAGTCCGCGCCCTTTTTGAGGTAAGGGCCAAACTTTCCATTTTGGGCGGTTATTGGGTTCTCGGTCTCCGGGTCAATACCGATGGTGCGAGGAAGCGATAGCAACATAACTGCTTGGTCGAAATCAAAAGTGTCGGGCGACATGGACTTAAACAGTGAGGCGGTCTTGGGCTTCTCGGCGTTTGGATCTTCCAGTAAAACGTAGGGACCGAAGCGACCGTCTTTGAACAAGATGTCGTATCCAGTAGTTGGGTCTTGGCCCAGAATGCGGTCAGAAATTATTGGCGCATCGATTAGCTCTTGGGCTTTTTGAACTGTTAGTTCATCGGGGGCAAGGCCTTCTGGGATGTTAACAATGCGGCGACCGTTCTCATCGGCTCCTTCGCTACCTGGTTCTACCATGGTCTCGATATACGGCCCGAATTTACCGGTTCGAAGCGTGATGTTCTCGGCTAGGAAGATTGAGTTCACAGCCTTCGGGTCGTGCTCGCCAACGTTTTGCACGGTGTCGTGCAGACCGTCTTCGTCATCGGTACCGAAGTAAAACTTCTTCAGCCAGTCGCTGCGGTCTAGTTCCCCGGCTGCAATCTGGTCGAGGTTTTCTTCCATCTGGGCCGTAAAGGCGTAGTCAACCAACTTCACAAAGTTCTCTTCCAAGAACCTGGTGACCGTAAAGGCGATCCATTCCGGAACCAGAGCCTGACCACGCTTTACCACGTAGCCCTTGTTGATGATGGTGGACAAAATAGCCGCATAGGTCGAGGGTCTTCCGATGCCATCTTCCTCGAGGGCCTTTACCAGGGATGCCTCGGTGTACCTTGCAGGTGGCAAGGTGGCGTGGTCTTTAGCAGTGACTTCAACAACGGAAAGCTCTTGACCAACCACCATGTTTGGAAGCTTGGATTCGCTTTCGCTGTCGGCTTCCTCCTCACGGGAGGCATCTTGGCCTTCCTCGTAGGCGGCCAGGAATCCCTTGAAAAGCACTACCGTTCCGGAGGCTGTGAATTCAGCCGTTTTGTTGCCACCTAGTGGCCCTGCCGAAATCTTGGCTGTGGTTGTTGAAACCTTAGCGTCACTCATTTGAGAAGCCATGGTTCTTTTCCAAATCAACTCGTATAGATCTTTCGAGCGGGAGGACATGCTCATTGGCAAATCGCTTGGGTGTAAGAAAGTTTCTCCGGCCGGACGAATAGCCTCGTGAGCTTCCTGAGCGTTTTTGTTCTTGCCGGTGTAAATCCTTGGTGAATCTGGAACTGAATCTTTTCCAAACATTTCAATGGCCAGGTTTCTTGCAGCTTGAATAGCCTGGGTTGATAAAACCGGTGAGTCGGTACGCATGTAGGTAATGTGTCCGTCTTGATACAGACTCTGTGCGGTATCCATGGTCTGCTTCGCAGACATGCGTAGCTTTCTGGAAGCTTCCTGCTGAAGTGTTGAAGTGGTAAAGGGAGCAGCTGGTTTCCTGCTCGAAGGCTTTGACTCGACCGATTCAACTTTTACCTTTATATCTGCACTTCTCATCGAAGCGGCAAGTTTTTCAGCGGTCGCTTCGTCCAGTAGTAGGACGCCGTCTTTAATTTCACCCTTGTCGTTGAAGGCATCGCCGGAGGCGATACGCTTTCCGTCAATCGAGAGCAGCTTTGCTTCAAAGTCTTGTTCTTTTCCAACGTTGGTTGTGAAAAGAGCCTTCACGTCAAAATAGCTTGCCGAAACAAAAGCCATCCGCTCGCGCTCACGTTCAACAACGAGTCTCATCGCTGGTGACTGAACTCGTCCCGCGCTAAGACCGCGGTTGATCTTGCGCCAAAGAACCGGTGAAACCTCGTAGCCGTATAGCCGGTCAACCACTCTTCTAGTTTCCTGAGCTTGAACCAGGTTCTGGTCAACATCTCTAGTTTTCTCGAGGGCTTCCTGGATGGCCTGTTTGGTGATTTCGTGGAAAACCATTCGCTTCACCGGAACCTTGGGCTTTAGCACCTGAAGCAGGTGCCAGGCGATGGCCTCGCCCTCGCGGTCCTCATCAGTTGCAAGGAAAAGCTCGTCGGCTTCGGCTAGGGCTTTTTTGAGCTCCGAGACGGTCTTGGATTTACCGGCCGAAATGGCGTAGTAAGGCTCGAAGTCATTTTCGATGTCGATGGAGAACTTGGCCAGCGAGCCCTTTTTCTTCTTTTCCTCGGGGGGTAAGTTCTTTGGGTCGATGAGGTCTCGGATATGCCCGATCGAGGCCATGACCGTGTAGTCATCGCCTAGATACTTAGCAATGGTCTTCGCCTTGGCTGGCGACTCGACAATCACTAACTTGTTGGTGCCTGGCATCTATCTCCTAGAGTGTTGCAGTTAGCTTTGGTCCCGCTCGGGCTCGAGCTTTATGCTCTAACCCCATTAGTTCCAAACTGGTCTCAATAAAGACCTCGAATCCGACAATACGACATCGTTCCAAAACCAGCTGGTTATTGGCTGCGATATCTTTTGCCACAATACACGGATAACCGGAAGATACGCCCCGAAGTGCATCAGTTGCGGCCAGCGCAATCGACTCGGTAGTTGCTTGAAGCCTTGTATTTACTAGTAAATGCATGGAAAAGAAACTTCCAGCTGAAAATATTCCGAGAGTTGCAATTAATAGCCCCAGAGCCAGAATTGTTCCGACTCCAGCCTCATTTTTCATTGCCCCTGGGCCTTTGCGCACTGCGTCTCAATCAAATCAAAACCGGTCAGATCAATGCCTATTAGCTCTACTCCAGATTTCAAAACCACACAAACTAAACCGTCTTCTTCCAAAAATTCAAAGCCAACTTCGCTTCCAAGATCCAAAACCAAAGCATCAACTAGAGCCATCGGCTCCTCGCGCGCGATGGCGCGAGCAATATCTGAGGCAGCGGTGACCAGCTGCATTCGCTGCAGCTGAATACTCATCGCACCAAGGGCTAGCCCAAGCACCAAAAGAACTGCAGGCAGGGTGAGAACCAGCTCAGCTGTCACGGTGCCGGATTCTTTTCTAGCTGCCGCCAAGACTCAGCGCCGATCGAACCAGGTCAAACAAGATTCCCTTGACCTCGTCACTTCTCATGATCACTACCAGAAGGCCAGCAAACCCAACCGCTGCCATGGTTGCAATCGCGTATTCGGCGGTTGCCGCCCCAGCTTCACTTCTCCACTTCATTTTTTATACCTTTCTTTATGCGCCTCGAATAAGGCCAATTCCCACCGGAATAACAGCAAGGAAAACAAAGGCCGGAAGGGCTGCTAACCCGAGCGGCAAAAGTAGTGAAATTGAAAGCTTGGCAAGATCGTGCCGACGCCGGTTCCAAAGTCGGTGCCTGAGGGCATTGGCCCGGGCCG
>CAMCXL010000009.1 GCA_945883505.1 Rhodoluna limnophila
ATTTGGTGAGAACCACCTGCTTCACACAACCGGTCAGGAGATGAAATGGCTGCAATTCAGATGCGAATAACATTTCAGTTCATTTCCGAGTCTGCCCCTGAGCAAGTCTTTGATACTGTCACCGAGGCACTATTTGATCTAGAAGCAGCTAGCGAAACACTGCTGGATGCCGACGTCACCTCAAGCCTGAGTGAAAACACTATTTCTCTTAGCATTGTGGGAACCGGCGAAACCATCGAAGCCGCCTCCGAGAATGCCTCCAGCGGTATCCGCGCAGCAATTCATAAAAGCGGTGGCGCAACCCCAGGATGGGACCAAACGGTGGAAATTGCCAGACACCAGGCTGTGTTCAAGTTTCTAGAGCAAACAGCTTCTCTCGCCTAGTTTGTAAACGGCAAAATCTTTTCTAGAGAAAAATTAAACCGAAGAGCTAGCTTCTTTCGGTGAGCCCCCGTACTTGTTATCACCCTTGTTCGAGTCTTCAACTGTGAACACCAAAAGCACAATGGCTCCAGCTACTGGAACAAGGCCAATTAGTGCCCACCAACCACTTCGGTTCGTGTCGTGAAGGCGTCTGATTAGCACAGCAATTGCCGGAACAATTGTGGCGAGAATCCAGATCAGTCCAACGATTCCGCCGCCGCCGTTAGCGATAAAGCGATCGACGTCACCATCCATTAGGGCCAGATCAATTGCGGCTACCGCGATGTTGGTCAGCACTAGAAACAGCTGTATAAACCAATACTCAGACCTGCGAGCACGGCCCTTGAAGTTTGAATAGTTAGACCAAAATGCTTTTATTGCTGTTCCAAAATTCATTTGGGATTCCTCTCGTTCGTTAATGCAATCTAACCCAATGCTGGCCTGGTTCTCTAGCTGAGAAGCAAGGGCCTGGCAGATTGCTGCGATGGATAAGTGTTGCACTAGCACTAAAAGTGCTACACTTATCACATGCCAACAAATCGCCCGCGTCACATGATTACCGAAACCGATCAAATCGGAGCTGACCTTACTGCCGCAGCCAAAGTCTGGCCAGAACTTGCCGGGCAGCGCACGCTGCTCTTGCGAAAGGTTCTCGAGGTTGGTTTTGCGACTGTCGAATTACAAGCAAACGAGAAGATCAAAGGCAGATTAGCTACGGTCCAAAAACTAGCCGGCTCTATGGATGGAGTCTGGCCTACTGACTGGAGAAAAGAATTGGCTGAAGATTGGCCCAGCTAGTTGTCCTTGATGCCAGTGCACTCATCGCTCTTGTCTCTTCTAAAGACCCTCACCATAACTGGGCTCTAGACATGTTTCGAGATACCGCCAGCTTCGAATTACAAATGAGCGCACTGACCCAAGCAGAAGTGCTGGTTCATCCAGCTCGTGCCGGCAAGCTAGAGAAGTTTCTAACGCTAGTTCGCCAGCTTGGTTTGGAGATCACGCCAATTGAAGAAGTTGATGCAAGCAGGCTAGCAAGCATCAGGTCAAACACAAATCTCAAAATGCCAGACGCTGTAGTTTTGCACCAGGCCCTGAAAGTCAACGGTTCGATTGCGACCACTGACAACAAGCTAGCTCGGGTTGCGAAAGCAAAAGGACTTGGGGTCTTCAAGCCTTGACTAGTTTGCTTCTCTCCTGCAGAGCTTAGAGCGCCTTCAAAATGTCGTTGACCTTGTCCTTGGCATCGCCGAAGAGCATCTTGGCATTTGACTTATAGAACAGTGGGTTAGCAACCCCTGCATATCCTGAAGCCATCGACCTCTTGAAGACAATCACGTTCTCGGCTTCCCAAACCTTTAGCACCGGCATGCCGGCAATCGGGCTTGATGGGTTCTCGGTTGCAGCTGGGTTCACGGTGTCGTTGGCTCCAATAACCAAAACAACATTTGTGCCGGCGAGGTCCTCGTTGATCTCGTCCATTTCTAGAACGATGTCGTATGGAACTTTGGCTTCGGCAAGAAGTACGTTCATGTGTCCAGGAAGTCTTCCTGCAACCGGGTGAATACCGAAGCGAACCTCGATGCCCTTCTCACGTAACTTCTTGGCAAGTTCTGCAACCGGGTACTGAGCCTGGGCTACGGCCATGCCATATCCCGGAGTAATCACTACCGACTTAGCGTTGGACAATAGCTCAGCTACCGATGAGGCTTCGATCTCGGTGTGCTCGCCGACTTCTTCGTCAGACCCGGAAGGAGCTTCGATTCCATAACCTCCAAAGATCACCGAGATAAAGCTTCGGTTCATCGCCCGGCACATGATGTATGAAAGGTACGCACCAGAGGATCCAACCAGGGCACCGGTGACAATCAGCAAGTCATTGCTTAGCAAGAATCCGGTTGCCGCAGCTGCCCAACCCGAGTAGCTGTTCAGCATCGAGACAACCACCGGCATGTCTCCTCCACCGATGGAGGCAACCAAATGCCAACCAAGGGCTAGCGCCAAGGCGGTCACTGCAATAAGAAGTCCAAGTTCTGGGGTGATCACGTAGGCCACCGTGAGGACAACAAATACAACCAGTGCCGAAAGGTTCAGCAGGTTTCGACCTGGAAGAATCAACGGCTTTGATGACATCTTCGCCGAGAGCTTTAGATAAGCAACGATCGAACCGGTAAATGTAATGGCTCCAATAAATACACCGATGAATACTTCGGCGCTATGGACGGCTGCAAGAGTTGGAGTTAGCTCCTTAGCGTGCAGCGCTCCATTCCAACCAACCAAAACTGCCGTTAGACCCACGAAGCTGTGAAACAGTGCAATAAGTTCTGGCATGCCGGTCATGGCAACTACCTTTGCTCGCCAGAGTCCAATCACGGCACCAATAGCTAGCGCAGCAACCAAAAGACCAAGACCTAGCAGGGTCGAATCGGTCCACTCACCAGACAGGGTCAGCCAAACAGTTGCCGACATGGCAATTGCCATTCCGGCAATTCCATAGCGAATACCGGTTCTACCGGTTTCGTGCTTGCTAAGGCCAGCAAGGCTCATGATGAATAGGAGGGCAGCAGCAACATAGGCTGCGTTAGCAACAGCTTGAGCGGTCATTCGTTATCTCCCCTCGTGAACATCTTGAGCATTCGAGAGGTAACAGCGAAGCCACCGAAGACGTTGATGCTTGCAAGGAGTACTCCAAAGAACGCAAGAATCTGAACCAACAAGATGGTGTCGGTGACCTGCAAGATCGCCGCCACAACAACAATTCCCGAGATCGCGTTGGTCACGGACATGAGAGGTGTGTGCAGGGCGTGGTGGACCTTACCGATCACGTAGAACCCAACCACCACCGAGAGCATCAAAACCAAGAAGTGCTGCGGTAGTGGCGCTGGAGCCAAAGAGACAATTCCAAACAGAGTAGCCAAACCAAGGGCGATTAGCCCGGCCTTAGTTTTGGCAGACATCTTCTTTTTCTCCGGCATTGCAACTGGCTCGGCCTTGGCGACCGGGGCTGCCGAGACTTGAACCGGTGGCGGTGGCCAGGTGGTTTCACCGTCTTTGACAACCGTGACCGATCGCATGATTACGTCTTCGAAGTCGATGACGGTTTTGCCATCTTTGGCCGGGGTTAGAAGCTTGAGTAAGTTCACGAGGTTTGTGCCATAGAGCTGTGAGGACTGAGCCGGCAAACGTGAGGGAAGATCGGTGTATCCCAAGATGGTTACGCCGTTAGCGGTTACTACCTTTTGTCCCGCAACCGATCCTGCAACGTTTCCACCCTGAGCTGCGGCCATGTCAACGATGACGCTACCTGGCTTCATGAGTGCAACATCTTCTGCTGTGATCAGTTTTGGAGCAGGTCTTCCAGGGATTAGCGCGGTGGTAATAATAATGTCAACATCGGCTGCCTGCTCGGAATACATCTCGGCAGCTCTTTGCTCGTAGGCTTTGCTAGTTTCCTTTGCGTAGCCATCGCTTGATTCCATCTTTTCTTCGACTTCAACCAAAAGGTATTCGCCGCCGATTGATTTGACCTGGTCGGCTACCTCTGGTCTTGGATCGGTGGCACGAACGATTGCACCAAGACTTGATGCTGAACCAATTGCAGCAAGACCTGCAACACCGGCTCCGGCAACCAAAACTTTGGCAGGAGCAACTTTTCCAGCGGCTGTGACCTGACCTGTGAAGAAGCGACCAAATTCGTGAGCTGCTTCAACAACCGCACGATATCCTGCGATGTTGGCCATCGAGGAAAGTACGTCCATCGACTGTGCACGAGAAATTCTTGGAACTGCGTCCATAGCCAAAGCTGTTACTCCTTGAGCAGCCAGTGCCGCAAGTAATTCAGGCTTTAGGGCTGGGCTCAAAACTCCAACCAGGATGGCGCCTTTTTTGAGTTTTTTGATTTCAGCATCGGCTGGTGCGCTAACGGTTAGAACAATGTCCGCACCCCAAGCGGAATCTCCAGATTCAACCCTGGCTCCGGCTGCTTCATAGGCTGAGTCTGGGAAAGACGCTTTTGCTCCGGCACCTTTTTCAACCACAACGTCATAACCCAGGGAGCGGATGACCTTGACTGTTTCGGGCGTTGCGGCAACCCGAGATTCGGCTTGCTGCTCTAGAACTACACCAATTAACGACACGCTGCTCCTTCAAAAAAGTGCCTGAACTTGGATTCTAGTAGCTGATTAGTTTGCTCAAATTCGCAAGCTAGCTAATCCCCCCTGGCCCTTGCCAGCTCCTAGGGACCTGGCTCTTCGCCAGAACCCATCTGATCCATCATCGCCTTCAAGGTCTCGTCAGCACTTGTCACAATCTCGTAGGTTCGACCAATTAGCTCCTCGGCGGACTGAGAAGCAAGCAAATCCATTTGATCGAGCTGTCCTACCGGCAATACCCCGGCCAGCTGCCAGCAAGCCTGCATTGGGTCATCGCTTAGCTCAACATCAGATCCATACTGCAGATCACCGAACTCGCTGGCAAAGGCAAGTAATTGTCTGACTTTGGTTTCTAGGTGAACCCTGGAGGGCATCAGGGTGTCCTCCCAAATCAGATCTGGCAGAAAATCGATATCGGCAATTGGATATGGATCATCTGGCAACCAGGCGTTTACTCGAAAGCGCCTTGCCCCTACCGATTCCAGACCGTAGAACTCTTCCAGGGTTCCGATATCGGTCACCTGGGCAATGGTTCCGATTTCCATTCGCTTCTCACCGCCACCAACTTCTTGGCCGCGCTCAATCAACACAACCCCGAACTCAGGGTTCTCTGCTGCAACTAGATCCCCTAAAAGCTTCAGGTATCGAGGTTCAAAGATTCGAAGGGGAAGAGGCATCGCTGGCATCAAAACAGAGCCAAGCGGAAACATGGGCATTACTGGCATGGATTTGCTGTCCAGAATTTGGTCACAGGGCAATCTTAAGCTGAACTGCGAAAGCCTCCAACTTTTATAAGCTTCTGACCACCTGGTTGATACATTTTCGTTTCGTCTGCTTGTCAGTGTTGGGCTAACATCATGAAATGGCCATGTTTGCGGAAGCCCCAAAGCTATTCGATTTATCAGATTTCCCTGAGCCTGAAATCATTGAGCCCGATTCGGTTCCTTCGCTCCGGTGGGGAATCTTGGGAGCTGGTGACATAGCAGAGGTCTTCGCTGAGACGCTTGAGACAAACACCAATCAAAAAATTGTGGCGGTAGCTTCCAAGACTGCTGGAAAAGGTGAGGCCTTTGCCTCGCGCTTTGGAATTCCAAAGGCTTACACGAACTACGAAGAGTTGGTGCAGGATTCAGAAGTTGATGCCGTATACGTTGCAACCTTGCCGCACACTCACAAACTAGATGCCCTGCTTGCCATCAAAGCCTCTAAGCATGTGCTGATTGAAAAACCTTCGGCTTTGTTGGCGCTGGATGCAGAATTCATTTACTCAGAGGCGAAAAAGGCCAAGGTCTTTGCCATGGAGGCGATGTGGTCGAGGTACCTACCCCAGGCCAGCATTATTCGCCAACTGGTTTCAAGCGGTGCAATTGGTCAGATCGAGCTGTTGCAGGCAGACTTTGGCCAAGACAACCGAACTATAGATCGACTCTGGATTCCGGGGCAGTCGAGCATCATGCAAGACATGGGCATCTATCCGATTTCTTTTGCCCAGATGCTTTTAGGTGATCCCGTGAGGATCACGGCAACCGGAACTTTGCATAACGGAGTATCGGAATCTTTTGCATCAGCAGTTCTGGAGTTTGAATCTGGTGCCAGGGCCGTAATCAACGTCGCGGGCAAAGCCCACCTTCCCACCGAGGCTTCAATTTCTGGAACTCTGGGTGTGGTGCTAGTCGACGGGCCTTTCTTTATTCCTTCCGCCCTTGAGCTAAGGCCCGCTCTATACAACTCAAGCGGGCCTAAGTGGAAAGATGAAAGTTCAATTCAGGGTCACGCTGGCCTTAGCTACCAGATCAACCACTTCGCGAAGTACGTGGGCGATGGCCTTCTAGAATCCCCGCTTCATTCCCACAAAGACACCGTGTCGGTTATTCGAATCGGTGAGGAAATCAGACGCCAGGTTGGCGTCCAGATTCCATAAAGCTGCCGGCTAGAAAAACTCTCCGTCTAGGAAAGCTTTAGGGCTAATACGAACTGCCCGCCACCAGAACTCACTTGAGTCTCAAAAGTTAGCTCCGGGGCAAGTCTTGAAAGCCGATCCAGTAGCCAACTCGATGCTTCGTTAGCTTCTTGCTCGCCGGGGCAGCGAGCGATGATCTCTCTGCCACCTTTTTTGCGAAGGCGTTCCACGGTTTCAAAAATGGGTGATGGGTCAACAACAAAGATCTCTTTGGGCCAGGGAACCACAGGGGCTATCTTGCCCTTCATGGTGTTGCACTGCCTGTGAGCTATGCGCTCAACTGCAGTGGAACCTTTTTTGACCCTGGTTGCAGCGAAGCTGTCAACACTTGGTCCAAGATCTGAATTCACTGAAGCGTCTTGGTCAACTGCTTTGTCGCAGAGCCAACAAATCCAGTTGTCTTTGTCTCCGACTGTTGTTAGATCGCTCATGCTCTAAAGGCTACGGCAAGAAGCGTTAGTAGGAAATGAATTAGGTGCTAGCGAAGAAACAGCATGCCGTTTCGCTCAACCACGGCAAAGTTTTTAAGTTCTCCGGATGCTGGTCCAGAAATTCTCTTTCCGTCCTCTGTTGAAAATTGTGAATCGTGACAGGTGCAGATGATTGCTTGAGCTGTGGCACGGCTCACCTCACAACCAGCGTGTGTGCAAATAGCAGAGTAGGCGGCAAAGTTTCCCCTGGTGGGTTGAACAATCATCAGCACACCAGCTGTTGAATCAACTTTCACTCCCCCGCCAACTGGGACCTTAGAGCTTTCGATCAGGCTTCCTGTTATTGGGGCAGCTACTGCCCCAATGGTTGCAACCAGAACGCCATTGACAATCTTGATTGGGACTTTTTCCAAGCCGGTGGTGGCAGGACCAGAAATCCTTGCCCCGGTTGAAGCATTGAAGACGCTTTTATCTGTTGGGCAGGTTATTCTCCCAGCTCGAACACCGGAGGCTGTGAGATTGGTCTTATCACTTGGGCAGCTAGCTATGAACCCGGAGAACTTTCTTGCGGTTCTGCGATAAACCAGGATTCGGGTGCTACCGGAGGTGAAGTTCTTGGCTGCCTTGGTCTTGATCTGGTCGAATCGACCCAGACTGATGCTGCTGCCGAAGGCGGCGGGTCCAGCCCAGAGAAACCCGGCGAGCGCAACGGCTCCTGCGATTAGCTCTCGTCTTCGAATTCCCATTTGAGGACCAACCTAGGCGATTGCTGGGCGCTTGAACAGGCCTTTTCCAGGGGGGTCAATAATGTCGGTGGCTAGCCACAAAATTAGACCCCGAGCTGGCCTCTTTTTGAGACTTTTGAACAATTCCGGCGACACGCCTGAGAATGAGCTGATAAAAGCCTCAAGTTAAGGTTTAGTCTTCGGATTACAACTAAAAACAACTAAATAAGTGAAGTTTTTTCCGTGTCGGTACTAGATGTAGTGGTTTAGTGCTAATGTAATAAATCCGAACTTCGAGAGAATTTCACGAATTTAGCTCAAAACAGGGGCATTTTGCCCCGTATTTCAGGAGGAACCACCAGATGTCAGTAACCGTTTATACGCTCCCATCCTGCGTCCAGTGCGATAGCACCAAGCGCATGCTCAAGAGCATCGATGTTGACTACGAAGAAGTAGACATGAGCCAGGATCCGGTTGCTCTAGAAATGGTAAAGACCCTGGGATACACCGCAGCACCAGTAGTTGTTTCCGGCGATGACCACTGGAGTGGTTTCCGTATGGAAAAAATCCAAGCACTAAGCGCCTAGAAATATAGGCGGGTGTTTTCCAAAGTGCTCGATATCGTTTACTTTTCGAGCGTCTCAGAAAACACAAAAAGGTTTGTAGACAAACTCGGCACCAAAGCTATTCGGATTCCCCTAAAGTCCGAGGAAGCAGCCGAGTTTGTATACGAAAGGGACAACGTTTTAGTTGTACCTACTTATGGGGGCGGAAACGACGGATCTACTGTTCCTAAGCAGGTCATCAAATTTCTGAACAATCCTGAGAACCGCAAGCACATCAAAGCGGTAATCGGCGGGGGAAATACCAATTTTGGTAGTCACTTCTGCAAAGCCGGTGACATTGTCGCCACCAAGCTCGGTGTTCCATTGATTTACAAATTCGAAATCACTGGAACTCCGGAAGACGTAATCGAAGTTAAAGAAAGGCTGGCCCAGCTGTGGCAAACCAACTCGTAGAGATCGCTGACGATCAAGGAAACCTCCTAGGCAAAACTGGAGTTGAGTCCGCCATGAGTTATCAGGACCTCAACGCCATGATCAACCTGTGGGGTGAGGACGAGAAGCTACAACTTGAAAAAGACAAGCTAGCCGTTCGTAAGTACTTCCTAGAGCACGTCAACCAGAACACCGTCTTCTTTCACTCGTTGAAGGAGCGCCTGGACTACCTGGTTGAGCACGAGTACTACGAGAAGGAAATCCTTGACCAGTACTCCTTCGAGTTCATCAAGGCCCTAGAAGAACTTGCCTACTCAAAGAAGTTCCGCTTCGAAGCTTTCATGGGTGCCTACAAGTTCTACACCGGCTACGCACTAAAGACCTTCGATGGCACTCGCTACCTAGAAAGATTCGAAGACCGCGTGGTAATGGTTGCCCTTACCCTTGCAGCAGGCGATGAGACAGTAGCAACCAGCCTGGTTGAGGAAATGATTTCTGGAAGATTCCAGCCAGCCACCCCAACATTTTTGAACTGCGGTAAGAAACAGCGCGGCGAGTTCGTTTCCTGTTTCCTTCTTCGCATCGAAGACAACATGGAGTCAATCTCTCGTGGAATCAACTCAGCTCTGCAGCTTTCAAAGCGCGGTGGCGGTGTTGCACTTTCGCTTTCTAATATCCGTGAGTATGGCGCTCCGATCAAGAAAATCGAAGGCCAGTCCTCCGGAATCATTCCGGTGATGAAGCTTCTAGAAGACAGCTTCTCCTACGCCAACCAGCTGGGTGCTCGTCAGGGAGCAGGAGCGGTTTACCTAAACGCTCACCACCCAGACATCCTGAGATTCCTAGACACCAAGCGTGAGAACGCTGACGAGAAGACTCGTATCAAGACACTTTCTATTGGTGTTGTCGTTCCCGATGTCACCATGGAACTAGCCAAGAACAACGAGGACATGTACCTGTTTAGCCCATACGATGTCGAGAAGGTTTATGGCATCCCATTTGGAGATATCTCGGTCACCGAGAAGTACAACGAGATGGTTGATGACCCGAGAATCAAAAAGTCCAAGATCAAGGCTCGTGAGCTATTCGAGCGCATCGCGGAGCTTCAGTTCGAGTCCGGCTACCCATACGTTATGTATGAAGACACCGTGAACCGTGCGAACCCAATTGAGGGCCGCATCAACATGTCAAACCTTTGCTCTGAGATCCTGCAGGTAAACACCCCAACCACCTACAACGCCGACCTGTCCTATGACAACATCGGTAAGGACATCTCCTGCAACCTAGGCTCTATGAACATTGCCATGGCGATGGATGGACCTGACTTTGCTAAGACTGTCGAGGCAGCTATCCGTGCCCTAACTGCAGTTTCTGACATGTCAGACATCGAGTCGGTAAGGTCTATCTCCGATGGAAACCACAAGAGCCATGCCATTGGCCTAGGTCAGATGAACCTGCACGGTTATTTGGCCCGTGAGCACGTCCACTACGGATCCGAAGAAGCGCTGGATTTCACCAACATGTACTTCTACACCGTTGTGTACAACGCCATCAAGGCTTCCAACAAGATTGCTATCGAGCGTAAAAGCTCATTCCATAACTTCGAGAACTCGAAGTATGCAAGTGGTGAGTACTTCGAGAAGTACACCGACCAGGTTTGGGCTCCGGCAACTCAGAAGGTCAAGGAGCTCTTTGGTAAGAGCAACATCCAGATTCCTTCTCAGGATGACTGGAAGGCTCTGAAAGAGTCAGTTATGAAGCACGGTATCTACAACCAGAACCTTCAGGCTGTTCCACCAACCGGGTCCATCTCTTACATCAACAACTCAACTAGCTCCATCCACCCAATCGCATCTCGCATCGAGGTTCGCAAGGAAGGAAAGCTAGGAAGGGTTTACTACCCAGCTCCTTTCTTGGACCAAGAAAACTGGGACTACTACGAGGACGCCTACGAGGTAGGCCCTGAGAAGATCATCGACACCTACGCCGTTGCCACACAGCACGTCGACCAGGGCTTGTCTTTGACGCTGTTCTTCAAGGACACTGCCACCACCCGTGATGTCAACAGAAGCCAGATCTACGCATGGCGTAAGGGCATCAAGACCATTTACTATATCCGTATTCGTCAGGCGGCCCTCGAGGGTACCGAAGTCGAAAACTGCGTCAGCTGCATGCTCTAGGAAGAGAGACAATAAATCATGGAACTAGCAAGCAAGCTCATCACCCGTCCAATCAACTGGAACAAGATCGAAGATTCAGTTGACCTAGATGTATGGAACCGTCTGACCCAGAACTTCTGGCTGCCAGAGAAGGTCCCAATCTCTAATGACATTCAGTCCTGGGGAACACTGCGCCCGCACGAGAAGAAGCTAACCATGCACGTCTTCACAGGGCTCACCATGCTCGACACCATTCAGGGAACCGTGGGCTCGATGAGCTTGATGCCTGATTCCAGAACTCAGCACGAAGAGGCAGTTATTACCAACATTGCCTTCATGGAGTCGGTTCACGCCAAGAGCTACTCGAGCGTGTTCTCAACTCTTTGCTCAACAGCCGACATCGACGAGGCTTTCCGTTGGTCAGAAGATAACCCTTACCTTCAGAAGAAGGCAGAGATTATCCTTGGCTACTACAACGGAGATGACCCGCTAAAGCGCAAGGTTGCCTCCACTCTGCTGGAGTCGTTCTTGTTCTACTCCGGTTTCTACCTGCCGATGTACTGGTCCTCCAGGGCGAAGCTAACAAACACAGCAGATTTGATTCGTTTGATCATTCGCGACGAGGCCATTCACGGTTACTACATTGGCTACAAGTTCCAGCTTGGATTCAACGAGTCAACAACCGCGCGTCAGGAAGAGCTAAAGGCTTACACCTACGACCTGCTATTGGAGCTATACGCCAATGAGGTTAAGTACACAGCTGATCTGTATGACGAGATCGGTCTAACTCACGATGTGAAGCAGTTCCTTCACTACAACGGCAACAAGGCCCTTATGAACCTAGGCTTTGAGCCATTGTTCCCTAAGGATGACTGCCAGGTCTCCCCTGCCATCCTTAGCGCCCTATCCCCATCCAGCGACGAGAACCACGACTTCTTCTCGGGTTCTGGTTCCTCATACGTGATCGGTAAGCACGAAGCAACAACCGATGACGACTGGGACTTCTAAGAAAGGAAATCTCATGGATTGCAATTGCAGTAAAGACGGTTGTGGTTGCGGAAGCAAGAGCTAACCAACCCATTTGAAACAGCCGGCTAACTGCTGTTAGCCGGTTTTTTCATCCCCTAAAGTTTTAATCCCAGCCCCAGTAGCCTCAACAAATAGTCACGGAAGGTAAGCCTCATGGACAGCGCAGTCATCCTGGCCTTCACGGTCACGCTGTTTGCTGGCCTTGCAACCGGTATTGGTTCCGCGATTGCCTTTTTGTCTAAGACAACCAACAAAGCTTTCTTTGCTCTTTCGATGGGCTTTTCAGCCGGTGTGATGATCTACCTGAGCTTCGCAGAGATCTTGCCAAAGGCCTCCGGCTACATCGCTTCCGAAAGCGGAGAAAGCAATGCCGCGGCCATTGCCGCAGCTTCTCTAATTGGCGGCATGATCTTGATGGCGCTTATCGATGCGCTGGTTCCATCGGGTGCTAACCCGCACGAGAATACCCGCGTTGAGCTGATGAGCGAGCCGGCTGGCACCCTAGAAGAAATTGGTATCTCCCAAAAGCGCCTGCTGCAGATGGGTATCTTCGTAGCGCTGGCAATCGCCATCCACAACTTCCCCGAAGGTCTTGCAACATTTCTTCTTGTTCTTGACGATCCCGAAATCGGTATTGCTCTGGCAGTTGCCGTTGCAATGCATAACATCCCAGAAGGTATTGCCGTATCGGTTCCGGTTTACTACGCGACCAAAAGCAAGATCAAGGCGTTTCGCCTGAGCTTCCTCTCGGGCCTTGCTGAGCCAGCCGGAGCGGTGATTGGGTATCTGATCTTGGCGCCATTCCTGAGTGATTTTGTTCTGGGGGTTATCTTCGCGATGGTTGCCGGAGTCATGGTCTTTCTTGCAATTGACACCTTGCTACCGACCGCCAGAAACTCATCCCGCGGTCACCTAACGGTTTATGGGTTGATTGGTGGCATGGCGGTTATGGCTGGAAGTTTGGTACTGCTGAGTCTTTAGAAGAAAGATCTCTAGAAATGCACAAAGCCCCAGCTGCCTGAAGCAAGCTGGGGCTTTGTAATTTTTTGTTCTTTGTTAGCCAACAATCGCCGGAATGATGGCTCCAGAGAATACCTGCCAAGCAAGGATTGACTTCGCTACCAAGCTCAGGGTGATGTATGTTGCCTCACCATAGAGATAGTTCTTCCAAGGACCAATTTTCTTGTATTGGAAGGCCTGGTTGAAGGCAAAGGTGTTGAAGAAGAAGAAAAGTGCAGCGATGATGCCATAGACGAATCCAGGAATCTCTGCTGCGCTTTCGCTACCTGGCTGCAGGGTATACAAACCAATGATTAGCCAAGGAACGATACCAGTCATGGAACCGAAGATAAATGGCAGTCCCTGGCCGTTTCCTGGGGTTTCATACTTCTCCTGAATAGCACCGAAGAAGATCATCGAAGCATTGACGGCAAAGATACCGGCAAGGGCAGCGAAGTCAGAAACTCCGGTTAGCTGAGCGATCAGCCAAATCATTACCGACGAGGAAAGTGAATACTCAACCCAGCGGAAGTAGTTGTGGTTTAGCTTTAGCCCTGCCTTATAGCGAGGGAAGAACTGGTTAGAGGAGATTAGGAAGTGGAAAAAAGCCGAAAGCAGCAAGAATCCAACAACTCCGGCACCGATGTTGACATCGAATAGCTCAACGCGCTCTGGCGGAACTGGAACCCCTGGAGGGCCAGTTGGGTAATCGATAGTTGCCGGGAAAAGAATCTGGTTATCAAGCAGAGTCAGAACATATCCAAGGCCTGCTGCCTGGATTAGGTGCAGAAAGCCTGCGATGACGTTGTATCTGCGCAGACCATCAATTTGTTGATTTGGTGTTCGTGTTTTCTTGGCCAAGTGGTGCCTCCTATTTGTAGCCGTATTCCAACCCTAGAGGCAAGGAGGTTTTGGCTTTGGGAAATACGCCATAAATTGGCACCCTGGCTGCCCTAGAGCACCGGCCTGAGCCTGCCAAGCAGTTTCCTCAAAGGATTTAGAGCTAGCGCTCCAAACTAGAATATTGATGTTCAACAACGGTCGAAGGAAACTATTCATGCCAACCAAGTCCACCAAAAGCCCCAAAACACCGACAGCTATGTCAGCCGCTGAAAAGCAGGCAATCAAGGAACGCGCCCTTGAGCTAAAGGCCCAGGCCAAAGGCCAAAAGGGTGAGGCAGAGGTTGAGGCTAAGTGGAAACTCATGAAACCAGAAAACCGCCTGCTGGCTCAGTCAATCCACAAACTCGTTAAGGCAGTTGACCCAAGCATTGAAGCAAAGACTTGGTATTCCATGCCGGCCTATTACAAAGACGGGAAACTGATCTGCTTTTTCCAAAGTGCCGATAAGTGGGGAACCAGGTATGGGACTTTGGGTTTTGATGAAAACGCCAAGCTAGATAACGGTTCGATGTGGGCAACATCGTTTGCAATCACAAAACTGACCCCAGCCAATTCCAAAGCCATTGCGGCTCTGGTGAAAAAGGCCATCGGGAAGAAGTAGCCGACGCCGGCCCAGTGCAGCTAAAGCTAGACTCAATTTCATGAAGAACATCCCCCTCTGGATCAACGGCAAGGCCGTCGAGAGTAAGTCCGGTCGCTTCGGTGACGTCTTTGATCCAGCCCTCGGAGAAGTAGCCGGCAAAGTTGGCTTTGCCAACCAGGACGAGATCAATCAAACCATCGCTGCAGCCAAAGCTGCGTTCCCGGAATGGCGTGATCAGTCACTCACCAAGCGGATTCAGATCATGTTCAAATTCCGCGAACTACTAGAGGCCAAAAAGGGCGAGCTGGCCGAGATCATCACCTCAGAGCACGGCAAGGTCATCTCAGATGCGCTCGGGGAGATTACCCGCGGTCAAGAGGTAGTTGAGTTTGCCTGCGGTATGCCGCAGATGTTAAAGGGTGAATATTCCGAGAATGCTTCAACCAACGTCGATGTTTACTCGGTGAAGCAGCCACTTGGTGTGGTTGGAATAATCAGCCCGTTTAACTTCCCCGCCATGGTTCCGATGTGGTTTTTCCCGGTAGCTATCGCGGCAGGAAACACTGTTGTATTGAAGCCAAGCGAAAAAGACCCATCCGCTGCCCTATGGCTTGCCAAGCTCTGGAAAGAAGCAGGACTACCTGATGGAGTATTCAACGTTCTAAATGGTGACAAGGAAGCTGTCGATGGCTTGCTCACCCATCCAGACGTTGCTTCCATTTCTTTTGTTGGATCAACACCGATTGCCCAGTACATCTACGAGACCTCGGCCAAGCACGGCAAGCGCGTCCAAGCTCTTGGAGGAGCTAAGAACCACATGCTGGTTCTTCCAGATGCCGACCTTGACCTAGTTGCCGACTCGGCTGTGAACGCAGGCTTTGGTTCAGCCGGTGAAAGGTGCATGGCTATCTCTGTCGTGGTGGCAGTTGAGCCAGTTGCCGATCAACTGATTGAAAAGATCAGCTCTCGCATGGCCCAGATCAAGGTTGGCGATGGCAGAAGATCCTGTGACATGGGACCTCTTGTCACCAAGGTGCACCGCGACAAAGTTGCTTCCTATATTGAGATCGCTGAAAAAGATGGCGCCAAGGTTGTTGTGGACGGAAGAGATGTCGTCCCAGATGGCGCACCCGGTGGCTACTGGCTAGGCCCAACACTTATTGATAAGGTCCCAACCTCTTCGAAGGTATACACCGAGGAGATCTTTGGTCCGGTGCTTTCTATTGTTCGAGTCAAGACTTACGAAGAAGGACTGCAACTAATCAACTCCGGAGCCTTTGGAAATGGAACCGCCATCTTCACAAACGATGGCGGTGCAGCTCGTAAGTTCCAGAACGAGGTTGAGGTTGGAATGATTGGAATCAACGTTCCGATTCCGGTACCAGTTGCATACTTTAGCTTCGGTGGTTGGAAGCACTCGCTGTTTGGTGACTCCAGGGCTCACGGCGAAGAGGGTTTCCGCTTCTTCACCAAGACCAAGGTAATTACCTCGCGTTGGTTAGATCCAAGCCACGGCGGATTGAACTTAGGTTTCCCTCAGAACTAGAAAAACGGCGGACATAAAATGTCCGCCGTTTCCAATTCAACTTTCCTAACCCCTAAGCGCCTGAGCCAACTCCCTAAAGCTCTCAACCATCTTGTTCATATCCCTCTGGGTGTGAGCGAAGGAAACCAACCACTGCTCATCAAGACCCGGAGGGGTGATGATGCCGCGGTTGATGCCCCATAGCCAACTGAGTTCAGCGAGTTCAAAGTTGGTTGCTTTGAAGTCGCGGTAATTACGAACTGCTGTTGGTGACCAGATAACTGCTCCCTTAACACCAAAACCCACAGTGTGTGCGGGGAGGGCATACTCATCGATGATTGCATCCATCTTGTCCAGGGTGTCGTTGTTGATCTTTTCTGCAGCGGCTAGCTTTGCTTCTGTTGCAATTTGATCAACAGCGATAGCAGCTGCCATAACTAGGGGGCTACCGTTATAGGTTCCGAAGTGAGGCATGCGACCGTCTACGACGGTCTCCATGTATTCCTGCTTACCTCCAAAAGCTGCCAGCGGTAAACCGCCACCGATGCTCTTGGCCAAAGTAATTAGATCCGGCTTCACGCCAACTCTTGCGGCTGCTCCAGCTACTCCAGCGGTTAGACCAGATTTCACCTCGTCAAAGATCAGTGCGACTTTGTATTTATCGCAAAGCTCTCTTACGCCTTTGAGGTAGCCCTCGTCTGGCAAGATTATCGAAAGATTTTCAACAATTGGCTCGACCATGAAGCAGGCAATTGTCTTTGAGTGCTTCTTTAGAATTGCCTCGAGGCGATCCAGGTCGTTGTATCCAACGACGAATACTTCGCCACCTTCTACCGCTTTTGGATAGTAAGGCTTAGGTGCCTTGGCAGAGCCAATCTTGTCTAGTGGTGCCTTCACAGAAACCAGAAGTGGGTCATACCCGCCGTGGTATCCACCCTCAACTTTGATAACGCCGTTCTTTCCGGTGGCTGCTCTGGCAGCCCGGATTGCGTACATCGTCGACTCGGTTCCCGAGTTGGTGAAACGAACCATGTCAACATCGAAGCGCTTCTGGAATCTCTCGGCTGCCTCGGTGGCGATAGGTGTTGGCGTCACAAACAACGTTCCGGTGTAGCGCATGGCTTTCTTGACGGCCCTGACAACATCTTTGTTGAGGTGACCTACCAGCATTGCTCCAAAGCCCATCGACAGGTCCAGTAGCTTTCGACCGTCAACGTCTTTGAAGTAAGCGCCCTTGGCGGACACTATTGAAAGTGGGTATGGATTCCAGTGTTGGAAGCTCGAGGTAACTCCAAGCGGAAGTGATTTACTTGCCTGCTTATTGTGCTCGGCTGAAGCTGGTGTTTGGTCACGGAATTTCTTCCATTCAGCTTTAGTTAATTTTTTGACCCGAGATTCACTTACCGGGGTGTATCTTGCCGGGGTTCTTCGTCTTCCGGCTGAATCGTGTTTTACGCTCGAAATATTCGACACGTTATCACTCCTTCGTGTCCTTCCATTCTCTACTAGGAATCAAATAAACGCCAATCCGCGTAAACAAAGGCGTGTGGGACCGATATTTTTTGAGTTTTTGCAAAAAACTTTTTTATTTTTGATGACTTTTTTGTGGAAAGTCACCAATTAACTTGCTTTTTCCCAGAATCAACACTCAGTCCTAAAAAAGCTAAGGCGAGAACCTTCCAATAGGCTTTGACTGATGAGAGCAGATCTTTTAGCACTTGGCGCGATTGTGCTTTGGGCATCGCTTGCTACCTTGGCAACCCTGCTTTCAGAAATCCCACCACTACTTCTTACTGGCACAGGTCTTGTGATTGGTTCGGTAATTTCTCTGCCGCTATCGGGATTCAAGCTTTCGGCTTGGAAGATTCCTATGAAGACTTTGGCTGTCGGGGTCTATGGACTATTTGGTTACCACCTGATGCTGTTTGTTGCTCTCCAGAGCGCTCCCGCGGTTGAAGCCAACCTGGTGAACTACCTCTGGCCGCTACTGATTGTTGTTCTGGCTCCGCTATTTACCAAGTCACTAACTCTTGGACTCAGACACATCGTGGCAGCCATATCAGGATTCGCTGGAGCGGCGCTGGCCATAACTTCGGCCTCCCAGATCGGTGGGTCACTGGGGTTTGAGACCGGCTACCTGTTTGCTCTGGCAGCTGCCGTTATATGGGCAACCTATTCGCTGATGACCACAAAGTTGCCAGCTTTTCCAACTTCAGCTATCGGGGCCTTTGGGTTGGTTGCTGGTCTGTTGGCAATCGGAGCGCACTTCCTCCTCGAGCAGCCGGCAGCTATTTCGGGAACCGACTGGTTGCTACTTGCACTTCTTGGACTTGGTCCGCTGGGAGCATCCTTTTACTTCTGGGACGCCGCTCTAAAGATCGGCGACCCGAGAAGAATCGGATTGTTGGCTTTTTTGACTCCGCTTTTGTCAACTGTCTTGCTACTTATAGTTAGCGGCAAACCACTTTCTTGGCAGCTTGCCATTGCAACCGCTTTGATTGTTGGTGGAGCGGTACTTGGTTCTAGAACTTCGAGTGTTGCGAACAGTTATTAGAAGCTGATTCTTGGGAGAATTGCCAGATGAGCAATGCTGAGCAAAACCCGGTAGCAAAAAGTAGAGCCTTGAACTTTGGACTGAACTTTTTGCGCGGTGGCCTGATAGGAATTGCGGAGATCATTCCAGGTGTTTCGGGTGGAACAATTGCGCTAATAACCGGTGTCTATACCAGGATTATAAACTCGGCCTCGGACGCGGTCCGAGGCTTTCTGTTACTATTTGGTTTCTCTAAAACAAAGCTTGCCGAATCAAGAACCAGATTCAAGGCAATGTCTTGGGCGCTTTTAGTTCCGCTACTTATTGGGATGGTCACCGCAATCTTTGTTGCGGCCGGTGTTGTTGAACCGCTACTCGAGCAGTACCCAACTTTGACCAGGGCTTTATTTGCAGGGCTGATTGCAGCTTCGCTGATTGTTCCAATCAGGCTTTCGGGAGCTCGCTGGGGTCTTTTTGATTATGCACTTGCACTACTAGCAGCGCTAGCGGCTTTTGCGCTGACTTCTATCCCCAGAGCAATGGATGCTGACCCAGGATTTTTTGTGATTGTTGCTTCGGCGGCGCTAGCGGTGTGTGCTCTTGTGCTACCTGGAATCTCTGGTTCTTATTTGCTGCTGGCTTTAGGAATGTATGCCCCAACCCTTGCCGCTGTAAACAATCGAGACTTTGGTTACCTCGGAACTTTCGTGCTGGGAGCAATCTTAGGTCTGGCTGGTTTCGTCAGTGCTTTGCAGTGGCTACTGGAGCATAAGCGGAAGCTAACTCTGGTTGTCATGACCGGACTTATGGTTGGATCCCTCAGAGCGCTTTGGCCCTGGCAGTCTGAAAACGGTGAACTAATGCCGGCTACAAACTTCCAGTTTGAAATCCTGGCGTTTGTAGTTGGGGTTTTGTTCGTGGCTGCGATGATCTGGTTTGAGAAGTTGGCACTGAATAAAGCCTCAAAGCTTTCGTGAGAGAATCTAGGCAATAGCTAAGTATTGCTCGGGGGCAGGTCAGTGAATCAAGTAATCGGTCGGCCCTGGGTCGCCATGTATACGGTCGCTGGTCTTATCTGGGGCGGTTCCTTTCTTTTTGTCGAGTACGCCCTAACAGCCCTAACCCCAATTGGGGTGGCCTTCTGGCGAACAGCCTTTGGGGCTATTGCGATGCTAATCGCAATACTTATCTATCGTTCAAAGCTTCCAACAAGCATTGATGCTTGGCGCAAGATGGCAATCGCCGGAATGCTGATGAGCTCAATTCCTTTTACCCTGTTTGCCTTTGCTCAGACCTATGTGACAAGTGCACTGGCCAGCATCTTGAACGCTGTGACACCAATCGCCACAGTGATTGTGATGTTGATTGCTTTTAGGTCCGAGAAGCTATTGCCGCATGTAGTTGTGGGGTTAGTTGTTGGCCTTTTTGGGGTGCTAATAGTTTTGGGGGTTTGGCAGGGCTTTGGTGATAACGAGCCCCTGGCAATTGTGGCTTTGCTTGCAGCGGTGACCTGCTACGGCATTGGAACCCCCTACGTCAGAAAATACTTAGCGCCCCTGAAGCTCTCAACCGAGGTTGCGGTATTTGGCCAGATCGGAACAGCAGCACTTACGCTGCTGCCGGTTTATTTGCTCTCTGGTCAGTACTTCACATCCGTTCCAACCGTCACAGCAATAGCCTCGGTGGTTGCTATCGGGGCGCTTGGAAGCGGTGTTGCATACCTGCTGTTTTACAAAGTGCTAGATGTTGTTGGGAGTGCAATCGCCTCTTCTGTGACATACATCACTCCAATCATTGCCGTTATCCTCGGGGTGCTACTACTAAACGAAGAGCTGCACTGGTACGAGCCAGTGGGTGGAGTGATAATCATTCTTGGCGCTGCCATTTCTCAAGGAAGCATCCTTGAGATATTTAGGTCCAGAAGATCAGGGGTCAAACAAAATGCTTAGCGCCATCAAGGCCTCCAAGGTCGACCTAGTTTTATTGGCCGTTGCCATAGTCTGGGGGGCAAGCTATCTCTCAGCTAAGGCCATCACGCCGTTTGCAACTGTCCCGGCGATGCTTTCTGTTCGCTTTGCGATAGCAACCCTGGCCATGGTTGCTATTTGGCTAATTCGAAGAAAAAAGTTTTCCAAGACCGATCTGGTGCTTGGAACAATCTTTGGACTAACCCAGTCAGCGATCATGAGTGTTGAGACCTTCGGTCTCAAGATCACCTCGGCAACCAACGCTGGACTACTTATCTCTTTGACCATCATCTTCACCCCCATCATGGAATCGGCCTGGAATAAGCGCTGGCTACCAAGATCGTTCTTTTTAGCTGCCGTTGGCGCAATAGTCGGCGTTGCCTTACTGGTGACCGGCAACGGCATCCAAGAACCAAACTTCGGTGATGTGCTGTTGTTTATTGCGGCCATCGTTCGGGCCGTTCACGTAACAGCCCAGGGAGTTCTAACCAGAAACCGCGAAGCATCGAGTTTCAACATGATCTTGATGCAGTGCCTAACGGCCACCGTGGTGTTCTTTGTCTTTGATGTTCAGGGAGCCTTTGATGCGATTGCAACCTTTGGTCCGGCTCAGTGGGCAGGAACTTTGTTCCTGGCACTATTTTGTTCGGTCTTTGCTTTCGTCGCCCAGCTCTGGGCAATTAGAAGAACCTCTGCCTCGAGGTCATCACTTTTGTTGGCAACCGAGCCAATCTGGGCGGTAGTCATCGCTGTTCTATTCGGCGGCGAGACCCTGGCTCTTCTTGGAATAGTTGGAGCCGTTGTAATTATCGCCAGCACCTACGTGGGCCAAGGAATTGAAACCAGACACCGCGAGAAGTTCGAAGCTCAGTTTCCAAAGAGCTAGAGCGGGCGGATTGGAAGCCTGAGTGCTCCAGATGCTGACGAAGAAACGGCTGGGTTTATTGGAGCCACCGGCTCAACAACTTCAAAGTTTTCTCCTAGTGCTGGCCTTTGATCCTGCTCGCCCTTATTGGGCCAGTGGGCCATCGCCCACTCGGCCAAAGCTGTGATCGATAGCGATGGGTTCACACCAGGGTTTGCAGACAAAGCCGAGCCATCGACGATGTGAAGGCCTGGTTGACCAAAGACTCGAAGATATCCATCCACCACACCCTCGGAAGGATTGCTGCCGATCACCGCTCCTCCTAGAAAGTGTGCGGTGAGTGGAATGCCGAAGGGTTCTCCAACTACCGCTCCCGGGGTGCCGTTAACATCACTCGCAATTTGTCTTGCAACGGTGTGACCCATTGGAACCCAGGCTGGGTTTTTCTCGCCGTGACCCTGACGCGAAGTAAGTCGTCTTTTCCAAAAGGTAGTGAGCGAGTTATCGCGCGATTGCATCACCAGCAAGATAAGAGTCCGCTCGGGCCAAGAACGAAGGTTATAAAAATTAGGTAGCTTGGGGAAATTTTTGAGCGTCGCCCACAAAAGCCTAAAAATGTTAGGCGCCTGACCCTTTGGTCCCGATGCCACCACCGACTGCAGTAGACCCATAAAGCCAGAGCCCTTGCCGTAGCGAACCGGTTCGATATGGGTATCTTCATCAGGAAAGACCGAGGAGGTAATTGCAGAACCAGAAGAAAAATCAATGTCTTTGCTCTTGGCGACAACGCCAAGCAAAGACTCACTGTTGGTTCTGCTTAGTTCTCCCAGCCTTGAACTTATCCCAGCTAGATTTCCTTTGGCACGAACCGAATGAAGAAGCTTTGCAGAACCTAAGGCACCGGCAGCAACAATAACCTCTGGAACCAAAAGCTGAAGTTTTTTAGGAAACAACTTATCGCTTTGAATCAGGGTCAACTTATAGCCTTGATCGACCTGCTCGATGTTGACCACCTTGGTTAGCGGCATGATTTTGGTGCCGAGTTTCTCCGCTAGGAACAGATAGTTTTTAACTAGGGTGTTTTTAGCTCCGTGCCGACAGCCGGTCATACACTCGCCGCAGTTGGTGCAGCCGGTGCGGTTTGGGCCCGCTCCTCCAAAGTATGGATCGGATACCGCTTTGCCCGGTTCACCGAAGTAAATACCGAGCGGGGCCATCTGAAAGGTACCCCCGAAGCCCAGGGCATCGCTGGCTTTTTTGAGGGCTTCATCGGCAGGAGAGAAGAACTTATTTGTTTCCACCCCCAGCATGCGCTCGGCCTGGTCGTAGTAAGGCTCCAGAAGTTGCTGCCAGTTAGCCATGTCTTTCCAGCTACCGGTTGAATAAAACTTCTGTGGTGGCCGATACAAAGTGTTGGCATAAACCAGTGAGCCGCCGCCAACGCCGGCACCGCTCATGACAATCACGTTTTTGAGAAGGTCTATGCGCTGAATGCCCTTCAAGCCAAGCTTTGGAAAGAACAAAAACTTCTTCAGATTAAAGGAGTTTTTAGCAAAGTCTTGATCTTCGAATCTGGCACCAGATTCGATGACTAGGACTTTATACCCTTTTTCACTAAGACGTAAAGCAGCTACCGATCCACCGAAGCCGGATCCAATGACTGCAACGTCAAAGTTTTCCAAAGAGCTTCTCCTTTTTATGGAAGAGCCAGCGGGTTAGCTGGCAATCTCTCCTGAGCAAACCATCTCTGGTGATACCCCGTTGATGATGACATTAGCTCCAAAAAGGGCTTTGGTGCAAACTCTTCTGGTGCCTTTACTCCAACTCCAGCCCACTTACCCTCGGCGATTAGCTCCAAGGCAATCACCGGGTTGAAAGCGGTCTGCATCACGATGCACTGAGCGTCGTACTCTTTCATGGTCTCGGCGTTATCGGCCACGTGGTAGATGTAGGTAGCGCGGTCCCTGCCGGATTTATCCTTTCCGGTGACTAGCACTCCAGCACAAGCCTTACCCTCCATTAGAGGACCGATGTGTGCCGGGTCTGGCAAAACCGCAACCAATACATCTCTTGGGGAGACATCAACTGGGCCGGAGGCCGAGCGAACCCGCACCGGCTTGGTGGCATCAATGCCTAGGTGGTGCAGGGTCTTTAGCACGTCAATAAAGTCTGAACCCAGTCCGTACTTGAAAGTTACCTTTTTGACATCCATGGTTCTAGGAAGCATCGGGATCTCTTCGTGCTCAACGTTCACACACTCAACCGCTCCGATACCCTCCGGGAACTCAAAGATCTCCGGCTCGCTGAAGGGTTGGGTGGTATAAAAACCCCTGTCCTTCTCATAGATGATTGGTGGGTTTAGGCACTCCTCGATAACCGTCCAGATCGAAAACGACGGAGCGAAGATTGATTCGCCGGCTTCGTTTCTAACAATTAGGTTCGAGCCGTCTTTGATGCTGACTTCGTCAACCTCACTAAAGAGCTCATCGTAGGCATACTTGGCAAAGATGTTTGAAAGTCCGGGCTCAACACCCATTCCAATCAGAGCCAACTTGCCGGCCTTTTCCCACTGGTCATTTAGCGCATACTGCGCATCGCCTAGCTTGATGCCCGGTTTGTTGTAAGGGTCGGTCTCGTGTGGTTCTGAGAGCGACATCGCCATGTCAACATAGCCAACACCTGCGGTGTAAGCGGCAGAGAACACCGTTGGCACGAACTTGGGCTCAACTGCGTTGATCAGGTGAGTGATGTTGTGGGCTCTGCAAAGCTCAACAACATTGGATGCATTGGATGCATCAATCTTTGCTGCGATGAATCTAGCGGCAACTTCATCGCCGTGGCGATTTCTAATCCATTCGATTGCATGTTCTGCTCTTGAAAGGTCAAAGTCTGATACGACCATTACCTCGAAGAAAGATCTTTCTGAAGCGACTTTGGCAATGGCGTCTCCGACGCCGCCCGCGCCAACAAGTAAAATCCTCATTTCTTGATTTCACGTTCCTTAGATAAGCTGCCACCCCATCTAAGGGCCAATGCGGCAACTTGGTATACCTCTAGGATACCTCGGACTACTCTTTTATGAGCTCCGGTACGCTACCTGGCCTAACAACCAAGAAAAACACCGCTATTGCCCCCAGGTGCGTAAGCATCACCGTGATCCCAAGGCCGGTTGTTGTGGCGCTTCCAATAATGGGATAAAGCGGAGCTGCCGCAGCAGCAATAAAAGAGTTCATAACCCCAAGCACCGATGCCGCTGTGCCGGCCTCGGGACCATGGCCCTGCAGGGCAATGGTTTGAATTGGGGTGATGGTCATTCCAAAAGAAACCAAGAACATCGCCATTAGTGGAACCACGCTTTCGATTCCAACATCCAGCTGTCCAATTAGGTATAAACCGCCACCTGCAATCACCGCAAGCACCAGCGCACCAAAGATCACCCAGTGAGCTTTGAACATCCTTCCGAGCTTGGCTCCGGCCTGTATTCCTAAGAACCAACAGAAGGCAGTGATGGAAAAAGCAATTGAGAATTCCACCGGGGTAAGACCCAAGCTGTCCTGATACAAAAACGGAATGACGTTTAGATAGCCAAACAATCCAACGGTCTGGAACATCCCGATCAACACCAGACCCACCAAGATCCGGTCTTTGAAAACCGCAATGAATCTTTTGTTGACTCCTTCGAAGCCCTTGGATCGACGGTTGTCTCTATGCAAAGTCTCAACCAGTGCCCTGGAAGCAAATATAAATATTGCGACTCCGAAAATTGCAAGAGCCAGAGGAATAACCCGCCAGTCCGGAGCAACTAGCAGAAGTTGTGCTCCGATCACGGGGCTCACCATTGGAGCTAGCCCCGAAATCAACCAGGCCCGGGAGAGCATCTTGAGCATGGCGTTTCCAACAAACATGTCTCGGATTATGGCCTGAGCGATAACGGCAGTTGCGGCACCTGCTAAGCCCTGTAGAAAACGAAACGCCACGAAGGCCTCGATGCCGGGGGCAACATAGAGTGCTGCCGAAGCAAAACTGAAAAGCCCAAGAGCTAAAAGAACTGGCTTTTTTCTTCCCATCGAATCCGATAGCGGACCTGCAACAAAGAATCCAATTGCAGCACCTAGGGTCACGGCGGAGAGTGAATACTGAACAAAGGCATCCGGCACTTGAAAAAAGCTTGCAATCATCGGGTGAGCCGGTAGAAACATGTCTGTGACGAGAGTTTGAACCATCAGTAAGAAGCCGAGTACGAAGATGTAGGTGAGGCGCTGCTTATCGGAAATATCAAGCTTGGGGGCGCTAATTTTTGAACTCAAGTTGGCTAGTCGTTTCTAAAAAGATTGGTGAACAAAGATTGAGCCTACTTCACCCAAAAAGCTAAAAACCCCAACCTCACTCGCGTAGGGTTGGGGTTTTTATATGAAACTTGGAATTACTTAAGGGTGACCTTACCGCCGGCTGCCTCTAGAGCTGCCTTCGCCTTCTCGGCGGTCTCCTTGTTTGCGCCCTCAAGGATTGTTGAAGGAGCACCATCAACTAGAGCCTTGGCTTCGCCAAGACCTAGGTTGGTTAGTGCACGAACTTCCTTGATGACCTGGATCTTTGCGTCTCCTGCTGCGTCAAGAACAACATCGAATGAGTCCTTCTCTTCTGCTGCTTCGCCGCCTCCGCCGCCTGCTGGTGCTGCTGCTGCAACTGCCATTGGTGCTGCAGCTGTAACCTCGAACACCTCTTCAAACTTCTTTACGAACTCAGAAAGCTCGATTAGTGATAGCTCCTTGAAGCCATCGATTAGCTGATCGGTTGATAGCTTTGCCATTTGTTTTTCTCCTTATTTTCTTTAAGCGTTTGTGGCTTGCTTGGCGCGTAGGGCGTCGACTGTGCGAACGGCCTGGGCCATTGGGGCCTGGAACATGTAAGCAGCCTTGAACATTGAAGCCTTGAACAGTCCTGCGGCCTTGGCCAGAAGAACATCGCGGGATTCAAGATCAGCAAGCTTCTTAACCTCTTCTTGAGACAAGACAACGCCATCCATGATGCCGGTCTTGACTACCAGTAGAGGATTTGCCTTGGCAAAGTCACGCATTGATTTGGCCACGGCGACGGTGTCTCCGTGAACAAATGCCATTGCGGATGGACCGAAGAGCTGACCCTCAAATGCGGTCACCCCTGCGTTCTTAGCCGCAATGGTTAGTAGCGTGTTCTTTGCCACGGCGTAGGTTGCGTGCTCACTGATTGAACGGCGCAGCTCCTTGAGCTGGCCAACAGTGAGACCGCGGTACTCGGTTAGCAAAATAGCGGCTGAGTTCTGGAACTTGTCCGTGAGCTCGGCAACCGTTGCTTCCTTGTTCGCCATGGCACTCCTTGATTATCTATAATTTGTCGGCTAGCCCAGAAACAAAAAAATGCTCCCCACATAAGTGGAGAGCAAAAGAAAATAGAGAAATCTCTAACCTTTTAATCTTCACCTACGTGGGCAAACACTTGTAGTGTTCCTTAGTCAAAACAAGCCAAACCTCAAGAAAACCTGTGATTTGATTTGCCTTAAACCGACGGTCTTTGGCTTCTGCCAGTTTAGGGCCTTGGGGCCTTGCCTGTAAAGCCCGAGATTTGGCCCTAATCTGGCCTCAGGGCAAACCCCTTTTCCAACCCCAAGCGAAAAGTAAACCCCGCCCCAAAAGGGGCGGGGTTTAAGCGCTGTCTCTATTCGCTTTTACTCCTCGAACTATTTCTAGTTCGAATACTTTTTAGCCCTCGGGCGCTTATCGCCTGATGGCTTATCTGCCCAGCGGCCCTTACCAGAACCCTGGTAGTTGCCTTTTTTCTTAGGCCTTGAATCACGGTCACGGTCACGCCCGCGGTGGTTTGAACCTCCGCCGCGTGAGTCCCCGAAGTCCAGAATGTCTGGAGCTGCCGGTGGTGGTGCGATAGGTCCTGCTAGTTCTTCGATCAGTTCAGAGCCTGGGCGAACATCGGTGATCTTCGCGTCTCTTTCAGCCCTTCGAAGGAGGTCTTCGACTTTCCTTCTCTTAGATCTTGGAATCAAGGTGATAACAACACCTTCCTTGCCAGCTCGGCCGGTACGGCCCGAGCGGTGAAGGTAGGTCTTGTATTCCTCTGGTGGGTCAACCTGAATAACCAGTGCAACGTCGTCAACGTGGATTCCACGAGCTGCAACATCGGTTGCTACCAGCACTCGAACTGCACCCTTGACAAATCTTTCAAGGTTCCGGGTTCTCTGGTTCTGGTTTAGGTCTCCGTGCAAACGCGCTGCTGGAACACCGTTATTGGTTAGTGATTCACTTAGGCGTTCTGCTGTCATCTTGGTGCGGGTAAATATGAGGCTCTTGCCTTCACCTTGAACCAGACGAAGTAGTACCTGTGAGCGGTCATCTGGGTCTACGACCAAGATGCGGTGCTCGATGGTTGAAGTTTCCTGGGTCTCGTTAGGAACCTCGTAAACAAACGGGCTTGGCATGAACTCTTTAACTAGAGCATCAACCTCGCGGTCCAGGGTTGCCGAGAACAAAAGCTTCTGGGATTCACCGGTAGCGCGCAGAACTCGTCTTACTCCTTCGATGAAACCAAGATCACACATGTGGTCGGCCTCATCGATAACCATGGTCTCAACTTCAGATAGGTCAATGATTCTTTGCGCCATTAGGTCTTCGAGTCTTCCCGGAGTTGCAACCAGGATGTCAACACCGCGGCTCAACGCAATCTCTTGCCTCCGCTGAGGAACGCCACCGTAAACACAAGCGGTGTAGAAACCAACAGAGCGAGCCAGTGCCGACATTGTTCTATCGATCTGATCTGCAAGCTCACGGGTTGGAGCTAGTACCAGCGCTCTTGGCTTGTTTGGCTTTCTAGGAACAGAACCAGCTGCAACCATCTTGGAGATGATCGGAACAGCAAAGGCAATTGTTTTTCCAGATCCAGTTTTTCCTCTACCCAAAACATCTCTACCCTCAAGGGCAGCAGGGATAGTTGACTGCTGAATTGGGAAAGGAGTTTCTGCTCCCATGCCACGAAGAGCTGTGACGAGCTTTGGGTGAAGACCCATCTCTTCGAAGCTGCCCTGAATGATTACTTCAGACGCATCTGCGCTAACTAGCTTGTCTAGAACCTTGTCCTCGAAGAAGGCCTTCTTGTTTGGGTTCTTGTCGCGAGCGCCTACGAAGCTCTCATCCCTTGAGCGGTCTCTAGAGACTCTGTCTTCACGGTAAGGATTTCTATCCCTGTCATACTCGCGTGAGTTTGAACGAGGAACAAAGCCTCTGGAATCTGACGAGCGCTCTGATCTATCTGATCTTGGAGAACGTGATTCCCATGGTTTGCCAGAACCTGGTCGGTCAGAGTTTGAACGTGCTGGACGCTCGCTGCGGTCTGATGATCCTCTGTCGTAAGAAGGTCTGTCGCTTCTGTCTGATCTTGGAGAACGTGACTCCCAAGGACGGTCAGAGTTGGTGCGAGGAGAAGAAGTTCTTGATTCCCAAGGGCGGTCTGAACGGGAGGCTGGCTTACGCTCGCCTCTGGAATCAGAACCGCGTGAGTCAGAACCGCGAGATTCGTTTCTATCGCCATAGGAAGGACGGTCTGACCAGCTCTTGCGCTCTGGGCGGTCGGTTTTTCCCTGGCCGTAGCGAGGCTTGTCTGACCACTCTTTTCTTTGAGTTCTGTCATCTGAAGATCTTGGTGCACGGTCATCTGACCTTGGAGCATCGAAGAAACTTCTGGTTCCGCGCGCTGCGCGGTCTTCTGCTGTGTGACGGGGCTTCCGACCGGCTTCTGTCCTAGGAGACTTTGGCTCCCAGTTGTTGCCGCGGTCTGGCTTACGCCCACTCATCTCGCGAGGCTCTAATGATCCCTTGCGGTGAGGCTTTTTGGGAGCTGATGATTTTGCTCCGAATGGGGAGCTTGCTCGCTTAGGAGCTGCTTTTGATGCACCGGTCTTTGGACGCGGTGATGCTTTGCCGAAATTGGCCATGGCTTTACTTATTCCTCTTTTATGTGGCGAGCACGGCCAAAGCAAACCCCAAAAAGAGGCAAATGCAATAACTAATGTTCGTCGTTGCGGTCTAGTCGAACTGCGCTAGACCTTTAGCTGATCTGGTTCTTGCCAGGGCTAATAAGAGGTAAAGACTGATGCACGCTTAGTGCACTGCAAACGACTACTGCTGGGATGTTCCCAACTTTTCTAGCCTAGGGGCAATCTCCCTAAATAGCTAGGAAAAGTTCTAAGAAATAAGCCCGCGGAGCTTTAGCTCTGCGTGGAGCTCTGGATCTGAGGGCTCAACTAGGTGCTTGCCATCAGCAAAGACAATCACCGGGATGTTAGTTCTGCCCGAAATGGCCCTAGCTTCCTCAGTGAATTCAGCGCTTTCGTCAACGTCTTTGACCTCGAAGTCAATGCCGGTTGCGTTCAAAAGGGCCTTAGACCTTCGGCAATCGCCACACCAGTCGGCTCCATACATCGTTACTTCTGCCATTTGCTATCTCCTTAGAATTTTCTCTTCCGGTATGAATAACTTGAATCCATCAAAGCTGATTCCCGCCAAATCTTCAATAACGATATCGGCTTCGGTATCTAGGGCCCTAACCGATACCCCAATAACCAGCTTGACCCCCGCTTTCTTACCTGCCACAACCCCTGCTTGGGCGTCTTCAAACACTATGCAGTCTTTTGGATCAAAACCCAGTCGCTTGGCACCTAGTAGATAGGGATCTGGCGCAGGCTTACCTTGTTCCACATCGCCACCGGTCACCAAATGCTTTGGAACCGGAAGCCCGGCTGCCTGAATCCTGGCAAGCCCAAGTCTTGGGTTGGCTGATGTGCAGATGGTCCAGCGGTCACTGGGTATCGAGGGAAGCAATTCAACTGCACCTGGAAGCGCAACGGTCAGGTGAGCTGATTCTTGCTCGAGTTCGTTGATTCGGTTGTTGGCTTCCTCAAATCTTTCTTCGCCAACTAGCGAAAGCACAAGATCTTGAGCACGGGTTCCGTAGTGCTCTGAAATCACTAGGTCCTTAACACCAAACTCTATTGCCCACCGGTCCCAGCACTTATCGACAGTGTCATGCGAATCAACTAGCACCCCGTCGTTATCAAAGAGCAGGGCTTTAACTTCAAAGATCAATTACTAGCTACCCTTATGTCTCGGACCGGGTGGAGGACAAAGTCGAAGGAGCTAGCTTATTTCTTTCGGTAATTGAGAGGTACGTTCCAGCTGCGGCTAGGAATAGCAAGACCAGTGCTGGAACCATGTTTTCTATAAACCAGTTGATGCTAAAAGCAGAAACTTCCCAGCTGTAGTTATAAACAACATCTTCTCCGGGCTTGGGTTCTTCATATTCTGGATAGACCCTAAGTTGTTCGATAGCTGATGCTCCAAAGCCAAAGGACATGATTGAGACAACTGCAGCAAAAACAATCGAGAGCACAAAGTTCAAATTGGCAGCTCCGGCTGCCAAGGTGGCACGGGGTTTCGGCGCTTCAGCCTTGGCGCTTTTTGCCTTGGTGGAGAACCTAGTTCCAAGCAAAATACCGATTGCGATGATGACCTGGATTATTACCCAAACCCAAACCTGAAGGTCTGTTCTGGTCACATCGTAAACCGCCAGGCCAAATATGATTGCAATCGCGGTTGCAATGATCGGCACCGCGTAGCCAAGACCTAAGGCCTTTTCGGATTCGGACATGCCTTCTTTTTTGGCACCCTTGGCCACCTGCTTCCTAAAAACAAAAGCTCGAAGCAGGATATAAACAACCAATCCGGTTGCCAAAAGAATCGGGATGTAAACATCAAATAGTCGAACCAGGAGATTTTCTTCGCGATCGAAGGAAGTGAAAGCTCCTAGGAAGTTGCCGATTGCGAATACCGCTCCGGCAACCAGTGCAACAATCACAGCCAAGTTTCCAAAGCGGTGGCTAGCTCTTGCCAGGGAGTTTTCCAGTCCGGCTAATTCTCTTGCCCGAAGGGCTAGGCGCTGGCCAAAAAGAGCCAAGAGCCCAAAGACCACGATGCCTGCAAGAAACAAATAAGTGGAGATTCGGACTACTTGCTCTTCCCCCTGATACATCCCTTGGGCGTCATAGATCGGGTAAACAAACAAATTGGAGTAGATCGCAAACATGAACAGAGTCCAAGCAACCACCAGTCCAATAAGGGGTGTGAGGATGGCCTGCTTCGATAATTTGATTTCCATATCTCTAGCCTAGAGGTGAGCTCTAAACTGGCCCAGTGATAGTTGTTATCGGGGAAGCCCTTATTGACCTAATTGAGGACAAAAAAGCCCAAGGCGCCTACCAAGCGGTGGTTGGCGGAGCCAACGCCAATGTTGCAATTGCCCTTGCGAGATTAGGTGCCAAGCAACAGCTTCTGGCCCGAATCTCACAAGACGCCTTCGGTCAGAAAATTCGTCAGAGACTAGTCGATAACAAAGTGGGCCTCGATTACGCAATTAGTGCCACGCAGCAGTCAACTGTTGCCATCGCATCGATTGGTGAATCAGGTGGTGCCAATTACTCTTTCTACGTTGAAAATACCGCCGACTGGGGATGGACCAAAGCTGAGCTTCCAACCCTCGAAGTGATGCAAACACTCGGTGCAACAACAATTCAGTTTGGCTGCTTGACGATGGCGATGCCGCCAGGAAACGCTGTTATCGAAGCCTGGGCCAAAGAGTTTTTCGACAAAGAGCTACTAACTATTTCACACGATATAAACGTCCGGCCAGCTCTTGGCTTTGAGGAATCAATAGAGCGTGAACGCGTGGAGCGCGTGAACTCCTTTTCTCATCTGATCAAAGCCTCCGACGACGACATAGCTTGGCTATACGGTTTGGAAGGTTCATCAGATACCGCCGATGCGATTGACCAAATTGCTTGGGGCTGGATTGGTAACACCGCAAAGATTGTGTTTGTCACCCGAGGCGGCGATGGGGTGAGTATCTACCGGAAAGACAAAACCCGAATCGATGTTGCTTCCAGAAAAGTCCAGGTCCAAGACACCGTTGGTGCGGGGGATACTTTTTGTGCCAACACATTGATTCAGCTTGATAGCCTTTCGGCGCTTGGATCAAAAGCCTTTGAAAGACTCGAGAGGGTTTCTAACTCGGAGCTTTCCGAGATAGCCAGGGTGTCTGGAATTGCGGCCAGCATGGCCTGCGAAAAAATGGGAGCGGAGCCTCCAAACGCAGCCGAGCTCAAAGCTTTACTTGCAACTATCTAGCTTTAGCTTTCCTGACCCAAAACAATCTCAGCGTAGGAAACTGTTCTGTTTTCTACTCGGCTCTGTCTCCAAACAAGGCTTAGCTCGGTTAGTAGCTTTGAACCAAAGCCCGGCTTAGCCCCGGGGGGAACTCCCTGACCGTCGTCGGTCACCTCAACTGCCAGGCGGTAGGGGTCAACCCTGAAAACTCGAAGCGAGATATTCTCGGCCTTGCCGTGCTTGATGGCGTTGTTGATGAATTCCCTTGAGATTTCAATCAGGGCTTCGCTGGTTAGGGGTTGATGGGAAATCTCCCGCTCGAGCTGCTCCGGAAGCAAGATTGTGATTTTGGCGGCGTCGGACCAGATCTCGACGATTTGTTCCAGCACCGCTGAGATTTCTTCACCTGCAAGATTGCTGGGGTTGTTGAGTTTTTCAAGGGCATCTTGAATGTCTTTATCAACCTCGGCAACCAGTTGTGGAGTTGGCTCCGGAGCTTGGGAAAGTTTCATGGCGGAGGCGAACAATGCAGCCTGGACCGGCCCGTGCAAGACC
This sequence comes from Rhodoluna limnophila, assembly GCA_945883505.1. GTDB lineage: Bacteria > Actinomycetota > Actinomycetes > Actinomycetales > Microbacteriaceae > Rhodoluna > Rhodoluna limnophila_B. Next base: position 33,008 of record CAMCXL010000009.1, read on the forward strand.
GACGCAGTTCTTCGTCGATTTAGCCAAAGCTCCTGACGAAGCGAGGCGTTTAGGATTTCGAGCTGCTGGTTCACACCAATGAGTTTTTCTGTGGTGGTTTTTCGTTGCAGCTGAGAGAACTGAGCCGCGAAGGTAATAGCCCCAACAATTGTCCCAAACAGCAACAGGGCATGAATCTGCTCGGTTCTGACGTCCCAGTCCAGTAAACCGGCCATCAAATACATCGGCGAGAGCGAAAGTGCGTAAAGCGGCGGGATTAGAACTGCTGCAAAGATTGGGTGCACCGGGAGCTTCATAGTTAGCTTTTGGATTAGGCCCGAGCACAAAAGCATTGAGAAAAATGTGCCAAAGATTATCGCAACTGCATTTAGGGGCTCCTCGACTAAGAAGGCTGTGGCAACCAAACCGATAGAGCTAATTAGGGCTGCCCAAAGCGGAACCAAAAACTCCCCGAGAAATATCCGACTCGGTAGTGGGGCTTTTTCTCTTAGGACCGCCTTACCCGATTCCGCCTCCAGCTCATCGGTTGTGTCCGCCACCTCAAGACTCAGTGGCCGAACTACATCGTCAACAGTTGATTTCAAATCGTTGATTACTGCAATCGATGACTGACCTGACAGGTTGGCCTGAATCTTTGCTATCGCCGGATCCAAAAGATTTCTAACCTTGCTTAGAAGTTCCTCGCGCTGAATTTGAACCTTGGCCCTAATTCCCGCCGAGCGAATCTGCAGTCGGTAGCGCTCGTCGGCCAATGCCGACAGCGACTCTCGGTGTCTTTGGTAGTTCGATGCCAGTACGGCTGCAACGGTTAGGGTCACAAAGGTAAATACCGGACCGCCCAGTAATCGAAATAGCTCTTCTCCGGGCTGGTGCTGCATGGTCCAGATATCGGCAATCAAAATAGTGACGCCCCTGAAAGCTCCGGCAATTAGAAAAACGGCCAGAACAAAACCGGGCCGGCTTTTATTTTTATCCCCCGGCCAAATCGTTCTTGCGGCAATCAGAACAGCAATGGTCGCTAGGTAACCTGCGGTTGCGACCAAGAACCTTTCCAAAAAGGTTGTCTCCAGCCGCAGCGACTCGAAAACAAAGCCGGTCCCATAGGCGGGGATAAGAAAGAAAAGCAGTACTTGATTGGATAGCGCGTAGCGCGATCCAATCTGATTCAGTAACCGCTTTGCGGTTGGGCGATGCGGTTTGTAGCTATCGCTCATTCGTCGACCGTGACAGCTCCGGCAGCAGCTAGATACATCTTGGTGGCTTCGACTCTTGCGTTTCCAGACCCTTGAGCATCAATGCCAAGGGCTTGAAAGATTCGAGAGACCATTCCCTCAACCGCGCGCACGGTGGTTCCACGAGCTTCTGCAATTTGAGCATTTGAGAAACCGTCAGAGACAAGCTTCAGGACAGCAATCTGTCTTCTAGAAAGAGCCACTAGTGGACGCTCTGCTCTTTGGTCGTGACGGAAATCCTCAACCTTGTCTTCTTTTAGAACTGCGTTCACAGCTTCAACCAGTTCCTTAGAATCAACCAGCTGAGACTTCCGAAGGTAGGCCTGGTTTTGCTTCACAGATTTAGCGTCACGGTTAGCAAACCTTGGGTCAGGAAGGTTTGTTAGAAACACGACCCCAACATCGGGAGAGTCACGGCCTAGAAATTCGGCAAAGTCGAAGCCGTTTGGGCCAGGGCCCAGTTCTATATCCACAACGCAAGCATCCGGATCGGCTGCCTTGACAGCTCGTTTAGCATCGGCTGCGTTAGCAGCGGTTGAGACGTTAAACCCTGAGGCTTCCAAGCTTCGGGCAATTAGGTCTCGAAGCAAGGACTCGTTCTCCACCACAACGATGGTTCGGGAAAGGGGCACTTGAGGGGTCCTAGCTATTCGAGAAAAAGTTCGCTTGAGCTTCCATTATGACCCTGGGTGGCCCGACTGGAAGAGAAAATATAGTGCTAGCACCCTGTTAGCCCCATTGTCCTAGGCCCCTGCCAGACTGGTATTCAATGAAAAAACACGACTCTGACCTATGGTCCTTCAACACCCGTGATTTGATGCGCTCAAGCGGCTGCGAGCACTGCTCGGCCCTTGCTATCGCAAGGGAGCACGATATTGCCGGGGTCAGGGAATTAGTCGAAGAGTATTACGTAAAGCCGGACGGGCTAGCGCTTACCTACGGCATGGTCTTTGAGGAAGCTCTTGAGCAAGAGCTGCTGGATCAACTTGGGCCAAATGACTTTAGACGGCCCGAAGATGGCAATGAGTTTGATGGCACCGTAGCTCTTATGCGAGAGCAGGTGCCGGTGATATTTCAGGGCTACCTGAGACACCAGGTTGGAACACTCCAGTTCAATGGAAAGCCCGACTTTCTTGTCCGGGGTGACTACCGATTGGAATTTGTTGCCGGGAAACTCACCGCCAATAAAACCTCTTCGGGAGAAAAAGACAAATACGTAGCTTGGGATGCCAAGTTATCCTCCACGGCAAAACCTAATCACCTTTTGCAGATTGCCCTCTACGCGGATGCGCTGAGCGCCCTTGGCATGAAATCAAACGGTGAGCCAGGGCTGATCCTTGGCTCAAGAGTTTTGGAGACCTTCGAAGAGTCTGAGATTGTTCCTGCGATGCAGCTTGCAAGAAAAGAGCTAGCTCAAGCGATTAAAGCTTTTGATACCGGTATCGCTCTTTCTGATCTAACCCTTTACTGCGACACCAAGGACTCCTGCAAGGTTTGTGAATATCCGGCTCTTTGCGAACAAGCCAGATTCGATGTTGATCACCTGGTTCAAGTTGCTGGAATAAACCGAAGCCAAATAGAAAAGCTTTCCGAAAACGGAATTGTTACAATGGCCGGACTTGCCAAAGCCAAGGACTCCGACCGCCCGGCAGATATCTTGGTTCACACCTTCGAAAAGATTCGCCAGCAAGCAAAGCTTCAAACCGACTACAAAAAGTCTCAAGAGCACAGCTACATCATTTTGCCCGACCCTGAAATTGCCGTGCTACCACCGGCCTCAGAAAACGATATCTTCTTCGACATGGAGGGATTTCCTTACTTCCCCGAAAAAGGAGGATTGGAATACCTGTTCGGAAACACTCTTCGATCCGGTGAATTTGTTCCGTTCTTCGCTCACGATCGAAAGCAAGAGAAGAAAGCTTTTCAAGAGTTCATAAAGTTTGTGACCGAGAAATTAGCAAAGGATAAATCGGCTCACGTCTACCACTACGCCAGCTACGAGGTCACGGCACTAAATCGCTTAGCTGCAAGGCACGGCGTTTTGGAAAAGGAAGTATCGGAGCTGGTTTCTTCTGGCCGAATGGTTGATCTATACAAAGTGGTCAAGGGCTCGATCATGGTCTCGCAGCCTTCCTACTCAATCAAAAAACTCGAGGCGTTCTACGAATTCGAACGAAAGAGCAAGGTGCTGGACGCAGGTTCATCAATCGATGAGTACGATTTCTACCGCCAGCAGATTGAACTTGGCGAAGAAGGGGCAGAAGAAACTCTCAAGCAGATCACCGACTACAACGAGGATGACTGCGTTTCAACCATGGCGCTATACAACTGGTTATCTTCTATGCCCGGTGCCCACGAAAGATACCAAGAGTTTGAGCGGACCAAAGATATAAAAAAAGCCCGCGAGGCTAGAAGCCAAGCCGAGCGCGAGGACTCACCCGAGGCATCCAGGGCAAGAAAAGCTGAGCTCGAACTTGCCAAGCTAATTCAAAAAACTGCTCGCATGGAAAAAGCCCTTGAGGGCTTTAGCTTTGGGCTTGACCCGGAAGCTGACTACCGAGCAAAGATTTGGCTTGCCCTTACACACTCAATGCTTTACTACAACCGCGAGGATGTAATTCGCTGGCGTGATTGGGCAATTCGAAAAGATGCCACCTACGACCAACTGCACAGAGACAGAAAAGCCTTGGTGGTTCAAGGTGCAACTACCGATGCCAACACTTCCGACTTTTTTGGAGTTGACCCCGAAACCAAAGTGAAGCTGGTGTACCGGTACATATTGGAGCCGGGTCAAACCAGCTTTCTAAAGCAAGATCAGAAGATTTTCGTTCGCTATAGCCTCGGTGCCAATCAACAAGACACCGACTACGGCAAGGTGCTTTTGGTTTTAGGCGATGAAGTTATCTTCGAGCGGGACGCCACTTACCAAAACATGAGTCTGGAACCAAACGCCATATTCGAATACGAGTGGATTCCTCCTGGCCAAAAGCCCGAGGTGGTTGGAGACCTGGTTCAAGAACTTGTTGGCCTTTGGGGATCCCCCGTAAATGAGCCAGAGATCAAACACCCGGCAATGGATCTACTGCTTAGAAATTCTCCAAGGCTAAAGACACTGCCTGGTTTGCCAGTTGCTACCGAGGGCGATGCCCTCGGTGCAATCACCGAGGCGGTTATTGATCTAGATCACTCAGTGCTTGCAATCCAAGGTCCTCCAGGATCTGGCAAGACATTCATTGGCTCGAGGGTAATCAAGGAGCTAGTTGACAGGGGAAAGAAGGTGGGAGTTGTTGCCAACTCCCACTCCGCCATCGAGAACCTGATGTGGGCGTGCTTAGAAGCTGGCGTCTCGCCTGATGCCATGGCCAAGAAAACCCAAGCCGGGGACAAGCAAGCCAAGGGTTGGATCACCCCAACAACAAATAAGGTGCTGGGCAACTGGAGGGCTGGAAACCAGGGGTATGTGGTTGGTGGAACCTCTTGGAGTTTTTGTGCGAAGGAAATGTTTGAAGATTCGTTTGACTACATCTTTGTTGACGAGGCTGCCCAGTTCTCGCTGGTTGATGCCATTGCAGTTAGCGCAAACTCAAAAAACCTTGTGCTACTCGGTGACCCGAGACAACTGACCCAAGTGGTCCAAGCCATTCACCCCGGAGGAGTTGATAACTCAGCTCTTGGTCACTACATGGGAGAAGCTGCAATCCTGGAAAGCTCGTCTGGCTACTTCCTGGATGTGACAAGAAGGATGCACGAGGCGGTGAATGCTCCGGTTAGCGCACTGTCCTATCAGAACAAGCTTCACTCTCATCCAGACACCAGCGGCCATCAGGTGGCAGGTATTGCTCCGGGACTTATTGCTATTCCAGTTCAGCACCGGGCTAACTCCTCAAGATCGATGGAGGAGGCAAAAAAGGTCCTAGAGATTGCGAGCCCACAGGTCAAATTGGTGGGTGGCTCCGAGGTACTAATTGTTGCTCCCTATAACGCACAGGTTGATCTGATTCGTGAACTTCTTGATGCAGAGAACTTGCAAGAAGTTGCGGTTGGAACTGTTGATAAGTTTCAGGGTCGCGAGGCGATGGTTGTTATTGTCAGCCTTGCGGCATCCAGCGCGCTGGATGCTCCGCGCGGTTTGGATTTTCTACTCGATCGAAATCGCCTAAATGTTGCACTCTCACGCGCCAAGGCAAATTGCTATCTTGTTTACTCTCCGAGGCTTACTAGATCGAGGTTTAGAGACATCGAAGAATTGAAGTCAATTTCGCGAATTAATGGTCTTTTGGGCTTTTCTAGAGAAAGATAATTTCTACTGTTTACCTAGCGTTTAGCGGTAATTGTGAAAATCAATTTGCGATTTTTTCGATGCTTACTAGGGTGGAAATGAAGCATCCAGCGATTGGAGGCACTATGAAAGTTGGGCTATTCGGGTTCGGTAAAACCGGACGAGCTGTTGCAACAGTTCTAATAAATGAAAAGGCAACCAGGCTTCAGTGGGTTGCCAAAAGAAACAAAGATGAGCAGTTTTCTTCTGCTCCTGAATCTCTTGGTATTGACACAGTGGAGCCTGGAAAATTCATCGATACCGGTTCCATCGACATCGGCAAACTTCTTGATAAGAACCCAGTTGATGTGATTGTTGACTTCTCCTCTGAGTCAGGACTTGATTACTATGGCGAAGAAGCCGCCAAGCGAGGCATCAGTATTGTGACCGCGGTTTCCCAATACGACCCAAAGAAACAAGCAACCCTAAAAAAGCTTGCCCAGAAAACTAGGGTGCTGTGGTCACCGAATATCACCCTTGGAATAAACTTCATGTTCATGGCCTCCAAGGCCCTGAAGCAAGCCTCGCCCGATTCTGACATCCAGATATCCGAGGAGCACTTCAGGGAAAAAGCCGAGATCTCAGGAACCGCAATCCGGCTTGCCAAGCTCATGGGCCAGGGAGTCGAGTCCATAAACTCGGTTCGGGCCGGAGGTATTGTGGGGATCCACGAGGTGCTCTTTGGTTTTCAAAACGAGACCCTGAGGCTTCGGCACGAGTCGATTTCGCGTGAGGCTTTTGGAAACGGTGCCTTCTTTGCAGCCACCAACTTGCCGCACTGGCCGGTTGGCTATTACAACATGCAGGATCTAATCCAGCCTTACTTCTCTAACCAGCCAACCGACACCGGAACCATGAGGCGTGCAACCCCTGGACTCAGGGGAAGGCTTGCCCGAGTGCTCCGGATGGTGGCCCGCAGGATCGACTAGCTCGAATCCTGTTAGCGTTGGATTGAAATGGGAATCGAATTTCTACTAATCGGAGCTGGCATCGCGATCTTGGTCGTGGTGCTGGCTCGTCGTCGCCTGTTTCAAAAGCGCCTGATTGAGAACAAGGAATTACTTTCCGGACTAAAGTTTGACTCGGTTATCCCCGAGGAAATTGAAAAGATTTTCAAGAAAGCGCCTCGCCTCAAAGGCGACGGAGGCTATTTATTCAAAGCCATGGGTTGTGTCCCCTTCGCCGATAACTTTGAAGCCATCCGGGTGTCTCGTCGCATCTACTTTGTTGAGCCAACCGATATCGAAGTCTTGCTTATTCCAGAGCCTGGAAACTTTGAACGCAAGCTCGCAGTTGCGATAACTGTGGACTCAAGGCTTTTGGGCTACGTCCCAGCTAAGGAAGCGGCCGAAATGCATAAGTATCTGCTTGCTCACTCAGCGGGACTACGAGCCAATGCCAAGATCTACCTTGGGTCTAGACCGGAATACAACGGAGTGATGCTTGATTTTGCCAAGCCGCTTAGGCTCGAGTCTTCAAGAAAGTCCTAGCTCAAACCACAGGACTTGATCTATGGCACCCAACTAGGCTGAAGCAATGACTAACTGGCTATCAAGATCAGAAGAAATAACCTCCCGAATCCCAAAGGGATTCATTTTTGGAGCTGCAACCTCCTCCTGGCAAATCGAAGGTTCCAGTCACCTCCGGGGACGATCAATCTGGGAAGACTTTGCCGATACTCCAGGCAAAATTCTTGATGGCGCGGGCGCTGATCCTGCGACCGATCACTTCAACAGGTTGGAAAGCGATCTTGATTTACTTGCCGATCTTGGAGTTGACTCTTACCGATTCTCAGTTTCTTGGCCACGCATCTTGCCCACCGGCGAAGGAGCAGTTGATCAAAAGGGTATTGATTTCTACGACCGGTTGATTGATGGCCTGCTTGAGCGAAACATAAAGCCTGCACTGACTCTTTATCACTGGGATTTGCCGAGTGCTCTGCAGGAAAAGGGTGGTTGGGCAAGCAAAGAGATATACGAGCACTTTGAAAACTATGCCGACATCTTGGCAAGTAAGTTTGCCGACCGAGTCTTTACCTGGGCAACCCTGAATGAGCCCTGGGTCATTGCCTTCCTGGGTAATGCCGCTGGCATTCATGCCCCCGGCATCAAAGACCCCGCTACCGCCCTTGAGGTTGCCTACCGCCTGATGGTTTCAAGCGGTAAGGCTCTTGAGGTGCTTCGCTCAAACAAGGCCAATAACCCGGGCGTTGTTTTGAACCTGACAACAATCATTGCTGACGATGACAAGATTCAAGACGCCGCAAATCACATCGACAACCTCCAAAACCGCTTCTGGTTGGATTTGCTTGCAGGCCGAGGCATCGCACCTGAGATCATGGATTCAACCAGCCAGTACACCAACTGGGACTTTGTTGAAGAAGCCGACTTGAGGGCTGCAGCAAACAAGATCGACTGGCTAGGAATTAACTACTACTCGCCGATGAGAGTTGCCTCGAAGCCTGCAAAGGGTCCAGATCACATCGTTGGTCAAACACCTGCTTTGTTCCCAGGATCTCCTCCGCTGCACTTCGTGCCCCGGGAGCCACAAACAGACATGGGCTGGGAGATGCACGCTCCTTCGCTAACAACCACTCTTACAAGGATTACCAAGGATCTGCCAGGGGTTCCACTGTTCATTACCGAAAATGGCGGAGCCTTCCCGGACAAGCTGGTGGACGGTGTTGTGGATGATCAGGACCGCGTCGATTACTACGCAACCCATTTGCTGGCAGCTATGGATGCCATCGACCAGGGAGTTGACCTTCGCGGGTATTACGCCTGGTCCCTGATGGATAACTTGGAGTGGGCAGAGGGTTGGACCAAGCGATTCGGTATCGTTCGGGTATCAGAAGATGACCCAACCAGAATCCCTAAGAGAAGCTTTGAGTTTCTAAAGAAAGTTTTTGTGGAAAGAAACTAGTTACTCGTCTTTTTTCAAAGCTGTCAAGGTTGAAACAATGGTTGCTGCCTGTAAGGCTGCGAGCATATAGAAAACACCTGCGGTTGTGGCACCCGCAACTAATCCGGCAAGGGCAGGCATTGCAACTTGTCCAAAACGGTTCGCACTCAAACGAATCGAGATTGCTAGACCCCGACTCTCAGGGGATGAGATTCGAGAAACCCAAGCCATGGTTGCGGGTTGGCCGATTCCCATCGCGAAACCAGAGACAGCCATGATCAGGGCAATCCACCAGAAGTTTGAGGTTAGGCCAAGGGCAACCATGGAAACTAAGGTCACAAGCGATCCCCAGAAGATGATCCTTCGAAGCCCCAGTCGATTAGATATTTCTCCGAGCACCAGACGAACGGCCAAGGAGAAAATGGCACGAACCGCAAGCAAGATACCGATGTCGGTGACGCTGAGGCCAATCTCGCGGCCATACAGCGGTAAGAAAATAAGAACAACGTCAACAACGGCAGTTGTTGCCCCTGAGACGAAAATGGCCGACTTGAAAGTTGGAATCGCCAGCACTTGGGTGACCTTGGCTTTTTCGAGGGGCTTGATAGGTTTAGGGTTTTCCTTTTTTGTACTCAGTGCGATGGTTCCGATAACTGCTGCCACAAACAGAGCCAGGGCAAACAAGAAGGCGGCATTGGCGTTAACAGTCACTTCACCGGAGTCAGCTAGGTACCCTCCAACAAAAGGTCCAACGGCGTGCCCAGCGGAAGCATAAAAGGTAAGCAGGCCAAAGTTTTTCTCATACTGCTTAGAGTTGGACCGATTTGCAATCAAAGTTTGACCCCCCACCATAACCAAGAGGTGTCCCATACCAAGAGCTGGCATCGCCAGCATCAAAAGGGGGATGGAGTTTATAAAAAGCAGGGCAATGGTAGTAAGCACCAAAATAATTGAACCGAGCAATAGAGCAAGTCCCGATCGTCCCCGATCCGCAAACCGCCCCACTTGAATAGCAAACACCAGTGGAGCCAAGGCAAAGGTTGCGCCGATTAGACCAACTAGAGCCGCGTCAGCGCCCAGCTCGACGGATTTATAGGTGATGATCGGCCTAACAACGTAGATGCCGGCCTGGATCAACAGGGAGTTCAGTAAAACAAGTGGCAGCCAGCGGCTACCACTTGTTGCACTCTTACTCATTTTGAATTGGTTCTACTTTCATTGTCGTCGTAGACAATTCTCTCCACCTAAGGGCCCTCAGACGATAAGGCGCACGTAGTCAGAGAAAAAATGCCAGTGACTAAGCCGTTACTTTCTTCGGGTCTTTTCTTTCACGACAATTAGTGGCTTGAGGAACTTCCAAATCCATGGCCAAGCAAGAGCAATAATCATCAGAGTATAAGTCGCCCATGTAAATGGGGTGCTTAGCAAGATGCTGGTATCTCCCTGACTTAGTTGCATGGACCTGCGGAATTGTATTTCAGCCATAGGGCCTAAAATCGCACCAATAATTAGAGGGGTAATTGGATATCCAAATCTCCTCAAAGCCACACCCAAGACTCCGATGCCAATCGCAACCAACAAATCAAAAGTTGAGTACTTGATTGAGTAGGCGCCTATCATTGCGAACACAAGGATGCCCGCGAATAGGTAAGGGCCAGGCACTCTAAGAATCTGAATCCACATCTTGATCAGCGGAAGATTGATAATCAGAAGCAAGAAGTTAGCAATAAACAAAGATGCAACCAGCGTCCACACCAAAAGAGGCTCGTCGACAAAGAGCATCGGACCGGCATTAATGCGGAACTGATCAAACGCTGCGAGCATGACAGCCGCAGTTCCCGAGGTTGGAATACCTAGAGCCAACAGCGGGACAAGCGCGCCCGAGGCGTTTGCGTTGTTGGCCGCCTCTGGACCGGCAACACCTTCGATGGCGCCTTTGCCGAACTCTCCCTTATTTTTAGAGAGGCGCTTTTCCCAGGTGTAGCTCAAAAACGTTGGGATTTCCGATCCACCGGCAGGCAAGACACCGAGTGGGAAACCAACCGCTGTTCCTCGAAGCCAAGGCTTCCAGGACCGGCCCCATTCGGCTTTAGTCATTCGAGCAGAACCGATTAGTTTGTTCACCTTTCCAGCTTCGAGCCTTCCAGAGAGCGCAATATAAAGAGCTTCCGCAACAGCAAACAGGGACACAATGACGATGACCGTTTGGAATCCTTCCATGGCCTCCGGAAGATCGAACGATAATCGAGGCGCGCCAGAGTTCGGGTCGGTGCCTACCATTCCGATTACTACACCAAGGGTTAGCGAAAGCAGGCCTCGGCTAATTGATTTGCCCAGTAGTGAACTCACCGTGACGAAAGCAAGGATCATGAGAGCGAAGAAATCCGGTGGGGTCATTCGAAGACCAAGGTCCGCAATAGCCGGGGCAGCGAAGGCAAGTATTCCGGTGCCAATTGAGCCAGCAACGAATGATCCGATGGCAGCGGTGGCCAGAGCAGCACCGGCTTTACCAGTCTTGGCCATCCTGTTGCCTTCAATCGCGGTCATTACCGAACCGGATTCACCAGGCGTGTTCAAAAGAATAGAAGTGGTAGATCCACCAAACATAGCTCCGTAATAGATTGCGCAGAACATAATCAACGCGCTCTGGGGCTCCAAGCCATAGGTGACAGGAAACAGGAGAGCGATTGCCAATGCTGGTCCGATTCCTGGAAGGATTCCGACCATTGTTCCAAGGATTGCGCCAAGCAGACCAAATCCGAGATTGGTAAGGGTTAATGAGTTAGCAAAGCCTTCAAGAAATAATGAAAGATCCATTACCAGTCCTCTTCCACAATTACTTCGGTGGTACCGAAATTAAGATCCAACCAAAGCGGCAGGTCAATCTGTAGCCCTAGAGTAAAGCCAAAATAAGTCACTAGGGCAGTTGCGGCTGCAATCGGAACAACTACCAACAACTTGGTTTTGCCAGGCTTGAGGGCATAGACGACCATGGTAAACAAAATTGTTGCCGCGATTGGGAAGCCGATGAAGGGCACACCCAAAGCGAATATAAGAAGTCCGCTCAGCATGAGCAGAAACGGCTTCCAGTAAACCTTTGTTTCTATGCGGGCACCTTCAACCTCTTCAGGTTGCCCTAAATTACCCCTAGCAACCGAGAAGAGTTGAATTCCAGCAAGCGCCACGAGGACCCAACCGACGATGCTTGGGAAAGTACTGGAGCCAACGAAGTCGGCAATTCCCAATTGAGGTAGCTGGCTAGCGTCCCAAAGTACTACAACCCCCACAACAAAGAGGAAGCTGGTGAAAACCAGCTCCCCCTTTGCTGAGCGTTTGGTGCTACGGGTCACAAAAGACCGATATCTGCGTAGAGTGTCCGGAGATCTCTCTCAAAACGCTTCAACCAGGTGTCGAACTTAGCACCAGGCAACCAGCCGGAGGATGCCTTGTTGTCCGCAAGGTAGGTCTTGTATGTCTTCGAAGCCTGTACCACGTCCATAGCGCGAAGTACTAGTGCTTTTCCTGCTGCGCTGGTCTTTGGCGGAACAAGAATTCCTCGCCAGTTCTCAACCACAGTATTTACTCCACTGGCCTTCAGGGTTGGAGCCTTGATTCCCTTGATTCTTGTAGGAGCGGAAATTGCAAGAACTCGAATTGTTCCGGCTTCAACAAATGATCTGAAGTCACCGTAGCTTGAGATTGCAAATGCATACTTTGCATCGCTCAAGATTCCTGCTTGGACGTTACCAGAACCTGTGTAGTTCAAGTCCTTGATGTCTAGACCAAGAGCGTCAAACATTTGAGCAGCTAGGTAAGTGTCGACTCCACCAAGGGTTCCACCAATAATAGCCATTGACTTTGGATCCTTCTTTAGGTCCGCAACCAGCTCTTTGATGTTCTTGTACTTGGAATCTGCCTTTACACCGATGCCGCTGTACTCAGCGTACATACGAGCGATTGGCTCTGCGTCAGAAGCTTTCCATGCACTGTTGGATGTTAGACCACCACCAACTACCGCTAAGCCTGTAACTGCAAGCTTGCCGGCCTTGCCAGCCATGTCAACGTTCAGAAAGCGAAGTGGGCCGTTGTACGGAGGTAGCTTGTAGGTCAATACTGGCTCGTTGGTAGTTAGACCTTCGGCCTTCAATGCATCATTGATGATCCTTCCAAATCCAGCAAAACCTGAAGTCGGGCTGTTAGGGATGATCATGTCTACATTTCTAATTTTGGGAAGAGTTGGGTAGTGCCAAACTCTCTTGCCCTTCATTCCACCCACGGTTGCGTTTTTGCAGACCAAGTTTGAGCCGTCGGCTCCCTTGCCTACTGCAATTGCACCGAGAGTTGCACACTCTGCAAGCACTGATGCGCTTGACGCTGCAACTGGTGCTGCGCTAGCGGGAGTAGCTGTTATTCCGGTAGCAATCAGCGCGAATGCCGTTGCTCCAATTAGGATTTTTTTCACTATGTTGTGTCCTCCAGTTTTGAATCGAGGACTCCCCGGCGGAAAGTCCGCTTCAGAAAACTGTGGGGGCTAGGGCAGTCTTTGCCGTCAACCCCATCGTTGACTAAAGACTGAGTCTCTCCATCACTATTACTAGTGACCGAATGCCCGGGCATTGCTGCCGGGAATGGCGATGCATTCGCTTTGGGATACTCCCCCAGTAGTTGAAAACCTTACCCCATTTCAAAAGGCCAAAAATACCAATATCCAAAATTGGTACTTGGGGGCAGGAAACCACCCGTTAAAGATGCTCCCTGGCGAATGCCAAGCAAACAGAACCAAAAAGCCCCCTCAGTGCCCCTAGAGAGGCCCTGAGGGGGCTAAATCACAGACTTGAAAAGTACTTAGCCCTTAACAGAGCCCGCCAGCAAGCCCCGTACGAAGTATCTCTGGAGGGCAAAGAAAACAATCAGCGGAACGATCATCGAGATGAAGGCTCCGGCGGTTAGGACCTCCCAGTTTGAGCCACGGGTACCAACCATCTCGGCCAAGCGCACAGTCAATGGAGCGATGTCCTTCACACCGCCACCGAAGGTGAGCCCCACCAGCAGGTCATTCCACACCCAGAGGAACTGGAAGATTGCAAAGGAAGCAATGGCCGGGATGCTCAGTGGAAAGACCACCTGACGAAATAGCGAGAACCAACCGGCACCGTCCACGCGAGCTGCTTCAATAAGTTCTCTTGGGATCTGGCGCAGGAAGTTATGCATCAGGAAGATCGCAAGCGGCAAAGCAAAGATGGTGTGTGCAATCCAGATCGGGATATAGGTTCCAGTTATCCCAAGCGGAGGAATAAGAACGCTGTCCCCGAATACGAGACCCTTGGCAAAAAGCTGAAGCAGTGGAACCAGGGACATCTGAAGCGGAATAACCTGCAGGGCAAAGATTCCAAAGAAAATGAAATTTTTTCCTTTGAAGTCAAACCAAGCCAGAGCGTAGGCGGCAAAGACAGCCAGGGTCAGTGGGAAGATGGCGGCTGGCAAAGTGATTGCAAAGCTGTTGAAAAAGTACTGGCTCAAAGGAGGCGTGACGGCAGTTCCCTGGAATAGCGCACTCTCGTAGTTTTCGAGAGTGACGTTTGGGCTCAGAAAGAAAGTCCACCAACCCGAATTGTTGATGTCTAGTTCTGGACGGAAAGACGAAACCAAAAGCCCGAAGGTTGGAATGGTCCAGAAAATCGCAATCACGATTGCAGCAAACGAGGCCCACGGGGAGCTGAAGGCATCCTTCATCTTCTTTACCCCAGCAGAAGGTTCCTTGGATGGCTTAGCTACCTTGATCTTCTTGGCTGGCTTATCAGCTTGAATGCTCATTAGCGCTCCGTCCTCTCAAGGCGTAGTTGCTTGATGTTATACAAAATGATTGGAACAACGCCTAAGAACAAGATCACCGCAAGGGCGGAGCCGGTTCCGTAGTTCAAAGACCTAAAGGTCTGGGTATACATCTCGTTGGCGATGACGTTGGTTTGGAAGTTTCCGCCGGTCATGGTTCGAACGATGTCGAACACCTTTAGGGTTCCGATGGTGATGGTGGTTAGCACCACCACAATCGAAGCCCTGATCATCGGGATGGTGATCTGAATAAATCTCTTGAGCTGGGATGCCCCATCGAGCATCGAAGCCTCGACCACTTCGTCGGGAATGTTTTTCATGGCAGCCGAGAGAACAACCATCGCGAAACCGGTCTGGATCCAAATCATTACGGCAATAAGCAAGAAGGTGTTCAGAGGGTTCTCAAGGAGCCAGTTTGGCGGTTCCATCCCAAGGCCCTTAGAGATGGCGCTTAGCAAACCAATATCTACCTTCTTGGCGCTTGGCTCGTAGTCGTAGACAAACTTCCAAATGATGGAAGCTCCAACCATGGAGATGGCCATCGGCATAAAGATCAACGACTTCACAACAGCGGCCGATTTCATTCGGTCAGTTAGGTAAGCGATGACCAGACCAATAAAAGTCGAGACGGTTGGAACAACGAACACCCAGATTGCAGTGTTCAAAAGAACCTGAAGAATCTCAGGTCTGGTGAATGCCCAGATATAGTTTTCTACTCCAACAAACTCTTCGCTGTTGGCATTCATGAAAGATAAAAGAATTGTTCGAGCGGCCGGGTAGATAAGTCCAATAATGAGTAGGGCTAGGGCCGGAACCAGGAAGACTAAGTACTTGACCCACTCCTGGGCCTTGACGGAAGTTCGCTCAGCGAGAAGGAAAATCAAAACCACTAGAGCTGCGAAGGCGACAAGACCTGATATCAAAGTGATTAGGTTGGGCGCAATAATTTCCCAGGTGGTTTTTCTAGCAACCAAGTCAATAACGTGCACTGGTTCTCCCTCGCCCGTGAATACTGCCAAAACGAATCTGTTTTGATGCTAGTTGGTTTTGAGGTGCCACTCCAAAACGAGATTCTTGTTTGGAGGTAAAAACCACTGTGCCTGAATGATTGGGTCTAAACGATTGGGTCTAGATAAAAGTGTGGGCCCAGATTTCTCTGGGCCCACACAATTCAATCAATTGCGGTTGGTTCTAGCCTTAGCTAGCTGGCCAACCTGCCTGAATTGCATCTAGAACAGCCTTGTCGGCCTTGTCCTCTGCAACCCATGCGGTCATTTCTTTCCAGAAAGTACCGGCACCAACAGCTGCTGGCATCAAGTCAGATGCGTCGAAGCGGAAGGTAGTTGCGTTCTGAAGGATCTCAACAGCTACAGCGTTTACTGGGTCAGCAACGTTTGCAGTGTCTAGACCTAGGTGAGCGGAGAACCAGCCACCAAGGGATGCCTTCTTGTTGTTCCAGTCAGCGCTGGTTAGGTATAGCTGAACAGCCTGAACCTCTGGACGGTCAGAGAAAGCTCCTACGAACTCTCCACCACCAAGGGCTGGCTTGTTGTCTGCAGAAACACCTGGGAAGTAGAAGGTTGTGATTCCACCCTCAACGTCGGTGTCAGCAGGAGTAACAATTTCAGCTCCGTAGTCACCGGCAAGGATTCCACCGATGAAGGATGCCTGACGGTGCATGGCGCAAGAACCGTCAACGATGCCTGCTCCACCATCCTGGAAGGTTGTGGTTGCAATAGCTGCAACGTCGCCTACGTAGTCAGGGTTCTTTAGGATCTTTCCAGCCTCAGCAAGAACTTCAGCAACCTTAGGGTCGTTGAACTTCATCTCGTTGGAAACCCACTTGTCGTAGGTGGCTGCGTCCTGGAAGCGAAGCATTAGGTCTTCCATCCAGTCAGTTCCAACCCAACCGGTAGCTTCACCGGAACCGAAACCAACACACCATGGCTGTACATCAGTAGCAGCAATGGTGTCGGATAGAGCTAGAAGCTCTGACCAAGTCGATGGGATTGCCCAGCCGTTGTCAGCGAAAGTCTTTGGTGAGTACCAGACGAAGGACTTCACGTTTGCACCTAGAGGAGCAGCGTAGAAGGTACCGTCAACGGTTCCGTAGTTCTTCCAGTCTGGGGTGTAGTTTGCGTCAACCGATGCAGCTACTGCAGAAGATGCAGGAACCATTTCACCAGTTGCAACCATTGCAGCCAAAAGACCTGGCTGTGGGAAAATTGCTAGGTCAGGTGCGGTTCCACCAGCAACACGAACAGGTAGCTGAGCTTCGAACTCCTGGCTTCCGTTCCAGTTAATGGTGATGCCGGTGCACTCTTCGAAGTCAAGGAATGACTCCTGGAATAGGTCGGCTTCTGGGCTAACGATGGTTGTGTACATCTCAACCTCGGTACCCTCGTTGCCTAGGTAGTCGGCATATGCTGAACAGTCTGCGTCAGAAGTTGCTTCTTCTTCGGTAGCTGCACAACCTGATAGTGCTAGTGCTGCAACTGCAAGAGTTGCCACACCAATTGTTGAACGACGGCGTAGAGTTGCCCTCATGTGTTCTCCTTAATTTTGATTGTGTTGGGGAATAACGGACCCAAAAGGCCCCCATGCCCACTTAACCTCTTCAGGTTACCGCAGCCCAAAACAGCAGGCCTTTGAATCGGGTCCCGATTAGATAACAATTGAGCAACTAACCGTAATTGGCGTCCCTTGGCGCTTTCAGAAGACTCTCAGACTCCAATGAGACCGCTAACAACCCTCCAGTAGCTTGCCTAAACTGATGAGATGAGCACCCAGCTAGATGTAGTCATTGTTGGCGGTGGCCACAATGGCCTAACCGCCGCTGCCTATTTAGCCAAGGCGGGTCTTTCAGTTACGGTTCTTGAGCGGCTGTCAACCTTTGGCGGGGCAGCGGTATCAACAAAAAGCTTTGCTGGGGTTGATGCCAAGCTATCGAGATATTCCTATCTGGTGTCTTTACTTCCAAAGCAAATCATTGAAGATCTTGGGTTAGATCTAAAGCTTGCCCCAAGGCGCTACTCCTCTTATACACCGCTACCTGGATCAGACAAGGGCCTGCTGGTTGACAATCACGACCGGGTAAACACCCAAAGCTCATTTGATTCAATCGATGCACACAACGATGCCAAGGCTTGGGGTGAGTTTTACCAGAAGACCACAACACTAGCCAAAGCACTTTTCCCAACAGTGCTTGAGCCCCTGATGACCAGAACGGAAGCCAAAAAAAGAGTAGAGGTGCTTGCTGGCTCAGATCAGATCTGGGACGAGTTCATTGAGAAACCAGTTGGTCAAGTAATCGAAGAAAGCTTCCAGTCTGATCTGGTTCGAGGGGTAGTTCTAACCGACGGCATGATTGGAACCTTCGGTTCCAATCTGGATTCAAACCTGGATGTCAACAAGTGCTTTTTGTATCACGTGATTGGCAATGAAACCGGTGAATGGGCAATCCCTATTGGAGGCATGGGACAAGTGTCCGACGGACTTAGAAAAGCAGCCCTAGAAGCAGGAGCGACTCTTCTTTCTGATTGCGACGTAAGAGCAATTGCAAGCGATGGAACAGTTTCTTACACTTCTCACAGCCCAGAACATGCCGATGAGGTTTTAGATGCGCAGCACCTACGTGCCAAGTTTGTTCTTGCCAATGTTTCGCCCAGCGAACTTGAAAAGTTGACCGGTATCAAAGACGTTGTTCCGCACGCCAAAAAAGCTGACGGTGCTCAGGTCAAGGTGAACCTATTGTTGAAAAGACTCCCGAAGCTCAAAGATCAGTCGCTGGATCCAGTTGCCGCCTTTGGTGGAACTTTCCACATCAACGAAACCTATAACCAGTTGCAAACTGCTTTTGAGCAGGCGTCCCGTGGTGAGATTCCAAACCCATTACCTTGCGAGATCTATTGCCATAGCTTGACTGACCCGAGCATTCTTTCAAAAGAACTTCAGAACCAAGGAGCTCAGACCTTGACGGTCTTCGCACTTCACACCCCGCACTCGCTGCTTGCAGGCAAAGATAACGACGAGATGCGTGAAGCTCTCACCCGGGCGGTGCTGGATTCTTTGAACTCAGTTCTCGCAGAGCCAATTGAAGATCTTCTGATGCTGGATGAAAACGGTAAGCCTTGCATCGAAGCAAAAACGACTCAGGATCTAGTTGAGGACCTTCGCCTCCCCGGAGGAAACATTTTCCACGGAGCACTGGAGTGGCCATTTGCTGAAGACGGTGACGACCTCAGCACAGCTGCCCAAAGATGGGGTGTTGCAACCAAACAAGAGAACTTGCTGGTTTGTGGTTCGGGAGCAAGAAGAGGCGGTGCCGTGAGCGGCATTGCTGGACACAATGCCGCCATGGCGGTGCTAGAGCTTCTTGGCTGAGGGCTTTAGCTAACCGGGTTCAACCAGCTGGCTGAAAGGGTGACGCGGTTATTTTTCTTGGCAGTTGAAGAGCTGCCTTTTCCAGCCACGCTAGTTCTTTCAAAGGTTGCCTCAACACCTAGCGAGCGCAGGTACCGAACAACTGCGGTGTTCCGCTTTTTACCCAGTTTGGTTGGTGCTGCTTTATGCCTTCTAGATACCAGGCTGACCTGGATTTGGTTTCGGTCGTCAAGCACATCGGCTAGATCGCGCAAGATCAATTTCTGGCTGTTCCGAAGAACAGAGCTACCTGGTGCAAAGAACACCCTCGAGGAAGCCTTAGTGCTTTGGATTCTCCAGATTGCAAACAGTGACTGCTGGGAAACCAGGGGAACATAAGAAGTCGGGTTAGAGACAACCTTTCCGGTTGGGCTGGTGGACCAGCCCATAAAGTCATACCCGGCTCGCCTTAGGGTCATCTCTGACAACACAGGAAGGTTTAGGCGTTCCCCTCCCGCAAAGTAAGTCAGGGAAGTAGGAATGGTTCCGGTGGCGGCACCGTTGGGGTTGAAAGAAACAGTCTTGATCCAAGCTGCGTAAAAAGTTCTATTGCCGGTGTCTGAGATGGTCGCCGAATAGGAGCTAAGCCTGGTAGTTGAAGCGGTAGTTGCAAGCCATCCCCCGAAAGCAAACCCGGCCTTTACAGCTGTACCCGAGGTTGGCAAGGTCAGGGTCTGACTAAATCGGTAGGTGTCCGAAACTTTTCCAGACGCCAGTGAACCGGAGTCAGCTCCATTCAAGTTGTAACTCAAAGTGGTGTTCCATACCGCATACAGGGTGACAGATGTGTCGGAAGTGGTGGCGGTAGTCACCGCCGTGACAGCAGGTCCCCCTGCTGTTAGAGACCAACCACCGAAGGTGTATCCGGGTTGGGTGGTTGTAGCAACCTGAGTCAAGGCGGTAGTTGTAAGGGTCAAAGAGTCAGCCGGTGTTCTAGTGGATGTTCCGTT
Source organism: Rhodoluna limnophila (assembly GCA_945883505.1). Classification (GTDB taxonomy): domain Bacteria; phylum Actinomycetota; class Actinomycetes; order Actinomycetales; family Microbacteriaceae; genus Rhodoluna; species Rhodoluna limnophila_B. Next base: position 52,663 of record CAMCXL010000009.1, read on the forward strand.
GGCTGGAACTGATGTTGCCAAGACGTTGCCGTTGAAGACAATTGTTGGGTTAGTTGCGGTTGTTGCAAGAGCCGGGACTCCCAAGCTAAATATGCCCGTTAGGGCAAGTGAAACAATTGCCGAAATAGCTATAGATTTTTTGCTTGGGTGCTTTGCCAACATGCGAATCTTGTCCTTTGGTAAGGGGGCGTTAATTGCAGTCTAACCAGTGATGATTAAAGGTCTGGAGAAATCGAGCAGCCTTTTGATAAATTCACCTGTTGTTTCAGAAGGCCCAAGTATCAAGTCGTAGGTAATCAAGCTGTGATCTGGAACAAACAGCGGATCAAGATCGGGTCTATAAAGCCCATGCTCTAGGCCATTTAGCCTAAGCAGCATGTGATTCAGTGGGTGATGCTTCAAATACCAAGCTTTGGAGGGCCCAAGCTTTGCAACAACTGCTTCGCAGTCGGTGGCGTTAGCCACCGGCACCATCACAACATCGGGTGCCAGGGATTTGAACTCGTTTCGTTTCAAGAGCTTGCTAACAGCTAGAAGGCTTGTGACCTGGTTTAAAACCAGCACTAGTTTCTTATTCGGGCGGTCGCCCTGCTGAGCTTGGTTTGCTGGTTGTTGTCTCAGAACTGCCTCGACCGAAGGAACCACGGATTTACCGTTGAAAGGATCACTTAGGTGAACGTAGAACTCGTCAGATCTTTCAAGCTTCGCAAGCTGCTTCGCAGTTGACCAGCTACCTGTCAGCCGCAACAGCTCCCGGATGGCAAAGTTTGGATAGCGAAGTAATCCCAGTGTGCCACCGCGCGACTCAAATGAATATAGTCTCGGGAAATCTTGAGAAACCAGTCTTTCCTCGCGAAGAGCTATAGCTTCAGCAACAGCACTGGCGAAGTGCTCGTCGGATTGGCTGGTTGGCTGCCTGAAGTAGTGGTCGTTTAGCTCTGCAGAAAGCTTTTTGTGCTCTGAGGTTTCATTGAACTGATCGGCTATTAACTTGTCAATGCCATCTAGATCTGAGCTAGTGATTGAGTAAAGCTTGTCAACCAAAGGAAAGTCTTCAACAACTGCCTTTTTCTCAACCGGCTTGGTCAAAAGTATTGGATTGCCGGTTGAGAGCCAGTCATAGGCAATAGCGGAGATGTCAGAGATCATCAGGTCGTGATACCCGAGGTGCCAACCGAAGGGACTTTCGTCGATGTAGTGAGCGGCAGAGCTATCTGACTTATCTGCCTGCCTGATGATCTTCTTGATTGCCTCGTTCGCACTTTTCACTTCTCCGTCACGAGAGCCCGATAACGGGTGAGGTCGGTAAGTCACCTGATACTCACCCGAATCAACTAGGGCCTGCACAAGCTTTGCTCCGTGGCTAACAATCGAGGTATAACGGGTTGCCTTCGTGACACCCTCCCAGGTTGGAGCATAAAGAATTTTCTTTTTGCTACTTTTGACAAAGTTTTCAGGCAGTAGATACTTATCGAGCGACTGCGGCCTACCAATCTGAACGATGCGCTTTGATGTGTCGTAGTGAGCAACCTTGGAAGAGATGCGATCGATGGCGGCTTGGCCGGCTGCGAAGTAGAGGTCGTACCTCTTGATTGTGTTTTGCGACATGTAAGCCTTGTCAGACTCACCGTGGCTGACAAAGACATGAACTGCTTCTGAGTATCTCAGCGCATAGAAGTTTCTAACGTTTTGGTTTGGATATAAAAGCACTTTGGGAGAAAGCTCATAGAGCTTGGCCGTTAGCTCATCCTGGCCTTCGAAGTAAACACCCTCGACTGAGCTCCCCTCAAGTTCTTTGGCAACATCCGGTGAGGTGAAGAAAACCTTGACAGAGAATTTAGCCTGCAGCCGCTCAAGCGGCTGCAGCCACTGCCTTAGCTGGTAGAGACTCTGGTCCTCGTAGTCAACAAAGACAAAGCCAACATCGAGCGATTGCTCTCGAATCACTAGATTGCTCTCTGTTTCTTCACAACCAAGCGCTTGAAATCGCGCTTCAGGTTCTTTGAGGCACGCTTGAGCACGAGCTTCAAAAGAGAGGTGGTTTTGAAAGAATCAAGAACAGTTTCTCGAGTTCTGGCCAAGATGGGTTCAACAAGTGCGTCGATCGCAATACTTTCTGGAATCATGTTCTGGCCATAGGAAGTCTTTGCCAGAGAATCAACATCCCCTATCACGGTGACGCCCAGAGCCTTTATCCCTTCAGTCACCTCAAGAACCCTCTGGTCGATTCGCTCCTTGAACTTCTCGGGGTTAGCTAACCTTCCAGGGGAGTTTTCGGAAGGTACGCTCTGAGTCCAGGTCTTCACGATTGTGCTCCTGATACTCGCCACGTACTCATCCCACCCGAGGTTCCGATCAAATTTCTCGTTGATTCGCCTAAGAAGTTCCATCTCCGCAACATCCATTGAGCGATTCACAATGTCCTTTTTGGATTCTCTGAAACTGTCTGTACTTGCCCCAATCAACTCAAAGAAACTGTCGGTCAAAAACTCTGGCCTCGACTCATCAGAAACAATCACAGAGATGTTGGCTACGCCAACAATCTCTGCCCACTTAGCAATCTCCAGATGATGAGAATGCCTCTTCCAGAACCTCGTTCTAACCCGGCTCTCCTTCTCGGAATCTAATACTCTGACCAACCACTTGTCGTAGGTCAGCTTGGAGCCGTTCTTGACCTCCTGCTGATATGCAGAGGGCAAGATCTTGGCCACCGGCCTAACTGTAAAGATCACCCGAAGCTCTTTGTCCCCAATCGAAGAAGATAGCTTCTTGATGTGTTCAGGACTTAGCTCCGAGAGGAACTCTGAGCTAACGATGAGGTTTTGCTTCGAGGAGCGAATCAGCTTGAACATTCTTCTGGCAGGACCGGGTCCTGCCTGAGAGCCGCCAAACTGCTTCCAGCCCCAGCCCCTTTGCCCAACAGACCAGGCGAACTCGTGCTGAGCACGGAACTTTCTGGTCTTTGGGTAGATAATCCCTTGCGACTCAAGCTCCTTGCGGTTGCGGTTTAGGGCATCCTGCAGCGAGGTGGTTCCGGTTTTATGGAACCCAACGTGCAGGAAAAGCTTTGCCAAGGTAAATGCCTAACTTGTCTTGAAGGTCTTTGATCTCAAGTTTACCGACTGCGCTCTCTTGGCCTTGGGCAAACCAGCTCGATAGTCGAGATTGCTTTAGATTGAGCGCTAGCGGAAGGTTTTCTAGCCGACTCTCTAATGACTCATGAACCACTGATAGGTGGCCCTGATTCCTTCTTCTAGACCGATAGTTGGCTTCCACCCCAAGGATTTGATTCTAGAAACATCGAGCAGTTTCCTCGGCGTTCCATCCGGCTTTGAAGAATCCCACTCAATAACTCCTTCAAATCCAACTATCGCCTTGATCAATTCGGCTAGTTCCTTGATCGAGATGTCTTCGCCCACCCCAACATTGATTGCGATGTCATCGTCATAGTTTTCAATCAGGAACAAACTGGCTCTTCCAAGGTCATCAGAGTGCAGAAATTCCCTTTTTGGTGATCCAGAACCCCAGAGGGTTAAAGAAGAATCTCCCCGGGTTCTGGCATCGTGGAACTTACGAATGAGAGCGGGAAGAACATGAGAGTTCTCCAAATCGAAGTCGTCCTCCGGACCATACATGTTGGTTGGCATAGCCGAAATCCACTTGTGACCATACTGTTTGCGATAGGCCTGAACTAGTTTCAAGCCGGATATTTTTGCGATCGCGTAAGCCTCATTGGTTGGCTCGAGGGCACCGGTAAGTAAGTACTCCTCTTTTATGGGCTGCTCGGCCATCTTTGGATAGACACACGACGAACCTAGAAAGAGGAGCCGCTCAATTCCAGCTGCGTGAGCCCCATCCATGAGGTTGGACTCAATTTGGAGGTTCTGCGTCAAGAATTCAACGGGGTAGGCGTTATTGGCGTGAATTCCTCCAACTTTTGCCGCAGCAATTACAACTGAATCTGGCTTTTCCTTAGATAGGAAATCCAAAACGGCCTTTCTATTAAGAAGATCCAGCTCCGCCCTCGTCTTGCCAATCCAAGTATGTTTACCCTCTGCTTCTATTGCCCTGACAATGGCGGAGCCGACTAGACCTCTGTGTCCTGCGACGTAGATTTTCATTTTGTTCGGGCTTTCGATTGGGCATTTGCTTTTGCAGTTATGCGCTTTCCAGCTATAAGGGTAGCTTGCTGAACTGGGTATTCCCATAGGAATGAAATTGACCGCAGCCAAGTGGGTAGATGCGAGACTCGAACCTTACTTGCCTCCGCCACTGATTTTTTGCGGTGTTCAACGGAAAGCGATTCTGGATGCCAGCGAAACTGGGCCAGGGTTTTGTTGACGTACTTGACCTTCCCGGCTTTTGAAAGTCGTATGAACAAGTCGAAATCAAACGCCCAACCCAAGTCCGTTCTTAGGCCACCTGCGGCTTCAAAGGAGGTCCTTCGAAATAGCGCCCCCGGCTGAGGAATAAGGTCGGGACCAAACCGCAATAGCGGCACTGACCACTGACCTGATTTGTTGGTCCATAGCACGTGTCCGTCCCCGTCGACGTAATCGCAGGCGCCAAACACCATGACCTCATTAGGGTTTGAGTCAAGATGCTGTTCCGTGATTTCTAGGGATCCTTCGGTAAGCAAATCATCATCGCCTAGCCAGTTGACGTATTCAACAGTGCTTGGAAGGGATTTGATTCCTTTGTTTATAGCCCCCGCAAGGCCGGTCCCTTCATCCGTTTCCATGGAATCGATAAGCCCTTTATGCAGCAGGGCTTGTGAGTTGAATGAGGTCGGGACAACCAAGATTATGTGAGCGTTACCAGCAGCCCGGATTGAACTGAGGCAATTTTCTATGTAGTCAGGTCGTTGCCCAAGGGTTGGGACAACTATTCCAACCCGTGGGTTCAACTAACTGCCTCGGCCCAAACTGTGCCAACCGGTTTATCCGGAACAAATCCATTGATTGTTGCGATGTCGTGTTCAACCATTATTGCGGCGAGTTGCTCAGGCCCAACGCTTGCCTTCCAGCCCAGTTCTCCTTCGGCTTTGGAGGCATCAGCTACGAGACTGTCGACCTCGGTTGGGCGGAGATATTTCTCGTCAAATCGCACGAACTTCTCCCAATCCAAATCCACATGCTCGAAAGCTAGACGAACAAAGTCTTTGACGCTGAAGTCGGTGCCGGTGCCAATCACATAATCATCAGGTTTGTCTACCTGAAGAATTTTCCACATGCCTACCACATACTCAGGAGCATATCCCCAGTCTCTCCTGGCATCAAGATTTCCGAGGAATAGCTCTTTCTGCTGGCCCTTGGCTATACGAGCAACTGCTCTAGTGATTTTGCGAGTCACAAATGTCTCACCACGGCGCGGGCTTTCGTGATTAAAGAGAATCCCGTTGGTTGTAAATAGGCCGTAGGCCTCGCGGTAGTTCTTGGTGATCCAGTAAGAGTAAACCTTTGCCACACCATAAGGAGAGCGCGGGTAAAATTCAGTTGATTCATTTTGTGGAGGGTTGGCAGCGCCGAACATTTCCGAAGAAGATGCCTGATAGAACTTGGCTTCCGGTACAGATTGGCGAATTGCCTCAAGGAGGCGAATAGTTCCCAGGCCAGTGGTGTCGCCTGTGTATTCAGGTTCATCAAAGGAGACGCGGACATGGCTTTGGGCGGCTAAATTGTAAATTTCATCTGGCCTAATTTGAGAAAGTAAAGTCGCCAGGCGCGACCCATCCGTTAGGTCGGCGTAGTGCAGAAAAAGCCTAGCTCTCGGGTCGTGAGGATCAAGGTAAAGATGGTCGATTCTCTGAGTGTTGAATGTAGATGAGCGTCTAATAAGACCGTGAACAACATATCCCTTGGATAGCAGAAGCTCGGTTAGATAAGAGCCGTCTTGACCCGTAATTCCTGTTACTAAGGCGGTGGGCATGATTTTCGTGTCCTAATTTTCGTGGAGCCAAACCCTGAAACTGTTTCTTATCTGATTCTACTTGGAGTGCCGCTGTAATCTAATGATGTGAAGGTAGACCACATTACGTTTTCTCAATCCGGTGGAGCTGGGTTGGTAGCCAGCACCCTGGTGACACACCAACGAGGCCTTGGCGTAGAAGCCCGATTGAACACAATTATCGAATCAGACTTATTCCGCGACCCCCTTAGCCACCCTGTAATCACAGGTGCGGCGATTGTAGATAGGTACGGGGTGGCTAATTCATCTACCAACACGCTGTTCAGCCTCTATCGCAACAAAATCGGTGCGATAAAAACGAGGAATCTGGGTGAGGACTCGATACTCCATTTTCACTGGATAAACGGTGTAATAACCTTTGAGGATCTGATCTTGGCCTTGGAATCTGGTCGTCGGGTGATTTGGACGCTGCACGACATGTCCCCATTCACGGGAGGTTGCCACCATGCGCATAGCTGCCAAAAATTTGAAACGGACTGCTCAAATTGCCCTCAGGTCCGTGCGTTATTCAAAAAGAGTATTGAGATTGGAAAGAAAAAAGAGCTCTTTCCCCGGGTGTACCCAAACTTAACTTTGGTAACACCTACCCTCTGGATGGAAAAAGGAGTAAAAGCTAGCAGTAGATTCAGTGACTTCGACGTGGTCACTATTCCAAACCCCATTTCTGAAGAATTCTTGCTAGATAACAATAAGAAATCAGCAAGAGACAAACTGGGAATTCAATCCGATTCAGTGGTCTTCCTTGCAGTTGCGAATAACCTAAACGACCCTGCGAAAAATATTCAAGGAACCGTCGAGGCCTTCAAAATGCTACAAGTTTCAAGTCAAAACAACCACACTTTGCTGCTAGTGGGGGCTAACGGCGAAAGGTTCTCCAACCCAGAACTCAATATTCGCTGGCTGGGCAAAATGGGACCATCTTCCTTAGCGGAAGTGGGGGCTGCTTCCGACTGGGTTCTGTCAAAGTCAATGGCCGAATCAGCTGGCATGACTATTGCAGAGTGTGGGGCTCTGGGTGTCCCGGCAATTGTTTTGGATTCCGGGGGGATCTCGGAGATGCTTCTGCCCTCGGAATCAGGCTTAATTGCGAGAAGCGACGAGGAGTTTGTGAAACAGATTTTATTAGCAGGTTCAAAAATGGTAGACCAGGAAACTATGGGGAAGCACGCAAGGATTTTTGCAAGAAGCCGGTTCAGTCCTAGGTACATAGCTGAGAACTACATAAAACTTTACTGAATGGTCTGGGTGGGATTATGAAACCAGTTACTCAGGACTTGAGATTCTTAAGTGCCAATTCCTGAAATTAGTCGTTCCAATAACTCTTTGCAGGAACCCAGTCATCAGGGAATAGATCCGCTGGGTCAGCTAGCCCTCGAAACCACTTCTCCGGGCGAACAACTTTTTCGGCCCGAGCACTCAAGAATGCAGACCACCAAGAGAAGGAGGAGTTTCCTATAACTAGAAATTCTGCCTCAGTCATTGCCAGCAAGGACTCTCCGGGGAGAGCACTGGAAGGAGGTCTAACTACTTTAAGGTTTTCTTTTTTTATTAGTTGCGAAAACTCTGCTTCCACAGTCTCTGGATCGTCTGTATAGATCCAGCCATTAACCCACCGTGCTCCCAAATTCCTAAGGTCTTCTATCGCTCGAGAATAGTACTCTGCAGAAAGAAGCCCGATTGACTCATCATGTTTTATATAGTCCCCCCTTCTGACGTGAAGAACTAGTGTTTTGCCTAAACCTTGCTGGCCTAATTGCCACCGATACCAGTCACTCGGATTTGCTAGGGACGGCCTTGGAAAGACTCCTTGGTCCATAAGTGACTTTGAGTAGCGCCACGTTTGAAAGAACCCCCAAATGGATAAATTTGTATTTGACGTTCTTGGGTTAAGCATCGGATCAAATCCGACGACCTCCGAGACAAACCAGTTATGGTTCGGTATGAGAAATTGGAATTTGCTGCCTAGGCGCGAGAGCGTTTTTTCCCAATTCCTCCTAAAAATTGCCAAGGATAGCAGCACCTTATTATCCGAGGTTGCTTCAATAAACTTTCCGGGTAATCCGAGCCCTGAGATACTTGCGGAATGTCCCGTTCGGCCAAACAGACTAAAGGTTGAATCAATCAAGAGTTGTTCCGAATCGCCATTCACTAAATAGAGTCCGGCGTAATACTGAAATAGTTGGTTGCCCAAACCACCGACGAGATTTACCCGCGCCACTTAGAAAGACCGGGCTCTTTTGAGGTTGCAGTTTAGGTCGTCATTAATGAATAAATTAAGCATCTGAGTCAAGGGCCTTACTTCCGTGAACACGGGACTCCTGTTCAATCGCACTTGTGAAAAGGCGGCCAAACCTATTATTTGAATCCTGACGTGCCAAACTTTCAAAGAAGTTATCTGCCGCCAGAACCGTAGGTATGTTAGCACCCACTAATTCTTTCGCTAAAGGTCTATTCACTATGTACGCGTGTGCGCCTGCACGGAATTCCCCCAGGACGATTCGGGTTGCTAAGCTCCTTTGGTGAACAATCCGATTTGCTCTAAATGCTAGTGCAAGGTCCAACAAGCCCCGAGGTTTCGAGAGTTTGTAAAGCTGACTTATGAAACCTACCTGCAACATGGACAAGCTCAGTTTTTCCATCGCGGAGAGCCACTTCGAGAGACTCTCACTGCTTATCGGTGAGTTTGCTAAGTGGGCGTCATCTTCCAGTATTAGGGCATGTTTGGATTCAGACTTAAGGAAGTCAGACAACGCTTTTTGATGTGAACTCCAGATTGCCCTTTCGCCTGGTGTAAGTAATTCCATTTCACTTTCCACCGCTGGCTCCGTTGAGCCATCTACAGCCACAACCCTATTGAACTTGAGGTTCCGGCTTGTAAGAGCTGATTCAAGGCGCTTTAACCGGTCAGGTCGTCTATCTAAGTTAAGTACGTAGATTTCGACTTCTGAGATCACACTCTCCGCACCGTACATAGTTCCGATTCCTTAGTGTTTAATCTGTTTGAAATCAGCTTACTAATCACGCGTCCGTTCATTATGTTTCTGATTCCAATTACCTACCGAGAACAATTTCAAGCATTTTTTCATAAACGTTCTCGTGGCTCCATTGTTCGATTGTTTTCTCATCATCAAGGAACTTTCGAAGTTCCTGTTGGAAATTCTCGAAAATCATCCCTTTCGCCCTATCTAAAGACTTTTTTATTGATTTGAGGTTTGGCTCTGCTTGCAACACAAGGTTCTTTGGGATGCCATAATCTGCGACGTTAGGCCCAACATAGATGGGAATGCAGCCAGCGAAAAATGCATCAAACAGCTTCTCTGACATGTACTCAGCTGAGTTCTCAATAACTAATGCGTACTTGTTTTTTGACATAGTTTCTAATTTGTCAGCGATGACACCTCTAGATTTTGGGTAGCTCTGAAACCAGAGCCTAAAGCCTGAAACCTTCGGAAACTTTAGGCTGAGGATGGTGTGGGCAAAACTCTTAAGCGCTATTGTCAATCGAGACATGAAGCTTGAGTCCCATTCTGTCCCGTACAAATCCAGGATGTCGAGCGCATTGATAGCCTCCCTTCGGAGGGAATAGAGCTCACCTTTTATCAGACTCATCTTGTTTCCGTTAATCAGCACAATTCGCTCAGCTCTTTCATTTGCAAATAGTTTGTCAAGTTTGGATGACGAGGGCCAGATCAGTGGCCAATTAACCGAGGCTGAATCTTTATTTGACTGGGGTCCACCCACAGTTACGATTTGGCTAAATTGTTTGTTTCTTGCACGTGTGAAGTTAGCTGGTAGGACAACGCTTGGTTCCATTCGCACAAGCGTGCAGTCTACAGAGCTCACACCTTGTTCCTTGATTTGGCCGCGAACTACAGGTGAGTAGTCAATACAGACGATTTTTTCGATACTTGAATCAATTTTGAAGGTGAGCAATCCTCGATCAAGAAGAAACTTGCCAAAGCTTTTAGGGACTGGTTCATGTCCCTTCAGGTTGGAATTGACCCCGGTTAGGAATATCAGTTTTTTGGCTTCCAAGATAAATTCCAAGGTGATGAGGGGTTAAATCTTGCATAATTGCGAACAACGAAGGAAACCACTTTTCTCCTTACTGGAAGAGGGAATATTCTTCCAATCAAACTGAGTACCACACGCTGCACCCCTCCGGCTTGAGTATTTGAAGGCGGTGTCGCGGCACTCAGGAGCTTTTCTAGTTCAATCTGGGCTTCAGAAAAAGGTTGGTTATGTGTAGCCGTTTGGGTCGAATTGCCCTCAGTGTAGAAAGTGCCTAGGTCATCGAGTAGTTTGGTCGTACGGCCATCCTCTGCCAACTTGTAGGTTGACAGAATCTGATCTCTGGAGCTTTTTTCTGAGTAGTCCCAGGCCAGGCCCATGGATTCAGCGGCTATAAGTTTTACCAGCTCACTAAATGGGGAGGCCCCAAGGCGAATGTCTATACCTTCAAGAACAGCCCTTGAAAAGCCCTCTCTCTCCTTTTCGGGAACAGCCAAGCAAAGGCGTAGAAAACTATCCGAAGCCATGACGCGAGTCAAAGAGGCAAAAGGCCCAAGCACTCGTTCTTTTGGATTCAGGTCATGGGACTCGCTTTTTGGGTTCATCCGATAAAGCATAGTTAGCTCTGGAACAAACCTAAAGAATCCCTGTGATGCCTGCAAAAGAGTCACTTCTGTATCTGGAAAACTGCTTGAGTGCCAAGCGATTTGAATCGGAAGAATCCCAGAAGTCCTAAATGCTCCAGAAGGGTAGCTCACTGATTGCTGGACGAGGTTCGCCATAAAAGCAGATTGAGGGGTTTCTAAGTTTGCAACCCAGCTTTGTCTGATGGGGGTGTAAATCTTCTTATTCTTCATATTTTGAGTGCCCATGTCGGTGAAGATTACTATTTCGTCGGGACTAGATTGTTCAATCGCCTCACTCAATACCTGGACGTGATTTGGCCCATACGTGTCGTCCTGGTGCATAGTTATTAGCCATTCAGTCTCTATTTGATCAGAGTTAAGCGCAAAGCTCCCTCCACCCCCTAAATTTATTGGGTTTCGAATAAGCTTTGCTCGAGCTAAAACCGCTTTCGGCCACGCCAAAATTTTATTCCAGCTTTCATCGCTTGAGGCATTATCAACAATCACTAGCGGAAAATCTCTTTGGGTTTGCTTTTCAAGCTGCATTAACAAAGAGTCAATGTATGGCGTCCCGTTGTAGACCCCTAAGTACACCGTAAATGGACTGGTTTCTACGAGTCGATGGTAGCGATTACCTTCGACTATATCTCTAGAAGAGCGAAGTTTTTGTGATCTAATCTGCATGTTTAGGTTTTAACTCAGCGTGTCATGAATGAGGACAGCTGTTCTAGCGTCAATGCTCTTGCTGCCTCCCCATTCGATTCTCTCTTTGACCATTCCACACTCCACCGAATCGAATCAGTTGAATCCAGTTTTTCTCTCCAACCAAGGACTGATTTGGATTTGTCTGAATCAAGAATAAGAAATTTTGATTCATCTGGCTGGGCCCTTTCTTCAGATACCCATTCAGCACTTTCGCCCCAAACGGATGCTGCAATTCTTGCTACTTCATCTACTTGAAGGGGAAATTCGGGAGCAGGACCAAAATTGTACGCTCCTGATTTTGCGTTGCCAGACAGCAAGGCTTGAATCAGTAATACATAACCCGCCAAGCAATCGAGCACGTGCTGCCAGGGTCTAACAGATTCAGGATTCCTTACAATACCTGTCCTGCCAGTCGAAAATGCCTCAACCAGGTCGGGAATGAGGCGATTTTCTGCTACGTCTCCCCCTCCGATGACGTTGCCAGCACGGGCGATAGCTATCTTGGATTCTGGATGGCTGGCAATCCAAGACTGAGTCAAAAGATCAGCCATTGCTTTTGAGGTGCTGTAGGGATCGGCCGCACCCAGTGGGTCTGATTCCACAAACGCTTTATCTGCGCCAGGGTCTTGACGATAGACCTTGTCGGTGGTGATTATTAGTGTCGCCTCGACTGAGGAAGTGGCCTCAACCGCTTGGAGAACATTGAGGGTTCCCATGACGTTGGTTTCGTAAGTTTCCTTGGGTTTCTCGTAAGAAGCGAGAACTAGTGGTTGTGCAGCAAGGTGAATCACCACATCGGGAGAGATCTTCTGAAATGCTTTTGTGAACTCGGTTAAATCTCGAATGTCCTGCCTGAAGTCGTTTGCCAAGAGCTCATGCAGCGCTGCCTTGTCGAAGATTCCACCTGGGGCCGGATCGAGAGCGATTCCAGAAACCTTTGCGCCATTGTGGTGAAGCATTGCAATAAGCCACGAACCCTTGAAGCCCGTGTGCCCAGTAATCAGGACGTGCTTGCCTTTCAACGCGAAACCTTCTCCATGAACTCGCTAATCGAAGAAATGATGTAATCGAGCATCATCGGGGTCAACCCAGGGTAGGTACCGACCCAGAATGTTCGCTTCATAACGATGTCGGTGTTTGTTAGGTCACCGACGACTCTCCAGTCAACATTTTTGTAGGCAGGTTGGCGCGTGAGATTCCCCGCGAAAAGAAGCCTGGTACCAATCTTTCTCGCGTCCAGGAATCTCAACAGGTCTTCACGGTCAGCCGGATGCGCAGGGTCGATCGTTAGGGGAAAGCCAAACCATGAAGGATCCGATTTCTCTGTCGCCTTGGGCATGATCAGACCCTGAACTTTGGAGAGTCCATTATGTAGATACTTGAAGTTGTTCTTTCGAGTATCTGAGAAGGTGTCTATTTTCTTGAGTTGTGACAGGCCGAGGGCCGCCTGAATGTCTGTGGCTTTCAGGTTGTAACCAATGTGACTATAAATATACTTGTGGTCGTAGCCAACTGGCAGAGTGCCTAGCTGCCACTCAAACCTCTTGTGACAAGTATTGTCATGACCAGTTTCGCAGTAGCAATCCCGTCCCCAGTCGCGGAAGGATTCCGCTTGCTTACGAACCAAAGGCGACTTCACGAAAACCGCGCCACCTTCTCCCGTTGTGATGTGGTGCGCAGGGTAGAAGCTCAGGGTTGCAGTATCTCCGAAACTTCCTGTTTTCTTGCCGTCATATGTTGATCCCAAGGCGTCGCATGAATCTTCTACGAGCCATAGGCCGTGTTTGTCACAAAGTTCTCTAACGGTATCTAGATCAAATGGGTTTCCCAGAGTGTGGGCCATCATGATGGCCATTGTTTTCGAACTAACTGCTTCTCTGAGCATTTCTGGAATTGCGTCATAGGTTCCGAGGTTTACGTCAACCAACACTGGTCGAAGGTTGTTTTGAATTATTGGGTTCACAGTCGTTGGGAATCCTGCGGCAACAGTTAGAACCTCATCCCCCGGTTTGAGGGCCCGCTTCCCAAGTTTTGGACTGGTCAGTGCAGAAAGTGCTACAAGATTTGCGCTTGAACCGCTATTAACAAAAAGTGCACTCCGTGCGCCAACGTACCTAGCCAAGGCTCTCTCGAAATCTTCATGAAATCGGCCGGCTGTCAGCCAACCATCTAATGAGGCGTCAACAAGTGCAGCAATGTCACTTGGGTCTAGAACTTTTCCCGAGACTGGTACAACGGATTCGCCCGGAACAAACTCTTGAGTTTTCAAGGAATCGGAAGCAAAATTTTCAACTAATGCCAGAATTTCCTGCCTTGTCGGGCCTGGACCGGTTTGCACGAATCTCTCCTAAAGGGCCCGTATGGAGCTTAGATGGTTAGATATACATAGTATCGGCCACATTATTGGCAGGGCTTGAGAGTTGCAGAATCCGAGGAATTAAGTGAAAGCTGTATTGCTAGCTGGTGGTTTGGGTACCAGAATGCGCGAGGAAACCGAATTCAGACCAAAGCCAATGGTTGAAGTTGGGGGTAGGCCCGTCCTGTGGCACATCATGAAGGTTTTAGGCGCCCAGGGAATAACTGACTTTGTAATCTGCGCAGGATACAAGAGCGAATACATCAAGAACTACTTCTATAACTACGGGGCCTCGAATCTAGATTTCACAGTCCGACTCGGAGACCAGTCCAGCACTGTGTTCCACGGTTCCCATGATGAATTTGACTGGACCGTAACCGTCGCAGACACCGGCGATAGCACGATGACTGGTGGCCGAATCAAGATGATTGAAAAGTATGTTCAAGGCGAGAAGTTCCTAGCCACTTACGGTGACGGAATTGCAGACATTGACATCAAGGGTCTTCTGGAATTTCATGATTCCCACGGGAAAACTGCGACAATGACGGTTACGCAGCCCACGAGCCGGTTTGGGGTTGTTGAGATTGATGATTCGGGGATTGTTTCTCAGTTTAGAGAGAAGCCCAAGGTCAACGACTGGATTAACATGGGCTACTTTGTTTTCCAACCTGCAGTTTTCGACCATCTCAATATAAATTCCGTGCTAGAAGAAGAGCCGCTTAAAGCGCTTGCCAGAAATCAGCAGCTTGCTGCGCATAAACATACGGGGTTTTGGCAGCCGATGGACACATACAGAGAGTCTCTGCTGCTCAATGACCTCTGGGATTCTGGTTCTGCTCCCTGGAAAAACTGGAAAAACCAATAAATCGATTCGCCATAGCTCAATTAATCAATCTGGTAATTTTCCTTGTATTTGATGACATTATTCACCAGCAGTGTTTCACTGAGCTCGCTAAAGTTTCTTCCAACATATTTTGCGCCATTTGAAAGCAGGGCTTCGGATGAGTGCGAGCCTTGACTAATTCCGAGTCCGGTAATGCCTGCGGCTTTCGCCGCCAACATATCGACTACATGGTCCCCAACCATGTAGGTATTCTGGGCTGGGTCCAGTGCGCGGACACAACGGAGAATGACCTCGGGATTTGGTTTAGGAGGGAAGTTATCGGTACCCTGAATCCAATCCACGCATCTGAACAGTGGTGAGTTAGCAACCACAATTCTTGCTAACCACGTGGGTTTGCTAGTTGCAACCCCCACAAATGCACCATTTGACTTGATGAGCTTTACAAATGACTCTGCACCCTCAAAAAGTTGATTGCGGACGTGAACCTCATCAGTCAGCCTCAGCCGAAACTCAGACACCAGAGAGTCTAAAGCTACTGACGCCCCTCCGAAATCTTGAGGGAACAGCTTATCCGCCAATAATCCGACAAGCCCAACCGCGTCCCTTTCGTCGATAAGGGGGAGCAAATTAGCTGCCCGTGTAGCGTTTGCGGCCCGAATGATTTGTTCATGGGAATCAAAGAGTGTCCCGTCAAGGTCAAAGACGAAAAGATCTGGCACGATCCCCAATCGTACCCTTCCAGAGCCGCGAGGCCAATCGGACTTCGAGTGTTGATGTAATATCATAGGTCGATGGAAGCTGGGATTTTAGTGCCTAGTTCTTTGTCCAACCATGAGGAGGCCTGAAATTCGAATCATAGAACGTCAGATGGTCGAAATGCTGAAGAGAGCAAAGGATGCCTTCGGTGTTGTAAGTGTAAAGGCGGAATTTGAGGCTGAGGGAACTCGCATTGATGAGTTGCTTAGGCTTCTAGACATTACTCGATCGGCCGGGCTGGCCATGACAGTAAAAATTGGTGGGTGCGAAGCAGTTCGAGATCTTTTGGAGGCTAAGCAAATTGGCGTCGACTACATAGTGGCACCTATGGTTGAAACTCCTTACGCTGCACATAAATATGTCAAGGCCATCAATTCGGTTTTTCAGCGCGAAGAGCAATCTGATATGAGTTATCTGATCAACATGGAAACAATTACAAGCTTCGAAAATAGGGATGCAATCATGGCCGAGATTGCCGGCGAACCCGGGGCGGACGGCTTGGTTTTCGGCAGGGGTGATTTTGTCGGTTCTTTAGGATTGAACAGCGACCAAGTCAACACCCAGGAAACTACAAACTACATTCTTAATGTGGCGGAACTTTGTGCAGAGTCTTCCAAGGAGCTCGTGGTTGGTGGGGGCGTATCGGCTAAATCAGTAGAAGCCTTGAGGCAAATTCACAGTATTCGTTTGGATCGCTTTGAAACACGAAAGGTGGTTTTCGAAGCCAAAAGAGCTTTAGCCGGGAACCCTGAAGCAGGACTTGAGCTAGCAATAGAGTTTGAGCTGCTCTGGTTAGAAAGCAAGAAGCATTACTATGATCGAATTGCCAGCGAAGATTCTAAAAGGTTAGCTGCGCTAAAGGTGCGATAGCGTCGCATCGATTTCAAAAACCGAGACTAAATATGAGAAAACATACCTATGCAGACCAACTTGTTGGGTGGTTAGCGGAAGAAGGTTACACTCATTGTTTCTTCTTAGCCGGCGGTAACATCATGCACCTACTTGATGCAGTCCGGACCCGAATGGTATGTGTGCCGTTTGTTCATGAAGTCGGTGCTGCTATTGCGACAGAATACTTCACGGCACTCCGCAAAGAGGGGTCTGGAAAAGCTTTCGCACTTGTAACAGCGGGCCCAGGTCTCACAAATACAATTACTGCGATTGCTAGCGCCTTTACCGAGAGCCGCGAACTCCTAGTTATTGGTGGTCAAGTTAAGAGCGCTGACCTGTCGAGGGGTAAATTGCGACAAAGAGGTATACAGGAGATTGACGGCCCTGCTCTCGTCTCCTCTATATGTAAGACGACTCTCCAGCTTGATTATCCGATTGACAAAGTCCAATTCTTGCAGGCGGTTCGTCACGGATCAGAAGGCCGGAAGGGACCGGTGTTTATCGAAGTTTGCCTTGACACCCAGGGGGCCGAGCCCGTACCAGAAGCCAATTGGGATTTGGAGGTTCAATCCCCAGCATATCCTAAACAGGATGATTTGGATTCACTACAAGAACTTCTGATTGCATCTAGACGTCCAGTCCTGCTTCTGGGAGGCGGTCTCAATCGAATCATCACGAGGCAGTGCCTTGAAGACCTAACTTCATTTGGTGTTCCGATCATGACTACTTGGAATGGCGCGGATTTAATTCCCTCGGACAACGAAATGTACTTTGGGAGGCCGAACACCTGGGGCCAGAGATATTCAAACGTCTTGATCCAACAAGCTGACTTGGTTATAGCAATTGGAACGCGCCTGGGTGTCCAGCAGACTGGGTTCTCATCAGACCAATTCGTACCTGCTGGAAGAATTGTACAGGTTGACATAGATGAAGCCGAGCTTGAGAAAGGGCATCCGAGAATCGCTCTCGCCATCAAGGGTGACGCGAACTTACTTCTTCAGTCACTCCTGCGAATGAATACATCTTCCGAGGATGTTGCGGATTGGACTAAATTTGCTCGAGAAGTAAAGCGCAAGCTGCCCTTAAATGAGACTACGAATACTACCGGTGAAGAGTACGTGTCGCCTTACGTGATTCTGAAAGAACTCACGAAGGTTGCAGGTGTTGACTCCATTATCATTCCATGTAGTAGCGGTGGTGCATTCACGGTTTCTTATCAAACGCTCGAGCAAATAGGCGACCAGCGTCTATTGTCAAACAAGTCAATGGCTAGCATGGGATACGGTCTTTCCGGCGCGATCGGTGCCAGCTTGGCAAACCCTGACAAGACAACATTTCTAATCGAGGGAGATGGTGGTTTTGCACAAAACCTTCAAGAACTTGGCACCCTAGTGGCAAATAAACTTGCAGTGAAGATACTGCTATTTGTCAACAATGGCTATGCTTCGATACGCATGACTCAGAGAAACTATTTTAATGGGGCCTGGATTGGTTGCGACACAGAAACGGGAGTCGGTTTTCCAAACTGGGCCCAGTTATGCGCAGCGTTTGGGGTGCCCTACGCGAGGATGGATCATGAGAATTTTTCTAGCGAAGAAATTCGCAAACTTATCAGCAGCCCAGGACCAGCTCTCATTGAAGTGCCCATTGACCCTGAGCAGACGTATTTCCCAAAGATATCGTCGAAAGTACAATCGGATGGGTCCATGCGTTCTGACCCTCTCCACCTTATGCAACCGCCGTTGAGTGAAGATTTAGCAAAAGAAGTTTTCAAATATTTGGTGTAAACCCAGCACTGAGCGCCATTTTTAGCCACGGAGCGGGAATTGTGCTTGAACGGAACAGGGTTTTTTGAATTTCTGTCAAACCCCATGGATTACTTGCTTTTTGCAGGAGCTTACTTGATCTCTGAATTTGATTCCGGTACTCCAGTTTTTCCTAAAGCATCAGTGACTAGAGCTATTTGATCTCTGATGTTCTTTGGAATCAAGTTGATTTGACTCGAAGCTTCTTGCCAAGAGATGTCGTCAGAGTAGTATCTGTCGGCGAGCAGGCCAGATACAAACTTTCGCTCAATCCTAGGTGTGGTTCCTAGAACTTCAAAAATCAAGTGGGCAAGTTGACCGATTTCGATAAGTTCTCCCCCACTGTCAACTGCTCTGTCCTGCCCCGGATCTGCCAGTACAACAACCTTGAGAAAGTCTTCGAGATCAACGTAGCGCCGCCAAACCTCATGAGGAGCTTTTATTGTTATTGCGCCGCCAAGCGCTTGTTTAGCAAGATCCGAAAAGGCAAATATGGAAGGTTTGGTGACTAGCGGGCCGGATACGCTCCAAATTCGACCAACAGTGGTTTTCGCTCGAAGCTCATGGTTCTGAAGTAAGCGTTTTTCATAAGTGGCTTTTAGCGAACCGTAAGGATCTAGCTCGAAGTTTGGGGTTTGTAGTTTAAGGTACGGAATTGATGCGCCACTAGAGATTCCGACAAACCTTTCGACGGTTGGCAGGCGCTGAAGCTCTAGTGCTTGTTCAATTAGTGCAGTATTTGTTCCGATGTACCTCTCGAGTGTGAGAGTGCTAACTTTCTCACGAGTTAGAAACGCAGAGTCAATCACGGTAGTGGGCTTAAAGTCTTGAATCTTCCTAACGTCATATTCCTCAAACCGGTAATCAACGTCACTAATCTTCTCGATTCGACTCGAACCTGCAAATGCAAGAACCTGGGTATCCAATTGGCGCAGCCAATGCCAGGCCGTTCTACCAACCCACCCACTGGCTCCTAGTATCGCCACTCGTTCTAGATTGGACATTAGGTGTTTGCCCTCAATTACCTCAAGCCGTTCGAACCGGAATCTTCTATGGTCATAGCTTTGCTTCTATTTGGAGAAGTGCGCTTGGAGGGACTCGAACCCCCAACCTTCTGATCCGTAGTCATTTTAGCTCCCTTTGAATTGCGCTGTGGGGAGACTCGTACCTGAAATGGTGCGGAAAATGTTTATTAGTAATTCTGCCTAGTTTTCTCTATCTTTTCCTGTCTAACGGAACAAGAACGGAATAAGAGAGTTGCTCTTGCGAGTGCTTAGAGATACTTGTCGTTCCTCTAGTCTTCAGTGAAAGGCCAAGCGGTGGCTTCTGTCAAGAAGCCTAAGCCCATTTCATGAACCTTGTTGGAGATCTCCACAATCCCCTTGGGGCCCAAATTATCTAATTCCAGTAACTCATTTTCTGTCAATGAAATCATTTGGCTGAGTGTGTCGATGCCTTTACGTTTCAGGCAGTTGTATGTTCTAATCGACAATTCAATATCTTCGATTGGGATTTCCAGGTATG
>CAMCXL010000010.1 GCA_945883505.1 Rhodoluna limnophila
TTCTTTAGAGCTGTTGCTCTATAGAGCAACAAATGCACCTCTAGCTCAATCGGCAGAGCAACTGACTCTTAATCAGTGGGTTCCGGGTTCAAGTCCCGGGGGGTGCACTGAAAATCCAGTTTCTTCTCACGAGAGCTGGATTTTCTTCAATATTGGCGTCCACCACTTTGAGATTCAGGCTCCGAAATGAGTAATGACCTACTGATAGGGAATCAGTTGCCCTTGTCGCAATCAGAATCAAGCCGCTAGGAGTTCTTTTTGTTGGCAGCCTTAGCCTGCTTATCGAGGCGCTTTTCCTTTAAGTTCTTGGCTGGTGCCTTTTTGTTGTTCTTCTGTGGTTTCTGTTCTTTTTGAGCCATTTTTTCTCTTCTCGCTAGGCTTTCTGATTTAATGCAAATCTATCGGATGTTGTTTTTCTTTTGTCCGACATATATAGCGATAACTACTACCGAGACATAAAGAGCTTGACTCACAGCAACGACTCTTTCCCAGACCCCAACATTCGTGGTATTTGGGTCTGTCCAGCTACTTAGGAACCAAAGCGCGAGGGCAGTTTGGAATGCTGTGCCGATAATTGCTGCCGGAGGCTTGAGAATCCAAGGAGCGTCCTTGCGGGTCCTCATGGCGAACAGGTGCCAGCCTGCGGATAAAACGAATGATGCAATTGCAAAGACTCGATGCCAAAACGAGTATCCAATAAGCGGGGTCGGGAAGATAGTAAGACCGAAGGTGCAAATCGCAGCTAAGAAAAGCGCGATTCTTCCCGGCATTGCAAATGTTTTTGCATAGATGGCAGCTATGAGAGTTAGCACTCCCCCGAGGACGAAGAAGCTGGACATAATCAACTGGACTGGGGATTCGTTGGCAGCCAGATCACTGACTGTCTGGCGAACCGGGTCATAACCAACCCAAAGTGCTCCAGCGATACTCCAGCCAAGCACGGACTGAATCGGACCGATGATTGCAGCTATGAATGCTGGTTTCTCAATTGGCTTCATGAGGCGAGCTTACTCACTTTCGATTTGGGGATTATCTCCAAGAATGAATTTTTATGAGTAGAAGTCAAAGCTGATGAAGGAAATCTAGAGAACTCTTAGACATTTGTCGATGAGACAAATCCAATGTGCAGGAAGGCAAATGTCAGACGCACGGACTGTACTTAAACGAAGAAATACTGATTTTCGGCAGACCTGACTCTTAATCAGTGGGTTCCGGATTCAAGCCCCCCGGGGGGTGCACTGAAAATCCAGTTTCTTCTCACGAGGGCTGGATTTTCTTCATTTTGGGGATAGTTTCCCTGCAATTAGGAAACCTGCGTGACCTTATTATTCAGTCAGCGGTGGGATTGTTTAGGGATTAAAGATCACAATTGTGAAGGAGCCAAAAATAATCATGACAGGAAGAGCCACCACTGCGATAAGTGCTTGTAAAGCCGCCCAGTCGAAATCTCTCAATAGTTTTTTCATGTTCTTCTGCTCTCCAAATTCGCAACCGCTTCCTTCAAAATCATCATAACTCGCTTAGCAAATTTGTTGCGAATTTCTAGCCCGGAAGGGGCGTTATAGCATTAAATCATGACTGCCAAACTGCTACTTGGTCTTCTCTCAGCTTTACTGCTGGCTCCTGTGGGGCCAGCAAGTGCGGCCGCTCCTGAATTTGAAATCAGGAGCGAGAGCATCGGTGCTGCGGTTACAAAAGGTGGCGGTGAGCGTGGCCCGGCTCTTGCGGTGCTGCAAGATGGAACCTTGATTCTTGGCGGTGGTGGCACCGGTGGCCAGATCTTTACCTATGAAATAGCTGCTAAGAAACTCACCAGAGTTGCCAGTATTCTTCCGAGTAAGCGCAGACTCGTGGATTCTAGGTTTGCTATCAACGACATCGCAGTGTTGTCCCAAACCAGCCGGAATGCCAAGTTGCTAGTTTCCTATCCGCGTTTGGGATCTTCTGGAAACTGCGTCGAAATTGCCATTGAGCAAGTGAACCTAAATCTGATCACTAAAAGAGCCACCAGAGCGGGTGTCTGGTTTGTGACTAAACCCTGCGTGCCAATTTCGGCCGTCCAGCACACCTCGGGCAGATTTGCAGTCATTGACGCAAATAGCGCCTATGTCACCATCGGTGATTTGGGTTATCGACAGATTGGAAACCGAGACAAAAGAGGTGACCTAGGTTCCATTTTTAAGGTGAGCTCAAGCGGTGCAGTGAAAGTGTCCCAAGGACATCGAAACGCTCAGGGAATTGTTTTGTATGACGATAAACATTTACTGGCAGCCGAGCATGGCCCAAGAGGAGGCGATGAGCTAAATCGTATACGTCAAGGCGGAGACTACGGTTGGCCCTTTGTCACATATGGCCAGCCCTACGGCCTTGGAGATTATGTTCGCCCCACCAAAACCGGCACCCATGCCGGATTCATTGAGCCGCTGACCCAATGGACGCCATCAATTGCACCGACTGAGCTTGTTCAATTACCAAAAGAAGGTTGGGGTGAGTGGAGCGGTCAATTGATGATGGGAACCCTGGCTAAACAGTCTCTGGTGCTAATAAAGCTTGACCGCAATTTGGCCGTGACCGATCAGGAAATTGTGAGAGTAGGAGAGAGAATTAGGGACTTGGAAGTTCTATCGGCTACCCAGGTTCTGGCAACTACCGATTCGGGCAAGCTCCTGTTCATCTCCCTGCGCAAATAGCGCAGTTTGCAATTGCAACATCCCTAAGGGTAAAGAGAATAACGCATAGTCCACTGAATTTGAAACATAAACGTTTACCTGCTCGCCACCAAAACTTTAGAGTCATTTAGTGCCAATTCAAAGGCCCTTCGGTGGAGTTGCCGTATGAACAGAAATGCTTGCGGTTCCTATGTCGCAGTCGGAGATTCACTGTCCGAGGGCCTTGGGGATTTTACTTTTCACCATGACCGACACCATAACGGCTGGACGGATCGCTTGGCTGCAATCTTGGCTCGTGAAGCCAGGGATAAAGGTTTGGAATTTCGATATGCCAACTTATCTATAAGGGGAGCCAACCTAGAAAAGATAGTTAGGGTACAGATTCCTCAGGCAATTAGGCTTCGACCATCACTTGTAACAGTCATGGCTGGATC
This sequence comes from Rhodoluna limnophila, assembly GCA_945883505.1. Lineage (GTDB taxonomy): Bacteria > Actinomycetota > Actinomycetes > Actinomycetales > Microbacteriaceae > Rhodoluna > Rhodoluna limnophila_B. The sequence goes on from CAMCXL010000010.1 coordinate 3,104, forward strand.
TAATGACCTTCTCGGCAGTCGGGAGAATCGAGAAAACCTTCGTAAGACATTGCGGCAGGGTCTAATTGAATTGCAGGAATCAGGTTGCGATGTGGTGGTCGCAAACACAATAAACCCCATCCATCTGAGGGTATTTCGCCCGCTTCGGCAAAGAGCTAAAGAGTTTTCCATGATGATTGGAGAGGTAGCCTCAGAGCTAGATATTCCTCTAATCGACGTCCATGGGATAGCAGATTTCGAACATCTGATGTATTGGGCTGAAGATATGGTCCACTTCTCAGGTCACGGTCACATTGCAGTGGCTAATCAAGCGGCCGCCTTACTAGAGCTTCGCTACCGCTACCCTGAGTTAGATCCCTTGGAGCTTTCGCTTATTAGTCGCGGCATAGTAGAAACTTTCCAATGGTTAGTTCGCGATGTGGTCCCTTTTGTCCAACGAAGACTCAAGGGCATAACCGCAGGTGACCGAATGCTGCCAAAGCACATGAACCTAGAGCATTACAGTCCTGAACTCACTCATCCAAATTGGGAGCTAATTCCTCGCTGATGCCGCTTTCTGACGGGATAAGGATTCCCTAATCAGCTCGATCGGTAATGGAAGAGCGGAGACAATAATCACTGTCAACACGGTTAGTTCTAAGTTCTCCTTGATCAGGTCGATGCCGCCTAACCAGTAACCCGGAAACATAAACGCAAGCAACCAAAGCGTAGTCCCTATTAGGTTTAGACGAAGGAACCTATCTGCTTCCATTCGTGAAGCGCCAGCCATAACAGGAACGACTGATCTTAGAATTGGGACAAAGCGTGCGAGAATTACTGCCCTTGCCCCGTAGCGGTTAAAGAATCTATTGGTCTTTTCTAAGACTTTGTCGTTCAGGAGCCATTTCCTATTGGATGCAAATAGTCCCGTTCCAAATCGCCTTCCTAGATAGAAGCTCACCTGGGGTCCGAAGAAAGCGGCCAGCCAAACTAGCATGAACGCCAACCAATCAGGCAGGACAGAACTTGAATTGGCAAGAGTGAGGCCCATTAGAAACAACAGTGAGTCACCCGGGAGAAAAGATGCCGGGATGAATGCTGTCTCCAAGAAAATGATTAGGGTGACGGCCAACAGGGCATAGTCGCCAAAAGAAGAGATTATCTCCTGAGCGTCAAGCCAGTTCAAGATTCGACTCTCTTTGATTTAGGCTCTGGTTCATTACCTCTCGATATATTTCTAGGAGCGCGCTGTTGTTTCTAGCCCAGGTGTTCTCTAAAACACTTTCCCTGGCAGCCCGAGAAATCTCAGTCCTGAACTCCCTTTCTCGAAGCTTCACTACTGCTTCTTGATAACCCCCAATTTTGTCTGGATCAACTAGCAGTCCTGTTGCACCATGCTCAATCAGGAATTTTGGCCCTCCCTGATTCGGTGCAACGACGGCTGCTCCAGAAGCTTTAGCCTCTTGTATGGTCTGCCCAAATGTCTCTTCTGTTCCGCAGTGGACGAAAATGTCGATGGCCGCATAGTGATTTGCAAGAGCTAGTCCGGTCTGGAAACCAGCGAAATAAGCGTCAAATGGAGCAAAGATCTTCTCGAGGCGGGAGCGCTCTGGACCGTCTCCGACAATCAGCAGCTTGAGGTTTGGAAGATCCGCTACTTCGAGCAAACGATCAATCTGCTTTTCAGGCGCCAGTCTTCCAACAAATCCCACAACCAGCTCAGAGTTTGGGGCGATTTGATTCCTCAAGACCTGAACCTCAGCCAAGTCTCGACGTTCCGGGTGAAACAGATCGGTATCTATGCCCCTTCCCCAAACTGCCACGTTCTCCACCCCTAGTTCTTGAAGGCGTTTGGCCCCCTCGGCCGTTGGCGCAAGCGAAATACTGGCTGGCGCGTGAAGAGCAGCCGTAAATCGCTCAACCAGTGGCCGAGCAAAATCCAAGCCGTAGCGACTGCAGTAGCCTGCTATGTCAGTTTGATACACCGCCACCGATGGAACCGAGTTTCGTATGCACCAGTCGAGCGCGTGTGAGCCCAACCAGAAAGGTGCAGCAAGATGAACCAAGTCCGGTTGAAACTCGTCTAATGCCTTCGAGACTGTCGGCGATGGAATTCCAACTGGAAAGCCTTTTATTTCGACATAGGGGACCGTGTGAATCGCAAACCCTAAATGATGCGTGGTTTCTGAAGTTGGCGCAATAACCATGGCATCGATCTCACGCTGTTTGAAAGTCTCAAGTATTCGCAGGACAGAGTTGGTGACACCATTGATCTGCGGGAGGAATGACTCCGTGACAATAGCAATTTTTTGTCCCATGGAAACAGAGTAAAAATTTCTGGTGAAGTTTTGGCTATTTTGCACTGAATGTCTTATGAAATATTTGGCCGTGGTTAGGGCCTTTTAGATGGCGACTGGCCCTGTGTTTAAGAGCTCGTTAACTATCGGTAAATGTATGGACTTTCACCCATGGCGCGCAAGGACTTTCTGTGGCCCGGTCAAGTAAGTTTGCGACATGAGTTTGAGAGTGACTGTAATCGGACTAGGTTATCTTGGTGCCACGAGCGCTATAGCCTTTGCAAAGATGGGTCATCAGGTCCTAGGTATAGACCCAGACCAGGCCAAGGTTCGGGCTCTTCAATCCGGCTCTATCCCATTTTTTGAACCCGGCTTGGATAATGCCTTGTCCGAAGTGAAGTCGAACGGGAAAATAAGATTTGCTAGCTCCCATGACGATGAGAGTAGAAAAGCCAACGTTCACTTCTTGTGCGTGGGCACCCCTCAGTCAAAAGTGGGGCTTTCGGCTGACACAAGCTATCTATTTACTGCAGTGGACGAGCTGCTGCCTTACTTAGCCAAGGATTCCGTTATCGCGGGTAAGTCAACTGTTCCGGTAGGGACAGCTGATTTGCTGATTGAACACATAAGAAACATCAAAGGCTTTCTACCCCATTTGAGTTGGAATCCTGAATTTCTTCAAGAGGGCCGGGCTTTGGAGGATTCTCTATACCCGAATCGGATAGTTATCGGATCCTCCGATCGACACAGCACTTGGACACTCAGGCAGTTGTATAGGAATCAGATTGAAGAAGGAATACCGGTTGTGGAAACTGACCTGAGAACAGCTGAGTTGGTTAAAGTAGCAGCCAATGCCTTCCTTGCCACGAAGATTTCGTTTATAAACCTCATGGCTGAAGTTGCAGAGGTCGCGGGTGCAGATACTGCTGAATTAGCTAAAGCAATAGGTTATGACGACAGAATTGGATCAAAATTCCTGAGGAATGGAATTGGATATGGTGGTGGTTGCCTACCGAAAGACCTCCGGTCATTTGTGGCGCGTTCTAGGGAACTTGGACTTGAAGACTCAGTAGGACTGCTTGAGCAAGTCGAGGCAATTAACTCACGGCGAAGAAACAGACCAGTTGAGATAGCCAAGGAGTACTTTGGTTCGCTGGTTGGCAAGGAGGTCCTAATCCTTGGAGCTTCCTTTAAGCCCGATACGGACGATATCAGAGACAGTCCGTCGCTAGAAGTCGCTGAGCTCTTTGTTGGAGAGGGAGCAGTCGTGACTGTGCATGACCCGATGAGTTTGCCAAAAGTTTCTGCCACCTATCCAACCCTTCGAACCCAACCCGATCTCGAAACCGCTTTTCGAAACAAAGAAGTTGTTGTCCTTGGCACAGAGTGGGGACAGTACAAGCAGCTAGACCCGGCTTCAGTTTCTATTAGCTCCAGACCCGGACTAATTATCGATGGCAGAAATGCACTCGATGTTGCAGCCTGGAAACAAGCGGGCTGGGCCTTCATGGCGCTTGGTAATGGCTTTCATCAGGTCGAAGAAAAATCTCAATCCAGCCAGGCAGTAGCCTAAAAAGGCTGACTTTCTAGACAAAACCTTGGCTAGTGCGGAAAACCTAGCGGTTGCCTATGGCCCAATCGGCCTAACACCATAACTGAATATCCCGTTTCTTCTCACGAGTGCTGGTTTTTCTCTGGCAATCTTCCTTGCACCAAGACTAATGTTCAGGCCCCCGGGCCCGATTTCAAGCTTTGCTTTAGACTCAACTAAGACTTCCAAGGAGTAAAAAAAGTTGCCCAAGAACGAACCAGTTGCAATAGTTGGTGGCAAGATCACCAACTTAAGCCTCCGGCGTTGGCTGCACTCTCTTCCAGGGGTCGACAAGGTCGGCTTGGAATCTCGAGCAGCCAGTCTTGGAACCAGATCAATAAAGACAGCGTCTAAGGCCTGGGCACTAGATGCCGCCATCAAGATGATGGATCTAACTACCCTCGAGGGAATGGATACCCCTGATCGGGTGCGATCGCTTTGCCTAAAAGCCCTAACTCCTGACCCAACCGATCCTGATTGCCCAAGACCGGCTGCAATTTGTGTTTACGGGGACATGGTTTCGGTTGCGAAGCAAACTCTTGGCAATTCCGGCATCTATGTTGCTGCGGTTGCAACGGCTTTTCCATCTGGAAGAGCGTCGGTAGCGGTAAAGCTTCAAGACACCAAAGATGCCGTCAAGGCCGGTGCTGATGAAATCGATATGGTGATTGACCGAGGGGCATTTCTTTCGGGCAATTATATGGAGGTCTATAAGCAGATTCAGGCTGTCAAAAACGCCTGCACCAGAGCCGATGGAACTAAAGCTCATCTGAAGGTGATATTGGAAACAGGAGAGCTGCAAACCTATGACAACATCCGAAGGGCTAGCTACCTAGCCATGTTGGCCGGTGGAGATTTCATAAAGACCTCAACTGGCAAGGTCACAGTAAACGCCACCCTACCTATTACTCTTTTGATGCTCCAGGCAGTTCGGGACTGGTACGACCAGACTGGTGTACTAATAGGTGTCAAGCCAGCAGGGGGTATTCGAACCGCTAAGGATGCCATCAAGTACCTGGTGGTAGTCAAGGAAGTAGCGGGGGAGAGATGGCTTACTCCAGATTTGTTTAGATTTGGAGCCTCAAGCTTGCTAAATGATGTTTTGATGCAAAGGCAAAAACTAAAGACCGGAAACTACTCCGGTCCCGACTATGTGACCGTGGACTAAGAGGTAAATAAAGATGTTCGAATACGCACCCGCCCCAGAATCCAGGGCTCTTGTTACCTTTCAGAGTAGCTACGGCCACTTCATCGGAGGCAAGTTCACTAAGCCTTCAAACACCTACCAAACCATTTCACCTTCCACCGAGCAGGTCCTAGCTGAAATCTCAACAGCCGGTGCTAAGGAAGTAGATCAGGCCGTCAAGGCAGCAAGAACCGCCTACGAAAAGGTTTGGTCCAAGCTCTCCGGTGCTGAGCGAGGAAAGTACCTCTACCGAATCGCAAGAATCATTCAAGAACGCGCTCGCGAGCTAGCAATTGCCGAAACTCTAAATAACGGCAAGCCAATCAAAGAAACCAGGGACGCCGATATTCCTCTGGTTGCGGCTTGGTTTTTCTACTACGCCGGCTGGGCCGACAAACTCGACTACGCAGGATTTGGTCAAAACCCGAAAGCTCACGGCGTTGCAGCTCAGGTGATTCCGTGGAATTTCCCACTGATGATGCTGGCTTGGAAGATTGCTCCTGCCCTTGCTGCTGGAAACACGGTTGTTCTAAAACCCGCCGAGACAACTCCGCTGACTGCTTTGATGTTTGCCGAGATTTGCCAGCAGGCAGGTTTGCCAGATGGTGTTGTAAACATCATCACCGGCTTTGGAGCTACCGGAGCAGATTTGATTGCTCACAAGGATGTCAACAAGGTTGCCTTCACTGGCTCCACAGCGGTTGGAAGACTAATTGCCAAGCAGGTTGCTGGCACCAATAAGAAAGTCACTTTAGAACTTGGCGGCAAGGCCGCCAACATCGTCTTTGATGATGCCCCACTTGATCAAGCGGTCGAAGGCATCATCAACGGCATCTTCTTCAACCAGGGACACGTTTGCTGCGCGGGGTCTAGATTGCTAGTTCAAGAATCCATTCAGGATGAGCTTCTAAAAAAGCTCAAGCGCCGGATGGAGACCCTAAAGCTTGGCGACCCACTTGATAAAAACACCGACATCGGAGCCATCAACTCCAAAGCCCAGCTCGAGAAAATAACCAAGCTGGTAAAACTCGGCGTCAAAGAGGGCGGCGAGGCTTGGGCGCCGAACTGCGATATGCCGAAGAAGGGCTTCTGGTATGCACCGACGGTTATCACTGGTGTTGCCGCAACAAATACCGTGGCCCGCGAAGAGATCTTTGGTCCAGTGTTGTCGGTACTTACCTTTAGGACCCCGGCCGAGGCGGTAGCCAAGGCCAACAACACTCCATTTGGTCTAAGCGCTGGAATCTGGACCGAGAAGGGTTCCAGAATCCTAAAGGTCGCCGACCAGCTCAATGCCGGTGTGATTTGGGCCAATACCTTCAATCAGTTTGATCCAGCCAGCCCGTTTGGTGGCTTCAAAGAATCTGGCTACGGCCGCGAGGGAGGCAGGCACGGACTGCTTGCTTACCTGAAGGGAGATAACTAATGCGTCTTGATGTGAAGAAAACCTACAAGCTCTTCATCGGTGGAAAATTTCCCAGAAGCGAATCCGGTCACACCTACGAACTAACAAATCCAAAGGGCGAGTTTGTTGCCAACGTGGTTCTGGCATCTAGAAAAGATGCCAGAGACGCCGTTGTTGCGGCTAGAGCTGCTCAGCCCGGTTGGGAAGGCGCAACCGCATATAACCGCGGTCAGATTCTCTACCGCATTGCCGAGATGCTCGAGGGAAGACGCGAGCAGTTCGTTGCTGAAATCCGTGAGCTAACCGGTGCAAGCGAAAAGCAAGCCAACAGCGAAGTCGATGCCGCGATTGACTCCTGGGTCTGGCACGCCGGCTGGTCAGACAAAGTTGATTCAGTTGCCGGTTCAATGAACCCGGTGGCAGGGCCGTTCTTCAACATTTCGACGAACCAACCAACTGGAGTGGTCGCAGCCTTTGCACCGCAAAAAAGCAGCCTGGTCGGACTTGTGAACACAATTGCTCCGATTATCGTCACCGGAAACTCAGTTGTCGTAGTTGCCAGCGAATCACTTCCACTGTCGGCAATCACGCTTACCGAAGTATTGGCAACAAGTGATTTGCCAGGTGGGGTAGTAAACGTTCTAACCGGTAAAGAAGAAGACTTAGCCCCTTGGCTTGCCTCACACCAGGACGTAAACGCAGTTGACCTAGAAGGAACTTCTAATCCGGTGGATCTAGAAATGCGTGCCGCCGAAACCCTAAAGCGTGTGGTTCGGCCAGGCACTTTCCAAAGAGCAGGATCCAAGGGATCACTGCAGCAGATCTTGGCCTTTATGGAAGTAAAGACCGTTTGGCACCCGAAAGGGCACTAGCTAGCTACTGAGAAGCCACATCAGACACGCCTTGCTCGGAGGTGTCTGGCGAAAGCATAAAGTGCGCCAAACTTGGGTATGGCTAAAAAACAAGATGTAATGACGGGTCATTCTGGGTCCTTCGAGGGTCAGCCCTCGATGATTCCAACCAAGGTGTTGGACGTAGTTGAAGATGTCTTTCATGTTGTTCTAACCGTCCTGTTGTTCCTGGTTGCACTCGGGGCAGTGATTTTCACGGTTGTGCGCTTATTCGAGACAACGCCTTTTTACCCAAACGGTATGCTTCAGGCCATCAACGACATCTTGTTTGTGGTGATCATCCTAGAAATCGCCCGCACCGTAATCGCAAGGTTCAATACCGGTTTCTATCAGTTGAGTCGATTCCTAGTGATTGGCGTAATCGCATCGGTTCGACACATCCTGTCGGTTGGATCTTCCCTAACTCTTTCCATTGGCAAAACCCCAGAGGCCTTCGAGCGCGGAATCATCGAGCTACTAGTTAACGGCGGAATAGTTGTTGCTCTGGTGCTGGCTATCTTTATGACACGCGTAGCCGAGAGACAACCTGGGGCTAGTTCAGGACGCAAGTCCTAGAAAGCCCTCCTGGGATTTTAGAGACAAAGGTCCTATTTTCGTGCGGCGGTGAAGAATACAACTCCACCAAGAACCAGCAAGCCAATCGGACCCACGTAATCAAGCCCGGAATACCAGTCCGTCCAGCTATTTGATATGACAAAAGCCAGCCCAAAGACACCCATGGCAATTAGCGCCCAGGCAATGGCCTTGGTCATTGCTGGGTCGATCTTTTGAAGATCTGCTTTGGTCTTGGCAGCGATGCTTCCGCAGGCCGGGCAGTTCAGTTCATCCTTGGGCACGGTCTCGCCGCAGTTTTTGCAATTCATACCCTCAAGTTTATTGGCAACCACGCTGAGCACTGGATTGAGGGAATTTAGCTTAGATTTATCTCGTGCCCACCCCAAAGACCAAAAATGGCTTCCCACCCAGAACATGCGAGAAGTGTGGGCTGAAGTTTGAGTGGCGAAAGAAATGGGCCAAAGACTGGGAATCAGTCAAGTATTGCTCCAAGAAGTGCAAGGGCTAATGAAAACCAAGCTGATCTTCATTCCCTTTGATCATCTAAACAAAGACTATGGCGCCCTAAGGGGCGCCAATCCAAAAACCGATGCCATCGCAATGGTTGAGTCGAAGCGCATGACAACCGGAAGGCCTTGGAACAAACAGCGTTTGTACTTTCTGATTTCTTCGGCCAGACACTTTGCCAAAGAGCTAGAAGCAGCCGGCTTTGAGGTTCACTACAAAAAAGCAACCGACACCCCAACCGGACTAAAAGCAATCATGAAGGCAACCGGCATAAAGCAGCTGGTGTCTTCCGAACCGTCGAGCTTTGTTCAGCACAGTCAGCTCAAAGAATTAGGCGCCGAGTTTGTTGAGAACGATTTCTTTTTGACCCCGAGGCCGCTCTTTGTTGCTTGGGCCCAGACCCAAAAGACTTACGTGATGGAAAATTTCTATCGGAAGCAAAGAGTTCGACTGGGGCTTCTTATGGAGGGGTCGGAGCCAGAGGGTGGCCAGTGGAATTTCGACGAGGAAAATCGTCTGCCACCACCCAAAAACTACAGCTGGGCAAAGTATCCAGAAACCACCCCAGATTCAATCGATAAGGAAGTCGCCAAGGAACTTGGTATGGAGGCTTCGCCTTACTGGGAAACCACCCGGGCTGGAGCGCTAAGCCGGTTGAAAGTTTTTGTTGCTAAACACCTCGAGGAATTTGGTCCCTACGAGGATGCCGTCACAACCGAAAGCTGGAGCTTGCACCACTCGGTTATTAGCCCATATATCAATAACGGATTACTTCACCCGAGTGAAGTGGTCAAGGCAGTTATCGCAAAGTATCAAAAGGGCGGTGTTCCGTTGAACTCCGTCGAGGGCTTTGTGCGCCAGGTCATTGGCTGGCGTGAATACATCAACGGTATGTACTGGTTTTTGGGCGAGGACTATAAACACAAAAATGGCCTTAACGCCAAGCGCAAGCTCTTGCCATTATTTGTTGAGCCCTCAAAGACCAGGATGAACTGTGTGGCCAAGGAAGTAGAGGCAATTCACGATCGCGGCTGGACCCACCACATCCCGCGCCTGATGATCTTGAGCAATCTGGCGCTTATCACGGGCACGAACCCGCAGGAGTTTTTGGACTGGATGCGCGAGCAGTTCGTTGATGCTTCCGAATGGGTGATGGTTCCAAACGTTATCGGTATGGGGGTCCATGCCGATGGCGGCCAAATGATGACCAAGCCATATGCGGCAGGCGGAGCGTATATTTCCCGAATGACAAATTACTGCAAGGGTTGTGCCTATAACCCCAAGGAAAGAACCGGCGAGAAAGCCTGCCCGTTCACAACTTTGTATTGGGATTTTCTGGATAGAAACCAGGCGGCTTTTTCAAAAAACCACCGGATGTTCCAGCAGAACAACGGCCTCAAAAGACTCTCCGATGTTCCAGAGGTTAGAAAGCGCGCTCAGCAAGTTCTAAAGGGTCTTGATAAGGGCGAAATCTAAGCAAACTCGCAGACTCTTGAGCACAGCATAACTATCTCCAGCTAATAGATTTGAAGACATGTGGGTCTTGCTGTTAGTTTCCGTCGCGGGCTTTTTGGCTCAACTGGTCGATGGCGCAATGGGAATGGCTTTTGGCATTACCTCCACAACCCTCCTAATCTTTTTGGCTTATAACCCAGCCGCCGCATCGGCGATTGTTCACCTGGTGGAAATCGCAACCTCTTCGATCTCCGGTATTTCACACATCAAGTTTGGAAACGTGGACTGGCACGCTCTTGTCAAAGTTGCAGTGCCAGGAGCAGTTGGAGCTTTCATCGGTGCGGTGCTTTTGTCAAACGTGGATCTGTCTGCTGCCAGGCCTTGGACCGCAAGCATCTTGTTTATTCTTGGCGCGCTGGTGCTATACCGCTTTACCCGTCCGATTATCTTGGGCAAGAAAAGACGCGCGCGAGCTAGGTGGCTAGCCCCGCTTGGACTAGTTGGTGGATTTATCGATTCAACCGGAGGTGGTGGTTGGGGGCCGGTAGTGACTACCTCTTTGACCGCCTCAAACGCTCTTGAACCAAGAAAAGCAATCGGAACAACCAACACCGCTGAGTTTGTGATTGCTATCGCCGCAAGCATAGGTTTTATGGTCGGCCTTGGCCCAGCCGAGATCCCCTGGGATGCCGTCCTGGCTCTTGGAATCGGTGGAGCCCTAGGTGCTCCAATTGCCGCATGGCTTGTGAGCAAGGCGCCTCAGCGCCTGCTCGGAATTCTGGTTGGCAACTTGATTATTGCCCTGAATGTTCGTCAGCTCAGCATCTCTTTTGAACTGCCCGAGGCGGTTTCGATTGCGGCCTATGTTGCTTCAGCCCTGCTGTTTATCGGAACCGTGATTTACGGGATCAAGCTTCTAAAAACCGACCGTTTGCCAAAGCCTAAGGACGACTAGCTCCAAAGGCTCTTAGCCGAGGGCTTGGGCCAGATCCGCAATTAGGTCTTTGGGATTTTCGATTCCAACCGAAAGCCTGACAATCTCGCCGCCAACTTCAATCGGGGAACCCTTGGCAGAAGCGTGGGTCATCTCAGCCGGGTGATTCACCAGTGACTCAACTCCGCCTAAGCTCTCTGCCAAAGTGAACAACTTTGTCTTATTGCAAAAATCCTTAGCTGCCTTTTCAGTTTTAAACCTCAGGCTAACAATTCCACCAAAACCAGACATTTGCTTTTTGGCTAGTTCATGGCCAGGGTGGGCGGGTAGGCCGGGGTAGTAAACCTGCTCGATGTTTTTGTGTGCGTCTAGAAACTCAGCCACCGCTTGAGCGTTCGAGCAGTGCTTTTCAACCCTGACAGCAAGAGTCTTTATCGAGCGGTGAGTAAGCCAAGCATCAAACGGGCTTGAAACGGCACCTGCTGCAAACTGAATGAACCTGATCTTCTCGTGAAGCTCGGCATCGTTTACGATAACCGCTCCGCCAAGGATGTCGGAGTGCCCACCGATGAACTTGGTGGTGGAGTGAGTGACGATGTCAGCTCCAAGCTCCAGTGGTCGCTGCAAATAAGGGGTTGCGAAGGTGTTGTCCACCACGGTCAAAACTCCGTGCTCCTTGGCGATTTCTGAAATTCTCGCGATGTCAAAGATTCCAAGCATCGGGTTCGAAGGAGTTTCAATCCAAATAAGTTTTGTTTTGCCCGGTCTAATAGCTAAGCGCAACGCCTTCTCATCGGAAAGGTCAACAACCTCAGAGTCAATACCTGCACCGCGGTGAATGCGGTTCATGAGTCTAAAGGTTCCACCATAAAGATCTGATCCCAGCACGACGTGATCGCCGGGGGCACAAGTTGCCCTAACCACTGCATCCTCGGCCGCAAGACCCGAGGCAAAGCTCAGTCCAAACTTGCCGCTTTCGAGGCTAGCCAAAACTTCTTGAAGTGCAGATCTGGAAGGGTTAGCAGCTCGGTTGTATTCGAAGCCGTCTCTAAGACCCCCAACCCCGTCCTGCTTATGGGTTGAAGACATATAAATAGGTGGAATCACAGCGCCGTTATTGGCATCCGGGTCCTGGGAGACGTGGATTGCTCTGGTTTCAAATTCGGTCATTTTTTAGCTGATTCCTTTGGGTCTTGCTTCTTAGATTAGTTGGCTTATCAAGCAGCTAGTTGATCTGGTCAATCAAGGCCTCAACTTCGCCTTCTTTTAGCACCAGTAGAAACTCATTTTTTTCAAGCAAGGCCTTAGCCACCTCGACGCTTTGGACTGCGCCAACCAGGGCTGGCTTGGCCTCGAGAATGTCCTTGACCGTTTCACCGGATGAGGCTTTATCAATTGCCGCTAGGGATAAAGATCCAATGACGTGCCCGATTCGAACCGGGGGAGTCTTGACCATAACAGGTAGCGAAATATGTCCTGAGTCCACAATCGCAGCTCTTGCGCTAATCAAAGAGTCGGTTTCCAAAACGTATGGCACACTCATCGGATCAAAGTGAACAGCATCTGAAACCTTCAGCTTGGACTCATCGTCTAAGAAGCCGTAGTTTCTCATCCAGTCATCGTTAAATACCTTGGCTAGGTATCCTCTTCCGCCATCTGGCAAAATCACAACCACCACAGCATCGGCTGGCAAATCCTTGGCGACCTGCAACGCTGCAGCGGCAGCCATGCCGCAGCTTGGTCCAACCAGCAATCCTTCTTCGCGAGCTAACCTTCTGGTTAGTTCGAAGCTCTCGGCGTCCGGTACCGGAATGATTTTGTCCACAACGCTAGCGTCGTAGGCCCCGGGCAAAAAGTCATCGCCTCGGCCAACACCTTCTACAAGATATGGCTGAGAGTTAGTTTCGGTCTTTGAGTAAATCGAACCTTTCGGGTCACAACCAATGATTTGTACTTTTCCCTGGCTTACTTCCTTTAAGAACTTACCCACTCCAGAAATTGTTCCGCCGGTTCCAACACCAATCACCACGTGGGTGACCTGGCCATTGGTTGCTTCCCAGATCTCAGGACCGGTGGATGCGTAGTGAGATGCAGGCCCGGCCAGGTTCGAGTACTGATCGGGCTTAAAGCCACCCGGGATTTCTTTAGCGAGTCGGTCGCTTACCGAGTAGTAAGACCTAGGGTCCTCGTGAGCAACAGCGGTTGGGCAAACCACAATCTCAGCGCCGTATGCAATTAGGGTGTTGCGCTTATCTTCAGCGACCTTGTCAGGAAGGGTAAAGATACAGCGGTAGCCGCGCTGCTGGGCAATAAGGGCAAGCCCAATTCCGGTATTTCCCGAGGTTGGCTCAACGATGGTTCCGCCTGGCTTTAGCAGGCCCTTGGCTTCGGCATCGTCAATGAGCTTTTCAGCGATGCGGTCCTTAATGGAACCGCCGGGGTTGAAGTATTCCACCTTGGCTAGAACCGTTGCCTTGATTCCCTCGGTCACCGAATTGAGCCTTATAAGAGGTGTATTTCCGATTAGCTCAGAGACGTGGTTTACATACTTCATTCTCTAAAGCCTAGGGATAACCAGCCATCTAGTAAAACCGGGCGCGTAATGAGTAAGAAATGGCAGGGTTGGCGGTTATCCTTACAGAGCCGATGCCTGAGAAAAAGACTGTCCTTCAAGTCCCACTTCCCGATCTGATAGATCGGGAGTTCATTCACGACGTTTTCAGCCACGACGAGTTTTCTGAGATCAGAACCGTGGTGGCAATAGCCAACCACCAACTGCTCTGGCAGTTAACCGCATTGGGGTTTATCGAGGGCAGGCAATTTTCCAAAGGCAAGAGCCGCTTCCAGCGGCTTCGCCTGGACCGCTTTGAATATGTTGCCTTTATCGCCAGACAAAAAATGTCCGAGCACGGCCTAAAAGCTCCCTGGGAGTTTAACTTCGACTCCGCGAAGCAACGAGCTGGTCTTTGCAATTACACCGACTACCAGATTTCACTCTCAAAATATATTGTCGAGTACCACTCGCTGGATCAATCAGAGCAAGTGATCCTGCACGAGATTGCTCACGCCCTGGCCGGTAAATCCGCTGGCCACGGACCGAACTGGAAAAAAGTAGCAAAGTCAATTGGCTACCGCGGTGAGAAATTCACCGGCAAAGAAATTGCCGAGCAAACCGCCAGATGGATCGGGGAGTGCAAAAACGGTCACCGGCACTACCGATTCAAGAGCCCTAGGTCTCAGCTGGCCTGTGGTTACTGCGGCAAAGGCTTCAATAGAAAGTTTTTAATCTCTTGGTCGGAACGGGCTGCCTAAAGCGCCTGAACATAATTGATCAGCAACAGGCTGATTAGCGCCCCACCTGCAAAATTCAACCAAATAAATTTTCTCCAACCGCGGTTTGCTCGCTCGCAATCCTGGTCTGTGATATTCAAATACGGCGAGATGATCACCATGTATGGGATGGCAGCAATTGCTGCCACCATGCCGTGGGGACCTGCGTTCATCAAAGAAAGCCCGCTCAAGAAATAGAGCAAGAAGGCAAACCGCACCGTGTTTCTTGCACCGATTGCGGTGGCAACGGACTTGATTCCGGCTTCTCGGTCGGCCCGAACGTCCTGCACCGCACCAAAGGCATGGCTTGCCATACCCCATCCCAAAAAGGCCAAGATCATAGAAAACAGCTTGAATTCGAAGATGTTGACCCCAGATAAAGCCAGGGCAAACAGCATTGGCCCGATGAAATGCATAGCCGAGGTGAATGAGTCCAAAAAGGGAATCTCTTTGAAGCGAAGCTTAGGAACGCTGTATGCAAGAACAGCAAAGAGGGTAATAAGTAGCCAGAAATCTGCCGTATCGGATCCAACCCACAGCAGATAAACCACAAACCCAATGCTTAGGGCAATAGAGGCCCAGATGGTTAGTTTGTGTAGCGAGCGATCGAGCACTGCACCTTCGATACCGCCCTTGCGGGGGTTTCGAAGATCGCTCTCGTAGTCAAAGACATCGTTGATTCCATACATCAATAAGTTGTATGGAATCAAGAAAAAGAAGGTTCCGATGATTAGCTTTTCATCAACTGTCCCGTTCACAAATAAATAGGCCGCAAAGAAAGGAAAGGCGGTGTTCACCCAAGAAATTGGCCGAGAGGACCAAAACAAAGAAATTAGCTGCTTCACTTTTTACTTCTTACCCTTAGCAGTATTTGATTTTGACTGTTCTTGCCTAGAGCCTAGCCACCACCAGGTCAGTGGAATTAGAACCGCCGCAACCAGGGTATACGCGAAGTCCTCAATTGGCGCGAAGCCAATGAAGGCACCGGACAAAGTGTCTGGGTTGTAGGCGACGATTCCGCTACCAACAATGAAGTTGTCAAAGATTGCGGTCATAATCAAAAGCGCAGCAACCGTGAAGCAGAGCTTTCTCCAGCGCACCAACCAGCGGAAATAGAAAAGCAGCGCGATTACCGGAACCAAGAAAATTAGATTGAGCTCAGCGTAGGTCATCTGGTGTTCAACACCTTAGAGATCCAGGTCAGGGCAATCAGGGTGCTGTAGCAAAGTAGGGCGAGGAAGAAAACCTCTTCGATTGGAAACTCAGGCAAAATTTGGATTCCGGTCAAGAGTGTGTTGTTACCCCTGAAGAAAATACCCAGTGCAATGCCTGCGATATCCCAAATTACAAAAACCACAAAAGCTGGAACCATCGACCAGAAAGCTCGCTTTGGGTCAACTGTGAAGGCTAGCTTGTGGGTTCTATCCAGTAGATAAAGGCCTAAAAGGGAAATAAGAAGTATTGCGAGATAGCTTCCAGGCGGCAGGGCAATCATTACTTGAGCCCCTTCCACCCGCCTGCTGGAACTGGCTGTAGCTCATCGGTGATTGGACCAGTTGATTTGTCATCAACTAAGTACTTATAGACAAGCTCGGCACCGATCAGACACATCGGCAAACCAATTCCAGGAATGGTGTTGTGTCCGGCGTAAAACAAGTTCTTGACCTTCTTGCTTCGATTCTTCGGTCTAAAGAAGGCACTCTGTCGCAAAGTGTGTGCCATACCAAGAGCGGTACCGTTCCAAGCATTGAGCTCTGTCACAAAGTCCCTTGGTCCCATTGACTTTCTAACCACGATGCGCTCCTTTAGATCTGGAATCTCACACCACTCGGCGATCTGATCGATAACCCGGTCAACGTCCTTTTCAAACTGTTCATCGCCCGAGCCTCCAATGGAAGGATCAGCTGCGATTGGAACAAGCACAAAGATGTTCTCGTAGCCCTCGGGCGCTACCGATGGGTCGGTCACGCTGGGAGCACAGATATACAAAGAAGCTGGGCTTGGAACTTTTCGCTTGCCGTCGGCTTTATGGAAGACCTCGGCAAAGTTTTTGCTCCAGTTCTCGGTATACAAAAGGGTGTGGTGATTTAGCTGAGGAACTCTACCCTTGACGCCTAAGTACAACAGCATCGCCGAGGGTCCCGGTATCTTGTTGGACCAGAACTTCTCCGGGAAGGTTTGGTGCCTTTGATCCAGTAACTTGGTCTCGACGTGGTGCATATCGGCTGTTCCAACCACGACGTCGGCTTGAATAAAGACCTCGCCAACTTTGACTCCGGTTGCAATGCCTTGGTCATTTACCTCGATCTTGGAAACCGGGGAGTTGGTCTTGATCTCTACGCCGTGCTGCTTGGCGATTCTCTCGATGGCTTCAATCAAAGTGTAGAAACCACCCATCGGGTAGAAAACCCCAACATTTAGATCAACGTGGGTCATCAGGTGATACATGCTCGGGGTGTCATATGGAGAGGCTCCCAAAAATACCGCCGGGAAGTTCAAGATCTTCTTGAGTCGCTCATCTTTTACGTACTTGCCCGAGAAGGCATACAAAGAAGTAACTAGGTGAGATAGGAACTTAGGGGCTTTGCCCAATACTTCTTTATTGGTGAAGCTCTTAGGGGTCTCAAAGTTTGTATACAAAAAGTGCTTCATGGACAAGTCGTAGGTCTCTTTGGCTGAGTCCAGGTACTGCTGCAGCTTCTGGCCAGAGCCTTTTTCAATGGATTCGAACATGGCCTTATTGGCATCAAGATCCTGAACAATCATCAGCTTTTCATCCAAACCTTCGTTTCTGGTTTGGTAAGCGGGCTCAAGCTTTACAAGCTTTAGCTCCCGATCAGCTGTAGTTCCCATCAGCTTGAAGAACTGGTCGAAAGCATCCGGCATTAGATACCAGGAGGGTCCCATGTCAAAGACGAAGCCGTCTTTCTCCCAGATGTAAGCGCGTCCGCCGACTCTCTCGCGGGCTTCCAGAAGTGTCACTTTCATGCCGGCTTTAGCCAGCAGAGCTGCACTAGCAAGTCCCGCGATACCGCCCCCGACTACGACTGCGGTTTTTTGACTCACTTAGGAACCACTCCAATCAGGGCTTTTAGAACAATCAAGAACTTAGTTGGGTTCGGAACAGAAATTCGAGCCCTGAGCATTTGCTCGGCAGGAGTTTTCTCAATTAGATTCGCAAGCTCAGTAAAGAGCATCTGAGCTGCGGCAACTGCCTTTCTAGAACTAACCGGCAAGAACTTGAGGCCGGCAGCTGCCACCTTGAGATCTTCTCGGATGTAGCCAAGAAGTTCTGCCTTCTGGTATTCGTTGAAAGTTGTTGGGTCAACATCGGGGAAGTAGCTTCTACCAAGCTTTTCAAAATCAGCTGAGAGATCCCTTAGGAAATTAACCTTCTGGAACGCAGCTCCCAAAGCCCTGGCGCTTTTTACAATCTGCTTATAGTCCTGCATGGAAAAATCTGACTCCTTCACGAAGGCGTGTAGACACATCAGCCCAACTACCTCGGCAGAGCCATAGACATACTTCTGGAATGACTCGGGGGTGTGCTTTCTGGGCCACAGGTCCATCCGCATCGAGACAAAAAATGGCTCGATGATGCCTCTAGCAAAGCCGGTCTCGTTGGCGGTTTTTGCAAAGGCGTGAACTACCAAGTTGCCGGAAAACTTTGAGCGCAGGGTCTTATAGATTTCTGCTTCTAGCTGGTCTAGCGCAAAGGAAGGCTCAACATTTCCTCCGCCAACCCTTGCTTCGGCGGCTGCGCCATCGACTATTTCGTCGGCGACTCGAACCAGCGCGTAGATATTTCTAACGTGCTGACGAATCTCCGGTGCAAGAAGCTTGGTGGCAACCCCAAAAGAGGTTGAGTAAGAGGCGATTACCGCATTCGAGGAGTGCTCGGCGGCCTGGGTATAGAGCTCAAGTGAGCTTGGGTGGGGTTTTGACATCCCTTCTATTATTCACTCTTTTACCTAGGGAGGGGTTCAGTCCTTAGCGGGAGCTAACTTTGGTCGCTGAGGCCCTGATTGAATACTTTCTTATCAAAACCCTCGTAAGCCTGGTAGTCCAAAAGCTCATAAAGCTCAGCCCGAGTCTGCATTTGCTCAACTTCACTAAGTTGGGTCCCATCACGCTTAATTGCCCTAAGGGTTCGTTCGGCCGAACCCATCGCCGAGCGCAGCAGGGACACCGGGTAGATGATTATGCTCACTCCAACCTCGGCCAATTGAGCCTTGCTAAATAGCTCGGTTTTGCCAAATTCGGTCATGTTGGCAAGAATCGGCACTTTGGTTGCACTTTTCACAATGCGATATTCCTCAAGGCTCGTTAGAGCCTCGGGAAACAAAAGGTCAGCTCCAGCCTTCTCCAGGGCCCGCATTCTCTCGATAGCGGCGTCTAGGCCATCGGTTGCACGCATGTCGGTTCGAGCCATGATCATCAACGACTCGTCAATTCGAGCGTTAACCGCAGCACTGATTCGCTGAATAGCAGTTGACTGATCAACCACGGCTTTGCCATCGAGGTGGCCACATCTTTTGGGGTTCACCTGATCCTCGATGTGTATTGCGCTTACCCCAGCCGCTTCTAGCTCTTGAACAGTTCGAGCTAGATTCATGGCCTCGCCGAAGCCGGTGTCAGCATCAACCAAGGTAGGAAGTGCTGTCATCCGAGAAATCTGTTCGGCGCGTAAGCGAACCTCGCTCAAGGTGGTTAGTCCACTATCTGGAAGGCCAAGTTCTGCGCTCATCACCGCTCCGGAAACATAGACTCCGTCAAAGTCCTGTCTCTCGATAAGCCTTGCAGAAAGCGGGTTGAAAGCCCCTGGGAACTGCAGCAGTTCTCCTTTGGCAAGCCTTGATCGAAGGCCCACTCTTTTTTCCTTAGCGCTTAAGTTTTCATACAGCATTAGAAGATTCCTCTCCTTGAATCGGTTTGAATCAGATCGGGTGAAACTTCAATGTTTAGCTCTCGAACCTGTTCAATGCTCAAATCAGTTAGTGAGTAAGCAAGCTTCATGTAGCGCTCCAACTCACTCTCACTGGCAAGCTCGCCTAGGGTTTTTAGTTTGTCAAGGTACTGCTCTTTTCCAAAAGGTCTGGCGCCTTGCGGGTGTGCGTCGGCAACAGCAATCTCATCTGTGATTAGCTCGCCAGAGGTTAACTTGATTTCTACACGCCCACCAAAGGCAATGGTGTCTGGGTCAGTTGAGTGATACCGCTTGGTCCAGTAGGGGTCCTCGGCGGTGGTAGTTTTCTGCCAAAGTTCAACGGTATCTGCTCGCTTAGCACGCTCCGGTAGGTAGCTATCGACGTGATGCCAGGTGGCATCTTGCAAAGCAACAGCGAAGATGTATGGGATTGAATGATCGAGAGTTTCTCTGCTTGCGGTCGGGCTGTATTTCTCCGGATCATTCGATCCTGACCCGATTACGTTATGGGTGTGGTGCGAAGTGTGAATCACAATTGATTCGACGTTGGCCGGATCCCTAAGCTCTGGATGAGCCAGCGAGAGCTTGCGTGCTAAATCAATTAGTGCTTGGGCTTGATACTCGGCCGAATGCTCTTTGGTATAGCTCAGCATTATGCCGCGAAGCGACTCGCCACTTTCTGGAAGCTCAACCTCGTAATGTGCGTCTTTTCCATCTAGCATCCAGGCAATCACGCCATCTTCGCCCTCATAAATAGGTGACGGGCTAGTTTGTCCGCGCATCGCGCGATCCACAGCCTCGATTGCCGCCTTACCGGCGAATGCCGGTGCGAAGGCCTTCCAGGTCGAGATTTCACCCTTACGAGATTGGCGAGTGGCTGTTGAGGTGTGAAGTGCCTGGCTTATGGCGTGATAGCTCACTTCGGTTGGAAGCTCCAGCATCGCCGATATTCCGGCCGCCACCGAGGGTCCAAGGTGCGCAACATGATCGATCTTGTGCTTGTGAAGGCAAATCGCCTTGGCCAGAGCAATTTGCACTTCGTAGCCAACTGCGATTCCACGGGCTACTGACTTGCCATCGAGGCCAAGATGTTGTGCCACCGCCAGGATTGGGGGAATGTTATCTCCCGGGTGCGAGTAGTCGGCGGCCAAGAAAGTGTCATGAAAATCTAATTCGCGCACCGCCACCGCATTTGCCCAGCCCGCCCATTCGGGGGAGTAGCTGCCTTGCATACCCATGAGCTTGGCACCAGCTCCACCGGAGGATTTTGAGTGCGTCAAAGCCTGGTTGCGGGCTGAGATAACTGGCTCGCGATTGAGTGATGCCATCGAAACTGAGGCGTTGTCAACAATTCGATTGGAGATCATCTCCGAAACATCGGCCTCTAGCTCGGTTTTGTCTGACGCAAGCTGAGCAAGCTTATAAGCAAGCTGCTCCTTGATAGGTAACTGGTGGCTGCTGGGATGAACTTTTACTGCGTGTTTTTTCACTTTTCGGGCTTTCTATCGCTGGGCTGATTTGCTATCTGGTGATTTAGACAGTGCAGTCTGGCACCCAGGCTTTCTTGAGTTCGAAGTTTTTTATGGCCTGTGGCAATACTAGAAGAAGTAGGCGGGTCCATGGACGTTATTTGCTGGCTCCCGGTCTTGAGAAAATCAGATTTTCTGATTCTTCAATCTCCGAACTAGACTTAGTCAGTATGACTAACCACATGAAACCCCGCTCTCACGCCGTTACCGACGGAATTGAGAAGGCTCCAGCTCGCGGAATGCTCCGCGCCGTTGGTATGGGCGACGAAGACTGGGTAAAGCCCCAGATCGGCATTGGTTCGAGCTGGAACGAGCTCACCCCCTGCAATCTTTCGCTTGACCGACTAGCCAAGGCAGCCAAAGTTGGAGTAGCGCGCGCTGGCGGTTTCCCAATGCAGTTTGGAACCATCTCGATGTCGGATGGCATATCGATGGGCCACGAGGGTATGCACTTCTCCCTAGTTTCAAGAGAAGTAATCGCCGACTCCGTCGAGGTGGTCATGCAGGCCGAGCGCCTAGATGGCAGCGTGCTGCTAGCCGGTTGCGATAAGTCTCTTCCTGGCATGTTGATGGCAGCAGCAAGACTAGATCTTGCATCAGTGTTTTTATATGCCGGTTCTATTGCCCCGGGCTGGGTCAAGCTAACCGATGGCACCGAAAAGCCTGTGACAATCATTGACGCCTTCGAGGCAGTTGGTGCCTGCAAGGCAGGAACCATGTCCGAGGAGGACCTCGGAAGAATTGAAAGAGCGGTTTGCCCTGGCGAAGGAGCTTGTGGCGGAATGTATACCGCTAACACCATGGCTTCAATTGGTGAAGCCATCGGCATGAGCCTTCCAGGCTCAGCCGCTCCACCTTCGGTAGATAGAAGGCGTGACACCTGGGCCGAGCGAAGTGGCGAGGCGGTTGTGAACCTAATCGATAAGGGCATCACCGCAAGGCAGATCATGACCAAGCCGGCATTTGAAAATGCCATCGCGGTCCTGATGGCCTTTGGTGGATCAACAAATGCAATTCTTCACCTTCTGGCAATTGCCAGAGAGGCTGATGTTGATCTGAAACTGGATGACTTCAACGCCATCGCAGACAAAGTCCCACACCTTGGCGACCTAAAGCCATTTGGTCAGTTCGTAATGAACGACGTTGACAAGGTCGGCGGAGTTCCAGTACTGATGAAGGCACTTCTTGACGCGGGTCTTATGCACGGTGATGTTATGACGGTGACGGGTAAGACCCTGGCTGAAAACCTAGAGGGTATTAACCCACCGGATCCAGATGGCAAGATCATTCGTGCCATGAACAATCCAATCCACAAAACCGGTGGAATCTCAATCCTTAGAGGATCGATGGCTCCAGAAGGTGCTGTTGTGAAGACCGCCGGCTTTGACCTAGAGACTTTTGAAGGCCCAGCTAGGGTATTTGACCGCGAGGCAGCTGCCATGGAAGCCCTAACTGAAGGAAAGATCCAAAAGGGCGATGTTGTTGTCATTCGCTACGAAGGACCCAAGGGAGGCCCTGGAATGCGCGAGATGCTTGCCCTTACGGGAGCAATCAAGGGTGCGGGACTGGGTAAGGATGTTCTACTATTGACAGACGGACGATTCTCAGGCGGCACAACCGGCCTTTGCATCGGACACATTGCTCCAGAGGCGACCGAAGGTGGTCCGATTTCTCTGGTTCGCGATGGAGACCTTATTCGGGTCGACATCGCAGCTCGTTCGCTGGAACTACTCGTTGATGCGCAAGAGCTGGAAACCCGAAGGAAATCATGGGTTCCACTTCCACCACGCTATACAAAAGGTGTGCTCGCTAAATTCACCAAGGTGGTGCGCTCGGCTTCCGAGGGTGCTTACTGCGGCTAAGGTTGGCAATCACCCAAACCAGCAGTTTTATTGACAAAAACGAGGATGAGACTTAAATGCCAAACGAGGTACTAACCGGAGCACAAGCAATCGTGAGATCGCTTGAGCTACTCGGAGTAGACACTATTTTTGGTCTGCCCGGTGGCGCAATCTTGCCCACCTACGACCCACTGATGGATTCTAAAAAGATCCGTCACATTCTCGTGCGCCACGAACAAGGTGCCGGTCACGCCGCCGAAGGCTACGCCTCGGCCTCTGGAAAACTTGGCGTTTGTATTGCTACCTCAGGTCCAGGAGCTACAAACCTTGTGACCGCAATCGCCGATGCCCACATGGACTCGGTTCCAATGCTCGCGATCACCGGCCAGGTTCCATCCACTCACATTGGAACCGACGCCTTCCAAGAGGCGGACATCGTCGGTATCACGATGCCAATTACCAAGCACAGCTTCTTAGTCACCCGCGCCGAGGATATCCCAGGCGTTATCGCTGCCGCTATTCAGATTGCAACTACTGGAAGACCAGGGCCGGTTTTGGTGGATGTTGCCAAGGACGCTCAGAACCAAAAAGCTGAGTTTATTTGGCCGCCGGTTATTGACCTACCTGGCTATAAGCCAACCACCAAGGCTCACGGCAAGCAGATTGCTGCTGCAGCTGATTTGATTCTTGCCTCCAAGAAGCCGGTTTTGTATATCGGTGGTGGATCAATCCGCGCCGGAGCACACAAAGAGCTTCTAAAGATTGCTGAGTTAACCGGTGCCCCAGCGGTCACAACGCTTATGGCAAGAGGAGCACTTCCTGATACTCACCCCCAGAACCTAGGTATGCCAGGCATGCACGGAACCGTGCCTGCCGTGACCGCTTTACAAAAATCAGACCTTCTTATTACTCTTGGCGCCAGGTTCGATGACCGAGTCACCGGAGACGCCAAGAGCTTTGCCAAGGGCGCGAAGGTCATCCACATCGACATTGACCCAGCCGAGATCGGCAAGATCCGTCACGCTGATGTGCCAATCGTGGGAGACCTGAAAGAAGTTCTTCAGGAGCTAAACGCGGAACTAGAGACCAAGACCAAGGGTAAAAAGCCAGATCTTAAAGAGTGGTGGGAGTTTGTAAACGGTCTAAAGACCCGCTACCCACTCGGCTACGACTGGCCAGATGATGGCATGCTTTCTCCTCAATACGTCATCGAACGAATCGGTGAGCTCTCTGGCCCTGAGGCAATCTTTGCAGCAGGGGTAGGTCAGCACCAGATGTGGTCAGCACAGTTTATTAAGTACGAAAGACCTAACTCCTGGCTGAACTCCGGAGGAGCTGGAACCATGGGCTACTCGGTTCCTGCTGCAATGGGCGCCAAGGTCGCTCAACCTGAAAGACTTGTTTGGGCAATCGATGGCGATGGCTGTTTCCAGATGACTAACCAGGAGCTTGCTACCTGCACCATCAACGACATTCCGATCAAGGTTGCCATCATCAACAACTCTTCTTTGGGAATGGTTAGGCAGTGGCAGTCGCTGTTTTACAACGGCCGCTACTCAAACACCGACCTGCATACCGGTCAAGACTCCATCATGATTCCGGACTTCCTAAAGTTAGCCGATGCCTACGGATGCCTCGGCATTAGGGTCACCAAGAAGGAAGAAGTTGACGCAGCCATCAAGCTAGCCATGGAAACCAACGACAAGCCAGTTGTTATCGACTTCGTAGTTGGTAAGGACGCCATGGTTTGGCCAATGGTTCCAGCCGGTCTATCAAACGACGAGGTGCAGTTCGCTAAAGATGCAGCTCCCGTTTGGGATGGGCAGGAATAAAAAATGTCTAGACACGTACTTTCCCTCCTGGTTGAAGACAAGCCAGGTCTACTTACCCGCGTAGCGGGTCTGTTTGCCCGTCGCGCCTTCAACATTGAATCTTTGGCTGTAGGGGTTTCCGAGATCGATGGGCTATCAAGAATTACCGTTGTGGTTCAGGTTGAAGGCCTTGCCCTAGAGCAGATCACCAAGCAGCTGAACAAGCTGGTGAATGTCATCAAGATCGTTGAATTAGAGCCAGACTTAGCTGTTCAGCGTGATCACTTCCTAATAAAAGTAAAGACCGATGCCGCTACCCGTTCACAGGTGCTTGAGGCAGTGGATTTGTTTAGGGCCAAGGTTATCGACGTGGTTGCTGATGCGCTGATTATTGAGATCACCGGCGATGCATCTAAGTGCCAGGCCTTTGTCAAGGTCCTTGAGCCATTTGGCATCAAGGAGCTTGTTCAGTCCGGTGTTTTGGCCATGGGTCGAGGATCTAAGTCGATAAGTGAGAAGATTTCCAAGTAACAATCACAAGTAACAATCAACAGTAAAGATTTGCAAGAGGTTAGAAAGTAAACAAAAAGTGTGACCCTCGGGTGTCGTTGGTCAGAACCGAATAAGAGAAAGACAAAAACCAAATGGCTGAAATTTTCTATGACAAAGACGCCGATCTAGCGATCATCCAGGGCAAGAAGGTAGCCGTTATCGGCTTCGGCTCTCAAGGTCACGCCCACTCCCTAAACCTAAAAGACTCCGGCGTCGATGTCGTGGTTGGTCTAAAAGAAGGATCCAAGTCCAAGGCCAAGGCCGAAGAGCAGGGACTAAAGGTTCTTACCCCCGCAGAAGCAGCCGCCTGGGCAGATGTCATCGTGGTACTTGCTCCGGACCCTAGACAAAGAGACCTATACACCGAGTCAATCGAGCCAAACCTCAAAGAAGGAAAGGCACTTGTCTTTGGACACGGTTTTTCGATCCGCTTTGGATATATCAAACCGCCAGCTGGCGTAGACGTGCTACTTGTTGCCCCTAAGGGCCCAGGACACATCGTTCGAAGAGAATACGTTGATGGCCGAGGAGTTCCAAACTTGGTGGCAGTTGAGCAGGACGCTACCGGTCACGCATTTGAGCTAGGACTTTCTTACTCCAAGGCAATTGGTGGAACCCGTGCTGGAACCATCAAGACCACCTTTGCTGAAGAAACCGAAACAGATTTGTTCGGAGAGCAGGCTGTTTTGTGTGGTGGGGCGAGCCAGCTAGTTCAGTACGGCTTCGAGACCCTAACCGAAGCTGGCTACCAGCCAGAGGTTGCTTACTTCGAAGTACTTCACGAGCTCAAGCTCATTGTTGATTTGATGTACGAAGGTGGAATTGCCAAGCAGCGCTGGAGCGTATCTGACACCGCCGAGTACGGTGACTACATCTCAGGACCTAGGGTAATTGGCCCAGAGGTTAAGGAGCGCATGAAGGAAGTTCTAACCGATATCCAAAACGGCGCCTTTGCTAAGAGATTCGTTGCTGACCAGGACGCCGGAGGACCTGAGTTCCTAGCGCTTCGCGCTAAGGGCGAGGCTCACCCAATCGAAGCTGTTGGTAGAACACTTAGAAAGCTGTTCTCCTGGATCAAGAACTCCGATGATTACAAGGAAGGTTCGGCTGCTAGATAAGTAGTCAAACCCCAAGCTGATATCAATCGGCACAAGACTAAAAGTAAAAACCCCGCCCATTGGGCGGGGTTTTTGCTTTGTTTGGTTGGGATGAGCTGTGAATATTCTTTACATTCAAGAGGAGTTGGGTTTGGAGCCAAGAATTTGAGTGTCGGGGCTTTCCCCGAGCCTCAAGACCTTTGTCTTTAGAGACACATTCTTTTTCTTCACACCCCGCAAAACCAAATACTTCTTTATTGATCTAGCCTTAGCTAAGGCCAGAGCTTTAGCTTGGCGTTTTGTAACCCCTGGGGAAAGTGCAGCACCGGCAACAACCTCAAAGCTTCCCCCTGCACCAACTTCAGCGATGAGCGTCCGAAGCTCCTTTTTCTGTTGCTTGGCTAAGACGGGAGTATCGAGGGAGAAGGATTTGGTGATGACCGGAGCCTTCGCAGCAATCGGGGGAAGGGGTGCGGGCGAATAGCTCACCGGGGCTGGATCAGGTGCCGGAGCGATGATTGTTCCACCGGTTGCAATCAACAAACCCTTCCAGGTGTCACCAACGGAACCAAAGCCTGTGGCGCCATCTTCGAGGAAGAGCTTGGCGTTGGCGCCGATTCTGGTGAAAGCATCTTCTGAGACCGCGCTTGGCGCGGTCATTCCTCGGAAGGTGACGCTTGTTAGAGCAGAGCTATCCGCAAAGGCTTGAGCGCCAATGGTTGTAACCCCGGCTGGGATTGTGATCGAAGTGATACCGGTTCCAGCAAATGCCTGGGATCGAATCCCAGTCAGCGAAGAGCCGGATTCGAATGTGACCCTCCCAAGAAATTCAGCAAACTCAAAGGCACTTGGTCCAATGATTGTCACTGCCGCTGGGATTACAGCTTCCCCCTCACAATTCAACGTGCTGTTGATGGAAGTTCCTGTAACAGTGAAGCTTCCCCCGCCCGAACAGGCGGTAGGAGCTGCGTGAGCCGGGGGTGAAGCCACCCCGAGGAAAAGCAATAAAGCTGAAGATAAAGCAACTAAATAGGTATGTTTCAAAAGATCCTCCTCTACTAGCCATTTAGCTATCGAGAGGAAGGACCCTTCTAAGCGGAACCCCAGACGATTAGGTAAAAAGCTAGCAAAGGAGCAAACATTCGTAAAGAGGAACTTTTCTTACCCGTAAACCCCCAAATGAGCTCCTTCCGGAGGCTTTAGCTGTGGTTGACTCATGGGTATGGCCAAGTATTTACCAGCCCGAATCCTTGCTTTAGCAAGCTTTGCCTTCGTGCTGGTGATGAACGCTGTGGCAACAGCCCTTCCCTTGAGTGGGCTATCGGTAGGCCAAGTATCAGATAAATACACCACTTTATTTGCACCCATTGATTTCACCTTCGGGATCTGGGGCCTTATCTACCTAGGCCTTACTGTCTATACCTTCACCCAGTTATTTCAAGACACCGAGACAATCCAAAAGATCACCCCCTGGTTCATTGCCGCCAACATCTTCAACGGCTCCTGGATCATTGCCTGGCGCCTAGAGATCCTCTGGCTATCATCATTGATCCTGATAGGGCTCTTACTCTGCCTATTCATGATCAACCAAGTAACAACCAAAAAGCGCAGCACCATCGAAGAAACAATCTCCGTCAGGCTCCCATTCGCTATCTACTTCGGCTGGGTAACGGTAGCAACCATTGCCAACATCAGCTCATTTTTTGTCCAACTCGGATACCAAGAAGGCTTTCTTGGCCTATCGGCTGAAAGCTGGACAGTAGCGATACTGATTGTTGCAACCCTAATTGGAACGGCAACAGCGCTTTTGAACTCTTCCCCTGCTTACTCACTTGTACTGGTGTGGGCCTTTTATGGAATCTACTCAAGACACACCTCAGCATTTGAATGGAACTTCCAATACCCAAGCATCATCCTTGGAACCCAAGTGTTGATGGCTGTGTTGGTGTTGGTGAGTGTGGGGGCGGGGGTTAGGTGGTTGAGAGCTAAGGTGACGCAGGCTTACTAGGCAGGGGAGCCGGGGTTCT
This sequence comes from Rhodoluna limnophila, assembly GCA_945883505.1. Lineage (GTDB taxonomy): Bacteria > Actinomycetota > Actinomycetes > Actinomycetales > Microbacteriaceae > Rhodoluna > Rhodoluna limnophila_B. Next base: position 31,038 of record CAMCXL010000010.1, read on the forward strand.
GGCTGGGATTGGCTGGTTTGACGCCAACGTATAGAACAACGTCAGACATTGCCCATTCGCAGCATCAACTGTGATATTGAGGCCAAAAACAGGTGGATGATTCAACTCCGATGCAACCAGCCATTGATGTCTGCAGGCCAGAATAGACTTTAGAAGAGTTCTTTCTTAAAAGTGGGGAAAATGGCTAAGTCAGACAAAGAAGTTCCTGTTGAGGGCTATGAGCATCTTGACGCCAAGCGAACAAATAATCCGCCTGCCGGCCTTGCTCACCTGGATCGAGATGAAACTCCCTCAATGGAATACTCGTATGACCCAAATCTTGATCCGCAAATGGTTTGGACAGGTAAGGCCGAGCGCGACACTTTTGAAATTCCAGCTCCCTCGGTGCACGTGCACGAAGAGCTGTCGGCAAAGAAAATTCTTGCTTCCGTTCGCAAGAATCGAATCGACAACTTTCTTTTTAGTTTTGAGGAGTTAGACCCATCTAAAAGTGTTGAATTCTATGAACATGATATGAGCTGGGCGAATAGATTGATTCTTGGCGACAGCCTAATTGTGATGAACAGTTTGCTCGCCAGGGAACGTATGGCCGGCAAGGTTCAGGCCGTCTACATGGACCCCCCTTACGGCGTGAAATACAACTCCAACTTTCAGCCACGTATTGGTGATACCAATGTTAAGGATCGCAGTGACGAAGACTTGACGCGAGAGCCCGAAATGATTCAGGCTTACCGTGACACCTGGGAATTAGGTGTGCATTCCTATTTGACACATATGCGAGACCGGCTCACTGTAGCTCGAGAGTTGATGGCCGAATCCGGCTCTATATTCGTTCAGATCAGTGAGGAGAATGTTCACAGGCTCAGATTGCTTTTAGATGAGGTATTCGGTGCAGAAAATTTCATCTCAATGATTTCTTACGTAACGACAAGTGGTTTTGCTCAGGCCAAAGGGCTCGGCCGCAATGGAGATTACATTCTTTGGTTTGCGAAGAATCAAGCCAAAATGAAGGTCAACAGTTTGTGGTCCAAGAATGTTGATAAGACGGCCTACACTCAAATTGAACTCGCTGATGGAACTCGCAGGACGCTTAATAAGGATGAAAAGACCGGAGTGAGTTCGCTCCCAGAGGGTGCGCGCGTCTTCACTCTGAGCGATATGACATCACAGGGCTCTGCATCTAAGCCGCAGCCTTTTGAATTTCAAGGCAGAACCTTTACGCCGAGCAACAATGCCCACTGGAAAGCCAACTATCCGGCTGGTATGCAGAAGTTGGTGGATGCTAATCGCGTCGTAGCGATGGCCAATTCCATTAGGTACGTCCGTTACGGTGATGACTTCGGATACCAGTCGCTGACAAATTTATGGACCGACACTGGCATTAGTGGATTTGCGATGTCAAAAAAATATGTGGTTCAAACAAACACTAAAGTAATCGAGCGTTGCCTACAGCTAGTGACGGACCCCGGGGACCTAGTCCTCGATCCTACTTGTGGTTCGGGGACTACTGCCTATGTTGCCGAACAATGGGGCCGAAGGTGGATAACGATAGACACATCCAGAGTATCGACCTCAATTGCCCGCGAGCGTCTCCTAACAGCAGTTTTCCCTTCATATGAATTAGTCGATGAAGCCCGCGGCATTGACGCGGGGTTAAAGTACAAAACCGTTCATAGAGTAACGCTCGGGTCGATTGCGAATAGTGAGCCTCCAGAAGAGGTTGTTTTGATTGATCATCCAGTCACAAATTCAAAGAAAACACGTGTTTCAGGACCTTTTACGTTTGAAGCGCTGTCTCGTTACGCACTAAATCCGTTTTACGAAAACCATGTCCAGGTCGGACCCAAGCATTACAATTCTGATCACGTTGAGCAGCTTCTAGCCGCACTAAAGACTATGGGCATACCCCGAGTAGGATCTAAGCCGTTTCCGATTAAGGAGCTTGAACTCATTGAAGGTATCGGAAGCCTTCAAGCTCAAGGAATTACAGATCTTGACGGTAAATTGACTAAGTTTGCCGTGTCAATAGGGCCAAAGTTCGGGCCAATCACAATAGCCCAGGTTCAAGAAGCACTAACTTCCTCAATCGGATATGGACTCGTCGTGTTTACTGGATTCGCGGTTTCTCCTGACGCAGCGGAAAAGCTTGCCGTTGGCAAGATTGGAAATTCTCCCGTCTCGCTCCTTCTAGCGAATCCAGACTTGCTCCTGGGGGACCTATTGAAAAATACCAAGGCGTCACAAACCTTTAAGTTGTACTCTTCCCCAGATATCAGGTTAGACAAAGAAGGTGAAATGCTCCTAGTCACAATAAACGGAGTAGACACCTTCGATGCAGCAACAGGCGACTTGGTCGCACTTGGAAAAGATGGGATCAAGGCCTGGCTACTGGATACGGACTATGATTCACAAGTTTTTAGGGCAGACCAGGCATTCTTCCCTGACTCAGATGGCTGGGCCCAGCTTCGCAAGGCTTTGAGAAGCTCTGTAGATTCTGAGGTACTTGATCAATTAAATGGCTGGACGTCAATGCCATTCAAAAGGGGTGAAAGCGGCAAAATCGCTGTCAGAGTTGTGACGCAAGACGGAAACTCATCTGAGGTAATCGTAAGTGTGGAGTAAAAAGTGACTGTTGTTAGCTCAGGGACAGTCATTGATGGCAACCCAATCATCAACTATCCGTTTGCCGCGCCGACTCAACATTGGGATTTTGGCGGCCTTCAACCAAAGGTATTAGAAGGAAGGCGCGTTGCGGGTTACTTGGCACCTTCGCCAGATGGTCAACTTAGAATTACGGATTCTGTTATTCCTCTGGAGCTCGTGAACACTCTTCGCGAAAAAACCAAAATGTGGCGTGAGCAGGAATATCCGGGAGCAACCTCTACGACTAAAAGGCTTTTTGACCATTGGTTCAACGAAGATCGCCTAGCAGATAATACGAGGCCATTCTTTTGCCAGCAGGAAGCAGTCGAAACTATTGCTTTCCTGACCGAAGCAAGGAGCGACCTTCGTCAAGGAATCGAGGTTCCTGCGTCGGGGGAGGCCTACACGCGCTGGGCCATCAAGATGGCAACTGGAACAGGAAAGACCATGGTAATGGCTTTGCTCGTCGCATGGAGTGGGCTAAACAGAATTGCGAATCGAACTGATTCTAGATTCTCAGATCAAGTTCTTGTTTTAGCTCCAAACCTCACCGTGAAGGATCGACTAACCGGAGACGGAGGCTTGGATCCTAAACATCCCGACTCTCTCTTCAGTCAGTTTGATTTGGTACCGCCGAATTTATCTTCGGCTCTCGGTCAAATTAAAGTTCAAGTTTCAAACTGGCACATGTTGGCACCAAAAGAGGAACAAGCACGCTCCGTGGTGAAAAAGGGTCCTGAATCTGACCGTGCATTCGTAAGAAGAGTGCTAACCGAACTAAGCGGTGCCGGAAAGATAATGGTGCTGAACGATGAGGCTCATCACGCATATAGATTTCCCGAAGGCCTGATCGGCTCAAAAGCTGATCAAGACGAACTGCGTGAAGCCACAATCTGGATTGATGGACTGGCAAAAATCGACCGTGTTCGCGGAATTGTTCGAACAATTGACGTCTCTGCAACACCTATGTACCCGGGAGCCTTCAAAGAAAAGGCATGGACCCCATTTGAATGGGTAGTCTCGGATTTTGCTTTAGTAGACGCAATTGAGTCTGGGCTTGTGAAGATTCCGAGAACCCCAACCAAAGACGATACGGGCGAAGCAATCCCAAAATACCGCAACTTGTGGGAGCACATAAAGAAAAGTCTCCCTAAGAGAACTGAATCAGACGATGACAGCCACCCTCTAACAGATTATCTGTCGGAGGCCGATGGGCCTCTCAAACAACTCTCTTCAGCTTGGGAGCAAACTTTTAATTCTTGGAAAGCCGAGGGCCGAAAGACTCCGCCCGTCATGGTTATCATCGCGCACGATACATCCGTCGCTCGCCTGTTGGAGAAGCACATCGCTGAAATGGGCGAAGCATCGCCACTTTTAGTCAATAAAGCTGGAAAGCCAAAAGTCACAATCCGAATAGATTCCGATGCTCTAGCAGTAGAAGAAGGTGCGTCGAAAGGAGGTTCGGACGAGACCCGAGCCATAGTTTCAACAGTAGGAAAAGTTGGGAAACCTGGAGAGCAAGTTCGAGCCTTAGTATCGGTTGCGATGTTGTCAGAGGGCTGGGACGCAAGGACGGTAACGCAGATTCTTGGGCTTAGAGCTTTTTCGTCTCAATTGCTCTGCGAGCAGGTCGTGGGACGTGGCTTGCGTCGGTCGAACATGAACGACCTCTCACAACCAGAATATGTTGATGTCTATGGCGTGCCCTTCCAACTACTTCCGATGGCAAAAGCGACCGGTGCTGCACCTTCTACACCGCCGGACTATACGAATGTACACACAGTGCAAAGCCGCAATAATCAGAGAATCGAGTTTCCCCGACTGATTCAGGTTGTTCCTGATATTCAGGACTCCATGGATGTAGACATGGCCTCAATTGAACCGATCGCTGTTTCAAGAATTAACGATCCAACAGAGACCTTCGTGGCATTTGACCTGGGAGGTCTCAGTGACGGAATGGGTGGCGAAGTTCAAGACAGGGAAGTTGCATACCAATATTTCCGCAGACAAAAGCTTCTTTTCCGCGTCGCAGCTCAGTTGGTCAAGCCGTACGAGCGCCCGTGGCTCTTCCCACAAGCTCTAAAAATCGCAGATCGAGTTATTCGCCCGATTGAAGATGGTGGAAAAGTTGCTTACGAACGCGGTGTTGATCATCGAGAAATCTGCACACGCCGCTATCTAACGATAATTCAAGAGAGGATAGGAGCAGCAATTAGAACAGGAGAGGGCGAGGAGAGATTTTTACCCGCTCTCGACGAGTACCAGCCAATTGACTCGACAGACTTTAGAAACTTTAATTCTCCAACTGACAAGTGCGTCGTTGCAGTTAAAAGTCATTTGTCCCATGCGATGTGTGACTCAGGACTTGAACGTAAAATCTGTGCAGTTCTCGATGCAAGAGATGAAGTCGTTTCATGGGTCAAGAACCATAAACTTTACCTAGAAATTCCTTACCAATATTTTGGCAACACATACCGGTACAGGCCAGACTTCGTCGTCAAGCTGAGCACAGGAAAAACGCTGCTTGTCGAAGGCAAGGGCGTAGCCACGGAGCAAGATGATGCAAAGTCAACTGCTGCCAGGAGATGGGTTCAAGCCGTGAACAACTGGGGCCAGCTAGGAATTTGGGACTATGAAATAGTGTTTGACGCCAATGATCTGCCTGAGATTCTGGAAAGACACTCAAGAGAATAGAACTTGTAAGGGTCGACAGGTCCTCTGTATTCCAATGAGTATGAAGAACAAAAGCAAAACATGGGTTTAGATTCAAAACCCTGACCCGCCAGCCGCGACAGCTTGCCACCTATACCCCCCAGGGTATACACTTATCTCAGGTAAATATTCAACTTCTAGGAGGCACCTATGTGTTCACCAGCTCAATGCTCAACCTGCAACAAGATCACCTGGTCGGGTTGTGGCCAGCACATCGAAGAAGCTCTAGCTGGATATCCAGAAGAGCAGCTTTGTACCTGTAACAACTAGTTCTTTAGCTTGTTGTTGGCTTTAGCCAACAACAACAGATGGAACCCCACCCTTGGGTCTGAAGGTTGCTCTTGGTTCTGCTGTGGGGAGCTCTTTTGCTTTTGGCTTTGGTCTTTTGGTTCTTGCCATCTCTAGCAAGATGATGTGTGCTTCGAGTAGAGCAAACTGATCTCCCAGGCACTTTCTGGTTCCGGCTAAAAACGGGAAGTATGCGCCGCGGGGAAGGCTATCTTCGTAGTCGTTTGCCCATCTCTCGGGTGAGAACTTAGCTGGCTCAGGGAAGAACTTGGCTGATCTGTGGCTAGCGTATTGGCTGACCAGAACGTGGGCTCCCTTGGGAACAGCAACTCCTGCTACCTCTATATCTTCTATGGCTCGTCTTGGTGATACCCATACCGGGGGAGCAAGTCTCAGTGCCTCTTGGAAGATGGCTTTGGCGGTTGGTGCTGAAAGAACCTGTCTTATCTCCGGTGGTTGATTATCGGGCAAATACACACTTGCTTCTTGTTTTAGTTTCTCCCAGAGGTCGTCTCGGTCTCTAAGGTAAGAAAGCGCCCAGGTCATGACGTTGGCTGTTGTTTCGTGGCCGGAAAGAATCAGGGTTAGGGTTTCATCTCTAACGTCGTCGTGGCTTAGGGCTTGGTCCTCATCGTCTCTGGCATCCAGTAATAGGCCAAGCAAATCAGTTCCGTGGCTGCCGCTTGCTACCCGCTCTGAGATGATGTCTTCGGCAACATCGGCTAGGTATTCGGCCGATTCCTTGAACTTTTTGAAGTATGGAATCGGGCTTTCATCAAATCTGTCCAGGCCTGGGAGCATGGTGCGCTCGATGCGGTCGATCGCAACACCCATGTGGTGTTGGACGCCTTCGGCGTACTTATCTATATCCGTTGAAAATAGAAGTCTTGCTACGATCTGGAAGGTCAGCCGCATCATTTCCTCGTTGGCTGATAGCTCTTCTCCCAGTTTCCAGCTCGCCACGTGATCTTTGGTTATATCCCTCATCTTCAGGGCGTAGTCGTTTAGTTGCCCGTGGTGAAAGGGCGGTTGCATCATTCGGCGGTGCCGAAGATGCACCGGCTCTTCGTTGGTTAGTAGTCCTTTGCCTAGGACCTTATGCATTCTTTCAAAGCCCACTCCTTTGACAAAGGAGTGCTGTTTTTTCACCAGGACGTCGGTGACGCCCTCTGGTGAAAAGAAGGCAATGAACAGCTCGCCTCCTAGAAAAAAGGAGGCGGTGTCCCCGTACTTGTTTTGTAAATCAAGCAAGAACTTGGGGGTATCGCTTAGAAACCTGAGGGTGAGTAGTCCTCCAAGGGCATTTGGGCCCTTGGGGAGATTAGCTAGCCCTTTTTTGGAGCGAATGGCCTTGGGTTTAGCTGGGTATTCGACTGGGCGCTCGGAGGTATATGGTCTTGCCATCTAGGCCTCCTCATTGAGCTTTCCTTGAGATTTGAGTGTAATGGGAATTGGTACAGGTGCCGGAGGCCATTACTTGACCTTGGCAGGCAAGCCCCCACGGGGTTGAAATCCGAACCCTCAAGTAATTGGGCTTTTTGGTTAGACTTGGGGGCAATGCTTCACAGTTGAAGCATTTCCCCCTTTTTTCTAGCCTTCTTGAGGAAACCTTGCCTAAGCCAATCGTTCTAATCGCCGAAGAGCTTTCGCCTGCCACGGTTTCAGCCTTAGGCCCGGACTTTGAGATCAAAAACATTGACGGCACTGACCGTGCCGTGCTTTTGGCTGAACTTGCTACGGCAAGTGCGATTCTGGTTCGCTCCGCGACGCAAGTTGATGCCGAGGCCATCGCAGCTGCGAAGCAGCTGAAGGTTATTGCAAGAGCTGGTGTTGGTCTAGACAACATAGATATAAAGGCAGCAACTGCTGCTGGTGTGATGGTGGTAAATGCACCGACCTCGAACGTGATCTCTGCTGCTGAGCTTGCAATCGGGCATTTGCTCTCTCTTGCCCGTCACATCCCGGATGCTAATGCTTCACTTAAGGCCGACAAGTGGGAAAGAAGTAAATTTACAGGCGTTGAGCTATACGACAAGACAATAGGTATCGTCGGTCTTGGACGAATTGGTTCACTGGTTGCAGAAAGACTTTCAGGTTTTGGGGCAAGGCTAATCGCATACGACCCTTATGTCACTCCTGCAAGGGCTGAACAGATAGGCGTTAGCTTAGCTTCCCTGGATGAAGTGATGGAGGAAAGTGATTTCATCACTATCCATATTCCAAAGACCCCTGAGACCACAGGTTTGATTGGCGCCAAGGAATTTGCCAAGGCCAAGAAAGAGCTTCGAATTGTTAATTGCTCTCGCGGGGGAATCATTGACGAGGACGCTTTACTTGAGGCGCTAAAGACCAACCGCATCGCAGGCGCAGGCCTCGATGTCTTTAACAGTGAGCCCCCTAAGGGCTCACCGCTATTGGGTCTTTCCAACATCCTCGTAACCCCTCACCTTGGAGCCTCCACAGACGAAGCTCAGGAAAAGGCCGGGGTGTCGGTTGCTAGGTCGGTTCGTCTTGCTTTGGCCGGGGATCTAGTTCCAGACGCTGTCAATGTTGCCGGTGGCAACATTGACGATTCTGTGAAGCCGGGTATTTCTCTGGCCGAGAAATTGGGCCAGGTGCTGTTCGGGATGGCCGATGCTTCCTTGGTTTCTGTTGAGGTTGAGGTTCGGGGAGAAATAGCTGTCCACGATGTTTCGGTTTTGAAACTTGCTGCCCTCAAGGGAGTGTTCCAGAACGCGGTGGATGAGCAGGTTAGTTATGTCAATGCTCCGCTATTGGCCGAGGCTCGCGGGGTTGATGTGAAGCTCACGGTAGACAAGGTTTCGGAAGAGTATCGGAACATGACTACCGTGCGTGCCGTGCTATCTGATGGCAACGTGATTTCGGTCTCGGGAACAGTTATTGGTCCTAAGCGTCACGAAAAGATCATTGGTATCAACGGATACGATGTTGAGCTGGCCTTTGCTGAGCACCTGGTGCTCATGGTTTACTCTGACCGCCCAGGCATTGTTGCCATCTACGGCAAGGCCTTTGCAGATGCCAACGTCAACATTGCTGCCATGCAGATTGCAAGGCAGCAAAAAGGTGGCAAGGCGCTATCTGTTATTACCGTTGACTCGCCGGTTGAACCTGCGGTGCTTGAAAAGCTCAAGAAGGATATCGACGCCTCGACTATGAAGGCGATCACGGTAGTTTCTAGCTAGCACCGAGTCTTTCTCGACTTATCCACAACTTTGCCTTAAGGCTTCTCCCACTCGTTTCTCTCTTCTAGGTTTTTCCCATGAACAGAAAATCTCTAAGCAACACGGAATCCTTAGGTGCGCTCTTGTCCCTGGCAACTAGCCCAAGTTATGCTCAAACCATGACTAGGACAGTGAACATCAGCGACGCAAAGGCCAACCTGTCCAAGCTGGCCGATGAAGTTGCCTCGGGAAATGAAGTGATTGTTTCCAGAGCGGGTAAACCGGTGATGAAGCTGGTGGCTCTTACCGAGCAAGAGCTTCAGGCTGCTAAGCCTAAAGTTATGAATCGGAAGCTCGGCTACGGCCGTAAATACGCTCCGGACTTTACTTGGGAGCAGTGGGAAGAATCCGAGAGGGACATGGAAAAGATGTGGCGTGAGTTCGGATACATTGACTAATGTTTCTGCTTGATACAAGCACCCTTATAGCTGCCATTTCGTTCCCAAATAGATTAGGAAAAAGGGCTCGAAAGATAATTCATTCTTCGCCTGAGCTTTACTTTTCAGCTGTATCAGTGTTCGAAATTGTTGTAAAGCAAATGAAGGGAAAGCTGAATATCGGTAAATCTGTAAACGAATTCCTTGGTGAACTTGATGCTAAAGCACTGCCGCTAAGGGTCGAAGATGCTACCGCCGTTTCCTTGTTCCCAAGTCTTATAAAACATGACCCTTTTGACAGGTTGATTCTGGCGACCACCAAAGCCAATAATGCCAAGTTGATCACATCAGACCAGAAATTATTAGACCTGGGTTTTGACTGGATTCTTGACTCGACTATCTAAACAATCTAAAAATTATCCACCTGATCACGAGTTGGAAGGCTTGACGAAGCACCAAGTTTTGTGACCGAGATAGAAGCAGCCTTCACGGCCATCTCAATTGCTTGCTCGAGTAAAGCACCTTCGCTAAGGAGCGCTCCAAGATAGCCGGCAAATGCATCGCCTGCCGCGGTGGTATCCACTGCTTGAACCTTGGGAGCTGCAAACAACCTAGTTTCTTTTTGGTTTACAAGGACAACTCCTTGGCCTCCCATGGTGATAACCGCATTCTCGACGCCTCGGTCTAAAAACCAGTGACCTGCCTTTTTGGCCGATTGCTCATCTTTTACCTCTATACCGGTGAGTGACTCAGCCTCTGATTCGTTGGGAGTCACGATATCAATTAGCTCCCAGGCGTTTGGCTCAGGGTTAGAAGCAGGAGCTGGGTCCAACACAACTGTTAGCCCTTGGGATTTAGCAAGGCTAATGGCGTGGCGGTTTACTTCCCAGGGGATCTCTAGCTGGGTAAGAAGTACCCTGGCGTCTGGTCTTTGGGCGAAGGCGCCATCTACCTGTTCTTTGGTGATCTTGAAGTTAGCCAGTGGGATAACCACGATGTTATTTTGAGAGGTTTTATCCACACGGATGTGAGCGATGCCGGTTGGGCCATCAACTTGGGCCACAAACTCGGTATCTACGCCAAATCCCTCCAGGGCATCGGTTGCAAAATCAGTGAACAGATCGGTTCCAACGCAGCTAACCAGAGTTGAGTGGCAGCCGGCTAGGGCTGCCGCAACAGCCTGGTTTGAGCCTTTGCCACCGAGGATGATCTTGAAATCATCTCCCAGCAGCGACTCTCCAGGGGCTGGGTGTCGGTCCATAAAGGCAACCAGGTCAATCGAAATGCCCCCGACAACTATTACGCCACCTTGTGGGTTTTTATCATTTGCCATTTAGTTCTCCTCTAGCAAGGCAGCTGCGGTGCCATCGTCGATGATCAGATCGGAGATATACTTTCCAGCCAGGGCGCCTCGAAGGCTTGGGATTCTCGAAGCTCCTGCGATGACGCAGATTTTTCTAGGAACTGCTCGAATGACATCAAGGCTTGGACCGGTGGAGCGGTTGTTAATTGCAATGTCGTTGGATGATCCATCGGCTCGGTAGAAAACCGTTGCGATGTCTCCGACTATTCCACCTTCGTTGAGAGCTTTTTGATCGTCGGCGCTTAGGTAGCCTGCGGTGTATACCTGGCTTGGAACCTCGGAGTTGCTGGCTCCAAGACCGAAGAGGGCAACGTCCATTTTGGCCTGGATGTCCAGAATTCTTTTGGTACTTCTTTCTCGCCAGAGAGTTTCCTTGGCCGCCGGGTCATCAAAGAAAGCCGGCACCGGAAACTGCTCAACGATTGCCCCGTAGGCTTCACCAAAACGCCTGAGGATTTCACCGCTATAAGTCACACCAGTAGTAAAGGTGTTACCTGCTCCGTTTAGTTGCACGACCCTTGATTCCCGAAGTGGTCTAGGAGCTAAGTTTCTGCTAACTGCGGCTGTAGTTGCACCCCAAGCCACCCCCATGGTCATTCCGGAGAAGAAAAAGTTGGTGAGCATTCGTGCGGCGGTTAGCGCCACTCGGTCGAGGCGTTCAATCGGGGTGGCCGACTCCGAGACCGGGACCAGGTGAGCGTTGACTCCATGGAGTCGCTTTATCTCGGTGGCCATCTTGCGGGTGGCATCCTCGGGGGAGTGAATCTTGACCTCGACGATCCCGCGGTCTTTGGCCATCTGGAGTAGGCGGGAAACCGAGGACCTGGAGACTTTTAGTTCATCTCCAATGGCATCCATGGTTAGGTCCTGGAGGTAGTAGAGCTGGGCGGCCTTTAAGGCCAGGCCCACCCTGGATTTCTCGTTGAGCTCTTCCAACATAACGAAAGTATTGCACATATGTGCAACTTGATTGGAAAGAAGGTCAAGGCCCCCTAAAACTCAATAGATTGCAGGTACTTACTTTGATTTCAACGTAGAAAGCCATAAGTGATAATGACTCAGAATCAGGTCGAAGCCGCAAGGCTTTCCTCGCTTCGGGAGAACCCCAAGGCTCAGGTTCTCATTATCGGCGGTGGCATCAACGGAGTTGCAACATTTCGGGATCTGGCCCTTCAGGGCGTCGAAGTGGTTCTAGTTGAAAAATCTGATTACTGTTCCGGCGCCTCAGCTGCCTCCTCGCACATGATCCACGGTGGTGTCAGGTATCTAGAAAACGGCGAGATTCGTCTGGTCAAAGAATCTCTTGAGGAAAGAAATCGCTTACTGAGCGCTGCACCTCACTACGTCAAGCCACTGAAAACCACAATTCCGATTTTCTCTATTTTCTCTGGACTAATCAGCGCACCGATTCGACTCTTTACTCACGCTCAAGGTAAGCCAAAAGAGCGCGGAGCCATTTTGATTAAAGTTGGACTTTTGCTTTATGACACCTTCGGTCGAAACGGTGGAACGATGCCAAGGCACCGCTTCCTGGGTAAGAAAAAATCCAAAGCTGAAATGCCAGCGCTAAACAAAGATGTTAAATTCACCGCGACCTACTACGACGCCGCGATGGACAACCCGGAACGACTGGCCCTTGATGTGTTGTTTGACGGCGTCTCAGCTGGCCCAAACGCCAGAAGCTACAACTACCTAGCGGCAGCTTCGCGCGAGGGTGGTAAGACCGTTTTGAAAGACATGTTGACCGGCGAAGAAATACTGTTCACCGCTGACGTGATTGTGAACACCACCGGTCCCTGGACTGACATGACGAACCAAAACCTGGGTTTTGACACCCAGTACATGGCCGGCACCAAGGGCTCTCACGTTGTGCTGGACAACAAAGAATTGTTTGATGCTTGCGATAACCGTGAAATCTTTTTCGAGAATAAAGATGGCCGCATCGTGTTGATGTATCCAATTCTGGGCAAGGTGCTGGTTGGAACAACCGACATCCCTCACGACATGAAAGAGCCGGCAGTTTGCACCGACGAGGAAGTTGACTACTTCTTCAAACTCGTGGCTTACGTGTACCCGAAGATTCGCATAAGTAAAGACCAGATTGTCTTTAAGTACTCAGGTGTTAGGCCGCTGGCTGCAAGCGGAGATATAAACCCCGGGGTAATCTCTCGCGACTACCGCATTGTTAGAACTTCAGCCGAGAGCGATGTTCCGGTTCTTAGCCTGGTCGGTGGCAAGTGGACCACCTTTAGGGCCCTCGGTGAGCACCTAAGTTCTGATGTTTTGAAGCTGCTTGGCAAAACCCGGGTTGTTTCAACTGCAAAACTTCCAATCGGTGGCGGCAAGGATTTCCCAACTACCCCAGAAGCTCAGAAGCAGTGGGCCGAGGCCCACGGTCAATTCGTCGGTTCAGCTCGTGCCCTAAAACTACTTTTGCGCTACGGAACCAGGGCCAAGGAAATCATCGACTACATCGGCAATTCAACCGAAACCATGCTCAGGCACAGTCCAAGCTTCTCGGACCTGGAGATTGAGTTTTTGGTCAAAAACGAGAGCGTTTATCACCTCGAGGATCTGGTAAATCGCCGTACAAACCTGGCCTTTACTGGCTCTATGAGCACCGCTGTGCTGCAGGAACTAGCGAGCATCATGCAAAAACCCCTAGGTTGGGACCAGAGCAAAAGTACTTCTGAAGTTTCCGGAGTTCACATCGAAGTGGGGAGTCGGGTATGAGCAAACTGGTCTTAAAAAACATCGCGCTGACCCAAGACTCAGAGGATATCATCTACGACCTGTCAGCAACTTTCCAAGGCGGAATCAATTTACTGATTGGTCCAACCACCGCAGGTAAGACCACCCTGATGAGAATCATCGCCGGGCTGGTTAGGCCAACCTCGGGCACCATGACGATGGATGGCTTAGACATCACGAAGGAATCGGTTCAGAAGCGCTCGGTGTCCTTTGTGTATCAGCAGTTCATCAACTACCCATCGCTTTCGGTGTTTGAAAACATCGCCTCTCCGCTGTTGGCGCAAAAGAAAAGACCAACCAAGCAAGAAGTTGCCGCCCGGGTCGAAGAGATGGCAACTCTTTTGGGCCTTACTCCATTCCTGAAGCGCAAACCAGCTGAGCTTTCCGGCGGTCAGCAGCAGCGTGTTGCCATCGCCCGGGCCCTAGCTCGAAAAGCCGACATCGTTTTGCTGGATGAGCCACTGGCTAACTTGGACTACAAGCTGCGCGAGCAGCTTCGAGCAGAGCTTCAGAGCATTTTCTCCAACGAATCTTCAATCGTTATTTACTCAACCGCCGAGCCTTCCGAAGCTCTTGATTTTGCTACCGACACCTTTGTTATGGACGAGGGTCGCCTGATTCAAACCGGTAAGGCGCTCGAGATCTACCAGGCGCCAAAGACCGTTGCGGCAGCCATCGCTATGGCTGACCCACCGATCAACTTGCTCACCTCAAAGGTGGATGGCAAAACCGCCAACTTCGGACCGGAGAGCTTCAAGCTCTCAAGACCCGAGCTTGATGGCAGTTCAGCCGGGGAGATCACCCTCGGAATTCAGCCAGGCAAGATCACTTTGGAATCCCAGGGATCTAAGTCGGTTGCCTTCAAGTGCCAAGTTCAGCTCGCAGAGGTCACCGGTAGCTCAACCTTTGTTCACGTCAAGCTCGAATCCGGCGACGAGGTCGTTATCGAGGTCGAGGGCACCGAGAACTTTGCTCTTGATAAGAAGCTCACCGCTTACTTCGACCCAGCTGATCTTTATGGCTTTAACTCAACCACCGGCAAGGCAATTTTTGCTCCGATTGGAAGGGGTAAGTAAATGGCCGAGATTCGCTTAGAAGGTGTTGCTCACTCTTACGACGGAGGCAAGACCTACGCCCTAAACCCAATCACCATGACCTGGAAAGACGGCAAGGCTTACGCCTTGCTTGGCCCTTCCGGTTGCGGTAAGACAACACTTTTGAACATCATTTCGGGACTTCTAAAGCCATCAGAAGGAAAAGTATTTATCGACGGCAAGGACGTCACCGACGTCATCACCGACGATAGAAACATCGCTCAGGTGTTCCAGTTCCCGGTTCTCTATGACACCATGAGCGTCCGGAAAAACCTTGAGTTTCCGCTGAAGAACCGCAAGGTTCCAAGGGCCAAGATTGCCGAGCGAGTAAACGAAATTGCCGCGCTACTTGGAATCGAAGCTGATCTGGACCGCAGGCCTTCCAAGCTTCGCTCAGACCTGCAGCAGATTGTGAGCTTGGGTCGCGGTTTGGTTCGCGAGGACGTCTCGGCAATTTTGTTCGATGAGCCACTAACCGTTATCGACCAGAACTTTAAGTGGACACTTAGAAACCGCCTGAAGCGCCTACACCTAGCTACCGGTGTCACAGTTGTTTACGTGACCCACGACCAGACTGAGGCACTGACATTTGCCGATGAGGTTTTGGTTATGAATGAGGGTTCTTTGGTTCAGGCCGGAACTTCAGAGTCATTGTTCTTAGAGCCTAAGCACGAATTCGTGGGCTACTTCATTGGCTCTCCGGGAATGAACTTTCTAGATGTTGAGGCAAACTCTTCCGTGCTAACTCATAACGGCAAGCCCATCGGAAAAGCCGCCAAGGCTGGCCTAAACGGCAGACACCGCTTTGGAGTTAGACCTGAGTTTTTGATTCCAAGCAACAAATCCGGTCTTGAGTTCAAGGTTGATCGCATCGAGGACCGTGGAGTTTTCAAGCTAATCCACTTGAGCAAGGACGATTTCCAGTTCATCGCCAAGACCGAAGAGGACTACGAGGCCAAAGTTGGCGGCAAGGTCAATTTCAGCTTCGATCCTAAGCGAGCCTTTGTTTATGACATCAATCAGAGAGCTGTTTCAACGGTTTCACCTAGCGGTCAAGGGGGCAACTAATAATGGATAGCAAAAAGAAAAATAACAAAGCCTGGTTCCTTGTTCTGCCAGTGGTCTTTGTTGTTGCCTTCACCGCAATCATTCCGCTGATGGCGGTTGCCAACTACTCCCTGCAGGATATCCAAGGAGCTAGCAACCGGCTATTTGTTGGCCTTGACTTCTTTAAGCGAGTGGCTACCGATCCAAACATTCAGGATGCTTTCGTAAGGAATCTAAACCTTTCGATCCAAATACTCTTCATCCAGATCCCGCTAGGAATCTTCCTTGCCAGGCTTATGCCTCGCTCGGGCTGGAAAGCCTCGGCTGCACTGGTGGTCATGGCTATTCCCTTGATTATTCCTTGGAACGTAGTTGGAACCACCTGGAGAATTTTCACCAGAGGCGACATCGGCCTAGGTGGTGTGCTGGTCAACCAATTCTTCGACTACAACCTGAGTGAGGACACTACCGATGCTTGGGTCACGATCTTGGTGATGGACACCTGGCACTGGACTCCGTTGGTGACCCTGCTGGTTTACGCCGGATTGCGATCTATCCCGCAGGCTTACTACCAGGCAGCAGCCATCGACGGCGCTTCGCCCATGGCGGTATTCCGCTTCGTTGAGCTACCAAAGCTTAAGCGAGTGCTGATGATTGCACTGCTACTTCGCTTCATGGACTCATTCATGATGTACACCGAGCCATTTGTTGTCACCGGTGGTGGTCCTGGGTCCTCAACTCAGACCTTGAGTATTTTGCTCACCACCATCGCCATCGGTCAGTTTGACCTAGGTGTAGCTGGCGCATTCTCGCTGATGTACTTCTTGTTCATCCAGATCTTCTCCTTCATCTTCTTCACCGTTTTGACCCTGGACGAGCGTCCAGGGGCAACCAAGGTAACTCCTAAAGATAAGAAGGCAGCAAAACAGGAGAAACAACCAAATAAGGTCAGTTCAAAACTTAAGAAGGTTCAAAAATGACGACGATGATGGCTACCTCGGCCGCGGGCAAAAAGACCTCGCGGTTCCACTTCGATCTTCGCAGCTGGCTGTTCTGGCTGATCATGGCTGTCTGGGCTCTTCCGGTTGTATGGCTGATCTCTATGTCACTTCGTGACAACGCCGACATCCTGGCCAAGTTCGAGGTGATTCCTAGCGAGATTTCCTTCACTGGATACATCAAGTTCTTTGAAGATCCAAGCTGGATTGGCTCCTACATGAACTCGGTCACATACACGATTCTGAACATGGTTTTGTCGCTCATAGTTGCACTCCCAGCGGCCTACGCATTCTCGCGCTACACCTTCTCGGGGGATAAGCACCTGTTCTTCTGGCTGCTGACAAACCGTATGGCACCGGCTGCCGTGTTCTTGCTTCCTTTCTTCCAGCTGTATCAGTCGCTTGATCTATTCGATACCGCTTTGGGAGTGGCGCTAGCGCATATGCTATTCAACGTTCCGCTGGCGGTTTGGATCCTCGAGGGCTTTATGTCCGGGGTTCCTAAGCAACTCGATGAAATAGCTGAGATTGATGGATATAAGTTCCCAAGGTTCTTCTTGACTATTTTCATCCCGATGATTCGTTCCGGAATCGGTGTAACTGCGTTCTTCCTGTTTATGTTCAGCTGGGTTGAGCTACTGATTGCCAGAACCATTACAGCAACAGCTGCCAAGCCAATCGCAGCTCAGATGACTCGAACTATTTCGGCCTCGGGCATTGACTGGTCCTTGCTATCAGCTGCTGGAGTGATGACCATCCTTCCGGGAGTGCTGGTGATTTGGTTCGTAAGAAACTACATAGCCAAGGGCTTTGCGCTAGGTCGGGTGTAAAAGATGTTCGACACATTTGACTGGATTCCCTGGACCACACCAATTGCCATTGTCTTCATTGGGGTTGCTGTGATGATTACGGGTTTGACCATTTGGGGTCACTATCGTCCGCCGGTAAGGCGAAGAGGCTTTTTGGGTATTGTGACGGACCGGAGTGAGCGCGTTTACATTGCGATCATCTCGTTCGCACTTGTGATGGTGATCTCGTTCGCGATAGTGGACAGTGACACCACAATATGGGCCATATCAGCGCTAGCCATGGTAGTGGTGATCTTGATATGGGGATAAAGAATTCGATGAGCAATCTTTGTTCATCGTTTTGGGACTTGGGGATTTCCTCAAGTTCTAGAAATGTTGACGGGACCAGATCGGCCCCATCAACAGCAATGCGAAAGGTAAAAATGTTGAAAAGAAATGTTCGCAAAGGTAGCGTCGTTGGTTTGGCCATGTCGGCCGCCGCGGTACTACTAGTAACAGGGTGTGCCTCAGGTGGGGCTACACCTGCTGCTGACATTGATGCAGTTGCTGCAAAGTGGGCCGATGGTGAGTTTGCACTCAGCGCATTGACCCGCGATGAGAAAATTGCTGAAATGAAGTGGTTCGCTGAGGCGGCTGCAGGTCTTGGAGTTTCTGAGATCAGCGTTGTTTCTGAGACCATTGACCCGCACTCGTACGAGTCAGCGACTCTTACACAGGCGTTCAAAGAGATCACTGGAATCACAGTAACTCACGACCTCATTGGTGAGGGTGACGTTATTGAAAGAATCCAGACCGAAATCAAGACCCGTACCTCGATCTACGATGGCTACATCAATGACTCCGACCTAATCGGTACTCACCAGCGTGGAGACTACATCTACCCAGTAGCTGACCTAATTGCAGACTCAGCGATTACAAACCCAGGTTTGGACATCGATGACTTCATTGGTCTCAGCTTTACAACCGGTTCTGATGGCGTTATCTACCAGCTACCTGACCAGCAGTTCGCGAACCTTTACTGGTTCCGCTACGACTGGTTCAGCGACGCTGACATCCAGAAGCAGTTCAAGGACATCTACGGTTATGACCTAGGCGTTCCAGTTAACTGGTCTGCTTACGAGGACATCGCTAAGTTCTTCTCAACCGAAGTAAATGGCGATGGAACCATCGATGGCAAGAAGGTCTATGGTCACATGGACTACGCACAGCCAGGTCCTTCACTACAGTGGAGATTTACTGACGCATGGCTATCCATGGCCGGTAACGGTGACGGCACTCAGGGCGGACCAAACGGTCTTCCAGTTGATGAGTGGGGTATCCGTGTTGAAGGCTGTAACCCAGCTGGTTCCTCAGTATCCCGCGGTGGAGACCTAAACGGTCCTGCTTCGGTTTACGCTCTAACCAAGTTCTTGGACTGGTTCGAGTACGCACCTGCAACAGCTAAGGGAATGGACTTCAGCGAGGCTGGAGGTGTAGTAGGACAGGGTGAAATTGCGCAGCAGATTTTCTGGTACACAGTTTTCACTGCTTCTGCTACCGACCCATCACTACCTGTTATGAATGAAGATGGATCACCGAAGTGGCGCATGGCTCCAAGCCCACACGGTTCCTACTGGAAGGATGGCCAGAAGCTTGGCTACCAGGACGTAGGATCATGGACATTCATGAACCACGCTGACGAGAACCGACGCGCTGCTGCATGGCTTTACGCACAGTTCGTTACCTCAAAGACCGTTGACGCTGCTAAGTCGGCCAAGGCTCTGACATTCATTCGTCAGTCAACCCTTGACCTTGAGTACTTCACAGAGAACGCGTTCAAGTATGGAGGACTCATTGAGTTCTACCGTTCACCAGACCGTGTTTCATGGTCTCCTACTGGTACCAACGTTCCTGACTACCCAACCATTTCTAACCTATGGTGGCAGTCAATTTCCAAGGCTGCATCAGGTGAGTTCACTCCTCAAGAGGCTATGAACGAGCTTGCAGCTGCTCAGGATGACGTCATGATCCGTCTAGAAGCATCGAACCCTGATGCTAACTGTGCGGTCAAGATGAA
>CAMCXL010000011.1 GCA_945883505.1 Rhodoluna limnophila
AGTCAATCCATCGGTCGAAATTGTAGACCCTACGGTTGCCCCTCTGAACTACTCGACTTGGGAAGATGCGTATATGGCAGGTGACATTGTGTGGGTCGAGTCTCTGGGCGAGTTGGGTGCATGGGTGGTGTCCTGGGCTGGTAAAACAACCCCTGGTACCAATTGGAATGGGTTTGCTCGACTGATTGCGCCTGACGGAACAAAGGGTGCAATCGTTCAGGTTTCTGATTTTGGTTTGACAAGTCGTGCAGGGGCAATCGGTTTTATTGGTGGTCAAGATTTGGTATACGACTCGAACGAAGGAGTCATTTACGCTGCAGCAGAAGTTTCTGCTCCTAATTGGTCTGTCACAATTCCCGCTCTCTGGAGCTTCCGCGCAGACACTCTTGCTCCCATTGCATGGCAGGAGTTCATTTCTCCGCGAACATCTGAGCTAGGCGACACATCGGTGGATGCATCCACCGGGCCGAAAATTTCGGAATCTAACGGCGACGTCGCCCTTGTTTACCAAAATTTTCCAACTGGTGTTTTATCGCAGGTGAGATTTCACCTAGTAGCCTCAGCCAACTCGACCCCGCTATTCACATCTGGAAACACCGGATCTGGCGTCTCTGGAACCTCATCCACTGCCTACCAGGCTGTGGTCACAGACTCAGACGATGATTCCTTGACGTACTCGATCGATCCGGCCATAACCGGCTTCAGCATAAATTCTTCTGGTGCGGTAACAATGTTGGACTCTGTGGCGGCTGGAAGCTATGTCGTGGTGGTAAAGGTTTATGACGGCACAGCCTACGTGACTAAGGAAGTCACAATTACCGTCAGTGCTGCAAGCCCGCCGGTGAGCGACCCCAGTCCAACCCCAACTCCATTCCGTGGCTACTCTGGACCAGTTATTTCTGGAGCTCCGTCTGCTGCTGCG
Source organism: Rhodoluna limnophila (assembly GCA_945883505.1). Lineage (GTDB taxonomy): Bacteria > Actinomycetota > Actinomycetes > Actinomycetales > Microbacteriaceae > Rhodoluna > Rhodoluna limnophila_B. Next base: position 923 of record CAMCXL010000011.1, read on the forward strand.
GGTGCTGAAATTACTCTTACTGGGGAGAAGCTGGAAACCGTGACGTCGGCCGTGGTTGGTGGGGTTGAGGTTAGGATCGTCTCTGCGCTGGCCAAGTCCCTGACTTTGGCAATTCCTAGCTCGATGGTTGCAGGAACACATGACCTGGTGTTGCAGTCAAGTTTTGGCAAGCTGACGGTTCAGGGTGGCCTTAGGGTTGCTGCTGCGGTCAGCACTGAATCCCCAACATCAGTTGAAGCTGAAACCGAAGCAACTGACAAAAAACTCACGGCCGGCTCCTTCAAGGGCTTTATCGCCATCTACACCAAGGGTTATGAGGGCCAAAAGCTCTCAGCCAAGGTTGCAGGCAAGTGGTTGGTGGTTCCAGAACTCAGTGAAACTTGGAACAACAAGGATTACAGCAGAACGATTAGGTTCGCTGGGGCTGGTTTTGTCGCAATCGTTGATCTTTATATCGATGGCAAGTTCGTGAAAACCCAGGAGTTAGTTACGAAGTAGCTATCACCTTTTGCTGCGACAGGGTTCTTAGGAAGGGCACCAGAATCGAGCGCAAAGGCCTTCAGTTTTGGTCTGACCCGGTTCGCTGGGTCTGAACTCGAGGATGATCATTTTGGAGAAAGTTTGATGTCTTCAAGGTAGGCAGTCAAGGACTCTCAAGTTTCGGCGAATCGAGATTTGGTTAGCAGTGTCGCGACTAATTACTTCCTTGCCAGGGTCTCGCCTGACCGAGCCAACCAGTTGGAGCCTCGACCTTTCGCAAGACCGACAGCAACACACGAAGCCCGAGGAGTGATTGTTGGCTGGAATTCTTGAACTATTGACTAGTTTGAAACCAGAGCAAATCTCCTTTGGCTGGCAACCTGCGCACACACTTGCACAAACAAACAAAAACTCCCTCTCAAGAGAGCCTATTGAGGCTCTAAATCAAGGGAGTTGCTGGCGGAGAATGGGTGGAACGCACTAACCCTCTGCTTATCAACCCTGGCTTGGAAGTCGATTTTGGAAATGCGTTTCTACGCCATCTTTCTACGCCAAGTCTCAGAACCTGTTTATCACATGGTAAAAGTTAGACTTAGAAAATGGACGTGATTGAACGAGCCAAAGTTGACGATGCCGATGACGTGGCAGCACTTTATTTACTCGCAAGACGAGAAGCTTTGGGCTCCATCCCTCCTGTTTTTGGTAGCGACGAGAGAGTTCTGACTTGGCTTGCAACGCGAATACGGAACGGTGAAGATTGCTGGATTACGCGCGATGAATCTGGCGTTAGCGCGTTTATGCTCCTAGAACCTGGGTGGCTCGATCAGTTATATGTGCGACCCGACAGGATTGGTCAAGGGCTTGGGACACTGCTTGTTGAAAAAGCAAAAAGCACAATGCCCAATGGAATGAAACTTTGGACTTTTCAGTCGAATGTTCGTGCGCATAAGTTCTATGAACACCATGGCTTTGTCGCTGTAGAAAAAACAGATGGGCGCCACAATGAAGAGCAATCCCCGGATGTCTGCTACGAGTGGAAGCCCAAAGCGAAATAGCCGCCCTACGGCGGCTATTCGAGCGGAGAATGGGGGATTCGAACCCCCGAGGGCTTGCACCCAACACGCTTTCCAAGCGTGCGCCATAGGCCACTAGGCGAATTCTCCAGGTGGTTATCGTGAGATAACTTTTTCGAGTTTAGCCCTAAATCAAAGCCTTAAGATTTGAGCCCGATAAACCAGGCATTTTGCCAAATGGAGCGAATTCTCCTGGAGAATTCACCTTCCGTTAACCAACCAATCAACTTAGGTACACCCCGCACCTCGACTATGGGGAGGTGTCTGAAACTTTACCTAAAGCCCCGGTTCGAAGAGCCCTTCGCGTAAAGCCAGCCACCACAGAGGACAAGATCTTCTTCGGAGTCTCTGCAGCCGCTGGCTACTCGTCGCTAGTCCTAATTGTGCTGATCCTAATCTTCTTAGGGCTTCAAGCTTGGCCGACTTTTGCTCAGCAGGGTATCGCGGAATTTGTTTTTGGAACCGGATGGTCCAACGCCGAGGAGCAGTACAGCATCGGTCCAATGCTTTGGGGATCGCTCCTTATCGCGACTCTTGGCGTAATCCTGGCTGTTCCCATGGCTATCTCAATTGCTTACTTCATTGAGTTCATGGCAACCCCGCGTCTCAAGCGGACCGCGACTTTGTTCATTGACCTCCTAGCTGCAATTCCTTCCGTGATTCTGGGTCTTTGGGGCCTTGAAGTTTTCAGCTACGTTGGTGCCGATTGGGGTCGGATGCTGAATGAGACCCTCGGATTTCTACCAATCTTTTCCAACGTTGCCGAGTCGTTTCTGAGAACTCCATTTATTGCTGGAGTTGTAATCGCGGTTATGATCGTGCCGATCATTTCCTCAGTGACAAGAGAAATCTTTAGCCAAGTTGACGACGACCTAATCAAGGCATCTATCGCCCTTGGCGGCAACAGAGAGTCAACCTTTAGAAAAGTGATTCTGCCCGTGTCAGCTAGCGGTATCACCGGTGGAGTTCTGCTTGGACTTGGACGAGCACTTGGTGAGACCGTTGCTATCTTCTTCGTATTGAACCTGGTCTTCGATAGCTATAACTGGTTCAACATTTTGGAACCGGGCGGTGGTGCGATTGCATCCCTAATCCTTGGACAATTCGGAGAGGCGACTGCTTCTGAAGTGAGCGCACTGTTAGCTGCTGGTGTGATTCTTTTCCTTCTCACTTTAGTTATTAACTCCATCGCAGCCTTCATCGTCTCTAGAGCTCAACCTTGGAACAACCGATGAACCTAGAGCCGGTAGCGAGACCAAAGACAGCTGAGCCTTGGGCTCGAACAACTGCTCGAGCAAAAATGCTTCAGATCGTTGGAAGCATTGTTCCGATAGCAATCTCCTTGTATGCCTGGCTCATTGCCGGTGTTGACCCTATCGTTGTGGTTCTGCTTATCTTGCTTCCAACCTTGCTGATCTCTATTGGAACAGTAGGATTCGTCCTCAAAGGCAAGCGCGGAATCCCTGACGCTGCTCTGATAGTCATGACTTTCTACTTAGGCACTTTCGTGATGGTGCTACTAATTTCCGTGATCTGGGCTTTGACTGAGGCAGGCTTCAGAGCCCTCAGCCCGCACTTCATTTATCAGAACAACACCTACGTGACCCCAACCGATGGACTTGAGTTTGGCGGTGTGGGCCACGCCATCATCGGAACCCTCCTGGTGGTTGGCCTAAGCACCATCATCACCGTTCCCCTAGGCCTTGCTACCGGCATTTACTTGACCGAGACACGTTCTAACGGACGCGGCTTCGTTCGAGTTATTCTGCAGGCCATGGCGGGTCTGCCATCGGTCGTTGCTGGGTTGTTCATCTACTCGGTGTTTATTGTGACCGGAATTTCACAGTACGCAGGATGGCTTGGATCCCTTGCCCTTGTCCCGCTGATGCTTCCAACCATTTCCCGAGTCACAGAAGAAGCTTTGAAACTGGTTCCTCAAGAACTTCGGAATGGTGCTCTCGGCCTCGGTGCATCCTCCTGGAAGGCATTCTTCCAAGTCACTCTGCCGGCAGCTAAATCGGGCGTTGTGACAGCAATTCTTCTGGGAGTCGCCCGAGTGGTTGGAGAAACTGCCCCGCTTTTGCTAACAGTTTTCCCAATTGCTGGAACCAACCTCAACTTGTTGAGTGGGGGAATGGCAACTCTTCCTACCTACATATACCGCTTCGTAGCTTTGGGATTTGACACCAGCGTTGCCAGAGCATGGGGTGCGGCCCTAGTTCTAATGATCGTGGTTGGACTTTTGTTTGGTCTAGCGAGATACATTTCAAGACCTAAGTCACTCAAGAAAAAGAAGGTAAAGCGATGAACAGCAAGACCATGAATAGAGCCTTCCACCTAGAGGCCAAGGATATTAACGTGTGGTTCGGGGAGCGACACGTCCTCAAAGACGTCAACCTCCAGTTCCCTAGCAATCAGGTGACCGCCCTGATTGGCCCCTCTGGTTGCGGCAAGTCAACCTTCATTAGAACTTTGAACCGCATGCACGAGCTGATTCCAACCGCCGGTCTTGCCGGTTCAGTTTTGCTTGATGGCGATGACATCTACGACGATGCGGTTGACCCAAGCCAGGTTCGCCTCAAGGTGGGCATGGTTTTCCAGAAGCCCAACCCGTTCCCAACCATGTCCATCAAAGAAAACGTGATTTCGGGCCTGAAGCTCTCCGGCAGAAAGAACGAGATCTCGAACGATTTAGTAGAGGATTCGCTAAAGCGTGCATCGATGTGGAACGAGGCTAAGGACCGCTTGGATGAGCCGGCACTATCCCTCTCCGGTGGACAGCAGCAGCGTCTTTGCATCGCAAGATCTTTGGCCATGAACCCAGAGGTAATCCTCATGGACGAGCCTTGTTCAGCCCTTGACCCGGGCTCAACCCGCCGTATCGAGGAGACCATCCTCGAGCTCAAAGAGACCATGAGCATCGTAATCGTGACACACAACATGCAGCAGGCTCAGAGAGTTTCCGACAAGACAGCCTTTTTCTTGGCCGACGATAACCAGCCTGGATACGTCGTGGAGTTCGGTGACACGCAACAGATCTTCAACCAGCCGGTTGACCCACGTACCAACGACTACGTCAACGGCCACTTCGGATAACCAATTGTTAACCTTCAATTTGCCTTAAGTTGAGTTGGTGAACACTGGAGCTTCACCCGCAGTCACTGTAATGGAAGCATCTCAAGTCGAGACAAAGTAAATCAAGGAGAAAAACTAATGCGTAAGATTAGCGGAATCCTGGCAGCAAGCGCGTTGCTAGCAAGCATCGCGTTCGTGGCACCTGCCGCGCACGCCAGCGAGACAATCACAGGCTCGGGTTCATCTTTCATGAACTCATTCCAGCAGACCTGTTCAGCTCTCTACACAAAGAACAAGGCAAACTACACTTCCACCGGATCAGGAACTGGTAGATCTCAGTTCACCGCCGGTACTACTGACTTCGGTGGCTCTGATGATGCATACAAGTCAACTGAGGCTCAGCCTAAAAGCTTCGTTCACGTTCCACTAGTAGCTGGAGCAATCACCATTGCTTACAACGTTCCTGGAGTAAAGAGCCTCCGCTTGGACGCAAAGACCATCGGAAGCATTTTCGATGGAACAATCAAGACCTGGGACAACGCTGCAATCAAGAAGCTAAACCCAACAGCTAAGCTTCCAAAGAAGAACATTCAGGTTGTCTACCGCTCTGACAGCTCAGGTACAACTGGAAACTTCAGCAACTACTTGACACAGACTGTTGGCGGTTCATGGAAGGCAAACGGTGTTTGGGCGACTGCACTAGGCAAGACCCCAGTTGGTATCGGTGCTCCACAGAACCAGGGTGTGACCTCAACGGTAGCTAAGACCCAGTACTCAATCACCTATGCTGACCCAGCAGACGCGAAGAAGAACAAGCTAAATTTCGCAGCTGTCAAGAACGCAAATGGCCAGTTCGTTCTTCCAACTGTTGCAACCGCCGGTAAGTTCATCGGAGCTCAGGCAAGCGACAGCCAAGGAATCGTTACTTTCAACTACAAGAAGAAGGTTTCTGGAGCTTACCCAATTACTTTGATTGCTTACGGACTTGCTAGAACTGCAGACAACAAGTCCGCAGCCAAGGCTGCTGCTGTAAAGGACTACTTCGAATTCATTCTGAAGACCTGTGGTCCACAGCGTGCCGCTGCTGGTGACTATGTTCCAATCACTGGATCACTACGCACCACAGCTCTTAAGTTGGTTGCAGGAGTCAAGTAACACTAAGCAACAATGACCTCCAGTCACGAGAGCGCGGCCCAGTACGGGCCGCGCTTTTGTGCTGGATAATAAAAGGAAAAAGGAGAAGAACATGTTGAAAGCCCGAGTAGTAAAGTCAGCTGCTGCTGCACTTTTGGTTAGCCTCTCGCTAACGGCTTGTGACCCTCCTATTCCCCCCGGCCTTCTCGCTCTTCAGGCAGAACTCGAGGTTCAGTGCGAAGACGGCGAAGTCACCGCAGTTTTTCCTGAGTCCATGACCGATCTCGCTCTGTCATGGTCTGACTCGCTACTTTTTGCCTGTGAGAACATGCCCCTTCTTCCGGTGGACGACACTGTAAAAGATCCAGGCCTGGTCGTCTCGGAGTCATCGTTGGTTGGCGGTATCTGTAAGCCATTTGCACAAGTTCCAGTTGCAATTGATGCTGCGGTATTGGTAGTAAACATTCCCGATTTCTTTGAAGTCTTTTTGACGGCCCAACAAATTGTTGACATCTTCAATGGCACAATCACCAACTGGTCAGACCCAGCCCTAGCTGAATTTAATGGCGATTTCCCGCTCCCTGATCTGCCGATTGTTTTACCAACCGTAGCCACCGTGTCTGCCAAGACTGTCTTGTCGGATTGGATCGGCCGCCTAGCCGGTACTCCACTGGACCTCTCAGGAGTGGCTGACTACACATCGCTAAACGAGACTGATTTGGCAGCCCCCTCTGAAGAAGGTGCCATCTCGATAGCTAGCTACGGAGCAGCTTCATATCTGGGAGCTGCAACAGTTGCCGTGATGGCAGACCCAAACGACCCTGAGTCGTTTGTTCGCGCCTCATACACAGGACTCCTTTCAGCTTCAACGCAGCTCACGTCAACTGTTGATGGGTCAGGAGTAAAGGTTGCTTTGGACCCTTCAATCGAGCCTCAGGCTGAGGCGGGATTGGATGAAGTAGTTGTTCCTTACCAGGCAATCTACTCAGTGGACATGGCCCTGTGTGGCGAGGACACTACCTTGAAGCGCACCATGGCAAGATACCTCCTGAGACAAGACTCCCAGGGTGTGATTCTTTCGGCGACGCTTATCCCGCTACCCGAGAAGGTGCGTGTGGATGCAATTAGTGTGGTGGTTGTGGGCCTCCCTCTTCCCACCCCACCAGTGACGGACGAAACCGGTGAGGGTCAGTAGCCTCCGAGTTTACTGAGAACCACCGGCAGCGAGTCCTGAGTTTGCTTAGAGCCCTTAAAATTGGGCTTGAGGAAATTAGTGGCTTTTTAAATCTAATTTTCGAATCAATCCCAATTCGCATCGAAACGATGATTTCTTTGCGGCCGTGCACTAGCTAGCGAAACGGAATTCACTTTGGCAACCCTGCTATACAAACTCGGTCTTTTCTCAGCGCGTAAAGCTTGGCAGGTGATTGTTGCCTGGCTAGTGCTTCTAGTGATCTCAGGTTCTTTAGCTTTGAGCTTGGGTGCAAAACTCACCACAGCTATGTCGATTGATGGAGTTCCATCCCAGGTTGTTGTCGACAAGCTTCAGAGCACTTTCCCTGAGGCGAGCCGAGGATCCGGCCAGGTTGTTTTCTATAAAGATGCTGGGCCATTCAACGCCTCTGATCGTGAAGCTATCTCTTCGGCTCTTGCCGACGTCGAAGCTCTACCGGGAATTTCTGAAGCCATTGACCCATTCGTTGTTCAGGATGAAATAAAAAACGGTGAACAAGACCTTATCGATGGCAAGCAGGAACTGACTGAGGCAGATGTAGCCATTTCCGATGGCGAGAAAGAACTGATTGATGCAGAGCAGAAATTAGCCGATGGTGAGCGAGAGCTTATAAAAGCGGAGCAAGATTTGCTGGCGGGCGAAGCGGAGTTAGCTGCAGGGCTAAAGGAATTAGATGACGCGGAAGCGGACCTTAAATCAAAATTAGCCCAGGTTGAAGCTGGCCTCGCCCAATTACAGGCCTCGGGCGCTCCAGCGTCGATGCAGCAGGAACTGCTTGCCAATAAGGCGCAGCTCGAAGCTGGTCTTCAGCAGGTTTCTCAGCAGCGGGCGGCTGCGGAAGAGTCCGCCCAGCAAATTGAAATCGGTAAGGCCGAGCTTGAAGCTGCTCGAAAAGAGATAAGTAGTGGCAAGACAGAGCTAGAAAATGCTCGAGTCGAGTTCGAGTCAGGGATCGAGGAACTAAGCCAAGCCAAGATTGATCTCGAAATTGGAGAACAGCTACTAGCTGCCACAGCTAGGTACACGACAGTCTCCACCGACGAAAAGGTAGCTTTAGCGGGCATTAGATTTGACGAGCGAGGTACCGAGGTCGAGGTAGCAACTAGGCAATCAGTAGTTGATTCACTCTCCAATGCAAATCTGCCTGGAATCACGGTGGAGTTTTCACAGGAGCTCACACAGTCCTTCGGAAGCATTCTTGGAGTCGGTGAGGTCATTGGGCTAATTGCTGCCGCTATCGTTTTGTTCATCTTGCTTGGAACCATCATCGGCATGGCAATACCGATTTTTTCTGCCGTGGTTGGAGTCGCAATAGCTGCGGCGATTGTTTTCTCGCTTGCTTCTGAGATTGAGATGAACTCAACTACCCCTGTTTTGGGTGTGATGCTCGGGCTCGCTGTTGGTATCGACTACTCACTGTTTATCGTCAATCGTCACAGAAGACAGCTTCGCTCCGGTATGGAGATTCGTGAATCTATCGGCCTAGCTAATGGCACCAGCGGTAACGCGGTGTTCTTCGCTGGCCTCACGGTGATCATCGCACTGGTAGCACTGAACCTAACCGGTATCGGTTTTGTTGGTCTTATGGGTTCGATGGCTGCAATTGCAATTGTGATTGCAGTTGGGATTGCTCTAACAGTCACCCCAGCAGCGCTGTCTTTGATTGGCGACAAGATTCTTTCCAAGAAAGAACGAGCTGAGCTAGATTCTCCCAAGAAGAAAAAGGCAGCCAAGAAAAATACCGAACCCAAAAATGCACTGAAGCCGGTTTGGGCTACCCGTCACCCGTTCGTGACCGTGTTCTCGATCGTTGCCGTATTGGGAATCATGGCGATACCTCTTACTGAAATGAGACTGGGTCTTCCAGACGGCGGTTCTGAACCAAGAGACTCCACCGCCTATCTGGCCTATAACGCCATCAGCGATGGCTTTGGAGCTGGCTTTAACGGTCAGGTGACAACTGTTGTTTCAACAGATACACCAGTTCTAGAGGACGACACTTTGTCATTCCAGGCCGATGTTGCAACCGAAATCATGACTCTAGAAAACGTGGTGGCTGCAGTTCCTGCGAGTATTTCTGACGACCGCAAGACCTTTATCTTCCAAGTTGTTCCAACCGGTGGTCCATCCAGTGTTGAAACCGAGCAGCTAATTTACGACATACGTGATCTGCAGCAGAGCTTCTTTGAAGGTATCAATGCCGAAATTGGTGTTACCGGAATCACCGCAACCAACATTGACGTGTCGGACAAGATTGCCGATGTGTTACCTCTTTATCTAGCGACAGTTATCTTGCTATCGCTTTTCTTGCTGATGCTGGTGTTTAGATCAATCCTGATTCCGATTCTTGCGGCAGCGGGATTCTTACTCACCGTGACGGCAACCCTCGGTGCTGTTGTTGCTGTTTACCAGTGGGGTTGGTTGGCTGAACTCTTTGCGGTTTCAAGCCCAGGGCCAATTCTTAGCTTCCTTCCAATATTCTTGATTGGAATCTTGTTTGGTCTGGCGATGGACTACCAGCTGTTCCTAGTTTCTGGCATGCGCGAGGCTTACTCCCACGGCAAGAATCCGTTGGATTCGATTAACTTTGGTATCCACTTATCCCGCGGGGTAGTGATTGCTGCGGCCCTGATCATGATCACGGTCTTTGGAGGCTTTGCCTTCTCCCACCTTGCAACCATTAGGCCAATCGGGTTCGGTCTGGCAATCGGAGTACTAATCGACGCCTTCTTGGTAAGGCTCCTACTGGTTCCAGCAGCCATGACCATCTTGAACAAATCCGCCTGGTACATACCTAAGTGGATCGATAGGGCAATGCCAGATGTTGACGTTGAGGGAACCAAGCTCGAGAGTAAGGCGCTACACAAAATCAAGTAGTTGCTAAAAACTATCTGGTTTTGTTTGACAGCACGGTCTTACTAAACAAGACACCGATTGCGGCTCCAATAAGTTGAGCGGCAATAAATGGCAAAACTGAATCGGCCGCAATTCCGCTGAAGGTGTCTGTAAAGACGCGCCCAATTGTCACAGCCGGGTTGGCAAACGAAGTTGAAGAAGTAAAGAAGTAGGCCGTGCCGATCCAGCCTGCAACTGCTACCGGAATTAGTTTTTCCTGGTTTCGCTCAATCAGAACATAGATAACTGTTATTAGCCCTGCGGTTGCGATTACTTCACCTAGAAACGTTCCAGGGGAGAAGCGGACGTTCTGGGAAAACTGGACGGCCGCAAGATTAAACATGAGATTGGCGGTTATCGCACCAGCGATAGCACCGCTGATTTGTGCCATTACGTAGATAACCGTGTCGGCAAGCTTCTGACGTTTAGTAAAGGCCATCGCCAGCGACACCGCTGGATTAAAATGTGCTCCGCTAATTGGTGCGAAGAGCTGGATCAGAAGAGCCAGAACTGCAACTGTAGCCAGTGCATTCACTAAAAGCGCAACCGCTAAATCGTCTGAGAGATTGGTTCCCATTATGCCTGAACCCACCACGGTACAAACCAGGATTGCAGTTCCAATAAACTCAGCGACTGATCTTTTAGCAATGCTGTGCATTAGCCGCCCTTCCGCGTCTTAGACAATTCTCCTGAAGCTTAGATTGACCGGTGCCCGGAATCAGCTTTTGTTTCCAGAATGTTCACCTGAACAGAGATTTTGGGGTCCTGAAGAGTGCGAAACTGGGCGCCGGTTCCAAGGCTTAGAATTATCGAGGACTCCCCGTGCGGCGTCATCTTGGTGAACTCCCCCAGGATCGAAAGATAGCAAGGGTAGCTGGGCTCTGATGGGTGTGCGGGGGGTCTTTTTACTTTATTTGTCTGCTCGAAAGGCTAGGTTGTAATCGTGACTCAAGCCCTCTACCGCAGATACCGCCCCGAAGCCTTTTCCGAGCTAATCGGACAATCCCAGGTCACTGCGCCCTTGATGACCGCACTCCAAACCGACCGCGTAAACCACGCTTACCTTTTCTCAGGACCCAGGGGTTGTGGAAAAACCACCTCCGCAAGAATTTTGGCTCGCTGCCTAAACTGCGCCGAGGGTCCAACCGATACTCCTTGCGGAAAGTGCGCCAGCTGCATTGAGCTTTCTCGTGATGGATCGGGTTCTCTTGATGTAGTTGAGATTGATGCCGCATCACACAACGGTGTTGACGACGCCCGAGATTTGCGTGAGCGAGCAATCTTTGCACCGGCCAGAGATCGCTACAAGATTTTCATCCTTGATGAGGCTCACATGGTCACGCCGCAGGGCTTCAATGCACTACTGAAGATTGTTGAAGAACCACCGGCCCACGTGAAGTTTATTTTTGCTACCACAGAGCCTGAAAAAGTAATCGGAACCATTCGCTCCCGCACCCACCACTACCCGTTCCGACTGGTGCCACCTGCCCAAATGCTTGCTTACTTGGAAGAAGTTTGTGCTTCAGAAAAAGTCACCCCAGGTAAAGGAGTATTGACCCTGGTGGTTCGCGCAGGCGGCGGATCGGTTCGTGATTCACTATCCCTTCTTGATCAGTTGATTGCGGGATCTGAAGTTAAAAACGGCAAGGCTGAAATCGAATACGACAGGGCAGCGGCCCTGCTCGGATACACTCACGCCAGCTTGTTGGATGAAGTGGTTGATGCTTTTGCAACCCAGAACTCTTCTCTGGTGTTTTCCTCGGTAGATAAGGTAATCCAGTCCGGTCAGGACCCAAGAAGGTTTGTTGAAGATCTGTTGGAAAAACTTCGCGACTTGATTGTTGTTTTATCGGTAGGCGATGACGCCAAAGCTGTGCTTCGAGGCATCGCCGACGATGAGCTAGAAAAGATGAAGCTACAAGCCATGAGCTTTGGAATGAGCGAGCTAACCCACGCCGCCAATGCCGTCTCGGCTGCTCTTTCTGAAATGTCTGGAGCTACTAGCCCGAAGCTGCAGCTTGAATTGATGTGCGCAAAGGTACTTGTCCCTTCAAGCGATAAGACCGAGGTCGGATCGCTTGCAAGAATCGAAAGACTGGAGCGCCGAATGGGCGTAGCCCAAAGTGTTGATGCACCTGCTGCTGCACAACCTGCCGCTTCAAACCAAGCACCAAAAGCTTCTGCTCCTGTTGCAGCAGCTGCACAAGCTCCTGCAAAGGTAGCGCCAACTGCAAAAGCAGCTGCACCAGCTGCTGTGGCTGGAATCACAACTCAGGCCATGATTGCAGCCTGGCCAGAAATTCTAAGTCAGGTGAAAGCTGAATCTAAGTCGGCTTGGGTGGTTGCCTTCACACTCACTGTGATGGATCTTTCCGGCGATGTATTAACTTTGAAGTTCTTGAGCCAAAAAGATCTGGATGGATTCAAAGCCGATAGCCGCTCAACCGATGCCCTTAGAAAAGCAATCTTTGCTGTTTTGGGGCTTCAGGTGAAATTCAAGCCCCACGTTGAGGCAGCAGAAGCTAGTTCAGAAATGGCACAATCCTCCGATCAGTCCCACCCACCAACAACATCAATGCCGGTTGTTAGTGAAGTAGCCAAAGAGCTAAAGCCAGCTGAACCAGAAGCTAAATCTCGCAACGGGATGGTGAACGAAGAAGCTCGCTACGGAGAGTCACTGCTTCGCGAAATGTTGGGTGCCGAACCACTGCAAGATCCCAAAGCCGGTGGTCGATAGATGTACGAGGGAGTAATCCAAGAGCTCATTGACGAGCTTGGAAGACTTCCAGGGGTAGGACCTAAGTCCGCCCAGCGAATTGCTTTCTATCTTTTGCAGGCCGATGCCGATCAGGCCAAACGCTTGGCCGAGGTGCTAACCGAGGTTCGGGAGCGAGTTCGGTTTTGTGAGCAGTGCGGCAACGTAGCCGAAGCTGAGCTTTGCAATATCTGCCGCGACCCCAGAAGGTCAAAGGCCAGCATCTGCGTGGTTGAAGAATCCAAGGACGTTCAGGCAATAGAGCGAACCCGCGAATTCAAAGGTTTGTATCACGTGCTCGGTGGAGCCATCTCTCCGATTGAGGGAATTGGTCCCGATAACCTTCGGATCAAAGAGCTAGTTTCAAGGCTTGCCGACCCCGATATCAAAGAGGTAATCATCGCTACCGATCCAAACTTGGAGGGGGAGGCTACCGCCACCTACCTAACCAGGATGCTTTCGCCAATGGGAATAACGATTTCTAGGCTGGCTTCTGGGCTTCCAGTTGGGGGCGATTTGGAATATGCGGACGAGATTACTCTCGGCCGAGCCTTTGAGGGCAGAAGGACAGTCAGCTAGACTTGGGGTTTATCCGCCTCAAAGATCGAGGCAACTCCCCAAATTTCCCCAGGAGCTGGTTTTGGCACTCATCGTTCAGAAGTTCGGCGGTTCATCCGTTGGCGATGCTGAAAAAATCAAAGTGGTTGCCAAACGCGTAATCGAAACTCACCGCGCCGGTAATCAGGTTGTCGTTGTGGTCTCGGCCATGGGGGACACCACCGACGAGCTATTAGATCTTGCCAATGGGGTCTCGAAGAATCCTTACGCAACCCCGAGAGAACTAGATATGTTACTCACCGCGGGTGAGCGCATCTCTGTTGCACTTTTGTCGATGGCAATAAATGACCTGGGTGAAAAATCTAGATCCTTCTCAGGTCTGCAGGCTGGCATCATCACCGACTCGACCTACGGCAACGCAAGAATTTCTGAAGTCACCCCAGATCGGGTTAGAGGTGCAATTGACGACGGTGAGATTGCAATTGTTGCCGGCTTCCAGGGGTTTGACCCATCCAGTGGAGACATCACCACTTTGGGTCGGGGTGGCTCTGACACCACCGCCGTCGCCCTGGCTGCTGGCCTAAACGCAGATCTCTGTGAGATCTATAGCGATGTTGACGGTGTCTACACAGCAGACCCTAGGCTGGTTCCCCAGGCTAGAAAGCTTGCCGCCATCGACATCGAATCTATGCTTGAGCTGGCAGCTGCCGGGGCCAAGATTTTGTATATCAGGGCAGTGGAGTTTGCAAGAAGGCACAAAGTAAATCTTCGGGTTCGCTCCACATTTAGCGATGACCCTGGAACAATTGTTTATTCGACAGGAGAAAACATGGAAGAGTCAGTGGTTGCAGGCGTAGCCGTAGACAAAGGTCAATCAAAAATCACCGTGGTCGGTGTTCCCGATGTTCCGGGTACCGCTGCCCAAATCTTCACAGTGGTGGCCAAGGCCGATGTGAACATCGACATGATTGTTCAAAACATCGCGGCCTCCAAAACCAACCTCTCAGACATCTCCTTCACCTTGCCAGCCGATGACTTCAAAAAGGCAGTTGCTGCCCTCGAGTCCGCTAAGGCCACCCTCGGGTTTGACTCTTTGCAGCTTGATGAGAAAATCGGGAAACTTTCGATTGTTGGTTCGGGTATGAAAACTCACTCCGGAGTCTCGGCAACTTTGTTTGGAGCTCTTGCCAAAGCCGGTGTCAACATCGAAATGATTTCAACCTCTGAGATCCGGATCTCGGTTGTGACCAACATTGATCAAGTTGATGAAGCTGCCAAGGTTGTCCACACCGCCTTCGGTTTAGACGGCGAAGCCGAAGCTGTTGTCTATGCGGGATCAGGAAGATAGATGTCAAATAAGCCAAGCCTTGCTCTAGTTGGCGCAACCGGTGCCGTTGGCACCGTAATGATTTCGATCATAAACGCGCGCGAAAACATCTGGGGCGAAATCAGACTTATTGCATCAAAGCGCTCTGCCGGAAAGAAGTTAACCGTTCACGGCCAGGAGCTAACAGTGGTTGAACTTTCTGCCGAAGCTTTTGATGGCATTGATATTGCAATGTTTGATGTTCCCGACGAGATATCCGAGCTCTGGGCACCGATTGCTGTTGAACGTGGAGCGGTAGTGGTTGATAACTCGGCAGCTTTTCGCATGAACGATCAGGTCCCGCTGGTTGTTCCAGAGGTTAACCCGGAGCAGACCAAGAACCGACCGCTTGGAATCATCTCTAACCCGAACTGCACGACCCTCACCATGATGGCTGCCCTTGGTGCACTGCACCGGAAGTGGACGCTAACTGAGCTGGTTGTTGCAAGCTACCAGGCAGTTTCTGGAGCGGGTGCAGTTGGAATTGAACAATTGCAAAAAGAAACTGCTGCGGTTGCAAAGGATTCCAATTCCGGTCTTGAATCCGACAATGTCTCTCATGCCATCAAGGCTTCTGGCCTAAACCTGACGGACTCTCCTTGGCCGGTGCCAATTGCGCTCAACGTTATACCGATGGCGGGATCTCTCAAGGACGGTGGGCACTCTTCCGAAGAGTTAAAGGTAAGAAACGAGTCGCGCAAGATTCTGGGTATTCCCAATCTCAAGGTTGCAGCCAGCTGCGTTCGGGTTCCGGTCCAGGTCTCTCACTCGCTAGCCGTGCACGCAACTTTTCTTAAACCCTTGACCGTTGCCGAGGTGCATAAAGAACTAGAGGCCCAGCCAACCGTTGTCTTGATGGACGATCCAGCCAACGGCGTTTATCCAACCCCAGCTTTTGTGGCAGGGCAAGACCCGACTTTTGTTGGGCGGGTTAGGCAAGCTCTGGATTTTGATAACAGCATCGATATGTTCGTGGTTGGTGACAACCTCCGAAAAGGGGCTGCGCTCAACACCTATGAAATTGCCGAGCTGGTTGCCAAAGAGTTCTGAGTGATAACAAAAAGACGCTCCCTAGCCAAGTCCATCACCTGGCGATTAATAGCCATAGCCGTCACCTTCATTGTGGGCTTTGCCATGACGGGAAACTGGCAGTTCGCGGCCTCGCTGTCCCTAATCTCTAACCTCGTTAACTTCGTTCTTTACTACCTCCACGAGCGGTTCTGGCTAAAGATCCGCTGGGGCAGAAAATAGCTTTGAATCTTTACTGACCCGTTACCTCGAACGGGGCTTGAATCAAGGGTTTCTAGATTCGGCGTAGCTATCATTTAGCCATGGGGAAGTTTTTACTAGGTACTAGCCTGCTCGCAGTGAGCCTGGTGCTTTCAGGCTGCACCGCCGAGGGCGAAGGGTTAGAACCAACTCCCGAGCCAACCCCAACAATTGACCAGGAGTTAGTTCCAACGGCGCCCCCGGCAGAGGTTGTCGATGTTGATCCGGGGGCTTTTCTAACAAGCTACGGAGACGTTATTTTCAAGGTGGGCGATGGCCCAACCTGGTGCACCATGAGCGAGTTTGATGACTTTGTGATCTGCGAACACAAAGAGTTTGACGCTAAGTATGAATTGCTTCCGGTTCCCGCCGACTGCGAATACACCTACGGCTTTCAGCTAAGGCTTCGTGGCAAGCCGGTCGAAGGATCAAAGATGGCCGAGTTCACCTGTGCCAACGCTAACTGGTCAGACGCTTCTTCATCCCCGGTTCTTGCTAGCGGTGAGAGAATAACAACATTTGGCTTCAATTGCTTTGTCGAGGGTCAAGTTGCGAGGTGTGAAAACTCAACCGGTGACTTCATTGTGCTTGGGCCTGAGGCCTGGGCAACTAGTGAGTAGTTGCACTAGGTAAGAGTAATTAGCCTTACCTCTGGCCGGCAAAGAAACCTGACCGGTGCAAAAATAGAATTACCCAGTCCGGCAACAACGCTCAGTATTGAATTGCGGTCACCAAAGCTCCAACCCGACACACCTCGAGCAAACTTTTTTGGCAGGTCTGAATTGGTGGTTAGTGCTCCAATAAAAGGAAGCCGCACCTGACCACCGTGGGTGTGACCGGCAAAAATTAGGCTTACCCCAACGCTTGTGAACTTTTCAATTACTTTCATATACGGTGCATGGGTCAGGGCGATAGTGAACTGATTACTTGCAGAGACTTTTTCTAAATCACTAAGACCGATGTGGAAATCATCGATCCCAATAAAGCGAATCTGGCTTCCGTTCACAACAACTTCTTGGGATCGATTGTTCAGGTTATGCCAGCCGGCTGCTTCAAAGCCGGCTGTCAATGCCTTGGTGTCTAGGGTTCCAGCAACCAACGCTCCAGACTCAACCCGGTCGCCTCGTGGGCTAGCGGAGGGTCGAAATAGATATCCGAATGGGTTTTTTAGTTCTGGGGCGTAGTAGTCATTTGAGCCATGGACGAAGACACCGGGTTTTGAAAGTAACGGGGAAAGGGCATCAAGCAGCGGCTTGATGGCATCTTTGTGACCTAGGTTGTCACCGGTGTTGACAACTAGGTCAATATCTTTTTTGCCTAAAGATTTCAAAAAGCGCATCTTGTTTTTTTGCCAGGGGGCTAGATGTATATCGCCAATTTGTAAGACCCGGATTGGTTTAGAGCCTTCGGGTAAAACCTTTATGGTCTCTTCGCGAATTACATAAAGCTGACGCTCTATGACAATTGCCCAGAAGGCAATGGCGATTAGAGCCAGCCAAACCCAGAGGCTAATTAGGGCCCTTGCTAATAACCAGCAAGATGGCTCCGAGCCCCTCCGCCGGGGTTCCAGGTCCTGGACTTGTTGAAACTACGTTGCCCTTTGGAACAGTGGACGAATTCACAAAGTACTGCACCTGGGAGGGTACCGGTTCACTAACTGCTGGGAACCCGGCTTCTAAAAGTCTTGCTTTAGCTTCGGCAACGGTAAGACCTGCAACATCGGGAACCACAACCGATCCACCCTTACTGATATACAAAGTCACCAGGGATCCGCGAATAACTTCAGTTCCGGCTTGGTAGTCAGCTGATGCGACAGTTCCAATTGGATTCAAAGACAGAATCGGGGTCTTGGCAATTTTCACTGACAAGCCGGCAAGCTTAATAAACTCTTCCGCATCGGTTGGAAGCAGACCATTAACGTTTGGCATGATGACATTCGATGCGCCCAGGTAAATCTCTGGTGGAGTAGGGAATGCGCTTCCTCCGTAGAGCTTGTTGGCGCGGGTCATTACCTTGCGCCAAATTTCGTGGCGCACCGCGCCACCAAATAATCCTCGAACCGAAGTGTTATCAACCTTGACAGCGCCCGAGACGTTTCCAACCCAAGCTGCCGTTGCAACCTCGCTGGAGTAACCGGTCATCCAAGTCTGAACCGAGCTGTCTGAGGTCCCGGTCTTACCGGCAATTGGAACGTCGTCGTCAATTCTTGACCTGGTTCCAGTTCCACCGGTTATGACCTGCTCGAAGGCGTAGGTCGCAGCAGCTGCAACCTCGGGGGTCATGGCCTGGGTGCAGCGGGTGGTTGGAACTCGCATCTCGATACCGGTTGATCGAACGATCACTCGGTCGATTGCAACCGGGGAGCAGTAAACACCCTGGTTAGCAAAACCGGCCATGGCGCCAGCCAAGGAAAGTGCTGAAAGCTCATTGGTTCCAAGTACCGAAGAGGGCACATAGGAAAGCTCATTGCCGTCGGCTCGTTGGACGCCAAGGCGCTGGGCCATGTCCCTAATGTCACAAAGATCTAGCTGGGCGGCCATCGAGACAAAGGCCGTGTTAATGGATCTGGCCGTTGAACGAAGCACGTTTTCGTTGATGTACTTCTCATCGTTGGAGTTCTGCGGTTCCCAGACTCCAACCAAGCCGCCGCAGCGGGCCGAGAACTCCTCGGCATTCCACTCTTTCTTTCTTGCATCTACTCGGTCCCCGAGTAAGAAGCCCTTGGAAAGCCACTCCGCCAAAACGAAGATCTTGTATGTCGAGCCGGTCTGGAATCCAGATGATCCGCCGTAGGCCTTATCGGTTGAGTAGTTAACGCTTGTGGTGGTTGGGTCTTCGTCGACGTTTTGATCAAAGACTCGGTTTTGGCTCATCGCCAAAACTCTTCCGGTTCCAACTTCAACCGAAACCGAAGCGGCACCCAAGTTCCACTCGTTGTCTACTGGCATCTCGCGCTTGACTACCTTGTCGGTGGTGTTTTGCAACTCGATGTCCATGGTGGAGTAAATCTCAAGTCCACCGCGTCGAAGCAGGGTCTCGCGGTCTTCAATTGCAAGACCAAATTCGGGAGAGTTTCGAATAGTCCAAACTACGTAGTCGCAGAAGTATGCGGTCTGCTGGTTTGCTTCACAACCGGTTGGTGCCTTGGTGATGTTTGGCTCAACGGGTTCGGCTTTATAAGCGTTTGCTTCTGCCGAGGTAATGTATCCCTCATCGCGCATGTTGTCGATGACATAGTCGCGACGGATCTTTGCAATCGGCAGATTCTCTGGTTCGTCAGGCTTGTATTCGTTTGGAGCTTTTAGCATTGCAGCCAATAGTGCAGCTTGGGGAACGGTTAGGTCTTTGGCCTTGACCCCGAAGTAGTAGTTTGAGGCAGCTTCAATGCCGTTGATCTGGTTGCCAAAGAAAGACAAGTTTAGGTAGCCGGCCAGGATTTCCTTCTTGGTGGCTACTGCCTCAAGGGCAATGGCGAGTCTTATTTCACGGAGCTTACGATCGATGGTGACAGCGGTGGCGGCTGCGATAGCCTCTTCGTCACCGGATAGGTTGGCTGATTCGACCAGTGAGTTCTTGACGTACTGCATGGTGATGGTCGAAGCTCCCGGTCCCCCAAGACCGGTAGCGGCAACCCCGAGGGTTGCCCTGGTTAGGGATAAAACATCCACACCGCCGTGGAGAAAGAACCTAGGGTCTTCGGTTGCGACCACGGCATTTCGGATGTTTGGGCTCATATCGTCATAGTCGATGGAGATACGGTTCTCGTGGTAAAAAGTGGCCACAACTACCGGCTCACCCTTTGAGGTGCCATACAAAGTGGAGGCCTGGGAGGCGTTTACCGGCTTTATGTAGTCGGGGAGGCCGTCAAAGATGGACATTCCTGCCGAGGTGGCGTAGCTTCCAACCGCTGCAACCGGTGCCACAAGTGCCATGGTCAATAGACCGGCTATGGCGCTTAGGCCAAAGAGCTTTCCGATTAGTCCAAGCATGGGGGGTTAGCCACACCTTTCTTGCGAATAAGCTTTAAGAATACTTGCTAACCCTGAGAGGCTGCTGACTATGACTAAGTGGGAGTACATAACCACCCCCCTGATCATCCATAACACCACCCAAATCCTGAACAATTGGGGTTCTGAGGGCTGGGAGCTGGTTCAGATTGTGACCGGCCCAGAGGGCGGCCTAGTTGCTTACTTCAAGCGCCCGGTGGCTTGAAATGTCTTTAGTCGAGCAGAAAATAGCTGACCTCGGGCTATTACTTCCTGAAACCTCCAAGCCCCTGGCTGCCTATATCCCAGCGGTTCAATCCGGCAGCCTGGTCTTTACCTCCGGTCAGCTTCCAATGCGCGATGGTCAATTACTTCGCACCGGCAAGGTCGGCGCTGAGGTCTCGGCCGAGGACGCCAAGGCGCTCGCCGAAGTTTGTGCGCTTAACGCCCTAGCCGCAATCAAGATGGCAATTGGGGACCTGGACAAAATAGTTCGGGTTGTAAAAGTTGTTGGCTTTGTTGCCTCGACTCCTGTTTTCACCGGACAGCCTGGAGTCATAAACGGCGCCAGTGAATTTCTAGGAAGGGTTTTAGGCGATAAAGGAATTCACGCCCGAAGCGCGGTTGGGGTTGCGGTATTGCCGCTGGATGCTCCGGTTGAGGTCGAACTAATCGTGGAGATTAGTCGGTAGCTCCAGCTTCTAACTTGTCCGTTATAACTGACATGACTGAAGTGTCGGCCAGAGTTGTAACATCGCCGATGGGTCTATCTTCGGCTACGTCTCTAAGAAGTCTTCGCATAATTTTTCCCGAGCGAGTTTTTGGAAGCTCGGCTACCACCATGATTTGTCTTGGCTTTGCGATTGCACCAATTTCTTTAGCGACGTGATCGCGAAGTAATTTACTGACATCGGAGTCGCTGCCCGCTAAAGCTACCTGGTCTGATCGAAGAATTACAAAAGCAACAATCGCCTGACCGGTAGTTTCATCCTTGGCGCCAACAACCGCTGCTTCGGCAACAAAGGGATGCGAAACCAAAGCCGACTCAATCTCAGCGGTTGAAAGCCTATGACCTGAAACATTCATCACGTCATCGACGCGTCCCAGAATCCAAACGTCGCCGTCCTCGTCGAGCTTGGCGCCATCGCCAGCGAAATAGCGGCCGGGGTATTGCGACCAGTAAGTTTCCTTGTATCTTTCGGGATCACCCCAGATACCTCGAAGCATCGAAGGCCAAGGTTCGGTGATTGTCAGGTAGCCGCCACCGCTGGTTACCTTTTTACCGGCGTCATCGACAATCTCCATCGAGATGCCGGGAAGTGGGATCATGGCTGACCCTGGCTTTGAGGCAGTGATTCCAGGAAGCGGGGAGATCATGATGGCGCCGGTTTCGGTCTGCCACCAGGTGTCAACGATCGGTGCCTTATTGGAACCAATTACGTCGCGGTACCAAATCCAGGCCTCCGGGTTGATTGGCTCGCCAACCGAGCCAAGCACTCGAATTGAGCTCAGGTCGTACTTATCTGGAATCTCACGACCTAACTTCATGAAGGTTCTAATTGCGGTTGGGGCGGTATACAAAACGGTCACCTTGTACTTCTCAATGATCTTCCACCAGCGACCCCAGTCTGGGGTGTCCGGGGTGCCCTCGTAAATTACTTGGCTGACACCATTGGCAAGTGGTCCATAGACCACGTAGCTGTGTCCGGTGATCCAGCCCACATCAGCAGTGCACCAGTAGATGTCGGTTGCCGGGTGAATGTCAAAGACGTTCTTGTGCGTGAAAGTAGCTTGAGTCAGGTAGCCACCCGAGGTGTGCAGGATCCCCTTTGGCTTTCCGGTTGTTCCCGATGTGTACAAAATAAACAGCGGGTGCTCCGCACCAAAGCTTTCCGCCTCGTGCTCGCTTGAGGCCGAATCAACCACATCGGACCACCAGTGATCTAGCTGCTTGTTCCAACCAACTTCATTGCCGCCGCGCTTTAGAACAACTACGGATTCTACGCTCGGGCAAGCACCATCGGCGATAGCTTCGTCAACCGCTGGCTTTAGTGCGGATACTTTACCTTTTCTGTAGCCACCGTCAGCTGTGATAATCAATTTCGCTTCCGCATCGTTGATGCGACTGCGAAGTGATTCAGCCGAAAAGCCACCAAAGATCACAGAGTGGATTGCTCCGAGGCGAACAGTTGCAAGCATCGCAATTACCGCTTCTGGAACCATCGGCATATAAATTGCAACTCGGTCACCGGATACTAAGCCAAGGGATGCAAAAGCGTTTGCTGCTTTCTTAACCTCGGTAAGAAGTTCTTGGTAGCTGTAGGTTTTGGTGTCACCGTTTTCGCCCTCGAAGTAAATGGCAATCTTGTCCCCACCGCCAGCTAGCACGTGCCGGTCGAGGGCGTTGTAGGAAACGTTTAATTCACCATCTTCAAACCAGGTCGCGAAGGGAGCGTTGGAAAAATCCAAAGTCTTGGTGAAGGGTTTATGCCAGTGCAACTGATTGGCTTGCTTGGCCCAAAAGGTCAAGCGATCTTCCAGGGCCTGCTGGTAGAGGCCTGGGCCGGCAATGGCTTGGGCGGTAAATTCTGGAGTTGGCGGAAATCTCCTGGTCTCATGCAGCAGGTTTTCGATTCCAGTTTCCTTAGACAACCTTGTCCCTATTCTTGGTGGTATCTCGCAATAATGCCACAAATAAACAAGACGTAATGTTCGCTTATGCGTACAATATCTAAGTCAGGATTTCTCCTCTGACTTGCGATAGTTAGATTCCCCCAATCGCTATCACCAGGCGGCAGGTTTTCCCCCAAAACCTGCCGCCCCCTAACTTCTCCACAGCTTTGCCGAAAGCCCCCAATTCACTGAGCACTTGATTCATTCTTGGCTTCGTGGATACCCAACTACCAGCTGCCCTTTTGGAGCTAATCGATAACCCCAAGGCAACCGACATTTGCCTAAGCCCCAACTGCGCAACCGCCGATCTGGGCACGGGGCTTGTGAAGATTGACCAGCTGAGTCTCAGTGAGCCGGAGCTTGCCGAGCTAGCTAGGGAACTTATTGAGCTGGGCGGTCGAAGACTCGACCAAGCCAATCCCTTCGCTGATGTCAGCCTGCCGGGGGGACTTCGGGTGCACGCGGTTCTAAAATCTGCCTGCAGTCAAGCCACCCTTATTTCGATTCGGCTGCACGCAACTAATCCGGTACCTCTTATTGGGCTGCTCACACCGGATTACGCTAACCCGCAAGAGCGCGAGCTCATTGAACAAATTGCCCATGAGGGTAGCAGCGTCTTGATTACCGGTGCCACCGGCACCGGTAAGACCACACTGCTTCGGGCACTGCTTGGTGAAATGAACGAACGAGTAGTTGCCATCGAGGATGTCACCGAGCTAACGGCACCAAATATCATCTGTCTTCAGTCAAAGCCCAAAAACATCGAAGGTCAGGGCGAAATCACCCTCGACGATCTGGTTCGAGAAGGCCTTCGTATGCGACCGGATCGGATCTGCGTTGGTGAGGTAAGGGGCAAGGAGCTAATCTCCATGCTGCAGGCTCTAAACACCGGTCACCGCGGAGCTACAACTTTGCATGCTAATTCTTTAGAGCAAGTCCCGGAGCGACTAATCTCAATCGCCAGCGCACAGGGCTTAGGTTCTAAGGCACTGGCCAGGCTCTCGGCTACCGCTTTTGATTATGTGATTTGCCTTTCGGTTCAGAAAGGCAAAAGAAAGGTTTCTGGAATCGGAAAATTCATCCTGCGAGAAAATCAGCTACTGGTGGAAGCTCTGGTTCGGCCTCGGAAGCTGGCACTGGCATGAGTGCAAATCTTGCGGTGCTAGAACTTTCTGCCATGCTCAGATCCGGTGCCACCAGCGCAACTGCCATTAGATCTTTTCAGGAAGAAAACTTAAGCTCATTTCAAAAAAGCCAGTTCCGGTTTATCTGGGAGGTCGCAAAAGAATCCGGCGGCAACCTGGCCCTTAGTTTGGATCGGCTAGCCGAGGTGTTCGAAGCTCAACAAAAGCAAAATTCGGAACTAAAGATTGCCTTTTCTTCCCCAAGGGCAACCGCCAACCTGATCTTGCTTCTTCCACTAGTTGCTGTGGTATTTGCTGAATTACTTGGCCTCTCAGCAATTTCTTCCTCATTCGAAACTTCACTCGGATCCCTGGCGGTTGGTCTTGGACTTGTACTACTGATAATTGCTCGACTCGTTTCGCTTCGAATGCTCGAAAAAGCAAAACCCCGTGAAGCTGACCCCGGAGCTTTTTTAGATGCGGTGGTGATTGGACTCTCGGCTGGACTTTCTGTTAAATCTTCGGCCGCACTAGCCAAACGAAAATCAGCAGCTAGCGCTGGGTTAGATGTTTCCCCCGAGCAGCTCAGTGCCTTATGGGATGCGGTGGCAATTTCTGAGCAGTCCGGAATTGCCCTAACTGGGATTTTGTCGGCCCGGGC